>NZ_JBDPLZ010000001.1:0-1050479 GCF_039871655.1 Actinocorallia sp. B10E7
TTGCTCACGTGTTACTCACCCGTTCGCCGCTCGAGTACCCCGAAGGGCCTTTCCGCTCGACTTGCATGTGTTAAGCACGCCGCCAGCGTTCGTCCTGAGCCAGGATCAAACTCTCCATTAAGGTCCAACGACCCCCGGGAAACCCGGAAGCCAAACCCATGGTGTTGACACTGGCAAGAACAAGGTCTTGGCTGACCTTGCATCTGCCTCAAAGGTTCCTCTTGACGAGGATGACCAGAACCACAGGTCCTGGCCGTTATTTCGGCACTGACTTTTAGCACGCTGTTGAGTTCTCAAGAAACGGACTCGCTCTTTCGTCCACCCTTTCGGGCTTCCTCCGGAGCAACCCTTCCAATTTATCAGGCCGTTTCAGCCTGTCAAATCCGCTCTTTCGAGCCGATCTGCGTTGGGAGGTTTCGGTCTTCCGACCGACGAGTGTCGACTGTACGGCACCTCGCAAGATCCGTCAAACCGAGGTTCCTGCCCTCTGCTGAGAGTCCTCAAACCTTCCGAAGCCCTCCGGCTCGTCCTCTACACCTCAGTCAACCTCCAAAGCCCCGCGAAGCACACCAAAGCAGGGTCTTCTCTCGGAAGAGTCACCTTGCCCGTCTCCACCTGCGGGAGTCCCCGCCGCCATGGTCGACAGCGGCCTGACGGGCTGGTGGAACGGCTACTTCGCCGGCCGGGCCGCCCCGCTGGGCCGGGTGACCGCGCCCGTGGTCACCTCGTTGTTCTTCGTCGTCGCCGCGACGAAGCGGGGTCTGACCGGTCTGCAGGCGAGCGTCACCCATGTCGCCACCGGCAAGGTGCGGCGGGATTCCGTCCAGACGACGCGCGGCTGGAGCGACGGGGAGTGGGAGGCCGCTGAGGCGGAGCTGACGGACCGCGGGATCCTCGACGGCTCGGGCGTTTTGACCGCCCGGGGCGTCGCCCTCCGGAACGAGGTGGAGGAGGCGACCGACCGCCTGGCGGCCCGAGCGCCCGTCGCTCCAGGGGATCCTTCCCTGGTGCTGCGGGTGCTGAGGGTTCTGGCGCAGGACGTCCGCGACGATCCTTCGTTCCCGGCCTCCACCCCGATAGGGGTCCCGCAGCCCATGCCCGCGGGATGGCCCGGAGAAGCGGAAAGGCCCCGCCTCTGACGAGGCGGGGCCTTTCCCCGAAAGTGGAGCTATGGGGATTCGAACCCCAGACCTCCTCCATGCCATGGAGGCGCGCTACCAACTGCGCTATAGCCCCGCCGCCGAGTTCATCTCCCGGCAACGAGGTGAGAGCTTACAGGGGTCCGGCCTTCAGCGCGAATCGACGCCTCCATCGTCTAATCATTGCCTTATATAAGCCGATGCCTATACGGTGATCTCGTGCATGCGTTCGAAGTACTCGGCGATCCGGTCCGCCGCCGCATCCTGGAGCTCCTGGCCGACGGGGAACTGGCCTCCGGCCAGGTCTGCGCGGTGATCCAGGAGGAGTTCGGCATCTCCCAGCCGGCGGTCTCCCAGCATCTGCGGGTCCTTCGGGACTCGGGTTTCGCCGACGTGCGGGCCGAGGGGGCGCGGCGCCTGTACGCGGTGAACTCCGCCCCCCTCGCCGAAGTGGACGAGTGGCTGAACAGGTTCCGTCGCTTCTGGACCCCGCACCTGGACGCGCTGGCGACCGAGCTGGCCAGAGGCGCACGTGAGCGCAGGCTGCGACAAGACGAGCAGGACGAGAGGAAATCCCCATGATCGATGTCACCCATCAGCTCAACTCGGTCCGCCGCCAGGTGGGCACCCGGGTCCTGGAGCCCGGCCAGGCCCGGATCATCACCATCAGCCAGACCTACGCCGCGGACCTGGAGGACGTCTGGGACGCCTGTACCAGCGCCGAGCGCATCCCCCGCTGGTTCATGCCCGTGACCGGCGAGCTCAAGGTCGGCGGACGCTACCAGCTGGAGGGCAACGCGGGCGGAGTCGTCGAGTCCTGTGAGCCGCCCCGGTCCTTCCGCGCCACCTGGGAGTACGGCGGCGACATCAGCTGGATCGAGCTGACCCTCACCCCCGAGGGCGACGGCACCCGGTTCGAGCTGTGCCACATCGCCCACGTGGACGACGAGCGCTGGGCGGAGTTCGGTCCCGGTGCTGTGGGCGTCGGCTGGGACTCGGCCCTGCTGGGGCTGTCGATCCACCTGTCCGGCGGGGAGCCGCTGGACCCGGCCGAGGCCATGGCCTGGTCGGTGTCACCCGAAGGCCGCCGATTCATGGCCGAGAGCAGCGAACTGTGGGGCGCGGCCAACGCGGCGAGCGGCGTCCCCGAGGCGGAGGCGAAGGCACAGGCCGAGCGGACCACCGCCGCCTACACCGCGATCTGACGTCCACGAACCCCGGAACGCCGAAGGCCCGTGATCCGAAGATCACGGGCCTGATCGGTGGAGCTATGGGGATTCGAACCCCAGACCTCCTCCATGCCATGGAGGCGCGCTACCAACTGCGCTATAGCCCCGCAACTGGTGGACTTTCATCCCCAGCGCCCGATCAGTGTATCTGACTCCCGGGAGGAGTTCGAACCGGTTGGGGGGTCAGGCGCGGTCGTCGCTGAGCACCGGTTCGGGAAGGGTCCCGGCGTTGTGGTCGATCAGCCGCCAGCCGTGGCGGCCCTCGGCCAGCACGGACCAGCAGCAGTTCGACAGGCCGCCGATGCGCTCCCAGAACTCCTCGGGCAGGCCGAGCAGGTAGCACATGCCGAGCCTGAGGGCGGCGCCGTGGGAGGCCACGACGAGCAGCCCGCCGTCCTCCAGGCCGCTGACGGCGCGCTCCAGCGCCCCGCCGACCCGTTTGGCGACCTCGGCGCTGGTCTCTCCGCCGGGCGGCTGCCAGATGGCGTGCTCGGCGGGGTAGCGGGCGCGGATCTCGGCTCCGGTGAGGCCCTCCCACTCGCCGCCGTCCCGCTCGATGAGGTCGGGGTCGTAGGCGATGGGCAGCCCGGTGCGGACGGCCAGGGCCTGGCCGGTGCGGGCCGCGCGCTGCAGCGGAGAGGCGATCAGCGCGGTGGGTTCGAGCGCGGCCAGGAGCAGGGCCGCGCGTTCGGCCTGCGCGACCCCGACCTCGTCCAGAGGGATGTCCGTCTTGCCCTGGAAGCGGTTCTCGAGGTTCCAGGAGGTGCGGCCGTGCCGCCAGAGAACGAGCCTGCGTCTGCTCACGCGGTGCCCCTGGCGCGCTGGGCCATGTGGGCGTTGATGTCCGCGGGCAGTTCGACCGGCGGGCAGTCCTTCCACAGCCGTTCCAGCGCGTAGAAGGCGCGTTCTTCCTCGTGCTGGACGTGCACGATCACGTCGATGTAGTCGAGGAGCACCCAGCGGCCCTCCCGCTGGCCCTCGCGGCGGACCGGCTTGGCTCCGGCCTCCTCGCGCAGGCGCTTCTCCACCTCCTCGACGATGGCCTGGACCTGACGGTCATTGGTGCCGGAGCAGAGCAGGAAGGCGTCAGTGATCACCAGCTGCTCGCTCACGTCGTAAGCGATGATGTCGTCGGCCAGCTTGTCGGCCGCCGCTTCTGCGGCGAGCCTGACCAGCTGGACGGCTCTTTCGGATGCGGTCACGAAGTCGTGATCCCTCTCGTAGCCCATGCTGCCGGTCTCAGCGTATCCGTCCGGGTGCCGGTTGGCCGAACGAGTAACGGTCCCCGGCCTGGGTAGGGCAGGGAACATGCTGGGACTACCCGAGACGACGAAGGCCTGCCTGTTCGATCTCGACGGTGTCCTGACGGATACCGCAGTGCTGCACACCGCGGCCTGGAAGACGATGTTCGACCCGTTCCTGGCCTCTCGGGGCGAGGCCCCCTTCGATCCGGTCAAGGACTACGGGCAGTACGTCGACGGCAGGAAGCGCGAGGACGGGGTCAGGACGTTCCTGATCTCCCGGGGGATCGCCCTGCCCGAGGGCGGTCCGGACGACCCTCCGCAGGCCGAGACGGTCCACGGCCTCGCCGCCCGCAAGAACACCCTCCTTCTCGAGTTGATCTCCGAGCGGGGGGTGAAGGTCTTCCCCGGGTCGGTGGAGTACGTCCGGGCGGTGCGGGCGGCCGGAATGCACACCGCGGTGGTCTCCTCCAGCGCCAACACCGTCCAGGTGCTGCAGGCGGCCGGGATCAGCGGTCTCTTCGACGCCCGGATCGACGGGGTGGTCGCCCGCAAGCGCAGGCTCCCGGGCAAACCCGAGCCCGACACCTTCCTGGCCGGCGCCGCGGCGGTCGACGTCCCCGCCGGGTTCTGCGCGGTCTTCGAGGACGCCCTCGCCGGGGTGGAGGCGGGGCGGGCCGGCCGGTTCGGCACCGTCGTCGGGGTCGACCGGATACAGGACGGCTTCCACGGGCCGGCGTTGAAGGCGCACGGCGCCGATCTGGTGGTCAACGACCTGGCGGAACTGCTGGAGCGATTATGGCCATTCCCTACGAGGTGGATCCCTGGCAGATCAGGGAGACCACGCTGGACCTCGACCGGCTCGCGCAGACCGAGTCCGTCTTCGCCCTTTCCAACGGGCACATCGGGGTGCGCGGCAATCTGGACGAGGGGGAGCCGCACGGGCTGCCCGGCACCTATCTGAACTCCATGTACGAGCTGAGGCCCCTGCCCTACGCCGAGGCGGGCTACGGTTATCCGGAGACCGGCGAGACCCTGATCAACATCACCAACGGCAAGATCATCCGCCTGCTGGTGGACGACGAGCCGTTGGACGTGCGGTTCGGGCGGTTGGACTCCCACGATCGGGTACTGGACCTGCGGGCGGGCACCCTCACCCGGACCATGCGGTGGTGCTCGCCGGCCGGTCCCACGATCAAGATGACCTCGACCCGGCTGGTGTCGCTGACCCAGCGGTCGATCATGGCGATCTGCTACCAGCTCGAGCCGCTCGACTCCGAGGTGCAGCTGGTGATCCAGTCCGAGCTGGTGGCCAACGAGCCGCTGCCCTTCCTGGGAGCCGATCCGCGTACCGCGGCGATCCTGGAGTGTCCTCTGCGCGCCCTGGAGAACCTGGCCAACAGCGACAGGATCGTCCTGGTGCACGAGACCAAGGGCAGCGGGCTGCGGATGGCCGCGGCGATGAGCCACGAGGTGGAGACCCCCGGCAAGAAGACAGTCGACGTGGAGGCCCAGGAGGACATCGGCCGGTACACGCTGGCCACCCGGCTCAAGCCCGGGGAGCGGCTGAAGCTGGTGAAGTACGTGGCTTACGGCTGGTCCAGCCACCGGTCCCGTCCCGCGCTGCACGATCAGGTCGCCGCGGCGCTGGCGGGAGCCGAGCTGAACGGCTGGGACGGCCTGGTGACCGAGCAGCGCGCCTACCTGGACGAGTTCTGGCGGGGCGCGGACGTCGAGGTCGACGGCGACCCGGAGGTCCAGCAGGCCGTCCGGTTCGCCCTGTTCCACATCCTGCAGGCCGGTGCCAGGGCGGAGCGCCGGGTCATCTCGGCCAAAGGCCTGACGGGCCCCGGGTACGACGGGCACACCTTCTGGGACAGCGAGACGTTCGTCCTGCCCCCGCTCACCTACTCCGTCCCCGACGCGGCGGCCGACGCGCTGCGCTGGCGCTACTCGACGCTCCCGCAGGCGATGGCGCGCGCCACGCTGCTGGGCCTGAAGGGCGCGGCCTTCCCGTGGCGGACGATCAGCGGCGGGGAGTGCTCGGGGTACTGGCCGGCGGGCACCGCCGCGTTCCACATCAACGCCGACATCGCCGACGCCGTCAGCCGCTATCTGGACGCCACAGGCGACATGGACTTCGCCCGCGAGGTGGGAGTCGACCTGCTCGTCCACACGGCTCGGCTGTGGCGCGGCCTGGGGCACCACGACCTCGACGGCATGTTCCGCATCCACGGCGTCACCGGACCGGACGAATACACCGCGGTGGTGGACAACAACGTCTACACGAACCTCATGGCGCAGAAGAACCTGCGCGCGGCGGCGGAGCTGGTGCTCTCCCTGCCGGACGAGGCCGACCGGCTGGAGGTGACGGCCGAGGAGGCCGCCTCCTGGCGCGACGCCGCCGACAAGATGCGCATTCCTTTCGACGACCGGCTCGGCGTCCACTCACAGAACGACGGGTTCACCGACGGCGCCCCCTGGGACTTCCGGCACACCCCGGGGGAGCATTACCCCCTTCTCCTGCACTACCCCTACTTCGACCTCTACCGCAAACAGGTCGTGAAGCAGGCGGACCTGGTACTGGCGATGCACCTGTGCAGCGACGCGTTCACCGACGAGGAGAAGGAACGCAACTTCTGCTACTACGAGGCGATGACCGTACGGGACTCGTCCCTGTCGGCGCAGACGCAGGCCGTCATGGCCGCCGAGGTGGGCTATCTGGACCTGGCGCACGACTACCTCACCGAGACCTCCCTGATGGACCTGCGGGACCTGGAGCACAACACCAGGGACGGGCTGCACCTGGCCTCGCTGGCCGGGGCGTGGAACGCGCTGGTCGCCGGGTTCGGCGGACTGCGCCGGCACAAGGGACACCCGAGCTTCAAGCCCCGTATCCCCGAGACGCTGGTGCGGCTGGAGTTCCGGCTGCGCTACCGGGGATCCCTCATCAAGGTGACGGTGAACTCGCGGGAGGCGGTCTACGAGCTGGTGGAGGGGCCGCAACTGACGATCTTCCACCACGGGGAGGAGCATGTGCTGCGGGACACCCTGACCCGTCCGATCCCCAAGAAGGTGCCCACGCTTCCCCGTCCGGACCAGCCGGTCGGACGCGCCCCGCTCGGGCACCTGCAGCAGGTGCCCGAGCGGTACCGGATTCAGTCGCGGTAGAGCTCCCACTTGTTGATGTACTGGACGATGCCGTCCGGCACCAGGTACCAGACGGGTTCTCCGGCCCTGACCCGGTCGCGCACCTCGGTGGAGGAGATGGCCAGCGCGGGGACCTCCACCAGATCCACCCGTCCTTCGGGCAGGCCGGGATCGGCCAGCACGTGTCCGGGCCGGGTGCAGCCGATGAACCTGGCGAGGTCGAACATCTTCTCGGCGTGGCGCCAGGTCAGCATCTGGCCCAGTGCGTCGGCCCCGGTGATGAAGAAGAGGTCGGTGCCGCTGCCGAGGAACTCGCGCATGTCCCGCAGCGTGTCGTAGGTGTAGGTCGGCCCGCTCCGGTCGATGTCCACCCGGCTCACCCGGAACCGGGGGTTGGAGGCGGTCGCGATGACCGTCATGAGGTACCGGTCCTCGGCTGCGGTGACCTTCTTGTCCGCCTTCTGCCAAGGCTGACCTGTGGGAACGAAGATGACCTCGTCCAGCCCGAAGAGATGTTGTACCTCGCTGGCCGCGACGAGGTGCCCGTGGTGGATCGGGTCGAACGTCCCGCCCATGATCCCTACCCGGCGCTCGCTCATGGTGACCTAGCCTAGGTGACCGCTTTTCCGGGAACCTGGCCAGGGGCCCTGATCGTCGGATTAGCATGCCCGATATGACGAACACCCCCGATCGTGCTCGTGTCCGTTTCCCCGGAATCTCCTCCCGCTCCTACGAGCACCCGCTCGACCGCTCCGCGCTCATCGCGCTGCGGTCGCTCACGGGGTTCGACGTGGTACTGCGCAAACTGTCCGGGCTCATCAGCGAGCGGTCCGTCAGGCTCATGTTCCTCGGCGGCACGGTCCGCGTCGGCGAGGGGCAGTTCCGCCACATCAACGACATGGTCCGGGACGCCTGCTACATCCTCGACATGCCGAAGGTCCCCGAGCTGTACGTCGTGCAGAACCCGCAGCCGAACGCCATGGCGATCGGCACCGACAACCCGTTCATCGTCCTGCACACCGGGCTCATCGACCTGCTGGACGAAGAGGAGCTGCGGTTCGTCATCGCGCACGAGGTCGGACACGTCCTGTCCGGGCACGCCGTCTACCGGCAGATGGCGCTGATCCTGACCGGGCTGGGTTCCCGGCTGGCGTGGCTGCCGCTGGGCAACATCGCGATCGGCGCGATCCTCATCGGGCTGCAGGAGTGGCAGCGCAAGGCCGAACTGTCGGCCGACCGGGCGGGGCTGCTGGCGAGCCAGGACGTCGACGCGGTCAAGCGCGCCCTGATGAAGATCGCCGGCGGCTCGCGGCTGCACGAGATGTCCACCGAGGCGTTCCTGGCCCAGGCCCGCGAGTACGAGGAGACCGGCGACCTGCGGGACGGCGTGCTGAAATTCCTCAACCTCATGCGCCAGAGCCACCCGTTCGCGGTCATCCGGTTCGCCGAGATCCACAAGTGGCACCTCTCCGGCGAGTACCAGGCGATCCTCAACGGCGACTACCCGCGCCGCGCCGACGACTCCCGCGCGTCCTTCACCGAAGAGGTGAAGAACACCGCCCGCACCTACAAGGAGTCCTGGGAGCAGACCGCCGACCCGTTCGTCGGCAAGGTCCGCGACGTGGCGGGCGGCGCCGCGGACCTGGCCGGCGCGGTCTTCGACCGCCTCGGCCGCCGCGGCGACGCCTCACCGAATTAGAACGGGGCGGGGAGGAGCAGTTCCACGTTGCGGTCCTCGGGCTTGCCCGAGCCGTCGAGGTGGGGCTGCCAGTCATTGGCGGACAACTCTCGGGAGAGGGCTGCCAGCCGGTCGGGATCGTCGAGGCGGCCCTGGTGGGAGGCCGGGGCCGCCGAGTCGATGACGGTGGCGAACACCGACAGGGTGCCGTCGCGGTTGTCGGCGAGTTCCAGGATGCGGCTCTGCTGCGGCCAGTCGATGTGGGCGGCGGTGCTGACCTCCCAGAAACCGCCCTTGGGGCCCTTCTTGCGCCGGTGCGGGATGACCTCGTTGACGTGGGTGTGGCCGTTGACCCACAGGACAGCGTTCGGGAAGCGCAGCAGGAGCTTCTCTATTTCCTTGCCCAGCACCCGGTCACCGCCGAGCCCGTTGGTGAGGGTCTCGATGGTGTGGTGGCTGAACACGATGAACAGCCTGTCGGCCGCCCTCCGCCGGACGATCCGGCCGTCCTCGCCGACGTAGCGGCTGGAGCCCTTGACGAGTTCGCGTTCCAGCCAGGCGAACTGGGCGCTGTCGAGGGAGCCTTCCGAGTAGCCGGCGGGATTGCAGGTGTCCAGGACGAGGCCGCGCACCACTCCCCTGTCGAACGCGTAGTAGGCGGTGCCGTTCTTCAGGTTCGCAGCGGTGTACCCGTGATGCGTCCCGTGCTCGCGGATGACCTCGGCGCGGGAGAGCAGCCGCCTGTCCGGGTCGGGCGTGACCTCGCGGAAGACCTTCGAACGGCTCTCCGTCATCCGCTTGACCGCGGCTTTGTCGCCCTTGCGCAGGGCGTCCGCGACCTCACGGCGCTCGGCGTCGCTCACCGGAGCGGTGATCTTCACATTGCCGACGGCCAGTTCCCTGAAGACGGGCAGCAGCGGCAGGTTCCCCTGGACGAGCGCCTCGTGGTTGCCGTAGACGGCCAGCCACGGGGTCTTCAGACCGGTCGCGGTGAACGGGCGGCGCGCCGCCGGGAGCAGGCCGGGGACGGTGGGGAAGCCGTGCTCGCGTTTCGGCAGGTCGTCGCCTCCGTGCGGGTGCCAGTAGCGGGCGTCGGACCACGCCATGACGCCCTCGTACCGGCGGGGATCGCCGGAGTCCGGACGGATCCGCTTGCCGTCCAGCACATCGATGATCCAGCGGACCTCGTTGTACTGGGCGTTGTCGGCGGCGTCGCCGGTGTTGATGGTGAACGACGGACGCGCGCCCAGGACGGGGCCGCGCCCGATCCGGTTGACCGCCCGGACCATGGACTCGGCGACCTGCGTGGTCAGCAGTTCCTGAGGCCGGTAGCCGCCGGTGACGGGGAAGGACGACAGGACCCCGCCCCGGTCGCTCAGCCGGTCGAGGTACTCCACCCGGGCCGGGGACTGCGCGTCGATGATGTGCACGTCGGTGAGATGGACGAACGACAGCAGTTCGCGCCGTTTCGAGACGCGGCCGGCCGCGGCGGTACCGCCCAGGTCGTCGCGCAGGAGATGAGGTTCGCCCGGACCGGCGACTATCTTCCGGTATCCGCCCTTGCCCGGTTTGCCGAGTCGCAGGGTGCGGGCGAGCGTCGTGCCCTCAACGGTGCCGCGCAGCGCGGGTACGGCGATGGCGGCACGGCCGGGGAAGGCGACCAGGCCCGAGGCGACCGCGCCGAACGCGGCGCCCTTGAGCAGTTGACGGCGGGGAAACACGCGGGGGGTGGCCTCGGGAGGCGTGTCGCGGATCACAACACTTTATGAGACCACACCCCGCATGTGACATCAATAACCGTGATGTCACATTCAGACGCCCCGCAGGTGCCCTTCGCCGGTGAAGACGTACTTGGTCGAGGTCAGCTCGGGCAGGCCCATCGGACCGCGCGCGTGCAGCTTCTGGGTGGAGATGCCGATCTCCGCACCGAAACCGAACTCCCCGCCGTCGGTGAAGCGGGTCGAGGCGTTGACCGCGACGGCCGCGGAGTCCACCAGCGAGACGAAACGCTTGGCGGCCTGCTGCGAGTTGGTGACGATCGCCTCGGTGTGGCCGGAGCTGTAGGCGCGGATGTGCTTGACCGCGTCGTCGAGCGAGTCGACGACCGCCGCGGCGATGTCGAGCGACAGGTACTCGGTGCGGTAGTCCTCCTCCGTCGCCTCCACGACGTCGGCGCCGTAGGAGCGCACGCGCTCGTCACCGTGCACGGTCACGCCCTTGTCCTTGAGCGCTTCCAGGGCACGCGGCACGAACACGTCCGCGATGTCCTTGTGCACCAGGAACGTCTCGGCGGCGTTGCAGACGGACGGGCGCTGCGTCTTGGCGTTGACGAGGATGCCCAGCGCCATCTCGACGTCGGCGTCACCGTCCACGTACACCGTGCAGTTGCCGACGCCCGTCTCGATGACGGGGACCGTCGACTCCTCGACGACGGAGTTGATGAGCGAGGCGCCGCCGCGCGGGATGAGCACGTCCACCAGGCCGCGGGCCCGCATGAGGTGCTTGACCGACTCGCGGTCGCGGCCGGGGACGAGCTGGATCGCGTCCACCGGCACGTCCGTGCCCTCGAGCGCGTCGCGCATGACGTTCACCAGCGCGACGTTGGAGTCGTACGCCGACGAGGAGCCGCGCAGCAGGACGGCGTTGCCGCTCTTCAACGTCAGGGCGGCGGCGTCCACGGTCACGTTGGGACGGCCCTCGTAGATGATGCCGACCACGCCCAGCGGCACCCGCAGCTGGCGGAGCTCCAGGCCGTTCGGCAGGGTGTAGCCGCGCACGACCTCGCCGACCGGGTCGGGCAGCCCCGCCACTTCGCGGACGGCCGCTGCGATCTGCTCCAGCCGGTCGGTGGACAGCGCCAGCCGGTCCAGCATGTAGGCGGGCGTGCCGGACTCCTTCGCGCGCTCGATGTCGACGGCGTTGGCGGCGAGGATCTCCTCGGCCCGGGCGGTCAGCGCGTCCGCGACGGCGTGCAACGCGGCGTCCTTGGCGCTGCGCGGGAGCGGAGCGAGGTCCGCCGCCGCGGCCCGCCCGCGGGCCGCCACCTCCAGAACCTGCTCGCGCGTGCCCTCGCTCATCGCCTGCTCCTGTTCCCGGCTCCTGTGAGCCGCTCCTCCTCGGCCGGCCGATCTGACCGGCCTCCTATCCTGCCCGCGGACGCCTCGGTCCGCCGAGTTCCGCTCCGCCGTCAGCGCGGCGGGTCGAGCACCACCAGATCGTCCCGGTGGATGACCTCGCGTTCGTACTCCGGGCCCAGCTCGCGGGCGAGCCAGCGGGTGGACCTGCCCATGAGGTCGGGGATCTCGGAGGCGTCGTAGTGCACCAGACCGCGCGCGACGGTCCGCCCGTCGGGACCGCACAGGTCGACCGGGTCTCCGGCGGCGAAGTCGCCGCGCACCCCCGTCACGCCCGCGGGCAGCAGCGACTTGCGGCGGTTGACGATCGCGTTGACGGCTCCGTCGTCCAGGATCAGTTTGCCCTGCCCCGTGGTGGCGTGGGCCAGCCACAGGTGCCGGGTCGACGGCCGCTGGCCGTTCGGGTGGAAGTAGGTGCCCACCGGCTCCCCCTCCAGCGCCTGCGCGGCCGCCGAGACGTCGGTCAGGACGGTGTGGATGCCCGCCCCCGTGGCGATCCTGGCGGCCTCGACCTTGGTGACCATCCCGCCGGTGCCGACCTTGCTGCCCGCCGACCCCGTCTGGACGCCCTCCAGGTCGCTCTCCGAACGCACGTCCTGGATCTTGCGTGACTCCGGGAGCCGCGGATCGCCGGTGTAGAGGGCGTCGACGTCCGACAGCAGCACCAGCGCGTCGGCCCGGACCAGATGGGCGACCAGGGCGGCGAGCCGGTCGTTGTCGCCGAAGCGGATCTCGTCGGTGGCGACCGTGTCGTTCTCGTTGACGATCGGGACCATGCCCAGCCGCAGCAGCGCCAGCAGGGTGCGCTGGGCGTTGTTGTGGTGGGCGCGGCGGATCATGTCGTCGGCCGTCAGCAGCACCTGCCCCACCCCGAGACCGTACCGGTGGAAGGAGGAGGTGTAGCGCGCCACCAGCAGCCCCTGCCCGACGCTCGCGGCCGCCTGCTGGATGGCGAGGTCCGTGGGACGGCGGGTGAGCCCGAGCGGGCCGAGCCCGGCGGCGATCGCGCCGGACGAGACGAAGACGACCTCGCCGCCGGCCTTGCGCCGCTCGGCGAGCACGTCCACCAGGGCGTCGATACGGTCGCCGTCGATGGTGCCCTGAGGTGTGGTCAGCGAAGACGATCCCGCCTTGACCACGATCCGCCGGGCGCCGGACAGCGCCGGCCTGAGGGTGTCCATGCTGCTCCTGAAGGGACGGATTACCAGTCCGAGAGTCGCTGGTCGGTGCCGCGCGGGCCCATGTGGACCTCACCGGAGGAGGAGATGTCGGGGTGCCAGTCGAAGACGACCGCGTCGTCCCGGGCGCCGATCATGACGGTGGCGCCCTCCTCGGCGCCCGCCTTGCGCAGCGCGTCCTCCACACCGAGCCGGTTCAGCCGGTCGGCGAGGTAGCCGACGGCCTCCTCGTTCTGGAAGTCGGTCTGGCGCACCCAGCGGACCGGCTTCGTCCCGGTGACCAGATACTGGTTGTCGCCCAGCGTCTTGACCTCGAACTCCGGTCCCGCGACCGGGGTCGGGCGCAACACCAGCCGGGTCGGCTCCTGCTCGGGCTGGGCGGCGCGGTGCGCGGCGACCATCTCGGCCATCGCGAACGACAACTCCTTCAGCCCGATGTGGGCCGCGGCCGAGACCTCGAAGACGCGCAGGCCGCGCGCCTCGAACTCGGGGCGGACGAGCTCGGCCAGGTCCTTGCCGTCGGGGACGTCCACCTTGTTGAGCACCACGATGCGGGGCCTGTCCCGCAGCGGCACCACGCCTTCCCCGGCGAGCAGCTCGTCGTAGGCCGCGAGCTCACGCTCGATGATCTCGAAGTCGGTGATCGGGTCGCGGTTCGGCTCCAGGGTGGCGCAGTCCAGGACGTGCGCCAGCGTCGAGGAGCGCTCGATGTGCCGCAGGAACTCCAGGCCCAGGCCCTTGCCCTGGCTGGCGCCCTCGATCAGGCCGGGCACGTCGGCGACGGTGAAGACGTTCTCGCCCGCGCTGACCACGCCCAGGTTGGGGATCAACGTGGTGAACGGATAGTCGGCGATCTTGGGCTTGGCGGCGGAGAGGGCCGCGATCAGCGAGGACTTGCCGGCGCTGGGGAAGCCCACCAGCGCGATGTCCGCGACGGTCTTGAGCTCCAGCACCACGTCGAGCTCGTCGCCGGGCTCGCCCAGCAGGGCGAAACCGGGCGCCTTGCGCTTGGCCGAGGCCAGGGCCGCGTTGCCCAGGCCCCCCTGCCCGCCCCGCGCCGCGATGTAGCGGGTGCCCTCGCCGACCAGGTCGGCCAGGACCTCGCCGTCCTTGGTCTTCACGACCGTGCCGTTCGGCACCTTGAGCAGGACGTCCTCGCCGTTGGCGCCGTTGCGCAGGGCTCCGGCGCCGGGCTTGCCGTTGCCCGCCTTGCGGTGCGGGCGGCGGTGGTAGTCCAGCAGGCTGGAGGTGTTGGAGTCGACCTCCAGGATCACGTCTCCGCCCTTGCCCCCGTTCGCTCCGTCCGGGCCGCCGAGCGGCTTGAACTTCTCGCGGTGCACGGAGGCACAACCGTGCCCGCCGTTACCCGCCGCGATGTGCAGGACGACCCGGTCCACGAAGTCAGCCACTGTGCGCTCCTGTATCAGCCGGGGTGGGGCTTCCCGAGCGGAAAGCCATCCGGACGAAGATCTGCCGGACAAAAGACAAGGGCGGACCAGTGCAGGTCCGCCCTCGGTACAACCAGTCGCCCGTGCGGATTACTCCGCGGCCGGGACGATGCTCACGGCACGACGGCCGCGGTAACGGCCGAACTCGACGGTGCCGGCGACGAGCGCGAACAGCGTGTCGTCACGGCCGATGCCGACGTTGAGACCGGGGTGGTGGTGGGTGCCGCGCTGGCGGATGATGATCTCGCCGGCCTGCACGGCCTGACCACCGTAGCGCTTGACTCCGAGGCGCTTGGCGTTGGAGTCGCGACCGTTACGGCTGGACGATGCGCCCTTCTTGTGTGCCATTTCAGGGACTCCTTACTTCGCGGAGATGCCGGTGATCTTGACCTGGGTGTAGGGCTGACGGTGGCCCTGGCGACGCTTGTACCCGGTCTTGTTGCGGTAGTGCATGATGTTGATCTTGGGGCCCTTGACCGCGCCGAGCACCTCGGCGCTGATCGTGAACTTGGCCAGCTCGTCGGCGGCGGAGACGACCTTCTCGCCGTCGACGACCAGCACCGCCGGGAAGGTGACGGTGGCGCCGACCTCGGCCCCCAGCTTGTCGACGTTCAGGACGTCGCCCTCGGCGACCTTCTCCTGGCGTCCACCCGCACGGACAATCGCGTACACAGCGATACCTTTCGCTTGTTTCTTCCAGAGCCCCTGCGTGAGGGCCTATCCCGGCTGAAGCCCGGACGGCACACCGCGAAGAACGACCGAAGCCGACTTCCGGTGCTCTCTGCTCGCCTCGGATGAGGCACGCGCCCCTGTCGGAGGCGAATCGGGGCGTGCTGGAACACGCCCGCCGTTCAGACTACCGGAGCCCCGCGGAGAAAGGCGAATCGGTCGCCCCCGCGGGATCCTCCCGGAAGACGACCGGCCGGAGGAACGTCGTTCCTCCGGCCGGGTTCGCCTCGTCAGCCCTCGGGCCCGGACGGGACCTACTCGGTGACCTCGGCCTTGGCCGCCTCGATCTTCTCGGCGCGGGTGGGGCGGCGGGTGCGGCGGCGCTTGGGAGCCGACTCCTCCGGCTCTCCCGACTCCTGCTCCGCGGCCTCGACCGTGAGCTGCTCGGCCCCCTGTTCGGCGGGCTCGGCCGGCTCGACGGCCGCCTCGGGGTCGGCCAGGTCTCCGTTGCCCACCACGGCCTCCACACGGACGGTCTCGCCGCCCTCGAGGGTGAGGGCGACGGTGCCGATGTCCTCGAACTCCTCGGGCGGCGGACCGGCCGGGCGGGTACGGCGGGCACGGCGCGGCTTGGCCGGCTGGGGCTCGACGGCGGGCAGCTCGGCGACGGAGACGACGACCGGCGGCTCCTTCTCCACGGTCTCCTCGGCGGGCCTGGCCTGCTCGACCTCCTGCCGGGAGAGCTTGGCCTCGACGACCCGCTCGATCTCGCCCTTGCGCTTGCGCTTGCGACCGCTCTGGACGGCCTCGGGCTTGCCCTCGTCCACCGGCGTGAGCTGGACGTGGATGCCCCGCCCGTTGCAGCACTCGCAGATCTCGGAGAAGACCTCCAGCAGGCCGCTGCCGACGCGCTTGCGGGTCATCTGCACCAGGCCGAGGCTGGTGACCTCGGCGACCTGGTGCTTGGTGCGGTCGCGGGCCAGGCACTCCAGCAGGCGGCGCAGCACCAGGTCCCGGTTGGACTCCAGCACCATGTCGATGAAGTCGACCACGATGATGCCGCCGAGGTCGCGCAGCCGCAGCTGGCGGACGATCTCCTCGGCCGCCTCCAGGTTGTTGCGGGTGACGGTCTCCTCGAGGTTGCCGCCCTGCCCGGTGAACTTCCCGGTGTTGACGTCGACGACGGTCATCGCCTCGGTGCGGTCGATGACCAGCGATCCGCCGGACGGCAGCCACACCTTGCGCTCCAGCGCCTTGGCCAGCTGCTCGTCGATCCGGTAGTGCGAGAAGACGTCGCTCCCGCCGTCCCACTTCTCGGTCCGGTCCGCCAGGTGCGGGGCGACCCCGTCCACGTAGTCCTGGACCTGGTCCCAGATCCCGTCGCCGGACACGACCAGCTTGACGAAGTCCTCGTTGAAGATGTCGCGGATGACCCGGACCGTCATGTCCGGCTCACCGTGCAGCAGCGACGGCGCGGTGGCCGTCTTCATCTGCTTCTGGATCTGCTCCCACTGGGCCGCCAGCCGGTTGACGTCGCCGGCCAGCTCCTCCTCCGAGGCGCCCTCGGCCGCGGTGCGGACGATGACGCCCGCGTTCTCCGGCATGATCCGGCGCAGGATCGACTTGAGCCGGGAGCGCTCGGCGTCCGGGAGCTTGCGGCTGATGCCGGTCATCGAACCGTCCGGCACGTACACCAGGTAGCGGCCGGGCAGCGAGACCTGGCTGGTCAGCCGGGCGCCCTTGTGGCCCAGCGGGTCCTTGGTGACCTGCACCAGCACCGACTGGCCGGACTTGAGCGCCGACTCGATCCGCCGCGGCTGGCCCACCAGGCCCGCCACGTCCCAGTTGACCTCGCCCGCGTACAGCACGGCGTTGCGGCCCTTGCCGATGTCGACGAACGCCGCCTCCATCGACGGCAGGACGTTCTGGACCTTGCCCAGGTACACGTTGCCGACGTAGGACTGGTGGCTGGCCCTGTCCACGTAGTGCTCGACGAGGACGCCGTCCTCCAGCACCCCGATCTGGGTGCGCTCGCCCTGCTGCCGCACCACCATGACCCTCTCGACCGACTCGCGCCGGGCCAGGAACTCGGCCTCGGTGATGATCGGCGGGCGGCGGCGGCCGTGCTCACGGCCCTCACGGCGGCGCTGCTTCTTGGCCTCCAGCCGGGTGGAGCCCCGCACCGCCTGGACCTCGTCCTCGATCCGGGTGATCCGGGGCGTGCGCACCCGCACCACGGTGTTCGGCGGGTCGTCGGGGTGCGGCTCGTCCTCCCCGCCCCCCGAACGGCGGCGGCGACGGCGACGGCGACGGCTGGAGGACAGGCCCTCCTCGGACTCGGCGCCTTCCTCGGCCTCCTCCTCGGACTCGCCCTCCTCCTCGGCGGGCTCTTCCTGCACGGCTCCGGCGGGCTTCGCGGCCTCGGCGCCCTTCTCGGGCTCGGCGGACTCGCCGATCTCCTCGGCGCCCTCGTCCTCACCGGACTCGTCCCGGCCGCGGCCCCTGCCCCGGCCGCCCCTGCGGCGCCGACGACGGGTGGGCCGCTCGAGGTCCTCGGTCTCGTCCTCTTCCCCCGCCTCGGGTTCCTCGGCCTCCTCGGCCTCCTCCTCCACGGGCGGCTGCCCGGCGGACGGAACGGGCTTGGGCTCGATCACCGTGGGCGGCTGGAACACCACCATCGGCGGCTGGAACAGCACGTCCGGGGCCCCTGCGGGCTCGGGCTCGGGCTCGGTCTCGGCGGCGGGCGCGACCTCCACCGGCGGGGCGAAGGGAGTGGCGAACGGCTGGGCGAAAGCGGCGGCGAACGGATCGGCGACCAGCGGCGCGGGCTGCTCGGCGGAGGCCGCGGCCTCGTCCCGGTCGGCCTCGACGGCCGGCTCGGCCTTGCGGACGGTCCGCCTGCGGGTCCTCTTCGGCTCCACGACCGCGGGCTCCACGGCCTCCACGGCCGGCTCCGTGACCTCCGCGGCCTTGACGGGCTCCGCGGTCGGCGGCTCGGCCTCGGCGGTCTCCGGCGCGGCCTCAGCGGCTTCCGGGGACTCGGCGGGCTTGCGCCTGCGGGTCCTGGTGCGCTTCACGGGCTCCAGCGCCGCGGCGGCCTCCAGCACGGCCTCGGCCTCGCCGGTCACCTCGGCCAGGTCCTCGACCGGCTCGGCGAGCTCGGTGTCGGGGCCGAGTTCGGCGGCCTCCTCCGCGTCGATCTCCTCCGGCGGCGGTCCGGCGGGCCGGGCGGCACGCCGCTCGTTGCGCACCGTCACCACGGCCGGCGGCTCGGCGGGGCCGGCCTCGACGACGGGCACGGCGGCGGGCCGGGGCTCACTCACCGTGATCACCGCCGGCACCTCTTCGTCCTCCGGCGGAGGCCCGGCCGGACGCGCGGCACGCCGCTCGCTCCGCACCGGCGCCACGGCCGGAGCGGACTCCTCGTCCTCCTCGGTCTCTCCGGCCTCCGAGGACTCCTGGACCTGCGGGGTCGCCGGGACCGCCGACGCGGGGACCGTGATCACCGCGGGAACGGCCTCGTCCTCGGTCTCGGGCGGCGGGCCCGCGGGCCGTGCCGCCTTGCGGCGGCCGGGGGCCTTGGCCCGGGTGCCGGCGGTCTCCTCCGTCACATCTGCGTTGGGTTCGTTCTCGTTGTCGAGCATTCGGGCAGTCTCCCGTCAGGCTCCCGGGCAGCACCGAGGACGCCCGCGGCACTGCCGTGGGCGGGGCTCAAAGTGCGCCGCACAGGAGCTCTCCGTTCTGTCGGCGTCGTGGCCAGGCCACGACGAAGTCTTCAGAGCCGTTCCGGCTCACGAGGGTGTGCCCGACCGTCCCTGGGAGCCGCCGCCCGTGCGAGGGCGGCGGATCCTGGTCAGGCACCGACGGCGTCCGGCCCGGTGCCCGCTCCGGCCATGACCTCCGGGTCACGGTCGGGATCGAGCGGGTCCGCGATCATCCCGTGCTCGTCCAGCGGCCCCTGCGCCAGCCGCGTCACCAGGGGTGGTGACGGCGGCGCCAGGTCGGCCACCTGACGAAGCCCGGTGAGGACGTCGTCCGGTCGTACGGCGGGTGTGGCGTGCCTTACGACCATGCGCAAAATCGCACCGGGACCGGCGTCCGAAGGCTCGACCGTCAGCGCGACCACCGCGCTCCTCGTGTCGAACCTGCGCCGTCCCTTTTTGGTGAGGCGTTCCACCTCGATCAATTCGGAGCCGAGAAAGGCGGCTACGGCCGAAGCGGCGGTGTCCGAGGGGACACCGTCCAGCCGCAGGAGCCACTCGGACGCCTCGAGGCGGTCGGCCAAAGCCGTGCCCGCCCGGGCCGGCACGACGTCGATGACGTCGATGCCGTCGGGGAGCGCCGCGTCGAGGTCTGCTCGCACCCGCTCAGGGTCGCGGATCTCGGTGAGCCCGATCTCAAGGTATTCCGCCTCGCTGGCCGTCCCTGTGGCCGCCGCACCCGAGTAAGAGATCTTCGGGTGCGGAGTGAATCCGGCACTGAACGCGACAGGGATCCCGGCGCGCCTCACTGCGCGTTCCACGGCCCGGGAGATGTCACGGTGGCTGGTGAACCTGAGGCGGCCGCGCTTGGCATAGCGGACCCGCAGCTTCTGGATCACCGGGGCCGGTGCTGGACCGTCCGGCATGGGGGCCAGTGCTCTGTCCTTCCTACTAAGGTCTCTGTCAGCGGTCCGGGGACCGCTGTCCGAGCAAGTATCTGCCCCTAGGGTACGGTGCGCGCGACCCAGCTGAGGCCAGCGCGGCGCTCCCCCCGGCCCGCAGCCCTTGTCAGACAGTGTTTACGCGGTTCAACGTCGATGCCGCCCGCTGTGTGTCCGACGCCGACCGAACCCCGTTCGCTTCGTCTGCCCTTCCCTCGGGGGAAGATCCTCAACCGTTCACCACGGTCAGCGGAAGCAGTTTCTTACCCGTGGGACCGATCTGGATCTCCGTTCCCATGGACGGGCAGACACCGCAGTCGTAGCACGGCGTCCAGCGGCAGTCCTCGACCTCGGCGCCGTCCTCCACGGCGTCCCGCCAGTCCTGCCACAGCCACTCGCGGTCGAGCCCGGCGTCCAGGTGGTCCCAGGGCAGGACCTCGACCTCCTCGCGCTCCCGGGTGGTGTACCAGTCCAGGTCGACCACCTGGTCGGCGAAGACCTCCTCGGCCTTGGCCGTCCAGCGGTCGTAGGAGAAGTACTCCGACCAGCCGTCGAACCGGCCGCCGTCCTCCCAGACCTTCTGGATCACCGCGCCGACCCGGCGGTCGCCGCGCGAGAGCATCCCCTCGATGATCGAGGGCTTGCCGTCGTGGTAGCGCAGGCCGATGGCCCGCCCGTACCGCTTGTCCTGGCGCAGTTCGTCGCGCAGGGCGCGCAGCCGCCGGTCGACGGTCTCGTGGTCGGCCTGGGCCGCCCACTGGAACGGGGTGTGCGGCTTGGGCACGAATCCGCCGATGGACACGGTGCAGCGGATGTCGCGGCTGCCGGTGGCGTCGCGGCCCGCCTGGATGACCCGCCGGGCCATGTCGGCGATCTCCATGACGTCCTCGTCCTCCTCGGTGGGCAGCCCGCACATGAAGTAGAGCTTGACCTGGCGCCAGCCGTTCTCGTAGGCGGTGGTGACGGTGCGGATGAGGTCGTCCTCCGACACCATCTTGTTGATCACCTTGCGCATGCGCTCGGAGCCGCCCTCGGGGGCGAACGTCAGCCCGGAGCGCCGCCCGTTGCGTGAGAACTCGTTGGCCAGGGTGATGTTGAAGGCGTCCACGCGGGTGGACGGCAGCGACAGCGAGGTCTGGGTGCCCTCGTACTGGTCGGCCAGGCCCTTGGCGATGTCGCCGATCTCGCTGTGGTCGGCCGACGACAACGACAGCAGGCCGACCTCGTTGAAGCCGGACGCCTTGAGGCCCTGCCGCACCATGTCGCCGACGGTGGTGATCGACCGCTCGCGCACCGGACGGGTGATCATGCCGGCCTGGCAGAACCGGCAGCCGCGCGTGCAGCCGCGGAAGATCTCCACCGAGAAGCGCTCGTGCACCGTCTCGGCCAGGGGGACCAGCGGCTGCTTGGGGTAGGGCCAGGCGTCGAGGTCCATCACGGTGTGCTTGACGATCTGCCACGGCACGCCCGGACGGTTGGGCGCGACCCGCTGGATGCGCCCGTCGGGCAGGTAGGAGACGTCGTAGAACTTGGGCACGTAGACCCCGCCGGACACCGCCAGGCGGTGCAGCAGGCCGTCGCGGCCCTCCGGGCGGCCCTCGCGCTTCCACTCCCGGATCACCTCGGTGATCTTCAGCACGATCTCCTCGCCGTCGCCCAGCACAGCGGCGTCGACGAAGTCGGCGATCGGCTCGGGGTTGAAGGCCGCGTGCCCGCCCGCCAGGACGATCGGGTCCTCTTCGCGCCGGTCGACGGCGTGCAGGGGCATCTGGGCCAGGTCCAGCGCGGTGAGCAGGTTGGTGTAGCCCAACTCGGTGGAGAAGGAGACGCCCAGGATGTCGAACGCGCCGACGGGCCGGTGCCCGTCCACGGTGAACTGCGGGATCTTGTGCTCCCGCATGATCGCCTCGAGGTCGGGCCAGACCGAGTAGGTGCGCTCGGCCAGCACCCCCTCGCGCTCGTTCAGCACCTCGTAGAGGATCTGGACGCCCTGGTTGGGCAGGCCGACCTCGTAGGCGTCCGGGTACATCAACGCCCAGCGCACCTCGGCGGAGTCCCAGTCCTTGACCTGGGAGTTCAGTTCTCCGCCGACGTACTGGATCGGCTTCTGCACCGACGGCAGCAGCGGTTCCAGCCGGGGGAACACCGACTCAACAGGCATGTCATACCTTCCGGGTGGCTTGCGGGATCTGCATCCCAGGTCAAACCCTCAGCGTACCGCCGCTCACAGGCTCCTGCCCCGGGCGTGCACTCCCTGGAGCAGGCCGAAGGCGATCATCGTGGCGAACGTGGCGGAACCGCCGTAGGAGACCAGGGGCAGCGGCAGTCCGGTGATGGGCATGATGCCGACGCACATGCCGATGTTCTCGAAGGTCTGGAAGCCCAGCCAGCACACCACCCCGGCCGCGACCAGGGTACCGAACTGGTCGCTGGCGTGGACGGCGATCCGCAGGCCCCGGTAGAGGATCACGCCGATCAGCACGACGATCAGCAGCGAGCCGAGGAAACCCAGCTCCTCCCCCGCCACGGTGAAGATGAAGTCGGTCTGCTGCTCGGGCACGAACTGGCCGGTGGTCTGCTCGCCCTGGAAGAGCCCCTTGCCCAGCAGTCCGCCGGAACCCACCGCGATCTTGGCCTGGTTGGCGTTGTACCCGGCGCCCCTGGGGTCGGCGGACGGGTCGATGAAGGCGGTGAACCGGGCGATCTGGTAGTCCTCCAGCAGCCCCAGCATCACGGCGGCGGCAGCGGTGGCGACTCCGGCCAGCACCAGTCCGAGGGTCCAGCGCTTGGCCACCCCGGAGATCGCCAGCATGCCCATCAGGATGGCGCACAGCACCATCGTGGTGCCCAGGTCGGGCTGGAGCATGATCAGCGCCGCGGGCACCCCGGCCAGCGCCAGCGCGACCAGGATGTCCTTGCGTCCGGGCCCGACCTCTCCGTCCCTGGGCTCGCCCAGGATCATCGCCAGCAGCACGACCAGCCCCACCTTGGCGAACTCCGACGGCTGCACCTGGAAGCCGCCGCCGATCACGATCCAGGAATGGGAGCCGTTGATCGTCTCGCCCAGGGGCGTCAGGACCGCGATGAGGCCGACGAGCGAGAGCCCGTAGAGGATCGGCGCGTAGGCGCGCAGCAACCGGTAGTCGAAGGACGCCACGACCACGTAGAGGATCGTCCCGATGCCCAGGTTGAGCAGGTGCTTCTTGAGGAACGCCTCGGGATCGCCGCGATGGCCGGCCCGGGTCGCCGAGTAGACCAGCAACGCGCTGATCACGGCCAGCACGATGACGGGCAGCACCAGCCCCCAGTCCAGCCTGCGCAGCACCGAGTCCCGGCGCACGACCCGGCCGGGCCAGGCCCTCCGTTCCCCCAAAGTGGTCATTGGCTCACCTTCGGCAGTCTGGCGGGCGGCTCGCCGTTCTCCAGGGCGGCGGGCTTGCCACCGAACCCGTAGATGGCCTCGTAGATCTTCCGGACGGCCGGGGCCGCGTAGCTACCGCCCGTCCCGGCGTCGGTGATCATGACGACCACCGCGTACCTGGAGTTCTTCGCCGGGGCGAAGGAGGCGAACCACGCGGTGTCCTTGTAGCCGTACGCCTCCGCGGTACCCGTCTTGCCCGCCACGTGCACCTTGTCCAGCGGGAAGCCGCTGAAGGCCCCCGCCGCGGTGCCCTCCTTCGTGACGGCGGCCAGCGCCTTGCGCATGTACTCGATGGTCTTCTTGTCCACCTGCAGCTTCACGCCCTCGGCCGGCTTGATCTCGCGCGCCACGGTGCCGTCCGGACGGACGAGGGCCTTGGCCACCTGCGGGACCACCAGGGTGCCGCCGTTGGCGATGGCCGCGTACGCGCGGGCCAGCTGCAGCGGGGTGACCAGCACGTTGCCCTGGCCGACCGAGAAGTTCGCGGCGTCGCCGGCGCGCCACATGTAGCCCTCGAGGCAGTTCTCCTTGGCGATGGCCGTCAGGTAGGCGGCGTGCGAGGAGTTCTTGATCTCGGGGTAGCCGGTCTTGGCGCGCTTGCAGTCGACGTCCTTGGTGCTCTCCCAGTAGCTCTGCTTCCAGGCCCGGTCGGGGATGCGTCCGGGGGTCTCGCCGGGCAGGTCGATCCCGGTCCTGGCGCCGAACCCGAACACCCGGGCCATATGGATCATGGGGTCCTTGGGGTTCTTCACAGGCTTGGTCGAACCGTCGCGGATCCACTGCTCGTAGGCGAACTTGTAGAAGATCGTGTCGCAGGAGACGACGATCGCCCGGTGCAGGTTCATCGGGGGGTAGCCCGTGCTCCGGAAGTTGGTGAACGCCCTGCTGCCCACGTTGTAGGAGCCTGGGCAGGGGTAGATGCCTTTCAGCGAATAGCCGTCGGCCACGGCGGCGGCCAGGGAGGAGATCTTGAAGGTCGAGCCGGGCGGGAACTGGCCGGCGATGGCCCGGGAGATCAGCGGCTCGCCCCGCTTGGGGCCCAGCAGCGCGTCGTACTCCTCCTGGGAGATGCCCCCGGTCCACACCTTCGGGTCGTAGGTCGGGTAGCTGGCCAGCGCGACGACCTTGCCGGTCTCGACCTCCAGGACGACGCCCGCGGCCGCCGGGTCGCCGCCCGCCTTCTTCACCGCCTTGATCTGCTCGGCGAGCGCGCCCTCCACCGCCGCCTGCACCTTGGCGTCCAGGTTGGTCACCAGGTGCGAGCCGGGGACCGCCTCGGTCTCCTCGGCGATGCCGGTGACTCTGCCGCGGCTGTCGACGTTCACCTTCCGAATGCCCGGATCACCGCGCAGGTCGGTGTCGTAGACGGCCTCCAGGCCGTCCCTGCCGATGAGGTCGACCCCGCTGTAGCCGGTGACCTTCAGGCCCTCGCGCTCGTCGAGCTCCTGCTGGGTGACCGGCTGGAGGTAGCCCAGCGTCTGCGCGGCGCTGGCCCCCTCCGGGCGCGGATACTCCCGGACGGCCTGGACCTGCGCGATGACGCCGTCGAAGTCCTCCGGCCGCTCCAGGATCTGCAGCCCCTCCTTGGCGCTCACCCTGTCGTCCACCGGGATCGGCTGGTAGGGCGAGCCGGGCCAGCAGGGGCGGGGCACCGTCGGCGAGCACAGCCTCGTCTTGAGCTCCAGCTGCTCGCGGGTGGTGCCCAGCACCTCGGCCAGCCGGGCGAGCACGGCCTTGCCCTGGTCCTTCTGCCGGGACAGCACCGTCTTGTCGACCGAGACGACCAGCGCGGTGCGGTTGCGGACCAGCGGACGGCCCATGTCGTCGAGGATCGACCCCCGGACGGCGGGGACGACGATGTCGCGGGTGCGGTTGTTGGCGGCGATGGTCTGGTACCGCTCGCCCTGCGCCACCTGGAGGACCCACATGCGGCCGACCAGCACCAGCAGCAGCGCCCCCACCATGACGTGGAGCACCAGGAGACGGGAGTGGCTGCGGGGGTTCACCGCTGCTGCCTGCCGAGCCTCGCGGCGTAGCCCGGAACGCTGAGCCCGCCGCGCGGCTCCAGCCGTTCGCTGCTGCGCGACACCCTCAGCACCGCCCAGACCACGAACGGGCTGGCCAGCACGTTGTAGAGGACGGCGAGCGGCACCATCCGCGAGACGATGGACCAGTCGGCGCGCGGATCGCCGAGCATCATCCCGACCAGCGCGTAGGCGAGGTTGCCCACCAGCGCGCCGACCGCGACCGCCATGAACGGCAGGATCTGCGAACGGTCCATCTCCGGGCTGGCCAGCCCCGCCAGGTAGCCGACGAGGCAGTACACCAGCGCGTACATGCCGATGGTGTGGTCGGCGGGCGGCACCAGGTCGGTGGCCAGTCCCGCGAGGAACCCGGAGACCATGCCCACCGTCTCGCCCTTGAACAGCGCCAGCGCCACCACGGTGAGCATGACGAAGTCGGGGGTCACCGAGCCGGGCAGCGGGAGCCTGTTGGCCACCGCGACCTGGAACAGGATCGCCACGATGATGATGAGGAAGGAGCGGAACGGCCCGCCCCTGACCTCTTCGACCGAGTTCAGCACGGCTAGCTCCCCGACGGGCTCGCAGAAGGCTTGGGCGGAAGGACTGCGTCGTGCGGGTCGCGCTGCGGTGGGGCGACCACCACGCCGACGACGTCCAGCCTGGTGAACATGACGTAGGGGCGGATCAGCGCGGTGCGGGTGAGGGAGCCCGGGGTCTTCTCGATCTTCTCCACCGTGCCGATCGGCACGCCCGGCACGTACGGGCGGTCGCCCTTCGAGCCGAGCGTCACCACCCTCTGGCCGACGGTCAGCGTCGCGTCGGCGGAGAAGAGCTGCAGTCGCAGCGGGGTGGCGCCGACGCCGAGGCCGCGCCTGCCCTCGCCCTTGATGACGCCGATCTCCTTGGAGTCCTCCAGCCTCGCGCCCACGGTGGAGGAGGCGTCGGTGGCCAGCAGGACCGTCGCGGTGGCGGGCCCGGCCTTGGTGACCCGGCCGACCAGCCCATCTCCGGTCATGACGGTCATCTCGGGTTTGACCCCGCTGAGGGTGCCGGCGTCGATGGTGACGGTGTCCTCGTAGCCCTGGCCGGCCGAGATGACGTTCGCCGCCACGATCTTGTAGCCGCCCAGCCCGGCACTGCCCAGCAGCCGCTCCAGCTGGGCGGCGCGGTCCTTGTCGATGGTGCCCGACCGGAGCTGCTCGCGCAGGCGCTGGTTCTCGCGCAGCAGGTCCTCGGCGCGCCGCCGTTGGCCGGGCGCGTCGCGCAGCGCGTCGAAGGTGTTGCCCACGGGGCGCACGACGCTGGAGGCGACCCGCTCCAGCGGGCCGAACACCGCCGCGCCCACGCCTCTCAGCCCGCGTAGCGGGGAGTTCTCCCCGCCCCGGTAGTCCACGGTGATCAAGACCAGTGAGATGACGAGCAGGAAGCCCAGCACCAGACGGGTCCGTCGGGTGTCTCGCATCAGTGACGCGGCTCGGGCACCAGGACCTGACGCAGCGACTCGAAGTCCTCGACGCACTTGCCGGTGCCCAGGACCACGGAGTCGAGCGGATTGTCGACCATGTGTATGGGCATGCCGGTCTCCTCGCGGACCCGCTCGTCCAGGCCCTTGAGCAGGGCGCCGCCTCCGGTGAGCGCGATGCCCCGGTCCATGATGTCGCCGGACAGCTCCGGCGGGCACTTGTCCAGGGTGGTCTTCACCGCGTCGACGATGGTGCTGACCGGCTCCTCGATGGCGCGGCGCACCTCCTCGGCGGAGATGACGACGGTCTTGGGCAGGCCGGAGACCAGGTCGCGGCCGCGGATCTCGGCGTTCGGCTCCTCGCCGTCGGCCGACGGGTAGGCGCTGCCGATGGCGATCTTGATCTCCTCCGCGGTGCGCTCGCCCAGCATGAGCGAGTACTCCTTCTTGGCGAAGGTGATGATGGCTTCGTCGAGCTCGTCCCCGCCGACCCGCACCGACTGGCTGGTGACGATGCCGCCGAGGGAGATGATGGCCACCTCGGTGGTGCCGCCTCCTATGTCCACGACCATGTTGCCGGTCGGCTCGTGCACCGGCAGGCCCGAACCGATCGCCGCGGCCATCGGCTCCTCGATGATGAAGACCCGGCGGGCCCCCGCCTGGTATCCGGCCTCCTTCACCGCGCGCTGCTCGACGCCGGTGATGCCCGAGGGCACCGCGACGACGATGCGCGGCTTGGCGAAGTGGCGGCGCTTGTGCACCTTCTGGATGAAGTAGCGCAGCATCCGCTCGGTGACCTCGAAGTCCGCGATGACGCCGTCCTTGAGCGGGCGGACCGCGACGATGTTGCCGGGCGTGCGCCCGATCATGCGCTTGGCGTCGATGCCCACCGCGACGATCTTGTTCGTGTGGGTGTTGATGGCGACCACCGAGGGCTCGTTCAACACGATCCCGCGCCCTCGGACATAAACGAGGGTGTTGGCGGTGCCCAGATCAACCGCCATATCACGACCGAGGAACGACAACTTGTTACCCATGGAGAAAAGGGGGCCCTTCCTGCTGGCGGTGTCACCAGAGATGACGATCGAAGCGGCGTGATTCATCGTAACGCGATATTCACCCCCGCGGCAGCCGCCAACGGGTCGCGCTTACGCGAAAATACGTCCGGCCGACGTTCAGTTTCCAGCAAAACGACTGCCGGTCTCCGAAAGACAGCCGCACCGCGCGCCGATCATACGGCGCGCGGTGCGGCTGTGGTGCCCTTACGGCTGGATCAGCCCTTCGTCAGGACCCCAGCTCCGGGAAGAAGATCTTGATCTCGCGGGCCGCGGACTCGGGCGAGTCCGAGCCGTGGACGATGTTCTCGCCGATCTCCAGGGCGAAGTCGCCGCGGATGGTGCCGGGACCGGCCTCGACCGGGTTGGTGGCGCCGGCCAGACCGCGGAAGGCCTTGATGGCGTGCGGGCCCTCGGCGACCAGGGCGACCAGCGGGCCGCCGGTGATGAAGTCGACGAGCTCGCCGAAGAACGGACGCTCCCGGTGCTCGGCGTAGTGCTCCTCGGCCACCTCGCGGCCCAGGGTGCGCAGCTCCAGCGCGACCAGCTTCAGGCCCTTGCGCTCGATGCGCGAGACGACCTCGCCGACGACGCCCTTGCGTACGCCATCGGGCTTGACCAGGATCAGAGTGCGCTCGGACACGGCTGTGCTCTCCAGTGAATTCGACTAGTTGAATGCCCTGAAGAGCCTATCTTCCCCGATCACGTCCCCGCGCCGTGTCATGAGGCCGAAGAGCGCTCCGAGCGTCGGCGCCGGCAGTCCGGCGGCCGTCAGCCAGGTCTGGAGGACCGAGCCGAGCGCCTCCAGACGGGCGGCGGCGCCGTCCGCGCCCCGCACCTCGTCCGCCTGGAGCGAGCCCGCGATCAGGTCGCCGCCGAGCGGTGCGGGAAGCACAGCGCGAGCGGCAGCCCGAGGCCCAGCGGCCAAAGGGCAGCACTTTCAGGACGGATATCGCAGATATCTGCAATATCCGTTTTTCGAGATCGAACGCCCCGAGAAAGGCCGAGAACCTAGCGGTTCTGCCGCCCTTCCACCTTCGCTCCCAGCCAAATGCCGTAAGCCCACAGAGCACCGAAGACGACACCGAGGATGAACATGGTCGGCACGAAGAAACCCAGCGCCAGCACGAGCACCTGGAAGCCCGTCGCCACCGGCACTCCCCAGGGCCGGCCCAGCGTCCCGGCCAGGAGCAGGGCCAGGACCACCAGCACTCCCCCGGTGATCCCCGCCGTCGCGGCGTCCACCTTCGCGACCGAGATCGCGACCGGAATCGCCAGGGCGAGAATGATCGCCTCACAACTCAAGATCGTGGCGAGCATACGCCGCATTACTTCACCTTCAACAGAACTCGTGCGTCGCCCGCCGTGACGACCGACCCGGTGATGACCACTCCGGAACCGCCGTACTCCCCGGCCTCGTCGGCCAGCGCGACCGCCCGGTCGAACGCGTCGTCCAGCCGTTCGGCCCGGTGCACCCGCTCGGGGCCGAAGATCTCCCCGGCCAGCGCGGCCAGCTCGTCCACCGGCATGCCGCGCGGAGAGGAGTTGCGGGTCACTACCACCTCGGCCAGGACCGGTTCCAGTTCCTCGAGTATGCCGGTGACGTCCTTGTCGGCCGCCACCGCCACCACTCCGACGAGCCTGGTGAAGTCGAAGGACTCGCTCAGCGTCTGGGCCGAGGCGGCCATGCCCGGCGGGTTGTGCGCGGAGTCCAGGATCACGGTGGGGCCGGTGCGGACGACCTCCAGCCTGCCGGGCGAGGCCACCCGGGCGAAGCCCTCCCTGACCAGCGCGGGATCCAGCTGGCCCTCCCCTCCCTCGGGGGTGGAGAAGTCCGAGGAGACGCTGCCGCGGGTCACCTCGGAGGGGTCGAGCACCGCGTTGGTGGGGGCGCCGCCGGCGAACGCCTCGACGGCCGCGAGCGCGACCGCGGCGTTGGCGGCCTGGTGCGCGCCGAACAGCGGCAGGAAGACCTCGTCGTAGTCGCCGTGGATGCCGCGCAGGGTCAGCCGCTGCCCGCCCAGGGCCAGGTCGCGGTGGAGCACCCCGAACTCGATGCCCTCCCGGACGACCTGCGCTTCGGTCTCCACCGCCCGGCGCAGCAGCACCCCGGCGGCGTCCGGCTGCTGCTGGGCGATCACCGCGATCGTGCCGGGCTTGATGATCCCGGCCTTCTCGTGGGCGATGTCCTCGAGCGTGTCGCCCAGGTAGTCGGTGTGGTCCAGGCCGATCGGGGTGATCACCGAGACGGCCGGGTCCACCACGTTGGTGGCGTCCCAGGTGCCGCCCATGCCGATCTCGACGACCGCGACGTCCACCGGGGCGTCCGCGAACGCCGAGTAGGCCATCGCGGTCAGCGTCTCGAAGAACGACAGGCGCACCGGGTGCTTGCCGTCGATGAGCTGCAGATAGGGCTCGACGTCTTCGTAGACCTCGGCGAACCGCTCCTCGCTCAGCGGCTCCCCGTCGATCGCGATGCGCTCGCGCAGCTCGCTCAGATGCGGGCTGGTGAACCGCCCGACGCGCAGCCCCCGCTCGGTGAGCAGCGCGTCGATCATGCGGGACACGCTCGACTTGCCGTTGGTCCCCGCCACCAGGATCACCGGGCAGGCCCGTTGCGGCTCACCCATCAGGTCCAGCAGGTCCTGGATACGATCCAGAGTGGGGTCGAACTCCCATTCGACTCCCCGTGCCATGATCGACGCCACGGCGGTCCGATAATCCGTCACATCCGAAGGCTATCCCGCCTCCGGCGTCCCCCGGTTTCGGCTAGATCCCTTCGGTTCCGGCGTCGGCCTGCCCGGTGCCCCGGTGCCCGGGCCGCTCCTGCGAGCCCTGGTCGTCCTGCTGTCCCCGTGGGCCGGGCCGCTGCCCGGCATCGTCCCGGTGCCGACCGCCGAGGCCGTTGCCCTTGTCCTGCCCTCCCCAGTGGCCGCCCTGGCCGGGCATCCGGGTCTCGGCCTCCCGGCTCATCGAGGAGTCGTGTCCCCGTCCGTCGAAGACCGCCACCGCTCCCGCCATGACGCCTCCGCCGATCAGCGCGCCGAACACGCCCGCCGCCAGGACGCGCGCCGCCGAACCGCGGAACGCCCGCGACATCCGGGCCTTCCGTCCCTCTTCCGGCGGAAGGGCGTCCGGGGCGGGGGCCGCCGTCTCCGGCTGCGCCCCCGCTCCCGCCGAGGCCTCCGGGTGGAGGCCCTCTTCCTCACCAGTCACCCGAGCCCGCTCGGTCGAAGCCCGCTCTTCCAGCGGTTCGGACCCCCTTGTCGCCCGGGGTGCCCGCTCCGGCTGCTGCTGCTCGGTCATCTTCATCTCCCTGGAGAAACCACGCGGCGGAACCGCGTCCTACATTCCTCAGGTTGCCCCCGCCCCCTGAACCGCCGCTGAGTCCCGTATGAGAACCAGCTGAAAGCCGCTCCCGGCGCAGGTGGGACGCCGACGGCCCGGCTCCCCCTCCGGTGGGGAAGCCGGGCCGTCGGTACGGGATCAGCCCGCGGGCAGGGCCGCCAGCTGGGCCTCCAGCCGGGCGATGTCGGCCTGGGCGGCCTCCAGCCGGGCCCTGTTCTTGTTGATCACGGCCTCGGGGGCCTTGGCGACGAAGTCGGCGTTGGCCAGCTTGCCGGACGTCTGGGCGACCTCCTTGCGGGCGGCGGCCAGGTCCTTCTCCAGCCGGGCGCGCTCAGCGGCCACGTCGATGGCGCCGGCGGTGTCCAGCTTCACCACGACGCCCTCGACCGGAAGGGACGCGGTGGTGGTGAAGGAGTCACCGGGAGCCGTCAGCTTCAGCAGGGAGCGGATCTGCTCCTCATAGGAGGCCAGCGGGCTGCCGTCCAGCTCCAGCGCGGCGGTGACCCGCTGCCCGGACTTCAGGCCCTGGTCGGAGCGGAACCGGCGGACCTCGGTGACCAGCCGCTGCAGCGAGGTGACCGTCGCCTCCGCGGTGGCGTCGGCACGCGCGGCGTCGGCCGTCGGCCAGGCCGCGCGGACGATCGTCTCGCGGCCGGTGAGCGCGGTCCACAGCTCCTCGGTGATGAACGGGATCATCGGGTGCAGCAGCCGCAGCACGGTGTCCAGCACCTCGCCCAGCACCCGGCGGGTGGCCTCGGCCGTCGCGCCGCCCTCGGCCAGCGGGACCTTGGACAGCTCCAGGTACCAGTCGCAGACCTCGTCCCAGGCGAAGTGGTAGAGCGCCTCGCACGCCTTGGCGAAGTCGAAGTTCTCGATGTGGGCGTCGACCTCGGCGATGACCGTCTGCAGCCGGGACAGGATCCACGAGTCCGTAGTGGACGGTTCGGCGGGGAGTTCCCCGTTCACGTGCGCGCCGTTCATCAGCGCGAACCGGGTGGCGTTCCACAGCTTGTTGCAGAAGTTGCGCGAGCCCTGCGCCCAGTCCTCGGCGACCGGGACGTCGCTGCCGGGGTTGGCGCCGCGCAGCAGCGTGAACCGGGTGGCGTCGGCGCCGTAGCGGTCGATCCAGTCCAGCGGGTCGACGACGTTGCCGAAGGACTTCGACATCTTCTTGCCGTGCTGGTCGCGGACCATGCCGTGCAGGGCGATGACCTTGAACGGCTCCACGCCGTCCATGGCGTACAGGCCGAACATCATCATCCGGGCGACCCAGAAGAAGAGGATGTCGTAGCCGGTCACCAGGACGGACGTCGGGTAGAAGCGCCGCAGGTCGGGCGTGTCGTCGGGCCAGCCGAGTGTGGAGAAGGGCCACAGCGCGCTGGAGAACCAGGTGTCCAGGACGTCGGAGTCCTGGGTCCAGCCCTCGGGCACCTCCTCGCCGGGGCCGAAGCACCGCTGCTCGCCGTCCGGGCCGTACCAGACCGGGATCCGGTGGCCCCACCACAGCTGCCGGGAGATGCACCAGTCGTGCATGTTGTCGACCCAGGCGAAGTACCGCGAGGACAGCTCCGGCGGCTGGATCCGCACCCGGCCGTCGCGGACCGCGTCGCCCGCGGCCTTGGCCAGCGGCTCGACCTTGACGAACCACTGCAGGGACACCCGCGGCTCGACGACCGTCCGGCAGCGCTGGCAGTGGCCGACGGAGTGCTCGTAGGGGCGGACCTCCTTGACGATGCGGCCCTGCTCGCGCAGCGCCTCCACCACGGCCGCGCGGGCCTCGTAGCGGTCCATGCCCTCGAACGGGCCGGGCGCGGTGACCCGGGCGTGCTCGTCCAGGACGGTCAGCGACGGCAGGCCGTGCCGCTGCCCGATCTCGAAGTCGTTCGGGTCGTGGGCGGGCGTGACCTTGACCGCGCCGGTGCCGAACTCGGGGTCGACGTGCTCGTCGGCCACGACCGGGATGCGGCGGCCGGTCAGCGGCAGTTCGATCTCGGTGCCGACCAGGTGGGCGTACCGCTCGTCGGACGGGTGGACGGCCACCGCGGTGTCGCCGAGCATCGTCTCGGCCCGGGTGGTGGCCACGACGACCTCGTCGGAGTACCTGATGGAGACGAGTTCGCCCTCGCGCTCGGAGTGCTCGACCTCGATGTCCGACAGCGCGGTCAGGCAGCGCGGGCACCAGTTGATGATGCGCTCGGCGCGGTAGATCAGGCCGTCGTCGTACAGCCGCTTGAAGATGGTCAGGACGGCGCGGGACAGGCCCTCGTCCATGGTGAAGCGCTCACGCGACCAGTCGACGCTGTCGCCCAGGCGCTTCATCTGGCCCAGGATCCGGCCGCCGGACTCGGCCTTCCACTGCCACACGCGCTCCTGGAACGCCTCGCGGCCCAGGTCGTGGCGGGTCAGCCCCTCCTTCTTGAGCTCGCGCTCGACCACGTTCTGGGTGGCGATGCCCGCGTGGTCCATGCCCGGCAGCCACAGCGCCTCGTATCCCTGCATGCGCCTGCGGCGTACCAGCGTGTCCTGGATGGAGTGGTCCAGGGCGTGACCCATGTGCAGCGAGCCGGTCACGTTGGGCGGCGGGATGACGATCGTGTACGCCGGGGCGCCGGGATCGCGGTCGGGGTCGGCCTCGAACAGGCCGGCGGAGGTCCACCGCTCGTAGAGCTTCCCCTCGACCTCGGCGGGCGCGTACTGAGTAGGCAACTGGGACTCGGTCACGAACGCCGATTCTACGGGCTGTCAACCCTTGCCACGGGCCGGAGCGAAAGAGCGAGAGACAGAAGACAGCGGATAGGACAGAATAACGTTCTGACCGTTTCCATCGTAAAGCCCCCGGAGATGACCTTGAGTGGTTGGAATCCCCCGCCTCAGGGACCCGGCTACGGCGGGGACCAACCGCCGCAGCAGCCCTACGGACAGCAGCCGTACGGACAGCCCCAGCAGCCGTACGGGCAACCCGCCCAGCCCTACGGGCAGCCGACGCCGCCGCCGTTCGGACAGCCCACGCCCCCGCCCTTCGGGCAGGCCGGATTCAGCCCCGCGCCGCCCAAAAACAACAAGACCGGCCTGATCCTGGCGCTCGCCGGAGCCGCGGTCGTCGTGGTGATCCTCGCCGTGGTCGCCGTCGTGAGCCTGAGCGGCGGCGACGGCATCGGCAGCCAGAAGTACACGGTCAGCGCCCCGGCCACCGCCGGCGGGTACCCGCAGGTCACCGACTCCAGCGGCGACCCCTACGGCAACGCCTTCAAGAACCTGCTCGGCTCGCGCGGCACCGTGGTCTCGGCGACCTACGACGTCAACGGCTCCAAGGTCACCTTCACCGGGGTCAGCGGCACCGACATGGGAGACACCAACGGGTTCCGCCAGGGCCTGGAGAGCTCCAGCGCCGGCGCCCAGGTCACCATCCACGACACCGACCCGGGCGGCTCCGGCACCGCGGGTTGCGCCGAGATCACCGTGGCGACCGTCACCGTGCCGCTGTGCTACTGGCAGACCGACACCTCGCTCGGCATGGTCACGGCCAGCCCGGACATCAACGGAGCCTCCGTCACCTCCATGCAGTGGACCCAGCTGGCCGACATCATGCGCCGGATGCGGCCCGATGTGGAGAAGCCCGCCTGACCCGGGACACGCGTCCCTGTTCGGTGGCTCCGGCGATCGGAGAGAGTTTCCGGTATGTACGGCGTCACCGCGCTCGGCGCGTTCCTGCTGGGGCTCACCGTCGGTGTCATCCTGACCCGGCGGGCGGCCCCCACCGCGGATGACCGTGCCGGAGCGCTCCAGCGCTCCCGGGAACGCATCCTGGCGGCCGCCGAGGAAGAACGCCGGCGGCTGCGGCACGATCTCCACGACGGGCTCGCCCCCACCCTCGCCAGCCTGGCGATGGCCCTCGACACCGCCCGGCTCACCCTGGGCGACCGGCCCGAACGGATCGGCCCGCTGCTGAGCGATCTGCGGCAGCGGCTGGCCGCGGCGGTCGGCGACATCCGGGAACTGGTGGCGGGCCTGCGTCCGCCCGCGCTGGACGACCTCGGCCTGGCCGGCGCGGTCGGCGGGCTGGCGGACGGAATGGACGGAATCATGGTCGAAGTGAAGATCAGCGGTGAGCTGGTCTCGCTTCCCGCGGCGGTCGAGGTCGCCGCGTACCGGATCATCCAGGAGGCGCTCAGCAACGTCCGGCGGCACTCCCTCGCCGCCAGCGCCCTGGTCCGGCTCAACCGCGGCCCCGAGGCCCTCCACCTGGTCGTCGCCGACCCCGGCACCGGCGTCCCGGCCGGCCGGGACGGCGTGGGCCTGGCCGCGATGCGCGAACGCGCCGCCGAGGTGGGCGGCGTCTGCACCATCGGACCCCGACCCGGAGGCGGCACCGCGGTGGTCGCCCGTCTCCCCCTCAACCTGCTCCCGGAGGAACCCAGTCGTGTCCGACGACAACATCCGAGTGATCATCGCTGACGACCATCCCATGTTCCGGCAGGGCCTGCGCGCCCTCCTGGAGGCCCTGGGCATCGAGGTCGTCGGCGAGGCCGAGAACGGTCCTGCGGCCGTCAAGCTCGCCCACGACGTCCAGCCCGACGTGGTCGTGATGGACCTGCACATGCCCGGCGGCAACGGCATCGAGGCCACCCGCACCATCACCCGCACCAGCCCGCACATCGGGGTGCTGGTGCTGACCATGTTCCGCGACGACGACTCGGTGTTCGCCGCGATGCGCGCCGGCGCGCGCGGCTACCTGCTGAAGGAGTCGGGCGCCGAGGAGATCGCACGGGCGGTCCGGGCCGTGGCGGCCGGAGAGGCGATCTACGGGCCGGAGATCGCGCGGCGGGTCCTCACCTACTTCACCGAGATGCCCGACCCGCGCAAGTCGGCCTTCCCCGAGCTCACCGACCGGGAACGGGAGGTGCTCGAGCTGATCGCCCAGGGGCGCAACAACGGGGAGATCGCCGGGATCCTGTTCCTGTCGCCGAAGACGATCCGCAACCACGTCTCCAACATCTTCATGAAACTGCACGTGGCCGACCGCGCGCAGGCGATAGTGCTGGCTCGCGAGGCCGGCCTTGGCACGTAGGACCATCCTGTGGGCCGGGGCGCTGGCCGGCCCGCTGTGCGTCGTCCTGGCGTACGCCTTCCGCTACTCGGTGCCGCTGGAGTACCGCACCAGCCAGTCCTGGCGGCCCGAGGTCATCATGGGCTGCCTGTACCCGGCCGTCGGGGCGTACCTGCTCAGCCGCAGACGGGGGCTGGTGATCGCCAGGCTGCTGTGGGCCATCGGCCTGATCGCGGCGGCCCACTGGCTGCTGGTCCCGTTCTCCCGCTGGGCCCTGCTGCACGACCTGCCGGGCGCGGTCCTGCTGCGCTGGGGCGCCACCTGGCTGTACATGCTGGAGTTCCTCCCGCTGGTGATGATCGTCCCGCTGCTCTTCCCGGACGGCAGGACGCCCTCCCCGCGGTGGCGTCCGGTGCTGTGGCTGTCGGCGCTGATCATCGGCGTCAACATCGTGCACCGGATGTTGCTCCCCGCCGACCTGGGCGTGGGCGGCTACGAGGCCGCCAACCCGTTCGGCGTGCGGGCGCTCCTGGACCTCGACGACGTCTACGTGCGGGGCGTCCAGCCGCTCACGGTGGCGGTCACCTTCCTGAACCTCTTCTCGCTGGCGGTGCGCTTCCGTGCGGGCAGCCCCATCGCCCGGCGGCAGATCGCGCTCATCGCCTATCCGCTGCTGGGCACCGCGCTCGCCGGCTACTCCGATCTCATCTGGCCGGACATGCCGTTCTGGCTGTTCGCCACCCTGACCTGCACCGCGGTGGGCATGGTGCCGATCTCGCTGGCGATCGCCATCATGCGCCACCGGCTCTACGACATCGACGTGATCGTCAACCGGACGCTGGTCTACGGCACCCTGACGCTGATCCTGGGCGCCGTCTACTTCGGGCTCATCGCCCTGGTCAGCAGGCTGGTCGCGGGCCAGGCCGCCGGGTTCTTCGGAGCCCTGACGGTCGGCGCGCTGTTCCAGCCCGTCCGCTCCCGCGTCCAGCTCTCCATCGACCTGCTGTTCGGGGTGGAACGCGACCCCTACCGCCTGGCCGACAAGCTGGCCAGGACCGTCCAGCAGACGGAGGATCCCGCCACCGCGCTGCGGCTGGCCGTGCGGGCGGTGCGCCGCACGCTGGCGGTCGCCGGGGTCTCGGTGGAGATCGACGAGGCGGTCGTGCACACCGACGGGGTGGAGGACGGCCAGGCGCAGGTGGTCCCGCTGGTGTGGCACGGCGAGCAGATCGGCCGGATGCTGCTGTACGGGCCGGGACACGCCGACCACAGGCTGATCGGGGTGCTCACCCGGCACGTCGCCGACCTCGCGCACACCGTCCGGCTCCTGCGGGTCTCCCACGAGACCGTCATCAACACCCGAGAGGACGAGCGCCGCAGGCTCAGCCGCGACCTGCACGACGGGCTCGGCCCCACCCTGGCCGCGCTGGCGCTGTCGGTGGACGCGGCCCGGGTCCGCCTCACCACCGATCCGGAGTCGGTGGAGCCGTCCCTGCTGGCGCTGCGCGAGCGCATGACCACGGCGATGGGAGACATCCGGGAACTGGTGCACGGGCTGCGCCCGCCCGCCCTGGACCGGCTCGGCCTGCTGGGAGCGATCCAGGCGCTCGCCGCGGACCTGCCCGAACCCCGGGTGGACGTGCGCTGCGAAGGCCTTCCCGAGCTCTCCCCCGTCCACGAGGTGACCGCCTACCGGATCATCCAGGAGGCGCTCACCAACGTCCGGCGGCACGCCAAGGCGACCAGCGTGGAGCTGCGGCTGGGCGAGAAGAACGGCGAGCTGGAGATCACCGTCTCGGACGACGGACGGGGCCTGCCGCGCCAGCCGCGGTCGGGGCTGGGCCTGACGTCCATGCGGGAGCGTGCCTCCGAGCTCGGCGGCACCCTCACCGTCGCGTCCCGGCCGGGGGGCGGCACCGTCGTCACCGCCCGGCTGCCCCTGGCCTGAGGACGCCGCGCCTTCATCCCTCCAAGGCCCTGAGATTCCCGCAGAGGAGCGGGGAAGGCCCGGAAGATGCGAAAGACCCGGCTCGGATGAGCCGGGTCTGTCGGGAACGCTCAGGCGCTCTTCTCGCGCGGTTCGCGTTTCGGCGAGCGCTCGCGCGGGACGAGCGTCGGGTTCACGTGCTCCAGCACCGACTCCCGGGTGATGACCACCTGGGCGACGTCCTGCCGGCTGGGCACCTCGTACATCACCGAGAGCAGCACCTCTTCGAGGATGGCGCGCAGGCCCCGGGCCCCGGTGCCGCGCAGGATGGACTGGTCGGCGACGGCCTCGAGGGCGTCGTCGGTGAACTCCAGGTCCACCCCGTCCAGCTCGAACAGGCGCCGGTACTGCTTGATCAGCGCGTTCTTCGGCTCGGTGAGGATGTTGATCAGCGCGTCCCGGTCCAGGTTGTGCACGCTGGTGATGATCGGGAGGCGGCCGACGAACTCGGGGATCATGCCGAACTTCAGCAGGTCCTCGGGCATGACATCGCCGAAGATGTCGCTGTTCTTGGCGAAGTCGACCTTCGAGCGGATGACCGCGCCGAAGCCCACGCCCTGCTTGCCCACCCGGGACTCGATGATCTTCTCGAGGCCGGAGAAGGCGCCGCCGCAGATGAACAGGACGTTGGTGGTGTCGATCTGGATGAACTCCTGGTGCGGGTGCTTGCGGCCGCCCTGGGGCGGGACCGAGGCGGTCGTGCCCTCCAGGATCTTCAGCAGGGCCTGCTGCACGCCCTCCCCGGAGACGTCCCGGGTGATCGACGGGTTCTCGCTCTTGCGGGCGATCTTGTCGACCTCGTCGATGTAGATGATGCCCGTCTCGGCCTTCTTGACGTCGTAGTCGGCGGCCTGGATGAGCTTCAGCAGGATGTTCTCGACGTCCTCACCGACATAGCCGGCCTCGGTCAGAGCCGTGGCGTCCGCGATGGCGAACGGGACGTTGAGCAGTTTGGCCAGGGTCTGCGCGAGCAGCGTCTTGCCGGATCCGGTCGGGCCGAGCAGCAGGATGTTCGACTTGGACAGTTCGATCCCGTCGTCCCGCGAGTCTCCGGACTGGATCCGCTTGTAGTGGTTGTAGACCGCGACGGACAGCGCCTTCTTGGCCTTCTCCTGCCCGATCACATAGCCGTCGAGAAACTCGTAGATCTCCCGGGGCTTGGGCAGGCTGTCCCACTTGAGGTCCGAGCTCTCGGAGAGCTCCTCCTCGATGATCTCGTTACAGAGATCGATGCACTCGTCGCAGATGTACACACCCGGGCCCGCGATGAGCTTCTTGACCTGCTTCTGTGATTTGCCGCAGAAAGAGCATTTCAGCAGGTCACCACCGTCGCCGATGCGTGCCACCCGGTTGTCTCCTTTTCGTGGGGCCGCCTTGCGCCCGGCGGTGCGCGGAGCTTTCGTTCCCCGCACCGCCGGCAAAGGCTGCTTCGACGGTACCGTCTCCGGGGCGCCGGGTCACATCCCGAGGAAGCGGGATCTGACCGCGAAGCCGGGGGTCTCCCCGAACTTAGCGCCGTCTTACGAAGACACTACCTCTACCCGGCGCTTCTTACTGACAAAGACATCGTCGATCAGACCGTAGGCCTTGGCCTCGTCCGCCGTGAGGATCTTGTCGCGCTCGATGTCCTGGCGGACCTCTTCGACCGACTTGTTGCTGTGCCGGGCGATGATGGTCTCCAGCTGCTCGCGGATGCGCATGATCTCGCGGGCCTGGATCTCGATGTCCGAGCCCTGCCCGTAGGTGCCCTCCGTGGCGGGCTGGTGGATCAGGACCCGCGCGTGCGGCAGCGCCGCCCGCTTGCCCGGCGTGCCCGCGCCCAGCAGCACCGCCGCCGCCGAGGCCGCCTGGCCGATGCAGACCGTCTGGATGTCGGGCTTGACGTACTGCATCGTGTCGTAGATGGCCGTCATCGCGGTGAAGGAGCCACCGGGTGAGTTGATGTAGATGCTGATGTCACGATCGGGGTCGATCGACTCCAGGGTCAACAGCTGGGCCATCACGTCGTTGGCGGACGCGTCGTCGATCTGCACGCCGAGGAAGATGATCCGCTCTTCGAAGAGCTTGTTGTACGGGTTCATCTCCTTGACCCCGTACGCGGTCCGCTCGACGAAGGACGGAATGATGTAGCGGCTGTCGACCGGCTGAACGCCGCCGGCACGAATCTCCATGCTGCTCTCCATAATCGGACGGCTGCTCTGCATGATCGGTCGGAACCCCTCCATCAGGAGACCGGGCCCTCGGAGGGAACCTCGTTGGCGCTGGTGACCACGTGGTCGACCAGTCCGTAGACCTTGGCCTCCTCCGCGGTGAACCAGCGGTCGCGGTCGGAGTCGGCGGTGATCTGCTCGACCGTCTGGCCGGTGTGGTAGGCGATCCGCTCCGCGAGCGTCTTCTTGACGTAGAGCATCTGCTCGGCCTGGATCTTGATGTCCGAGGCGGTACCGCCGATGCCGCCCGAAGGCTGGTGCATCATGATGCGCGCGTGCGGAAGGGCGTAACGCTTGCCCGGGGTGCCCGCGCAGAGCAGGAACTGCCCCATGGACGCCGCCAGACCCATGCCGACCGTCACGATGTCGTTCGGCACGTACTCCATGATGTCGTAGATCGCCATGCCGGCGGTCACGGAGCCACCCGGAGAGTTGATGTAAAAGGTAATGTCGCGCTTTCCGTCCTCGGCCGACAGCAGCAGCAGCTCGGCGGCGAGGCGGTTGGCGATGTCGTCGTCGACCTGCTGGCCGAGGACCACGATCCGCTTGCGCAGCAGCTGCTGGTGCAGGGCCTCCTGCGCGGCGATGGCCTGCAGTCCGCCGCCCTCACGGGCGAAGAGCGGATCGTGGAAAATCGGAGGCTTGCTCACCCTGTTCCTCCGTAGGTGTCTGGCGAGTTCTGATCCCTGAACGGTCGGATGATTGGACACTAACGCGCCCCGCGGGGGCCTCACGCCATACGGGCGTTCTTTTCGCTGGCGGCGTACCCTCCGCCCTTTTCCCGACCCGGGGTTTAGCCGCGAGCGAACGGTGGTTTGAACGCCGACGCCCCGCATGCCATTTCCGGCATACGGGGCGCATTTGGGCTTTTTACACAAATCAGGCCTTGGCGGAGCCCTCTTCGTCCTCGGCGTCCTTCGCCTCGGCGGTCTCGGCGCTCTCGCCGGCCTCCTCGACGACCTCGGCTTCGGCGACCTCTCCGGTCTCCTCGACGACCTCGGCTTCGGCGACCTCTCCGGTCTCCTCGGCCTCCTCGACGGCCTCCTCGGCGGCGGTCTCGCCGTTGATCTCCCTGCGGAGCGCCTCGAGGTCGAGCTCGTTACCGGACTCGTCCGAGATCTTGACGTGCTCGACGATGAGGTTGAGCGCCTTGCTGCGCAGCACCTCGGCGACGAGAGCCGGGATCTGGTTGTTCTCGGTGAGGTACTGGGCGAGCTGCTGCGGCGGCAGGTTCATCTGCATGGCCTGGCTGACCACGTACTCGCTGAGCTCCTCGTTCTCGACGCCCAGCTCCTCGGTGAGGGCGAGCTGGTCGAGGATGAAGCCGCCCTTGACCGCCTTGCGGGCGGCCTCGTCGAGCTCGGCGTCGAACTCCTCGGGGGTCTTCTCCTCCTCGGCCAGGTAGGCCTCGCGGGTCAGACCGGCGTAGGCCAGCTGCTGGTCGAGCTGCTCGTTGCGGCGGGACTTCTCGCTCTCCACCACGCTCTCGGGCAGCGGGACCTCGACCTTCTCCAGGAGGGCCTCCAGGGCCTTGTCCCGGGCCTGGCCGATCTGGTTCATCTTCTTCTGCCGGTCGAGGCGCCTGCGGACGTCGTCCTTGAGCTCCTCGATGGTGTCGAACTCCGAGGCCAGCTGCGCGAACTCGTCGTCGGCCTCGGGCAGCTCCTTGACCTTCACCGACTGGACGGTGACGGTGACCTCGGCCTCCTCGCCCTGGCGGGAACCGGCCACGAGCGTGGTGGTGAAGGTCTTGGACTCGCCGGCGGACAGGCCGGTGATCGCCTCGTTGAGGCCCTCGATGGCGCCCTCGGTGCCGACCTCGTAGGAGTAGCCCTTGGTGGCGGCGTCCTCGACGGTCTCGCCGTCGATGGCGGCGCTCAGGTCGATGGTGGCGGTGTCGCCCTCGGCGGCGGCGCGCTCGACGGTGGTGAGGGTGGCGAAGCGCTCACGCAGGTTGTCGAGGGTCTCGGCGACCTCCTCGTCGGTGACGACCGCGTCGTCGACCGTGACGGGCAGGCCCTCGTACTCGGGCACCTCGAAGGTCGGGCGGACGTCGACCTCGGCGGTGAACTCGAACTCCTTGCCGTCGTCGAGCTTGGTCACCTCGACCTCGGGCTGGCCGAGGACGAAGAGCTCCTTCTCCTCGATCGCCGCGCCGTACAGGCCCGGAAGCGCGTCGTTGACGGCCTCCTGGAGCACCGCGCCGCGACCCACGTACTGGTCGATCAGGCGCGCGGGTGCCTTGCCCGGGCGGAAGCCCTTGAGCCGCACCTGCTTGGCGAGCTCCTTGTAAGCCTTGTCGAGGCTCGGCTTGAGCTCTTCGAACGGAACTTCGATGGTGAGCTTCACCCGGGTCGGGGTCAGCTCCTCGACAGCGGTCTTCACTGGGGCAGGTCTCCTTGATCCGGCGGTTCACACGGCTCGGCGCGCTGTGGCGCGGCCCTGCCAGGCCGCGAGCGAGAGCGGCCGCCGGTCTCACGTGGTCGTTTCGGGCGGCACAGCACATGCCTATGCGGCCCTCAGTCTAGGGGGTCACGGCCACCTCCCGTGACATGCCTTCGCGCGCGCCGCCTCTCTCATGGGCCTTTTGACGTCTCTTCCGGCCCCCGGGAGGCGGCGGGGGAAGGGGAGGATGATCGTCCGCTGTGGAACACCACCCTCCCGGCGGCCGCCGAGCGGCTAGACTGTCGCGCGTCACGGGCTGTGGCGCAGCTTGGTAGCGCGCTTGCTTTGGGTGCAAGAAGCCGTGGGTTCAAATCCCGCCAGCCCGACAAACAGGAGAGAGCCCCGGCGTCATGACGCCGGGGCTCTTTTTGTCAGCGGGGATGTCGGCCGGTCCCTGGAGACCGGCCGGGCCCCGGGTCAGACACCTGCCTGGGCGAGGCTGACCTTCTCCGTGCCCACGGTGAGGCGACGGCGCAGGTAGGCGCTCCACGTGAGCAGGACGCACACCGCGTAGAAGACCGCGAGGATCACCAGTGCGGCGCTGATCGCCTTGGTCTCCTCCAGCGAGATGCGGAAGATCTGCTGGATCAGCACGCCGCCGAAGGCGCCGACCGCGGAGGAGATGCCGATCGCGGCCGCCGCGTTGCGGCGGGCGGTGCCCAGCGCCGAGGCGACGGCCCCCTCGTCGTCCCGGTCGACGCCCTCCAGCGCCTTGTTGCGGAAGATCGCCGGGATCATCTTGTAGGTGGAGCCGTTGCCGATCCCGGTCGTGGCGAAGACCAGCAGGAAGGCCGCCAGGAAGAAGGCCCAGTTGGCGGCGTCCACCGCGAACCACACCGCGACGATCCCCAGCCCCATGGCCAGGAAGTTCCAGAACGTCACCCGCGCGCCGCCGAGCCGGTCGGCCAGCAGGCCGCCGAGCGGGCGGGCCACGGAGCCGACCAGCGCGCCGAGCCAGATGTAGTTGCTCGCGCTGATCTCGGGGAACTGGTTCTTGATCAGTACTCCGAAGGAGAAGGAGTAGCCGATGAACGAGCCGAAGGTGCCGATGTAGAGCACCGACATGATGATCGTGTGCGGCTTGCGGGAGATCCCCCACATCTCCTTGATCGTGTAGGAGCTGGTGGCGTGGCGCAGGTTGTTCATGAAGAAGTAGGCGCCGACGGCGGCGACCAGCACCAGCGGCATCCACACCCAGCCGACGGCGACCAGGCCGGCCGCGACGATCAGCGGCGGCATGGTCAGCTGGGTGACGCTCACGCCGATGTTGCCGCCCGCGGCGTTGAGGCCCAGCGGGAGTCCCTGCTTGGTGGTCGGGTAGTAGTGCGTGATGTTCGACATCGAGGAGGCGAAGTTGCCGCCTCCCAGACCGGTCGTGGCGGCGATGAGCAGCAGCGCCCAGAACGGGATGTCGGGGTTCTCGATCGCGTAGACGAACAGCGCGCACGGGATCAGCAGCAGCAGCGCGCTGATGATGGTGAAGTTCCGTCCGCCGAACCGCGCGGGCCCGAAGGTGTAGGGGATGCGCAGGGCCGCGCCCACCAGGTTGGGCAGGGTCGTCAGCCACAGGGTCTCCCCGACGCTGAGCGCGACGCCCACCTTGTCGAGGTTGATGACGGCGATGCTCCACAGCAGCCAGACGCAGAAGCCCAGGTGCTCGGTGACGATCGACCAGACGAGGTTGCGGCGGGCGACGTGCTTGCCGGTCTCGTTCCAGAACTGCTCGTCGTCGGGTCGCCAGTCCTCGATCCAGCGGCCCTGTCCTGCGCTGGGCGCCTTGGGCCTTTCGCCGGTCAGCGTGGTCATGCCCTGCCTCCAGGTACTTCTGTTCTGCTCGGTCGTTGCGTTGCCCTGAAGGTAGGTGTGCGCTTCTTCCCGGCTGTTGCCGCGAGGTCAAGACCCGATTACCTGTCACGCACTCGGCCCGGCGCGTCCTGTGAGCCCTTCTTGACGCTGCGGAGCCGGTCCGTGAGGAGCCGGTAACATTTCCGTTACCGGACTGGTCAGGTATATGCCGCAGGCTTATCGGACACTGTTCGGCGGGTTTCGGACGCTCCCCATCCCGGGACTCCCCGATCCGCTCCCAGAACCCCGAAGGGAGCCCGGCACGTGCCGGGGGGATCGCCTCGATTGGTCCGCCGCACGGCATTGGGCCAAAATCGGCCTTTGGACTTTCGTGCTGTACCCAAGGAGGGGAAGCAGTGGACGTAGAACAGACGGCACTGCCCGGGATAGGGCTGCGCCATGAGTTCACCACCCGCGCCGGACGCCGGATCGGCGTCGTGTCCTACCGGACCGGCCGACGCGACCTGGTGATCTACGACAAGGCGGACCCGGACCGGGCCTGCGAGACCGTCAAGCTCAACGACGAGGAGGCCGACGCCCTCGTCGAGCTGCTCGGCGCGCCCCGCATCGTCCAGCGGCTCAACGACCTCCACCGCGAGGTGGAGGGCCTGGTCAGCCTGCAGGTGCCGGTCTCGTCCAGGTGGCACGGCAAGACCATGGGCTCGGCCCAGGTCCGCACCCTGACGGGCGCCTCCATCGTGGCGGTCGTCCGAGGCGGCCAGGTCAACACCAGCCCCCTGCCGGACTTCGTCCTGCGGGAGCACGACGTCGCGGTGCTGGTGGGAGACCTGGAGAGCACCGAGGGCGCGACTCAGATCTTGACCGGCGGGTAGGGGAGCGCGTGCACGACATAGCAATTCTGTTCCTGGAACTGGGCGGCATCATCCTCGCCCTCGGAGTCCTCGGCTCCTTCGCCCTCCGCGCGGGCATCTCCCCCATCCCGCTCTACCTCATCGCCGGCCTCGCCTTCGGCCACGGCGGAATCCTGTCCCTGGGCACCAGCGAGGAGTTCGTCCACACCGCCTCGGAGATCGGTGTCGTCCTCCTCCTGCTCACCCTCGGCCTGGAGTACAACGCCGACGAGCTGGTGACCTCCCTGAAAGGCAACGCCAGAGGCGGCCTGGTCGACCTCGTGCTGAACGCGGCCCCCGGCGCCATCATCGCGCTGGTACTGGGCTGGGGCCCGGTCGCGGCCATCGCGATGGCCGGCGTCACCTACGCCACTTCCTCCGGCATCACCGCGAAGGTCCTCACCGACCTGGGCTGGATCGGTAACCGCGAAACCCCTGTCGTGCTGTCGCTACTGGTCTTCGAGGACCTCACGATGGCCGTCTACCTGCCGATCCTCACCGCCGTCCTGGCTGGCGCGGGCTTCGCCGCCGGAGCCACCAGCGTCGGCATCGCGCTGGCCACGGTCACCGTGGTCCTCGTCGTCTCGCTGAAGTTCGGCCGCTACCTCGAGATGTTCGTCTCCAGCCCCAACTCCGAGGTCCTGCTGCTCAAGGTGCTGGGCCTGGCGCTGCTGGTCGCGGGCATCGCCCAGCAGCTGCAGGTCTCCGCCGCGGTCGGCGCGTTCCTCGTCGGCGTCGCCCTGTCGGGGCAGCTCGCCCACGAGGCGCAGGAGCTGCTGGCCCCGCTGCGCGACCTGTTCGCCGCGGTGTTCTTCGTGTTCTTCGGCCTCAACACCGACCCCGCCAAGATCCTGCCGGTGGCCGGGCTGGCGCTGCTGCTGGCCTTCGTCAGCATCATCACGAAGCTGCTCACCGGCTACTACGCGGCGCAGAAGGCGGGCATCGGCCGGGCCGGGCGGGCCAGGGCCGGAATCGCGCTGGTCCCCCGAGGCGAGTTCAACATCGTCATCGCGGGTCTGGCCGTGTCGGCAGGAGCCCACCCGGACCTCGGCCCGCTGGCCGCGGGCTACGTCCTCATCCTCGCGGCGTTCGGCCCGCTGGCGGCGCGGCTGCTGCAGCCCCTCATCACCTCGCTGGCCGCCCGCCCCGAGGAGCACCTCCCCTTCTTCCTGCGGAAGAAGGCCGAGAAAGGACAGCGGCAGACGGCCGAAGCGTCCGACGACTCGGGCGAAGCCGATGCGGAGCCCGGGAGGCCCGTCTCCGTCGAGGACGGAGACGGCGAGCCCGTCAGGAACTGAGCCCCGCCCGCGTGCCCGTCCTCACAGATGGGCACGCGGGGGCGCCGCCATGCGCGGCGCCGTCCGGTGCTCGGGACGGGGAACGCGCACGGGCGCGGGCGGCTCGGCCGCGAGGGTCCCCGTGACCCGCTCGTAGCGGGGGAAGAGCAGGACGGCGTAAAGCGCCAGGAAGACGCCCGCCAGTTCCAGGGCGAGCCACAGCGGCTCGGACGGCCAGGGCTCCCCGAAGAGCAGCGCGGCGCCGCACACCAGCTGGATCTTGCCGACGATGTTCATCACGGCGCAGACCAGGATCAGGCGGCGCTGCTGCAGTCCGATGTGCAGCAGGCCCAGGCCCAGTCCCCCGGCCAGCACGAACAGCGCCGGGTAGGGCGTGAACAGCAGGTCGCGCGGAGCGCCGGTGATGTAGGGGATCATCGCCACGCCCATCGTCTCGGCGGTGCCGAGCAGCACGCCCGCGCCGATCCCGTACGCGACCCCCGTGAGCCGCCTGGCGTGCCGGCCTTCCGCCTTGCGCTCCCGCACGCAGAACAGCCAGATGGGGAAGAGGAGCGAGGGGACCGTCGCGGCGGCGAACGTCCAGGGAGAGGGGTCGGGTGGACCGGCCTGGCTGCGCGAGGGGAAGGACCCGTATCCGTAGAACACCGAGACCGCGATCAGGACCAGCGCCCCGGCCAGCAGGATCAGTGCGTTGACCTCGCGGCGGGCCAGCCGCTCCTTGAAGCCGTACGCACCGACCACGATCAGCAGGAGCAGGCCGAAGAGGTAGGTGGCCAGCATGATCGAGACCGGTGCGGTGTTCACCGCGGACGCGGCCACCACGGTGCCGCTCATCACCGTGGTCAGGCCGATCAGCCACGAGCCGCTGGTCGCCAGCTTCATCGTGGCGTGGAACGGGCGCCGGGCGGTGAGCGGGGGAAGCGAGGCACCGGTCGTCTTGAAGATCACGAAACCGGTGAGGTAGATGAGATGGGCGGCGCACGCCAGGAGCACGGGCTGCATGGTTCCTCCGGGGGTGGGTCGAAGGGAGCCCCATCGTGGCATGACGGATATGTCAGCTAGCAGGCAACGACGGCAAGGAGTTCCCGGATTTTTTGTCCTCTCCGCTCAAGAATTGAGCGGAGAGGACAGCGCGCCGCTCCGGCTCAGCCCAGACCCAGCCGCTCCGCGAGCCTGGCCCGGTGCCCGCGGCGCGGACCCAGCAGCAGTTCGGAGCTCTTGGCGCGCTTGTAGTAGAAGTGCGCGTCGTGCTCCCAGGTGAAGCCGATACCGCCGTGCAGCAGCAGGTGCTCCTTGGCCACCCGGAAGTAGGCCGGGCCGACGTAGGCCTGGGCGAGCGCCGCGGCCTGCGGCAGCTCGTCCGGCGCCTCGTCGGCGGCCCACGCCGCGTACCTGGCCACCGACTCGGACTGCTCCAGGAGGCAGTGCAGGTCGGCGAGCCGGTGCTTCACTCCCTGGAAGGAACCGACGAACCGGCCGAACTGGACGCGCAGCTTGGCGTAATCGACGATCGTGTCCAGGCAGCGGCGCAGCCCGCCCACTTGCTCGGAGGCCAGGACCGCGCCCGCGACGTCGAGGGTGCGGGCCAGCGCCTCCGTCGCGTCCGCCGGGCCGACGAGGCGGGCGGGGGTCCCGGAGAACTCGACCGCGGCCTGGGGACGGGTCGGGTCCAGGACTTCCAGCGGGGTGCGCCGGGCAGCCTCGCCCCGGACGGCGAAGACGGCGGGCCTGCCGTCCAGGTCGGCGACGACCAGGAGCAGGTCGGCGTCGGCGCCGTAGAGGACACGCTCGGCACACCCGTCGAGGGTGTGGTCGGCGGAGGCCGTCACGCCCTCACCGAACGCGAGCGTCGCGACCGTCGTTCCCGCCGCGATGCCCGGCAGGTACTCCCGCTTGGCCTCCTCGTCGCCCAGCGCGAGCAGCGCCTCGGCGGCCAGGACGGACGAGGCGAAGTACGGCACCGGGGTGAGGGCCGCGCCCAGCTCCTCCAGGACGACGGCGACCTCGGCGTGTCCGGCGCCCTCTCCCCCGTACTCCTCGGGGATCGCCAGGCCGGTGACGCCCAGCTCGCCGGCCAGCCGCTCCCACGTCTTGCGGTCGTAGGACTCCTCGCCCTCGGCGATCTGCCGGACCCGCGCGATCGGCGCGGCGGAGGCCAGGAACGACCGGACGGCCTCGGCCAGTTCCCGCTGCTCGGTGGTAAGGATGAGTCTCACGCGCCCGCCTCCTTCTTCTGCGTGCCGACCTTGAGTTCACGGAAGGGGACGTCGCGGTCGACCTGCGGTTCGCGGGGCAGGCCCAGCACCCGTTCTCCGATCGCGTTCCGGACGATCTCGTTGGTGCCGCCGCCCAGCGCCATGCCCGGAGCCCACGCCAGGGCCGCGGCGTAGCGCGCCAGCTCGTCGTCCTCGGAGTGCGCGACGACGCCCTCACCGAAGATCTCGGCTGCGGTCTCGGCGCTGTCGAGGGTCAGCTCGGCCAGCAGGAGCTTGGTGACCGAACCGCGCGAACCGGGATTGATCCCGGCCTTGACCTCCTGGGCCAGGCGGGCGTTGAACAGTTCCAGCGCGCGTTCCTGGATGTAGAGGTCGACCAGCTTCTCGCGGACGGCCGGGTCCTCGGTCAGGCCGCGCTTGCTCGCGCGGGCGGCGATGCTCCGGTAGGAGGTGGGACGGTCGGGGGCGGCGCTGCCCATGCCGATCGACAGACGCTCGTGCAGGAGGGTGGTGATGGCCGCGTGCCATCCGTTGTTCACCCCGCCGACGACCTGGTCCTCGGCGATGCGGACGTCGTCGAAGAAGACCTCGTTGAAGTGCGCGATGCCCGTCATGTCACGCAGCGGGCGCACCGTCACGCCGGGGGCGTGCATGTCGACGATGAACATCGTGATGCCCTTGTGCTTGGGCACGTCCACGTCGGTGCGAGCGATGATCAGTCCGTAGTCGGCGTGCTGCGCGACGGTCGTCCAGACCTTCTGGCCGCTCAGGATCCAGGAGTCCCCGTCCAGGACCGCGCGGGTCTGCAGGGAGGCGACGTCCGAGCCCGCGCCGGGCTCGGAGAACAGCTGGCACCAGATCTCCTCGCCGCGCAGCAGCGGCTTGATGTAGCGCTTCTTCTGCTCCTCGGTGCCCAGTGACAGCAGCGTCGGGCCGCACATGCCGAGGCCGATGCCGAACACGCCGGTCGGCAGTGCCTTGCCGCTGCCGCGCGCGGCCTGCTGGAAGACGCGCTCCTCGGCGGTGCTCAGCCCCTGCCCGCCGTACTCGGCCGGCCAGGAGATGCCGGAGTAGCCCGCGTCGTAGAGCTCGGCCATGAACTCCCGGGACACGTCGACGCCCGTGTTCTCCGGTATGGGGGTCTTCTCCAGCCAGGCTTTCACCTGACTGGCATACGCCTCGATATCAGTCATCCGGGCTCCTCAACCGAATCGGATTCGGTTTCTTATTCAACCCCAATGACCCCGGCTTCCTCCACCCTCCGTAAGGGTTTACTTTCCACTTCTGTACGCGAGGGCGAACGCGGCCGCCGCACCGAGCGCACCCAGGAACCTCAGATGGTTGAACGCCGTCCACCGCGACACGTACGTCTTCCAGAAGTCGGCCGTACCGGCGGCCGCGGCGTCCAGCGCCTCGAGCTGGTTGTTGTAAGGCACGTGGTAGACCGCCGTCAGCACGATCGGAACCAGATGCAGGCCGGCTCCCACCACCGCATACACGCTTCCCGGCGCACTGAGGTCGCGCAGTCCCCCGACGCCCACGACGATGCCCGTCACCGCCGTGCCGAACAAAGTGAGCATGAAGAGGGAGCTGGGCGCGGCCCTGTTCATCGACTGCATCGCGGCGGCGCCTTGAGCGGACGGCAGATTCGCCAGCCCTCGCATGACGAAAGTGGAGAACGCGAAGAAGACTCCGGCATTCACTCCGGCTCCGACGGTCGAGACGAGCAGCAGAGTACGGTTCAAGGTGTTCTCCTCCGGGGTTCGACTACACCCCATCTCACTGCGCCGGAGCCGTGGCCTCCATCGCTGAGAAGCGCACGCGCATACGCGTCCGTCCACGCGTTACCTTCGTCCCATGGACGCTCTAGCCGCCCTGCTGGACGGCCCTCGCGCCGCAGGCGCCTTCCTACTGCGCTCTGTCATGAACCCGCCGTGGTCCATGCGCATCCAGGACCGTTCGCCTCTGACGGTCGTGGTCATCGCCCAGGGCCACGCCTGGATCACCCCCGAGACGGACCCGCCCCTGCGCCTGTCCCCCGGCGAGGTCGCCCTGGCCCGCGGCCCCCACCCCTACGTCGTCTCCGACTCCCCCGGCACCCCGCCCCAGATCGTCATCCACCCCGGCCAGATCTGCACCACCCTGGACGGCACCCGCCTGGAGGAGACGATGTCCCAGGGCATCCGCACCTGGGGCAACACCCCCACGGGCGAGACGGTCATGCTCACCGGCACCTACGAGACCGCCACGGAGACCGCGCAGCAACTGCTGAACGCCCTGCCCCCGCTGCTGGCCCTCCCCGCCGACCCCGCCCACACCCCTCTGATCGACCTGCTCACCCAGGAGATCACCCAGGACTCCCCCGGCCAGAACGCCATCCTGGACCGCCTCCTGGACCTGCTGACGATCACGCTCCTGCGCTCCTGGCTGACCCGCCCGGACGTCCAGCCCCCCGCCTGGTACCGGGCCCAATCCGACCCCATGATCGGCCAGGCCCTGCGCCTGCTGCACCACAACCCGTCCCACCCCTGGACGGTGGAGCTCCTAGCCCGGCAACTGGACGTCTCCCGCTCGACCCTGGCCCGCCGCTTCACCACCTTGGTAGGCGAACCCCCCATGGCCCACCTCACCCGCTGGCGCCTCAGCCTCGCCGCCGACCTCCTCCAGGACCCGGCCCTCACCCTCGAGGCCATAGCCCGCAAAGTCGGCTACGCCACCCCCTACGCCCTCAGCACCGCCTTCAAGCGCACCCGCGGCCTCACCCCGGCCCAACACCGCACCCGCCGACCCCCGATTTCGCGTACACCCCCCAAAACCCTGTACGCTACCGACGGAGCCACACACAACGGCCCCACGCGGATGTAGCTCAATGGTAGAGCCCTAGTCTTCCAAACTAGCTACGCGGGTTCGATTCCCGTCATCCGCTCCAGGTTTCCGCAGGTCAGAGCCGTGATCCACTTGGATGGATCACGGCTCAAGATCTTTTGTCACCCAAATGTCACTGGGAATCGCCGCTACGCCCCGGCAGCTCACATGCGAACCCGGTCTCAATCAGCATCGCCCGGCACCACTGCCTCCTTCGTCGGCACCCCATAGCCCACTCAAATCAATACGATGCATGTGGGGTCCTAGAAGTGGTCTTGTCGAGAGATCAACTTCATAGAGCAGAGGCTTCACGCGTCCTCAAATGTCACAGACTCCGCCGTCCTGGACGTGCAGGAGGGGACGGTCGTCTTCGTGTCGGGACTACTGGAGTTCGAGCGTGAGCAGCGCGGCACCGCGCAGGCCGACGGGTCCTGGACTGCCGGGCGCAGGCGGTGCTGATCCTGCGGTGGTTCCTGGATCACCCCGGCTCCGGCGGCTGGCCGTCGACAACGCCATCAGCGTCACGACCGCCTACCGCTACCTGCACGAGGGCATCGACGTGCTCGCCTCCCATGCCCTAACCTGCACGGCGCCCTGCGGGACGCCCAGGAGGCCAAGTACTCGCACGTGAATGTGGACAGCGTCGTGATTGCCACCGACTGGATGAGCACGCCTGGCCCCAACACCGCGAACCTGTGGTGGTCGGGCAAGCACAAGCACCATGGCGGCAACGTCCAGGTCCTCTCCGCCCCCGACGGATGGCCGCTGTGGACCTCCTCCGTGCAGCCTGGCCGCCAACACGACATCACCTGCGCCCTCGCCCAGGTCAAAGACACCCTGACCTGCCTGGCCGACCTCGGCCACGAAGGCACCGCCCACGCACTGCGCGTCCCGGCCAAGAAGACCAAAGGACGCCGGCTCACCGACGACCACAAGACCTCCAACAAACTGCTACGCGGTCTGCGCGACATCGGCGAACGCGCGAACGCACTGCTCATCGTCACTTTCAAGGCCCTGCGCCAAGTCAGCCTCGCCCCTGGAGGATCGGCGCCATCACCGCGGCAGCCCTCGTCCTGCTCCACCATGAGAACAACCACACCATCTGAAATCACGAACAGTCACGAGAGATTACCGGCAAAGGCTCAGTGAGCGCCCGCGCGCGGGACTCAAGTTCGAGGGCAGGACTCGGAAAGCTTAGGTGAGCGTGCCGGAAAATGTCGGTGCTCTTCGTTAGCGTAGCCTCGTCGGAAAGTAACGAAAGGTTGGGAGACATGGCAGCGGACGGCGATACGGGTGACCCCGCAGCCGGTATCTTCAACCCACGCCTAAGCGACGTCTTCGGCCTGATGATCCGGCAAGACGAGGTGGACTTTGTCGTCCCCCATCTACGCGAGGACCTCCCGCTGTACCTCGATCCATTCCTGCTCTGGAAGTCCGACGACCCGGAGTACCGACGGCTTCATGCCGATCTGCTCGGCTTCGTGGACGAAGTCCGCAAGCACGCCGTCGACGGACGGGCCATGCGAGCAAGAATGCTTCTCTCAGAAATCCGCGAGCCAGCCGAACTCGGGCTGGGCTATGCCGCCGGGACTAAGCGGGGCTCAGCGCTCGGTTCCGGCACCATCGACAGCATCGTCCACACATTCCAACAGGTTCCGCAGCTCCAAACCGCTAGCCTGGACCACCTGGAGGTCCTCTCGCTGCTCGTGCCCCGCATCGCCGAGGATCGCATCAGCGATCTGACCGCTTCAGTCATCAAACGCTGGCTCAGCAAATTCACTGAGCGCCGCTGCGCTGACTGGGGCATCCCGACGAGCCGCCGCCGTCTCCTGGGCTGGGACACCGCAGCGCTCGACTGGCGGCCGTTCGATGCTCGCCTTCCACACAACCCTGCCGACGGCTCGCCCGTCCTACTTGCACCACTGAATTTGCTCCGCAGGCTGCCTTGGATCAACTACGGCGACTACTACCGCAGCGCTTACGCGCCGCTCGTACTACCGCCGGGCCGCGCGGGCAGAGCCGTCGCCAAGCAGGACGTACTCACTTACAACCGCGTACACTTCGACACTGTCCGCAGTTACGTCGCGGAGCGTGAGGCCGCAGCCGACGTGTGCACCCCAGACCCACTCTTCACGCCGCTCAGACTCGCGACCGTCAAGAAGAAGGTCTCCGAGATAAAGGCGTTGCCGACCGGGCGCGTCGACGGAGCGGACAAGAAGTTCGAGGAGCTCGTATTCGACGTCCTGTCCTCCGTGCTCTACCCCGAGCTCGACCTCGCTGGCCAGCAGGAACGAACGATCAGCGGTGCCCACATCCGAGACATCATCTTCCACAACGACGGCAAGACGCCGTTCTTGACCGACCTCCGGGACCAGTACGGCGCGCGCCAGCTCGTCTTCGAGCTCAAGAACGTCGCCGTGCTCGACACAGAGCACGTCAATCAGCTCTATCGCTACCTCGACGACGAGGACATGGGCCGCCTCGGTGTGATCGTCGCACGTAACCCGCCGAAGACCAGCGTCCAGCGCAATATCGTCGACTTGCACTCGTCCAAGCGCCGCGCGGTCCTGTGCCTGGACGACTCAGATCTCGACCTCATGGTCGCCCTCCTCGACTCCGGACGGCGCGCTATCGAAGCATTGCGCAAGAAGCACGTCGAGTTCACCCGCCGGCTCCCAAAGTAGGAGAACATATGTCCCACCGCACCACGCTGAACGACGGCACCTCACTGCCACCTACCGACGAGCAGGCAGCGACCTATGACCGGCTCGTCCCCATGCTGGTGGCTGCCCACCGTGAGATGACCGAGCTGTCCAAGAAAAAGCAGGACGGCATCGTGAACACCCTCAAGATCAAAATGCTTAACCGTCTCCTCAATGAGCTCAGCAAGGTCATCGAAAACGACCCCAGCTTTGCCTTCGTCGACATGCTCGATGAGGAAACCCTCCCGCAGAATAGCGACGCGGTCCTCGTCCTCAGCCAATGGCAGGCAGCCCTCAACCAATACAAGGACCGCCACTACGGCTATGACTCGTCAATACACGAGCGACGGTGGTTCACCCTGGAGAACCCCGGAGGCAACGACCACTGAAGCCCCGCCCATCGCTTTCCACTCCCTCCTTTTCTAGCCAGAATCACCGCGAGATGGGGACTGCCGCTGGCCAGGATCTCTGTCAGCGCCAGCTATGCTGCATCGGCGGTTCGGCTGCGCCAGAATTCCGGCTGATGAGGTGAAGTCACGTGATCTTCCTTCCCACGATCTGCCTGACCCTTCTCATCGTGCCTGGCTGTTGAACGGGGAAGCTCATGGCTGGTGCACCACGGCAGTCGCCGCCCGCGCTACCACTGCGCCATCAAGAACAACACCTGGCTGCACACTCGCGCCGCCCCTCAACCTCCGCCGCCTGATCAACCTCGGCCTCACCCACACCGGCACCGCCTGGGCCCTCACCCCAACCACCGCATAACCACAAAAGAAGCTGCCCGGCCTACGGCCAGACAGCCCCCAAGCAAGATCCTTATCGTTCTTCTAGGTCTAGGAGATGGAAGGGATCGCAGTCTTCTCGGCTTCAGCGAGGGCATCCTTGAGGATGCCGTTCATCTGGGAGAATGCGTCGGGGCGCTGGAGCGCAACCTTAACGGTGATGTTGTCCTTCTTGGCGGAGGCGAGCCACAGGCTGATCGCTTGCCAGACCCGCAGCCAGACGAACTTGCACGTGGGGTCCTCGGGACCGACGGCCATTCGCTCGAGAATCGCCGTCGCCCGAATCTGGCCCAACGAGGAGAAGCGCCAGATCAGAACCTCGTGGGCCAGCGCGGTGGCGTGGGCGCAGACGAGTTTGTGCGCTGGACGCAGTGCGTCCACGCGGGTGGGGCCGTCCGGGTCACCGCCCATCTTGTTGCCCAGCGAAGGGGCGAGAGCACTGAGCTTTTCGCTGTTGGAGGCCTTCAGCAGGTTGGAGGCCTGCTCATACAGCTCGTAGGCGAGTAGGTACTCCTTCGCCGATACCGAAGGGTCGAACGCCTGGTTCTCCAAATCACCGAACATCGACTCCCGCTTGGAGATCGCGTCCGCAGGAAGCCCCTGGAAAGCCAGGTAACGCTGGCCGATATCCTCCTTAGTCACTCGCCGGTTGTTGTAGGCCTTGCGGTCGGCGGGTGTCAGCGACTGCCACTCGCCGCGGCGGCGCTCGTAGAAGATCGGGGGTGTCAGCATCCCGAAGTTGCTCTGGATCCTGCGGTGTCGGTTCTCGTTTGCGCGCAGGTCTCCGGCCCGGACCGGCGACTGGCTGTTGGTGTACTGGGAGATCTCTCGGAGGGCGTCACGCCCCGCATCGCCCTGCTCGATCGCGATGATCCTCGCTTGCACGGCCACCTCGCCGTACTCCAGGCTGGCCCGCCGCTCATGAAAGACCGACGATGTCTGAGCGCCGTTGACGATCTGAGGATTCCTCGCGATGAGTATGGGGCCAGTCTCATCACTGGAACGAAACTCGAACGACTCGGCGACCAAGGTGATCCCGTTGTTGTACAACCAGAACGCCTTCCGCTTCTCTGCGTCGTCCAGCGTCCCCAGCATGGCCTTGTTCACCCGATTGGACTTCTTCAGGTAATACCGTACGTTCCCGTGGAACAGGCGGGGACCCCACTTAGCGACGGCGTCCGCGAGCGAACGGCCATCGAGCGCGAAGACGCCGGCGCTCTTTACACCTGGAAGAGAGAACTCCGACCGCTCGAAGTATTCGTTCTTCCCTGACAGCTTGAACGTAACCGACTGCCCGGCGAGGTCCTCGATGGGATCCTCGCTGAGCTTCATCTCATAGAGCCGCTCGATATCGAAGATGTTGGCCGTGTAGCTCTCGCCGAACCCGACAGCCGTGTCGGTGAGCCGCTTCTTGCTCTCCTCGGAAAGCCGCCCCGCGATGAAAAAGTCGAGGGACACTGATGCGCCGTCGTCGAGCGCCTCCTTGAGTGCGAGCGCGACGTCTCTGAGTTTCTCAGCGTTCTGGCCCTTCTCGATCTTCTCCGGATCACGTAGGAGCATGGCGGCCTTGAATAGGGAGTCCAATGTGCCGGGTGAACCGAAAGTCCCGGTGGGGTCATCGGAGTACTTGGCCTGCACCAGGTGAAAGATGCCGGCGTCGTGATCGTAGTGCCAGCCGTCGATCCCGGCGTCGCCGCGCTGCAGTGTGTCAGACTGGTTGAAGGCATCGTCCTCGGCGACTTCGAGTGCATAGTGAATCGCCCAAGCGGCGAAGGCACGATCACTCGTCACATCGTAGTTATCAGCGACTCTGTTGACCTGGTCCCGCATCCAACTGAGGTAATCTGCCGAGATCTCCACCTGGCAAGGCTCCTTCGCGCTTCATGTCTGTCGGTCTCCATCGTGGCACGACTCCCGAGAGCACCGGGCGAAGACAGGCCACATGGTGGATGGGCCAGCTGAGGTGATTGTTACGACCTGCACAGCCTCCAGCGCCCGAATCGTCCGCCACTGCTCCATAAGCTCGGACCGCTATCTGCTGAAATGGCTCCTCAACCGCGCGAAGTGGGACGCCAGCGCGCTCCGCGATGAGGTCCGCTCCTACCTGGTGGAGATCTTGACTCGCCAGAGGGATGCTGATCGCTGATGACACCTAGGCGATCAAGAAAGGGACCAAGTCCGTCGGAGTGGCCCGCCAGCACTGCGGGGCCACCCTTGGATACCTGGCCCGCAGCCCCAGGGCACCGCCCGCGCTCCTGGCCTGGGAAAACACCCCCGAACCCGGGAGAGCCACATGAACCGACCCCGCTGCCGATCTGACCCTCGCTCGCCGAGATCGGCAGCTCCATCGCCTGCATCCTCATCTCCACCGCCAGCGCCCTCGAACACGTCCTGGCCTGGTCGCTCTTCCGCAGAATCCACCAGACCCGCGCACTCATCAGCCACTACCGGCAACGAGGAGACCCACTCCTCAAGATCCACGAAGGGGCACATGGTTCACCATGTGCCCCTTCGAAAATTCAGGCGACAGCGAGTGAGACGAGGTCGCTGATGTTCTTGAGGTCTTGACGGCCAGCCAAGTGACCGATCCCTCGGTGGATGTGGATGGTCAGGGTATGAACGATGTTCTCCTCAGTGGGTTCCTCGCCGTCAGCGAGGCAACGCTGCTTCAGGAGCGCCAGGTAGATATCACCGTAGGCACCGGTGAAGGTCTTCCAGGACATTTCGACGTTGGAGTCGGTGTTGATTTCTCGAACCAGCGGTGGCGTCGGATCCTGAAGAGAGAGCGCAAGCGCCCAGCGGCACAGGGTATTCCAGTTCTTGATGCCGGTGATGCGCTTGAGCTTGACCAGTTGGTCTTTCGCCGGCTGGGAGAGCCGAACGTTGTCAAGCGACATGAGCCGTACCTCCAGTCCACCAGTAGCCGGGCTCGACTGAAGTGGTGAACGTCTTGTCGTCGTGGACCAGCATGTAGGTGTGCGCGATCGACGGCTTCAGCTTGCTGAGCAGGTACTCGTCGATCTCTTCGTCCGTGGACAGCAGGAGCACTTGGTCACTGGCGTGAGGGAAGTAACGGTCCACCAGATGTTCGCGATGGCGGCTGTCGAGACGGCCAAGGGGGGTATCGATCACGCTGGGGAGGCGGTTACCCGCCACCTTCGCCAGGCCCCACAGGAGTGAGATCGCCAAAAGCTGACGTTCACCCGCGCTTAGGCGGGAGGGATCCAACTCCTGGCCGTCGTGACCAACCAGGGTGAGAGTGAATTTCTGTGTGTCGATACGCAGGTCGCGTACGAGAGCAGACTTGCGCATGAGGTGCTGGAAGCTCCTCAGGACCGCGACCTCGAGCTTGCTGATGTGTCTCTGCAGGAGCGCGGCACCGAACTTCTCCATGGTCGAACGGACCTTCTCGGAGTAAGTGACAATGCGCTCCGCGTCCTCTGCTTGGGCCAGCTTCGCGGCACGTCCCTTGTAGGCACGCTCACGCTCAAGCACGAGCTGCTCACGACGGCGGCGGGCGGTCTCCAACTCTTCCTTGAGTTTGTCGAGCTCAAGTCCAAGGCGAGTCACTTCGTCCCGTTGGGCGTCTCGCTGTTCAAGGAGCGTGGCGATTACATCGTGAGCCGGTACGCCAGCAAGCTGACGCTCGAGGACATTGAGAAGCTCCCGAAGAAGTTGGGCTTGTTCGATAAGATCACGCGCGCGCGCAACCTCCTGCCCCAAGATCTCCTCCAGAGACATCAGCTGCGGGAGGGATTCGGTTGGGAAGTCGAACATCTGACGAGTCCCGGCAACGATCGATGCACGCCGTTCCCGGTCAGCAGTGAGGTGCTTCTCTGCCGCTGTGAGGCTGTCAGTAGGCACGAGGTCCTTCAGCAGCACCAGCAGCTCCCCGTCCCGCTCGCTCAGCACATCGATGACCTGCGCTACCTCAGCAGCCTGTCTCTCATTCTCGACCTGGTCCCGGACTGCTGATAGCTGTGGAGCCAGCAGCATCAGAGGCAGAGGGCCAGCGGCGAGAGTGTTGGCCAGCGTCTCGTTGACGCTCTTGAGCTGGGCAGCCGTCTGAGATCGTTCGGCTTCTAGCTCTGCCCGGCGGGTGTAGAGGTCACCGCCTTCCTTGGCGAACACCTCGTCGACGCCTGCAAAACGCCGCTCAGCCGCTTCCAGCTCGGATGCCTTCGACGCGGCACGTTGGGCGCCCTCGTCGCAGAGCTGGTCTGTCTGCCTGATCTCTTTCTCGATCTGCTGGATTTGTTCCAGCACCTGCTGATCTTCCTTTGAGATCTTCTGTCGGCGCTGGACGGCGAGCAAGTCGTTACGCAGCCGTTCGACCGCATTGAGCCCGAACAGCGACTGCACGGCGGACTCGATCACTGTAGCCGCTCGGTCTGGATTCGCCAGCGACTCGATCTTCTCTCCATCGAAGAAAAAGAGCGAGGATGCTTCAAGCGGTAGAAGGTCCTCCACGTAGTCGGCCCAATGCTCACTGACCACAAGGTCGAGTTCGCCGTTGATGAGCACGTTGAGGAACTCCCGAACGGACTTGCCGCTGGCCTCCCAGGACCGGACGACCTTGTAGCGGCGTTCCTGGCCTTCAACCGTTGTGGAGAATTCAACGGTCACCCGGGCGTGCTTGGGGTTGGCCTGCCGGTTGATGCTGTCGCGAAGATAGTCGTCGTAGGAACGGTTGCCGCGGCCACTGGTGCGTGCGCGTGCTCCATACAGCGCCAGCTGGATGGCATCCAGCAGCGTGGTCTTACCGCAGCCGTTAAGGCCACCGATCAGGATGATCGGGCGACCAGGGCGGGTGGTCAGGTCGAGAGACTGCTTGCCCTTGTAGGCACCGAAGTTCTCAAGGGTGACATTAAGCAGGAGCATCAGTGATCTCTTCGTCAAAGAGCGACAGCTCGGGTACGGTTTTTTCCTTCTGGAGCTGCAGAGCGCTCTGTTCGGCGTCTTCCTTGTTCTCGTAGTAGCCGCGGCGGATCGTCTTCTCGAGTTCCTCGAAGAGCCCAGAGCGGCGCGTCATCGTCCGGAACTTGCGTTCCACTGCTAGCAGTTCGCGAGCGGTGGTGAAGTGCAATTCGTCATCACCACAGACTTCGCGGAGCAACTCCATCTCGTCCTCAGCGAGGGTGAGATGTTCGTCGAGGGGGCCACCCGGGAACTTCTCTCCGGTCTCTTCCTCGTAGATCTTGGGTAGAAGATCCTCCACCTCGTGCTTCTCGAAGACCCAGAGGCGACGGATCTCGTGAAGCTCGTCCATGGTAATCAGATCGATGCCACGGACGCTTTCGGGGCCGTTCTGCCGGACCCAGGTTTGAGCGTTGAGAAGTTCCCGCAACCAGTTCGCGCGTGACTTCTGGGTGTACGGGCCATGGACGACCTGGTCGTTGAACAGCTGGATGGAGCCGTTCATCTTCCGCCAGTCCCTCAGGTGCTTGTCGTCGCGGCGTCCCTCTTCGTTGCGGACGTCGAGCTTGTTGCGCAGTTCGAGGAGAGGTTGCATCCACTCCTTCTCCTCGTCGTTTTGGATCATTGCCGCCATGGACTTGTCCTGGTCGACGAGGGTGCAGGTCCAGCAGCCGAATCGGCTGTCACCGCACGACGGGGTGGTGTTGTCCACGACCAGAGGGCACTCGCCGTCGCTGGACGCGCCTTGGTACATAGTCAGCAGGTCTTTGTTGTTGTGTCCCCAGGCGTTGGGGAGCTGCATGAGGAATGTCCAGACCTCGTCGTTGGTCCACTCCTCGATCGGGCTGTAGACCAGTGAGTTGGGCAGGTTGCCGTTCGGGGAGAGGCGGTCGCGGACACGGTGCTTCTCGTGCCGGGTCATGGCTCGCGCTCGGGCCTGGCTCTCGGCTTTGCGGATTCCGAGGACGAGGATCGTCTCGCCGTGCTCGCGCACGACGTTACGAATGAACGTATTGGACGGCCGGATCTTCAACCGTTCGGTGCACCAGCGGAACTTAGGACGGGGCGCCGGGTAGCCCTTACCAATCAAGCCCACCCAAAAGGTGTCCTTAACCTCAGGGGTGAGTCGATGCGGCTTGATGGGAAGTTGTTGCTCTTCTGCTGCTTTCTCCATGGTGACCAGGGATTGCGTGACCCAGCTGGCGACGATCGGATTCTCCACCAGAGTGTCGGTGGAGATGACGTGTACCGGCTTGGTGCGCTTGTCTTCCGGCAGCTCCTGCAGTGCGAGCCAGACCAGCTGGAGCACGGAGGTGGAGTCCTTGCCACCGCTATAACCGATGACCCAGGGAACCTCGTCAGCCAGATAGAGCTCTCGAATCTCCTCGGTCAGCTCTTTGACGACGGCGGCGAGACCCCCACGGTCCTTGAACGGGATGGCCCGGCGGGCCGGCATGCCCAGGGGGACGGTCATCGATCTCCTCGCAGGTGTATCGCTTCGATATTGGCTTCTTCGGGGCTGAGTTCCATGCCGAGCTTCTGCCGCAGGTAGCTGACGGTCAGCACGACGTTGGTGTGGTTCTTCGACACACGACCGCCGACGATGGCTCGGCCTTCCCAGTCCGGGTTCGATCTCGACCAGTCCATCGTGGCAAGCGGCTCCAGCCGGGGGCGCCACGAATCGGGTTCTGTGGATTCCAGCAACAGCGTGTTGCCGAGACGGCCGAGTGCGTGCAGCGCGATCCCGTGGCTGTGTAGGTACTGACGCCGGACGTCCGCTGCCGTTATCTTCCGTTTGCGGGCGAGTTCCCACTCAGGGATCAGCGAGTCGACAGCTGTCCAGTACTGCTCCGCCAGCTTGGCCAGCTCGTCAATATCATCCACCGCAAGCCCCTGCAGGAGCGCACCGGTGGCGTAGTAGAGAGCGCTGAGTGTGAAGAGCTTGCGGGACCGGGCGGATAGGGTGCTGCTCTCCATCTCCACGAAGTTGCGGAAGATGGGTGACTTCAGTGCCAGCAGCCTTGCTATCTGGGCGCGTTCGTCGCGGTGGTCGTACAGCACTCCGATGGATCGGGCGGGGCGTACCGCGTGCCGGTTGAGGTCGGCGAACATCTGCTGGCTGCGAGCCAGGCCGGCATCGTGGAAGAAAACGACCGCAATGGTCTCGTCACCCAGCTCAGGGTTCTCGGCGAGCGCTGTTTCGATCGCCGCTCGCCGGTGCTGGCCATCGTTGATGAGGAAACGGGCAGCCATCGGGATGTGAAGCTGCCCGATCCGCATGCCAGGGCCCTCGTCAGCGATCCCGACGAAGCGCACCTCTCCGTCCACCGACGCGGTCAGAGCCGAGAAGACGTAGTCGGTGGGGTTGTCGAGGATGTAAGAGGCGAGAGCGGGGATTCGCCCCTTGTTGAGCACCCGCTGCGCCCGCACCTCGGGTGCCAACTCTTCTTCATCGAACAGGAAGATCTTGGGGATGAGCCGCAGCGGACACATCGAGACATAGAATTCACGCTGCGCCTGAACGCCCCGAATCGCCGGGAAGGTGTACTCAAATCCCGCTGTTGTTCCGCTCGTCGACGGCTGTGACAAGAGTGGCCTCACTGGCTTGACGGTACCGTATGTACGTCTAGTTTTTCACGTGCTTACGTGAGAGTCGACATGCAGAGGGGTGCAGCAAGCATGACCGCGTACTTGGACTCGGCGGCGACCACGCGGGTCGACCCCCGGGTCGCCGAGGTGGTCCTCCACTGGATGACCACAGAGTTCGGCAATGCCGGAAGCCGCACCCATGACTGGGGAACCAGGGCCAAGCGAGTAGTCCAGCAGGCTCGGGAGCAGCTCGCCGGACGGCTTGGCGCCGGACCATCTGAGCTGGTCTTCACGTCGGGCGCCACCGAGAGCAACAACATCGCGCTGCTCGGCCTGGCTCCGTACGGAGAGTCCCAAGGCCGCCGCCACATCATCAGCTCCGCGATCGAGCACAAGGCCGTCCTTGAGCCCTTGGAGCACCTGGCTTCCCGCGGATTCGACGTCGATCTGATTTCTCCGGGCCCATCCGGATGGGTGAGCGTCGAAGCTGTCCGCGAGCGGCTGCGTGACGACACGTTGCTGGTCTCTGTCATGCACGTCAACAACGAGACTGGAGTGATCCAGCCTGTCGCGGAACTGGCGGAGCAGCTGCGTGACACCCCTACCTACCTGCACGTGGACGCCGCTCAGGGATTCTGCAAGCTCCCCGAGGATCTCAAAGCACCGATCGACATGATCAGCATTAGCGGCCACAAGGTTGGAGCGCCCAAGGGGGTCGGCGCGCTGCTCGTCCGGCGGCGTGGCCGTGACACTGTTCCGCTTACTCCTCTGATGTACGGCGGCGGGCAAGAACGCAAGCTTCGGCCTGGCACGCTACCGGTCCCGCTCATCGCCGGCCTCGCCAAGGCTGCCGAGCTCTTTGAGAAGGAGCATGAGCAGTGGTGGAACCAGGCCGTGGCATTCCGCGCTCGCCTGGTAGAGGCTCTCGGCAAGACCAAGGTTCGTTTCAACGGTGACCAGGAACACGTGGTCCCGCACATCCTTAACCTGTCCTTTGAGGGTGTGGATGCCGAGGCCCTGATCGTCCAGCTCAAGGAGCTTGTGGCTGTCTCCACCGGTTCTGCCTGCACTAGCGCGTCCTACACCCCTAGCCATGTCCTGCGCGGCATGGGGCTGCCGGACGAGATCGCCGGCAACGGCCTGCGGCTGTCCTGGTTCCCCGACCAGGTGCAGGACCTGGACGTCAACGAGCTGGTGGACGAGATCTCTGAGTTTCAGGCGGAGGCGTCCTACTTCGCCTGATCAGGACTCCTTGCGACGCACCAGGCGGTGTCCCCGAAGCTCCCTTCCGCAGCGGAGGAGTTCAGTCTCCCAACCATCCTCCGTTCCGATGAGGTGCGGGTTTCGGTAGAGTCCGGCCCGCACCTCGGAGTGCGTCAACCGCCGGTACTTGGGGGCGTCCGGATCATCGGAAGCCAAGAACTCATGCTTGCGGTGAAGCAACGGCCGGTTCGCAGCCTCTTCATAGGATTTGAACGATGTCTTCAGTGTGGTGAGATCTACCATGTATGACGAGTGCAGCTTGGGATGCGGATCGGTGTCGAACTCTGGATAGTCCAGCCAGCTCACCGCACGGCCCTGATGACGGAGCTTGACCAGCGACCAGAAGGGCGGCCGCCCGGCCGCGATCGAAGCACAGTGCTCATAGAGACGCAGCACCGTCGGCATCTGATCGACCGCGCGTCTATGTACATACAGCGCCGTGGGGGTCAGCTTCCCGACTTTCGACGCCTGCATCGCTCCCCTGATGTAGGTGTCGTCGCGTAGCTTCAACAGCAGGCGGTCGGCCCGCATGCAGGCTTCCTTGTAAGAGGTGAAGAAAGCCCTAACATCCAGTTGCAAGGACATGGGCAAGCTGCTGTAGGGTCCACGGCCGTTGAACAGCTCAACTGCGAGGAACAGGAGCGTGGAGAGGGTCGATGCTCTGACGCCTGCCTCGGCCTTCTGGGGGTCTGCGGACTTTCTCACGATGCGCTGTAGTTCGTTCGGCTGGAGATGTGCGAGGAGTTTGGCCATCTCCGTGGGCATCTCTTCCAGCTTTGGCAGGCGACCTCGTCGCTCGGTGTAGTCCACAACGGCAGCGATCGCCGAACCGGTGTCGTCGGAGGCCAACCAGTCGGCGTGCGGAACGATCTTCCGGGCCAGGTAGCGGAGGCGGGCATCGTCGCTCTTGAAGGCGTAGACAATGCCGGGGGCAGCGGAGACACAGCGGACACCAGTCGTCTTCTCTACGTAAGCACGAAGCTCTGCCGGACTGAACAGATGTTGGAACGTCCGCCTGCTGGTCAAGACACCGTCCTCGTACTGCCGACCTCGGACTTTTGACCGGTCCCAGGTGAGCCGGGTCGTGACCACAAGTAGACGTTCTGTAAGTCCCCAGGCACGTTGTAGCGCCTCGCGTCGCTCTTCAGGGTCTTCAATGACATTGAGAACGTAGGTCAGCAGCACGACGTCCGCTGGCTGGGGAGCTTCATCGGGGGCATAGAAAGGGTCCCACCCCCGAGCTTGAAACCGCATCCCGCGTAGGCCACGGACATCGTCGCCACGTCCGCTGCCGTAGTCCAGAACGCTGGTAGAGGTGCTCGCCTCTCCATCGACGACAGCCTGTCGGGCTGCTATTGACAGCGTGGTACGGCCGATCGCGGTGAGGCGGCGATCGCTTTCCCAGTGCAACCCAGACATGGAAGCTCCCGTTGGTTCTGTCGGTTCAGCAAGGGACCGCTAGCGACAGATGCAGAGACTGATCGTGACCAGCCAGGCATCGGCCTCCACCAGAGGCGAAGAGCATGCTGCCTATCCGCTATTGGTCTCGCCAGACAATCTGCGCCATGCATGAACCCAAAGTTCCTGATCCTCCACGCTGCCGTTACAGCCAATGATGATGGCGCGAACATACTGAAGACGGAGATGCGGCCTTGTCCCATCCTTCCTGTACAGGATCCGAGCGATGGTGGTGTGCGAGACCGGATGCGGGTATTTGGCCGAACGCAGAACCCTGGAGATTTCGCGCGTTGACGGTTCCCCGGACCAGACTCGATAGCGTTCGAGCAGATCGGCGAGTTCGTGCATGCTGCCAGCTGTGGACGGGTCGGGCTTGGACAGATCTGGTGCAGACAGGCCTGGGGCACCGAGGACACCTTGCGTGTCATGCATCTGGCCGAGCGCAATGCGGTACGACTCCTTCGCTAGCCTCACCAGGCACTCGCCCTGGGCAGACAGTCGCCACACCTCAGCTTGATCGCTGTCTTCATGGATGCGTCGCCAGGACTCACGGATCGCTGAGTCCTCGAGATCCCCCGCTATGGCCGCCCTGTAGAAATGCAGGAACGCCAGCTCGGCAACCAGTCGATCCGTCGAGACATCGGTGATACGCATAGCTTGAGCGGCGAAGCCGCGTAGCGAGATGTCATTCACGTCAACGACAAAACGCTCCGCTTCAGTCATCGCGGCTTCCGCTTCGTCGGCGAGACCTTGCGCTGGCGGCGGTCGGTCAGCTGCGCGACGACCGCGGACAGCCGGTCGATCTCCCTATGTGCATGAGCGAGTTCGGCGGCGAGCGCAGAGATACCGCGACTGCGGACCGGCGCCGCGGTCTGCGTCTCGGAGTCCACCTGCGACGACGGCGAGGTTCGGATGACCTGTGGGATACGCCCCAGGACGTAGGACAGCCCGCATACCAGCGTTACTGATGCCACTGCCGACCAGCTCTGGACAGCAGACGGACCGGGTTCCTGAAGAGCCAACCAGACGATACCGCCAGCGCTGCCGGGAGGCAGAACAACCATGAGTGACCTCCCCAGACGTTGTTCCCAGCCGTCGGTCTTGATTTCGATGAGCATGAAGGATCCTTGGATTGAGATGTGTCCCTGAACGAGTACGTGCAGAGATCCCATGTGCCGACGACTGCCCTAATCCCTTCCAGGAAGCATCAGCAAATGTGACCTCTGAGGCCATTATGGGTGACGCCGACGCAGACCTGAAGGCCATTTTTTTCGTGCGAAGATAGCACACTTCCCCTATGTGAGGGCAACACCCACATCCTACGAAAAATCATGATGCAAAGCATCCCAAGCCGACTCAAGTCGGAAAACCCTGTATCAGGTTGTATCACAATGCAAGGAAGCCAGTATGCATGCCGAACATTAGGCAGCCAACCACCCGCCGCCACCATGGGCGAACGCCCGGAACCACCCTTAGATTCAGACAAACGTGATAAGGTGCAATAAAATCAACATCTCGGAATATTTCAGGCTCGGGTTGCCAAAAATTTTTACAGGAGTACGATAAAACCACCTTCCCGCCCCCGAGTCTACGTTCCCCGCCCGAAACGGTCCGCTTACTGCGCCAGGATGCCCGTTCCGGCAACCCTTTAGCCACTATGAAATCACTAGCTCGATCATATGGAGATTTCCATCGACAGCGCCAACCTTCATGAATTGATAAAACCAAGGATGCGAGCAAGGCTCTCCAGCGCGACCTTAAGTGCCACACCCCGCGAAATGGAACCAAATTATCGATACCCCGCTTAGGCATCTATAGATACAAGCTAAATTAATCAGCACCGATTTCCACTCAGGAAAAGTTTTTCAATTAATTGGCATCAATTCAACACGCACAGAGGTAATCTCAGCGATTTTCGGGTAGGTGGCCGTGCTCGAAATAAGTGAACGTTTTTCAGCGTGCGGCGAGTTCGCGGGTGTGAAGGACGTGGATGGCCTTGGCGAGGTGTCCGGCGCGATGCGGGCAGCAGCGTAGTTTCCGCAGGATCTTCCAGGTCTTCAACTGGGCGTTCGCGCGTTCGCCCGGCCCGCGGAGGCGGGCGTGGGAGCGGTTGGCCTGCTTCTGGGACTCGGGCTTGTTCCTGCCCCGGTAGGGCGTGGTGATGTGCTCGCCCGCCCCTTGATAGGCCTTGTCCGCCAGGACGATCATCCCGGTGGCGGCCAGTTCACGGACGATGCCCCAGATCCGGGCGGCCGTCAGGTCGTGGGTCGAGCCCGGCAGCGGCCCGGACACCCACACGATGCCCCCGTCCGGACCGGCGATGACCTGCAGGTTCATCCCGTGCATCCGGTGCTTGCCGGAGTAGAACGGCCGGTCGGCGCGCACCCGGTCGATCGGGATGAGCGTGCCGTCCAGCACCAGGTACAGCAGTCCGTCCCTCTTGGCCCCGGCCAGCGCCTTACGGAGTTTCGGCGAGCGTGCCGACAGCAGCATGACGACCTCGTTGACGTACCTCCAGGCGGTCGTGGTCGACACCCCGAACCCGGCACCGAGCTCGAGATACGTCTCGCCTTTGCGCAGGTAGACCAACACCATCAACGCCTGTATCCCCGGCGTGAGGGCTCGGCCCTTGCTGCCGATGCTCTTGCGGTGCCGGCGCACCACACCGGTGGTGTAGTTCAGGGTCTGACGCGACAACGGCAGCGAAGCACGATAGAACAACATGCGAAGCCTCTGGCGGATCGAGGAGATTGTGGTGATCAACCCGACTACCAGGGGCTTCATGTCTCGAGGCCGACACGCCACCGCGATCATGCCGTGATCAACGAGCCCGGATCTGCTGGTGAAAAACGTTCAGTGAGGACGAGGGCGGCGCGGGCGATGTCGTCGATTCTGCTGGGGCTCGCGGTGATGTGCTGGAGGGTGCGCCAGCGGCCTTTGAGCAGGGCGAATCCGCGTTCGCCGAGGCAGCGCAGGCCACGCAGGAGCCGGTTGTAGGTGCGGTTGTCGATGCTAAGAACCTGCCCGTCGGAAGGGTTTTTGACAGGCGTCAGGACGCCGATTCCCGCGCCTTCGTATCCGCCGTCGGCCGCAGCGGCGTAGAGGGCGCCGAGCAGGTGGGTGCGGGCTGCGGTCAGGTCGTGGACCGAGCCGGACTCAGCATCGGACACCCACAGCGGCAGCCCGGTTGGGCAGGACAGGGCCTGGACGTTGCCGGCATGCCGGTGCGCCTTGCCGGAGTACCACAGATCGATCGGCTCGCCCTTGACGCTGAGGGTCTGCTCGGCGCACCGGTCTGTGGGCAGCAGGGCGCCGTCCATGATCAGATAGGCGAGGCCGTCCATGCGGGCCCGGTCGAGAGCTTCGTGCAGATCAGGTGCTTGAGCTGCGAGAACATCGATGCCTTCGTCGACGTGTCGGTAGGCGGTGGCCCGTGAGACTCCGTGGTCGCGGCCGAGGGCGGGAATGTCCTTCTGCCCGCGGAACCAGCGCAGCACCAGGACCGCTTGGCGGAATGGGGTCAACGCCCGGCTGCCCTTAGACGTGCCGCACAAGCGCCGTTCGGCCCCCAGCAGCCGGGAGACATGCAGAACGAGGTCACGGGAGACGTCGAGCGTGGCACGATGGACAATCACGTGGAGCCTTCCGGAAGACGCGAAGAGTAGCTGTGGTGGCCCTCTTCCTACCGGGGCTCCACGTCCCGTTTCCGGCCTTCGGCAACCCCTCCCGAACCGCCCGAAATACCAGCTCTACACCCCGGAAATCCCAGCTGACCGAACCATTCCGCTGAGATCACCTCACAGCCACGGCGAATTCTATTTCAACAATGGCACCAAATGTGCGCATTTGGATTAAATCCGAAATAAGCCCTCGCATCGCGCGTGGCTTAATACGAAGCCCCCACTGTGAACCTATCTCGGCGCTTGTGGTTCTCGGCGAGAGCACATCGCCATGGCGGCCATGTCTCACGTGCGTTCCAGGCAGCATCCAGATCCAGGCGGGCTTCCACTACCGGTAGGATCATTCCGGTTTCCAGCTCTTCGCCTCTTGGTCAAAATAGGAAAGCTTAGATAGGCCCGGTGATTATTCTACCGGGCCTATCTAAGCTTTCCAGCTGCTGAAAAATATGAAGCGGAATACGCCTATCAGCTCAAATTTCTCGATCGCCATCTGTGCAGCCGCGATGGAGTCATACATTGAGCCATTGTCAGTAAGCGAAGATCGCGTTGTGTGACGGGGTGAGGGTCCAGTTGTGCTCTTGGTAGAGCAGGACGAGGGCGGCGCGGGTGATGCGACCGATGCGCCAAGGGTCGAGGCTGACGCGGCGTAGGGCTTTGAAGGTGACGGTGAGCAGGGCGTTGGCGCGTTCGCCGACTCCGCGCAGGCCGCGTAGGAGTTTGTTGTAGGTGCGCTGGTCGTCGGTGAGTTTGCGGCGCTTGTTCTTCTTGACCGGGACGCGAAGGACGTGGGCGGCTCCTTCGTAGCCGAGGTCGGCCAGGGCGGGCAGGCCGGCGGAGACCTCGGCGAGGGCGCCGATGACGCCGTGGGCGCGGGCACAGGGCATGTCGTGTTCACGGCCGGGTCGTACCTCGGAGCCCCACAGAGGCCAGCCGTCCGGGGCGGAGATCACCTGGATGTTCCCGCCGTGGTGTGTGTGCTTGCCCGACCACCACAGGTCCGCTCCGTTCAGCCCGGGGGCGGCCAGGCGGTCGGTGGCGATGACGATGCCGTCGAGGTTGACGTGGGTCAGGCCCTCGGCTTCGGCGCCGGCCAAGGCCTGCCGCAGGCCGGGGGCGCAAGAGGCGAGGGCGTCGATGCCTTCATGCAGGTAGCGGTAGGCGGTGCTACGGCTGATTTTGTTGTCGGCGGCCAGCTGCCGCAGCCGGGTGCCGTCGCAGAACCAGCGCAGCACGAGCACGGCCTGGGCGAAACACCCCAGCGCGCGACGCCGTCGGCGGGTGCCTCGGCAGCGGCGCTCGGAGTTCAGCAGAGCAAACGGGAACAGCACGGCCTGGCGGCGGACCTCAAGGGTCGCCGAGTATGTGACACTGGTGGGCACGTGAAGCCTCTGGCTATGAAGTTGATCTCTAGACAAGACCACTTCTACCAGGGGCTTTACTCTTCTCGGTCGCCAGCGCACACCACCCAGCGGCTACGCAAAGCAGCCGACCGTTACTGACAATGGCTCATTGTTCAGTGCCAAGTGGCGCCACTTAGCAGTTCTTCCACCGATGCGGGTTTGGCGCTGCCGCTGTCGCTGAGAGCCTCGATGACCAAATCGATGGCAATCTGCGCTGCAGGCTTGTGTCGGATATTCACCTGTTCCTGGAGATATTCGAGACCACCGTTAGCGTAGTTCTCGAAGATCTTGATACGGTCTTCAAGGCGACTGCTGTCCATGATCTCCGGATCATCCACCACGTTGACGGCGATCATGTTGATAAACGCATCACTGAAGGCCGGACCAGTCAGGGTCTCGTATCGGATGGGGTCGCCAGAAGCTGCGGTGAACGGGACGCTCCTATCATTACGGAACCCGATAGCGGCCGCGAACAGAAGAACGTCGCGGAAGGTGGCAAACCCCCCTTCGTTCTGCAGTTCCGTCATGAGAGCCTCGTGATCGTGTGGCCGGCGAACCCGCACATCAGAGGTACTGATCACTTAATCACCTTCAGCTGAGAGTAGTCGGATTCGGAGGCTACGATGTAGGGGTGAGAAATCCCTTCGAGGACAATGTCATCGGCGCCGCTGCCCGGCGCGGTGGTGTGGGTCTCAATGACTCCCAGATGGCTGACATAGGGCATGAGCTCGGTGACGACCTTGCCAAGCCCTTGGCTCTTGCTCACTAGGACGATGAGCTGCGGTGCCATTCCGGCCAAGACGCGCGCGACGGCCTGCTGATAGTCCTGGTCCAAGGAGCCGAAGGCCGCGTCCATCACGATGGGGTAGCTTCCTGAGTCTTCCGTCCGGTCACCTTCGGCACGCCGCTCCTGCCGAATCTCCCGGGCCAGTTTCGACACAGCAGCGACAAAGCTGAGGCTGAGGATCTGGTTTTCACCAGTCGACTTGGGTACCGGCAGCTCCACGCCATCCACATTCTTATGCAGGGTAAGCTCGAAGCCCTTGTTCAGCGTCGGAACATGGTTTTGGTGAGTGATGCTGCGAAAGATCGTTTTTAGTTCCGCGTCCAGACGCTTGCGCATCTCCTCTTCGCGGATCGCGAGGATCTCGACGAGCGCACGCCGGACGGACTGCACGAGATCAGAACGGGATCGTGCTTTGAGCGCGAGCTCGTCGGTTACCTCCGCCTTGCCACGCTCCCGGCTCAGCCGATCGATGTCCTTGGTGATGCCTTCCAGTTGGTTTTTCACTGCACCGATCCGCTGCTGCTTAACACCGATGCGGTTGTGAAGATCCAGGCGCTTAGTCTCCAGACCCTGCACGTCTTCCAAACGGCTGCCGATGAGCTTGCCATCAAGTTCCGACAGGCGTTCCTCCAAGCGCGTGACATTGTCCCGTTCGGTACCAATGCGCTTGGTGAGTGTGGCTAGTGCCTCCTTTAGGTCGACTCGTGCCGACCTCATCGGTCCCATCTGGGCACTGAGCTGCTGCCAGGCCGTCTCGACCGCCTGGAGACCCGCTTTTTGCCTCCATTCAGTGACATGTTCCCAAGCAGAGGTATGCTCGGTCAGCGGCGTCCCGCAGATACAGGTACGGTCCTCTAGCAGCTTGTCGACGAACTCACGCTTGAGCGGTGCAGGCAGGGCCCCCTTACGGTATAGGGATTCGGCCATCGTGACGGTCCGGTCGCACAGCTCCTCGCTGAAGGCTAGAAAACCTCGTGTGGCCGCCAGGTGCGCCCTTTCCTTTACAGCAGTCCGGAGAGCGGAGCGCGCATCTTCGAGCTGTTTGGTCACTTCATCGCGCTCTGTCTGGATAGGAGCGGCCTCGGAATGCTGCCGCAGTAGCTCGGTAACCCGCTCATGTTCCTCGGTCAACTCCGCCAAATCGCCCTCAAGGACGGCCTGCCCTTCGTGGGCCTTAGCCTCGGCGTCGCGCAGGTTGTCAATCTCTGTCTGGATATCGCTGGCCTTGGCGCCGCCGTGCTTTTTCAGCTCCTGGGTCAGCCGCCGATCGACCTTGGGCAAATGCACCAAGGCGCGCTCAACCTGCTCTAGGTCTAGCAGCACCTTGATGTCCTGCTGGACCTCGGCGTAGGCACCTTTCTTGACTAGGTTCTCAATACGCTCTCCGTTGAAGAAGAAGAAGCGGCTGACACCCCGCGGCAAGATACTGAGGATGGTCTGTTGCGGGGCCTCCTTCAGTTCCGTGGAACCGTCAGTTTCCGTGATCCACAGCCGGACTTCTGGGGAGATCTTCGGCTGTTGGTCGGAGTCCTTTCGAAGATCGGCACAGCGTACCAACCGGTAGACGCGGCCATCGTGGTCAAACCGAACCTCGACGGAGACCTCGATGGAATCTCCGGTCTTCAAGGACCGCCAGGCGCTGTCAGTGACCATTCGGTCCTGTTCTTCGACGTCCTCGGACATCTTGCCGTACAAAGCCCAAGTGAAGGCATTGAGGAAGGTGGTCTTGCCAGCACCGTTGGCGCCGAACAGCAAGGAGACCGGCTGAGCGGAGGTCGAGCTGAGGTCGAAGGTCTGAACGCCTTTGAACTGCCGGAAATTAGTCACCGTGATCGACCTCAGTTTCACGGGATGATCTCCTTCACCGCAGCGAGCAGGTCATCGGTCGCATCGTAGGCTGGCACGTGTAGCTTGGCTCGCTCGATCTCCAGGACTCGCTTCAATAGCGCCCGCTCCTCGGTACTCAGTTCCGCGATCACCTGCTGTTCCGTGCGCCTATCTGCAGTCACCTGGTGTCCTTTCTACACATGAGATACGTCACCGCGTCTAGATGTCCATCAGCTGGTAGCGCTCTTTCAACGGCCGCAGCGTTGAGAGCGTCGTCTCATAGTTGTCCGACAATTTCCCGAACTCATGTGCCCGCGCGAACTCGCGGACCAACAGCGCCCGTTCAACATCGAAGTTAATCGGCGCCTGCGCGGGTGGGACAGCCAGATAGTCGAGGATCTCAGCATGGTCCTTGCCTTCGGCGCGACGCAGGATGCGACCGCGACGCTGGATGAACTGGCGCGGATTACTGCTGCTAGCCAGCAGATAGGCAACCCGAGCATCAGGAATGTCGACACCCTCGTCCAGACAGCGCATCGCCACCAAGACCCGTAGGTCGTCGCCTGTGGCAAATCTACGCAACAACTCCTGACGGCGGCGGCGCGGAGTATCGGCGACATAGGGGTAGGCCGACAAGTGCAGCTGATTTCCCACGATGTTCATGGCATCTTTGAGCTGATTGGGGCCCGGCGGTTCCCCGACTTCTGAGGGCCGGTTCCCCTCCGCGCAATAAATCAGCTGGAACCAAGAGGAGCTTCGCTCGCCAAGGTCCATGCGCAGTTGAGCAAGTTTGCCCTCGGCATGGCCGAGTACACCTGCGCGTTGGCGCAGCAAAAAACCAATCGGCGAATTAGGGTCTGTGTCGTCTAGGCGGTCGCCAGCGGCCATTCGTTTGGCGATCTGCCCGGTCAGCTCGAGGTACAGGGCGGTTTCGCGATCAGTAAGTTCCACTAGGCGTGGCCGATAGTGATAGCGACACAGCGCTCCCATCTCGATGGCTTGGGCGAGACCGAGCTCGAAGGCGATCGGCCCGAAGTAGCCGATCAACGCGTCGGTGCCCTCGTCATCGAACCAGCGCTCGGGCGTGGCAGATAGCGCCAGCCGGTAGATTGCGCTAGCCGGCAGCGCCGCACGACGCGATGAGGAGCCCAGATGGTGCGCTTCATCGGCGATGATGAGCATCGGCAGGGTGTTACGCGACAACACCGACTGGAACCTGGCACCGGTGAAGGAGTCGTTGGTAACCACCAGGACAACAACCGGACGCTGTCCCATCCGCGCCTCATGCAGTTGGTCTTCCACAACCGGCTGCCACTTGGAGCTCGATTCGTACACCGCGACCGGTCGTACGCCGAATGCTTCGACCTCAGTGACCCATTGATCCACCAGGTGTATCAGAGGTGCCACTACCACGACGAGCAGAGGCTCTTCCCGTTGACGTTGGACGTTGGCTAGCTGGGTGGCCGCAATCAGCGCCGTCTTAGTCTTGCCGGTGCCTGTAGCCATTTTGAGGATGCCGCGGCCCTGCTGGCCAAGCCACGCCTCGACGGCTTGCCGCTGGTAGGGCCGTACGGTCATCCCCGCAGGCAGGGACAGGCGTGCCAGCCCGAGAGCAGGTTGCGGCAGGAACGCCAGAGCGTCGTCGGTGCCCGGTAGATGGCATCCAGGTCGTTCCTTGCCCAGCTGGACCATACGCTCGCGGGCAACGCTGGGGAAATGTTCGATGCGCAGGTGAGGAGTCTGGTTGTCCCACAGCGCCTGGAAGTCGTCCTTCAGACGGACCGCGCGTGCCCCATCGCCCTGCACCCAGCCGCAATAGACCTCGACAGACTCGAAGTTGGCTATGAGACCGCCGTAGGTCTCGTTGCTGCTTCCGGTGAACGCAATGATGTCGCTGGCCGCGTCATAGAAGATGCCGATCTTCTCGTGGTAGATGCCGATCTTGCCGTGCTGTTCGACGAAGGCCAGCTTGATGTCCAATGTGCCCTCGGCAATCAAGCGTCCGAGCAGACCGAGACCATCCAGGATGCTATCGGGCTGATCGGAGTCAAACTCGCGCAAGGTCGCACGCTCGACCACGGCACGTAGGTCGTAGCCGCGTTCGATGTCGGTGATGTCCTCCTCAGTCAGATGAGGTGATGCCACCAGCCGCATGGTGCCGCCGCGTTCAGTGAAGTTCTCCAGCCCGCGTGCGAGCAGCGCCAGGCTGGTGGAGGTGAAGTAACCGACGGCACGGTCGTAGCGGGTGGCGACATCGAAAACCGGCAGATAGAAGTTCGCGACGACATCCTCACGATCGCTGCGATAGTGACCTTTGACGCCACAGAACCGTAGACCGGGCGGGGATGTGTTCACAGTAGGTCCATGATTTCGTCGATGTCGGTACTCGACGACTGCGGGGCCATCGTGTGGCTCTCCAGGGCTGGTCGAGCGTCAGTGAGCAGGTCTGCGATATCGCCGTCGCCGCGTTCGCGGTAGGCACCGATAAGGCTTGCGGTGGGAGTGTCCTCGGACAACCCGATCGCCATGCACAATGCCGCGCGATTCTCTCGCAGCGTTGCCACCGGCACTCCGATCAAACCGAGCGCATCGGCCAGCGCGTCGCCGGTCGGCTCGGGCATCGCTTCGAAAGTGAACGTTCCGTCATCGCCGATCACCAGGAATGCTTCGGTGTCGGTCGCGATGTCATCGTCCTTGAGAAATTTGCGGATCGTCCCGAACATGGGCTGTGTGCCCTTCCAGCTGACCGTCTGCGGTCCCAATGGCGAGGTCAGATAAACGGTCTGGCCATACTCCAGTCCAGCGATCGCGGCAATCGCCATCGGCGCCACCGTGCCGCTCCCCCGCAGATGCTCTTTTGTGATCTTGATTCGGTAGGCCCACGACCCGGCTCGACGAAACAGCCGACGGGTGCGTTCGGGAGGCTTGCGCGCCGTAAGAGCACCGGAGCGCATCCGTACAATCCCATCACGGTTCTCGAAGGGAGGAGAGCTGGCGTATGCCACGACCGTGCTGGCCGTGACGCTGTACTTGCTAGTAAGGGACTCGATAAGATCATCAAGCAGGATGCGGCCGCCGGCCCGGCTTATGCGCTCCCGGATAAGTGACCGCACCCCAGAGTAGGCATCCAGACCCCACTCCGCCAACGCCCAGCTATCGCGATCGACTCGTTCAAAACGATCGTCAACGCTCATAGCGTTACGCAGAGAAGCCGCGCTGCGTTCAATAACGAATCGATCGATAATCTGCTGCGACCCCATCGGAGATCCGGTCACCGACAAGATTGCGGCACCGTAGTCAGAGACCGACTGTGTTCGCGTGAGCACATGGTCGCCATCGATCACATAGCCGCAGTGTTGAAGCCAGGCGACGGTCAGCGCCTGGCGGCGCTCAGGATGGCCCCCTGGGACTATGTCGACGTCGTCGAGACACACCACTCCATAGCGGTCCGCGCGCTCTTGCAGGTGCGTCTGCGTCATCGCGATCACAGCGGCCATGCTCGGCGCCACGCACCAGCCGTCCTCGATCTCATAGGTGTCGTCGAGGCGGTCCAGGACACGCCATGCTGGCTGCCCGACGGCCTCCACAACGTTACCGAGCGCAGGAAGCAGGTTGATCAGGTCATCGAGTGGCCGAATGATGTCGATGAGGCCTCGTACGGTCTTCGCTACAAGTTCCAACGGACCGCCATTGTTGAGCAGGCTCAGCATCTCACCACGGGCCTTGCCTTCGATCTGCCGGACCCGCTCGCGGGTCACTCCGTACTCAAGCCCAATGTGGTCAAGTGTGCACGGGGCATTGGCGAACAACCTGAGCGCCAGGATGCGAGAGGCTCGTGGATCGAACGTCCGCAAGGCCTCATCAAAGAGCATCGCGACATTGCGCCTTGCTTGATCAGCTCCCAGGACACTGTCCGCACTGAACGCCTCGATGCGCCGTCGCGCATCGATGACCTCCTGCGGAGCTCCCGCCTCTCCCAGCGGTCCCAGCGGTCCCAGCAGCGATCGGTCAGGCACACCGATGGCCGCGGACCAGACGGCCAGCTGATAAAGGTCTTCGGCAATCGCTGTCGCCACCTCGGGCGGCCGTCCAGGCAGCTCTTGAGGTTGCAACCACGGCTGTGTCGCAGTCGACGATGGCGTGACGACCGTCGGGACTACCTCCGACGTCGAAGCATCAGCGAGTGCATGAACGATCGCCTCAACCGAGGCCACGCCGATCTGTCGCCACTCGAGAATGTCATCCACTGTGAGGCCTGCGAGATCACCGGTATAGCAATAGCCCTGCCGGTCAAGTGCGTTCATCGCACGCTTAGGCAGTTGCAGGCGGCGCAGCTCGATGTCGAGGGCCAGACCAGGGAACAGCTCGCTGATGCGCCATCGCGTCAACGTTTCCATCGCGATGTCGCAAATGGAGGTCAAACGCTCTTGACGCACAACCTGATCAGCAGTCTCTATAACATCGTTCCACCACGGCTGAGGGGCCAGGCTGGCCGCACCCTTGAGCCACGGGAACGCCTCGCTCCACGTGGGCGGCGGCAGCTCTGCAGACGTCGCGCCATCAGACATCCAATATGCCCTTCCTCAGACGTATGATCAGCCACTGTCCGCGCGACCTTCATCTTGGTACATCTCAGCGCCTCACAGAGGAATTTCATAGCATATGAAGGCATGAGGCGCCTGCTTCCGCGAAGGAGCAGCGCAGATCCTCGAGGGAGAAGTGGGGCGCGCACCGAGCTCACTGGGAGCGACTATCCTCGGTCACGTCCAGCGGAGTGGTGTATGAAACGATCTCCGCGTGATCCTGTTCGTGCTGGTCAGGCGGCCAGTGCCGCCGGTTCCTGATCTTCTTGCCCCGGCTGGCCGATGATTACTCTGAGTCGGGGCATTCCCCTTGAATGTGGACACCTTGGAGACTGGATCGTGACGTCCAGACCGAGGATCTCCCGCCGCCCGTCGGCGTTGACCGCAGCGGCGACCAGGACGTGGATGTTCACGATCCGGCCGCCCTCGCGGACCTTCTGGGTCAGGGCGTCCAGCCACACGAACGTGTAAGGCCCGCCGTCCAGGGACCTGCTGCGGAACGCCTCCACCTGGGCTTCCAGGGACTTGGCCAGCTCGCTGACCTGGGACTTGGAGATGCCCTTGATGCCCAGCTGTTCCACCAGCTTGTCCACCCGCCGGGTCGAGACACCCAGCAGATAGGCGGTCACCACCACCGAGACCAGGGCTTGTTCGGCCCGCCTGCGGCGGTCCAGTAGCCACTCGGGGAAGTAAGAACCCGACCGCAGTTTCGGGATCGCCAGCTCCACCGTTCCCGCCCGGGTGTCCCATTCCCGCACCCGGTAGCCGTTGCGGGAGTTGACCCGCTCTTCGGGGAGCGCTCGCCATAGGAGGCCCCGCAGAGCGCTTCGGCCTCGGCTGACATCAAAGCATTCGCAATGGTCTGCACCATGGCCCGCAACAGATCCGGCTCGCACGCGCTGATCTGTTCGGCCAGCCGACCTTCAGGGTTCACACTGTTGTTCACGGCCACCGCGTTTTCTCTCCTTCTGATCTTGGTCGATTCGAAGGATCACGCGGTGGCCGTCTCGCGCCACGACGACACGCCCCTCACCTGCGGAAACTCATACACCACCTCCGTGGACGCAACCGAGAGGGCTGGACAAGGAGATCCGCCGCCGCACCGACGTGGTCGGCATCTTCCCCGACCGCGCCAGCATCGTCCGCCTCATCGGCGCGGTCTTGATGGAGCAGACCGACGAATGGACCGAATCCCGCCGCTACATGGGCGCGGAGATCCTCGCCAAATCCCGCCTGAGAATAGTCACTGGCCAGCCGGGCAGGAAGATCAGGAACCGGCGGCACTGACCGCCTGACCAGCACGAACAGGATCACGCGGAGATCGTTTCATACACCACTCCGTTGGGCGTGGCCCCCGCACCTCGCAGTCTCGGATCTTTCTTCTGCCCCGTCCAAGAACATTCGGTAGTGCTCCGTCCAGGGACGCCTGAGTGCTCCAGCAGGGCTCCGAGCCTGGCGACTCGTATGCTCTGCCTCCGTCCTGTCGGTGCTGGGTTGGCCTCGGCCTGTCCTGACTTAGTACTCGTCGGCTTCTTCACAAGCGCAGCTGCCGTTCAGCCTCCACCGAGTCACCGTGCGATCGGTCTTCTGCTCGATCTCCACTTCTCCGCCGCAGAGTCCCGCTACCACGACCAACCCGCGACCTGACTCCTCCAGCTGCTCGATGTCCCCGACTTCATCCACTCCGAGCTCAGGAACCCGCACTCGTGCCGTGGGCACGGCGTGATGCACCAGCATCCCCGTCACCCGCCCCCACACATGCGTCACGACGATGCTCGCCTGACCGCCGCCGCCATGCTCGGCACAGTTGGCGAGCAGCTCCGACAGCACCGTCACGCAGTCGTCCCGCAGCGAACACTCGAGCGGAAACACTTCCCGCAGCCATGCTCGCGCCGCCCGTACCTGCACCAGTTCGGCGAAGAACGTTTGCTCAGAGCACCAACCCTCCTGCCATGCCAGCGAAGCGGCCTCGCTTTCCCGCTGCGCCGTCTCGTCATCACTCATCCGACCCCCGTCAGTGGTGCGATCCTCGTGCGTACGGTGACCGCTAGCTGACATAGTGCTACCGGCCATGCGGATGCAGACTAGATTGCATCTTGCAGATCGGCCAGCAAGATGCAGAGATTGGAACCACTCAGATTCGGAGGCTCCTCATGCCCCCACGCTCCAGCCCCACGGCCCGACGCCGCCGCCTGGCCAACGCCCTGCGTCAACTCCGCGAGGAGCATGGCCTGAGTTGCGCTGAACTCGGCAGGAGACTCGGCTGGTCAGAAGCCAAGGTCAGCCGTATCGAGACCGCCCGAGTGGGAGTGAAAGCCGACGACCTTGACAGGCTCCTGGAGCACTTCCAAGTGCCGGAGGACCTCAAGGAGAAGCTGATGCTTCTACGCAAGCAGGCTGGCCACCGAGGCTGGTGGCACTCCTACACCGACGCCTTCCCTCTCTGGTTCCACAACTACGTCGGCCTTGAGGACGGAGCCCGCTCGCTGATCACCTACCAGAACCAGCTCATCCACGGCCTCCTGCAGACCGACGACTACGCGAACGCCGTGATCCGAGCCCACCAGCCGGCCATAGGCCCCGAGGAGATCGACCGCCAACTGACGGCCCGAGCCACCCGCCGAGCGACCCTTACCCGCACGGACCCCCTGATCTACTGGGCGATCCTGGACGAAGCAGTCTTGCATCGCGTCGTCGGATCAGCGGACATCATGCGAGCGCAACTCACCCACCTGCGCCAGATGGCCGCCCTGCCGAACGTCACCCTGCAGGTCCTCCCGTTCAACGCAGGTGCCCACGCCTCCATGGGCACCTCGTTCAACATCATGAAGTTCCCCGACGCCGGAGACCCCGACATCGTCTACATCGAAGACCTCACCACAAGCCAATATCTCGAAGAGCCACACGATATAGAGCGGTATACGGTGGTAATCGACCATCTACGTGCATCGGCCCTGTCTCCCGAGGCTTCGGACTCCCTCATCGCCCGCTTCGCCGACGACATGACCTAGCCCCGCATGAGAAGGAGGACGTCGGCCATGCTCGCTCCCCACCCCCTGTCTCCATTCATCTGGCGCAAGAGCACTCACAGCAACGGAGCTGGCGGAGACTGCATCGAAGTAGCCCGCACACACCACTTCATCGCCCTCAGGGACAGCAAGTCCCCACACACCCCGTATCTCACTTTCAGCCAGAAGCCGTGGGCCGCCTTCCTCACTGACGTGAGACAGGGGAAACACGACCTCGACCGCTGACGGGACTGCTCAGTTGCTGGAGGCTCCACCACGTTCCTCGAAGAGGAAGGCACCAACCGAGGGATGCACCAGTAGAAGAACTACGCGTGGTGCATACCAGCCTGAAGGCGATTCTCACAGGCTCCGGAACAGGCCATTCGGTGGCCTGCCACATCCATAAGCCGGTATGAACATCAGGCGAGAGCGCCGGCGGCCGTCAGCTTCTGTCACCCAGCGCTTGGGCGAAGGCCATGCAGACCGCCTGGCCGGTCGCCTGCGGCGCCGCCAAGGGGTGTGTGTAGCGAACGGCGCTGCTGCACTTCCGGTGATAACGCGGCCCGACCCGCTTCTGCTGAAGTCCTTGCTTTCGGCAACCGCTCCTCGGCGGCAGGAGCGGTTGCACGGCTCCTCAGTCATTTCGAACACCGCATGATCATCTGAAGCCCACCGGGAAAACCTCATTGGGATCCACATCCGTCGACACCAAACGTAATTCTTTAACACTTCGTCTTCAGAATCGAGACAGCAGGCCAGTTTTCGATTTCCACCGTCACCTATCGGCTCGGCTCCGCCGGGTGCAAGATGATGCCTTTGTGGCTACAAATGTGAGGACCGGGCGCGGTCCTCACATTTGTCTTTGGACGGGTGCGGACCGAGCGCGGTCCACACGGCGAACATGGAGGTGGGGTGTCGGACAATGGGCAGGGCGAAGACAGGTGGCCACGTCAGCGGGGGTATCGGCGGCGCGTGGAGGATGCGCGGAGGCGGTGTCTGTGCCTGCGGCTCAGCGAGAACGAGCACGAGGCGATTAGAGCAGCAGCGGAGCGGAACGGGGTGACCCGTACATTCTTTGCCGCTGAGGCGGTTCTCTTGGCTGCGCGTGAGGAAATGCCGCTGGCGAGGTCGGCTGATCGGGCGCTGTTGCGTGAGGTCATGGAGGGAAATCGGCAGATCCGGCGGGCAGGCACAAACCTCAACCAGATCACCATGCGGTTTCACACGTCCGGGGAGTGCCCACCGGAGCTGGGACGGTGCTTGGAGCGGGTGGCTGCGGGCCTGGCACAGCTAGAGGCATTGGCGGTGCGGTTGGACGAGGTGATCGACCGCCGATGATCGGGAAGATCACCCGCGGGTCGAACGTCGGGAACCTGATCGTCTACCTGTACGGACCTGGCCGCAGCAGTGTGCACGAAGACCCGCATGCGGTGGCCGGCTTCCGCACGCCTACGGAGTTGGAGCCGAGCATCAGCGAGGGGAGCGGGATCTTCGATCACTGATCAGCTTGTTGCGTCAGCCGGTCACGGCCCTCCAGGAGTCGGGTTATGAGCAGCCCGTCTGGCAGTGCTCGTTGCGGGCCGCACCGGAAGACCCGTATCTGAGCGACGAGCAGTGGGCCGAGATCGCCGAGGAGACCCTCCACAGGGTCGGTCTCATCCGGGCCGAGGATGAAGCCGGATGCCGGTGGATCGCGGTCCGGCACGCGGATGACCACATTCACCTCGTCGTCACGCTCGCCCGGGAAGACGGGCGCATACCGCGGCTGTGGAACGACAAACTCAAGGTCAGAGGTGCCTGCCTCGCCGCTGAGGAGCGGTACGGGTTGAGGCGGACGACACCGGCCGATCGCACCGCCACGCCGCGGCCCTCCCGGGCCGAGCAGGAGAAAGCAGCACGTCAGGGGCGCGAAGAGACTCCACGGCACACGTTGCGGAAGGCGGTGGCGACCGCTGCGGCTGGGGCTGGCGGCATGGAGGAGTTCTTCGGCAAACTCGACGAGGCAGGGCTGCTGGTCGGCAAGCGCTACAGCAAGTCGAACGCTTCCGAGGTGACCGGATACAAAGTCGGACTGCCCGGGGACCTCACCGGGGATGGGCAGCAGGTCTGGTTCTCCGGCGGCAAGCTCGCCCCGGAACTCAGCCTCCCGAAGCTGCTCCGCCGCTGGGCCGATCCGGCACTCTCCGCCGATCTCTCCTCCCGTCCGCGGGCCGGACGGAGTGCGAAGGAGAGGGATGTTCTCTACCGGGCGTCCGCCCAGGCCGTCACCCGGGCGGCCCAACAGTTCCGGTGGAGCAGCAGCCCCCAGGTTCGCGCCGACATCGCGGCGGCCACCACCGGCGTGCTGTACACAGCCGCGCAGGCGACCGGCAGCACGCGCTTGGCCGACGTCGCGGATACCTACGCCAGAGCGGGGCGGGAACCGTATGGGCGGGCGACGCCGTTGGGCGGCTACTCGCGAGGGCTGAGGGCGGCAAGCCGGCTGCTCGCACATGCAATGGGGCCCGAGAGCCGCAAGGCCTACGAGATGACGGTCGCGCTGATCGAGCTGATCTCATGCCTGGCCGACCTTGCCGAGGCGGTGGCCGAACACCGCGCACGCCAGGGCAAGGGCGCACAAGCCGATGCCGCACGTCTTGCCTGCGATGAATTGAAGGACATGGCGAGCAGGAGGACGAGAACACCGAACTATGCGGGCACGCTTTCACCCGAGGCTCTCGCGGCTGCCTCCTTCCCTGCGCCACCGACAGGAGGAATCGCTTGGAGCAGCCCGTCACCGGCGCCGCCAGGCCCGTCCACCGCGCATGGTCGGGGCCGCCGACGGTAGTTACATACGGATGCTCGTGCTGGCCGCGGTGATCCTCGTCGTCGACCAGGCCTCCAAGTTCTGGGCGGTCTCCGCGCTCTCCGAAGATCGGGACATCACGCTGATCCCCATGTGATCAGCCTCCGGCTGTTGTTCGACCCCGGCGCGGCCTTCTCGATCGGGACCGGGGCCACCGGGGTGTTCGCCGTGACGGCGGCGGCCGCGGTCGTCGGCAACATCGCCGACATCGCGCTCGCCGGCGGTGCGGCGCTGCGGATCGTCCTCGGCCTGCGCGGTGTCCCGTTCGACGGGCGGCCGGAGCCCGCCCCGCTCGGCGACGGCTGGTCCGCCCGCAGGGCATGGCTCCGGCCCACGCTCAGAGGGGCTTCGGACGGCGGACCACCGGCACCGGCTGCCCCCGGCGGGCCGCCTCCTCCCGCATCTTCTTTCGCAGGGTCCTCGCCCGTCCGAGGAACGCGCGGCTGCGGCGGATACCGCCGCCGGCGAGGCTCCAGTCGTTCAGTGCCCGCTCGACCTCGACGCGCAGCAGCCGACCCTCGCCGTCACCATCGCTCTCGCTTGCGGTCCCGACCAGCACCACGTTCTCCTGCCATTCCATCGCCGGCCCGTGCCGGTGGAAGGTCAGGCAGACCGGGCCGGTCACCGGCCCGGCGCCTGCGGGAAGCCGCAGCTCAAAGCCGCCCGGCGTCCGCACCGCCGAGCGGCAGCGCAGCGTCACCGGGAGGCCGTCCACCACCGCCGACACCACCGGCTCGCCGAGCTGTTCGGCGCGGTCCAGGAACGGCCGTGGATCGGGCGGCGCGGCGGCCGCCGGCGCGCGGCCCGGAACCGGCGGCCCGGATGGCGCGGGGTCGGACGTGGGGAAGTCGGCTCCGTCCGGCCGGGTCCAGGCCAGCGGCGGGTGTGACAGATCGCCCTCCGGCCACCAGACGACGCGCTCGGGCGTCACCTCGATGTAGATGCGCGCGAAGTACCAGTTCCATCGGCGCACCACCCACCACGGTGTGCCGGCGAACCCGGTGGTCTTCGTCGGCAAGTCGCGGATGAACCGGTCGGTGTTGGCCTGCAGATCGGCGTCGCGCACGGCGGCCCGGCCCTGCACGAGCACGACCGGCGGCCGGTGCAGCCCGCTCCCGGTGGGGTCGGAGTAGAGCAGCGCCACCCGCGGGTCGCGGCGGGCGCGCTCGGCCTTGTCGGGATAACCGAGGCCGGTGGTGAGATCAAGCGTTCCATGAGCACCGACGAACGGCGTGATCGGCCAGGTGATCGGTCGTCCGGTCCGGGTCAGCGAGGTGTACTCGCACACGATGAATCGTTCGAGCACCTCGCGGACTTCCGGCGGCAACGCCTCGATCGCGGTGACGCCGGGGGCAGGGGTGGTCTGGGCGGCCGGGGCAAGTGAGGTCGGTTCGGTCATGTCGGCTCAGCCCGCGAGCACGGAGTTGGCGAGCGGGACTCCGGCACCGTAGAGGGCGGCGAAGCGCCTGCGGTAGGCCGGCCACCAGAACAACCGGAACATCAGCCTCGCGACGGGTGGCAGGTCCGCCAGCGTGGCCGCGACCTGCTCGTCGTTCGCGCAGGAGGCGAGCCAGCCGAAGATCACCGGGACCCGGCGGCGGCCGAAGTCGTTCATCGCCGTGCGTTTGTCCGACTCGAGGTCCTCCGGAGTCAGGTGACGGAGCATCAGCGGCACGGCCGCCTGTTCCTCGTGGTCGAGGTGGTCGTTGACGACCTCGTGCAGCCGGGCCAGAACCACCGCCCGCTCGGGCAGCGGGGTCGTCCGGTCCGAGGCCGCCCGCATCAGCGGGTCGAGCGCCAGATGTTCGGCCTCCAGTTCGGCCATGGCCTCGTGTGCCGCCGGCTCGCGCCCGGTGAGCCGCCGCCACAGGGTCTCGTCCTCGTGGCGGTGGTGCGCGTGCAGCATCTCCAGCACCAGGGCGAGCTGTTCCTCGAGCAGGTCCATGTGTTCGGCGTCCCGTGGCCGCGGGCAGGCCTCGGCGAGTCGGCCGAATTCGGTGCGGAAAGCGGCGTGCATGAGCATGAAGCCGGAGAGTTGTTCCTGTGTGATCATCGGCTGTTCCTTCCTTGTGGGGAACAGCCTGCGGCGCGCCTCCTTACGTCGCCTTGTCGAGTGCTTGCCGTGCCCTTGCCGCCCAGTACGTTCCACCGCTGCGGTCGAGCAGGCTCACAGCGCTCTCCAGCCGAGCCCGGGCGCCCGCACGGTCGCCGAGCGCCAAGAGCGCCTCACCGAGGTGGCCGTCATAGGCTCCGGCCACGTTGGTGCAGGCCCCGCTGACCAGCAACCGGCCGGCGAAGGGCAGGAAGAGATCGTGGACTTCCCGGATGATCTCGGTCTCGGCCAGCAGGATGGCGACGTGCAGCCGGCACATCGCCGTCGAGCTCCAGGTGTAGTCGCGCGGCGGCAGCCCGAGGCCGCGCAGCAGCGTGCGGGCCCGGTCGTGCTCGCCTCGCCGCGCCAGCCCGTAGGCCAGGGCGTGGCCGACCCCGGTCGCCCCGGTCCGCTCGTAGGCCTCCCGTACCAGCGGGAGCTCGTCGCCGAGCCGGTCCTCCTCGAGAAGCGAGTGCAGCAGCTGGCTGCTCATGGCGACCTCGAAATAGCCCCGGTCCCCCGTCGAGAGCATCCGCTCCACCCGTTCCATGTGCCGGAACGGCTCGGGCCGGCGCTGAAAGAGATCCAGGCCGGTATGCATGATCGCCAGCTGGCACGTCAGAGTCGGATTGTGCAGCTCGTCCAGGAGCGCATCGGTCTCGTCGAGCAGCGCGCGTGCCTGCGGCATCCGGCCGTGCTCGACCAGATGCGAGGCCAGATGGATCCGGGCGATCACGCCGAGCTGCGGTGACAGACCCGGATGCGCCAGGAGGCGCCGTGCCGTGTCGGCGCGCTGCTCCGCGAAGTCCTGCCCGGTCAGCGCGATCAGCCTCAGATGCAGGACCCGCGACAGCAGTTCGCCGTCGGGGCGGCCGATGGCGCTCGTGCTTCGGTGCTCGCTTCCATCGTCGACGTCCGGGCCGGTTCGCGCGCCGTCTCCCGAGACCAGGGCGAGCCGTTCGGCGGCCGCGACCGCCTCCGCCGTCGCCGCGTCGAGCCGGGCCGCGCCCCCTGTCTGGGCCAGGGCGACCGATCGGCACGCCAGAGCCAGCGTCCAGGCCGGCGAGCCCTCCGGGACCGACCGCACCGCCGCGGTCATCGCCTCGCGCAGCCTGACCGGATCCCGGCCATGGCGGAACGGCAGCCAGATCCCGTGCGCCATCGCGATGTCGGCGGCCCTGACCGCCCGATCGGGGTCGTCGCCCGCAAGTTCCAGGGCCTGCTCGACCGCCTCGTATCCGTCGTCGAGCCGTCCGGCGGCGTACCTGCTCTCGGCGAGACCGACGGCGAGTTCGAACCGCTCGGCCGGGTCCGCCCCGGCCAGGACGGACGCCGCCAAGGCCTCCTGCCATGACACGACGGCGTCATCGAGGGCGTGCCGGCGCAAAGCGGCCCGCGCCGTCCGGGCGGCGTAGTCCATCGCCATCCGGGCCGGCTCGGCGCCCAGTTCGGCCGCCGCCAGCCAGTGCCCGGCGATGACGCCGTATCGCTCCTCGCGCTCTCCGTCCGCGCGGGTCAGTGCGCGGGCGACCATTCCGTGGGTCCGGGCCCGCCACAGCCGTGACCGCCGCGACAGCAGAGCGTCGGTGACCAGCGCGTGCGCGAACTCGTAGCGGCCGAGGCCGGACGCGGACTCCCGGATCAGCCCGGCCGCGGCGGCCGCGTCGAGTGAAGGCAACAGGTCACCGACGTCACGGCCGGTGACCTCGGCGACGATCCCCGCCTCGAACGCGCCGCCCATGATGGCCGCCACCTCGAGCAGACCGCCCGTCGGCTCGCCGAGCCCCGCGACGCGGTGCAGCACGACGTCGAGGACGTTCTGCGGCGCCTCCTCCCCCGACCGGGCGACCTCGGTGAGGAAGAACGGATTGCCCGCCGTCCGCGCCCGGAGTTCTTCGGCCCGCTCGCCGCCCGGATCGCGGCCGGTGACCGCCAGGATCAGCCGGCGGGTCTCGTCGGTGCCGAGCCCTTCGAGGCTCAACCGCCGCGCTCCCAGCCGCGACAGCGACGACAGGGTCCCGGTCAGCGCGGACGCCTCGTGCCTGCGGAAGCTGCCGAGCAGCAGCATGCCGGGCGGGAGAGCGGACGCCACATGGACGAACAATCGCAGGGTCGCGTCGTCGGCGGAGTGCAGGTCGTCGAGCACCACGATCACCGGCCCGGCCTCGGCGAGAAAGGCCCGGACCGCCTCGAAGAACCGGAGCCTGGCGCCCTGCGCGTCGTAGGAGGGCACCGCCCCGAGCCCACCGGACAAGAAGGCGGCGATCTCGCCCGCGACGGGGAGAGACGCGGCGGTGACGAGATCTCGGAGCACCTGCTCCCATGGCCACAGGGGCGGGGCGGTCTCGTGATCGGGGCTCACGCCCCATGCCACCGCGATCTTCGCGGCCGAGCAGAACCGTCTGAGCAGGCTGGTCTTGCCGACGCCGGCCTCGCCGTCGACCAGGACGATCCGTCCGTTCGCCGACGCCGCGGCGTCGGCTAGCACGCGCAGGGCCTCCTCCCTGCCGACGAACGGTCCTTTCGCCGTTCGCCCGGTCTCCTGCCGTACGGACCCGGCGAACGGGTCGTACGGCGGCGGTTCGGGAACGGAGGCGGCGGGCAGCAGACCGGCGTCCTGGCGGAGCACCGCGGTCTCGAGGCCGGACAGCCGCGGCCCGGGGTCGATGCCCAACTCGGTGGCCAGGAGCTCGCGTACCGTGCGCAGACACTGCAGGGCGGCGGCCTGCCGCCCCGACCGGTAGTGCGCCAAGACCAGCAGTTCCCAGGCCCGTTCCCGCAAGGGGTGGTCACGGACGAACGGGTCGAGCAGCGCCACCACGTCGGGGTGACGGCCGAGTTCGAGCAGCGCGCCCGCCAAGGCCTCGACCGCGTCGAGGCGAAGCTGCCCGAGCCGACCGATCTCGGGCTGCGCCCATTCCTCGGAACGGACGTCGGTGTAGGGGTCGCCGCGCCAGAGCGCGAGCGCCGGGGCCAGACTCTCGACCGCCTCCTGGTGGCGGCCGCCGTCGAGGTGGGCCAGCCCGGAGGAGACCAGTGCGCCGAACTCGCGGACGTCGAAGTCGAGCCGGTCGGTCATGAGCCCATAGCCGCCCGCGGCACTGATGAGCACTGAGGCGGCCGCACCGGTCTTTCGGTCAGGCTCCAGGCATCTGCGGAGCCTGGACACATAGGCGTGCAGGCTGTTCCACGCGGAGGCCGGCGGGGCGCCGGCCCACAGCCGGTCGGCGAGCACGTCGGCCGGCACCACCCGGTCGGCGTTGACGGCCAGCAGGGCGAGCAGCGCGCGCTGCTTGGGCGGTCCCACCGATGTGGGCCGCCCGGCCACGAGCAGTTCCACAGGCCCGAGAAGGTTCAGCCGCACACGCCGATCGTAGAGAGCGGTCCTCGCACCGTCCACCTGGCCATGGCCGCACGACCGGCGGAGTCCCGGTCGGTCGGGCTTCGCCGGTGATCTCGTCTTTCGGCAGTGCGTGCAGAGTGCGCAGCACCCGCGGGAACGCCCGCCGGTCCTCAGGGGGAACGCGCGTCAGCAACCGCTCCTCCCGCTCACGGACCCCGGCCCGGACCGCCTCGCGCAGCCGCAGCCCGTGCGGTGTGATCGACAGCAGATGCGCCCTCCGGTCGGCCGGATCGGGGCGGCGGCTGATCAGGCCCCGCTCCTGCAGATCGTCCAGCACGCCGATGATCCGCGTCTTGTCGGCGCCGATGCTCTGCGCCAGGGCGCTCTGGTCGCGTACCGGCCGTGCGCCGTCCAGGGCATGCAGCACCAACTCCCCGACGTGCGCCGATGCCGCGCGCAACCGGGCCGCGCAGGCCACGGCGACCACCATCGGTGTGCTGTACACGGCCGCGCAGGCTAAGGGGAATCCGCGCTTGGTCGACATCGCGGATACCTACGCCAGAGCAGGACGGGAACCATACGGCCGGGTGGCGCCGCTGGGCGGCTACTCGCGAGGGCTGAGTGGGAGTAGTGGTCCCTGAGGTGCTTCGCACCGCAGAACACCCGCCTCGCCTCATGGCTCCCGGTCTCGGGATCTGGCACAAAGTCCGTGAAGTAGTGACATTCCGTCGCCGGACACACCAACAGTGTGTTTTCGGTGGGGTTCAGTCCGGATGGCCGGACTTTGGCCACCGGCGGCCGGGCTTTGTGCCAGATCCGGTTCTCATCTTCATAGCCGCCCAGCCGGAGCGCTCCGGATCAGGATGGGACGTGGCTGTAGGTCTCCAGGACGATGCCCTCGGGCAACGACGGCCGGTCGACGACGATCTCGAAGGGGGAATCCTCGTCATCGATCTCGGAGACCTGACGGCCGTCGCGCAGCAGGGCCAGGACGGGGAGCCCGTCGGCGACGACCTCGTCGCCGGAGACGAGACGGGCGCGGGTGTCGGCGCGCACCGGTCCGGTGAAGAGAGGCCCCGACACCGCGACAGCGCCGTGACCGGCAAGGCGCACCTGATCGATGCCGAGCTCACCGAGCCGCTGCTCCCGGTATCGCGGTTCGGGCACCCGGTAGGCGACGATCAGATCGCCCGCCTCCAGCCCGTCGAACGCGACGTAGAGCAGGCCAGGCCCCTGGATCGAGGGGACTTCGGCGCCCGACGCGCCATGAAGGAGGACGATCCGCAGTACGTCCGCGACGATCTGCCCACCGCGTACCACCCGCACGCGGTCGCCCGCCGAAAGCACGCCGCCCGCCGGCTGCACGACGCCGCCGCGCCCGTCGATCCGCTCGAAGAGGTACGGGCGTTCCACCCAGGCCCGTCCCAGCTCCACCTCGGTGCGGTAGTCGTGTGTGATCGGCGTCGTCGCGGGCGCACCCGGCCGGAACTCGCGCAGGTCGCGCTCGTAGCACTCGACGACGTCCCCTGGCCGCAGTCCCGGGAAGCCGAGTCCGAAGTGGAAGGACTCTTTCTTGCTCGCCCGCGACAGGGCCTTGCCGCCCGGACCTTCCGGCACGATGTAGCCAACGCGCAGATCGTCTGCGACGATCACACCGTCGCGCAGCACCCGCGCCAGATCACCGAACCGCGGCTCGCCACCGAAGACGTAGCCCAGGCACCCGCCCCGGCCATCGACCTCGTTGACACCGAATTTTCCGTGCCGGACTTCCCGCAGCGGCAGAGCTTCAAGATCCATACGAGGGAAGGTAAGGCATGGTGACCGCCATAAACAGCCCGTATGGCGTCCTTCTCGCGAACTTGCCCTGCTCCACAAGAAGATCCTGCTCGCCCTACTGAACTCACACTCCGTCACGCCTTCACGGCCTCTGTGCCAGGTCCCGTTCTCGCCGGCAAAGCCACTCCAGCAATATCGCTACGAGTGACCATTCATCACTTTGGGTAAAGTGCGTGGCAGTCGCCTCAATGACAGAGCGCATTCACGCCGTCATCAACTCCAGCACCCCGTCCCTCTTCCCGAAGCTCTGGTACGAGCGGAACCAGCCGCACGGCGCCACTCTCCGAAACCGTGTGCCCGACGGTCTCCCGCTCATCCCGGCCAGTGCCATGAACTGCTGAGTTCGGGCCGTCTTGTAATCTTCGGCAAAAATCCGGACGACACTTTATTGGTGGGTGCGAATTATACATTTTGCAAATACTGTCAATGGACGATCAATGGTTTCTGGTGCATCGTTCGCGTATGAGAAAGCTCTTCGTGAAGGTTCTTCTGGCCGGAGCCGGTTCGGTGGCGCTGCTCCTTCCCGCGACACCCGCGCAGGCGGCCGGCGAGTGGCACGAGGTTCCGCTGCCCCCGCTGTGGCCCTCGAATTTCATCAACGAGCTCGCCGCAGCAGCTCCTGACAGCGTCTGGATCGGCGGCGGGCAGGGCAAGTTCTGCATCCCCGGCTGGACGCCCTACAGCTGTGTGCTCTCCAGTCCGGGCAATCCCGTGGTCCGGCGGTGGGACGGCGGGCAGTGGCTGGAATACCCGCTGCGCGACCTTCCCTCGAATGTCGGGCCGATCGACGACGTCGGCGCGTCGGGCGGCGAGGTGTGGGTGCACAGCCACGTCCAGCTCAGTTACCCCGAGTACCTCGCCCGCTTCGACGGCACCGCCTTCCAGAAGGTGCCGCTGCCGTCCGAGCGCACGGTGTCCCTGTCGGTCAACCCCGCGGGTGTCTGGCTCAAGAAGTCCTCCCAGTACCGCTGGAACGGCTCGGGCTGGACGGTCACGCCGATGCCCACCGGCATCAGGGGCATCTCCGGCGATATCCACGCCATCAGCGCGAACGAGGCCTGGGGCCTGGGCGTCGGCACGGGCCAGAGCCGCGAATACTTCCTGGTGCGCTGGGACGGCACCTCCTGGACCAAGGTCGCCGACCTCCCCATGACCGGCGAGTGGGACGTCTACTCCGGCGACGGCATCGCCGTCACCGGCCCCGGCGAAGTGTGGGCCCTCCAGGAGCGCCCCCAAGAGGCCGCCTCACGCATCTACCGTTGGACCGACAACGCCTTCACCGAACATTCCCCGTCCTTCCCCACCCAGCTGAATCGCCTGCACGTTGACGGCCAGGGCGCCCTGTTCGCCAGCGGCTACATCGCGATGTCCCCGAAGGCCGCAGGGACCCTCCGCTTCACCGGCGCCGACTGGGTCACAGAACCCGAACCGGCCCCCGGAATCTCCCCCGGCAGCCTCATCAGCGTCCCCGGCACCGACCTCGCCTGGACCTACGGCTCCAACCCCGCCAAGACCTTCACCAACTCCTGACCCCCACCACCCCGGCTCGTGGAGGCTCTGTTTCAGAGGCCTTGAAAGCAGATGCGGCCGGTGACCGGTGGGACTGGCACCACAAAAGAGACTGAACGTTTTCACCACGCGACGGCTTCGCGGTTCTGCAGGACGCTGATGGCTTTGGCGAGATGACCGGCGCGATGGGGGCAGCAGCGTGGCTTGGCCAGGATCTTCCACTGCTTGAGCTGGGCGTTCGCGCGCTCTCCGGGGCCGCGGAGCTGGGCGTGCGAGCGGTTCGCCTGCTTCTGGGGCTCGGGTTTGTTGCGGCCTTGACCCTGCTGGCTAACTCGGTTCAGGCGGCGAGGGTGCGGGCGGCGTCGAGGGCTTGTTGCTGGGCCTGGGTGCGGGTCCAGGAGCTGCTGGTCTGTCCTTGAGGGCAGATGGCCTGCCGGGCGGTCCAGCCGATGGTGAACGCGGCCCGGTCGTAGCCGGTGGCTGCGCGGGCCTGGGGCGAGGAATGGATGAAGGTCGTCATGGCCCTGTCCACGGCGGTCGCATCCGTGGTCGCCACGTTCGTGATCAGATTCGGCGGCGCGCTCGCCCTGCCGTGCCCCCGCTCGGGCCGCAGGTTTCGCTGACGTGGACCTTGTAGCCGTTCCAGAACACGTCGGCCTTGACCGACCAGCGGGTGTCGGGGTCGTAGGGAGAGGCCAGCCGGTGCCTGCCGGGCGGCAGCCCCGCTCCGCCCTCGCTCAGTGGCCGCCTCCGCTGCACCACCTGGCGCCCGCGGGCATCGACGGCCCGGACGAAGTTCTGGATCAACATCACCCGCAACGCCTGCACCGCGGGCGGCTCCCGCAGCCAGGCGGGGGAGAACGGCGCGTAGACCGCCGCGCATAGCGCATACCCGTCAGCGCCGTAAGCACGCGCGAGCTGCTCCTGCTTGGCCTTGGAGGCCGGCAGCCGCCACGAGTCGATACGAGCGCGATACCGCTCGGCCCAGCCCGGCACCTCCAGCACCTGCTCCACCCAGCCGGGCGCCGCGGACGCGAGTGCTTCCAGCGCGGCACGCACGCATTCACCGGCCAGCTCCACCCGGTTCAGGTCCCGCACCGCCGAGACCACATGCGTGGCATCGGTGCGCTGCTTGCCGCCCGCCTTCACCAGCCCTTTGTCCTTCAGCGCATCCAGCAGCAGGTCCAGGACCCGCTCCTCCAGGCCACGCGCGATCACCCGGGACCGGAACTCGCAAAGCACACTCGCGCCGAACCCCGGGTCACCCAGCTCCAGCCCCAGCGCGTGCTTCCCCGCCAGGTCCGTCCGGACCGCTCACACGCCCCGATCTGCTCAGCCAGCCACGTCCCGGGGTCCACACTGTCATGCACGGCCATCGCGTTCCCTTTCTTCGAGATCTTGGTCGATTCGAAGAATCACGCGGTGGCCGTCTCACGTCACGACGACACTCTTGCCCCGGGGAAACCCATACACCACCTCCGTGGACGCAACCCCCGCCTCGCACGTATGGGCGCGCAGACGGATGGAGGCGCTCAAAGGTCTGCAGAGCCACGGGAGCCGACAGGGCGGCCATCACTCAACCGAGGCGTCCCACTACGGCCTCAACGTATCCAAGACCTTCCTGTTTACATATTTGAGGATGGCGACTTCCTGAATAAAATAGCAGCGACGAGCCCATTATAGATCCTCAGGCCACACCCAACCGAGGCCGAGATGATGACTCACATAATACTTCAGTATGTATTCATTATTACTCTTGCACTTTTTTTGTTGTGGGTGGCACGCAATTTTACCCAGAAGACCTTGCGTGGCGTCGAGGCCTCCCTCATTGTCCTGGCATTGGTGGGCATCACGATCTACGGAGCCCATAGTGTTCCCGGACCGGAGCGTTTTGCCACCGCTTTCTTCAAAGGGGTCTCGCATCTCGTGAGAGACTTCTTTTCTCCTTTTTTCGCAGCTTTCGGGGTGTCGCCGACCCCTAAAACCGACCTGGCGGGGGAGGTCACGGCCATCGCACTGGTGGTGGCCTTCATGATCTATTTGGACACCGTTTCTGCACGTCGTTCTTCTCCGACCGTCGATGTGCAGAAAATTGAAGTTTCGGGCGAGGGGAGCAAAGAGGTCAAGGATGAACTGAAATTCATGCTCGCGGCGGTCGAGCTCAAGAAGCCCCCGCTCATTCCCGGTAGTTCTACGGTGGAGAACATCGCTTCTGTAGCGGAGTCTTTCCAGTCTGATCGGGGCAGGGTTTTCGGCGCGTTCATGAGGCTCATCAAGTCGATCGAGCCGAAGCCCCGATCATTTGGCGTGCGGCTCCGGGTGGAAAATACGGGATCCGGCTCGGGCCGTTTGTTCACCATCGATCTCTGTGACAAAAAGACGGAACAGAGCGTGGTGGTCAAGACCATGGCCGCAGAAAAACCGGAGGACGTAGCCCGGAAAGCCGCTGCCTTCATCGGCCGGTATGTCTTCCTACAGGACAGGGCGATGCCGGGATGGATGAGCGGATCCATCGATGGTGAGGATCTGAACGCTTATCTTGAATCCAAGAGAGTATGTTCTGACAAAGGCGGGAGGGAAGAGCAGATAAAACAGCGGGAGCGACGCAAGGAGATCCTCTCCACTCCCGTCATGAGCAGCCCCAGTGCGGGTCTGGTACGTCATGAACTGGCCCTCCTCCATGACATGGACGGAGAACATCTTGAGTCGATCCGCCTCAATCTCATCAACAGGGTGTTCCATCCGGACTTCAAGAGAGCGCGTTTTCGGTTGGCCTCATCCCTGTCCATGCTCGCCGCAGAAGATACGTTCGGACGCCAGTGGAAAGACGCGGAGGACGAAATTTTCTCCCCAGTGGGGGAGCCCCGAAAAATGAAAAGAAGTCAGCTGCGCAAGGAGATCACCAGGCTCATAGAGAGATCCGAAGTAAGTGCCCCCGTCAGGAGTCTGGAAGTCTTCAAGGAGATGACCAGAGAAGGCGGCGAAGGGAACCCGGAGAAAATTCGCAAAGCCCTGCTCGATATATCGGTTAATGAATTCAAGGAATTCTATGGGCATCTGAGCCTGCCCGCACTCCTCTCCCAGTCCGTCTTCTTCCGAAAGAGGAGGATGTGGAATCTCTCCTACTTGACCGACCGCAGGTCCCGCAGGGACATGCGGTACATGGCGAAAGTCGGACGTTACCTAGCGGAAATGCGCAGGTTCCAGCTCTCCGACGACGGAGAAGTACTGGTCAGGGAGGTGCGGAAGAGGAGGAGGAAGGCAGCGAAGTTCGTCAAGAAAACCGGAATCGTCATTCCCGGGGATCTGCTCAAGAGACCGGGCGGTCCCTGGCTGGACGGACGGTTCTTCCAGGAGTTCGCACGCCTGGCCTCCCGGCTGCCGATGATCGGCAGAAACCATGATTTCACCGAATCGTACCCGGCTTCGGGACCGAAGTGGCAACTGGTCTACAATACGGCCTGCCTGTTCGCGATACCAGAGAAGGGCGGAATCATCAGCGAAAAGCAGGCCGAAACCGTCATTCACCTTCTGGAACACGCCGTATACGATCCCCTCTGCAATCTGCCTTACCCCTCTGAATGGCTGGAAAAGGATCCCGACCTCATCCACCTGAAGCGCAGCGGCCAGTGTGTGAAGTTCCAACGCTTTCTTGACGAGGTGCAGGCCCGAGATTTTCCGCCCAGCCCGTCAAAGCCGCAGCCCACGGATCTGGTCTGGTGGTCGCAGTGGCAACTGGCAGTGTGGCCTGCGGACCGGTCTTCGGACGGCTGGCTCTGACCACGGCGGGCACGCCGAGTGGGCGTGGCGCCGACGGGCCGGGGTGAAACCGGCTTGAAGCCGTGGTGAAGCCGGGGACGCGGAAGCTCTTTTCAGATGCCGGGAGGTGCCCGGCGAGGAGAGGGGGCGCGTCATGGCGGATCTCAGTGCCGTCCGGGCGGACGGGCTGGTCAAGGACTTCGGGAGCTTCCGGGCCGTGGACGGGATCGACCTCCAGGTGCGGCAGGGCGAGATCTTCGGGGTTCTGGGGCCTAATGGGGCAGGCAAGACCACGACGCTCCGCATGCTCGCCACCTTGCTGCCGATCGACGGCGGGCACGCGGAGATCTTCGGGGTCGACGTTCGGCGGGAACCCCACCGGATCCGGCAGTTGGTGGGTGTCACCGGGCAGTACGCCTCGGTGGACGAGGATCTGACCGCACGGGAGAACCTGTGGCTGTTCGCCCGCCTCCAGGGCCTGAGCGGCAGACGGGCGAAGGCCATCGCCGACGACCTGCTCGAACGTTTCGGCCTTCAGGAGGCGGCCGACCGGCCCCTGTCGCAGTTCAGCGGAGGGATGCGCCGGCGGCTGGATCTGGCGTCGAGCCTGATCACCCGTCCGCCACTGATCTTCCTGGACGAGCCGACCACCGGGCTCGACCCGAGGACCCGGGGCCAGATGTGGGACACGATCCGCGAACTGGTCACCGACGGCTCGACGATCCTCCTCACCACCCAGTACCTGGACGAAGCAGACCAGCTGGCCGACCGGGTGGCCGTCATCGACCAGGGGCGGAAGGTCGCCGAGGACACCCCCGACGCCCTGAAGACCCAGGTCGGCGACTCAACCCTGCAATTGAAGCTCGCGGACGGCTCCGACGCCGCGCTGGCCGCGAACGTCGTCCGCCGGCTCCTCGGTGAGGAGCCGGTCCTGACCCCGGAATCAGGGCGCATGAACGTACCCCTCCCCGACCCCGACCGGGCCGCGGACGTCCTGATCGGCCTGCGCGACGCGGGTCTCGGCATCTCCTCGGTGAGCGTCGCCAAACCGACGCTGGACGAGGTCTTCCTGGCGCTGACCGGCCACGGCGCCGACGACGAGACACAGATGGAGGCGGCCCGATGAGCACCATGAGCACCGTGACCCCGACCGTTCTCGGCCCCCGGCGCGTCGACCCGGCCGCCGTGGTCGCCCGCACGACACCCCGCAGCTCGCTCAAGGAGACCCGGGTCCAGGTCCTGGCGATGGCGTGGCGGGCCCTGAAGAAGATGCGCCGCAAGCCCGAGCAGTTCTTCGACGTCCTGATCCAGCCCCTGCTGTTCACGGCGATGTTCGCGTTCATCTTCGGCGGCGCGGTCTCCGGCAGCGTGTCGAACTACCTGCCTGTGCTGATCCCCGGCATCCTCGCCCAGACGGCCCTGACCGTCTGCATGGCGACGGGCGTGCAGCTGCGCGAGGACATGGACAAGGGCGTCTTCGACCGCTTCAAATCACTGCCGATCGCGAGAATCGCCCCCTTGGCCGGACCGATGATCGCCGACCTGACCCGTTACGGCATCGCGTCGGTGCTGACGCTCCTCACCGGCCTGCTCATCGGTTACCGGCCCGGCGGCGGCGTGCTCGGCTGCGTCGGCGGCGTCGCGCTCACCGTGATCGCGGGCTGGTCGCTGGCGTGGATCTTCACCTGGCTGGGCACGATGGCGCGTTCGGCGCAGAGCGTCCAGGGCATCTCGATGATGATCATGTTTCCGCTCACCTTCCTGTCCAACGCCTTCGTCCCCGCGGAGACGCTGCCCGGCTGGCTGGAGGCGTTCGTGAAGGTCAACCCGGTGTCGCACGTCGTCTCGGCGGTGCGCGACCTGCTCAACGACGGGGCCGTGACGGCCGAGGTCGGCTGGGCGGTCATCGGCTGCGCGGTCGTCGTCGCGGTGTTCGCCCCGCTGGCGGTCCGCTCGTACTCCCGCAAGATCTGAGGCGGTTCACAGCACCCGCTCCAGGACGGCGCGGGCCTCGGCCAGCAGGTCGGGGCCGCGCCGTTCGCCGTACTCGGCCTCGATCCGGGCCAGGACACCGGGGGCGAGGCGTTCGGCGTGCGCTGACAGCACCGACCACCGCATCGTCGGGACGAACCGGCTGTAGGCGAACCTGTCGGCCAGCACGAGCAGCCGGACCGCCTCCTGGGCGGGCAGCGCCTCCCTCAGCAGGCCCCAGACGCCCAGCGCGGCGAGCACCATACCCGCCACCGGATAGTCCTTGAAGGGATGGTCCGGGCCGAACACGATCGAGGTCTTGTCCCGCAGCGACTCGAAGAAGTCCGCGCCGTCGTCGCCTTCTCCATACTGCGCGAACGCGGAGAGCGCGGCGGCCTCGCCCGCGATGGACCAAGGTGTGAGGCCGTCCGGCATGCCCGGGACACGCAGGTTCCGGAGCGCCGCGACCGCCTCGCGGTGCCGCCGCAGTCCCTCGGCGATGTCACCGTCGACGAGGGCCAGCTGAGCTCTGCCGGCGGTGACCGACAGGATCTCGGCGTGGCTGCTCCGAGAGGCGAGCGCCTCCAACTCGTCGATCATCCGCGCGGCCTCGTCGCGACGGCCCTCGGCGAGCGCCGCCGAGGCGAGGACGGCGCGGATCTGGATGGCGTCGTCCACCGCTCCGAGGCGTTCGAGCACCGGGAGCGCCTCGGCGGCGTGCCGGGAGGCCTGTGCGGAGTCTCCGGTGTGCGAGTGCAGGCCGGCCAGCTGGGTGTGCAGCACCGCCCGGTGCCAGGGTCCGTTGCCCTCCCCGACGAGCTCGAGGGCGGCCCGGGCCGCTTCGATCGCGCCGACCGGGTCGCCGGCGTTCTCCCGGTCATGACTCAGCCAGTGCAGTACGAACCCGCGGATCATGGGGTCGGGGTCGCCGAGGATCTCCTCGACGCCCTTCTCCGGGTCCGACATCATCGTGAGCAGCGCGGTCGTCAGCGCCCGGACGGCCGGGGTCTCCGAATCGGCGCCCAGCGCGGCCAGCAGCCGCGCCAGCGTCCCGACCTCGTCGGAGGCGACGGCGGTGGCGTTGAGCAGCGCGATGCCCAGTGCCACCCGGGTCCGGTCGAGGAGCCGGGGCGGAGGCGTCCATCCGGTCAGGACGGCGGCGACGGCCGGGGCGACGACGACGCTGCGCGGATGGTCTCCGCAGATCGACCAGTAACCGCCCAAAGCGGAGTACAGCACCACCACCGCCTCCGGATCAGAGTCGGCGAGGGCCTCACGCAGGACGTCGGCGAGATTCGTCTCCTCAGAACGCAGCCGGGCCATCGCGTCGACCTGCTCCGGCGAGTACAGCCGAGCACCGTGCCGGTCTGCGTGACCGACGGCCCAATCGCGCACTGCGGTCCGCGCCTCGGCGGCCTCGCCAGCCGAGTCCAGTTGCATCCGGCCGAACTCGCGCACCGTCTCGAGCATGCGGTACCGGACGCCATCGGCCGTCTCCACGACGGTGAGCAAGGACTGCTCCACGAGCTCCTCCACCTCGCCGAGGGCCTCACCGCCGAGCACCGCCTCCGCCGCGTCGAGGGCGAAGCCGTCCGGGAAGGCCGAGAGCCGGCGCAGGGCCCGGCGCTCTCGCTCCCCGAGGAGGTTCCAGGACCAGTCGATCACCGCCAGTAGTGTCCGGTGCCGGGAGGGGGCGCTCCGGTCGCCGCCGCGCAGCAGCGCGAACCTGTCCTCCAGCCGGCGGGCTATCTCGGCCGGTGACATCACCCTCACCTTCGCGGCGGCCAGCTCGATCGCGAGCGGCAGGCCGTCCAGGCGGGACACGACGGCATGCACGTCCTCCTCGTCGAGGCGCACGCCGGGCCGGGCCGCGGTCGCGCGGTCACGGAACAGCTCGACCGCGTCGCCGGTCCCCAGCTGCGGCAGCGGGTAGACGCGTTCGGCGGCGATCGCCAGCGGTGAGCGGGTCGTGGTGAGGACGCGCAGCTCCCGCGTGGTCGCGGCCAGGTAGGCGACCAGGTCGGCGACCGCCTCCACCAGATGCTCGCAGTTGTCGAGCACCAGCAGCGCCGGGGCCACTCCGAGCTGCTGGGCGATCCGTGCTCGGACGTCGGCGCTCTGCCGAGGGGTGAGCGTGCGGCGCCCGGTCACCGAGTCGCGGACGCCGAGCGCCGACCCGACCTCGCCGATCAGATCCTCGGGCGCGGTCACGCCGACCAGCTCGACGAAGTACACCACCGGCTGCGCGGCCTCGCGGGCGACGGTATGGGCGAGCCGGGTCTTGCCGAGCCCGCCCGGGCCGAGGATCGAGACCACCCGGGACGTGGCGAGCAGCGCCCGCACCCGCCGGAGGTCGTCGTCACGGCCGAGCAGCGGGGTCGCGTCGAACCGCACGCCGGCGCGCACAGGATTGTCGAGCGCCAGCAGCTCCCGGTGGACCCGCCGCAGCTCCGGGCCGACGTCGGCGCCGATCCGGTCGCGCAGGTCCGACCGGTGGCGTTCGAAGCGGTCCAGCGCCGCACCCGTCCCGCGCACCGCCGCCTCGCTGCGCAGGAGGTCGGCGAGCAGGCCCTCGTCCTCCGGGTGAACGCGCGCGGCCTCTTCGAGCTCGGGCAGGGCGGGGCCGTGGTCGCCGCTGCGGCTCCGGGCCCGGGCGAGCACGACCCGTGCGGACGCCAGGTCGCGTTCCGCACGCCGCCGCACCTCGGCCAGCGGGCCGCCGCCTTCGGGAGGCAGTGTCCCGGCGCCCAGTGCGAGCACTTCCTCCGCTGCCACGACCGCCGCGGCCGGATCCTCGACGAGCAGCGTCCGCGCCCGGCCAGCCAGAGCGTGCAGCCGGCCGGCGTCGACCCGGTCGGGCGGAACCTCGAGCCGGTAGCCGCCCCCTTCGGTGGCCAGCGTCTCCGGCCCCACGACCGCCCTGGTCCGGGACACCAGGACCTGCAGCGCCTTCGCCGGACGGGCCGGCTCGTCGTCCCCCCACACCTCCGCGACGAGCCGCTCCGCGTTCACGGCCCGGCCGGCGAGCGCGAGCGCGGCGAGCAGCGCCTGAGCCCTCTCGCCGACCACCGGCCGCCCCCGCCACCGCACATCGTCGAGCAGGCTCAGGTCGATCGGCATGGCCTGAGTCTAGGCTCCGCCGGGCCGTTCACCCCGTTCTCGCCTTTATCCGGCTAACGGGATACGGCTTCCAGCCGGACGGGAATGCCGTTCAGCCGGGCCATCCCGGCCAGGGGTTCGAGGTCCTCGGGGTCGGCCAGGTCGTTGACGTTGGCGCCGCCCGCCGCGTTGGCGCGGCTCCAGCCTCCCTGATGGCCCCAACCGTGCGGGACCGCGACGGTGCCGGGCGCGAGTTCGTCGGTGACCTTGGCCGGCAGTTCCAGCGAGCCGCGGGCGGAGGTGATGCGGCACAGGTCGCCGTCGGCGATACCGCGCTCCGCGGCGTCCTGGTCGTTGATCCGCGCCAGGTGGGTGCGTTTGCCGCGCATCAGGCCCGGCACGTTGTGCATCCAGGAGTTGTGCGAGCGCAGTTCGCGCAGGCCGATGAGGCGCAGCGGGTAGTCGGCGGGCTCGTCCGCCTCGGTCAGCCGCCGGATCTCGGCGAGGATCTCCGGTGGCGCGACGTGGACGCGTCCGTCCTTGTGGAGCATGCGTTTGCGGAGCGTCCCGGCCTTCTGGTGGTCGGCCAGGACCAGGCCGTGAGGGTGCCTGCGCAGTTTGCGCAGGCTCAGCCGGTAGGGGCCGATCCGCAGCAGTGCGTCGAGCATCATCCGGGGGCCGGGCCGCACGCCCAGCCGGTGGGCCAGCCGCTGCGGCGCGATGGCGCCGACGCCCAGGCCCATCCGGCGGGCGAGGTCTTCGATGATCTGCCATTCCTGCCTGGCCTCGCCCCGGGGCGGGACCACGGCCTCGGTCCAGATGGCGTGCGGGGTGAGGTCGAGCTGGCCGAACGCCAGCGGGAAGTCCTCGCGTTCCAGGAAGGTGGTGGCGGGCAGGACGTAGTCGGCCTGCCTGGCGGTGTCGCTGAGATAGAGGTCGATGCAGACGAGCAGGTCGAGCCGGTCGGCGGGCAGCCCGCCGGGCAGCGAGTTGGCGGGGTTTCCGGCCGAGACGAACAATGCCCGGAGCCGTCCGGGGCCGGGGGTGGTGATCTCGCGGGCCATGACCCCGGCGGGGAAGGTGCCCAGGACGTCGGGGTAGCCGCCGATCCGCGAACGGCTCCTGCCGTAGGAGGCTAGGCCGCCGATCCTGGCCAGGTGGTCCACCGGCAGCGGGGCGCGGCCGAACAGGACCCCGCCCTCCCGGTCGAGGTTGCCGGTCACCAGGTTGAGGGCGTCGATGAGCAGGGCCGTCAGGGTTCCGAACCGGCCGAGGCAGGAGCCGATGCGGCCGTAGACCGCGGCGTGCCGGGCGGCGGCCAGGTCCCGTGCCAGCGTCCGGACGTCCTCCGCGGGGATTCCGGTGCGCGTCTCGGTGTGCTCCGGGGTGAACGGGGCGACGGCGGTTTTCAGTGCCTCGGTCCCGCGAGCTTCGAAGGGCGCCTCCAACCGTTCGGCGAAGATGACCTGGAGCAGGGACAGCAGCAGCCAGGCGTCGGTGTCGGGCCGGATGGGCAGGTGCTCGTGCGCCTTGGCGGTCTCGGTGCGGCGCGGGTCGACGACGACCACCCTGCCGCCGCGGTCGCGGATCGCCGCGAGCTCCTCCTTGATGCGCGGGGCGGAGATGAGGCTGCCGTGCGAGACCAGCGGGTTGGCGCCGAGCATGAGCAGCAGGTCGGTGCGCTTCAGATCGGGGATCGGGACGAGCAGGGGCGAGCCGTACAGCAGCGCGCTGGCGGCGAACCTGTTGTTGACGTCCTGGCTTCCGGCGGAGTAGACGTGCGGCGAGCCGAGCGCGCCCATGAAGCCGTTGAGCCAGATCGGGTGGCTGTAGGAGAAGGTCGCCGGGTTGCCGAAGTACCAGCCGATGGAATCGCGGGGGACGTCCTTGAGCCGCGCGGCGATCCCGTCCAGCGCCTCGTCCCAGCTCACCCGCTCGAATTCGCCGTCGGGGGTGCGGCGCAGCGGGTGCAGCACCCGTTCGGGGTCGTTCTGCACCTCGGCCATGGCGATGCCCTTGGGGCAGGCGAAGCCCCGGGAGAGCGGGTTGTCGGGATCGGGACGCAGCTGGACCAGCCGGTCGTCGCGCACTGTGGCGACCAGCCCGCAGAGCGGTTCACAGATCCTGCAGTAAGTGACCACTTGCTTGTCTGCCATGGCCGTGATGCTAACTTCTCTGCTCTCTGCGCGGAACCCCGGCAGGGCTCGCCGTGGACTTGTCTTCGAGGCGTCACGCTCTTCGTGCCGGAGCCCTTCCGGCGAAGAGGGTCGCGATGACTCCGGCGGCGCCGATGAGCACGGCGCCCAGGGCCGCGATCCTGAAGTCGTCGAGTGCGCCGGCGGTCCAGGACAGCAGAGGGACCGGAGAGAGGAGGGCGCTGATCAGGGCGAGGGGGACGACGCGGAGGGGGCGTCGCGGGTCCGCCGCGGTGAACACTTCTACGAACAGCAGCGTGAGACCGGCGAGGGTCAGGAGTGCGGACAGGGGGGCGATCAGGACGGCCAGGAGGTCCATCGAGTGCAGCGTCAGACCGGCCACCGCGCCGCCCAGGGTCAGCAGGGAACCCCAGTGCAGGCGTGCGCGGGGTTCCAGACCCGCGAGCAGGGTGAGAGCCAGGACGATCAGGACGGTGAAGCCGGCGCGGAACCGGTAGGCCGACCCGTCCTTCAGTGCGGGGGCCTCCCATTGCGCGGCCGGTTCGGCGATCCCGGTTTCTCTCTCCGTCCAGGTCGGGAAGCCCAGCCGGTGCCAGGTGCCGCTCGTGTCGCGCATCGTGAGGCCGTCACCTCCGTTGGCCACCACGACGACATGCCCTCCCGGCTGCTGCTGCACGACCAGAGCCCTGCTGGAGATGTCGGAGTCGTAGCCGTTGTCCCCGGCCTGGCGTCGCAGGAAATCGGTCCGTCCCTGTGAGATCTCCCAGGCCGTGCGCCAGGTGCGGCCGTCGGTGGTCTCCTGTACGGCGAGCCGTCCTTTCACCACGCGGTAGCAGTGCAGCGGCTCCGACGGCACACAGGCCCGATCCTTGGCGTCCCGTTTCACCCAGTTATTCTCTATTTTCTGCCAGGTGGCGCCGCCGTCTGCGGTCGAGACGCCCATCTCCCAGTTCGTCCAGGCGACGATTCGCTCGCCGGATATCTCGACGGTGAGGACCGATCTCTCGAGGGGCGCCGAGGTGGCCGCCGTGGCGACGACCGCGAAGGGCACGAGCAGCGCCGTCCGCCCGAACCGCATCCACCGCGCGGAGACGTCCCGTTCCCGCACGCGCCGGTGGACCTTCCAGCTCACCACCAGTGCGGGCAGCGCCAGGAGGTCGGTCGGGTCGGCTCGTATCAGTGACGGCCCCGCCGCCAGACTCCACAGTTCGCCAGCGATCCGTGCGCCGACGGCGGTCGTCTTCACCAGCACGAACCCGGCCCCGGTCGCCACGATGGCGCCCCGGGCCGCCCGGTCCCCGTACCAGCCCAGCATCGAAATTCCGAGTGCGAGCAGCGCGGGAGCGAACACCAGGCCCGCGAAATCGCTGATCTTCCCCGTCACCGGACCGGGAAAGGCCTCCTTCAGCACCTGGTCGTTGACCGCCAGCACGATCACGGCCGCCAATGACACCGGATGCCCCAGCCAGGCCACGGCAGAACCCCTCATGCCGGAACACTCACACGGCCCGCACCGTGGACGCCAGGGACTCCGGTCCCGGTGTGATCGGCCGGTCCGGCGCATCGCGAGGAGTGGAGTTCAGCGGACGTCGACGGTGGCCATCATGCCGAGGTCCTCGTGGTCGAGGATGTGGCAGTGGTAGACGGTGCGGCCGGACAAGCCGATGAAGGGGATGCGCAGCCGGACCCAGCCGCGGGCGGGGATGAGCACCACGTCCTGCCGCACTCCGGCGGCCGGCGGGTCGCCGCCTCCGGCGGCCATCACCTGGACGGGCCAGACGTGCAGGTGGAACGGGTGGTCCATGGGGCTCTCGTTGACCACGGTCCACTCCTCGACGTCTCCCAGGCGGACCACCTGGTCGTCGCGGTCGGGGTCGTAGGAGCGGCCGTCGATGGTGAAGTCCATCATGCCCCGGCCCGTGCCCATCCCCATCTGGAAGGCGACCCGCCGCTGTCTGGCCGTCTTTCCCGCCGGGGCGGAGGGTGCCGGCAGGGACGCGGGCGGCTGCGATGACGTCGTGGCGCGGCCCGACACCGACAGGGTCGCCAGGGTCACCGGATCCGTCGTGAAGGGGGTGTTTCCCCGTCCCCGGCCAGGACCGGGACCGGGACCCGGACCGCCCATCATGCCGGGGCCGCCCCGATCGTAGGGGTCGGTGATCAGGGCGTATCGGCCCGCCTCCCTGGGGCGGATGAGCAGGTCTGCCCGGTTGCCGGGGGCCAGCACCAGCCGGTCGAGTTCGACGGGCGCCGGCAGGAACCGTCCGTCCAGGGACAGCTGGGTGAGGCGGTGGCCCTCCAGTCGCAGCGACAGCACCCGGGAGGTGCAGGTGTTGACGACCCGCCACCGCTCCGACGAGCCGGGCGCGGCCTCGATCACCGGGCGGCGCGCGCCGTTGACCAGCACGAGTTCGCCTTCCCTGCCCAGCATCCGGTCTCTGGGGCTCACCGCCGCGACGCCGGAGCCGTCCAGTGTGAGGTCGGAGACCAGCAGGATCCGGTCGGCGCTCGTTCCCAGGTCGGGGCCTCCGTCCACCACGAGAGCCCCCATCAGCCCGCCGAAGAGCTGATCGGCGACCGTCCCGTGATGATGCGGGTGGTACCAGTGGGTACCTGGTGGATGGCCGTCGGGGATCCGGATCTGGTAGTCGAAGTCGTCGCCGGGATCGATGACGACGAACGGGTTGTCGGAGTTGCCGGCCGGTGACACCTCCGGGCCGTGGGTGTGCAGGTTGGTCGGTTGGTCGAGCCGGTTCGACAGCCGTACCTTCAGCAGGTCCCCCGGCCGCACCTTCAGCGTCGGCCCCGGCGACGTCCCGTTGAACCCCAGGACCGACGCGTCCATGCCCGCCGATCGGGCCCCGGCCGCCGCGGTCAGCTCCACCTCCAGCAGCCCGTCCCTGCTGGTCAGCACCGGTGGCTGGTACAGGTCTCCGCCCGTCGAGGCGGGGCGATCCGTCCTCTCGTCCTCGGGAGCCCCCCATCCGGCGAGCCATCCGGCCGTGCCGCCCGCCACGGCCGCCGCGCCCAGCCCCGCGAGGGTCAGGATCTTCCGCCGGCTGACGGGCTCGCCGCTCATCCCAGCGTCTCCTTGCGGCGCACGTACTCCTCTTCATCGATCTCCCCGCGGGCGAAGCGCTCGTCGAGGACTCTGCGTGCCGAAGCCCCCGGGTCGTTCCCGGGAGGCGGATAACGCCGCTTTCCCTGGGCGGCCTTCACCCCGGCGTAGCCCAGAAGCGCCAATCCGATGACGATCAGTACCGGCCAGACCCACATCCAGCCCCAGCCGTCCATCACAGCCCACCACGCTCCCCCACGGCGCGTCTTCCTCCGACCGCACGTCTCCATCCCACCCGCCGGAGTTCCTCACCAGACCTACCAGATGTCCAATTTCTTCTAATTTGCCCAGGCGGGGGTCGCAAGATCGAAACTGCGGGGGCATGTTCACCGGCCGTCAAGGACCGCGGCCGAGCCGGGGCAAAGCCCCGGACCCGACCGCGGTCCTCATCGCCGGATCAGTCCTCGACCTTGTAACCGGCCTCCTCGACGACGCCGCGCACCGCGGTGTCGTCGATCGGCCCCGCTCCGGTCACGGTCACCCGGCGGGCGCCCAGGTCCACCTCGACGCCGGTGACGCCGGTGACCCGGCCGACCCTCTCCCGGACCTTGCTCGCGCAACCCCCGCAGGTCATGCCGCTGACGGTGTAGGTGGCGGTGCTGCTCATGCGGATCACTACTCCCGGTATTCGTCCCATATACCCCCATGGGGTATCCGATACGGCCATGCTGCCACCGCGGATCATCGAACACAACCCATACCCCCTGGGGGTAAATGAGACAACGCTCACACTCCCGCCGGAAGGCGCAGGCGTTTGAGGGCCAGGGCGTTGACGGCGACGATGAGGCTGGAGCCCGACATCGACAGGGCCGCGATCTCGGGACGCAGCACCAGGCCGAAGGCGGGCTCGAAGACACCGGCGGCGATGGGCAGGGCTATGGCGTTGTAGCCGATGGCCCAGCCCAGGTTCTGGCGCATCTTGCGCAGGGTGCCGCGGCCGATCCGCAGGGCGGTGGGCACGTCCAGGGGATCGGAACGCATGAGGACGACGTCGGCGGTCTCGATGGCGACGTCGGTGCCGGCGCCGATGGCGATGCCCAGATCGGCCTGGGCCAGCGCGGGAGCGTCGTTGACGCCGTCGCCGACCATGGCGACCCTGCGGCCGCCCGACTGGAGCTCGGCGACCTTGGCGGCCTTGTCCCCGGGCAGGACCTCGGCGATCACGGTGTCGATGCCCAGCCGCCGGGCGATGCGCTCGGCGGTCGCCCGGTTGTCGCCGGTGAGCATGACCACCTCGACGTCCAGGTCGTGCAGGGCGGCGACGGCGGCGGCCGAGGTCTCACGAGGGGCATCTGCGATGCCCAGCAGACCGGCCGCACGTCCGTCGATCCCGACGATCACGACGGTCCTGCCGGTGGCGGCCAGCTCCTCGCGCCGGGCGCCGAGCTCACCGAGGTCGAGGTGCTCGCGTTCGGCGAGCCTCCGGTTGCCCACGACCACCCGGTGGCCCTCGACCTCGGCGACGGCGCCGTGGCCGGGGACGTTCTCGAAGCGTTCGGCACGCGGTGACACGACGCCCCGGGCTTCGGCATGGCCGACGACGGCTTCGGCGAGCGGATGTTCGGATTCGGCCTCCACGGCGGTGACCAGCCGCAGCAGTTCGTCCTCGGCGATCCCGTCGGTGATCACATCCGTCACCTCGGGTTCGCCCCTGGTCAGAGTGCCGGTCTTGTCCATGACCACGGTCTGGACGCGGGCGGAGGCCTCCAGGGCCATGGCGTTCTTGAACAGCACGCCGCGCCCGGCGCCCAGCCCGGCGCCCACCATGATCGCGGTGGGGGTGGCCAGGCCGAGCGCGTCCGGACAGGTGATCACCACGACGGTGATGGCGAAGAGCATCGCGGTGCCGAACACCGCCCCGGCCAGCAGCCAGACCGCCAGCGTCAGCCCGCCGCCGATCAGGGCGACGAACACGAGCCAGAACGCGGCCCGGTCGGCCAGGCGCTGTCCGGGCGCCTTGGAGTTCTGCGCCTCCTGGACCAGCTCGACGATCTGGGCGAGCGCGGTGTCCGAACCGACCTCGGTGGCCCGCACCCGCAGAGTGCCGTTGGCGTTGATGGTCGCGCCGATCACCCGCGAGCCCGGCTCCTTGTGCACCGGCAGGCTCTCCCCGGTGACCATGGACTCGTCGACCTCGCTGCCGCCCTCCTCGACCGTCCCGTCCACGGCGATCTTCGCGCCGGGACGGACCAGCAGCAGATCCCCGACCCGCACCTCGGAGGTGGGCACCTCGACCGCCTCGCCGTCGCGGAGCACGACCGCCCTGGGCGGGGCCAGATCGAGCAGGGTGCGGATCGCGTCGTTGGCGCCGCCCCGGGCCCGCATCTCGAACCAGTGGCCCAGCAGCACGAACGCGGCCAGCACCGTGGCCGCCTCGTAGAACACCTCCCCGCCCCCGGTGAGCGTGATCACCAGGGAGTACGACCAGCCCGCGCCGACCGCCACCGCGACCAGCACCATCATGTCCAGGGTCCGGGCCCGCAACGCCCGCACCGCCCCGTCGAAGAAGATCCAGCACGAATAGAAGATCACCGGCAGGCTCAGCAGCAGTGCCCACACGTCCTGGCGCAGCCCGAACGGCACCGGCGCGTCCAGGCCGAACACCTCCTCCCCGATGGGGGACCAGATCACGATCGGGATCGAGAAGACCAGCGCCACCAGGAACCGGTCGCGCATGTCGGCGACCATCGCCGCCATCGACATGCCGCCGTGGCCCCCGTGCCCCATCACCTCGTGCGGGGAACGGACCGCCTCGGCCTCTGCGTGATGGGCGTGCTCCCCGGCCGGCTCGGCCAGGGGGTCGCACATGTGGGCGGGCACCGACTGGCCCGCGCAGTGGAAACCGCACTCCCGCACCCAGCCGCTCAACTCCGTCACCGACGTGCGAGCCGGATCGAAGGTCACCGTGGCCGCCTGCGCCACCGGGTTCACCTCGATGCCCAGCACCCCGGGACGGGCGCCCAGCTTCGTCTCGACCACGTTCTGTTCCGACGCCCAGTTCAGCCCGCTCACATCCAGCACGACCGTGCTCGACGTGAGCGGCCGTCCGGACCGGTCGCGGTGCCCGATGTCATGGATCATGGACGAGTTCCTCTCCACAGGGCGCCGATCAGGCGTCAGGCCGGTGGTCTCGCAGGACCTGGAGTCTCGCCCGGTACTCCTCGGCCTCCATCTCGCCGCGGGCGAACCGCTCCGCGAGGATCGCCTCCGGGTCCCGGTGCTCCCTGGGCGGCGCCGCCTGTCCTCGCTGCTCGGAGCGCGCCGTGGAGCGGACGAGCATCACGACCGCGAAGATCACCACTCCCCAGAACACCAGGTTGCCGATCATCATGAAGGCGAAGCCCCAGCCGTTCATGTGGTCACCGTGCCAGTACACCGTTCCGCCCCTCCCGCCGTGGAGGGCCGACCCGGCCGTGCGCCTCGGGCAGCTCACGGGATGGCCGATTTCGGCGACCGCGGCAGACCTTCTCGGCATCCACGGTACTTCGTTCCCCTGAGGCGGGTCCGAAGACGAAGAAGGGGGGCGTGCGGCACGCCCCCCTTCGTGTTCCGTCCGGCTACTCGCCGAGGAGCTTCTTCATCTGGTCGATCTCGGTGGACTGACCGGTGATGATGGACGCGGCCAGGTCCTTGGCGGGACCGTAGGCGCCTTCGGACTTCTCGGTGGTGGCCATGGTGACGGCGCCCTCGTGGTGGGCGATCATCATCTTCAGGAACCGGGTGTCGAATCCGGTGCCCGAGAGCTTCGCCAGCCCGGCCATGTCCGTCTCGCTCATCATGCCGGGCATGCCCTGGCCGGGGTGGCCCGTCCCGTGGTCCATGCCGTGCATGCCGTCGGCGGGGACCTGCTCGCCCCAGGCGGTGAGCCAGCCGGACATCGTGGTGATCTCCGGGTCCTGGGCCGCCTTGATCTTCGCGGCGAGGTCCTTGACCTGCTGCGACCCGGCGCGGGTGGCCGCGAGGTCGGCCATCTCCACGGCCTGCCGGTGGTGCGGGATCATGCCCTGCGCGAAGGCCACGTCCTGGGCGTTGTGCCGTCCGGCCTCCATGGACGGCGACATCGGCGCGCTGGTCATGGGGTGCCCGCCGGACGGGTTCATGCCGTGCTCGGAGGAGTCGTCGCCGCAGGCCGCCGCCCCCAGGGCGACGGCGGTGGTGAGGGCGAGCACGGCGACGGTCCTGCGGACCGGGGGGAACTTGACGATCATGTGAATGCTGCTCCTGTGTCTGCGGATGTGGAAGAAGGCGTGCCGACAGAACGGCACCGGAGCCCGAGGCCGGTGAGGAGACCGGGCGCCCGGGGCCTTCTAGATCCGCAGGAGTTGCAGTTCCGCCAGGTCGGGAGGCGCTCGCTCCACCGAGGTCCACGACGGTGCCGCCGCGGTGGCGGCGACCGGGATGTAGAGGGATGGGGCCGGAGCGGACGGCAGAGAGGCGGCGCTGACGCCGGTGGCCGCGCAGTCGGAGGCCGCGTGATCGATGTGACCGCCGGCGGGGTGGTGATGGCAGAGCCGGTCCGCCGACGCCTCCTCTGCCGGGGCGGACCCGTCGACGCCATGCCGGTGCCCGGCCGCGTGCCCCGTGGCCGGAGCCGAACGGTCCGTGGCCGACACGCCCGTGGGGACGGCCCCCATCAGGCCGTGCATGCCCACCAGGCCGACCAGCACCGCCGTGATCAGCAGCAGGAGTCCGAGCGCGGCGCGGTTCGGGCCCGCGGGTCGCTGAAGGTCGCCGATCACCCGTTCATCTTAGGAGCGGCGTCCCACCGCGAGAGCCCGGGTCTGTCCCGGGAGGGCGGAGTGCCGTTAGCTTGGGAAGCCTTATCCGGAGGAGACAGACGATGAGCCACCATCATCCGCTTTTCGCCCGCTTCTACGCGCGGACCAGTCTCGCCATGGAGCGCGGGCTCGCGACCCACCGCCGCACCCTGCTGGAAGGCCTGTCGGGCCGGGTGATCGAGGTCGGCGCGGGGAACGGGCTCAACTTCGCCCACTACCCCGCCACCGTGACCGAGGTCCTCGCAGTCGAGCCCGAACCCCATCTGCGGGCCCTCGCCCGGGGCAACGCCGAGCACGCGCCCGTTCCGACCGAAGTCGTGGACGGCGTCGCCGACCGGCTTCCCGCGGAGGACTCCTCCTGCGAGGCGGCGGTCGCCTCCCTGGTGCTGTGCTCCGTCCCCGACCAGGCGAAGGCGCTCGCCGAGATGCTCCGCGTGGTCAGGCCCGGCGGGCAGTTGAGGTTCTTCGAACACGTCCAGGCGGCCTCACCCGGCCGCCGCCGGATTCAGAAGGCCCTGGACGCCACGGTCTTCCCGTTCTTCGGCGGCGGCTGCCACTGCGGCCGCGACACCGCCGCCGCGATCGAGCGAGCCGGCTTCGTCATCGAACGGATCGACCGGCTCGGCACCGCGGAGACCCAGATGCCCTTCCCGGTGGCGCCGCAGATCCTGGGCGTCGCCTCCCGCCCCTGACCGTTCCGGCGGAGGCCGGTGCCGGGACGGTCCCCGCGCGGGAGCCGTCGCAGGGACCGTCCGGGACGCTCGGCGGACGAGCCGGGGTCGTGGGGCGGATCAGTTCGGCAGCCAGGCTTCGCGTAGGTACGTCTCTCCGCGTTTCACCAGTTTGCGGTTCTTGGCGGCGAGGTCGCGGGTCTCTCCGGGGTCCTTCTTCAGGTTGTAGAGCTCGTAGGTCCAGTCTTGGCCGGGCTGCGTGTAATCCTCGGTGGGGCCGAACCCGATGACCTTCCAGTCGCCGAAGCGGACGGCCGCGGCGACCTTCTTGCCCTTGCCGCGGTCTTCCTTGAGGTGGCGGGGGGTGGACCCGACGTGCAGTCGCAGCCAGTACAGGTAGCGGTGGGCGGGCGCGTCGCCGCGGCCTTCCAGGACCCGCCGCAGGGACAGGCCGTCGAGACCGTCCGGGACGGGTGCGTCGGCGAAGTCGGCGAGGGTGGAGGGGATGTCGTACTGGATGGCGGGGTGGCCGGTGGTCTTTCCCGCGGTGCGGGTGAGCAGCTTGGGCGACCAGGCGATGAAGGGGACGCGGATGCCGCCTTCGTAGAGGTTGCGCTTGTAGCCGCGGTAGCGTCCGTTGCCGTTGAAGAAGTCGGGGTTGACGCCCTTCTCCTCGTGCGGGCCGTTGTCGCTGGTGAACAGGACGATCGTGTTGTCGATCAGCTTGAGCGCCTTGAGCCGGTCGAGCAGGATCCCGACGTAGCGGTCGAGCCTGCTGATCTGGGCGGCGTGGACCTTGTTCGGATACTTCCAGGACTGGGAGGCGTAGGCGCCCAGCTTCGGCACGACGGACGGCGCGTGCGCCAGGTTCGGGGCGACGATCAGCAGGAACGGGTCCTTCTTGGCCTTGCCGAGGAACTTCACGGCTTCGTCCATGATCAGGTCGGGCCCGAAGAGGCCGCCGCTGTCGCCGTTGTTCCCCGGCAGCTCGACCTTCTGCTGGTCCTTCCACAGATGGGGCGGGTAGTAGCTGTGAGCCGAGTGGTGGGTGAGGTAGCCGTAGAAGTCGTCGAACCCGTTGTCGTTGGGGTGGTCCGGGCTGATCTGGTCACGGCCGAACCCCCATTTGCCGAACAGCCCGGTGCGGTAGCCGCGCTGCTGGAGGATGGTTCCGACGGTCGGGAGCCCGTTGAGCGGGAGGTCACCGCCCGGTGGCGGGTTGCGGCGGACGGGGCTGTGGCCGGCGTGCAGACCCGTCAGCAGGGACGCCCGGGCGGGGGCGCAGACGGGCGCCGCCGAGTAGCCGTCGGTGAACCGCAGGCCCTGGCGGGCCATCCGGTCGAGGTTCGGGGTCTTCATCTTGCGCTGGCCGTAGGAGCCCAGTTCGCCGATCCCGACGTCGTCGGCGACGATCACCACGAAGTTCGGCCGGTCTCCCCGCGCGCGGCCCTGTCGCTTCTCGACCGCCTTGGCCGTGCTGGAGACCGGGCCGGCCCCCGAGGGCCAGGCCGCGAGGGCCGCGGCCGTGGCCGTGAGCCCGCCGAGCCCACGCAGGAAACGACGCCGTCCGGTGGCCGCCTCAGCCATGTCCCACCTCCTCGTCCCGGAGGTGCCGACGGAGGATGAGAAGCGGGCTGGACACGCGAACTCCGATGATCGTCTGGGGAGATGGCGCCGGTCATCGTATGAGAGTTCACGATCTTTACCGGCGGCAACCGAATATCGATGCCTTTATGAGACAAAGAACGACATCTAACGTCCGGTGTGCGCCCGCCGTTTCCCGGAGCCTTCTCAGCGCAGGCGGGCGGTGATCCAGGTGAAGGGCTGCACGGCTCCGGCGGGAGTGCGGTGCTCGTGGGCGCGGGTTCCGGTCACCGTGAGGGCGTCTCCGAACACGCCGGTCAACTCGGCGGCCAGCGCCTGGGGCGTGTAGCGGACGACCGGGAGTCCGGAGCAGTGGGTGGGCCCGTCGGCCGCGAAGGTCCCCAGCACGATCACGCCGTCGGCGGGCAGCGCGGCGCGCAGCACGTCCAGGTAGACGGCGCGGTCCGCGGGGTCGGTGAGGAAGTGGAAGACCGCCCGGTCGTGCCATACCCGCCAGGCGCGCTCGGGCCGCCATCGCAGCAGGTCCGCGTGGACCCAGGCGATCGCGTCCGCGGCCCGGCCCAGGGCGTCGACGGCGGCCTGCCGCGAGACGCGCAGCGCCGCCGCGGACACGTCCAGCACCGTGACGTCGGTGAACCCCTCCCGGACCAGGTGGGTCGCCAGCGGACCGGCGCCGCCGCCGACGTCGATCACCGAGCACCGGCGGCCGCAGTCCATCTGCTCGGTCTGCTCGCGGATCAGGTCCGCCGACGGCTGCGGGACCTCCTGGAACCAGCTGACCTGGTCGGCGCCTCGATCGCGGTAGACGCCCTCCCAGTGCCCCTCGGCCGTTCGCTGGTCCATGCGCTCTCCTCGGTGTGCGTGATCCGGCCGCCCGGATCCCTCATTATGACATTCCAAAGAGTATTAGAGGATTGGTGCGCGGACGGCCCGGCCCGGGACCGTGGGTCCAGAGCCGGGCGGCCCCGGTCGTCAGTGACCGGCGACGAGGCCTGGGGAACCCGCGAGTTCCGCGGACGTCCCGGCGGCGCAGGTTCCACCCCCGGTGTCCGTGGCGGGTGGTTCAGCCGCCCAGGTAAGCCGTCGCCTTGAGTTCCACCAGGGCTCCGGGTATCGCGCCCGCGCCCAGCTGGGAGACGCCGACCGCGGTCCAGGCCGGATAGGGCTCACTCATGTGGCGTTCCTTGGCCTCGGAGAAGGCGGCGAAGTCCCCCTCCAGATCGATGTGGAAGGTCACCACGTCCACGATGTGCGACAGGTCGGCGCCGGCCGCGGAGAGCACATGGCGCAGGTTCCGGAATATCGCGTCGAACTGCTCGGCGGGGTCGGCCAGGGCCTGTCCGTCCGGGCCCGTGCCCAGCACGCCCGAGCAGAAGACGAAGTCCCCGGCCCGGAAGGCGGGCGCGATGTGCCAGCCGTCGTACATCTCCTGCATCCCGTCCGGGATGACGGGTCCTTGCTCATCTCGCATGTTCTCGTCCTTTTCTCGGGTCAGGCCATCATGGAGGCGAGCCACCCCGAGGTGGTCCAGCCGGGCTCGGTCCACCGCGCCTTGAACACCTCGTGCGGGACGGTGTCCTTCCACCGTCCGTTGACGGCCAGCTCCGCGGCCAGCCGTCCGATCTCGTCGGCGGCCATGGCGCCGCGCTCCCCCTCGACCGCGACGACGATCCTCCTGCCGTCTTCGCCGCCTTCGTCCGCCCAGTCGATGTAGGGGCGTTCGGTCGGGGTGGCGCAGACGATCCCGGGCCAGGTCCGCGCGGCGCCGAACTCCCGGCCGGGCAGCAGTTCGCGCAGGACCTCGTAGGCCTCGTCGATGTCCTCCTTGCGGCCGCCGGTGCGGACGAAGGCGGCGATCTCCTCGTGGGAGTCGAGCGGGGTGTTCAGCAGGCTCCCGCCGGCCACCTTCACGTACCACTTGCCGTCGGAGTAAGGCCGCGGGGCCATCACGACGCCGCCGAAGGGGACCTCCTCGCCGCGGCGCTTGAGGTACATCATGGTGGGCATCTGGACCGCGTCCGGGTCCGTCACCTCGACCAGGACGGCGGTCGCCCCGAAGGTGGGCGTCAGCAGCGGGCGGGGCAGCAGGCCCGTGGCGTTGCTGGAGGCGCCGGTGGCCAGGACCACCCGTCCGGCCCGCCACGACGCCCCCGAGCGGGTGGTCACCCGGACGCCGTCGTCCTCCTTCTCGACGCCGGCGACCTCGTCGCGCACCAGCACCGCTCCCGCCTCGGTGGCGGCGGCCAGCTCGGCCCGCACCAGGGCGCGCGGGTTGAGGATGAAGGCGTCGCGCTGGACCAGGGCCACGTGTCCCGGCTCCAGAGTGAGGGACGGGTACTCGCGGCACAGGTCGTCCTCGTCCAGCTCGTCCACCTCGATCCCCAGGTCGCGGGCGTTCTGGGACAGCGCTTCACGGTCGAACCAGTTGCCGCCCCGGCTGTCGGCCCCGGTGTCCCGGGGCATGACCGCCAGCGAGTGGGTCGGGGTGGTGAAGGTGATGCCGGTGCGCTCGCGCAGCGCCTCGAACCGGCCGATCGAGCGCATCGTGAGCAGGCAGGTCATGAGGGGGACCTCCAGCACGTGCGCGAGCCGGCCCTCGTCGTAGTGCCCCGCCCAGACTCCCTGATGGTCCTCGAATCCGGCCGGCTCCTCGGGCCCGACGATCAGGGTCGCGTGCCCGGCGTCGGCGAGGTGCCGGGCCGCGGACGAGCCGATCGGACCGGCTCCCACCACGATGACGTCGTACTGGTCCCGCATGAGGGCTCCTCTCCTCGGTGGACGATGCATGGCCGTACGGAGACGGCCGTCACATCGATGTCGTGCAGGATCCTCTCACCTCAGACCCGCAAAGTAGACATCATGTGACGTTAAGAATCCGTTTCATCGTTCCGAGGCCCGGACCGAACGCCGCCCCGGCCCTAAACTGGCGGGGCGGCGGGAGCCACCGGCCCCGCGGTCCGGATCCTGCGCAGACACGGGAGGGCGAGAGGTGGGCACGCCGAGGCCGGAGGACCCCCCCTCCCCGGACGACCGGTCCGCCGCCCGCGTCCGCACCAGAAGCGGCGGCCGCAGCGAACGGGTGCGCCGCGCCGTGGGCGAGGCGGTCCTGGCGTTCCTGGCGGAGGGGAAGATCACCTTCACCACGGTCGAGGTCGCCGAACGGGCGGGGGTCAGCCGCCGCACCATCTACCGCTGGTGGCCGACCCACGACGACCTCCTCATCGAGGCCCTCTCCCTCCACGTCCGCCGGGTCGAGCCCCCCGACACCGGCTCCTGGGAGTCCGACGTGCGCGCCTTCGCGCACCTGGTGGCCTCGTTCGCCGCCGACCCCGTCGACCTGGCGATGTCGGGCATCATGGCCGGGCGCCGCCATCCGGACTTCAACGCCCTGGTCGTCGACCAGTACCGGCCCGTCCTCGGCGCCTGGCGGCAGATGGTCGCCCGTGCCGTGGCCCGCGGCGAGGCCAACGACACCCACGCCCCGGGAACGGTCGTGACGATGCTGGTGTCCCCCCTGTTCCTGGGCCCCCTGATGCTGGGCCGCCGCCCCAGCGACACCGAGATCGACAGGATGGTCGACCTCGTCCTCGCCGCGACCCGCCCCTGACGGAGCGGCGGGTATGGCCAGGAGACCGCGGCCGGGATAGTTTTCCCGGGAAACGGTGTTCTTCTGTGGGAGACGAGGTTTCCGTGGTCTCATCGGTGATGGCGGGGCTCGGGGTGTGCATGCTGGTCCTGGCGGGCATCGCGGCGCGGCAGCGGAAGGCCGCGGGCGGCGTGGCGGTGCTGGTCGCGGTGATCTGCCTGGGGCTGGCCTATGACAACTTCGTCATCGCGGCGGGGAATCCGATGGGGTTCGGCGAGACGCTGGAAGCACTGAGCGCGCCGCGGTTCTGGATGCACGCGCTGCTCACCCCCCTACTGATCATCGCGGGCGGGGTCCTCGCGGGACGTCTGGGCGTCGGGTGGGCGGCCACCCGGGCCGCCGCCGTCGCCGGCTGGGCGCTGGTCCTGGCCCTGATGGGGCTGGGCGCCGTCGAAGACATCGTGAGGCTGAGCCTGGCTCCGGAGAAGTACGCGGACGTCCTGCGCTACACCAACGAGAGCACCGAAGGCCCCCCGATCCCGGCCGTCGTCACGATCCTCGTCCTGCTCGCCCTCGGGGTGATGATCTGGCGGTCCGCGGGCAGCCCCTGGCTGTGCCTGGGCTCGATCACGATGTTCGCGGCGGCGGCCGCCGGAGTCGCGCACCCGTGGATGGGGAACGTGGGCGAACTGGCGCTCCAGGCGTCGATCGTGGCGACGCTGTCGGCGGCGACCCGGGCCGGTTCCCCTTCCACCCGCAGGGGCGCGGCCCCGACCGAAACGCCGACTCGGAGCGGGGCAGAGGAAGCCGACTAGCCGGGCGCCGTCCCGGGATCGGCGGGGATCCGGGAGGCGATCTGCTCGCGGGCGTGCGGGCACTCGGCGAAGGGAAGCGGGCAGTCCAGGGCATGCTCGATGAGGTCCTTGGCGGCCTGGGCCTGGGCGATGCGCCGTTCGAGGACGGCGATGTGCTCCTTGAGCAGCTCCGCGTGGTCCATCGGGTCGGGCGTCGAGAGCACTTGGCTCAGCGCCCGCAGCCCCAGGCCCGCCTCCTTGCCCATCAGGATCATCGCCACCCGCCCCAGGTCCTCCGGTCCGTAGCGGCGGTGGCCGCCGTCATGCCTCTCCGGAGCCAGCAGGCCGATGCTCTCCCAGTGGCGCAGGACGTGCGTGGGCAGCCCGAACCGTCCGGCGAGCTCCCCGATCGTCATGCTTGACTTCATGTGCACATTAACCTCGATCGTTGCCGCATGAGCAACCGGACATCTCTGGCCGTCACCCGCGTGGCCAATTCGTGCGTCCTCCTGGAGTTCGGCGAACACACCGTCCTCACCGACCCGTTCTTCACCGAACGGTGGCATCTGCACCGCGGCGAGCCGCTCGGCATGACCGTCGCCGAACTCCCCCGGCTGACCGCCTTGGTCGCCAGCCACGCCTACCCCAACCATTGGGATCTCCGAGCACTTCGGGAGTACCCGCACAAATCAGCTACGCCCGTCTACGTGAGCACCACCCGCATGGCCCGGCAGGCCCGTTCCCTGGGATTCACACGGGTACGGCATCTGGAGTGGGGCCGAAGCGACCGGCCGGCGCTCGAGCTGGCGGTACGGGCGGTACCCGCCGGAGGAAGGTCGTGGTGGCGCCGGAACGCCTATCTGCTCGACGGGGAGGGCGTGCGGGTCTTCTTCGGCGGCGAGATCGGCGACGTGGCGTTCCTGGAGCGCCACCGCGAGGCCCATCCGGCCGTCGACGTGGCGCTGCTGCCCGTCAACGGCCTGCGCGCGCCCCTCGGCCCGCCCGTGGTCATGGGGCCGGAGCAGGCCGTGCGCGGCGCCGGGGTGCTCGGAGCGCGCGTCCTGATCCCGATCCACGACGCACATGACGACAAGGACCTCCCCGCCCGCCTGGTCCGCCGCCACGGCTCCGGAGAGGAGGCCGCCGCGATCTCGGCCTCCACGCCGGGAGCCCCCGAGACGGTCCTCCTCCCGACAGGGCGGCGCTGGACGTACCGGGAGGCCGTCCGATGAGTCTCCTGGACCGGGTCCTGCTGCCCGGCACGGTGACCGAGACCGAACTCCTCACTCCCCGGATGCGCCGCGTGCGGATCGCCGGAGAGGCGCTGCGGAGTCTCGACTGGATTCCCGGTCAGCACGTCCGCCTGCGAGTCGGAGACCTGCGGTCGCCGCAGACCTGGCTGAGCGGCTTCCAGGACGTGCTCCGCACCTACGTCTGGAACCACCTCGTCCGCGAGCTCGGCTGGCCGCGCACCGCGATCCGGGTCAAACCCTTCTGGGCCCCCGGCAAACGGGGGATGGACTGACGGCACCGGTTCAGAGCGGGGTCAGTCCTCCCGGAGTTCGGGGGAGCGGTGGTAGGACGTGATGCCCGCGGCGTCCCAGCGGAGGGTGTGGGCGCGCAGCCGGGGAAGGTAGGAGGCCCAGTCCCTGGCGGCCGGGGACCAGGCGACCTCGGCCAGGCCGGGGAGGCGGGGGTAGAGCATGTGGTCGAGGTCGTCGGGGGTCGTGAGGGTCTCGGTCCACAGGGGTGCCTCGATCCCGACGACGCGGGCGCCGGGGACGAGGGCCTCGGGGTCCCAGTCGTAGCTCTGTCGGACGCCCAGGGTCCCCGCCCAGGTGAGGCCGAGAGGGGTGGAGTCGTCGTACTTCATGTCCAGGTAGGCGTGGTCCGCGGGGGACATGATGAGCGGAAGGCCGCGAGAGGCGGCGTCCGCCAGGGCCGGTGCGACGGGCTCGCGGGCGGGGCGCCAGTACTGCAGGTGGGTGCCTTCGGGGAGGCCGGGGACGGCCGCGGCCTCCTGCCAGGCGACGACGGTCTTGCCCCGGCCGGCGGCCAGCGGGATCGTGCGGGTCATGAAGGCCGCGTAGTCCTCGGCGCTGGTCTGGTGGGCCTCGTCACCGCCCAGGTGCAGGTAGGGGCCGGGGGCGAGGGGGGCCACCTCCGCGAAGACCGCGTCCAGGAAGTCGTAGGTGGTGGATTTGTGGACGGCCAGCTGGCTGAAGCCCACCTTCATGCCGCGGTAGAGCCCGGTGTCGGCGCCGTCGGGGGCCAGGTGGGGGTAGCTCGCCATGGCGGCCTGCGTGTGGCCGGGGAGGTCGATCTCGGGGACGACCGTCATATGGCGGGCGGCCGCGTAGGCGACGATCTCGGCGAAGTCGGCCTGGGTGAAGTGCCCTCCCGGCCCCTCGCCCACCTGGGAGGTGGCGCCGTGTTCGGTGAGGCGGGGATGGGATTCGATCCGCAGGCGCCAGCCCTGGTCGTCCGTCAGGTGCAGGTGGAGGATGTTGAACTTGTAGGGGACCGCGCGGTCGATGAAACGTTTGACCGCCTCCACGTCGAAGAAGTGGCGGGCGACGTCGAGCATCACTCCCCGCCAGCGGAAACGCGGCGCGTCGGTGATGGAGACGCACGGGATCGGCCAGGGGCCGGGGCACGGGCGCGGGGATTCGATCCGCGCGGGCAGGAGCTGGCGCAGGGTCTGCACGCCCCGGAAGAGCCCTTCCTCGGTGTGGGCTCGGAGCCGTACGCCCTCGGTGTCGACGTCCAGCCGGTAGCCTTCCCGGCCCAGTTCCTCCGGCCCGTCCAGGGACAGCCGAAGCGCTCCTTCCGAGGCGGCCGGCAGCGCGTAGCCGGTGGCACGCCGCAGCAGCGCCGTCAGGAACCCGGTGGCGTGGCACTCCGGGGCGTGCACGGCGGTCCGGGGAGTGAGCTCGAAAGCGCCGTCGTGCACGACCAGGGTGTGCGGAGCCGGAATCAGCGAAGGGTTCACGACACCCATAATAGACAGGTTTATTAACAGTTAAAAGGGGCTCAGGGCCGGGACCTCTCCTCCCCCGCCTTCTGCACCATCTCGAGCATCGAAGGCGTCACCTTCGACGGCGTCTGCGCGGGGACCGGCGGATTCCTGGACAGCGCCACCACCATCCCCAGCGACAGGGCCGCGACCGTCGCCATCAGCGCGATGGCGCCCCAGGGCCGGGCGGAACGGGCCGGCACAGCATCCGGCGCCGGCGCCGGCGGGGACGCGGGAGAGGGCTCTTCCGGCTCGCGTCCGACCAGGCGCATCATCAGCTCCGGGGCCGTGGGCCGCTCCTCCGGCGCCTTGCTCAACGCGGCGCGGATGAGCTCGCGGAGCACCCCCTCCTCCAGCCCTTCGAGGTCGGGTTCGTCCTGCACGACCCGGCGCGCCACGTCCAGCGCCTGCCCCGCGCCGAAGGCCGGGCGCCCGGTGCCCGCGTAGGCCATGAGCAGCCCCCACGCGAAGACGTCCGCGGCGGGGGTGGCGCTCCCTCCCACCAGCACCTCGGGCGCCATCCAGCCCGGGGTGCCCAGCACGGTCCCCGTCGTCGTCCAGGAGGTGCTGGCGTCCAGCGCACGCGCGATGCCGAAGTCGATGACCCGCGGCCCCGAGAGGGTCAGGACCACGTTGGACGGCTTGAGGTCCCGGTGGACCAGCCCCGCCTCGTGGATGGCGGCCAGCGCCGTGGCCACTCCCAGCGCCACCCCGTGCAGGTCCGAGACGGGCAGGGACCCGCTCTCGTGCACCCGCCGCGCCAGGGGGACCCCGCCGATGTACTCACTGACCATGTACGGCAGCCCCGACGGGTGGAGCTCCCGGTCCTCGCCGTGCCCGATGATCTGCGCCGTGCAGAACGAGGCGACCCGTCCGGCCAGCGCCACCTCGTCGGCGAAGCGCGCGCGGAAGACCTTGTCCTCGGCCAGCCGGGGATGGATGATCTTCACCGCCACCCGTCTCCCGTCGGCCTCCTCCGCGAGGTAGACGGTGCCCATCCCGCCCGAGCCGATACGGCCCAGCAGTTGAAGGCCGCCCACCGTCCGGGGGTCCTGCGTCGTCAGCGGATGTATGCCACCCGGCAGCGTCTCCCGCACCTGCACCTGTTCCGTCGACCGAGATCGTCCGAGGTCCAGGGTGCCCCATCTGTCCGTCGCGGGAGGCGCATGCAACCGAATCGTCATCCCGATGTGGCCATCCGGTACACGGCCGGGGCACCCCGCGAATTGGAGCGTACGAAACAAACACGTCACGGGGACGTAGCCTTCCGTGCGATCTCGTTCCTTAGTCTTGAGACATCTCCGCTAAGCGGGGTCGCGCGGAACCCGGACCGCCGATCGTCGTCGGCTCCTCCTCGACGGACGACGACCGGTGTCAGGGGATCGCGCGGCGGACCGGCGGCCCGTGTGCAAGAGCCCCAGGGGTGGGAGGTCCTAGCACACGGGCCCCGGCTAAACGTAGAAGGCCCGGACCTCGCGAGGTCCGGGCCTTCTACGTCGTTCACTTCACGTAGACCTGCCAGCCGATCGGCACCAGGCCGAACATCTTCATGTCCGTGCCGAAGGGCAGCCGGGCGCAGCCGTGCGAGTCCGGGTAGAGCGGGACGTTCGCCGAACCGTGCAGCGCGTACCCCCGGTAGAAGTAGATCGGGTTGTACAGCGTGCCCAGCCTGGCCACCCGGACGCCCTTGATCTTCCGGTAGACGCGGAAGTTTCCGCGCGGCGTACGGGAGACCGCCCCGTCCTCGTACCGGCCGCTCCCGGTGGAGGTGTGGCTGATCAGGGCGATCTTGTTCTTCTTGTACACGACGACGAGCTGCCGTCCGATCAGGAGCTCGACCCGGTTGGACTCCCGCAGCCTCTTGGGCGTGACGGGTTTCGGCGTCTGCGGGTCCTTCAGCGCCGCCCAGGTCTTCTTGCCGACGAGGCCCGAGGTCTTCGTCTCGAGTCTGTTCACCTTCTGGAACGCCCAGACCGCTGCCCGGGTCGTCGAGCCGTAGTTCCCGTCGGCCTTGCCCGGGTCATAGCTCAGTTCCTTCAGCCGCAGCTGCAGCCGCTTGACCGCGGCTCCCTTGCTGCCCACCTTCAGATTCGGCTCGGCCGCCGCCCGCGCGCCCGCCGGCACCGCGGCCGGCGCCGCGGAAGCCCCTTCCGCCAGCGGCACCAGGACGAGCGAACCGGCGAGCAGCACCGCCCCCAGCGTGACTTTCTTCACTTATGCACCCCAAGGATGATCGATCCGATCTGAGAAACACGACCATATCGCGGCGAAGAGTGTCAACAGCGGAGTCCGTCCTGTGATTTGACAACTCTCCGTTACCGCTCGGATATATTGCTTTTGACCGTGATTAAGCGACCATAGAAGTATGTTCGGCAACAACATCTACCAGAGCGACAATTCGGCCTTGGTAGGCAACTCCCCCCAACAGGTCCACGAACGGCTGTGGATGGAGGGCAGGGAGAGACGGTGGAAGACCCGGGCACGCAACGCGGTCATCATCACGGCCCTGGCCTGGTGGCTCGTCAACCCCGTCATCGCCGTCGTCGCCGGACTCGCCTACATCGCCACCGACCTGCTCGTCGAGGCCCAGAAGCGGCTGACCACCCGGGTGTGGCGGCGGGGAGAGAGCGGAGCCTCGCACACCGCGCGCATCCTGAAGGTGCTGGAACTACGGGGTTACAGCGTGCTGCACCGACGCGTCGTCCCCGGTTACGGCCCCTTCCCCCATCTCGTGGTCGGCGACGGCCGGGTCTGGCTGGTGGAGAACCAGGTGTACTCCCCCGAGGACACACTGCTCTCCGTGAAAGGACGGCTGTTCGTCGGCAAGGCGTCCCACGCCCACGTCGTGGCCAAGCTCGAGAAGCTCGCGCAGAGCGTCTCCGAGGCGCTCTCGGGCGACCTCGGGGTTCCGGTCAAGGCGTCCATCATCGTCGCGGTGCACGGCGGCAAGCCGAAGGACACCCGGATGACCGCGGGCGGCGTCGTGCTGATGCGGCCTTGGCGCATCCCCTCCTGGATCCACCGCCGCTCGGCCGGGAAGTCCGGCGCGGTGAGCGTCCAGGAGCTCAGCTCCCGCGTGCTGCACCTGTACGGCCCCAGCCTCCAGGGCCTGCGCGGCGAACTGGACTGACGCGAAAAGGGACCGCCCGGAACTTCCGGACGGCCCCTTCGAACAGCTCCGTCAGCCCGCGGCGGCGTCCTTCGCCCGGGCGCGCAGCGCCCGCGCCACCCCGTCACGGCCCTCCGACAACAGCCGGACGAGCGCGGACGGCGGCTTCTCCGTCTCGATGTAGGCGTCGGTGCGCTCGATCGTCGCCTGCGAGATGTTGAGGAACGGGTAGGCGACCTCGGCGAACGTCTGCGACATGTCGCTGCTCCACTCGCGCCAGACCCGGCCCACCTCGGCGAAGAACTCCTCGGTGTAGGGCTCCAGCAGCTCGGCCTGGTCGGGCTCCACGAACCCGCCCAGCGTGGCGCGGAAGACGGCGTTCGGCAGGTCCCCGCCGATGACGCGGTCCCACGCCGCTCGCTTGGCCTCGGGCGTCGGGATCGCGGCCCGGCACGCGGCGGCGTGGCGCTCGCCCGCGGCCGTGACGTCCCGCCGGTGCTCGGCCTCGATCTCGGCCTCGCCCGCCCTGCCCCGCACGACCAGCCGGCGCAGCAGCGTCCAGCGCAGGTCGGTGTCGACCTTCAGGCCCTCCAGCACGACCGAGCCGTCGAGCAGGCCCTTGACGTAGTCGAGGTGCTCGTCGGAGATCGCCGAGGAGGTGAAGGCCTGGACGTAGTTGAGCTGGAAGTCCGAGCCGGGCTCCGCGGCCCGCGCCAGGTCGTACAGCGCGTCGGCCAGCAGGGACAGGCCGGTGTCCCGCCAGGCCGGGTCGGCGTACTGGCTGACGGCCGTGCGGACCTGGCGCAGCAGCGTCTGGGCGACCGAGATGTCGGTGACGCCGCCGATGCCCGACAGCAGCAGCTTCACATAGTCGCGGGTGGCCATCTCCGCGTCGCGGCACATGTCCCACGCGGCCGACCAGCACAGCGCCCGCGGCAGGCTCCCCTTGATCTCGCCGATCGAGGAGACGAGCGTGCGCAGCGAGTGCTCGTCCAGCCGGATCTTGGCGTAGGTGAGGTCGTCGTCGTTGACCAGCACGAGGTCGGGACGGCGCTCGCCGACGAGCTCCGGCACCTCGGTACGGGCGCCGACGACGTCCAGCTCGACGCGCTTGCGGCGCACCAGGCCCTCGTCCGTCCGGTCGTACAGGCCGATCGCGACACGGTGCGAACGCAGCGTCGGGTACTCGGCCACGGCCTCCTGCAGCACCTCGAACCGCGAGAACGCGCCGGACTCGTCCAGCTCGTAGGACGGCCGCAGCGTGTTGACCTGCGAGGTCTCCAGCCACTCCTTGGACCAGGAGGTCAGCTCCCGGCCGGAGGTCTCCTCCAGCGCGTCCAGCAGGTCCGCCAGGACGGTGTTGCCCCACGCGTGCCGCTGGAAGTAGCGGCGCACGCCCTCGAGGAAGTTCTCCAGCCCGACGTAGGCGACGAGCTGCTTGAGGACGGACGCGCCCTTGGCGTAGGTGATGCCGTCGAAGTTGACCTCCACCGCGCGGATGTCGGGGATGTCGGCGGCGATCGGGTGGGTGGAGGGCAGCTGGTCCTGCCGGTACGCCCAGGCCTTCTCCAGGTTGGCGAACGTCGTCCAGGCGTTCTTCCAGCGGGTGGCGTCGGCCTGGCACAGCACCGACATGTAGGTGGCGAACGACTCGTTCAGCCACAGGTCGTCCCACCAGCGCATGGTGACGAGGTCGCCGAACCACATGTGCGCCATCTCGTGCAGGATCGTCTCCGCACGGCGCTCATAGGCGGCGTCCGTCACGCGCGAGCGGAAGACGTAGTCCTCCAGGAACGTCACGCAGCCCGCGTTCTCCATCGCGCCGGCGTTGAACTCCGGCACGAACAGCTGGTCGTACTTGCCGAAGGGATACTTGACGTCGAAGACGCGCTCGAAGTACTCGAAGCCCTGCTTGGTGACCTCGAAGATGGCGTCGGCGTCCAGGAACTCCGCCAGGGACGCCCGGCAGTAGATGCCCAGCGGGATGCGCCCGTCGTCGTAGGAGTCGCGCACCACGTGGTACGGGCCCGCGACGAGCGCGGTGATGTAGGTGGACATCTTCTCCGTCACCGGGAAGCGCCACACCCCGCCCTCCTGCTCCGGAGCGGTGTTGGAGACGACCTGCCATCCCTGGGGCGCCGTCACGGTGAACGTGTAGACGGCCTTCAGGTCGGGCTGGTCGAAGCACGCGAACATGCGGTGCGCGTCGGCCGTCTCGAACTGCGTGTAGAGGTAGACGCTCCCGTCGACCGGGTCGACCATCCGGTGCAGGCCTTCGCCCGTACGCGAGTAGAGGATCTCCGCCTTGACGACCAGCTCGTTGGACTCGGCCAGGGAGGGCAGCGGGAGCCTGCCCTTCTCGGCGTCGTAGGTGGAGGGGTCGAGCGGGGTCCCGTTCAGCACGGCCTCCGTGACGACCGCGTCGTGCAGGTCGATGAAGGTGGTCGCACCGGCCTCGGCGCCGACGAACCGTACCGTCGTGACCGAGCCGAAGCGCTCGGTACCGGTGGAGACCGCGCCCTCGCCGTTACCGGCGGTGATGTCCAGCTCCACCTCATACGACTCGACGGTCAGCAGCCGGGCCCTTTCCCGCGCTTCGTCGCGCGTGAGGTTGCCTGCCACGTGCCCTCCCGAAATCCGTCCGATAGCTCTCTGGATCTTTTCATGTCTACCCGGCCCGCGGGAATTCGCCGCTCGTTCCCCGGGTTGTCCGCAGAGGAAACAGCCTGAGGTGAGGAGAGTTTGGCTTGTCCGAAAACGAGAGAGTCCCGGTCGACTTCTGGTTTGACCCGATGTGTCCCTGGGCTTGGATCACCTCCCGGTGGATCCACGAGGTCGCCGCGCTGCGGCCGATCGAACCCCGCTGGCACGTGATGTCCCTCGCCGTGCTCAACGAGGGCCGCGAGGTGCCCGCCCAGTACGCCGAGGCCATGGAGAAGGCCTGGGGCCCGGTACGGGTGGCGATCGCCGCCGAGCAGAAGTACGGGCCGCAGATCCTCGGCACCCTCTACACCGAGCTCGGCGTGCGCATCCACGAGCAGGGGCGCGGCGTGAGCGACGAGGTGGTCGTCGAGGCGCTGGAGGCCTCCGGCCTCGACCCGGCCCTGATCGACGCGGCCCGCGGCGAGGAGTACGACGAGGCGCTGCGCGCCTCCCACAAGGTGGGCATCGACAAGGTCGGCCAGGACGTCGGCACCCCGGTCATCGAGGTCGAGGGCGTCGCCTTCTTCGGCCCGGTGGTCACCCCGACCCCCCGGGGCGAGGACGCCGTCCGGCTCTGGGACGGCGTGCGTCTGGTCGCCGGCACGCCCGGTTTCTTTGAGCTCAAGCGCTCTCGCGACGTTTCGCCCAGTTTCGAGTAGTAACGCCACGGGTACCGTCGGGTCCGTGAGCCAGCAGACGCGGATCACCCCGGGGATGGCGATGCGGGTCCGGGACGTCTCCCGTCCCCGTGACGACCAGGCTTCCGCCGACGCCGGAGCACCCGGAACGGACGGGGAGAGCGGCACCCCGCAGAACGCGGAGACGCAGACGCCGCCGACCTCCCGCAAGGGAGAACGGCGGCGTCTTCGCAGGCTTCGCAAGAACGGCGGTCAGGGTTAGGGCAGCGGGGGCAGCTTCCCGTCGGTCTCGTACTCGCTGATCATGTCGATCCGGCGGGTGTGCCGGGACTCGCCGGAGTACGGGGTGGCCAGGAACAGCTCCACGAACCGGGTGGCCTCCTCCAGCGAGTGCTGGCGCGCCCCGAGGCTGATCACGTTGGCGTCGTTGTGCTCGCGGGCCAGGGTCGAGGTGGACTCGCTCCACACCAGCGCGGCACGCACGCCCTTGACCTTGTTGGCGGCGATCGCCTCGCCGTTGCCCGAACCGCCCAGCACGATGCCCAGGGAGCCGGGCTCGGCCGCGGTGGCCTCGGCCGCACGCAGCACGAACGGCGGGTAGTCGTCGAGGGCGTCGTAGACCGACGGGCCGCAGTCGACGGGCTCATGGCCGTTGGCCTTCAACCACCCGACCAGGTGTTCCTTCAACTCGTAGCCGGCGTGGTCGGATCCCAGGAAAACTCGCATGGCCTCTAGTCTCCCAGGTCAGGCGGGAAACGCGAACCCGGGGTCGATCTGCGCCTCCAGGTCCTCGCCCACGGCCCGGTTGGCCCAGCTCCGGGCGTTCTTCCGGTGGAACTCCACGGCTTGGCGCAGGTACTTCGGCCAGTCCTTGACCTGTTCGTCGACGGTCTTGCGCAGCACGTCCAGGGCGGCGACCCCGGCCTCCTCCAGACGCGCGCCGGGCCGCCCCTGCTCGACGGCCCGCACCGCCGGGGAGTGGCCGAACCAGGTGAGCAGGTCCTCCCCCACGTGCTCGCGCAGGTAGGCGACGTCCTGCTCGTCGTGGACCTTGTTGCCGACGACCTTGATCGTCACGTCGTAGTCGCGGGCGTACTCGGTGTACTGCCGGTAGACGCTCACGCCCTTGCGGGTGGGCTCGGCCACCAGGAACATCACGTCGAACCGGGTGAACAACCCGGAGGCGAAGGTGTCGGCCCCGGCGGTCATGTCGACCACGACGTACTCGCCCTGCCCGTCGACCAGGTGGTTGAGGTACAGCTCCACCGCGCCGGTCTTGGAGTGGTAGCACGCCACGCCCAGGTCGTCGTCGGTGAACGGGCCGGTGGCCAGGAGCTTGAGGGAGGGCTCGAGGGAGAGCGCGAACTCGACGTGGAACGGGTCGGGACCGTTCAGGCGCAGCAGCCGGGAGCCCTCGCCGGGCGGGGTCGTCTTGACCATCGCCGAGGCCGAGGAGATCCGGGGGTTGCCGCCGCGCAGGTACTCCTTGAGCTCCGGCAGGTGGTCGCCGAGGGCGGGGACCACCGCGCCCTCGGCCAGGCCGAGCGCGACGCCCAGATGCTGGTTGATGTCGGCGTCCACCGCCACGACGGGCAGCCCCACCCCGGCCAGATGGCGGATGAACAGCGACGAGAGCGTCGTCTTCCCGCTGCCGCCCTTGCCCACGAACGCGACCTTCACAGTGCCCCCCGGAGAGTGCGATCCAGTGATACAAGAATGAAAACCGTTGTCATGGCCAGTCTTGCGAATCACCCGCGGTGGCGCAACCGGAACGCGCCGTCACACCCGGAGATCCATCGGATCAGGGGTGCCGCATCAGGAGTGCTGCGGGACGACGAACCCGTAGGGGAGCTCCAGCCGGTGCGCCGCCATGAGCTCCTCGTCGGACAGCAACTCGCGGGTGGGCCCGTCCGCGGCGATCACCCCCTCGGAGAGGATGAGCGCGCGGGGGCACAGCTGCGCGGCGTACGGCAGGTCGTGGGTGACCATCAGCACCGTGACGTCCAGGGACAGCAGGATCTCGGCGAGCTCCCTGCGGGAGGCGGGATCCAGGTTGGAGGACGGCTCGTCCAGCACCAGGATCTCCGGCTCCATCGCCAGGACCGTCGCCACCGCCACCCGGCGGCGCTGCCCGAAGCTCAGATGCTGGGGCGCCCTGTCCGCCACATGCGCCATGCCGACCCGCTCCAGCGCAGCGACGACCCTGCGCTCCAGTTCGGCTCCGCGCACGCCGAGATTGGCCGGCCCGAACGCCACGTCCTCCCGGACGGTCGGCATGAACAGCTGGTCGTCCGGGTCCTGGAAGACCAGGCCGACACGGCGGCGGATCTCCTTGAGCGCCTTCTTGTCCCCCGGGTCGACCTTCAGCCCGCCGACACGCACCGTCCCGGCGCCTCCGTGCAGGATGCCGTTCAGGTGAAGAACGAAGGTCGTCTTGCCGGCCCCGTTGGGCCCCAGCAAGGCCACCCTCTCACCCTTGCCGATCATGACGTTCACGCCGAACAACGCCTGGGTTCCGTCCGGATAGGCGTAGGCCAGCCCGCTGACCTCTAGAGAAGCATCCACTGTGCCATCCAAGCAGCCAGCGAGACCACTGCCGCGGCCCCGGGCAGAGTCGCGCTGGCGGCCCACTGCCCGCCGGAGGCCGCCACCCTCTGCAGAACGGGCATCCGCCCCTCGTAACCGCGGCTCAGCATCGCCAGGTGGACCCGCTCGCCCCGCTCGAAACAGCGCAGGAACAGCGCGCCGAGGGAGCGCGCCAGGATCCGGACATCACGCAGGTCACGCGCCTCGAAGCCGCGTGCCGCACGGGCCACCTTCATCCGGCGCATCTCCTCGACCACCACGTCGCCGTAACGGAACATGAAAGTGGCGATCTGGGTGAGCAGCTGCGGGACGCGCAGCCGTTCGACGCCCAGCAGCAGCACCCTGGGCTCGGTGGTGGTGGCCAGCAGGATCGAGGCGATGACGCCGAGGGTGCCCTTGGCGAGGATGTTCCAGGCCCCCCACAGGCCGTTCTGGCTCACCTCCAGGCCCAGCACCTCCACCCGGGGCCCGGTCGCCAGGAACGGCAGCAGGAAGGCGAACGCCACGAACGGCACTTCGATCAGCACCCGTTTGGCGACGTGCCCCGGCGACACCCGGGCGTAGGCGGTCACTCCCGCGAGCAGCAGGGCGTAGGCCGCGAAAGCCCATATCTGCTCGCGCGGAGTGGCGACCACGGCCAGCACGAAGCCGAGCGCGGCGAGGATCTTGCAGTGCGGAGGCAGCCGGTGCACCGGGGAGTCCCCCGGCCGGTACAGCGTGTGGGAGTGGCCCGCGCCCATCTCAGGAGTGCGTCTTCGGCTTGCTCTGGGAGCCCTCCCGGGAGCCCGGCCTGCTCCGCAGGCCCCAGAAGAGCCCCGTGCCCACGACGAGCACCACGCCCACGCCGATGACCCCGGACAGTCCCACGGAGGCCCGCTCGTCCTCCACGCCCTTCACGCCGTAGTCGGCCAGCGGGGAGTCGCCCAGCGGGTGCTCCTCCTCCTTGGCGTTGATGCCCTTGTCCCCGGCGACCCTTTCCAGTCCGTCGGGGCTGGAGCTGGCGTAGTAGCTGACGATCCCGGCCAGAACGGCGGCGACGAGCACGCCGAGGGCCAGCAGACGCTTCATGCTCATCAGGCCGCGGCCTCCTCGGTCTTCTGCGGTTCGACCGTCAGCCGGAGCGGCCGGGCCAGGCCCCGGGCCCCGTAGACCAGGTCGGGCCGGACGGCCAGCACGCTGGAGACCGTCAGCCCGGTGATCAGCGCCTCGCCCACGCCGATGAGGACGTGCACGCCCAGCATGGCCGGGATGACCGTGGACAGCGGGACCTCGGTGGTGCCGCCGACGGCGTAGAAGGCGACGAAGGCCATGGCGGAGGCGGGAACCGAGACCAGCGCGGCCGTGAAGGCCGCCGCCGTCACACTCGGACGGGTGCGGGGGAGCACCTTCACCAGGAGCTTGAACACCCCGTACCCGACGAGGGCGGTGACGATCGCCATGACCGTGATGTTGACGCCGAGGGCGGTGAGCCCCCCGTCGGCGAAGATCAGCGCCTGCGCGATGAGGACCACCGAGACCACCAGGATCCCGGTGAACGGCCCGACCAGTACGGCGGCCAGCGCCCCGCCCAGCAGGTGGCCGCTGGTGCCGCCCGCGACGGGGAAGTTGAGCATCTGCGCGGCGAAGACGAACGCCGCGGTGAGTCCCGCCAGCGGGGCGGTCAGATCGTCCAGTTCACGGCGCGCGCCGCGCAGCGAGACGGCGATCCCGGCCGCGGCGATCGCACCCGCGGTCACCGACACCGGCGCGTCGATGAACCCGTCGGGAACATGCACGGTGAATCCTCCCTGCTAGGAGCCCTTTGTTCTAGTTTGGAACCCGCCAAGAGTAATTGCAAGCTATTCGCAATAGCAACGGCCGGGCGGTGGCATCGAGGTAAGGGTGCGGTGGATTACCGCACTCCAAGCGATTCGCTCGGTACAGTGGCGGGCAACATGCTTCAGCGCCTGGTTCACCTGTTCCCGCCGAAGGTACGTGCCCAGCTGAGGCGCGTGCCCTTCCTGGTGCTCCTCTACCGCTGGCTGCAGCGCGGGCGCATCCGCGAGCGGTACCTGTTCGCCACCCTCTCCCTCGCCGCGGTCCTCATGTGCCTGGGAACGCTCCTGGTCTCCCAGCGCTGGTTCCCGCCCAGCGCCCTGGTGCTCATCGTCCTGGCCGGCGGCCTCGTGCTGCGGGTGCGCGCCTTCAGCGCGCTGCTCGTCGTGGTCGCGGTCGTGCTGAGCATCGACTCCTTCGCGCTGGACCGCAGCTTCTCCCCCGGCATCGTCATCACCCTCGCGCTGACCACCCTGCTCGGCCTGTCGCTGTCGCGCACCCGCCAGCAACTGGGCGTCCAGGGCCTGCGCGGCGAGTCGATGCTGCTGGAACTGCGCGACCGGCTGAACCGGCAGGGCCAGATCCCGACGCTGCCGCGCGGCTGGGACAGCAAGGTGGAACTGGCCCAGGCCCGCGGATCCTCCTTCGGCGGCGACTTCGTGGTCTCCTGCCGGCACCGCTCGGCCGACGACGAACGCGACCTCCTGGAGGTCGCGCTGGTGGACGTCTCGGGCAAGGGCATCGAGGCCGGCACCAGGGCCCTGATGCTGTCCGGGGCGTTCGGCGGCCTGCTCGGCTCCGTCCGTCCCGAGACGTTCCTCTCGGCCTGCAACACCTATCTGCACCGGCAGCGCTGGGACGAGGGATTCGTCACCGCCGTCCATGTGGTCCTCGACCTGGGGACCGGGGAGTACACCATCGAGTCCGCCGGGCATCCCCCCGCCGTCAAGTTCGCCTCCGCCAGCGGCACCTGGCAGGTCGGCACGGCCAAGGGCGTGGTGCTGGGCGTGGTGCCCGACCTCAAGTGCGAACCGGAGACCGGCCGCCTCGGACCCGGCGACGCGCTCATGCTCTACACCGACGGCCTGGTCGAGGCCCCCGGCCGGGACCTGGACGCGGGCATCGACGCCCTTCTGGGCGAGGCCGAACGGCTGGTGCCCCACGGGTTCCGCCAGGGCGCGCGGGAGATCGTCCAGACGCTCTCGGACGCGCACGATGACGACTGCGCCCTGGTCCTGCTCTGGCGCCAGTGAGCCGGGAAGTGAAATCTACCTACCGGTAAATGTTGTCAAACCGACAGGACCGGCAAGAAAACTATCAACCGGACACCCCTAGGCGACCGTCGGCGAATCTGGTTACTCTGCGCGCAGAGGATCATGTACGCGGGTCCCCTGACCACGAAACGTCCGTTTCTCGTAGAGGTGTTGAGTTATGGCCATGACCGACCGTGGCGAGACCGGCGGCGGCCGAGGGCAGCCCCCAGGCAAACCGGACGGAAGGCTCGAGTTCCGCGAACTACTCGCCCGTCCCGACGTGCGCAGATGGATCCTGCGGGTGGCCTTCGCCTCCGTCATCGGCATGCTGTTCGCGATCGCCTTCGACCTCCGCGTCGGCCTGACCGCCGCGGTGGTCGCGGTGATCGTCGACACCGTCCGCAAGGCCAGGGCGAGCGACGGCGGTCACCCCGCGTCACCGGCCGAGCGCAAGACCGCCAAGCAGCTGAACGGGCTGGCCAAGAAGGGCTGGCACATCCTGCACGCCCGGGCCATCCCCCGCGACGACGACGGCGTCAGCGACGGGCAGATCGACCACTTGGTGATCGGCCCGACCGGGGTGTTCGCGATCGACTCCGAGTCCTGGGACAAGCGGCTGCCCGTGCGCACCCTGTCGCACATGCGGCTGTTCCACGGCCCGTTCGAGAAGAAGGACAGGCTGGACGAGGCGCGCTGGGAGGCCAACCAGGCCAGCCGGCTGCTCAGCCTGGCGCTGGGCCAGGAGATCCCGGTGCAGCCTTCGGTGGCGATCTACGGGCCGTCCGTGCCCTGGCGGGTCATGACCGTGCGCAACGTGGACGTCTACTCGGGCGGTAAGGCCCGGACGTACCTGAGCAAGCGCCCGAAGGTCCTGACGGACGAGGAGGTCGCCAGGATCGCCGCAGCCGCCGCCAAGGTCCTGCCGTCCAAGTTCGACTGACCCGGCGGTCCGGGCGCCCGTCGCCTGTCGGCCTGGGGGGCGACCCCCAGACCCCCGAAAGGGAACAGGCGATCCTCGCTCCGCTGCGGTCACGATCACCTGTCGATCTGGGGGGCGACCCCCAGACCCCCGAAAGGGAACAGGCGATCCTCGCTTCGCTGCGGTCACCTGTTCCCCGGCACCCCGCCAAAGCAGCCGGGGTGCCGTCGTTCGGTAGGCTGAGGGCACCGATTTCTTCGTGCCGCCCCCTACCCGGGGCCACCCACCTTCATGATCCACGGTTGGGAGAGTCCCTTTCATGCCTCCGCTCAGGTCTCGTACGGTCACCCACGGCAGGAACATGGCGGGCGCGCGTGCCCTGCTGCGCGCCACCGGCGTCGCCCGTGAGGACTTCGGCAAGCCGATCATCGCGATCGCCAACAGCTTCACCCAGTTCGTGCCCGGCCACGTCCACCTGCGCGAGGTCGCCCAGGTCGTGGCCGAGGCGGTGCGCGAGGCCGGGGGCATCCCGCGTGAGTTCAACACCATCGCGGTCGACGACGGCATCGCCATGGGCCACGCCGGCATGCTCTACTCGCTGCCCTCGCGCGAACTGATCGCCGACGCGGTCGAGTACATGGTCCAGGCGCACTGCGCCGACGCGATGATCTGCCTGTCGAACTGCGACAAGATCACCCCGGGCATGCTGATCGCCGCGCTGCGGCTGAACATCCCGACGGTCTTCGTCTCCGGCGGACCGATGGAGGCCGGCAAGGTCACCGTCGTCGACGGCACCGCCAAGACCGTCCGCAAGCTCGACCTCATCGACCCGATGATCGCCGCGGCCGACGAGTCCGTCTCCCAGGAGGCCCTGGACGAGATGGAGGAGAACGCCTGCCCGACGTGCGGCTCGTGCTCGGGCATGTTCACCGCCAACTCGATGAACTGCCTCACCGAGGCGATCGGCCTGTCCCTGCCGGGCAACGGCACCACGCTGGCCACCCACGCCGCCCGCAAGGCCCTGTTCCAGCAGGCCGGGCGCACCGTCATGGACATCTCCCGGCGCTACTACGAGCAGGACGACGACTCGGTCCTGCCGCTGTCGATCGCCACCCGCGACGCCTTCGAGAACGCGATGGCCCTGGACGTGGCCATGGGCGGCTCGACCAACACGATCCTGCACCTGCTGGCCGCCGCCCGCGAGGCGAACGTCGACTTCGGCCTGAAGGAGATCGACGAGCTGTCCCGCCGGGTGCCCTGCATCTGCAAGGTCGCGCCCGCCACCGCCAAGTACCACGTCGAGGACGTGCACCGGGCCGGCGGCATCCCCGCCCTGCTGGGCGAACTCGACCGCGCCGGGCTGCTGCACCGGGACGTCCACACCATCCACGGCTCGTCCCTCGGCGAGTTCCTGGACGCCTGGGACCCGGCCTCGCCGCAGGTCGGGCCCGAGGCGCTGGAGCTCTACCACGCCGCGCCCGGCGGGGTGCGCACCACCGAGGCCTACAGCCAGGACACCCGCTGGGACTCCCTGGACCTGGACCGCGAGAACGGCTGCATACGCTCGGTCGAGCACGCCTACACCAAGGACGGCGGCCTGGCCGTCCTGTACGGCAACATCGCCCCCGACGGCGCGATCGTGAAGACCGCGGGCGTCGAGGAGGAGCTGTGGACGTTCTCCGGCCCCGCCGTGGTCTTCGAGTCCCAGGAGGACGCGGTCGACGGCATCCTCGGCAAGAAGGTCAAGGCCGGTGACGTCGTGGTGATCCGCTACGAGGGCCCCCGGGGCGGTCCCGGCATGCAGGAAATGCTCTACCCCACGTCCTTCCTCAAGGGCCGGGGCCTGGGCAAGGCCTGCGCGCTGATCACCGACGGCCGGTTCTCCGGCGGCACCAGCGGCCTGTCCATCGGCCACGCCTCCCCCGAGGCCGCCGGCGGCGGCAAGATCGCCCTGGTGGAGGACGGCGACCGGATCATCATCGACATCCCGCGCCGCGTCCTGGAGCTGGACGTCCCCGAGGAGGAGCTGGCCGCCCGCCGCGAAAAGCTGCTGGCGGAGCTCGGCGGCTACCGTCCCAAGGACCGCCAGCGTCCGGTCAGCGCCGCCCTGCAGGCCTACGCCGCGATGGCCACGTCGGCCTCCACCGGCGCCGCCCGCGACATCTCCCAGCTCGGCGGTACCCGCTGATCCCGGGCTCCGCGTGACGAAGGCCCCGGCTCTCCCACGGGAGGCGGGGCCTTCGTCACGGGGCGGGTTCCGCCCTGGCCGGCGGAATCAGCCGCAGCAGCCTCCGCCGCAGCAGCCGCCTCCGCCGCCCGAAGGGCGCTGGACCGGGGCGGTCGCGCCGCCGGTCACCGCGACGGTGGACAGGAGCTTGACGGTGTCGGTGTGGCCTTCAGGGCAGGCCGCTGGGTCCGCCGAGGCGGCCATCGGACGGGACAGCTCGAAGGTGGCGCCGCAGGAGCGGCAGCGGTAGTCATAGCGGGGCATGGACGTAGTTTATGCGGCGGGTTCCCTGACATAGGCGGCCCACTGCGGATCGCCGTCGGAGCCGATCAGCCCGATCAGCCTCCAGTGGGCACCGCGCGGGACGGCCGGGGGGATGTCCAGGGACCAGCCGAGTTCCTCCAGCAGCCGGTCGGCCTTGCGGTGGTTGCAGGGGGTGCAGGAGGCCACGCAGTTCTCCCACGTGTGCTGGCCGCCCTTGCTGCGCGGCAGCACGTGGTCGATGGTCTCTGCCTTCTTGCCGCAGTAGACGCACCGGTAGTTGTCGCGCCGCATGAGCGCGGCCCGGGTCAGCGGGATCCGGGTACGGAAAGGAATACGGACATATCGCCTCAGTCTGATGACCGAGGGCACCTGCAGGGAGGTGTTCGCGGACCGCAGGTGGGCGCCCGAGGAGTCGTGGTGCACGACCTCGGCCTTCTCCCGCAGCACAAGACATACCGCCCGTCGCAGGGGCAGGGTCGTCAGTGGTTCGTACGTGGCGTTCAGGAGAAGGACCTGGCGCATCAGCCCGCCTCCACCCGGGGGTGAAGGCCGGACGACGTCCGCCTTATTCGCCTTCGTCGTCGTTCGCGGTCCGGTCTCCGCCGTGTCCGACCGCACAGAGAGTCACGAGGCCGGGCACCTGGCTCGGCCGAATCCGACGCATCCGCCACGAGGACCTCCTCTGGGCAGGGTGACCAAGGGGAGCCGACGACTCCACTCTGTCAACAGTGTGACCAATGAGAAGCGGTTCGCGCTACCCCTTTATGCCCCGTTGAAGAAGGTCGCAGTCCTGTCCGGAAGGAGAGGATCACCACTGGAGGCACCGGAGAGAAGCGGATCACTCCCCTCTCGGCTGAGTAGGCTGAGCCCCATGGACTACCCGGCAGCGCACCGTCAGGACATCGTCGAAGAGCTCCACGGGCATCGGATCGCCGACCCCTACCGCTGGCTGGAGGAGGCGCAGAGCGCCGAGACCAAGGAATGGCTGAGGGCTCAGGACGAGCTGTTCCACTCCCAGGTGGACGGCCTGCCGGGCCGGGAGCGGCTCCGGGCCCGGATCACCGAACTGCTCGGCTCCGGCAGCGTCTCGGCCCCCATCTGGCGGGGCGAACGCCGGTTCTTCATGCGCCGCACCGCCGAGCAGGAGCTGTCCGTCCTCTACACCGTCGACCCCGACGGCACCGAGCGGGCGCTGATCGACCCGATCGCGCTGGACGCCTCGGGCACCACCACCCTGGACGCCTGGCAGCCCGACAAGGAGGGGAGGCTGCTGGCCTACCAGCTGTCGGTCGGCGGCGACGAGGAGTCCAAGCTCTCGGTCATGGACGTGGCCACCGGGGACACCATCGAGGGCCCCATCGACCGCTGCCGCTACAGCAACATCGCCTGGCTGCCCGGCGGCGAGGCGTTCTACTACGTGCGCAGGCTGCCCAAGGACCAGGTGCCCGAGGGCGAGGACCAGTACCACCGCCGGGTCTACCTGCACCGCCTGGGCACCGACCCGGACCGCGACGACGTCCTCATCTTCGGCGACGGCATGGAGAAGACCAACTACTACGGGGTCTCCGTCAGCCGTGACGGCCGCTGGCTGACCATCTCGGCCTCCCGCGGCACCGCGCCCCGCAACGACCTCTGGTACGCCGACCTGGCCGCGAGCCCGCTGGAGGCTCCCGAGCTGAAGCCCGTCCAGCTCGACGTGGACGCCCAGACCGGAGTGCATTTCGGACGTGACGGGCGGGCCTACATCTTCACCGACCGGGACGCGCCGCGCGCCCGTCTGGCCGTCGCGGACCCGTCCGACCTGGCGTACGAGAACTGGAAGGACCTGCTCCCCGAGGACGGCGAAGCGGTCCTCAGCGACTTCGCCATCCTCGACGACCTGGAGCGCCCGGTGCTGCTGGCGGGCTGGACGAGGCACGCCGTCAGCGAGATCAGCGTCCACGACCTGGGCACGGGGGAGCGGCTGGGCGAGGTCCCGCTGCCCGGACTGGGCTCCATAGGCGGCCTGGTCGAGCGGCCCGAGGGCGGCTACGAGGCGTGGTTCGGCTACACCGACAGCGTCACCCCCGGCGGGGTCCAGCACTACGACGCCCGCACCGGGGAGACGACCCTGTGGGCGGCGCCTCCCGGCAGCGTCGAGGTCCCGCCCGTGGAGGCCCGGCAGATCGCCTACACCTCCAAGGACGGCACGACCGTCCGGATGCTGGTGCTCGGCTCCCTCGAGGGCGGGCCTAAGCCGACCGTCCTGTACGGCTACGGCGGCTTCAACGTCTCGCTGACCCCGGCCTACTCCGCGGGCATCCTTGCCTGGGTGGAGGCCGGCGGCGTCTACGCCATCGCCAACCTGCGCGGCGGGTCCGAGGAAGGCGAGGAATGGCACCGCGCAGGGATGCTCGGCAACAAGCAGAACGTCTTCGATGACTTCCATGCCGCCGCCGAACGGCTCATCGCCGACGGCTGGACGACTCCCGGACAGCTGGCCGTCTCCGGAGGATCCAACGGCGGGCTGCTCGTCGGCGCGGCGCTCACCCAGCGGCCCGAGCTGTACGCGGCGGTCGTCTGCTCCGCCCCGCTGCTGGACATGATCCGGTATGAGCGGTTCGGCCTGGGCCAGACATGGAACGTGGAGTACGGCTCGGCCGAGGACCCCGAGCAGTTCGAGTGGCTGCTGGGCTACTCCCCGTACCACCATGTGAAGGAGGGCGTCGCCTACCCCGCGACGCTGTTCACGGTGTTCGAGAGCGACACCCGGGTCGATCCGCTGCACGCCCGCAAGATGTGCGCCGCACTGCAGCACGCCGTGGCGCCGAACCCCGAAGGCGGTCCGGTCCTGCTGCGCAACGAGGCCGAGGTGGGCCACGGGGCGCGGTCGCTGAGCCGCACCGTGGACCTGTCGGTCGACACCATGTCCTTCATGGCCCGCCACACCGGGCTCGCCCTCTGACCCTTCCGCCCGCGGATGACGCCGTTCCCTGCCCCAGGTGTGCTGGGAACGGCGTCATGGGGGGTCAGGAGGAAGCGGGAACGTTCCTCACAGGAATTTCTCCCCGTAGATGTTCACGATCCCGTTGATCGTCTTACGGCCGGTCTCCTTCCAGCCGAACTTCTGGTAGAGCTGCAAAGCCGCCCCCTGGAACTCGGTGGTGTCTCCGACGAGCCGGCCGTAGCCGAGCTCCCTCGCGCGGTCCTCCAGCGCCGTCAGCATGGCGGCCCCGTAGCCGTGGCGCTGCAGCTCCGGACGGACCCGCAGCCGGACGAGTTCGCCGGTCCAGGAGTCCACCCGGCGCAGCCCGCCCATCGCGACGGGCACGCCCTCGCGGACGCCGATGAGGAACTCTCCCGTGCCGTCCTTGAGGTAGAGCTCTTCCAGACGGTGCAGATCATGCTCGTAGTAGACGCCGTCGCCGGGCCTCAACCCGATCCTGGCCAGGCCCTCGCGGTGCAGTGACAGCACCTCGGCGTGGTCCTCCGGCAGGTAGCGCCGCAGGAGCAGGTCACCGTACCGCCGCATGGGCGTGACCTCGGCGCGCCGGACCCGGGCGCTGCCGACCGGCCCCGCCGCGTTCAAGCCCGGTCCGCGGGCGAACCGGAGGAGACCGTGCTCTCGCCGGGCCCCAGCGGGCTCTGGACCGACGGGCCGGCCAGCGCCTCCCGCAGCTCCCTCAGCTCGGGCAGGTCGCCGTGCTGCTGCTGGACGGCGGCGGCGAGCTGGCGGGCCCGGTGCATGAGGATGTCGGAGCGGTGCTCGGGCTCGAGGTCCATGATGGCCTCGCGGGCCCGGGCCGCGGCCTGGTCGGGCTCCCCCGCGTACATGGAGCAGGCGGCGCGGTCGAGCTTGACGAGGGTGCGGTCGATGACCTCCGTCGGGGAGTAGAGGGTCAGCGCGTACCGCAGTACCTCCTCGCCCTTCTGGTGGTCTCCGAGGTTGGTGTAGGTGTCGCCCTCGTAGAAGGACATCTGCCGGTCGGTGAAGCCGAAGACCAGGTCGGTGGTGTCGTTCTTGGAGAGCTGGTCGAACACCGCGCGCCCGCGCACGAGGGCGCGGCGGGCGGTCGGAGCGGCGTCGGAACGGCCGCGCAGGGCCAGCTGGCCCAGCGCGCGCGCCTCGACTGCGGGCGCCATGGCCGCGGCGACGTTGGGGGTGCGCCCGGCCAGGTCCTGGGCCTTGCGAGCCAGGTGCAGCGCCTCCCTCGGGTCCCCGTAATACAGCGGGAGGAGGGCCTCGCGCACCGTCACCCAGGCGCGCAGGCTGCGGTCCCCGGTCTCGTCGGCCGCCGTCCGCGCGGTGCGGAAGAACGAGCGGGCCAGCCGGTGGTCACCGAGATTGATCATGATCAGCCCGGAGATCCCGGACAGCTGCGCGGCTATCCGGCACAACCTCTCCTGGAGCTCGATCGGCTGGCGCTGGTCGCACAGGCGCCGGACCTCGCTGAAGTCCAGCAGGACGTCACAGAGCATCCTCAGGGACGGGGTCGACTGGTACGACCGCCCGTATCCCAGGATCGTCTCCTCCCACTGGTCGAGCATCGTGGGCGACACCGTCGCGTTCACGAGGGTGTCGTCCATCTTCCTGCGGAGCTGGTCCACAGCTCCGAGGAACTGGCCGTCGAGCGCCACGCCCGCCCCGGCCAGCAACTGCAGAAGTGTCCGGCGAAGCACGACGTCCTCCTCTCCTAGGTCTATCGAGGCGGAGGCCTCGGCGCGGTGAGGCCCCCCCTCGAACTGCTGGTTGATCCAACCGCGGTCGAGGACCGCGCCGATCAGGGTCTCCGACTCGTCCCGGATCGCCGACAGCTGCGTGCCGGCGCCGAAACGCTGTTCATGGCCCCGTCCGCAGACGCAGGGGCCCTGGTAACCGAGATCGCCGGGCTCGACGCGATAGACCAGGCAGAGGTAGTGCAGATACTCCGGACCTGGGCGTTTGTATCCGCTCTCGTAGGCGGACAGCAGCGTCTCCCCGATCTTCGGGGGTGGTTTGCCGTCCATCTCATAGAGCGCTCGCATCTGTGCCACCACATCCGACAGGGCCACCCCATGGGCCAGACGGTGGGCCTTGATCCGGCTCGTACTGAACAAAGGACCGCACTGTTCAGCGATCTCCGCCGCGATCTGGGTGGTGCTCAGACCGCGGGCCAAGCCCTGCGCGCGCATCCAACGCGCCCGCTCCGCTTCTTTCAGGGGGGGTTCTGCCATCCGTGCCGGCCTCCTCACCACTCGCCGGGTGTGTGCAACGTCACCACTCTGCACTCCCCCGAGCGTTGGCGACCGGTTTTCTCGGTCAGTTGCTGTAATTGATACAGCGCTCACAACGTAACCCTGCGTATCGCTCCGGGCCAACCATCCCCCAAGAATGCAGACCGCACCGGGAGCAACAAGCCTTCCTCCAGCCCAGGATCCTGGAACCCGGGAGGAAGAACGTTCCACTCGGGCGCAAGAAGCTCGTCCGGCGCCCGGAATCCCGCTCTTGACCGGTCCCCACGGGCTTGCAATTCTCTGCTGGCAGCAGCCGACGACGAAAGTTTCACAACCTACTCCGAGGGGGTGCCAGGTGGTCAGCGACGAGCGGATCGCCCACCTCGAGGAACTGGTCCACGCACTGGACGCTCGCGGTCTGGTGGCACGGGTGGTGCAGACCCGCTCGGGACCGGCCTTCCTCCGGGTCGTCAATCCCGACGCCGCCAGCCTGACCGAGAACGTCACCTGCGCTCCCGGCCCCGACACCGCCGACCACTACTTCTGGTGGAGCTGGGGCGAGCGCCTGCACAGGGTCGACGACCCGGACACCGCCGCCCGCAAGGTGGCCCGCGTCCTGGAACCGAAGACCGTCTAGACCCGGGTGGGTTCCCCAGGGGCCGGCACCAGGCGCGGAGGCCGGTGCCCCGGGGGACCCGCCCGCACCACCCCGGATCCGCGCGGTCCCCACAACCCACCGACCGCCGGACCCGCCCGAACACGCATCCGATCCGTCCGGAGGGGGGCCGGATGCGTGCTGGGACCCTCCCCGGGCCGACAGGCAGGCCTGGCCGTAGCGACATGTACGACCCGATCGTGTCCGTCCCTTACGATCTGTCCCGTACCAAGTCGCACGACCTCGGCGGATACCGCCGGCCGACCCGGGGAGGGGTCCTTCTGTTCTCCATCGGCGAGCCGATACCCAAGGACGTCTGTGATGCCAAGCCCAGCGTGGCATGCAGGACCGCCTGGAACCTCTCCCGGAGCGAGGATTTCACCCGCTTCTTCCACAACTGGCTCGACGGCCTGGTCACCGCGCTGATCTGGGCGGTCATGGCCTTCGTCCTGGCCATGGTGTTCCGGTACTACGTCCACCGGCTGATCACGCGGATCACCGCCCGGATCGCCACGGGCACCGTGCCGGGCCGGATGCGCGCCAAGCCCCAGACCACCGCCACCGCGCTGATGAACGAGCGGCGCAGGCAGCGGATGGAGACGCTGGGCTCAGTGCTGCGCAGCATCGCCTCCGTGGTGATCTACGGTGTGGCGATCTTCACCGTGCTGGGCGAGATCGGGCTGAACCTCACCCCCATCCTCACCGGCGCCACCGTGGTGGGCGCCGCGGTGGCCTTCGGCGCCCAGAACACCATCAAGGACCTGCTGGCCGGCCTGTTCATGCTGCTGGAGGACCAGTACGGGGTGGGAGACGTCGTCGACACCGGCTCGGCCAAGGGCACCGTCGAGGCCGTCTCGCTGCGCATCACCCGGCTGCGCGACGTCAACGGGGTGGTCTGGTACGTGCGCAACGGCGAGATCAACCGGCTGGGCAACGAGTCCCAGAACTGGGGCCGCGCCCTCCTGGACGTGCCGATCGCCCCCGACCAGGACGTCGACGACATCCGGAAGCTGCTGCAGGAGACCGCCGACGCGCTGGCCGCCGACCCGGACTGGGAGGAGTTGATCCTGGAGGACCCGTCCGTCTGGGGCGTCCAGGCGCTCACCAACGACGCGGTGGTCGTCCGGGTGACGATCAAGACGGCTCCGAACCAGCAGCACAAGGTCACCCGGGAGCTGAGGGCCCGGGTGAAGCGGGCCTTCGACGAAGCGGGCGTGACTCTCGGCAGCCTGGCATAGGCTTGGGGGCGATGAGCCAAAAGGTGACCTTCTATGAGGCCGTGGGCGGCGAGGAGACATTCCGTCGCCTTGTCCACCGGTTCTACCAGGGCGTGGCCGAGGATCCGGTCCTGCGCCCCATGTACCCCGAGGAGGACCTCGGACCCGCGGAGGAGCGCCTGTGCCTGTTCCTCATGCAGTACTGGGGAGGGCCGGGCACCTACAGCGAGCAGCGGGGCCACCCCCGGCTGCGGATGCGGCACGTCCCGTTCGAGATCGGGAAACGCGAGCGGGACGCCTGGCTGCGCCATATGCGCGAAGCCATGGACGGACTGGACCTTCCACCACAAGCCGCCGAGATGCTCTGGGACTATCTCTCCCGGGCCGCCTACAGCCTGGTGAACTCCGACGGCTGAGCGGGTAGATCGTCCCCCATGACGACTACAACCCCCTGGTGGCGCGACGCCGTGGTCTATGAGGTCTACCCGCGCAGTTTCTCCGACGCCTCCGGCGACGGAGAGGGAGACCTCGAAGGACTGCGCCGCCGTCTCCCCTACCTGTCCGGGCTTGGCGTCGACGCGCTGTGGCTGACGCCCTTCTACACCTCGCCCCTGGCCGACGGCGGCTACGACGTGGCCGACTACCGCGACGTCGACCCCCGCTTCGGGACCCTGGCCGACTTCGACGCCCTCGTCGCCGACGCCCACCGGCTCGGACTGCGGATCATCATCGACATCGTCCCCAACCACACCTCCTCGGCCCACCCCTGGTTCTCCGAGGCGGTGCGGACCGGCGAAGGCCGTGAGCGCTACCACTTCCGGGACGGCGAGACCGCGCCCAACGACTGGCGATCGAACTTCGGCGGCCCCGCCTGGAGCCGCACCCCCGACGGGCAGTGGTACCTGCACCTGTACACCCCCGACCAGCCCGACCTGAACTGGCACCATCCCGAGGTCCGCGAGGAGTTCGAGAGCGTCCTGCGGTTCTGGCTCGACCGCGACGTCGACGGGTTCCGCATCGACGTCGCGGCGGGGCTGTTCAAGCACCCCGACCTGCCGGACCTGGGCGCGCTGGGCACCCACGCGCCCGGCAGCCCCATGTACGGCCGGCCCGAGGTCCACGAGATCTACCGGAACTGGCGGTCCATCCTCGACTCCTACCCCGGCGAACGCATGGCCGTCGGGGAGGTGTGGACGGAGTCGCCCGAGGACCTGGCCCTGTACGTCCGGCCGGACGAGCTGCACCAGGCGTTCCAGTTCCACCTGCTGCTGGCCCCCTGGTCGGCCCGTGCGTTCCGGGAGACGGTCCAGACCTGCCTGGACTCCCCCAGCGGCCGGGCGCCCACCTGGGTGCTGTCCAACCACGACGTGATCAGGCACCGCAGCCGGTACGGCGCCGAGGAACGTTCCCGTTCCGCGCTGATGTTCATCCTGGCGCTGCCCGGCTCCGCCTACCTCTACCAGGGCGAGGAGCTGGGCCTGCCGGAGGTCTTCGACCTGCCCGACGAGGCCCGCCAGGACCCGATCTTCTTCCAGGGCAAGGGCATCGGCCGGGACGGCTGCCGGGTGCCGCTCCCCTGGTCCGGAACGCAGCAGCCCTACGGTTTCACCACGGGCAAGCCCTGGCTGCCCCAGCCGTCGGACTGGGGGCGGCTGACGGTCGAGGCCCAGGAGCGGGACCCGTCGTCGATGCTCTCCTTCTATCGACGCGCCCTTGCCCTGCGCAGGACCCTCCGGGGAACCCTGCCGCCTACCCTGGAATGGCAGGAGTGGCCCCACCCCGAGGTGCTGGCCTTCCGGCGGGGTGATCTCGTCTGCGCGGTCAACTTCGGGGAGGAGCCCGTCGAGTTCCAGGGGGACGTCCTTCTGGCCAGCGGCCCGGTGGCCGAAGGACGCATCGCGGGAGGTGGTGCCGTCTGGCTGAGATCTTGATCAGTTGACCGGAATCCGCTTCTCTGAGAGGAGACGCGTGATGTTCATCCAGATCATCCAAGGGCATGTGACCGACCCCGCCGCCATGAAGGAGTCCTTCGACAGGTGGAAGGCGGAGCTGGCCCCCGAGGCGTCCGGCTGGCTGGGAAGCACGGCCGGGGTCACCGAGGACGGCGCCTTCTTCACCTCCGTCTGCTTCGAGTCGGTGGAGGCGGCCCGGCGGAACAGCGAGCGGCCCGAGCAGCACCAGTGGTGGATGGAGACCGCCAAGTACTTCAGCGGCGAGGTCTCCTTCCACGACTGCGAACAGGTGGAGGTCTTCCCCGAGGGGCGGTCGGACTTCTTCGGCCGCGCCGGCTTCGTCCAGGTGATACAGGGCAGGCTCCAGGACTTCGACAAGGTGTGTTCGCTCATGCGCCGCATGGAGGAGGACATGGCCGAGTGGCGTCCCGACCTGCTGGGGGTAGTCCTGGCGAGGCACCCGGCGGAGGACGCCTACACCCAGTTCGCCTATTTCACCTCCGAGAGGGAGGCCAGGGAGAACGAGTCCAAGGAGCCGACCGGGAGGGTCAAGGAGGCGATGGACGAGCTCATGAAGCTCGAGGTGGGCGAACCCGCTTACTTCGACCTGAAGGAGCACTGGGTGATGGAGCCCTGAGAGGACCGGACGGTCGGCCCCGCCTCGACGGGGCCGGTCGTCACTTCACGTACCAGCAGTTCTTCTTGTACGAGAAGTACCAGTGCTTGCCCTTGAGCTTGTAGGTCCGGGAAAGCACGATCTTGTTCTTCCTGCCCGCGCGGGCCAGGATGCTGACCGTCCGGGGCTTGACCTCGGCGGCGCCGAGGTTGGCGCGTGCCTTCGCGGCCCGGGACAGGGCCAGCTTCCGGGTGCCGCCCTTGACCTCCACCCACATCGCGTCCGGGTCGCCGCCCCACTCGCATCGCTTGACGCCCTTGCACGCCTTGGGCGCCTTCACGGTCACGCAGGTGACACCGGCGGCACCGGCCTGGGTGGCCGCCCCCATCACCATTCCACCGGCCATCAGGACGGTCAGCAGCAAACGGCGCAAGATGCCTCCCTCAGCGCGACAGGGAGGCTCACGTTACCGGCTTCGATCGGGTCGGCACAGGGCCCGCGGAGGGACCGGTGGCAAAGGCGCGGTCAGGCGTCCGCGGGCTTGACGAAACGGGAGATGTACTCGCGCTCGGCGGCCGTGTAGCGGCGCAGCCGGGCGCCCTCCACATCGAAGGCGACGAGGGTCGAGGTCGCGGTGGCGTAGAGGTTGTCGTCGTCGCGCACCTCGTACGCGAGCTTGAAGGAGGCGGCCCGCAGCTCGGTCACCCAGGTCTCGACCCGGATGGGGTGGATCACGCCGGTCAGCGGCACCTTGTAGTCGATCTCGTGGCGGGAGACGACCATGCCCCGCACAGGCTCCAGGCCCGCCCGGATCGGATCCGCGTGGAACATGGCCAGCCGGGCGTCCTCCAGGTAGCCCAGGAACTTCACGTTGTTCACGTGCATCTGGGAGTCGATGTCCCCGAACCGGATGTAGAACTCGTAGACGTGGCGGTACGCGGTGTCCTCCTGCCGGGGCAGCGTCGCAATGTCTTCCATGTCTTCACCTTGGGGGTCTTGGGGGAAATGTCCGGGCGCCTTGATGGTACAGCCGCATCCGCCCCTACCCGGAAAAAGGGCCATGCCCGCGGCACCGCCGCGGGCATGGCCGTGAGGACCTTAAAAGATCAGCGGGTGAGCTTGCGGTACGTCACCCGGTGCGGGCGGGCGGCGTCCGCGCCCAGACGCTGGATCTTGTTCTTCTCGTAGTCGGCGAAGTTGCCCTCGAACCAGAACCAGTTCGACTCGCCCTCCCACGCCAGGATGTGGGTGGCGATACGGTCCAGGAACCAGCGGTCGTGCGAGGTGATCACGGCGCAGCCGGGGAACTCCAGCAGAGCGTTCTCCAGCGACGACAACGTCTCGACGTCCAGGTCGTTGGTCGGCTCGTCCAGCAGCAGCACGTTGCCGCCCTGCTTGAGGGTGAGCGCCAGGTTCAGGCGGTTGCGCTCGCCGCCGGAGAGCACGCCCGCCTTCTTCTGCTGGTCGGGCCCCTTGAAACCGAACGCCGCGACATAGGCGCGGGACGGCATCTCGACCTGGCCGACCTTGATGTGGTCGAGGCCGTCGGAGACGACCTGCCACACGTTGGCCTGCGGGTCGATGCCGCCGCGGCCCTGGTCGACGTAGGAGATCTGCACGGTCTCGCCGATGCGCAGCTTGCCCTCGTCGGGCTGCTGCTCACCGATGATCATCCGGAACAGGGTCGTCTTGCCGACGCCGTTCGGGCCGATGACACCGACGATGCCGTTCGGCGGGAGGTTGAAGGAGAGGTTGTCCATCAGCAGGCGGTCGCCGAAGCCCTTGGTGAGGTTCTCGGCGACGATCACCGTGCCGCCCAGGCGCGGGCCCGGCGGGATCTGGATCTCCTCGAAGTCCAGCTTGCGGGTCTTGGCGGCCTCGGAGGCCATCTCCTCGTACCGCTGCAGCCGGGCCTTGCTCTTGGTCTGGCGGGCCTTGGCGTTGGAGCGGACCCACTCCAGCTCGTCCTCCAGGCGCTTCTTGCGCTTGGCGTCCTTGTTGCCCTCGACCTTGAGGCGCTCGGCCTTCTTCTGCAGGTAGGTCGAGTAGTTGCCCTCGTAGGGGAAGCAGCGGCCGCGGTCCATCTCCAGGATCCAGCCCGCGACGTTGTCCAGGAAGTACCGGTCGTGGGTGACCGCCAGGACCGTCCCGGGGTACTTCTCCAGGAAGGACTCCAGCCAGCTCACCGACTCGGCGTCCAGGTGGTTGGTGGGCTCGTCCAGCAGCAGGAGGTCGGGGGCCTCCAGCAGCAGCTTGCACAGCGCGACGCGGCGGCGCTCGCCACCGGACAGCTGGGTGACGGGCAGGTCGGGCGCGGGGCAGCGCAGCGCGTCCATCGCCTGCTCCAGCTGGGAGTCCAGGTCCCAGGCGTTGCGGTGGTCGAGCTGCTCCTGCAGCTTGCCCATCTCCTCCAGCAGGTCATCGCTGTAGTCGGTGGCCATCTGCTCGGCGATCTCGTTGAACCGCTTGAGCATGCCCATGGTCTCGGCGACGCCCTCCTGGACGTTCTCCAGGACCGTCTTCTCCTCGTTCAGCGGCGGCTCCTGCTGGAGCATTCCGACGGTGAACCCCGGCATGAGCCGGGCCTCCCCGTTGGACGGCTGCTCCAGGCCGGCCATCATCTTCATGAGCGTCGACTTGCCGGTGCCGTTGGGACCCACCACGCCGATCTTGGCCCCGGGCAGGAAACTCAGCGTGACGTCGTCCAGGATCACCTTGTCGCCGTGCGCCTTGCGCACACGCTGCATCGTGTAGATGTACTCGGCCATGCTCCTAGCCTATTGGCTCAGACCTCTTGCCCACGCCGTCCGGAGCCACACCTTCCTCACTCCGCCGACCCGCGTCAGCCGGATTTGCGGACGGCGGGGAGGCAGACCCGGTCGCGGCCGGTCTGCTTGGCGCGGTAGAGGGCCAGGTCGGCGGAGGCCAGGAGCTCGATGAGGTCCTGGCCGTGGGTGCGGTAGAGGGCGACACCGATGGAGATCGTGACCGAGACGGTGGTGTCCTCGGCGGGGACGGCCAGCCGGCGGACGCGGGCGCGGAGGCGTTCGGCGACACGGCAGGCCTCGACGGTGTCGGCGCCGGGCAGCAGGACGGCGAACTCCTCGCCGCCGAAGCGGCCGACGAGGTCGTAGTCCCGGAGCTGGAGGCACAGGGTGCCCGCGACGCTGACCAGGACCTGGTCGCCGACCAGGTGGCCGTGGGTGTCGTTGACCCGTTTGAAGTAGTCGATGTCGATCAGGAGGATGGCCAGCGCCTCACGGGAGCGTTCGGCGCGGGAGAGCTCGAGGTCGGCCTCGCGCTGCCAGGCCCCGGCGTTGAGCAGGCCGGTCTTGGCGTCGGTGCGGGCCGCCGCCTGGAGCTGCTGGTGCATGAGGCTGCGCTGGAGCAGGACCACCGGGGGCAGTACCAGCAGCAGCAGCGCGGGCGAGATCACGCAGTTGATCATGATCAGCAGGCCCAGGCACAGCTCGACCACGTCGAGCAGCAGCGTCTCCCTGTTCCACAACGCGTCCCGCCAGCGGCCCTCGCGCACGGCGCAGACCGCGGTGCCCACCAGCAGGGTGTTGAGCACCACGAAGAGCACCGCGCAGCCCAGCGCCACCAGCAGCGCCCCCCGTTCCTGGACCACCCACAGGGAGCCGTCCGCCAGCGGTTCGGGCACCGCGCGGTGGAAGACGAGCGAGGCGGCCAGCCCCGACAGGCCCGTCGCCGCGGTCACCAGGACCCGCCGGTAGGCCATGGTCCGGCGCACCCGGTAGTGCGACAGCGCCTGCAGCGGCAGCGGGATCAGCAGGGCGTAGACCGGTGGCAGCAGCAGCGCCACCGGCAGCCACCAGGCCGACAGCAGGTCGCGCGCCACGCCGGCGGGCATGCCCAGGCGGCGCGAGGTCTCGATGCAGACCGCCCCGCACAGGGCGAGCGCCAGGAAGGTGGAGGCGTCCTGCAACCGGTACCCGGTGACGGCCAGCTGCCAGGCCGTCAACGCCAGATAGGCGATCACCACGGCCAGCACGTAGACCACCAGGGGCAGTGGCTGTGCCAGCAGCGAGGAACGGGCGGGGCCTCGTCCTGACTCGCCGCCTTCGTGGCGATGCTCATCGGCGGCTGACTGGTGCACTGCCGTCATGCTTCCCCCACTCCGGCCGCCTATCACGTTAGGTAACACGATAGTTGCAACCTGTGCGGTCCGGGGCGTAAAGCGGTACCTTTCTTGAGCCCATCGCATGCGCCCCGGCACAGTACGCGACAATCGGCCCACTCGAATCCGCTCCAGAGGGACGGAGCCGCCGCTCCGGGGCTCGGAGGGGGCTCCGCCGGCCCCGAGGGCCGGCGAAGCCCGTCAGGCGGCTTCCTCCCGGTCCTCCCGGTCCTCCCGGTCCTCCCGGTCCTCCCGGTTCGGGTCTTCGGATTCCCGGGGGACCGTTTCCGGGGGGTCCGTGCCGGGGCGGAGTGCCGGGGTGGCGCTCAGGCCCGCGGCGCGGTCGGAGAGGGAGGCGGCTTCGGCCCGGTCCTCGACCGTGAGGACGCCGCCTTTGGCGACCCGCTGGAAGACCGCCTTGCCCCGGGTGAGATCGGGGCCCAGGGCCAACGCCTCCAGTTCCACGGTGAAGCGGCGTTCACCGCCCTGCTCGTACTCGCGGACCCGGAGCCTCCCGTGGGCGACGATCGGGGTGCCGGGCACGAGATCCGAGGCGTTGGCGTTCTCCGCCAGGGAGCGCCAGCAGCTCACCGCGAAGAACGTCGGCTCGCCGTCCTCCCACAGGCCGGTCTCGCGGTTGAAGCGGCGCGGGGTCATCCCGGCTCGTAAAGACAGGAAGGGCACCCCGTTCCTCGTGATGGTGTAGAGCGGCCGGGCCGCCACCCAGCCGACCAGCGTCGTCAGCGCCTCGTCCATGTGCCCCTCCCGGGAGCCGGGGGGTTCCCGTCGAACCCCGTCCGCCACCCAGGTTCCCGGCTCTCCCGTCCCCGCAGACGCCCGAACCGGATTCTGGGGAAAACCCCGGGGAAAGAAAAGCCCGCCCCGGGCGGGGCGGGCCGGAAGCCGGTCAGCGGCGGGCGTCGGAGACGGCGGTGCGGAAGTCGGCCAGGACACTGAGCTCCGCGGCCACCGGAGTGAGGACCTTCTCGTCGGCGACCCGGGCCAGGCGTTCCCGCATCGTGCTCACGATCTTCTCGCCGTGTCTGGCCGCGGAGAGGGCGACCACGTTGCGGCAGGCGGCGGCGGTGAGGGCGCCCATGCCGAACAGGCAGCTCACCAGGAGGACCACCCAGGGCAGGATCCCGGTGTCGGCCAGCAGGCCGGGCGAGTCGGCGAGGCCGAAGACGCCGTAGACCACCAGCAGCACCACCCAGATCGTGCCCAGGAAGGCGAAGAGGACCAGCAGCAGCTGCCAGATCCGCACCAGCCACCACCAGCGGGGCACCTGGTTGAAGGACGGGACGACCTCCCGCAGCGCCTCCCCCAGCGCCTCGGGGAGCTCCGAGGCGTTCACCCGGCCCGCCGCGCGCAGGGAGCGCCGCCACGGTTCGGGGACGTCCGCCGTCACCCCGTCGGTGATCCCGTGCAGGGCGTTGTCGACCTCGCCCTGCTGGGCGCCCATCGGGCCGGTGAAGGCGCCGCGCAGCTCCTCGCGCAGCTCGGTCAGCCTGATCGTGCGCAGCGGGTCACGCCGCAGCCTGGCCGTCCAGCGGGCGAACGGCCAACCGACGTAGTCGGCGGCGCGCAGCTCGTAGGCGCTCTCCATCGACTCGGCCACGGCGGGCACGCCGGCCGCGACGGTCAACGCGTCCACCAGGCCCTCGGCCCGCTCATCGTCGATCTCGACCGGGACGGGGCCGCCCTCGGCCAGCACCGCGAACCGCTCGACGACCTTGTCCAGGTCGGCTCCGAGCCGGTCGGCGCGGGCGCTCTGGGCGACGACGGCCTGGGCGAGGACCTCGCGCAGGCCGTCCACTCCGCCTTCGGTGACCGCGGAGGTGGTGACGATGTGCGGCGCGGCCAGGCCCTCGGACTCCAGCAGCCGCCGCAGGTCGCTCACGCAGTCGTCGACCTCCTCGGGCTGGAGCCTGTCGATCTGGTTGAGGACGATCAGGGTGACCGCGGCGTGCTGGGCGAACGGGACGATGTAGTCGCGGTGCAGGGCCGCGTCGGCGTACTTCTGCGGGTCGACGACCCACACCAGCAGGTCGGCGACGGCGACGAACCGGTCCACCTCGGCCCGGTGCACCGCCTGGATGGAGTCGTGGTCGGGCAGGTCGATCAGAACGAGCCCTTCGAGAGGGTTCTCCTCCCCCGAGCCCTTCGGCCCTGGTGTCCCGGCCCGTGCGTATCTGAACCGCTTGTCGATGTCCAGCCAGTCCAGCAGCGGCCCGGCGCCGTCATGACCCCACACGCAGACGTGGGCGGAGGACGTCATCGGCCGCCGCATCCCGCTGGGCGACAGCTCCAGCCCGCAGACCGCGTTGAACAGCGACGACTTGCCGCTCCCGGTGCCTCCCGCCAGGGTGACGACGGTGTGATCGCCGGACAGCCGCATCCGCTCCCCGGCCCGTTCCAGCAGCGTCGACGCCTCGGAGATCAGCTCCTCGTCCAGGCGTCCCTCGCCCAGCTCGATCAGCAGCTCCAGGGCCTCAAGCCGCTTGCCGAACGCCACGTCCCCGGGCCTGGCCTCGGACTCCTCCGGCTCCTCGGGCTCCTCCACGGGGGCCTCGGGTACCTCGGCGATCTCCAAGCCGTCCTCGGCCGGGAGTTCGTCCTCGGCCGGTCCCCCGGCTCCGGGGTCCTCCTCGTCCGCACCGGACTCCGCGGCGTCCGCCGTTTCGACACCCTCGGCGTCCTCAACGGCCTCGACGGCCTCGGCGCTCTCGATGTCCTCGACGGCCTCGGCGCTTTCGGCCTCCCCGTCCGTCTCCTCGACGGGGGGCTCGGCCTTCCCGGCAGCCGCGGCCTCCGCCTCGGCCCGCAGGGCCTCCAGCTCCGCGGACCGGGGCACCCGGTACTCAGCCGAGGTCAGCGGGTCGTCCTCGGGGACCACAGGCCGCCGGTACCGCCTCACTTCCGGCGGCTCCTCCTCGGACGCCGCCGCGGCCATCCGCCATCCGAACTCCGCGCTGGTCAGCGGATCCCCGTCGAACACCCCGGATGTTCCTGGACGCCCGAACTCGCCGCTGGTCAGCGGATCATCCTTGTCCATCCCCGCAACAGGGGAAAGGCTGGACTCTTCGTCCGTGTCCTGTCCGTCCGGGGAGGGGTCCCGGTCCTCGAGATCGGGAGCGCCGAGCGGATCATCCTGGGAGATCTGATGGAAGGCCACCCGTCGGAGAGCATCACCAGCGGGCGATTCATTCCCATTTGTCCCATTAACAGTGGGACGCCCGAACTCGCCGCTGGTCAGCGGATCGCCCCGGAGCCCCCAGCGGGAAGGCCGCCCGCGAAGACCGCCCTTCAGGAACGGATCGTCCTGGGGCCTCCGCACCGGAAAGGCCGGGGAGGTGAGGGGATCGTCCTCGGCGGAGGCGAAGATCGAGCGGCGGAACTCCCCACTGGTCAGCGGGTCGTCGTCAGAAGCGGAATCCCCGAACTCACCGCTGGTCAGCGGGTCGTCCTCCTCGGCGGAACGGCTGGAGGACGGAGGACGGAAACCCCCGCTGGTCAGCGTGTCCTCCTCGGAGGCGTCCGAGGAGCGGCGGACGCGGAAGGCGGGGGAGGTGAGGGGGTCGTCCTCGGGGACGGGCGGCGGGGTTTCGGACTCTCCGGTCAGGGCGTCGTCCTCGGTGGGTGACGGGGCGGACGGGGTGTCGGTGGCGCCGTCCGTCCGGGAGGGAGCGTGCGGGTCCAGGCCGAGGGGGTCTTCTCCGTGGGGAGGGGTCCCGGCCTCGTTCCGGTGGGTCATCGGGCGACCTCGAGATTGTACGTGGCCTGGTAGAGGGCTACGGCGAGGCTCTCGTCGGGAATGTCGACCTGGTCGATGGCCTGGCTGAAGCGCAGGCCCTCCTCGTCCAGGAGCATGGTGACGCGCTTGCGCAGGTCGGCCTTGGCCTTGGAGCTCATGCCACGCAGCGACTCGGCGCCGAAGAGGGACTTGAGCAGGCGCTGGGGGACGGCGCTGGTGCCGCCCTCGACGACGACGTCGCTGGTGCCGTAGCCCAGGATGCCGACCATCAGGACGACCGACAGCGCCTCGTCGTCGAAGGAGACGACCCGGGCGATGGACCGCTTGATCACGCCTTCGGTGCGGACCAGTTCCAGGACGTGGTCCTGCCAGCCGCTGACGGCGCGGGTGATGCGCCGGGACAGCTCGGGCGAGACATGGCCGAGCTGCTCGGCGAGGTCGCCGAGCACATACCGGCCCGCGGGGTCGGACTGCCAGCGCTGGACCGCCTGTTCCGCGCCCTGCTCGGCGGCGGCGAGGACGAGCGCCTCCAGGGCCGAGCGCAGCGCGGTCTTGAGGGCGTGGACGCGGGGCGCGGACCGGCGCCGCCGCGAGGAGCCCTTGGGCGTCCCGCCCCGGCCGCGCCGCAGGTGCAGGGCCCGCAGCAGGTCGCCCGTCCCGGCGAAGTCCTGCCAGCGGGCGAGCACCTCGCCCTGCAGCAGCGAGCCGTTGCGGGTGGCCTCGTCCAGTTCGGCCAGCGCGGTGGAGTAGGCGGACTCCGCCTCGCGGGCCAGCCGGTCGCGGCGGTCGACCTGCTCCTCGACCTGCTTGGCCAGCTGCGGGATGCGGGTGCGGAAACTGTCGAGCACCCCGCCGAGCGTCTCGACGATCACCTCGTCGCGGACCTCGGCGTTCTCGGCGAGTTCCAGCAGCCACTCCCGGATGCCGGAGATCGTCTCCTCGGGCAGCCGGGAGTCCACGATGGTGGTCTCGGGGATCTCGAACCGCGGCGCGTCGCCGAAGTCACGTTCGCCGAGCATCTCGGTGAAGTGCTCGACGATCTCCTGGCCGGGCCCCGGCTGCACCCGGGAGAGCACGACGCCGATGCTGGCGCCCTGTTCGCGGGCCCGCTCCAGCATCCGCCACACCTGGGCGTCGGCGTACCGGGCGGCGGTGGTGACGCAGATCCACAGGTCGGCGGCGGCCATGAGCTTGGTCGCGAACTCGTAGTGGTCGTCGAAGAGCGAGTCGAAGTCGGGGCTGTCGAGCAGCGCGAGCCCCTTGGGGACGGCCTCGGTGCGGATGACCACGAGCTGGTCGCCGACGACGGCGTCGGGCGCGGGGCCCTCGACCCGGCCCATGGTCGGCAGCACGCCCGGGGGCCTGTCGCCCTCGCCCATGAACCAGGTGAAGTCCTCGGGGTTGCACACGAGGATGGGGCTGGACGTGGTGGGACGCAGCACGCCGGTTCCGGAGACCCGGGAGCCGACGAGCGAGTTGACCAGGGTGGACTTGCCGGCGCCGGTGGATCCGCCGAACACCGCCAGCAGGGGGGTGGCGGCCTGCCTGACCCTGGGCAGCACGTAGTCGTCCAGCTGGTCGCGGATCTCCTTGGCCGCCAGAGCGGCGTCGTCCGCGCCGGGTACGTCGAGGGTGAAGCGCAGCGCGTCGATCTGGTCGCGCAGCTCGACGAGGACCCGGCCCAGTGGTGCCGAGCCCTCGGTCGGCGCGGACATGGTCTCGTCGCGCACCGCGCTCTGGTCCGCCGGGGATGTCACGGATCCCGCCCTATATCCGCAGTCAAGTTGCCGATCTCTTCTGCCACGCGCACGACATCGCCGACGACCACGATCGCCGGTGGCCGCACTCCGTGCGCCGTCATCTCGTTCGCCACCGTGCCGAGCGACGCGACGATCGTTCGCTGCCCCGGGAGGGTTCCGTCCTGGACGACCGCGACGGGAGTGTCGGTCGCCCGACCATAGCGCATGAGGGCATCGGCTATCAGACGCATTCGCTCGACGGCCATCATCAGTACCAGAGTTCCCCGGTTGCGGGCGAGGGCCTCCCAGTCGACGGTGGAGTCGGGGTGTCCGGGAGGGACGTGCGCGGAGACCACGTGGAACTCCTGCGCCACTCCCCGGTGGGTGACGGGGATGCCCGCCGCGGCGGGCGCGGCGATGGAGCTGGTGATCCCCGGGACGACCGTCACCGGGATGCCGTGGGACGCGCAGTACAGCGCCTCCTCGCCTCCCCGGCCGAAGACGAAGTTGTCGCCGCCCTTGAGCCGGACCACGAACCTGCCGCGCTTGGCGTGTTCGACCAGCAGTTCGTTGATGCGGTCCTGGTGCAGCGACCGGCCGTAGGGGATCTTGGCCGCGTCGATCACCTCGACGTCCGGGGAGAGCTCGTCGAGCAGGTTGCGGGGGCCGAGCCGGTCGGTGACCACCACGTCGGCCTGGGCCAGCAGCTGCCTGCCCCGGACGGTGATCAGGCCGGGGTCGCCGGGCCCTCCGCCGACCAGCGCCACTCCGACGGGCTTGCGCCGGGAGTGCCGGGCCTCGAAGGTGCCCTCGCGCAGCCCCTCGACGACGGCGTCGCGGATGCCGGCGGACCGGCGCGGGTCGCCGCCGCTCAGCACGCCCACGGTGGTCTCGCCGACCTGCCCGGTGGCCGGGGTCCAGGCCGCCGCGGCATGCGCGTCGTCGGCTCGGACGCACCAGATCCTGGCCTCCTCGGCCTCCGCGGCGACGGCGGCGTTGACGGCCGGGTCGTCGGCGCAGGCCTGGACCAGCCAGGCCCCTTCGAGGTCTCCGTGCCGGTAGGGCCTGCGGCGCCAGACGACCTGGTCGAGCAGGTCCTCCAGCGAGGGAGTCACCTCGGGACTGATCAGTTCCACGGCCGCGCCCGCGGCCAGGAGGGTGGGAACGCGGCGCTGGGCGACCCGGCCGCCACCCACGACGACGACCCGGCGCCCGGTGAGGCGGAGGCCCAGAAGATACGGCGGCACCGGCGAGCTATCCCATCTGCGTCAACGGACTCGACAACTGCTGTGACAAAGGTACTCGTCCTGGAAAGCGAGCCTTACCATCGAAGGCTTTCAGCCGCGGATCGTGACGATGTCGGAAGAAACCGACAACTCGCGAATCGCCGCGGTGAGGAGCGCGGTGGACGCCCGGTCCCGCACCGCGACCCTGATCCACTCGGGTCCCAATCCCGGGAAGGTGTCGCCGCGCCGGACCGCGATCCCCCGCTCCCGCAGCGCGTCCCTGACCCCGGCCCGGGCCCGCGCCAGCAGGAAGGACGCCCTGGCCCCGGGGACCACGTGCAGGCCCAGCCCGCGCAGCTCCCCTTCCAGCCGGGCACGCTCGGCCTCCAGCTCCCGGGCCCAGGCGTCGGCCTCGGCGAGCGCCCGGTCCGACGAGCAGGCCTCGATCGCCACCAGCGCCGGAGTGGAGACCGCCCACAGCGGCTGGGCGCGCTCCAGCTCGGCGATGAGGGGGGCCGGGCCGAGCACGTACCCGGCCCTCAGGCCGGCCAGCCCCCAGGTCTTGGTCAGACTGCGCAGCACGACCAGGCGCGCGTCGTGCGCCAGGCTCTCGGGCTCGCCCGGCACGCAGTCCATGAACGCCTCGTCGACGACGACCGTCCTGCCCTCGCGCAGCAGCGCACGCACCTCGTCCGCCGGGTGCAGCACGGACGTCGGGTTCGTCGGGTTGCCGAGCATGACGAGGTCGGCGTCCTCGGGCACCGCGTCGGCGGTGAACCGGAAGTCCCCCTCCAGGACCACCCTCTCCACCTCGTGCCCCGCCGCCCGCAGCGCCGCCTCGGGCTCGGTGAACTGCGGGTGGACGACCACCGCGCGGCTCGGACGCAACACCCTCGCCAGCAGCACGAACGCCTCCGCCGCGCCCGAGGTGAGCAGCACCTCCCCGGCCGGGCGCCCGTGCCTGCGGGCCACGGCCTCCCGGGCCCGCCGCTGGTCGGGGTAGGCCGCCAGGTCGGCGACCGACGCGCGGACCAGGTCGGCCAGCCACCGCGGCGGGGTGCCGGCCCGGACGTTCACCGCGAAGTCGACGAGCCCTTCCCCCACCTCGGCGTCCCCGTGGTGGGAGAGATCGTGCCGTGCGAGGTCCACGGTCAGCCCTGGTAGTACAGCAGCGCGTTGACCGCCGCGGCGGCGACCGTCGCGCCGCCCTTCTCGCTCACGTTGCTCACCTGCGGCAGCCCGCTGCCGCGCAGCTTGGCCTTGGCCTCGCCCGCTCCGACGAAGCCCACCGGCAGCCCGATCACCAGGCTGGGCCGCACGCCCCGCAGGATGATCTCCTCCAGCGCGCTGGCGGCGCTGCCGACCACCCAGACCGCGCCGGGCCCCACCTCGGAGTAGGCGAGCCGGACCGCGGCGGCCGAGCGGGTGATCCCGGCGGCCTTGGCCATGCGGACGGCGGAGGGGTCGTCGATCGGGCAGACGACGGGCCGCTCGGTGATCCCGCCCGCCACCGGGGGCACGTCGGCGACGATCGGCGCGCCCGCCCGCAGGGCCTCCAGCCCCTGGCGCAGGTGGCGCTCGTCGGTCACCAGGTCGACCGCGTACTCCAGGTCGGCGCTGGCGTGGATGATCCGCTCCGCCACGGCGCGCCACAACGGCGGCATCGGCGACAGGTCCACCCGGGAGCGCAGGATCTCATACGAAGCGACCTCGATCGGGTGCGGCTGCCGCACGCTCATCCCTTTTCCTCCTCCACCCGGGCCCGCCGTCACGGCGGCCCTGCGGATCTTCTCTCCGACGTCGAGGACCGGCCACCCGCGCCCGTGACCGCCCGCTCCCGAACACAGCCCACCGGACAACTCCCCCGCAGGCGCACGTTCCGGTCAGCGTATCGCTCCCGAGACGACGAAGACGGGCCCCGGTTCCTCCGCCCGGAGCCCGCCGCCGGAAGAGGAGGCCTCGCGGAAGGCGGCGAGCCGGACGACCTCGGCGGAGAACCCGCCGTCCTCGAGCGCCTCCCGTGTCCGACCGGCCGGCTCCTGCCCGTCCAGGACCGACACGATCACCCTCGGAGCCCGGCGGGCGCACTCCGCGATCACCCGCGGGCCTCCCCCGCCGACGAAGACCGCGTCGGGATCGGGCAGATACGCCAGGACCTCCGGGGCCTCCCCCCGCGCGACCGCCAGCTTGACCCCGTGCGCCCGGACGTTGCGGCGGACGACCTCGCAGGCGTCCTCGTCCCGGTCGACCGCGATCACCGCGGCGCCCAGCCGCGCGCACTCGACGCCGACCGCGCCGGCGCCCGCCCCGACGTCCCAGACGAGGTCGCCGAGCCGGGGCCCGAGCCTGGCCAGCACCAGCGCCCTCGCCTCGGCGGGAAGGACCCGTCCGCCGCTCCCCTCGAAGCGCTCCTCCGGCAGCGCCCAGCCCGCCGGTCCCGGACGTCCCGCGGCGATCCAGCCGGACGTCTCGCCCCGCCACCTCGGATCGTGGACGATCACCACCTGGGGGTCCCGCCACGGCCGGGTCGTCGCCTCCGCGGGGCGCGCGTGCGTCACCTCCTCGTCCGGGCCGCCCAGCCCCTCGCAGACGACGAACGAGCGCGGCGTCTGCGGGTGCAGCTCCCGTCCCAGCTCGGCCGGACCCGCCCCGGGGCCCGTCAGGACGGCCACCTTCGGATGGGCGCGGCAGACGTTGACCGCTCGCCGGAGCCCTCCTTCGCGCGCCGAGACGACCATCGCGCCCCCGCCGTCCATGCCCGCCGCGGCGAAAGCCCGCGCGGCCAGCGCGAGCACGTCCTCTTCCAGACCCTCATCCATGACCGTCACCACTCCTCCGACGTTAGGCGCACTTCCCCGCCTCGAGCCGTTCTTCGGCGACATCGGTCCCGGCCGGACCCGGACCGCCCGCCCCGGCCGTTCCGCGCCCTTCACCTGAGGGCGGACGCGGCCTACCATGGACATAAGCACTCACTTACCATCCCTGTGAGGTGAGCGGCATGCGTGAAGCCCTGCCGTTCCGGCCCGGCGACGTCTCCTGGACCGTGGGCCACGAGCCCGTTCTGGCCCTGGCCGCCGCGCCCACCCTGCTGCTGCAGGTCTGCCATCCCCTGGTCGCGGCCGGGGTCTCCCAGTACTCCGACTTCGCCTCCGATCCGTTCGCCCGGCTGTGGCGCACCCTGGACATCCAGCTCAAGCTCTCCTACGGCCGACCCGAGGTCTCGGCCCGGCAGTCGGAGCTGCTGCGCCGCATCCACCGGCGGGTCCAGGGCGTCTCCGCCGACGGCGTGCCCTACCGCGCCCTCGACCCCGAGCTGCTGCTGTGGGTGTGGGCGACGCTCGTCCACGGCCAGCTCACCGTCTACGAGCTCACTTTCGGCAACCTCTCCGCACGCGACCGCGAGACCTTCTACCGGGAGCAGAAGCTGGTCGCCCACGCCTGCGGCGTACCCGAGGGCGCCTGCCCGGAGGACCACGCGGCCTTCCGCCGGTACTTCGCGCGGATGCTGGACGAGGAGCTGGAGGTCACCGAGACCGCACGCCGGGTCGTCGCGCTCGGCAGCGACCCGCCGCGGATTCCCCGGGCGCTGGGCGCCGCCTACAGCCGGGTCAACCTGCTGGCCGCGGGCGCGATGCTGCCCCGGCGGCTGCGCGAGGGGCTCGGCATCCCCTGGAGCCCGCGCCGCGACCGGCTGTTCCGCGCGGCGCTCGCCGCCGGCCGCGCCACCGCGCTGGTCGTGCCCGGCGGGTTGCGGGGCCGCCCGGTCGACACGCTGGTCAACCGGGAGCGGCCGCTGAGGCTGTTCGCGGCCCGGCACGGGGGCGCCCGGGCCGCCTAACGGTCGCAGGTGAACCAGACCGCTTTGCCGCGCACGCGGGGGTCGAGTCGAGCGTGCGCGGCATCGGTCCCCCACCGGTCCCCGCTGAGCTCGGCGACGATGCTCAGACCACGGCCGAAATCGGCGCGTTCCAGGGCCAATGGAAGATCGCGGGTGGGCAGTCCGTCGAAGACGGCACAGGAGAACTCATAGTCGTCGAAGCAGTAGATCCACAGTTCGTGCGGCGGATGGGCGGCCGCGTGCTGGTAGGCGTTGGTCGCCAGTTCACTGACCATGAGCGCCGCGTCGGCGATCGTCTCGCGCGGCACCTCCAGCATCGTCAGCGCCTCGCGGACCAGGGTGCGGGCGATCCGTGGACACGTGGCGTCCGTGGGCAGAGACCAGGTCCAGGTTCTCCCGAGGTCTATCGCGAGCTCCACAGCCGCCCTTTCGCCAGCGAAAGCAATTACAGCCGGTCCCCGAACCGTCACCGCAAAGCGTGTCGTGGGAATCTCACCTGTGCAACTGACTTGCCGAAGATTCTTGGTTTCTTCTGTACTGACGCATGACTCGGCAGCAAACTCCTCCTATGACTTACCGTCCGACCGTACGAGGCCGTCGGCTGGCGCGCGAGCTGCGTCGCCTGCGCGAACGCCAAGGCCTGACCCTGCAAGACGTCGCCGACCGGCTCGGCTGGTCGCGCGCCACCGTGTCCCGGCTGGAGACCGGGCAGACCCGCCCGCGCGACGTGGCCGAGATCCTCGACCTCTACGGGGTGACCAGCCCCGAGCGCGACGCGCTGCTCACACTCTCCCGGGAGGCCCGCCAGATGGGCTGGTGGACCGCCTACGTCGACGTCTTCAGCGGTTCCTACGTGGGCCTGGAGGACGAGTCATCGGAGATCCGCACCTGGGACGCCCAGCTCGTCCACGGGCTGCTGCAGACCGAGGACTACGCCCGCGCCGTGATCACCGCGGGCCGGTTCCTGCCGAGCCAGGCGGACGTCGACCGGCGCATCCTCGCCCGCAAGCAGCGCCAGGCGCTCCTGGAGCGGTCCGACGCCCCGCACCTGCACGCCATCCTCGACGAGGGGGCGGTGCGCCGGCCGATCGGAGGCGACGCGGTGATGCGCGACCAGCTGGTGTCGCTGGTCGACGCCGCGGAGCGGGAGAACATCACCCTCCAGGTCATGCCGCTGGCCCGGGGCGCCCACGCGGGCCTCGACGGGCGGTTCACGATCCTTTCGTTCCCCGACCCGGCGGACCCCGATATCGCCTATGTCGAAGGCACGATGGGTGACGTGTACATCGAGAGCGCGGAGGCAATAACTCAACATAGGAACCGATTCGAGCGCATCATCGATGAAGCGCTCTCCCCTGAGGAATCCGTCCGGCTGATCGCCGAGGCGGCGAAGGAGCAGGTCCGTGGCTGAGCTCATCTGGCGCAAGTCCTCCCGCAGCGGCTCCGGCGACCAGTGCGTCGAGGTCGCCGCACTGCCCGGAGGCGGGCTGGCGATCCGCGACTCCAAGAACCCCGGGCTCGCCCCGCTCATCCTGAGCGGGGCGGGTTTCACCGACTTCCTCCGAGGTCTTTCGAGCTGACTAGAACGTGTTCTAATCTCCAGGGGACACAGACCTGGAGGTTGGGACCCGTGAAACTCGGCATCAACATCGGCTACTGGCAGCGCGACCCGGAGGACGCCACCGAGACGGTGCTCGCCGCCGAACGGCAGGGATACGACTCGGTGTTCACCGCCGAGGCCTACGGGTCCGACGCCTTCACCACCCTGGCCTGGTACGGCGCGCGCACCTCGCGCATCAAACTGGGCACGGCCGTCGTGCAGATGTCGGCCCGCACCCCCGCCGCCACCGCGATGCACGCCCTCACCCTGGACGCGCTGTCGGGCGGCCGGCTGATCCTGGGGCTCGGCGCGTCCGGCCCCCAGGTCGTCGAGGGCTGGTACGGCGTGCCGTTCCCCAAGCCGCTGGCCCGCACCCGCGAGTACATCGACATCCTGCGCAAGGTGTGGGCCAGGGAGCGGCCCGTCACCAGCGACGGGCCGCACTACCCGCTGCCCTACCCGGGCGGCGCCGGCCTCGGCAAGCCCCTGCGCTCCATCACCCATCCCCTGCGTCCGGACATCCCGGTCTACCTGGGCGCCGAGGGCCCCAAGAACATCGCGCTCGCCACCGAGATCGCCGACGGGTGGCTGCCATTGTTCGTCGACCCGCAGCAGATCGACTCCCTCTTCGGCGGCTCGCTGGCCGGCCGCAGGCCCGGCTTCGAGATCACCGCGACCGTCACCACCGTCGTGGCCCCGCTGGAGCAGGCGCTCGCCTGGGCGAAGGTCCCGCTGGCGTTCTACATCGGCGGCATGGGGGCCAAGGAGAAGAACTTCCACCTCGACCTCATCGGCAGGCTGGGCTACGCCGAGGAGGCCGCGCACGTCCAGAAGCTCTTCCTGGAAGGCCGCCGCGACGAGGCGATCAAGGCGGTCCCCGACGAACTCGCCGACTCCATCTCCCTGCTCGGCCCGCTGGAGCGGATCAAGGAGCGGCTCGAGCTGTGGAAGAACAGCCCCGTCACCACGCTGCTGCTCGCCGGCGTCAAGGACGAGCCCACCCTCAGGGCCATCCGCGAACTGGTCGATGCGTGATCGCACGCCACGTGATGGAATGACGCCATGGAAGACGTGCTGGGGCCCGGTTACGAGGCCGTAGAGCTCCCCCTGGGCCGCGACTCCGAGGGCGAGGTCGTCGCCACCCTGGTGAGCCGACGGCGCCCCGAGCCGACGCGACGGGCCGTGCTGTACGTGCACGGCTTCGTCGACTACTTCTTCCAGACCCACCTGGCGGACTTCTACCTGGAGCAGGGCTTCGACTTCTACGCCCTGGACCTGCGCAAGTACGGGCGCTCCCTGCGCCCGTACCAGACGCCCAACATGATCGACAGCCTCAGCGACTACTTCACCGAGATCGACGAGGCGGTCCGGATCATCCGGGAGGACCACGACGTCCTGCTGGTCAACGGGCATTCCACCGGCGGGCTGATCGCCGCGCTGTGGGCCGACCGGGTCAAGGGCGGCGGGCTCGTGCAGGGATTGTTCCTCAACAGCCCGTTCTTCGACCTCAACGAGTCCGCGCCGAACCGGCTCGCCGGGGTGGGCCTGGCCAGGGCCCTGCGCGGGCCCCGGCCGCAGACGAAGCTGCCCGCCGGGCTCTCCCCCGTCTACGTGACGACGATCCACCGAGAGCACCAGGGCGAGTGGGACTTCGACCTGACCCTCAAACCGCTGGAGGGCTTCCCGGTCCGGGCCGGGTGGCTGGCGGCGATCCGGCGCGGGCAGAAGCGGCTCCACGCCGGGCTGGCGATCGACGTGCCGGTCCTGGTCATGTGCTCGGCCCGGACGGTCCCGGCCAAGCCCGGCGGCGACGGCATCACCGGCTCCGACATCGTCCTGGACGTCGAGCACATCGCCAAGTGGTCGCCCGGACTCGGACGGCACCTCACGCTGGTGCGGATCGAGGGCGGGCTGCACGACCTCGTGCTGTCCGCCCAGCCCGTCCGGGAGCGGGTGTTCACCGAACTGGCCCGCTGGATCGGCGCCTACCTGCCGGCGAAGAACTGAGGTCTAACGGATCTCGGCGATCTGGAAGTCGTCGAAGTCGGCGGTCAGGCCCTTGCCGTCCCAGGAGGTCTGCTCGATCAGCAGCGCGGCGGTGCCCTCGGTCAGCGGCCCGTCCTCGTCGACCTCCTCCAGGGCGAGCGTCCCGTTGATCCACATCCGCAGCCGGACCGCCGTGCCCTGCTTCTCGCAGGCGATCTGCACCCGGTTGTCCTTGCCCGCGGAGAAGCCCGCGGCCTCCGGCCTGGTGCCGATCTGCGCCGTGCCGCGGTCCTCGGTCACCCGTTTGAGGACGATGCCCTGGCCGTCGGAGCGGACCAGGAAGCGGTAGCCGTCGTCCTCTCCGTAGGGGTCGGCCCCGAAACAGGACAGGCCCGCCGACGCGCTGCCCGTCCCGGCCATCCTGACGGTCACCGAGACCAGGGCCCGGGAGGGGATCCGGTGCTTCTTCTCTCCGTCCTTGTGCGGCGAACCGGACTCGTTGTGCAGAGAACCGCTGGTGGTGAGCATCCGATAGCGGCTGTTCAGATAGCCGCGGGTGGACAGGTTCGGGATGAAGGTGCCGCTGGACCAGCCCGTCCGGGTGTCGTCGAAGGTGTCGTCGAAGACGCTGCTGGCCTTCGGCGGGCCCTCTTCGCGGGTCGCGTAGACCAGTGTGCTCCCAATGAGCAGCGCCACCACGGCCACTCCCGCGCCGACCAGCAGATGCCTCCGGTTGCCGGGGATCCGGCGACGCAGCCCGCTTTCGTGCTCGGACCGCGTGGAGGAAGGACCCGAGTGAAGGCCGACCGTCTGCTGGAGTCCCTGGCCGAGGCCGAACGACTCGGACTGGATGGTCCGCGCGACCTGCGCCGCGTCCGCCCTGGTCTGCCCGGTCAGCTGGTCCAGCAGTTGCTGGGCGGTCGGCCGCGCCTTCGGGTCGGGGGACAGCGCCGCCTCGACGAGCTTGCGCACCCCCTCGTCCAGCCCCTCCAGATTCGGAGTGCCCTGGGTGACCTGATAGAGGATGGCCGGGACGTTGGGCGCGGAGAACGGGGCGTTGCCGGTCCCGGCGAACGCCACCACGCAGCCCCACGCCCAGATGTCGGCGGCGGGAGTGGCTCCCTGGCCGCGGATGACCTCCGGCGCCATGTAGGCGGGGGTGCCGACGAACGTGCCGGTGCGGGTGGCGGCCGCCACCGTGTCCAGAGCCCTGGCGATACCGAAGTCGATCACCCGGGGGCCGACCGGCGACAGCAGCACGTTGGCCGGTTTGAGGTCGCGGTGCACGATCCCCGCGCCGTGGATGGCGGTCAGCGCGGTGGCCACCCCCACCGCCAGATGCTCCAGGCTGGAGCCGTGCATGGGCCCCGACCCCCGGATGTGCTCATCCAAGGTGGGGCCCTGCACGTACTCGGTGACGACGTACAGCGGGTCGCTCTCGAGGTCCGCGTCCAAGACGCTGGCCGTGCAGAACCGGCTGACCCGCTGGGCGGCGAGCACCTCGCGGCGGAACCGGTCGCGGAAGACCGGCTCGTCGGCGAGCTCCGCGTTGATCACCTTGATCGCGACCTGGCGGCCCTCGGCGTCCTGGGCCAGGTAGACGGTGCCCATGCCACCGCGGCCAAGCCTGTTCACCAGCCGGTAAGGGCCGATGTTCTGTTCCATCGGGGCTCCTCGGGGGGACGAGTTCGCCCATTCTGGCGTAGATCAGGGGATCAACAGCAACTTGCCGGTGGTGCGGCGGGCCTCCAGATCCTCGTGCGCCCGCCTGGCCTCGGCCAACGGGTACCGCTCGCCCACCCGGACGTCCAGCCGTCCCGCCGCCAGCCAGCCGAAGACGTCCTCGGCGCGGGTCCGCAGCTCCTCCGAGGTGGACACGTAGTGGGCCAGAGTCGGCCGGGTGAGGAAGAGCGAGCCCGCCCCGGCCAGCCGGATCGGGTCGAACGGCGGCACCGGGCCGCTGGCCGCGCCGTACAGGGCGAGCAGGCCCCGCGGCTGCAGGGAGGCGAGGCTGCCCTCGAAGGTGGCGGCGCCGACCCCGTCGTAGACCACCGGCACGCCGCGGCCCCCCGTGAGGTCCTTGACCCGGCGGGGGAAGTCCTCGTAGCCGATGACCTCCTCGGCTCCCGCCTCGCGGGCGACGCGCTCCTTCAGCGGGGTGGAGACGGTGCCGATCACCCGTCCCCCCAGCAGCTTGACCAGCTGGGTGAGCAGCAGCCCCATGCCGCCGGCCGCGGCGTGCACCAGGACGGTGTCCCCCGGCTGCACCGCGTAGGTGGAGTGGGTGAGGTAGTGGGCGGTCAAGCCCTGCAGCAGGACCGAGGCGGCCCGTTCCGGCTCCACGTCCGCGGGCACCGGCACGGCCCTGGCCTGGTCCACCAGCGCCTTCTCCGCGTAGCCGCCGATCGCGTCGGCCGTGGCCACCACGTCGCCGGGCGCGAAGGCGGTGACGCCCTCGCCCACCGCCTCGACCTCCCCGGCGACCTCGACGCCCGGGGTGAACGGCGGGTGGGTCTCATAGCGGCCGGTGCGGTGGTAGGTGTCGATGTAGTTGACGCCCGCCGCAGCCACCCGGACCAGCAGCTGCCCGGGGCCGGGAACCGGATCGGGCAGGTCGGCGGGGACCAGGACCTCCGGTCCCCCGTGCTTCTCGGCGACGATCGCGCGCATCAGTCCTCCAGGCTCTTGGATCTTCCCCTCTCAACCCGAGGAGCACATCCAATCTTCCCGAAGCGCGTCCAGTGCGAGCGTCACCGACTCCTCGACACGCCTCACCACTTCGCCGGGCTCGAAGACCATGCGGCAGGCGCAGTCCTCGAACCCCACCCGGACCGCGCCCAGGTAGATCGAGGCGAGCAGGCGGGGCCGCAGATCCCGCCCGAAGTCGACGCCCATGCGGCGCGCCAGCTCGGCGGCGAGCAGCCCGGAGGTCTCGGAGTAGCGGGTCAGGTAGGCGGCGACCAGGCAGGAGTGGGTCTCCAGAACCCGCCGCAGCCGCCACATACGCTGGAGCTGGACGGAATCGCCCTCCTCCAGCCGTTCCAGCAGTCCGCGCAGCGCGGCCCGCAGCACCGCGGGCACCGGTTCGTCCTCGGGCCGCGCCCGTACCCGCTCGAGCAGACGGGCGTCGTACTGCAGGATGAGGTCGGTGACCACGTCCTCCTTGGTCGCGAAGTACCGGAAGAACGTGCGCTGCGAGACGTCCGCGGCCGCGGCGATCTCGTCGATGGTCGTGTGCTCGTAGCCGCGGTCCAGGAACAGTTCGAGGGCGGCGTCGATGAGCGCCAGCCTGGTCCGCTGCTTCTTGAGCTCGCGCAGCCCGCCCACCATCATGATCGTCCCCCTCTCGCCGGACGCCCTCTGGACGAGGGCGCCCAAGAATATCGGCCGGGACCACCGCGCCCGCCCGCCTTGAACCGCCTCAGCGCAGCACGGGGGACAGCTGGAGCCGGGTGACCTGGAAGACGAACGCCATGCAGAGGGTCGCGGCCAGGGCGAGACCGCCCGCCGCGGCTATGCCCGTCTCCACCGCGAGCCTGGCGTCGGCCAGCGAACCGGCGCCCATGCCGGGGAAGACCCTGGCCAGCGCCGTCCCGCCCAGCAGGCTCGCCCACCAGGCCGTCACGACCAGCATGACGCCGTGCCGGCCCGCCATGCGGTAACGGCCGCTGGAGACCCAGACGTCGTGCACGAGCCGGGGCGGCATCCACAGGTTGGCGACCGGCACGAGCCAGGAGCCGACCGTCCAGCCCCTGCGGTAGCGCAGCGGGCCCGGCGCCTGCCCGTGCGCCTGCCACAACCAGGCGAGGAAGAGCACCCCGGTCACCGCCGCGAGCACTCCGGAGATCAGGAAGACGTCGCTGTAGGCGCGCAGTACCGGCAGGGTGAACGCGGCGTCGTAGGAGAAGGGGTTCTCCCCGTCCAGCCCGGCCAGCAGCCGCATCATGCTCACCGCCGACCCCAGCGCCAGGAAGGCGTTGAAGCCCAACAGCACGAAAAGGCCGATGGCCAGCGCCCGGAAGTCCCGCCGGTGCGACCAGGCACCGCAGGCGGGACAGCGGGTAGAGACAGTGGGGATGATGTCCCCGCACAGCCCACAGGGCATGGCCGACTCCCGACAGACACTCGCGCTTTCAGAAACTCAGTCTTTTCTCGCAGTGTACGTACTGCTGACCGGCGCTTTGGGTGTCGAATACGCCACGTGGGGGCTCGGCGGGGAAACCTACCTCTCATGCCCCGAGACAGCGTAGAGAACACCCCTCTCCCCGCCCTGAACCCCGACCCCCGGCGCACCCAGATCCTCGACGCCGCCCGCCGCTGCTTCATCCGCAACGGCTTCCACGCCACCTCGATGCGGGACGTGACCGCCGAGGCCAGGGTCTCCTTCACCGGAGTGACCCGCTACTTCCGCGGCAGGGACGAGGTGATCGCCGCGTTCGCCGACGAGACCGAAGCCGAGGTGCACCGGGTCTTCGCCGCCGCCTTCGGCCGGATGCCCACGCCGGTGGAGGCCTTCCCCCACGTCGAGCAGGGCTTTCCCGGCCTGGCCGTGAAGGTGTGGAGCGCCGCCCTGCGCGCCTCGGCGCTGGACGAACGGGAGGACCGGGCCGCGGCGGAGTTCACCAAGGCGCTGCTGTGGTACGTCGAGCTCTACCAGCGCACCGGGCTGATCACCCGGGAGGTGCCGGCGCTCAACGTGATCCGCACGCTGGTGGCGCTGATCCACGGGTACATGGTGCAGCGCACCCTCTTCGGGGACGTCGACACCCGCGCCTTCCGGGACGGGCTGCGCGAACTGCGCTGACCGGCGTCCGGCTCAGCCGAACGGCACCCACAGGCCGTCGCGGCGGATCAGCAGCCGCCGCGACAGCAGGTGGTCTCCCCTGGCCCAGACCCGGTCGGCGACCCAGCGGAGCTTCGCCAGGCCCTGCTCGTCCCGGGATCCGGTGGCGGTGAAGGCGTCGCGGGCCGGGACCCCGACCACCAGGTCGCCGTCCATCTCCTGGGCGAGCTTCTCCAGGAACGGCTCGTCGAGCAGCAGCCCGGCCTCCAGGTCTCCGCCGACGGTGACGGTCACCGCCTGGACGCCGGGGAACCAGTTCAGCGCCAGGTCGGGGCGGCGGACCCGCAGGTTGCCCGCGGCCTTGGCGCGCAGCTGGTCGGCCTGCAGGCCCAGCTCGCGCAGCAGGCGCGGGGTGACCGGCTCGAAGCGGGTCCTGCCGTCCTCGGACGGCGGCTGGTCCAGCCCGTAGGTCAGGTACAGCTCGCCGGAGAAGTCCTCCCGCAGGGGCGTCTCGTCCGGCGGCAGCGGGAAGTCCAGCTTGACGTCGACCGGGACCCGGGCGCCCAGGATCGGGACGATCAGGTCGTACGGTTCGCTCATCTTCCGGACCTCCGTGCTCGTTCTTCGGCGGATCACGATAGCGGCTGGTGGAGACCGCCGCCTTTCGGCGGGTCAAGCGGGTCTCGGGCGGCCCCGGGCGGGAGGCCCCTCAGCCGCGTCCGCGCAGGGCCAGCAGCGCCGCGGTCAGGGCGGCGCCCGCGGTGACGGCACGGCTCAGGCGAACCGCGCGGCGCACGTCCTTGACCCGGGGTTTGCCGCCGTCCCCGAGCTCCGGCCTGATCTCCAGGCTGCCCCCGTAGGAGTTGGCGCCTCCCAGGCGGACGCCCAGCGCCCCCGCCGCGGCGGACTCGCAGCGTCCGGCGTTGGGGCTGGGATGGCGGGCCCCGTCCCGGCGCAGGACCCGCCAGGACTCGGCGACCGCCTTGCGCGCGCCGTTCTCGGCGACGGAGGGCGCGGCCAGGACGGTCAGCAGGCCGGTGATCCGGGCGGGGACCCAGTTGGCCAGATCGTCGAGCCTGGCCGAGGCCCAGCCGAAACGCTCGTAGCGGACGCTGCGGTAGCCGACCATCGCGTCCAGTGTGTTGACCGCCCGGTAGGCGACCAGACCGGGGATCCCCGCGACGGCGCCCCACAGCAGCGGGGAGACGACGGCGTCGCCGGTGTTCTCGGCCAGCGACTCGACGGTCGCCCTGGCCAGGGCGTCGGCGTCCAGACCGGACGGGTCGCGGGCGCACAGGTGGGAGAGCCTGGCCCTGGCCGCGTCGAGGTCGCCCTCCTCCAGGTGCCGGGCCATGATCGTTCCTTCCCTGGCCAGGGACGTCCCGCCGAGCACCGCCCAGGTCGTCCCGGCCGTCAGCAGGCAGCGGACCACCGGGTGGCGCCTCCGCTCGGCCAGGACGCCCAGCGCGGCCACGGTCCCGACGCAGAGGCCGGTGAAGACGGCGCCCCGAGCCCGGGAGTCGCCGTAGATCCGCTTCTCCAGCCTCGCCGCGGCACCGCCGAACCCCGCCACCGGGTGTCCTCGCCTGGGGTCGGCGAACACCACGTCCAGGCCGACTCCCAGGAGCAGCCCGATGGCCCGCGACCTGCCCGCACGATCCACAGATCCACCTCTCACCCGCATCGGACCGACCGTAGTGCACCACAATCGAAGGCATGCTGATGGAACGGCTCTCTGAACGGCTCTCCCTGGTCACGCGGGTGGTGACGGACCCCTCGGTCACGGCCGGGTACTGCACCGACTTCACCGGTCGCTGGCGCGGAAGCACCCCGCTGGTGGCGCTTCCCGGCGATACCGCCGAGGTCGCGGAGGTCATGCGGATCTGTGCCGGGGAGGGCGTGCCGGTGGTGCCGCAGGGAGGCAACACCGGCCTGGTGGGCGGCGGGGTGCCGATGGGGGGCGAGGTGGTGCTCTCCCTGCGGCGCCTGACGGGGCTCGGCCCGGTGGACGCCGCCGCCCTGCAGGTGACGGCGGGCGCGGGCGTCGTCCTGGCCTCGCTGCAACGGCACGTCCGGGCGGCCGGCCTGGACTTCGGGGTCGACTTCGCGGCCCGCGACGCCGCGACCGTCGGCGGGATGGTCGCCACCAACGCGGGCGGCGAGCGGGTCCTGCGCTACGGGACGACCCGCGCCAACGTGATCGGGGTGGAGGCCGTCCTGGCCGACGGCTCGGTGATCTCCCGGCTGGGCGGCCTCCCCAAGGACAACACGGGTTTCGAGCTCCCGTTCACCGGCAGCGAGGGTGTCCTCGGCATCATCACGGCGGCCCGCCTTCGCCTGGTCCCCCTCCTGGAGCGGCGCGCCACCGCGCTCCTGGGCCTTCCCGACGTCCCGGCGGCCCTCGCCGCGCTGGCCGTCCTGCGCCCCCTGGACTCCCTGGAGATGGCCGAGTTCTTCCTGCCCGAGGGCCTGCGCCTGGTCCGCGGGCACACCGGCCTTCCCTCCCCCACCCGCGAGGAGCACGCCGTCTACCTCCTGGTCGAGTGCGCGGCCTCGCGCGACCCGGAGCCGGAGCTGCACGCCGTCCTGGAGTCCCTGCCCGCCGCCGAGATCGTGATCGCCGCCGACGCCGCCGACCGCCACCGCCTGTGGCGCTACCGCGAGGCCCACACCGAGGCGATCAACAGCCGGGGCGTCCCCGTGAAGCTGGACGTCGCCCTCCCTCTCGGCGAACTCCCCGCCTTCCTTGACGATCTGCCGGGGCTGATCGGCGATGCCGAGCTCTACCTCTTCGGCCACCTGGCCGAGGGCAACCTCCACGTCAACCTGATCGGCGGCCAGGACCCCACCGACGCCGTCCTGCGCCGTGTCGCCCTGGCCGGCGGCAGCATCAGCGCCGAGCACGGCGTGGGCCGGGCCAAGAGCTCCTGGCTCCACCTCAGCCGCTCCCCCGCCGAGCTGGCGGCCTTCCGCGCCGTCAAGCGGGCCCTGGACCCCGGGTGTCTCCTCAACCCCGGCGCCCTGCTTCCCTGAGCCCGGGTCAGAGGTGCGGGAGGGGTGCGGGAAGGGCTCCTTCCAGGGTGAGGAGCGCCTTCTTGGCGGGGAGGCCGCCGGCGTAGCCGGTGAGGGAGCCGGTGGAGCCGATCACGCGATGGCAGGGACGGACGATGAGGAGGGGGTTGGCGCCGATGGCGGCGCCGATGGCGCGGGCGCGGGCGGGGGTGCCGCCGAGGACCGCGTTGAGCTCGCCGTAGGTGGTGGTCGTGCCGTACGGGAGGGCCTCCAGGGCGCTCCACACCTGGCGCTGAAAGGGGGTGCCGGTGGTGGTGAAGTCCAGGTCGAACTCCTTGAGATCGCCGGAGAAGTAGGCCTCCAGCTGGGAGACGGCCTCGGTGAAGTCGGTCGGGGCGTGGCGCCAGGTGTCGGCCCGGACGGGCGCGTTGCGCTGGTCCGGCAGGGAGAGGGAGGACAGCGCCAGGCCCGTCCCGGTGCGGACGCCGGTGAGCAGCAGAACGCCCAGAGGGCTGGAGAACGTGGTGTAGAGCGTCATGGTCGGGCCTTTCCGGGCAGCGAGTTCCACAGCAGGTGGGTGGCGTAGGAACGCCAGGGGGCCCAGGCGGCGGGGTCGGGGTGGCCCACCCGGGCCAGCGCCCGGTTCAGCGCCACGTCGCCGGGCAGCAGGACGTCCGGGTCTCCCAGGGCGCGCATGCGGATGTAGGCGGCGGTCCACGGGCCGATCCCGGGCAGGGACAGGAGGCTCTTCTCCGCGTCGTCGCGGTCCGCCCCCGTGTCCAGGACGAGGTCTCCTGCGGTGAGCGCCTCGGCGAGCGTCCGCAGGGTCTCCCGGCGGGCGCGGGGCATGCGCAGTTCCTCCAGAGAGGCGGCTGCCAGTGCCTCCGCCGTGGGGAAGAGATGGGTGAGGCCGCCGGAGGGCTCCGGCAGGGGGGTGCCGTAGGAGGAGACCAGCGCGGCGGCCTGGGTGCGGGCGGCGGCCACGGTGATCTGCTGGCCCAGCACCGCGCGGAAGGCGGCCTCGTGGGGGTCGGCCGCGCCGGGGGCGCGCAGGCCGGGAGCCTCCGCCGAGCCCGGGCCCAGAATCGGGTCCGCCGCGAAACGCTCGCTGATCGCGTGGGGGTCGGCGTCCAGATCGAACAGGCGGCGGATCCGCTGGGTCGCGGCCGTGAGGTCGCTCACCTCGCTCAGGCTCATGACGCAGTCGAGCCAGCCGCGGTCTCCGCCGGCCTCGTGGACGGCGGCGATCCCCGGGCCCCCAGGCAGGCGGAGGGTGCGCCGGTAGACGCGGGAGCCCGGGGGGCCCTCGACCTCCTCCACGCCGGGCACGGCCCTGCGGGCCAGGAAGTCGAAGATCTCCCCGGCCGCGTACGGGCCCCGGTAGGCCAGCCGCAGCGCCGTCCCCGACGCGGAGGACGAGGAGGGGCCCGGGCCCGCGGCCCTGAGTTCCCCGGGAGTGACCGCGTAGATCTTCTTGATGGTGTCGTTGAACTGGCGGACGCTGGCGAAGCCCGAGGCGAAGGCGATCTCGGTGATCGGCAGGCCGGTGGTCTGCAGCAGCACCCGCGCGGTCTGGGCGCGCTGGGCCCGGGCCAGGGCGACGGGTCCGGCGCCGACCTCGGCGGTCAGCTGCCGCCGCAGCTGCCGGGGGCTGTAGCCCAGCCGGGCGGCGAGCCCGTCGACGCCCTCCCGGTCGACGACCCCGTCGGCGATCAGCCGCATCGCCCTGGCCACCGCGTCGGCCCGCACGTGCCAGGCCGCCGAGCCCGGCACCGCGTCCGGGCGGCAGCGCTTGCAGGCGCGGAACCCGTCGCGCTGCGCGGCCGCCGCACTGGAGTAGAACCGCACGTTCCGGCGCAGCGGCGTGGTGGCGGGGCAGCTGGGCCTGCAGTAGATCCCGGTGGTCCGCACCGCGAAGAAGAACTCCCCGTCGAACCGGGCGTCCCTGCTGCGTACCGCCCTGTAGCGGCTCTCGTCGTCCACCCTTCCCAGTGTGGGCGACGGAGCGGTGCGGCACTGGCGGTTTTCGGCCACCGCGACCCGGGCGGTCGGCTTCATCGGGACATGCCGGATATGAAGCGACCCGCCGCTACCGATCGAACGGTGGCGGCGGGTCGCCGGGCAGCGCGCCCAGAGGGATTCGAACCCCCGGCCGACGGATTAGAAGTCCGTTGCTCTATCCAGCTGAGCTATGGGCGCACACTTTCGCGCCCCGAGTGTAAGGCACGGGAGGCCGCCGGAACAGCAGATTTGTGCCCGATTCGTCCCCGACACGGCATCGATACACGTCCCGGCCGGGAAGCCGGGGGACCCGGTGCGTGGGAGGCTGAGGGCCATCGCGCGGCCCCGGGTGCGGGGAGCCGGTATTTTGGGGTGATTTCACTCCGGGCTTAGGTCGGAGCTGAAAGAGTGTGGCCCACCCTGCCTGCTGTCGTCGAGCTGGAAACAAGAGGACCATGTCGGACAACGAGAAGACCCCAGGTGTGAAGCTGCCGAGCGCCCGGGACATCAGTCGCACCGACTTCACCCCCCACGGCATCAACAAGGGCAGGGGCTCCCTGCGGCGTCCCGCCAACAAGGCCGAACTGCGCAAGAAGCGCATCAAGCAGACCGGGGTCGCGGTCCTGGTCCTGGCGATCATCGCCGGCGTCGCGGGCGGCGCGTACATGCTGACCCGTCCGGAGGAGAACTTCACCATCACGGGCGCCTTCAACAAGGACCCGAAGATCACCTTCCCCGAGGTGAAGCCCTACAGCACCAGCCGTGTCGAGCGGCTGATCAAGGGCGACGGAGAGAAGCTGCAGAACGGCGACACCGCGTACGTCAACTTCGAGACCTATCAGTGGACGGGCGCCAAGAAGTTCGAGGAGAAGTCCAGCAGCTACAGCGGGGACGGCCCGACCGCGCTTCCGGTGGGCGCCCAGGGCGGCAGCGGCTTCAAGAAGCTCGACGAGGCCATGAACGGCGCCACGCTGGGCAGCCGCTACCTGGTGACCATGCCGGTCAAGGAACTCGGTGAGACCGGCGACCAGACCGGCCTGAAGCCCAGCGACAACGTCATCTTCGTCGTGGACGTCGTGACCAAGCAGTACAAGATCAGCGGCGACATGGCCGCGCAGGACGACGACAAGCTGCCCAAGGTCACCGCGCCCAAGAAGGACGGCGAGGCGCCCGGCATCGAGCTGCCCGACGCGGACGCGCCCAAGGAGCTCACCGTCAAGACCCTCATCGAGGGCAGCGGCCCGGTCGTCGTGAAGGGCCAGAAGCTGGCCGCCCACTACAAGGGCGTGATCTGGGACGGCGGCAAGGAGTTCGACTCCAGCTACGCCACCGGCGAGCCCGCCTCCTTCGAGATCGGCACCGGCGCGGTCATCCCCGGCTGGGACAAGGCCCTGGTCGGCCTGAAGGCCGGCAGCCGGGTGCTGCTCGTCATCCCGCCCGCCGACGGCTACGGCGAGAAGGGCAACGAGAGCGCCAAGATCAAGGGAGACGACACCCTGGTCTTCGTCGTCGACGTCCTGACGTCCTACTGATCGCGGAAATGGTCGGCCTCCCGGGAAGAGGCCGGCCGTTTTCCGCTTTCTGGGCAACCTTTCACCGGCTTCGACCGTCTTCTTGAAGGTTGCCCGCAATTCTCCTGAACGGCAGGGCTCCGCCGGAGCCCCGTCGGACGGGCGTGGAACCGGACCGTTCGAGGTAGGGTCAAGGTCACGGAAAGGTAACGGGGGCATGGTGAACGAGAACGAGGAGCACCCGCGGGCCGAGGACGGCGACGGGGAGACCGACGGGACCGCTGAGACCGACGGGCCCGCCGAGAGCATCGTCCCCTCTCCACAGCCCGGCCTTCCCTCGCGCAGACCGGGACGGCTGATCCGGAAGATCTCCTACGGTGTGCTCGGCCTGATCGGGGCGTGCGTGGTCGCCTTCGCCGTCGCCTACCTCCTCACCCCCGTCCCCTCCACCCAACAGGTCAGCGCCCGCGAGCAGCTGAACGTCTTCTACTACGCCGACGGCAAGACGGTCATCGCCCAGGAGGGCACCAACCGCCAGCCCGTCCCGCTGGACAAGGTCTCCGAGGCGATGCGGCAGGCGGTCATCTCCGCGGAGAACCGCAGCTTCTACACCGACCCGGGCGTCTCCTTCAAGGGGACCGTGCGCGCCTTCTGGTCCACCGTCTCCGGCACCCAGGTGCAGGGCGGCTCCACCATCACCCAGCAGATGGTCCGCAACTACTACAGCGGGCTGAGCCAGGAGCGGTCGGTCTTCCGCAAGCTCAAGGAGGTGATGGTCTCGCTCAAGGTGAGCCGGTCCCAGGACAAGGACTGGATCATGGAGCAGTACCTCAACACCATCTACTTCGGGCGGCAGAGCTACGGCGTCCAGGCGGCCGCACAGGCCTACTTCGACAAGGACGCCAAGGACCTGAACCCGGCCGAGAGCGCCTACCTGGCCGCGACGATCCAGCAGCCGAGCCTCTACCAGAAGGTCACCAAGAACAACCGCGAGCAGCTCAAGGAGCGCTGGCAGTACGTCGTGAACGGCATGGTCACCGCCGGAGCGCTCACCCAGGAAGAAGCCGCGAAGCTCAAGTTCCCGACCCCGGCCAAGCAGAAGCAGAAGAACATCTACCAGGGCCAGGTCGGCTACATGGTCAACGTGGCCAAGAAGGAACTGCACGACAAGCACGGCGTCTCCGACCGCCGGCTCGCCCTGGGCGGATTCAAGGTCATCACCACCTTCCGCAAGCCGCTGATGGACGCCGCGGTCAAGGCCGTCCAGGACAACGTCCCGTCCGACATGCCCAAGGAGCAGCGGGTGGGCCTGAGCGCCGTCGACCCGCAGACCGGTGAGGTGCTCGCCTTCTACGGCGGGCGCGACTACCTCAAGGAGCAGATGAGCAGCGCCTTCGGGCTGCGCGCCCAGGCCGGGTCGGGGTTCAAGCCGTACGTGCTGGCCGCCGCGCTGGCCGACGGCAAGGAGCTCACCGACACCGTGGACGGCTCGACCTACACCGCCGCCGACGGGACGCCCGTCAGGAACTCCCACGGGGGGAGCTACGGCTACCTCGACCTCGTCCAGATGACCCGCGACTCGGTGAACACCGCCTACGTGCGGCTCGCCAAGGAGATCGGCAACTCCGAGGTCACCAAGATGGCCGAGAGCATGGGCATCCCCCGCTCGCAGCTGACCGCCAACGGCGCCGACAAGTCCGAGACGTACGCGCTGGGCGTCGCGGACGTGAGCCCGACGCAGCAGGCGGGGGCGTACGGGGCGTTCGCCAACGACGGCGTCTTCCACGCCCCGCACGTCATCAAGTCCTTCACCAACCGGACGGGCCGCACGAAGAAGGTCGAGGTCGAAGGCGTCCGGGTGTTCAGCAAGGACGTCGCCGCCGACGCGACGTACGCGCTGCGGCAGGTCGTCACCAGCGGCACCGCCACCTCGGCCCAGCTCTACGACGGACGGGATGTGGCCGGTAAGACGGGCACCACCGACAAGGGTGCCGCGGTGTGGTTCAACGGGTTCATCCCGCAGATGTCCACCTCAGTAGGCATCTTCCACACCAAATACCCCAACAAGCCGCTGGATCTGCGCGGCTACTCGGCCTACGGCGGCGTGCTGCCCGCGCAGGTGTGGCGGGCCTTCATGACCGAGGCCACCGCGAACATGGAGGCCGAGGAGTTCCCCGAGCCGTCGACCTACTACACCTACCAGCCCGACCCGGTGCCGGCCGACGAGCCCACCGACCCCGACGCCGACCCGAGCCCCTCGGCCACCGACCCGGCCTCGCCCAGCACCCCGCCGGACGAGGAGGAGCCGCCGCCGAACGAGGAGCCCGGGCCTCAGCCGGAGAACCCGGACGAGGACATCGTCCTGCCCGACCCGGGCCCCGGCGACCCGGGAGTCGACCCGGTGCCGGAGGACATCCCCCAGGAGCCTTAGCCGCAGGCCCCGCTCAAGCGCGCGGGCTGGTCCCGCAGCAGCGCGGTGAGCGGGGCGACGTCGCCGGACTGGCTCAGACCGGGCGAGGCGTCCCGCCAGGAGGCCGCCAGGTCCTTGAGGGTCCGGCCGAGCTCTTGATCGTCCGCCTTGGCCGCCAGGCCGTCCAGGGCGGCGGCGAAGTCGTCCGCGGCCTGGCCCCACGCGGCGTTGTCCGTGGAGGGCAGGGTCTTCAGCTTCTTCCCGAAGTCGGTGAAGGCCTGCTGGGTCTCGGCGCACACCTCGTTCTTGTTGCCGGTCATGCTCTCCACGACCCCGCATCCCGACAACGCCGTGACCGTCACCAAGACGATGATGAGCGCGCTACGCCCCGCCTGCATGCGATTCCTCCAGGGATGTGATCCTCAAGGCTCCCATGATTGCGCACGGGCAGGGTCCGCAGGCGGGTGCGCGGAGTTTCCCTCCGCCGCCCGCGTTCGACTTCGTCCACAGACTGAGCGCTGGTCCGCATGAAGCCCGCATTAAGGTAGACGGGTCCGCAGCACGCCCAAGGAGTGGCTTAACGTGGCCGACGAATGGCAGCCCACCACCGACCTGGAGACCCTTCTGGTCGGGGCGATCGACGCCGCCGACCCCGAGGGGTACTTCCGCGTCCTGGCCGGAGCGGACCTGATCGTCCCGCTCCCGCCGGAAACGGCAGAGCAGGTGCTCGCCGACACCGTCCAGCCCGTCTGGCCGACCCAGGAGGTCGACGGGCGCACCCATGTGCTCGCCTACACCTCTCCCGAAGCGATGCGCGCCCATCTCGGCCCCCGCTTCCAGCACCACCTGCGGCTGAGGTTCGCCGACGTGGCCGCGGCCTGGCCCCACTCCCACTGGTGGCTCGCCGTGGACCTGACTCTTCCACCACAGGCCCTGCTGCCGTCCTGGTTCCTCCGCCAGGTCGCCGACGGCGACCCCCGGCCCGTCCTGCTGGGTCTTCCCCGCCCCGCCGCGCCTCCGCGGGCCGTTCCCGTTCCTCCCCCCGGCGCCGCCGATCCCCTCGGCCCGGACTCCCCCGCCGTCCAGAGCGCCCTCGCGGCGGTCCAGGAGAGCGGCTCCCTCCAGGACGCCACCCAGCAGGCGGCCAAGGTCCTCGCCGCCCTCCGCGGCCTCTCCGCTCCCGCCGACGTCCCCGCGCCCCCCGCTCCCGGCGTCCCGGCCGGGCGGGAGGCCGCGCACGCCTCCGGCCCCGCGGCCCCCGTGGAAATGCCGCACCTCGAAGCCCCCGGGCCCGCCTCCGGGCAGGTCCCCTTCCCGGGTGACGCCCCCCGCACTCCGGGCACGCCCGAGCAGAGCACCCCGCGTCAGGGAGAACCGAACCCCGTCTCCGTGCAACCGGTTCAGGCCGACGGCCTCCCCGGCGCGCCCGGCGTGTCACCCGAACCGGGAATCCCGTCGGCCGGAGCGCCGCATTCCTTCGCCTCCGCCGAGCAGACGCGCCTTCCCGGCGCACCGGCCGGCCCGGAGGGTCCGTACGCGGGGACGCCCCTGCCCGCCGATTCCCCCGACCGCCTCCCCCGGGCCGGCGGCATCCCCGGCCCGGTGACCCCCGGCGCGCTCCCCGAGCAGGGCACGCCGTACACGGGGCCGCCGCAGACCACGGCCCCCGCCTTCCCCGACCGGACGCCCCCGGCCGGAGACATCCCCGGCACCGCGGCCCCCGGTATGCCCGGTGCGGAGAACACCTCCTCCGAACCTCCCGCTCAGGCCGGTGACACCCCCGGCGCGTCCGCCGAGGCCCCTCAGGCCTCCGGCTCCCCGACGGCTCCCGCTGGAGCCGTCCCCGGGGCGCCCGCCGAACACACGAGTCCGCGCCCGGAGGCACCGCAGGCCTCCGACACGGCCGGGCAGACCCTTCCTGCCGGTCCCGCCCTCCCCGGCACGCCCGAAGCACCCGCCGACCAGACGATCTCCCCCGCCGGAGAGCCGCGGACCGCCGCCTCTCCCGAACGGACCCTCCCTGCGGAGGCCGTGCCTTCCAGCGCTCCCACCACGCCGGGAACCCTCCGCGCCGGAGCCGCCCAGGCAGCCGACTCGCCCGAACAGGCCTCTTCCGCCGGGAACACTGCTCCCGGAGCTCCTGGAGCGGACACGCGACAGGACGCCCTCCGCACCGGAGCGCCGCAGACCACCGACGTTCCCGAACACGTGGCTTCGGCGGGGAACACGATTCCCGGCACGCCCGCCGAACCTGAAACCCCGCACGACACCGTCGCTTCCCCCGAGCAGGCGGCAGCGGCCGAGGACACGGCCCCCGGAGCACCCGCCGGACAGGAAGCCCCGCATATCGTCGGATCCCTCGAACCGGCGGCTACGCCCAAGGGCGCGGCCCCCGAGGTACCCGCCGAGCCGGAAGCCCCGCACACGGCAGCGCCGCAGACCGTCGCTCTCCCCGAGCAGGGGTCTTCGGGCGGAGCCATGACTTCCGACATGCCCGCCGGACCGGAAGGCCCGTACGCGGGCGTCGCTTCCGCGGGAGACGGGGCTTCCGGTGCGGCTTCGGAACGGGAGGGCTTCGCAGGCGGGCCGGATTCGGGTGAGGCTTCCGAGCCCGCGCCTTCGGCGGAGGAGGCGCCCGGAGTGCCGGGAGCCGTCACCGGTCAGGAGATTCCGGGGAGCGGGAGGCCCGAGCCCGATGCCTCCTCCGAGCGGAACGAAGGATCCGGCGCGGACGGCGGCCAGGAGCCTCCGCAGAGCGGGGTTCCCATGCCGGAGGTGCCCATGCCGGAGGTGCCCGTGGCGCCGGTCACGGGGCCGGAGCGGAGCGGCGGGGAAATTCCCGACGCGGTGGCCGCGCTGCTCGGACGGCAGGAGCCCGAACAGCACGGGAGCGTTCCAGATGCCGTGCCGGACGACGGGGCCCGGGTCTTCGGATCCGCCGAGCACGCTCGGGGTCCTGCGGCCGGGGACGACCCGGCGCAGACGCAGATCGACGGGCTGCCGCCGATCGTGGAGGAGATCAGGACCGAGCCCGCGGCCGGAGGGCCCGAACGGGCCGCGGCGTCCGCCGGGCGGGGGCGGTTCCTCCCCGCCAATCCGGTGGAGACCGAGCTGGTGCGGGCCGCCGACGAGGAGTCGCTGGTCAAGGCGCTGATGGGAGCGGAGCTGCTGCTGCCGGTGCCGCCGGGCACGGACGCGGCGGCGCGGCCGAGCCGTCCCGGATTCCCGTGGCAGCCGGGAGAGATCGACGGGACTCCGGCGGTGCCGGCGTTCACCTCGCCCGAGCGGCTGCTGGACGTGATCGGGCAGGTCGACTACGTGCGGGTGCCGTTCCCGATCGTGGTGCGGCACTGGCCCGACCTGGGCTGGACGCTGGCCATCAACCCGGGCACGCCCGCGTCGGCGACGCTGACCGGGCAGCAGCTGCCGCTGGTGTCGACCTGGGTGGACCAGCTCGCCCTCGAACGGCCCGGTTTCTTCTCCCCGCAGAACGAGCTGGAGCAGCGGCTGCACGAGGCGGCGCAGCGCCGGGACGCCGAGACGTTCTTCGGACTGCTGACCTCCGCCCAGGTGATGATCCCCGCCGACCCGGACACGCCCTGGGGCGCCAGGCCGGGCGAACCGGACTTCCCCTGGCACCCGGTGCCCCTCAAGGGCGAGCAGGCGATCATGGCGTTCACCTCTCCGCGCTGGATGCACGAGGCGGTCGGCCAGTCCCGGTTCGTCATGCCGGACTTCCGGGAGCTCGCCGCGAACTGGCCGGAGCACGGCTGGGCCCTGGTGCTCAACCCTGGAACGCCCATCGACCTGACCGTGCCGGGAGACCGGCTGCGCGCCGCCGTCGCCCCGGCCGAACCGCAGCGGGCACGTCCCGCCCACTTCGAACCCGGCAACCGGGTCGACCAGGACCTGGATGAGGCGGTGCTCGCGGGCGACACCGACGACTTCCTGCGGGTGACGCTGGCCGCCCAGGTGCTCGTCCCGGTCCCGGCCACCGCGCCCGAGGAACTCTCCCCCGAGCACCCGGACTTCGACTGGTCGGCCGCGTTGTCGGCCAGCCCGCCCGGGCCGGGGGCGTCCGTCCGGGTGTTCACCTCGCACCTGCGGCTGCAGGAGACCGTGGGCGACATCCGGTACGTCACCGTCGGTTTCACCGACCTCATCTCGCACTGGCGCCGCACCGACTGGACGCTGCACCTCAACCCCGGCACCCGGATCGGCGCGTCCCTGACCGGCGGTCAGGTCCGCGAGCTCAGCGAGTGGGCGGTGTCCGTGGGGCTGCCCGTCCGCCAGGGCCAGCACCGGGAGCTCGCGCAGCCCTACGCGGCGCCGCACGCCCCCGCCGAGGCGGGCGTCTCGCCCGAGGCGGGCATCTCGCCCGAGGCCACCTCGGCGGAGAACCCGATCGTGGAGATCCCCGCTCCGCGCGAGCGGGGACCCCAGGTGATGGTGATGCAGAAGGTGCTGCCGCACGGCCACGTCGGCTGGTATCTGGAGCAGGGGTACGACCGGGTCGGCGGGTTCATCCACCCGCTGGCCGACTGCGCCGAGCTGGCCACCCCGGCGCAGCTCTACCAGGCCCTCGGCCTGCTGTACCCCGAATCCCCCTTCTCCCTCTCCGACGAGGCGGTGTACGTCCTGCGCTGGCACGCCCACTGCGAGGACCTCTACCGGGTGCCGTTCGGCGGACGCACCGAGGAGGAGCTGCACGCGTGGGGCGAGGCGGGCTGGGTGATCGAGCACGGCCCGTTCCAGGGCGACGGCTTCGCGCCGGGTTCGGCCGGCAGCATCCGCGAGTTCAAGAGCGACAGCACCAGGCTGCCCACCGGAGCCGAGTTGTACCTCATCGGCGGAGACGGGACGGCGACCCTGGTGGCCGTCTACGACGCCGACGTCCTGGGCTGGACGTCGGCCCAGCAGCCCAAGGAGGTCCCGCAGTGATCCGGGATGGTTACGTCGCGATCTGGAAGGGCTCGGAATACGAGGCGAGCCCGACTCCGGAAGGCGAGGTCCGCCTGTACACGACGCAACCCGCCGAGGGCTTCGCCGAGACTCGTCCGGGCCGGTACCGTCGCAGCGTGCCGGCCTCGGAGATCGAGCGGTTGCGTTACGTCCGGACGGCCTGCCGCTGGCGGGGGGAGCGGTTCATCGTGGTCGGCGAGCACGAGACCTGGCTGCGGGTGGAGTACGTCGGCGGCCGGGGTCCGGTGGCCGAGCGGCTCGGCCTCGACCGGATCGACCACGGAGTGTGGCAGACCTGGGCACCGCGGGCGGAAGTGGAGGAACTCCACGAGGAGTTCATCTGAGGTATAACGCCGACTTCACATTGATTCGATCATCCGTTCCGTGTACGGATAGCCTTAACGAAGGCTGCTGAAAGTACACCTGAGTCCTATACGGATGCGGAGGTCTTAAGGCGTGCACCCTTCTCCGAGGACGGGCACGACTTTGGCGGCGGCGCTGGTCCTCGTGGCCACCGCCGTGGGGGCCGCGGACCCCACTGACGAACCGGTTCCCCCTCCTTCCCCTTCCGTGGAAAGCCCCTCCTCCGCCCCGTCGCAGACGCCTTCTCCCAGCACGCCGCCGGAGGACGCCGACACGGGTGATGAGACGGATGACGACGTCGACGGGAACACCGGGGACGAACCGACGGAGACGCCCACCGCGGCTCCCGAGTTGCACGTCGTCCTGTCGATCCCCGAATCGGCCGTCCTGCCGGGCGACAAGGTGAAGGCGACGGCGCACGTCTACGCGGCGGGAGCGGTGGCGAAAGCCGCCAAGCTGAAGGTGACGGCGAGCGGCGGAGTCAAGGTCGCCCCCACCTGCACGCTCGCCTCGGACACCTGCAACCTCGGTGACGTGACGGCCCAGGGGGATTTCGTCCCTGTGGAGCTGTCCGTCCCCGCTACCGCCGCACCCGGTTCACTGCGTGTCACCGCGGCCGTCTCTGCCCGCTCCGCCGCCCCCAAGACGGTCGTCCAGCTCCTCACCATCGCGAAGAAGGGCACCGCCACTCCCAGCGCGTCCGCTCCGGGCACGAGCACTCCCACGGCGTCCCCCGTACCCTCCGCGACGCCGGCTCCCCAGGCGTCCGCGCCTCCGGGCCCGGCGGCGACCCCCTACTCGGTGCTCCCCTCGACCGCCCCGCAGACGGCCCTTCCCGGCGATTCGCCGCCGGATAACAACAGCGCCCAGCTCCCCCTGGTGGTGGCTGGGCCTTCCTCCGCCTCCCAGCCTCTGAGCGCCTCTCAGAACGTCGCGGCGATCCGCCCTGGCGGCACCGACGACATGGACAGGCTCGCCCGCGTCCAGGCCATCTGGCTGAGCATGCTGCTCACGCTCTTCGCCGCCTTGTTCATCCAGCTGAAGCGTCCCGTCCGAGGCGCTCACCGGCGCCTCACCCGGGGCCGATTCGCCCGCTGATCCGCCCGTGGGAACGCACGGCGGGGCCGGTTCGCCGCGATCCCGCTCGGCGGAAGCGGATTTCGCCGATCCGTGCGGTGAACGGGTGAGCCGCGGGCTTATCGGGTGAGCGCGTAGCAGGCGATCGCCGCCGCCGCCACGACGTTGAGGCTGTCCACGCCTCTGGCCGACGCGCCCTCGCTCATCGGGATCCGCACCGCCGCGTCGGCTTCGGAGATCCAGTGGGAGGACAGTCCGTCTCCCTCCGAGCCCAGGAGCAGGCCGACCCTCTCCCCCGCCGAGGCGACGGCCTCCTCCAGGTCGAGCGCGTTCTCCGCCGGTGTGAGCGCGAGCAGCCTGAAGCCCGCCTCCCGCACCGCCGCGAGGTCCTTGTGCCAGTCCTCCATCCGGGCGTAGGGCAGCGCGAACACCGCCCCCATCGACACCTTCACCGACCTGCGGTACAGCGGGTCCGCGCACCGGGGGGCCAGCACCACCGCGTCCACGTCGAGCGCCGCCGCGCACCTGAAGATCGCGCCGACGTTCGTGTGGTTGACGAGGTCCTCCAGGACGATGACGCGGCGGGCGCCGGCGAGGACCTCGGGGAGGGTGGGGAGGGGGAGGCGGGTCATGGAGGCGAGGGCGCCCCGGTGGACGGCGAAGCCGGTGAGGGCCTCGGCGGTGGCGTCGGAGACGAGGTAGACGGGGCAGTCGAGGGCGGGCAGCACGTCGGAGAGGGATTCGAGCCAGCGTTCGGCCATGAGGATCGAGCGGGGGCGGTGGCCGGTCTCCAGGGCCCGGCGGATGACCTTGGCGCCCTCGGCGATGAACAGGCCCTCCTCGGCCTCCAGGCTCTTGCGCAGCTGGCCGTCGGTGAGGCGGACGTAGTCGGCCAGCCGGGGGTCGGAGGCGTCGGGGACGTGGATGAGTTCGGCCATGGCGCTGATTGTCCCAGGGTCGGTCAGGGAAGCTGGAGTTCGGCCAGGACGGGGCGGTGGTCGCTGCCGGACAGCCGCAGCACGTCGTAGGACCGGACCGCCACCTTACGCGGGACCAGGATGTGGTCGAGCGTCAGCCGGGGGAAGCCGGAGAAGCCCCAGGTGCTGGCCAGGCCCTCGCCGCGCCGGTCCGCGGCGTCGGTGTAGCCGCGGTCGAGCAGGCCGCGGAAGCGCGCGTGGTCGAGGGTGGCGTTGAAGTCCCCCGCGAGCACCCGGATCACTCCGTCGTCCGAGCCGGCGGACGGCAGAGTGGACAGCGAGTGCTTCCAGTCTTCGAGTCCTTCGCCCGGCAGGGGCGGCAGCGGGTGGACCGCCGTCATCTCGATCCGCCGTCCGTCCAGTTCGAGGGCGGCGCGGGGGTGGGCCATGACCGTCTCGGGCAGCGCGGGGAGCTCGGTGAGCGGGTACCGGGAGTAGAGCGCCGAGCCGCCCGCACCCCATCTCGGATCGACCACTTCGTAGGGAAGTTGTGCCCGCAACCCCTGCTCGTCGAGGCCGCTCTGGGCGTCGGGGGTGAACTCCTGGACGCTCAGCACGTCCACCCGTTCGCGCTCCACGATGCGGACGAGCTCCCCCATGGAGGCCCGCCCGAAGAAGACGTTGGCGGTCAGTACCCGCAGCTTGGGGCCGTCCGCGCCGACCTGCGCGTCGACGGTGGCGCGGGGCAGGAGCATCGCCCCGAAGGCGAGGGCCGCCACCGTCGCGGCCAGTGCCGCGTACCAGCGGCGGAGCAGAGCGGCGATCAGGACGGGGACCAGCGCGGCCGCCGCCAGGTAAGGGGTGAGGGAGATGAGCGGCACGGCCACCGGCTCGAACAACGCCAGCCCGTCGAGGCCCAGTGCCCAGCCCAGTGCCCAGCCCGCCCAGAGGGCGGTGACCGACCACGCGGCCCAGCTCCGCACCCCTCCTCCGGGATCGAATGCGGTCTGTTTTTTCGCTGGACGCCGGGTCTTCCCTGGTTCGTCCGACAACGTTTCGGTCACAGCTTCAGTACCCACGACAACCTCAACGAACGGGGGGCGAGGGGAGTTGTCACCCCAGGCAAGGTATCTCTCTCGGCTGTGTCGTAGGGCATACCGGCGGACACAGGGGCGCCCTCCCCCCTTTAGCTACCGACAGGTAATCCAATTAAATCCGGACATGCAGCGTTCCGCCGCTAGATCAACGGTTTAGACACCTTTGTAACACCTGGGTGATACGGCTAAAGTGCCTCCGACCAACGCCCGGTGCGCCCAGGACCAGGCACGGCCCCATGAAGAACCCGGAGAGCACCATGACTCGTCCCCCCGGCGACCTCCCGGGCGAGGGTGGATACGGCTCCTCCTCGGAGTATCCGTCCGCCGACAGCAGTGACTGGTTCAGCCCGCGGGCGGCCGGAGGCTCCTCGGCGGGCAATCCCGGACTCCCCGCGGACCGGACCGTCAACGACTCCAACGGCCAGCCGGAGTGGTTCGCCTCGCGCGCCTCCGGTTCGTCGTTCGGCTCCGGCGGATTCACCGGCGCCTCCGATCCTGGCGGCCCCTCATACTCGCAGAACCCGGCGGCGTCCGAACCCTATCTGTCGGCACCGGTCCCCCCGTCCGGCTCCTCCTCGGCCAACAGTTCGACCAGCTCCTACGACCGCCCCTTCCCCACCGGTCCCGGCCAGTCCTCGTCCGGAAACCGCGGCGGCGGCAGCGGGGTCTACTCCAGCGGCGACTACGCCTTCAACTCCGGCGCCTACGGCACCCGCAAGAAGCGCAAGAAGGGCGCGCTCATCGGCCCGCTGGCCGGCGCGGTCGGCCTCGCGCTGCTGCTGGGCGTCGCCATCTACGCCTTCACCCAGAAGAGCGGCGGCGGCTGCTCGGGCTCCTCGACCACGCTGACCGTCGCGGTGGCCAAGGACATCGCCCCGGCCGTCACGAAGTCCGCGGAGGCGTTCGACGGCAAGGAGATCGACGGCGCCTGCTACACGGCGAAGATCGTGGGCACCGACCCCGGCGCCGTGCGCACCGTGCTGACCGGCGAGGGCGTCTCGGCGGGCCAGACCACCAAGCCCGACGTGTGGATCCCCGACTCGTCGCTGTGGTCCAACCTGGTCCAGGCCACCCACGAGAAGGCCATCACCCCGACCAAGGTCTCGATCGCCTCCACCCCGGTGGTCGTCGCGGTCCCGCAGACGCTGGCGATGTACCTGCAGAAGAACGGCTTCGCCGAGAACCCCTCCTGGGACAACCTCCTGAAGGCCGCGGGCGGCCTGGAGGGCGGCGCGGTCACCAAGAACCAGCTCATCGACCCGAAGCTGCTGAACATGCGGGTACCCGACCCCGTCAACACCGGCGCCGGGATGTCGTCCATCTCCATGCTGCGCACGCTGCTGCAGAGCGACAAGTACGCCGACACCATCTTCACCGGCATCGCGCAGACGATCCGCAACCACACCGTCCCCTCGGTGGACTCGCTCTACCAGAACTTCCACCAGGACTCCCGCAAGCGCTTCCCGCTGCTGATCGCGCCCGAGCAGTCGGTGTACGCGCACAACACCGGCAACCCCAAGGAGAAGGCCGTCACCATCTACCCCAGTGAGGGCATGGTGAGCCTCGACTACCCGGTGACCGTCACCACCGAGGACAAGGCCAAGGCGAAGGCCGCCCAGGAGCTGGCCAACACGCTGAGCTCTCCGGACGCCGTCAAGAACTACCAGGCGCTGGGCTTCCGCAGCCCGGACCGCAAGGCCCCGGCCACCTTCACCCAGAGCATGGGGCTGAGCGCCCAGCGCATCAAGGTGCTGCCGCTGAGCACCCCGGAGGAGATCTACAAGATCACTCAGGACTGGTCCAAGCTCTCCCTGGCGATCCGGATGCTCTCGGTCGTCGACATCTCCGGCACCATGGCCCAGCCGATCACCCCGGGCGGTCCGAGCCGGATGCAGACGATCCTCACCATCGCCTCCAAGGGCCTGACCCAGTTCCCGCCCGACAGCCAGATCGGCACCTGGGTCTTCTCCGACCGGCTGGTCGGGGACCAGGACTGGAAGGAGGTCGTGCCGGTCGAGCAGCTCAACAAGCGCTTCGGCTCGGCCAACCACCTGCGCCGCATCCAGCAGGGGCTGCTGGGCATCAAGGCGATCCCGACCGGCAACACCGGCCTCTACGACACGGTGCTCGCCTCCTACCAGCACATGAAGAAGACCCACCAGCCGGGCCGCATCAACTCGATCGTGCTGTTCACCGACGGTCTGGGCAACGACGACCCGAACGGCGGCATCACCCTGAACCAGCTGCTGACGCAGCTGAAGAACGAAGTCGACAAGCGCAAGCCGATCCAGGTCATCATGGTGAGCATCGGCTCGGGTCCGGGCCAGCTCAAGACCATGAAGCGGATCACCAACCTCACCGGTGGCGAGGCCTACATCCCCAGGACGCCCGAGGAGATCACCCAGATCTTCCTGAAGGCGCTCTCCCGGCGGATGTGCGCGGGCCAGGAGGGCACCACCTGCTGACCCGGCGCTGAACGGACGACGGAAGAGGGGCACGGCCATCGGCCGTGCCCCTCTTCCAGATATGGACGTATCCCTGTCAACCGTGACACAGTGCGAGCCGTCATGTAAGCGGATCCCTACCCCGACTGCTGGAGGCCTGCGTTGGCCGGTTGGACAGGTCAGCACGACGCCTTGCACGACGCCGTACACGAGGACCAGGAGCTCGTCCGTGCGCTGCGGGCGCGGCACACCGACGCGCTCACCCGGGTCTACGACAGGTACGGCCCTCAGCTCTTCGACTACTGCCACGCCCTGCTGAGAGACGAGCCCTACGCCTCGCGCGTCCTGCACGACACTCTGCTCGCCGCCCAGGCCCACGCCGAGCGGCTGCGCGACGTCCGCCACCTGCGCGGCTGGCTGTACGCGCTGGCGAGGCGGGAGTGCCAGCGGATCCTGAGCGGCCCCGACCGTCCCGCCCAGCGGCGGCCGGCGCCCGAGGCCCCGGATCAGTTCCAGTCCATGGAGGAGCGCCGCCGGTACCACGAGGCGCGGATCCTCGCGCACGACGCGCTGCGCGCGCTCACCGGAAGGCAGCGCGAGGCGGTCGACCTGACGATCCGGCACGGGCTGTCGGACACCGAGCTCGCCGGAGTGCTGGGGCTCTCCCTGGAGGAGGCCGCGGCGCTGGCCGAGGGGTCCCGCGACGAGCTCGCCGACGCCGTCGAGGCCCGGGTGGGGCACCGCCGGATCCAGCTCGGACGGCTGCTGGCCGTCCTTCCGACCGCGATGACCCCGCCGAACCTGGAGCAGCGGGTGCTGGCCAGCGCGCTGGACCCGGGCATGGACCAGGACAGGGCTCAGATCGCCCGGCGGGCCCTGCCGTTCGACGCGAACGGGTGGCCCTGTGAGAACGGCGTCCTCCAGGGGCACCGGGCCCCGGCCGCCGGGCCGCGAAGCCGGGGAGGCGAAGAAGACGGGCCGAAGGCGGCCTCCGCGGTGTGGCCGCTGGCGGGCGCGGCGGCAGTCGCGCTGCTCATGGGCGGACTCTTCCTCCTGCGGCCGGAGGAAGCGGGGAATCCACAGGCCGCCGACACCAGCCAGGTCGCGCCCGAGTACACCGCGGAGCCGCTGGAGGACCCGGAGGAGGAGCCCGCGGACGAGCCCTCTCCCACCTCCACCACGACCAGGTCTCCTTCCGCGAAGCCGTCGCGGAGCACGTCTCCCTCGGCGACCCCCAGCGCCTCGACGGCGAGCCCCGAGCAGAGCGACAAACCCACCGCTAAACCTTCAAAGGCGTCCAAGCCGGGCAAGTTGCTCTTCTCCTCGCCCACCTGCGCCATCGCCTATCCGGCCCGGGCCTGCGCGATCACCATCACGGCCGCGGGCGGCCCGGTGAAGTGGTCGGCCGCGGGATACGCCGAGGTGAGCGGCGGTGGTTCGGGCACCCTCGCGGAAGGCGAGAGCCGGACCGTGGCCTTCCGGGTCACCCGGGACGATCCATGCATAGAGGGCGAGGTCGACATCGACTTCACCCCGGCGGGCAGCGTCCAGGTCACCTGGGACTGCCCGCCGCTGGAGGAGGTCCCCCCCTTCCCTCCGGAAGAGGAGGAACAACCCGTCTAACCCAGGACGGCGTGTGCCCGGTCGATGAGGATGGGCACCGCGTCCCCGATCTTGTCGAAGCCCTCGCCGACGGTGGCGTTCTGCAGGAAGCGGGCGTGGATGCCCTCCAGGATGATCGCCAGCTTGAAGCAGCCGAACGCGACGTAGTAGTCCAGGCCGCTGACGTCGAAGCCGGTGAGGTTCGCGTACGCCTCGACGAACTGCGCGCGGGTCCCGAAACCGGGCGCGGCGGTGACCGTCGCGCCGACGGGCAACTCGGCCTCGCCCGGCTCCAGCCAGTAGACGAGGGTCAGGCCGAGGTCGGCCAGCGGGTCACCGAGCGTGGACATCTCCCAGTCGACGACGGCGGCGATCTCCGGCTTCGGCTCCAGCCGGACGAGCGCGTTGTCGAGCCGGAAGTCGCCGTGCACCAGGGACGCGGGCGAGTGCGTCGGCAGCCCCTCGGCGAGCCGGGTCACCAGCTTGTCGTAGGCGGGCAGCTCCCGGGTCTGCGAACGTTCCCACTGCTGGCCCCAGCGCTTGAGCTGGCGGGCCATGTAGCCCTCCGGACGGCCGAAGTCGCCCAGTCCCGCGGCCTCCACGTCCAGGGTGTGGATGGCGGCGAGGGCCTCGGCCAGCCGCTGGGAGAGCTCGCCCGCCTGCTCGGGGGTGACGTCCGCGGCGTCCTCGACCGTGCGCAGGATGCGTCCGTCCACCCACTCCATGAGGTAGAAGTCGGCGTCGAGCACGCTCTTGTCGGTGCACAGTGCCAGCGGCCGGGGCACCGGAACCCCGCCGGCCCCGGCCAGCGCGCTGAGCACCCGGTACTCGCGGGCCATGTCGTGCGCGGTGGGCAGCACGTGGCCCAGCGGCTGGCGGCGCAGGGCCACCGACCGTCCTGACAGGTCAAGCCGGTAGGTGAGATTGGACCTACCCCCGGCGATCAGGGTGGCGCCGGTCAGCTCTCCGGCGTCGGGAAGGGCCTGCTCCAGCCAGCGCGACAGCTGAGGGAAATCCAGGCCGGGTACGGGTTCGAGGCTCATGGCAGACAATTAGAACGCGACTCGGTTACCCCGCGCCACCCGCCCCCTCCACAAGCGGCCCTTTCTCTCCGTGTAAGGGACTTTCAACTCGGGTAGTGCCTGACTGGACTAACCCCTAGTAAGTGGGTTAGGACGGTAGGACTTGGCCAATCCAGGGCGGAAAACCCCCGCCCGATTGGGGGTTCGCGATCGTGGCCGAAGCCTGGCTTCCCGGGGCAGGACGCCTGCCGACCAGAGACGACGGAGGGAGACTCAAGGGCGGCGCGCCGCGTGCCGTCTGGAGCACCAGTGAGAACGATCCGCAGACGGTCTCCGCCCGGTCGGTGGCCCAGACGCTGGAGTCCGGCGGCACCCCCGCCCACCTGGTCTGGAACCCCCTGCGCGGAGAGGTGGTACAGCAGGTGCCGGCGACCCGGGCGGCCCGCCTGATCGGACCGGAGGTGGGCGCAGAGGGGCGCGCCTGCCTGCAGATCATGGTGGTGGGCTTCGCGCGCCAGCCGTTCACCCTGGGTCCGCTGCGCGACCTCGGTCCGGTGCTGGACTGGCTGGATTCCTGGGGGGTCGTGCGGCGCTGGCCCGCCGGGCCGCCGCCGGCGGTCCCGGCGTCCTACCAGGCGCTGGGAGAGCGCCGGTTCTGGTCACGCGGGGGGCACTTCGGGCACTCCCAGGTCCCCGGGTGCCACGCGCCCGGACCCGGCGCCATCGACATCGGCAAGCTCACCGGCCCGGAGCCCGCGGAACCGCCGCGGCCCCGGCTGAGCGGTGAGCAGGTGGGGCTGGTCAACTCCCGCCCTCTGGAGCGCCCGCTCGAGGCCGCCGGAGGCATTTGACCGCTTTGTTATTCTTTTACCCTAGGGTCTGCGCCATGAGCGGCCAGACTCCTCCCGGCTGGTACCCGGACCCGTACGGCACCCCCGGTCTCCAGCGCTGGTTCGACGGGAACCAATGGACCCAGTCGACCCAGCCCACCGGACAGCCGACTCCCGCTCCCTGGTCGCCGCCCGCGCAGGGCCCCGGCACTCCCCAGCCCTGGCAGGCCCCCGGACAGGGGACCCCGCAGCCCTGGACGCCGCCCGGCTCCCCCGGAGCCGTCCCCCCGCCCCGCAAGGGCAACCAGACCATGCTCGTGGGCCTGATCGGCGGCGGCGCCGTCGTCGTCGTCCTCGCCGTCGTGGCGGTCCTGCTGGCCGTCGGAGCGTTCGAGTCCGACGAGCCCTCCCCCCGCGCGTCCCAGAGCACCGGCCCCTCCCAGCCCGGCGCCGGCCGCTCCCCCGTCGTCGGGACGATCACCGACACGGCCTCCGGGCTGTCCTGGTCCCAGCTCGGCGGGGACTGGACGTCCTCCACCATCCCCTCCGGCAACGCGTACGCCAAGCTCGGCCTGACCAAGGGCCAGGTCGCCTCGGTGCAGAAGGAGTACGACGGGCCCGGCAGCGAGTACGTCGCCTCCATCTACTCCGCAGAGCTACCGGCCAGCGTCTTCTACACCAACGGAGACCTGGAGGCCGCCGCCAAGAGCTGGTTCGGCCTCGTCCGCCCCGGCTTCTACCCCCAGAACAACGTCGAGGACGTCTCCTCCCGCGCCTACAGCGTCAGCGGCAAGAAAGCCTGGTACTACGAGGTCCGCGTGAGCTTCCCGCAGGCCGAGTCCAAGGGCTGGAACTTCCGCTCCGAACGGGTCGTGATCATCCTCGTCGACCGCCCCGGAGAGCAGCCCGCCGGGCTCTTCCTCTCCTTCCCCGACAGCCACCGCAACCAGGGCGACGTCGACCTGGTCATCGGCTCCCTGAAGGCCGGCTAAAGCGGGCTGTCCCCCGGGGCCCTTAAGGTTGGGGGCATGAACGACAGACTCGTCTGGATCGACTGCGAGATGACCGGCCTCGATCTTGCGCGCGACGCCCTGATCGAGATCGCGGTCCTGGTGACCGATCCTGAGCTCAACATCCTCGACGAGGGTGTGGACGTGGTGATCAAGCCGCCCGAGGAGTCGCTCGCCCAGATGAACAAGGTGGTGCACGACATGCACACCACCTCAGGCCTGCTCGAGGAGCTCCCCGGCGGAGTCACCCTGGCCGAGGCCGAGGCCACGGTCCTGGACTACGTCAAGAGCCATGTCCCGGACCCCAAGAAGGCCCCGCTGTGCGGCAACTCCATCGCCACGGACCGCTCCTTCCTCGCCCGCGACATGCAGGCGCTGGACGCCCACCTGCACTACCGCATGATCGACGTGAGCTCGATCAAGGAGCTCTCCCGGCGCTGGTATCCGCGCGTCTACTTCGCCAGCCCCGTCAAGACCGGCGGCCACCGCGCCCTCGCCGACATCACCGAGTCCATCCGCGAGCTTCGCTACTACCGCGCCGCCGTCTTCGTCCCCCAGCCCGGCCCCGACTCGGAGACCGCCCGCGCCCTCTCCGCCAAGGTCGTCGCGGAGTCCGCCGATAACGAGTAACGACCACCCTCCCGGACGCGCTACACTTGTTTCGCTGCCTCACCGAGAGGCGAAGCAGCGAACATGGTGGGTGTAGCTCAGTTGGCAGAGCACCAGGTTGTGATCCTGGGTGTCGCCGGTTCAAGCCCGGTCACTCACCCCAAGCTCAGAGGCCCTTCCGCTCCGGCGGAAGGGCCTCTGACGTTTCAGCATGTCCGATTCTGGGGGCGAGCTGGGAGTGATCTTGCTTCAGAGCGCCTTCAGAAGCCGGTCCAGAGCGGGCACCAGGGAGCCCGAAGAGATCGCGGCCCGTTCCTTCAGCGACTGCTCCCAACGGCTCTGAAGCTCGTCGATCAGGTTGGCGCGCATGATCGGGCTCACGTGGCTGTAGGTCCCGCGCATGCCGGGCACCTCGTGGCCCATCCGCTCGGACTGAAGGACGTAGGGAACGACGCCCTCGTCCATCCAGGTCTGGTGACCGTGCCGTAGCCCGTGCGGGGTGAGCTGAGGCAGGAGCGGCAACCAGACTCCGATCGACGGAGCCTCGGCCGGTCTCTTGCCGGAACCCGGGCAGCGCTCGCCCTGGTACTTGTGGCCGATCAGCTCACCGTTGATCTTCAGGAGCTGCATGCACCGGCACTCGACGCAGCGGCCTTTGCCCGGCGGGTCGACCAGGGAGACGACGCCCCGGCCGGACGGCGGCTCGTACGGCTCCCCCGGTGCGGCCGGCGGCCACGGCGGGACAGGGCGGCCGGGCCAGCCGTCGGCGAAGTCGACCAGAACGGGCTTGGCGGGCTTCGGCCTCCTCTCTCCGCTGTTCTTCGCGTACCAGCCGTCCAGCGGGGGCCGGAAGAAACGAGAGCTGTAATTCGAGCGGCGATGGTGCGCGTTCGACGGGGAGAGGAAGATGCCGGCCGGGACGCCACGCGACCCGGCCGGCCACTCGTTGCGCGGGCTCCCTCGCCTCGGCGTGAGGACTTCCGCTCCGCCTGCACATCTCGGCCGCCCGGTGACGTTAGTACGACGAGGCTCGCACCTCGGCGGGAAGGAATCCATGGACTTCGAGGGCTTCGTCAACACCGAATACACCGCCCTTGCTCAATTCACCGGAGCTCTCACGGGAGACGTTCACACCGCTGAGGACGTTCTGGCGGACGCTCTCCCGAAGGCGTCCGACCGGTGGAGCAGGATCTCGGCGATGGACAAACCGTCGGCCTACGTGCGGCGCATGATCGTCACGACCTACCTTTCGGATCGGCGGAAGACGGCGCGCCGGCGAACCGACCCGTCCGGTGACGACCGCCTTCTCGATCGTGCCGTCCCAGATGGCAGTGACCAGGTGATCGACCGGGACGAAGTCCAGCGTCTCCTCTCCCGGCTCTCACCGAAACAACGGGCCGTCATCGTGCTGAGATACCTGGCGGACTGGGACGACAAACAGATCTCCGAAGCGCTTGATTGTTCACCGGCCACGGTCCGTTCGCAGGCATCTCAAGCGCGGGCGGCCCTCCGTCTGTCCGACGAGGCACCGATAGAGAGGTACTGACCCGATGGATCAGCAGCAGCTTCGCGAGGCCCTGACATCACAGGCTCCCGATCAGGCCTCCGTCATGGCGAAGGTCCGATCGAAAAGACGGCGGCGCACCCGCATGCGCATCGCCTCGGCATGCGCCTCAGCGATCCTCGTGACCGGATCGGCCATCCTCATATGGCCGCACCTGTCCCAGGGCGAAGCAGACGATTCCCCGAACGCCCTTCCACAGGGCTCCCTGGGCGCCCTTCCGTCGAAGGCCGATTCTCCGTCTCCGGTGGCCCCCGCCGACGTGCCCGTCTCCGGATGCGATAACAGGCCGCTGAAAGACGATTTCGCCGAGGCACGGCGTGCGGGAGCGACCATCGTCATCGCCCGGGCGACCTTGACCGGCCGTTCCTCCGATGGTCCGGAGATCTTCGCTGAGGCCAGCCTGGACTCCGTCCAGGTGCTCGCGGGCCCGCCGGTGGCGAACGGCTTCTCCGCCTGGATCTCCGGAGCACGCGGACGGAGCGGCCCGTTCCCAGGAACCGACAGCGGCGCCCTCTGGGCGCCCGACGGCAGAATGCTGGCGATCATCTGGCGTGGATCCCCGCCCGATCAAACCACCAGGATCGACGCGACCATGCGCGTGGCCCCGATCGTGGGCGAGGAGTTGATCCTCAGCACTGCGGGGTGCTGGTCCGCCAGAGACCTCCCCTCCACGCCCTTCACCGGCCGCCTCTCCGAGATCCCCGGCAGCGACTCCTACACCCGCGCGGCCGAGCGCGGCTTCCACGCCGTCCCTCTGCCCATGGCGATCTCCCTCGCACGAGCGTAAATCTCATCACTCCCTGACATGCCTCATCGCCCCCACAATGAGGCGGAAGCGTTCGCGTGGTCATCATGCAAAGGCCGGAAACGCGAGAAAGCCCGTCCCGCGCGGAGGAGAGCCGAACGAGCGTTCTCGTTCTCCTCGACCGCGCGGCGGGCGTGGTCGAGGTCCTCGGCGTTCCAGATCTCCGCCAGATGCTTCTTCGCGCCCGGGTGCGCCGACTTCGGGAGCGCCCTCCAGCATGTTCGCGATCTTGTTAACCGGCAGCGCTGTTCCTCGGCCTGCAAAACACCTCTCGCAGCGCGCCCCCGGAACCCCAGCGCACCGTCCTCGACCGCGAGCACGGGGGCGTATCCCGCAGCGTTTGCAGTCGCGCAGCAGGTCGGCCCACGACTCGGTCGACTCGCGGTAGCCGTCGACCAGCGCGACGAGCTCTTTGCGGCCGACGGCAAATGGCTTTGCTTCGTCACCGCGAACCCCACCGAACGCCGCACCTAATTCGCCGAAGCCCATGACGAGTTCCTCGAACTCAAGGCGAAGTTCAACCAGCGGCTGCAGGCCGACCCCCGGCCCCAGAAATGACACCCTGCCTCATCCGAGGGATGATCCGAAACCTGTACCACTAGTTGATCTTTATGGAAAGCTGTCCGCCATGATGGGATTCAGTTTCGGCCGTTTCGCGATGGCGGCGGCCACCTTGGGCGTTCTGACGGTCCCGGTGAGCACGGCGACCGCTGCGGAAAGGGACCCGCTGAAGCCCGTCTGGCTCAACACGCTCAAGGCCGACAACGGCTTCGACATCATCCTGGCCCCGGGCGGGAAGAACGTCTGGGCGTTCGGCACGGCCCACCCTGACTACAAGAACAGGCCCCTCATCTACCGGAAGAGCGGCTCCACGTGGAAGCGAGCCGAGTTGCCTCGCGGCCTGAACGGCTGGATGAAGGCGGCCGACGCCTCGTCCGCGAACAACGTCTGGACCGTGGGGTCCGACTCGTTCGACGATCGAGGCGCGACCTACCTGCTGCATTGGGACGGCAGGCGCTGGAGCCTCGTCAGACACTGGGACGCCCGTATCGTCTCCGCTGTCGCCGCCACCGGCAAGCACGGAGTCTGGGTGTTCGACTCGCAGCGGCCCCGCGCTCTGCGTTTCGACGGACGGCGCTGGCGCAAGGCCAAGACCCCGATCTCCATCTGGGGCGCGAAGGCCCATGGAAAGACGATCTGGGCGTGGGGCTTCGACAAGAACGACAGGGCCAGGGTCGTGCGTTTCGACGGTCGGCGCTGGAAGACCGTGGACCCGGGCGCGCTCCTGCCCGAGCAGACCAGGAAATCCATCACCCTCTTCGACGCACCGGTCATCGATGGCAAGGACGTCTGGATGGTCGGCTACCACATCTCGGACTGGAAGGATGAGAATTCGAAGGAGAACTCCTTCCTGCTGCGCTATAAGAACGGCAAATGGCGGAAGGAGAAGACCGACCCCGCCGTGCCGATCGGTTTCGAGCCCGTCCCCGACGGCAGAGGCGGACTCTGGTTCCTGGCCTCCGAGGACACGTCGGACCCGGACGGGGTCTCGGAGGAGGACCTCTTCCTCACCCACCGCACCGCCTCCGGCCGCTGGACCGAACGCTTCCTGGGCCACGTCGTCCGCGGAACCCCCGGAGTCGCTGACATGGTCCGTCTGCCCGGTACCCAGCGCCTCCTCGGCGCCGGCCACATCGAGCCGCCGACCGGGAACTACGACGCCGCGATCTTCGAGCTGCCCTGAAGGCCGGGAGGCTCGAAAGGCCGGTTGAGTGTTCAGGAGTGTCAGTGAGGTTCTTCTGGTCGTCTGTGGCCTCGTCCGTGGACCTCGCGGCGTATCCCGTGCGGTCGGTCTCGGCGGCCGGGTGCCGGTCGCTGGTCTCTCCGGATGCTTGAAGGAGGGAGTTCCGGTTTCCCGTCCGAGCCCACCGCACCGGGAGTAGGTTGTCTTTTGGTCACACCCGGTGACCTAGGGCAGGTGAGAAGGGGTGCGGTATGTCGGCGATCCACCGCTGCCGCTCGGCTTCGCGGACGGCCCGGCATGGCTGAGCGAGTGGGGCCGCTGCGGCCGGTCACCCCGCCGTTCGTCGTCGCACAGCCCCAAGGCGTGTCGGTCCGCACCCGTCTCAAGGGCCTCACCCCCTGGGACGAGGAGGTGCTGCGCCGGGTGGGTGCGCATCTGGGGTCGTTGGCGGGCCGTGATCTGGCGATCCGCTGCGCTGATGGTCTCCGGCACACCGCGCAGCGGTGGACGGAGCGCAAACGGAACCTGACCGGCCAGTCCTCCTCGCGGTGGGCGGGGGCGATCACCAAGGCCACCCACGACCAGTGGGCGCTGTCCCTGCGCTCCCAGGCCGCGCACCTGACCGGCCTGGACGCCGCCATCGACACCATCGGCCGTCGTCTGGCCCTGCCTGTGGGCGAGAAGGGCAGCAAACGCGCCCCAGGTGGCTACCGCTCCAGGAGCGAGTGGTTTCACAAGTCCCGCCGCCTGGCCCTGCTGAAACAGCGCCGCGAGAAGGTCGCGGCCGACTTCGCCGCCGGGCGGGTGCACGTGGTGCGCGGCGGCCGCGCCCTGGCCCGCACCCGCCACCACCTGCGGGAAGCCGACCTCACCGCCGAGCAGTGGCGGAAGCGGTGGCAGGCGGCCCGCTGGTTCCTGGCCGCCGACGGCGAGAGCGGCAAACGGTACGGCAACGAGACCATCCGCATCACCCCCGACGGACAGGCCAGCCTCAAACTCCCCGCACCCCTGACCGACCTCGCCAACGCACCCCACGGCCGGTACATCCTGGCCGCGAAAATCTCCTTCGCGCATCGGGGCGGGGAGTGGGCGGACCGGGTGGAGGCGGATCGGGCGGTCGCCTACCGCTTGCACCTCGACACTGATCGGGGGCGCTGGTACGTGGACGCTTCCTGGCAGCGCCCGGCGGTACGCCTCCTCCCCTTGGAGGCGGCACGCGCGGGCGGGGTGGTGGCGGTGGACACCAACGCCGACCACCTGGCCGCCTGGCGCCTGGACGTCCACGGCAACCCCGTCGGCGCACCGGTCCGCTTCGACTACGACCTGTCGGGCACCTCCCAGCACCGGGACGCCCAGCTGCGGCACGCCCTGACCCGGCTGCTGCACCACACCCGCCGCACCGGCGCGAAAGCGATCGCGATCGAGGACCTGGACTTCGCCGAGGCCACCACCCGGGAGAAGCACGGCCGCAACCGCCGCTTCCGCCGACTCATCTCCGGCATCCCCACCAGCCGCCTCAAAGCACGGCTGGTCTCGATGGCCGCCGAATGCGGCATCGCCGTGGTGGCGGTGGATGCGGCCTACACCAGCGTGTGGGGAGCGAAGTACTGGCAGAAGCCCACCGGCACTCCTACGCGCAAGACGACCCGGCACGAGGCCGCGAGCCTCGTGATCGGGCGACGCGCCCTGGGCCACGGCGCCCGGCGTCGGACGGCACCACCCCCACACCACCGGAGTGATGGTGCGGGGCATCGGACCGCCCAGGCCGAACGCCGCGTCCCGGGGCGCGAGGGAACCCGCCCCACCCGCAAGGCTGCACGGACGCGATCCGCGCAGCCGCCGGGTGCGTGAAAGCGAGGGGACTAGCCTGTCCAGCACCGTTCGGGGCAGGCCACTGATCACAGGGACACCCCTGGACGGTGTTGAGGAACGGTCACCAGGCCGGATTCGTAGGCGAGGACCACGAGCTGGGCGCGGTCGCGGGCCTGGAGCTTGATCATGGCCCGGTTGATGTGGGTCTTCGCGGTCACCGGGCTGATCACCATGCGGTCGGCGATCTGGTCGTTGGACAGGCCCTGCGCGGCCAGGGCGACGGCCTCGCGTTCACGGTTGGTCAGCTCCTTCAGCCCCGTGCCGGCTCCCGGGTTGAGCGGCTGCGCGACGTACCGGCTGATCAGCATCCTGGTGATCGACGGTGCGAGCAGGGCGTCACCGCGCGCGGCGACGCGTACGGAGTGCAGGAAGTCTTCCGGCACGATGTCCTTGACCAGGAATCCGGCGGCGCCGGCGCGCAATGCGTTGAAGACGTACTCGTCGAAGCCGTAGTTGGTCAGGATGACGACGTGCACCCCGGCCAGAGCCGGGTCCGCGGCGATGCGCCGGGTCGTCTCTATGCCGTCCATGACCGGCATCTGGACGTCGATGAGCGCGACGTCGGGCAGATACTCCCTGATGAGTGTCAGGCCCTCCTCGCCGTCGGCGGCCTCGCCCACCACCTCGATGTCGTCCTCGGCGTCGAGCAGCGCCCGGAATCCCCCGCGAAGGAGCGGCTGGTCGTCGACCAGCAGGACGCGGATCACGATGGCCGGCCCACGGGCAGCTCGGCCTGGACGCTGAAGCCGCCCTCGCTGCGCGGTTCGGCGCGCAGGCGGCCGCCGAGGGCGGTGATCCGCTCGCGCATTCCGAGCAGCCCGATGCCGGGCACCGGGGCGGTGCCCGGCACGGCCTTGCCGTCGTCGTCGACCCGTATGGCGAGGGTGCCCGGACGGTAGTCGATCCGGATCGAGGCCGTGGTGGCGGCGGCGTGGCGGGCGATGTTGGTGAGCGACTCCTGGACGATCCGGTACGCGGTCTGGTCCACCGCGGTCGGCACGTCGTGTCGCTGCCCTTCGACCGTCAGCGTCGTGTCCAGTCCTGTCCCGCGGGCGCGTTCCACCAGTTCCGGAACGTGGTCGAGCCCGTTCGACGGGATCCTGGCGTCGTCACGCAGCGTCTCCAGGGTCGCTCGCAACTCGCGGGTCGCCTCACGGCCGGCCTCCTGGATCGCCAGCAGGGCCTCCGGCACCTGTTCGCCGCGCTTGCGGGCCAGGTGGACGGCGACTTCGGCCTGCACCTTGATGATCGAGATCTGGTGGGTGAGCGAGTCGTGCAGCTCCCGCGCGATGTGCAGCCGCTCCTCGGTCGCGCGCAGCCGGGCGGTCTCCTCCCGGGTGCGCTCGGCCTCGTCCGCCCGCCGCTCGGCCTGCCGCAGCGCCTCGCCCGCGGCAGCGGCGGCGATCAGCCAGGCCAGCTCGAGTATGCCCCGGGCCTGCGCGAACGCGTCGCCCACGGACGCGCCCCCCGGGGAGGCCATGACCGCGAACGGGAGGGAGAGCAGCAGGGCCACGCTCACGGCCAGCGTGATGATCCGATGTCCCGACCGCATGGCGGCGTACACCGCGAACAGGTACGCGACGGCGGGCACCTCGAGACCGATCGCCTGGTAACCCAGCGCGCACAACCCGGTGACGGCCAGGACGAGAACCGGGGCCCGGCGGCCGGCTGCCAGTACCAGTCCGCTCGTCACCACCAGCGCGTAGCCGAGCACGTCGAGATCGGTGGCGGGGTGGTCCCCGGTCAGCGCGGTGACCAGCAGCACCGCCGCCACGCAGACCGCGATCGCCCAGTCCTTGCTCCTGGCCCGGATACCGGGCAGTCCCGTGCTCATAAGCGCACCCTAACCAGACCTCGCCGCGCGCGCCTCCTGCCTGTGGACGAGCGTCCGTCTACCGCGCACGCAGTACTTTCGCGGCGTCTGCGGCTTCCTCGGCAACGGGATGCGCCATGAGCCGCAGCGCGAAGTGCCTGCATCCGGCGGACGACCGGCGACGGGTCCGGCGGACATGATCGGGCGACATCCAGCCGCAGAAGAAAGGCCATCTCATGTTCGTCCGATTCATGCTCGCCGTCGCCGGAGCCGCACTGATCGGAGTGTGCGGGCTCACCGCACCCGCGGCCACGCACGGCAAGGAGATCTCCGAGGTCGACAGGACCGCGTGGAGCGCGCGGCCTGCCGAGGCGGGTGCGAAGCCCGGGCTGGAGCCCGGCTCCCCGCCTTCGTCGGAGCCGCTGCAGGAGGACACCGGTCGGCTGGCCGCCCCCGCCGATCTCGGCACCGGGCGGTCCTGGAGCCTCGTGGCCGGGGCGATGGGGCTGATCAGCGCGGTCGTCGGCGGGAGGGCGGCCCGTTCCGCCGGTCGCACCGGTTCCGGCGGCGGACGGCGCGTGGCCATCGCGGCCGGGGCCGCGGGACTGGTCGGCACGGTCATCGGCGGACTGCACCTGGCTTACTCCGCCGGTGGCTTCGGCACCGGCAACGGGCGGGCCGGGGCCATCGTGGCCGTGGCGGTGGGGCTGATCGGCCTGGCCTTCAACGGGCTGGCCCTGGCCCGCTCCCGCCGCACCAGCTGACCGGCCGACCGCAGCGAAGACGAACGGAGAAGACGATGGCGATCGAGAATCCCCGCACGGACGGGCCCTTGGCGGGACTGGCCCGGTTCTGTCACCGGCGCCGCCGCCTGGTCCTCCTGGCCTGGATCGTCGGCGTGATCATCGTGGCGTTCGCCGGCTTCGGCTACGGCGCCGCCCCCGACAACGACTTCACCGGCGGAGACTCCGACTCCGCCAAGGCGCAGGCTCTGATCGAGAAGCACTTCCCCGAGCGGCAAGGGGACACGCTGACCCTTGCGATCAGGGCGGAGAAGGGCATCGACGACCCTGCCGCCCGGCAGAAGATCGAGAAGGTCGTCGCCGATCTGGCCGCCTCACCCGTCACCGGACCGGTGGCCTCGCCGTACCAGGACGAGGCCCTGGTGACCGAGGATCGCCGTATCGCCCGTACGACCATCCCGTTGAACGACGAGGAGGTGGAGAAGGCCGAGGTCAAGCCCCTGGTGGACACGGTCAAGGGCGCCTCCGGCGACGGCGTCACGCTTGGGTTGGGCGGGTACATGGCGGAAAAGGCCGAGACTCCCCCGCAGGGGCCGGCCGAGAGCGTGGGCATCCTGGCAGCGGCGGTGATCCTGTTCATCGCCTTCGGGTCGCTGGTGGCGATGGGCCTGCCGATCGTGACCGCCCTCCTGGGAATCGTGGCCGGCCTCGCGCTGATGAAGCTGATGGGGCACCTGGTCCCCGCTCCGGACTTCACCCTGGCCTTCGGTGCGATGATCGGGCTCGGCGTCGGCATCGACTACGCGCTGTTCATCGTGACCCGCTACAAGGACGGCCTTCGGGACGGCGACGAACCCGAGAACGCCACGGCCAAGGCCATCGACACCGCCGGTCGCGCGGTGCTGTTCGCCGGCACGACCGTGGTGATCGCGCTGCTGGGCCTGGTCGTCATGGGGCAGCGGCTGATGACCGGGGTGGCCGTCGCCACGTCGATCACGGTGCTGGTCACGATGATCGCCGCGGTGACACTGCTGCCCGCGTTCCTGGGCTTCACCGGACACAGGATCGACTCGCTGCGTCTGCCTCGCCGCGCATCCCGCCGGAACCAGGAGGCCGGTGCGCCGTCCCGGGAGCACCGTACGCTCGCCGAGCGCTGGGCCGACGTGGTGCAGCGCAGACCGCTGGTCGCCGCGACGCTGGCCGGCGCGGTCCTGCTGGTGCTGGCCGCCCCCACGCTGTCGATGCGGCTGAGCCAGCCCGACGCCAGCGTCCAGCCCCGAGACAGGAGCAGCTACGTCTCGTACGAGATCCTCTCCGAGGGCTTCGGACCAGGCTACGGAGCACCGCTGGTCTTCGCCGCCGAGGTCGACTCCAAGGACTCCGATCTGCGTCCCGTCGTCGAAGCGGTCGGCAGGACCGAGGGCATCGCCTACGCCACGCCACCTCTGGTCAGTGAGAACGGGCGGGCCGTCGCCTTCACGGCCTTCCCCACGACCGGGTACCAGGACGAAGCCACCGCGGAGCTGGTGCACGAGCTCCGCGACGACGTGCTGCCCCGGACGCCCGGCGGCGGACAGGTCCTCGTCGGCGGACCGAACGCCGGCACCATCGACGCCGCCGAGGAGTCCGGCTCGCGCCTGCCTCTGATGATCCTGGTCGTCATCGCGATGTCCATGGTGCTGCTGATCGCGTTGGTCCGGTCGGTCACGATCGCCCTGCAGGCCGCCGCGATGAACCTGCTGTCGATCGGCGCCGCCTACGGTGTGGTGGTGGCGGTCGTGCAGTGGGGATGGTTCGGCCCGGCCCTGGGATTCCCCGCCGCCATGCCGGTCACGACCTGGGTCCCGATGATGATGTTCCCGGTCCTGTTCGGCCTGTCGATGGACTACCAGGTATTCCTGATCTCACGGGTCCGTGAGGAGTACGAGCGGACCGGCGACACCCGGGCGGCCGTCTCCCGGGGGCTGGCGCGGACCGCCAAGGTCATCACGGCCGCGGCCGCCATCATGATCGCCGTCTTCACCACCTCCCTGCTCGGCCCCGACATCGCGGTCAAGCAGGGAGGCCTGGGCATGGCCGTCGCCGTGCTCATCGACGCCACCATCGTCCGGATGGTCCTCGTCCCCGCGGTGATGGAGCTGTGCGGCAAGGCCAACTGGTGGATGCCCGGACGCCGGCCGCCGAAGGCGACCCCGGCCGCACGTGCCGTGGTCGGGGAGGAGGCCGGAGTCTGATCCTGCTCGGGCGCGGCTCGGGAGGACGGGCCGGGTGCGCCGTCAGACGGCTCCCAGCACCTGTTCCCGGACGCGCTCGACCATGGGGGCCGGGGCCTCGGCGGGCGAGCCGGTGGCGAACGGGGGCTGGGGGGCGTACTCGATGAAGAGCTGGATGGACTCGGCCGTCTCGCGGTCGGCGAGTTCGGCGGCCAGGGACAGGGCCATGTCGATGCCGGAGGCGACACCGGCCGCGGTGACGATCTTTCCGGTGAAGACCACCCGCTGAGCGGTGGGGATCGCGCCGAACATCGGCAGGACGTCGGTGACCGCCCAGTGCGAGGTGGCGGGCAGCCCGTCGAGGATCCCGGCCGCGCCGAGCAGCAGCGAGCCCGAGCAGACCGACGCCGTCCAGCGCGTCTCGGGATGGACGCGGGCCAGCCAGCCGGTGTAGGCGGGGTCCTGCCCGGCCGCCACGCATCCGGGGCCGCCGGGGACGACCACCACGTCGCAGCCGGTGATGTCGGCCAGGGCGGCCTCGGCGAGCACCGTGAGGGTGCCGGTGTCCGCGGCGACCGGGCCGGGCTCGGCGGCGGCGAACACCACCTCGGCTCCGGGCAGCCGCGACAGCACCTCGTACGGGCCGATCGCGTCGAGCGCCGTGAAACCGGGGTAGAGGGGGAAGACGATACGCATGGACGGCTCCTTCAACGTGCGCTGAACCGGTGCCGGTAGGCGCCGGGGGTGACCGAGATCCGCCGCCGGAAGCTCCGGTGCATGGTCTCGGGGGTGCCGAACCCGCAGGTCCGGGCGATCACGTCCACCGGCAGGGCGGTGGACTCCAACAGCCGGCGTGCCGTCTCGACCCGGACCGACTCGACATAGGCGCCGGGGGTCAGACCGGTCTCGCGGGTGAACACCCTGGCGAAGTGCCGGGGGCTCATCGCGGCCCGTTCGGCGAGGGCGGGCACGCTCAGGTCGGCGTCCAGATGCTCGGGGATCCAGCTCTGCAGCTCGACCAGCGCGGGGTGCTCGGGTCTGGACGCGCTGAGCTGGGTGCTGAACTGCGCCTGGCCGCCGGGCCGTTGGACGAACACCACCAGTTCGCGGGCGACCCGCAGCGCGGTGTCCGGCCCGAGGTCGCGCTCCACCATGGCCAGTGCCATGTCGATCCCGGACGTCACGCCCGCGCTGGTCCAGACTTCGCCGTCCACGACGAAGATCCGGTCGTCGTGGACGGTCACCTCGGGAAAGAACTCGCCGAGCGCCCCGCAGACCCGCCAGTGCGTCGTGGCGTCCCGCCCTTGGAGCAGCCCCGCGGCGGCCAGGACGAACGTCCCGCTGCACACCGAGGACACCCGCCGGGACCGGGTGGCGGCCTCCCGCACCCAGTCCAGCGTCGCCGTGTCGCCCACGGCCCCGACGACGCCTTCGCCGCCCACCACGACCAGCGTGTCGATCGGCCCCTCGCAGTCCTCCGCCGCGAGGTCCGGCACGAAGGCGAGACCGCTGTGGGAGCGCACCGGCCCTCCCCCCATGCAGACGGTCTCGACCTCATAGCCGCCGGCCAGGCTGAAGACCTCCAGCGGCCCCGTCAGGTCGAGGCTCTGGAATCCGGGATAGGTCAGGAACACCACTCTCACGCCCCCAGCCTTCCCCGCCGTCCGCATGGCGGCAATGACACGAACGTGACGATTCCTGCCATCGCGTCGCCCGGTCCCGGCCGCCGAGGCGGCCGGAGGGCGGCGAGTGGGTCACCGGGACCAGCCGGCCAGGTTCTCCGGCTCGCCCAGGCCCGCGTCGGGGAATCGCATGCGGAGGGCGCCGGGGGCGTCCTCGGGGACGGCCGGACGCCGGGGCGGGACGGGGGCCAGGCGGGCGTAGGACCCGCCCTGGGCCGGACGGGTGTCGGTCTCGCCCTTGTTCGGCCACAGGGCCATGGCGCGTTCGGCCTGGGCGAGGATGGTGAGGGCGGGGCTGGGGCCGGGGTCGGCGGTGAGCGACGAGCCGTCCACGATGTGCAGGTCCGGGTAGCCGAAGACCCGCTGGTAGGGGTCGATGACGCCGGTCCTGCGGGAGGAGCCGATGACGCAGCCGCCGAAGAGGTGGCCGGTGGGCGGGAGTCCCAGCAGGTCCAGCAGCGAGCCGGACGGGGGGCCGCCCAGGCGGCGGGACAGCAGGCGCGCCACCCGGTGCGCCATGGGGACCCAACTCGGCCCGTACCCCTGGGCTCCGACCTGGGCGCGCAGGGTGTACCCGAAGGTGCCGCGCCGGGTGCCGAGGGTGAACGGGCCCTGCCTGGGCTGCCGGACCAGGGTGGTCAGGCCCCGTTCCGTCCAGCGCCGGACGTCCCGCAGCCTCAGTGTCCGCAGGGGGTGCCGCAGGGTGTAGGCGAGGAGTTTGAGCGAGCGCGGCAGCCCGTCCCCGTCCAGGAGCGGGACGCGCAGCAGCCCGGTGAGGTTGGAGCCCTTTCCGAACCGGAGCACCTCGACGGTCGTCCGGGGGTCGGGCCGCAGGGACGAGGTGACCGCCACTCCTTCGTACAGGGGACGCCCGACGGCCCGCGGCCGGGCGGCCCCGGCGTAGACCTCGGCGTAGGAGCGGGTGAGCGCGCCGAGCCGGTCGGACAGCTTGGGCAGGACGCGGGCCGCCTTCATCCTGTGCAGCAGCCGCTGGGTGCCGTACGTGCCGGCGGCGAACACGACCTGATCGGCGGTGAACTTCCGCGTGGTCCCGGGCAGCCGCCGTCCCGGCTTGACGGTGTGGACCGCGTACCCCCCGCCGTACAGGGGTTTCACCCGGATCGCCTCGCTGTCGGGGTGGATGACGGCGCCCGCCCGTTCGGCCAGGTGGAGGTAGTTCGTGGTGAGCTTGTTCTTGGCCCCGTGCCGGCAGCCGATCATGCACTCGCCGCATTCGATGCAGCCGCGCCGCCGGGGCCCGGCTCCGCCGAAGTAGGGGTCGGCCGTCTCGGCTCCGGCCGGCTCGTTGAAGAAGACGGCGACGGGCGCGCGCCGGTAGGTGGAGGCGGCGCCGAGGTCTTCCGCGATGTCGTGGAGCAGGATGTCGGCGTCGGTCGTCGAGGGGTTCTCGGTGAGGCCGAGCATCCGGGCCGCCTGGTCGTAGTGGGGGGCCAGTTCGCTCTTCCAGTCGGCGATGTGCGCCCAGTGCGGGTCGGTGTAGAAGTCCTCGGGCGGCGGGCGCAGGAGGTTGGCGCAGACGAGGGAGCCTCCGCCGACTCCCGCCCCGCCCAGGACCAGGGCGCGGCCTCCCCGTCCTCGTCGGCCGTGCAGCAGGTGGAAGCGCTGGATCCCGCGGAAGCCGAGGACGGGCAGCCACAGGTAGTCGCGCACCTGCCAGGTCGTCCGGGGTAGTTCGTGGTCCTTGCGCCGGGGCCCGGACTCCACGACTCCGACCCGGTAGCCCTTCTCGCTCAGCCGCAGGGCGGTGACGGCGCCGCCGAACCCCGAGCCGATCACCAGCACGTCGTAGTCCATGGCTCGGGACGTACCCGGCCCCTTCCCTCAGCGAATCTGGACATTCTTCGCTTTACCGGATTCTTTGCATAAGCCAGAAGGCCGGTGCCGCGGCCGATCCGGCCTCGGCCGGGCGAGTCGGCGCGGCATGAGCATGGAGGAACTTTGACTATCTTTGGGGTTTATGCCGGACTCTTCGTTCCTGACCGTTCTGGGCCGTGCCCCCTGGGCCCCGGGCCTGGCCGCCGCCGCCGACCAGCACGCCGCCGCGGTACGGGACATCATCAGCGCCAGCGGGCTCCCGGTCACCAGGGCCACCCTCCAGGACTACCTCGACGGATTCCTGGAGGCCCTGGAGGAGACCGGCTGGCGCCTGGGCTCCCGCCTGGACTGGCACGCCCAGCGCGTGCTCGCCGTCCAGCGGCTGATCGACGGCCGCTGACGGGCCGCCCCGCCCGCCCGGAGCGGACGGACGGGACGACCCGGTGACGTCACCTGTTCTGGGTTCGCTGCCGAGCCTCCCACTCGGTCTCGGCCGTCGCGCCCTCGCCCCGCATCGCGTCCTCGCGTCCCCGCGCGCGGGCGGTGCCGATGCCGCTCCTGGCCGTCTCGCTCTCGAAGCCGCTCAGCCAGCGCTCCCAGCGCTGCTGCATCGGCCGGACCAGCCCGCCGCCGACGCCGATCGCGATCACCGCGCCGACCGTGGCCAGCACCGCGACCAGCACCGGGGTGGTGACGGTGGTGGCGATGCCCACCTGGTTCAGCGCCGCGATCACACCGAGGGCGACCACGAAGATCTCCACGATGTTGCCCAGCAGCCGCCCGTAGGACAGCTCGCCGATCGCCCCGTCCACCAGGTTCTTCAGCGCGTGCCCGATCGCGGCGGCGATCACGACCAGCACGATCGCCACGATCGCCCTGGGGATCCACGCCACGATGGCGTTCAGCAGGTTGCTGATCGGGTTGGGGCCGAACACGTTGAACGCCAGTTGCAACGTGATCAGCAGGACCGCGTAATAGACCAGGGCCGCGACCAGGCCGCTGGCGCTGTACTCGCTGCGGTCCATCGCCCGGCCCAGCCAGCCGCGCTCCGTGAGCCGGTTGAAGTGCACTTTGTCCAGTAGTTTGTCGACCACCTTCCGCAGCACCTTCGCAATGATCCATCCGACGATCAGCACCAGGATGAATACCGCGATCTGTGGCAGGGTCCGGATGACGGTGTCGAACACGTCCCGCAACGTATCGCCGACGTTCATGGCCTACTCCCCCGAAAGGTGACTATCTGTGATGTCCCTACCCAGGAGATAGATACAGAAAGTACGCCTTTATCAAAGCTCCGGCATAGACCGGACACACGGGAATAGGGATGTCACCTCTCGGCGCACGGACCGGTGAGTTCGTACGCATGGGCGGTCGGCCCCTCGTAGAAGTCCTCCACGACCCGGATCCCGGTGTACTGCCGCTCGTCGGGCACGCTGAAGACCGTCTTCCGGAAGGGCCTGCTCATGTTCCCCGCCTCCTCCGGGAGGATCCCCTCGTAGTCGACCTGGTCGAGACCCTCCGCGGCCTTCAGCAGGCCGGCGCGGGTGAGGCTCCCCGTCTTCGCCGCCTTCTCCAGAGCCGCCTTGAGCCCGTACGAATACGTCCAACCGCTGACATAGGCGTCGGACGGGGTGACGTCGCCGAGCGCGGCGCGCATGGCGGCGTGGCCGGGAGAGTCGGTGGCGTAGGGCCGCCAGGGCCCGGCCAGCCAGAAGCGGCCCTGGAAGCCGGGGACCTCGACCATCTTGTGGATCCACGTCGGGTTGTGGCCGACGAACCTTCCCTTGTACCCCTGCTGGACCGCCGTCTTCACGATCGCGGTGGTGTCACCGGGGGTGGCGGCGATGACGACCAGGCCCGGCTTGCGCTTCAGGATCTGCGAGACGGGTTTGGCGCCCGTCCCCTGGTCCATGATGACGGGAATGTGCTCCAGGCCGCGCCGCTGGGAGGCGATCCTCACCCCGCCCGCGGAGTCCGCGCCGAACTCGCCCGGGTAGCCGATCGACATCACGCTCTTGATCTTGTGAGGCTTGTGATCCCGAGAGGAGGCGTCCAAGGCGTGGTCGACGGCGTTCATCGCCTCGACGCAGTAGCTGCCCCCGGCCTCCAGCACGTTCGGGACGAAGTTCCACTGCGACGTCCAGCTCAGCGGAGTCGTGATGATCTGCTCCTCCAGCATCGAGGGCAGCACCCGGTTGGTGTGCGGGGAGCCGATCATCTGGGCGTAGGCGAAGACCTTGTCCTTGGTCTCCTTGTAGAGCCTCTCGTGCGTCGCCTCGTCGTACCGGGTGTTCCGCAGGTACCTGGAGACGTCGATCTCGTAGCCGCCGATCCCGCCCTGCCGGTTGACCCGGGTCCAGAAGGCGTCCTGCGCCCGGGTCGCCTCGACGGAGATCGCGCTGAACGGGCCCGACAGGTCGGTGAGCGTGCCGAGATAGATGCAGCCGTTCCCCTTGTCCACGGCGTTCGGGCAGGGAGCCGCGGTGATCCCGGGCACTCTCTGCGCCTTCACGCGGCCGCCGTCCCCCGAGCAGCCGGAAAGGGTCAGCAACAGCGTCACCGCCACGGCCAGACGTGCTCTCACGCCTTCATCCCCGCGCCGTCGAGGACGTGGCCGACCAGCGTGATCAGCGTCTCCTTGGCCGACTCCCTGGACCGGGCGTCGCAGAGCACGATCGGAACCCGGGGGTCGAGGTCCAGCGCCGCCCTGATGTCCTGCTCGGCGTACTGGCGGGCCCCGTCGAAGCAGTTCACCGCGACGATGAACGGCAGGCCGCGGCCTTCGAAGTAGTCGATGGAGGCGAAGGACTCGGCCAGCCTCCGGGTGTCGGCGAGCACCACCGCGCCCAGCGCGCCGTACGCCAGCTCGTCCCACATGAACCAGAACCTGTCCTGCCCCGGCGTGCCGAACAGATAGATGCTCAAGCCGTCCCGCATGGTGATGCGGCCGAAGTCCATGGCGACCGTGGTGGTGGTCTTGCCGCTCACCTGAGCGGTGTCGTCCACCCCCTCGCTCTTCTCGGTCAGTGTCGCCTCGGTGCGCAGCGGCCGGATCTCGCTGACCGAACCGACCATGGTCGTCTTGCCGACACCGAAACCACCGGCGATCATGATCTTGATCGCGACGGGGTCGGGGCTAGAGGGCTGAGAGTCCATCGATCACTTCCTTGAGCAGTCGCGCGTCCATGAGGCGCGACACCGAGGCGGGTTTCCGCCGGCGGACCAGCCCGTGCCGGAGCAGGTCTCCGAGCAGGACGCGGACCACGTCCAGGGGCAGGTCCAGGTCGGCGGCCACTTCGGCCACCGAGAGCGGATCGGCGGTGATCCGCCGGATCCGCAGGTGTTCGGGACCGAGGTCCATCTTCCGGGTCGGCTCCTCGCCCGTCGTCTCGATGAGATCGATCAGGTCGAGGCGCCCGCCCAGTTCGTCACGGGTACGGCCGCCGGTCAACGCGTACGGGCGCACGATCGGGCCGGCGTCCTCGTCGGCCCAGGCGGGCTCGTCCATCAGTTCTTGCCCGGCACCCTGGCCTCGGCGGACAGATGCTGCCCGACTCTGCTGACCAGCAGGGCCATCTCATAGGCGATCACGCCCACGTCCGCGCCCTCCTCGGCCAGCAGGGCCAGGCACGCGCCGTGGCCGGCCGCGGTGACGAAGAGGAAGCCCCGCTCCATCTCCACGATGGTCTGCCGGACCGCACCCGCCTGGAAGTGCTCAGCGGTCCCCCGCGCCAGGCTCTGGAACCCGGAGGCCACCGCCGACAGATGCTCGGCCTGCTCCCTCTCCAGGCCTCTGGAGGAGGCGATCCGCAGCCCGTCCCCGGAGAGCACCACGATGTGCCGGGCCTCCACCACCCGCTCGAGCATCGCGTCGAGCAGCCAGCTGAGTTCCCCCTTGACCTGGGTGGTGAGGTCACTGGTCATGGTCATCCCGTCCTTCTTCTCGCGCCTGTGACGCGACCTCCTCCCGGCCGCGCTGCCAACCCTGCTGCATCGCGGACATGAGGCTGCGCGCCTGTTCCGGTGGGCGGACGGATCCGTCGGACTCCGCCGCCGGGGAGGTTCCGCCCTGTTCACGTAGTTGGGGGGCCAGGTTGCGCTGGCGGACCCGTCGCGGCAGCTCGCCCTCCTGGACGACCGGGACCGCGACCGGCTGCTCCGGCCTCACCACGGGCCTGGGCGCCGGCGCGGACGGCGGTCCGGGGTCCTCCGGCTCCTCGGCCTCGACGAGCAGACCGGGCGGCAGCAGCACGATCGCCGTGGTCCCGCCGTAGGGGGACGGGCGGAGCCGCACGCTGATGTCGTGCCGCTTGGCCAGTCGCGCCACCACGAACAGCCCGAGCCGGGCGCTGTCGAACAGGTCGAAGTCCGGTGCCTGGGAGAGGGTCTGGTTCAGCGCCTCCCGCGTGGGGTCGTCCAGGCCCAGCCCCCGGTCCTCCACCTCCAGGGCGAGGCCGTGCGCGACGGCCTGCGCGGTGATCCGCACCTGCATCTCCGGCGGGGAGTACATGGTGGCGTTCTCGATCAGCTCGGCCAGCAGGTGCACCACGTCGGCGGTGGCGGTTCCGGCCACGGCGAGGTCGTCCGGCATCGGCGGGACCTTGACCCGCTGGTACTCCTCGATCTCGGCGACCGCGGCGCGCACCACGTCCACGACCGGGACGGGGCGGCGCCAGGTGCGTCCGGCGGGCCGTCCGGCGAGGATGACCAGGCCCTCCGCGTGGCGGCGCATCCGGGTGACCAGGTGGTCGATCTCGAACAGGTCGTTGAGCTCCTCGGGGCTCCCGGCCTTGCGTTCCATGGCGTCCAACAGGCGCAGCAGCCGCTGCAGCAGCACCTGGTTGCGCCGGGCCAGGTTGACGAAGACCTCGCCGAGCCCGCGCCGCGCGGCTACCTCGCTGACGGTCGCCGCGATCACGGCGCGCCGGGACTTGGCGAAGGCGTCGTGCACCTGGGCGACCTCGGTGATGGTGAAGTCGCCGGGCGGCATGCCCTCGTCCGGGTCGATCTCGGCGCCCTCGTGCACCAGCTCGGAGATGGTCGGCAGCCGCTCGTCGGTGAACCCGTTCAGGGCGTTGACCATCCGACGGTTCTCGCGGACCATCCGGCCGCCCGTCCGGACGCCGAACGTGATCGAGACGACCACCGCGATCAGGCCGAGGCCTCCGGCGAGCGCCAGCCTCAGCAGGATGCCCTCGGCGTACTCGACGGCCCGCACGGACAGGGCTTCGCGGATGTCGGAGTGGAAGCGCACCAGGTCGTTCAGCCAGCGCTCGCTGGCGGTGTGCCATTCTCCGGCGTCGATCGTGGGCTCGGCCCTGGTGCCGCGGTCGGCCACCAGCCGGTCCTCCAGCTCCTGGAACCCCAGGTAGTGGTCGGAGCTCTGGAGCCGCTCGAAGTACGCGCGGTCCTCGGCGTTCATCATCTTGGCGATCTCGGCGTACCGGGAGCGGTGGGCGCCCACCGTCTTGATGAACTCCGCGTGCTCCTCCCGGGTCGGCGCTCCGGCGGTGAGCGCGCCGGTCAGCAGGGAGTCCTCGTAGGCGATGAGCTCGTGGGCGTGGGCGAGGGCGACCTGGGCACGAACGTCACGGTTGATGGCGACGTCGCCGGTGTCGGTGGTGTCGAAGATCATGTTCCCGGCGACGACCAGCTCGGTGTAGCGCTCGAGGACGGTCGCCCGGTCGGCCCTGGTGCCGTCGATCTCGGTGCGGAGGGTGTCCAGCCGCTCGAGGTCCTGCATGAGGCCGCTGGTCCTGAGGTCCATCAGGTCGGTGGAGATGTCGTCGAACCCGGGGTCCCGGTACGCGGCGACGAACAGCGCGCGGGCCTCGTCGGTGCGGGCGCGCTGGGCCTGGAGGCCGACCCGCCCGACGGTGGGGCTGTCCGCGAGCAGCGCCAGGGACATCCGGCGCTCATGCTGCAGGGAGGCGGTGAGCCGCTCGACCGGCTCCACGACGAGTGTCAGGAAGGAGCCCGCCCGGGCCAGCCGGAAGCTGTCCTTCAACGTCACCGACGCGGCGAACCCCCAGAGTGCGACGAGCGTGACCAGGGGTACCGTCAACAGCGAGACGATCAAACGCCGAATGGACCTCGTCGGACGCCGCTTCTCACCGCCCATCGCACCAATCCCCCAATGTGACTCATTTCACAAAGATAGTGATCATAGCGTGCGTTTTCGCTGAACATAAGGAGGCTTCGGAAACAGATTGGCAACCATCCCGACACGTAACGTTCGGTGACAATACGGCTACACATCATCTAAAGGGACGAAAACATGCGCTTGCGTATCTTCACCGAGCCCCAGGAGGGCGCCACCTACGACCAGCTGCTCCGGGTGGCGCTGCGAGCCGAAGAGTGCGGGTTCGATGCGTTCTTCCGGTCTGACCATTATCAGGTCATCGGACCGGGGGACGGGACTCCCGGCCCGACCGACGCCTGGCTGACGCTCGCGGCGCTGGCCCGCGAGACCTCCACGATCCGCCTGGGCACCATGGTCACGAGCGCCACCTTCCGGCTGCCGGGGCCGCTGGCCATCAGCGTCGCCCAGGTGGACCAGATGAGCGGAGGACGGGTCGAACTGGGCCTGGGCGCCGGCTGGTACGAGCGGGAGCACGCCTCCTACGGCATCCCCTTCCCGCCGACCGCGGAGCGGTTCGCCCGGCTCGAGGAGCAACTCCAGATCATCACGGGACTGTGGCGGGCGTCGGAGCCCTACTCGTTCTCCGGCGAGCACTACTCGCTGACGGATTCACCGGCACTGCCCAAGCCCGTCCAGGACGGAGGCCCGCCGATCATCATCGGCGGGTTCGGGCGCAGGAAGACGCCGGCCCTCGCCGCCCGTTACGCCGCCGAGTACAACATGCCTTTCCGCTCGGTGGCCGAAACCCGGGAGGCCTTCTCGCGGGTGCGCGCGGTGGCCGCGGCGGCGTCGCGGGAACTCGTCTACTCCACGGCCCAGGTGTTGTGCTGCGGACGGGACGAGGCGGAGATCGCGCGGCGGGCCGAGGCCATCGGCCGCTCGCCCGAACAGCTGAGGACCGACGGGCTGGCGGGGACACCTTCCGAATTGGTGGACAAAATCGGTCAGTTCGCCGAAGCCGGTGCCGAGCGGCTGTATTTGCAGGTCCTTGATCCTTCCGATCTGGACCATCTCGATCTGGTGGCCTCCGAGGTTCTTTCCCAACTGTGAGGAATTGCTCCACACGCCAGTGACAGCGGGCTATACCGACGGTTAGGATCCCGGCTTATCCGAACGGGCAGAGCCTTAGACATCGGGAGCAACCGACATGGCCACGGGCACGACCGCGAACGGACGCGAGCCGCTCAGAGTTCTGGTGACGCACGCGGACCCCGCGGTACGCGCGTCCATGGTCGTGCGGATCGGCGCCTGCGCGGAGACCCTCGTCATCGGCGACACCCCCGGAGACCCGCTGCCGCTCGTCCTGCAACTGCGGCCCGACGTCGTCGTCCTGGACGACCCGGCCTTCGCGCCGGCACTGAACCAGCGCTGCCGCGTCCTGGTGCTGGGGACGGACCTCGCCGAGGACTTCGACCACCTCGACTTCGTACGGGCGGTGCGGGCGGCGGCCCGGGCCGGGCTCGGGCTGTCCGCCCGCGAGGCCGAGGTGATGGACCTCATCGCCGCCGGGCGCTCCAACGGGGAGATCGCCCGCGAGCTGTATCTCAGCGAGAAGACCGTGAAGAACCACGTGAACCGGATCTACTCCAAGCTGGGAGTGCCCAACCGGGCCACGGCGATCTCCCTGTGGCGGGGCGTGCTGAGCGAGCGGCTCATCGGCTGACGGCCTCCCCACGGTGAGCAAGAAATCACCCTGGGTGAGCAATTCGTTACCGAGTGTGTCTCCACCCGGCGGGGAATGCTTCCCGTGGATGCATTTGCTCTTTAGCCGAAGGAGGCAGTCGCCCATGTATTGGACGTGATTCATGGGTTTCATGTGTTTCGGGCCACGCGACCCGAGGCCAGGGCACCTTCCTAACCCCGCATAAAGTGTTAGATCGTGCCAAACGCCCCGAGAATGCCCGCCGCCCTTCCGTCTCCGGCCACCCGTGCCACACGGCTCGCCTGGGCCCTCTGGGCGGTGGGCATCCTCGCCTACATCACCGCCGTACTGCACCGGACGTCGTTCGGCGTCGCCGGCATCGAGGCCGCCGAGCGCTTCCAGGCGACCGCCAGCGTCCTGTCGGTGTTCGCCGTCCTCCAGGTGCTGGTCTACGCCGCCTGCCAGATCCCCGCGGGCCTGCTGCTCGACCGGTTCGGCCCCCGGGTGATGATCGCGTCCGGGGCGCTGGTGATGGCCGCGGGCCAGTTCCTGCTCGCCTTCGCCCCCGACGTCACGACCGCCATCGCCGCCCGCGTCCTCGTCGGCGCCGGGGACGCCGCCACATTCATCAGCGTCCTCAACCTCGCCACCGGCTGGTTCCCTCCCCGCTACGCGCCGCTCCTCACCCAACTCACCGGCATCCTGGGGCAGGCCGGGCAGATCCTCAGCGCACTGCCCCTCGTCGCACTCCTGCAAGGCCCCGGCTGGAGCACCGCCTACGGCTCGGCCGCCTCCCTGGGAGTCCTCGTCGCCGTCCTGTCCTTCGCCGTCCTGCGCGACCCGCCGCGCGCCGCCGCCCTCCCCACTCTCCGCGACACCCGGATGAACCTCGGCGAAGCCTGGCGCAACCCCGGCACCCGGCTCGGCCTGTGGACCCACTTCGTCACCCAGTTCAGCGCCAACGCCTTCGCCCTGATGTGGGGCTACCCCTACCTCGTCTCCGCCCAGGGCCTGTCCCCCGCCACCGCGGGCACCCTGCTGCTGGTCTTCGTCCTGGCCACCATGGCCGCCGGACCCCTCATCGGCCGCCGGCTCGGCGCCCACCCCACCCACCACGTCCGCGTGGCCGCAGGGATCACCTCGCTGGTCGTCCTGGCCTGGACCGCCGTCCTGGCCCTGCCCGGCCGCTCCCCCCTGTGGCTGCTCACCGCCCTGGTCGTCGCCACCGCCCTCGGCGGCCCCGCCAGCATGATCGGCTTCGAGCACGCCCGCATGCACAACCCCGCCCACCGCCTGGGCACCGCCACCGGCATCGTCAACGCCGGCGGCTTCACCGCCGCCCTGATCACCATCCTGACCATGGGCTTCGTCCTCGACCTGGCCAGCCCCACCTCCGCCTTCACCTTCGACGCCTTCCGCCTGGCCTGGCTCGTCCAGTACCCCCTGTGGTTCCTGGGCCTCTGGCAGATCCACCGCGCCCACCGGGCCACCCGCCGATTCGCACAACTCCCCCGACCCCGGTAATGTTCTCCTCGTCGAAAGACACCGGCGCCGCTAGCTCAGTTGGTTAGAGCAGCTGACTCTTAATCAGCGGGTCCGGGGTTCGAGTCCCTGGCGGCGCACCAACCGTTCACCAGCGCGTTCATGATTTCGATCATGGGCGCGCTGGTGGCGTTTACAGGCGGATTTGTCCGCCGCGTTGGCTCGCCGTGTCAGTGGCTGTCGGCTGCTTCTCCGGACACGGTGCCGTGCGTCTTCGCGCTGGTGCCGTCATCTGACGATCTACGCAGCATGAGCCCGGTCAGGAGGGTCGTGATCAGGCCTCCGGCACCGGCGATCATGAAGGTCGTCGGCGGGCTGGTGACGTCGAGCAGAAGCCCGCCCCAGGCATAGGAGAGCGCCGCCGCCACCCCGATGGCTCCGTAGAAGGTGCCGAAAACACGCCCCAGCAGAGGGCCGGGCACGGATCGTTGGAGCAGTGTGCCCGCGGCCACGTCCATGGCGGCGATACCGAGCCCGCGAATGGCCTGTACGAGGAAGGCCGCGGCGACCGCCCAGGTCAGTCCGGTCAGCAGGTTGCCCGCGCTGCTGATCGCAAAGCCCGCGAGCAGCAGGAACGGCATCGAGAACCGCCTCACCCGGTTCAGCAGGAGATAGCCGACGAACAACCCGATCCCGACCGCCGCCAGCAGGATCCCGACCGCTGAGTCGCCTTGGCCGAGGGTGTCCTTGGCGAAAAGGACGAGCGCGACATCGTCGATCCCGTTGAAGGCCACGACCGCGAAGAAACCCAGGCCGATCGCCCGGACCAGCCGATCGCCCCAGATGAACCGGAGGCCCTCCAGTGCGTCGCCGAACAGGCTCGTCGTCTCTTTTGGTGACGGGCGGACGGATGGCATCGAGACCAGCAGCAGCGCGGAGAGAAGAAAGGTCGCCGCGTCGACCAGCAGCACCCCACGCACCCCGACGAACGGGAACAGCGCCGCCGCGACCAGCGGTCCGAGCGCCTCACCGCCGTTGGTGCCGAACCCGATCGCCGCGTTTGCCTGCGGCAGGTCACGGTCATCGACGAGGACCGGCACGATCGCCCTGGACGCCGGCTGGAAGGTCTGGCCGGCGATCGCCCGCACCGCCACGAGCACCAGCAGCCAAGGCAGAGACGGCAGCCAGAGCACGATCACCAGCACGGTCAGGCCCTGGAGAAGCTCGCAGCAGATCATCACCCTGCGAAGGTCGAACCTGTCGCTGACCGCGCCGGTCAGCGGTCCGAGCAGCGCGGGAGCGAAGTCGCCGACCAGCAGCAGGGCCGCGAGCGCCAAGGCCTTTCCCCCAGCGCTCTCCACATGGAGCATGAGCGCGACCAGGCCGACCGAATCACCGAGGAAGGACACCGCCCGGGCGGTCCACAACCGCCGAAACCGCCCATTGACCTTGATCACATGCGCGTTCACCGGCGCCATGATTCTGTACTCGAGGTCCAGCAGTAAAGGTGTTTATGAGGCCGCTTCCACCGTGGGAACCGGGCCGTTCGACGCCCGAGAGGTGGTTGCTGGACCGCAATCAGGCGCAATACCACGCGCGCGATGAGCATGTGCCCCACATCAGAACGACCAATGGCCGTTGAACCGAGGCGGGGGCCAGTCGGGCGATGGCGGCGGTGCCGTGCTCGTCCTCGGGGTCCGGGGACACCTCATACCCGACGTCGGTACGGCAAAGGCGGCACCGTCCGCACCGGACACTGCCCATTCGTCAGAGGGCGGGCTGGCGGCGGTAGCGGCCGGGCGGACAGCCCTGGATCCGGTGGAAGGCGCGGTTGAAGGCATATTCGGAGGTGTAGCCGACTTCGCGTGCGATGGTGGCGGCGGGCAGGGTGGTCTCGCGCAGTCTGCGGGCGGCGAGTTCGATGCGCCACCGGGTGAGGTAGCTCAGCGGCGGTTCGCCGACGTGGCGGGTGAACCGGCGGGCGAGTGTGGCGCGTGAGACGTTCACGGTCGCGGCCAGTGCCTCCAGGGTCCAGGGGTGGCCCGGTCGCTCGTGCAGTGCCGCGAGGGCGCGTGCGGTGAGGGGGTCGCGCAGACCGTTGAGCCAGGAGGGTGGCGGGCCGTCGCCGGTGTCGGCCGCGGTGTCGAGCCAGGTCCGGATGACGTGGATGAGCAGGAGGTCGAGCAGTCGGACGGCGGCCGTACCCGATCCGGTCGCGGTGCGGTCGCCTGTCTCATGGGCGAGCAGGTCGAGCAGGGTCCGCAGCCAGGGGCCGTTCTCGGGTCGTGCCGTGGCGACGTGGAGGACGGGCGGGAGCAGGCTCAGGACGGGGTGGGCGAGGTCGGTGTCGTAGCCGTAGCCGGCGCACAGGATCCGGGTGCGGGCGCCGGGCCCTTCGATCACGAGTTCCCCGGTCGGCCGGATGAGGGTCCGCTTGAGGCCGTCGTCGAAGTGCCGCGACGGCATACCGGGGGCGGAGGCGAGTCCGTGGCGGGCTCCTGTCGGCAGCAGCACCAGGTCTCCGGGCTCCAGCCGACGCGGCGGTGCGTCGTCGGCGGTGAACCAGCAGGTGCCCGCGACGACGGCGTGGAACGAGGCGCCCTGCCGCGCCGGCAGCTCGATCCCCCAGGGGGCCCTCGCGTCGAAGGTCGCCATCAGGGCGGCGTCGACACGGGCGACGGCCAACATGTCACCGAGCACGTCCATGCGCCGATCGTAGGCTCCGGACGTGGTGGTGCGGGGAGGTCCTGAGACTTTGGGGCAATGAATCGAGTCTTTCGAGCATCGTCAATCTCAGGTGCTGGTTTCTAAGGTGAGCATGTCAGTGATCATCGATTGAAGGACGTCTTGTGAAGATCTCCGATTCCGTCGCGCTCGTCACCGGAGGCAACCGCGGGCTGGGCGCCCGCCTCGTCGCCGAACTCCTGGAGCAGGGCGCGCGCAAGGTGTATGTCGGTTCGCGGGTGCCGGAGGACGTGGCCGAGCCGGTCCGGCGGGACCCGCGTGTGCGGGTGCTGAAGCTGGACGTGACCGACGCGGACAGCGTCGCGGCCGCAGCGGTCGCGGCACCCGACGTGACGCTGCTGGTGAACAACGCCGGCGTCCTCGGTTTCGGGACGGTGCTCGACGGCGATCTGGAATTGTTCGAGCGTGATCTGCGCACCAACTACCTCGGCGCGCTCCGGACCGTCCGGGCCTTCCTTCCCGCGTTGCGGGCGGCACCGGCAGACGCAGCGATCGTCAACGTGCTGACCCTCATCGCGCTGGCCCCCGTCGCGCCGATGGCCGGATACTGCGCCTCGAAGGCGGCCGCGCACTCCATGACCCAGGCCCTGCGCGCCGCCGTGGCCGCCGAGGGCATCGAGGTTCTCGCCGCCTACCCGGGAGGCATCGACACCGAGATGCTGGCCGGTGTCGAAGCGCAGAAGGCGGACCCCGAGGTCGTCGCGGCCAGGATCATCGCGGCCCTGGCCGCGGGCGAGCCCGTGGTCTGGCCCGATGACGCCTCTGCCGCGGCCGGCGCCGTCTACGCCGCAGGCCCGGCCCGACTTGAGCAGATGCTGGCGGGCTGACCGCACTCTCCGACCCGGAACGCTTCAGCATCTTTACGACAGTCCTACGGGCCACCGCACCTGGGACACCGTCTGGCACTCGCTCTGCTCACCCTTGCCTGGGCGAGTCGAGGCCGACCGGGCGACGTCCTGGTCAATGGGGCAATAGGTTCCTTCACGGACCGGACGCGCTCGTCTCTCGGTCGGGGCAGGAAAGCGGCGCTAAGCTCGCCGATGGACGCGCTGCTGGAGGCAACCTGCTCCACGACGGTTCGTCGGCGGCACCATCATCGCTTTCGCCGCACCGGTTCCGGCCCAGACCGCCGCTGCAGCCGTGCCTGCTCTGATGGCCAGGACCGGGGCCTCTGGAACATACTGGAGCAGAAGTTTTACGACGCCGGCGTCTCCCCCGCCGAGATCGAAGCCGGAGCTCGCCGACTGCTCGTCAAGGCACGCGGACGCCTCGACCTGGTCGCCGGCTTCGGAGACCACACCATGAGACCGCCCCGTCAGTGACCGGTCCACTGACACCGCCGCATGACACCGAACCACGCCGCCGCACGAGCGAACGCGTGCCCCCATCCGGTGCCCATCACCGACTCCAGCTCGCTCCACGTCAGCTCCAACAGCTGATCACCAACCCTCAGGATCCGGCGCTGCCTGGCAACCTGAATCCCACGAACAGTCCCCAAGACGACACAAAACAACACAGCCAATCACCGGCCGACACACAAGGATCATGCGTCGAGCGGGCTCTTAATCAGCGGGTCCGGGGTTCGAGTCCCTGGCGGCGCACAGTTCATCTACCAGCGCGTTCATGATTCCGATCATGGGCGCGCTGGTTTCGTTTATGGGGTGGTTCGTCCGCCGTGTTAGCTCGTTGTCTGCTCGTCCGCCGCCCGTCCGGCGCAAACGATCATCCGGCCGACGGCCATCCTCGGGTTCGCCTACCGCCAGGCCCCGCTCTTTCCCCACTCCCAGCCGCTCCGCTCGGGACTGTGCCTATTGGGGGCCGAGCCCCCAAACCCCGGCAACGGGCTCCTCCCCCTGCACCCCCGGCCTGAGCTTCGCCCGTTTGGCAGACACCTCGTTCGAGTCTGGTTGCCGGAACCGCCAGCGGCCAAGGTATACCTATTACTAAACTTCACGTATGGTGGAGAGCGGGTGGGAGATCTACGTCGTCGATGAGGTGCGAGAGTGGATCGAGGGCCTGGACGGTGCCACACACGCGCGAGTCGTCCAGGCGATCGATGCTCTGGCCGAAGGCGGCCCCAGCCTGGGACGGCCCCTGGTGGACACGATCACCAACTCGACGATCAAGAATCTCAAGGAGTTGCGACCGGGCACCGTACGGATCCTGTTCGCGTTCGATCCCTGGAGATCCAGCATCCTGCTGGTGGCCGGAGACAAGGCCGGTCGGTGGAACGAATGGTACGACGAGGCGATCCCGCTGGCCGAAAAGCGGTACGGGATCTATCTGCAGTCCCGCGCGGAAGAGGAGGGAGACAGGCGATGAGCGGTTACTCACGGTGGAGTGACATCCGGGCAGAACACGTCGAGCGGGCGGGCGGGGAAGCCGCTGTGGCCGAAGGCAAAAGAGAGCTGCTCGCCGAAGTCCTCGGACATAGGCTCGCGGAGATCCGCCGGGGCCGGGGCCTCACCCAGGAACAGGTCGCCGAACGGATGGGTGTGACCAAGGGACGGGTCTCCCAGATCGAACAAGGCAAGATCTCCGGGCAGGAAGTACTCGCACGCTACGCCGCCGCCCTCGGCGGACGTCTTCACCAGGCCATCTACTTCGACAACGGAGACATCACCGCGATCGCCTGACCACAAACCGATACAGCGGGGTGGGAGATCCTGGAGCGAGAGTTGCACGACGCCGGAGTCTCCCCCCGAGGTCGAAGCCGGAGCACGCCGGCTCCTCGCCGAAACGCGCGGAGACGCCGGACTCACCTGGGCCTACCCATCACTATGGGCGTGAGCGCCACGTGCATCTCCCGGGTTGAGACGCCTCGAAGGTTCCGGACATCCCGGCCTCCGCGGCAACAGTCGGCAGTGAGGCTGCTCCCGCAAGCAGCGATTACGGGACCCACCGTGTCCGCGCTCCGCGAGTTCCCCCAAGGCGGCATGGACGTCGTCGGATCGTCCTCTCGTCGAGGCAGGGGTCGTCAGCGCGGGGGCCGACGCGGTCCAGGCACTTGGCATCAGCGACTTCACCATTTTGCCGACTCACGCCGTTCCCTCACCAGGCGTGTATCCACAAGGGTGGAGACATGACGGTTGACGAGTTGTTCGATTCTCCCCCTCCGCAATGGGGAACGCGAGGCGACCCCCACGCGTGGAAGGCGCTTCGGCGGCACCTGGCAGGAGTGTCCGTCCCGGCCGAGGCCGGGGAGCTCGAAAAGCTCCTGGTAGAGGGATTCCTCGCCGTGGTCGGGGCGGACCTGAGGGTTGCCGACGACGAATACGTCTATCGCCAGGAGTTCGCCCACGGCGGTATGTCCAGCGGCCAGGTCCACCTTCCCACCTGGCGCGCGCGCCTGATCCCGCTCCTGGTGAGCCGGGGGGCGCCGAATCGGACGGGGTAGCCCGGTCGCGGGAAATCCCGCGACCGGCGTTCGTGCCGGGGGTCGATCGGTCGGATGGGCCCGACTCCAACGATTCGACCACGGTGAGTAGCTGATCGGTGCCAGTCTTGTGCCATGGAACTTCCGGTCAGCGGGGTAGCGGGGCTCGACGAGGCCATCGCTTCGGCTCTCGGTCCACTGGGGGAGCTCAGCGGTGAGGACATGGAGGGGCCGCCCGCCGACCTGGCCCAGGCGTACGTCCGAGGCGCCGCGATGCAGGCGACCGCGGCCGAACGCTACAGCTGGTACCTGCGGTGCGACCCCTTGGACGTCCTGTTCCTCGGCGCGTCCCCGCAGTTGGTGTTCATCGATCACGCGCACAGGTTCGGGAACGAGCGGACCCGCTGGCTGCGGTCGCTGCGCGGCACCACCACGTGGACCCTGGTGGAGGAGTTCGCCCAGGCGGCGGTGGCGACGGCACACGAGTTCAGGCTGCCGCTGGACGACATCCGCCTCGTTCTGGCGCTCACCGGCCGGATCGGCGGATACGCCTGGGCCCGCCCGCCGCTGCCGGACGAGCACCTGCCCGTCCTCAAGGGTTCCGGGCTCGACGGGTACCAGATGCCGACGCCGCCCATCGACGCCGCCGAGCGGTCAGCGATGTTCTGGCGGTCCCTGGAAGTCGAACTGCCTTGTGACGGCACCGTCATCGACACGCTGCGCGCGGCGCTGCACGACCTCGGCTACCATCCGGGCCGCCGTGGCCTCGGCGGACTCCCGGCGACGTGTCTGGGCGTGTGCCTCGCCCACCGGCTCGGTCTACGTGACCTGGACGGTGAGGGACACCGGTGGTGGCTGCTGGGGTTCCCCGAAGGTTCGCCACTGCACGAGCCCGGCCGCGTCCTCGCCATCTCCGACCGGGACGGGCTCGACAACGCGACCGCCTTGGCGCACCTGCTCGGCACGCCGGGGTTCGGTGAGGTCTTCGACCCCGCCGACGCCCGATGGCACAGCGCACCGGGTACCGACCTGCCTCCACTCGCCCTGGAACTCGGAGAGGCCCTCGCCGCGTCCAGTGGAAAGCTCTGGCTCCCGGACGGCACCGTCCGCACCATCGACCGCGCCGGCCTGGCCCAGCGGATCTCCGAGGTACAGGACACGATCAACCTGCACCGGGCCGACCCCGGCAGGACCCTGCCGCCCAACGCGGTGCCCAAGCTCCCACGTCAGTCATACAAGGAGGCCTTCGAACAGATAGGCGTCTCGGCTGCATGGAGTCACGCGTTCGACACCACTGGACTCACTCCAGGTTTCGACGGCTGGTTCGCCGACCCCGAAGCCGCCGCCCGATGGCAGGCCGCCGTCACAGACCATCAGACCACTCACCCTCACGAGAGCTGCGACCCCGACGCCGATCGGCGACGGCTGCGCCGGTTCATGGCACTGGGCACGTTGCACCTGGCGAAACAGACCCCCGAGTTCGGAGCCTCTCTCCTGTCCCGTCTCACCGCCTCCGGAGACGACCTCATCGCGGGCCTTCGCCTGGCCTTGACCGACACCGCCGACGAACTACAGACGGCGCTGCGCCTCGCCCCCGAGATCGCCCAACGGGCCGCCGAACACGCCCGAGCCTGGTCCGGCACAGCCCTGGAGGCAGAGGTCCACGCCACCGCCCAGGGAACACCGCCCTCCGAAGCCGTCCTCCTGGTCACCCTCGCCGCCCTCGGCCAGTGACACCAACCCGACGAGGCCTACTCCAGATCACGGCGGACCCCCGGCTTCCGTCGAGTCCGTGAAACCGGGGCGACATCAGTGAACCGCTTGTGGTCGGCGAGTTCGGTGCCGAGGTCCCAGGTCAGGGGCTCCACCAGCCCGTCAGGGAGCAGCTGGACCTGCCGGGTGAGCGCGGACACGACACTGGTGGTGTCCTTGCCGTTGACCGCGACCAGCAGAAGGAAGCGGGACTTGCGCTCCACGAGCGTGGTGATGTGGCTGTTGCGGGCTCCGGTGATGAGGTCGCCCTCCCAATGCCCCGGCACGGCCCGGTCTTCGACCTCGGCAGGGCATTCGTGGATGGTCACCGCGTCACGGATCCGGCCGCGCTGCTGGCCTTCGGTGCTGGCCTTCGATGAACAAAGTGCGGTAGACGGTCTCGTGAGACACACGCATGTCCTCCTGCTCGGGGTAGGTGAGCTTGAGCCAGCCGGAGATCTGCACGGGCGACCAGTCCTCGGCCAGCTTCTCGGCTGATCGTCGACGGCGGACGGCCGAGCCTGCGAGCGATCGCCCGGAACGACTCTCCGTAGGCCAGCCCACGGGAGATCTCCTCCCACTCGGCCATCGTCAGCGACCCCGGCGCCCGCTTCCGCTCAGCTGGGACGATCCCGCCGTTCGCAGCCACGACACCGTGGATCGAACCGGGAGCCTTCCCCAGAGCACGGCCGATATCGCTCAGCGACTGACCATCCTTCCACCGCTCCCAGACCTCGCGCTTCTGCGCATCCGACAGGCCCGGACGTCCCAACCTCGCCACCTGCAACACCCCGATAGGCGCTTCTACCTCAGGTGTTGCTTCGACCGGTTGAACTCAAGGCGCCTTCTTCGCAGCCGAGAATCGGTGACCGCGAGATACGAGCTCATCGACGCGGAGAAGGCGAACCATGCGGTGCGGGACATGTGCCTGTGGCTGGGCATGTCCCGGTCGGGTTATTACGAGTGGCGCATCCGGCCGGCGACCGCGGAACGCCGGAAACTCACAGCGATGGGGATCCGGCAATCCGTCGGCCGGACCGGAGTCTGCTGGGATAACGCACTCGCGGAGTCGTTCTTCTCCATACACAAGAACGAGCGGCTCAACCGCTTCACCTTCGCTAGCCGGGCTAAAGCACGACGTCAGTTTGTGCGCTACATCGAAGGGTTCTACGATCACAGGCGCCTGCGTTCAGGACTCGGTTACCGGAATCCGCTTCTGGACCAGCGGCTTCGGTAGACGCTACCTCGCCGCACAGCAAGAGGCGATTTTCTCGACGAGACTGTAAGCCATGATTTCTTCTCCAGCACGGACGACACCACGACCGAAGCGACAGCCGGGCTTTTTAACCACCCACCTCGTCCAAGATGGAGAACTCGTCCGACAATGCAGCAGACAATTTCAGCATATCTGGGACGAGCCAACGCCTATCTATGGCCGCGCCCTGAGCAGACCTTCTACCGAAATCCCCTTGTATGACCAAAAACAGTAGGACCATACGCTCAGCGGCGGCCTCGATCAGGTCCAGCATATTGCGACGGAACTCCGAAAGACAGCCACATCGTCTCGTGCCGCTCCTTCGAACCGGGTGACACAAGAATCCAGCAATTCACCTTTACCGCGCCCGGGACAGGCCACGGACTCTTCTGGTTTCAGCGAAGGACTCGGCGGTCGCGGGCGGGCCTGATGCGGACACCAAGAGTGTATTGACACCCGCCCCGTAGAGGATCAGGATTCTCCTGCCGAGAAAAGAGACACAGGAGACCCGTGTGAGCCAGGTGAAGAAGGCCATGGCCTTTCTCTGCACACTGCTACTCTCGGGCGTGCTGGCCATCGTTCCGAACTCTTCGGCAGGCGCGATCTTCGGCTCCATCTGCGAAAGCGCCACCGAATGCATCAGCCTGGGCAACAACAAATACCACTCGGTTCAGACTGACGGCAGTTTCGGTTCGAACAACACATATGACGTTCCGAACATGTGGTACGCGGTCCGGGACAGGCTGCAGTACAGCTTCACCGACCAGACCAATGTCCAGGCATACTTCGACCAGTCGGACCCCTACCCCGACGTCCGGGTGGCGGACTACGACTGGGGCAACACCAACTGGCTGGGCGCGACCTACTGCCCCTCCAACAACACCGGCACCGGGGGCAACCACCCCGACCGGTGGTGCCGGGGTCAGCTCATCAAGTTCAACGCCTACTACTACTGGGTCAACACCGTGATGCAGGACTGGACGGTGCGGCACCATGTCGCCTGCCACGAACTCGGGCACACGCTCGGCCTGCGGCACAACTACTACGTCGGCGCGGACGGGACCATCTCGTGCATGCACACCCTTCTCGACGCCCGGCTCCTGCGCTCCGGTGAGATCGGCGAACTGAACGCCCACTACCCATGACGAGGCGACACGTGAATCCCACGAGCACGAACAGGGTCATCGCCGCCGCGGCGACGGCGTCCCTCCTCCTCTGCGGTGTCGCGGCCTGCGGGGACGAGAGGGGCGCGCCGCCTCCCGTCGCGCCGGCGGCGGGCCCTTCAGCCGGCGGGGACCTGGACGCTCCGCGCCCTTCCGACGCGGCCTTCTTCCGCCGGTTCCACCTCATGGCCAGCTGGCTCCCCGAGCCGGAGGGCCTGGCCGCGGGCGTCCGGGAGTCGACGCTCGTCCTCACCGCCCGCGTCACCGGCGTCCGGGAGACCCGCGTCCTGGGAACCGGCAACGACACCCACGGGTTCGTCGGCGTCACCCTCGAACCCGTCGAGATACTCCACGGTTCGAAGGTCCAAGACCTCGACGAGATCACCGTCGAGTTCGACAACCCCGACCCCTCCGACACCCCCGCCTTCCTGGCCGGCCTCCGCGCCTCCCTCCCCGAGGGCCAGGCCCTGTGGTTCCTGCTCTGGAAGGGCACGCTTCCCCCCACGGCGAAGAAGGACGTCCGCATCAACCCCGACGAGAAGGCCTACTACCGGCTGATCCACCCCTTCGGCGGCCTCGCGGTCCAGGGCCCCTCGGGCATCATCACCCCCCTGGCCGACGCCGACCACTCCCCTCCCCCCGGCCGGGCCTCTCTGGCCCGCGACGTCCAGGGAGCCAGCAAGCTCTCCAACCTGGCCAAAGCCGTCAAAGCCCAGTAAGAGCATGTCCCATATGTCGTGATCCGAGAGAGTTTCTTTTTGGCAGATCAGAGCTGCGTCGGGGACGAGGAAAGCGGCGGGCAGAGGCCGTAGCGGACGGCCGGGCAGGGTGGCCCAGCGGCCGGGCGATGGTGCGACCGATCCACCGATACCGCCGCGTGGCCCCGAACCGCGTCGCCGTACAAGCGGACGCGTGCCCATCCGGTGCGCGTCACCGGAGCCTGTTCGCTCCATGTCGGCTCCAACGGCTGATCACCGACCGTCAGCACCCGGCCCGCGAACCTGGCAAACGACGCCCAAGGCTATACAGAACAACACAACTGGTCACCGGCTAACATCCATGGATCATGCGTCGAGCGGGCTCTTAATCAGCGGGTCCGGGGTTCGAGTCCCTGGCGGCGCACCACCCGTCCATCAGCGCGTTCACGATTCCGATCATGGGCGCGCTGGTTTCGTTTATGGGATAGTTCGTCCCCCGTGTTAGCTCCATGCCGGCTCGACCGCCGCCCGTCCGGCACAAACGATCACCCGGACGGCGGCCGGACTGCTCTCAGCAGGCCCTTTCCGCCGCCGAGTCGAGATGGCCGCTGATCCTTCAGCACGGTCTTGGCCTGTGGTCTCGTGCGAAAGGCGGCTGGGGGCGGCAGACCCGCCTCCATCTCCAGCGGTTCGAACTGCTCGGTCACCCACCTGGGAAACAGCGGTCCACCGATCTCGGCGGTGAGCACCAGCCCTGACTCCACCCACGCTTCTCCGACCTTGGGCCGCTCGGCGAACTGCGAAGACGCCGCGGTCGCGGGTCTACCACCAACGGCCGGGGTCTGGGCTCCCGCCCGTCGTGACGGCGCGGACGAGGCGCGGGAGGCCGCGGGAGGCGGTGGCGGCCGCCTGGTCGAGGAGCGTCCGCGGTTCGGCTTCTGCGGGGACGCCGGAGCGGCGGAGCACCCTGGCGAGGGCGACGCGGGAGTGCGCCGCCCAGACGGCGAGCCCCGTTGTGTCCTCCAGCGCGACGGCGGACCTCAGGGCGGCCTCGGCCCCCGCGAGGTCTCCCCGGCTCTCGGCGAGCAGACCGAGCAGGCGGTCGACCGCCCCACGGCACAGCACGCCGGTCCCGGCGAGGGCGATCCGGCCCGAGTGCGGCGTGAGGACCCGCTCGACCTCGGCGACCTGGGCCGGGGAGCCCACCACCGCGCAGACCTCCGCGCGCACCGCCCACGAGTGCACCATCCCCCAGGCGGGCAGCGGGGGGCCGACGAACGCGCGGTCCAGGGCCGAACGCGCGCCGTCCTCGTCGCCCGCGCGCAGCAGTCCGAGCGCGGCGCCCTCGATCATCCCCGGCATTCCGGCGTCGGCGACCGCGGTGAGGGCGGGCACGAACTCTGGGAGCCGGTCCTGCTCGTCGCGCAGCGCGAAGAGCTGACTGGCGACCGACTCGTCCGCCCCCCACATGCCGGTCCTCCGGTGCAGCGCCGCCGCCTCGGCCGTCGCCGCTTCGGCCGCCGCCAGGTCCCCCTCGACGAACCTCTCCATCGCGGCGAACCAGCCCTGCTGGGCGAGCAGGGCCGGCAGGCCGAGCCGCTCGGCGAGCCTGCCGCTGCGCTCCACCTCGGCGCGGCTCTCCCGCCGGCGTCCGGCCTCCAGCAGAGAGACCCCCGCGAACCAGCAGCCCAGCGCCTCGGCGGCCGGGCCCGCGGGCAGCGCGGCGAGTTCGCGCGCCTCCGCGATCCTCGTCTCGACGGTGTCGGCGGCCCAGGTCGTGACGAGGTGGGCGCCGAGGATCCGGGCGAGCAGACCGACGTCCCCCGCGGCGCGGACACGAGCGACGGCCCGTCCGGAGACGGTCCGGGTGGCGGCGACGTCGCCGGTCTTGGCCGTCTCGGCGGCCAGGCACGCCAGCAGGAGGCTGCCGAGCCCGTCGTCGAGCGCGTCGAGGTTCCGCGCGCTGGCCTCCAGCCGGTGCAGCACGACGGGATCGGGGAAGGGGCCCGGCCAGACCGGGGCGACGGCCGCGCCGTAGGCGACGAGGGCCTCGGCGACGCCCTTCTCGTCGCGCAGTTCCTCGGCGATGCCGACCGCCGCGAGCATCGCCTCCCGCGCGCCCGCGACATCCGAGGCGTCACGGCGGGCGGCGGCGAGCGCGACGAGCAGCTCGTGCCGACGCGCGTGATCCAGTTCCCGGTCCGTCTCCGCCAGCCGCAGCGCCCGCTCCCGCCAGCGCGCGGCCTCGTACGGGGCGTTGTGCCGGGTCGCCTCGGCGGCCGCGTCCTCCGCGGCCTTGACGGCCCGGCCCGCCAGCCTCGGCATCCGTGCGGCGGCGCCGTCCAGATGGGCGGCGAGCGCGGCGGCGGGCCCGCCGTCCTCGGCCAGCGTGTCGGCGGCCTTCAGGTGCAGGGCCGCCCTCCGGCCCGGCCTCATGTCGGCGAGGATCGCGTCCCGCACCAGCGCGTGCCCGAAACGGACCTGCCCGATCGCCTCCGGGTCCTCCTCCAGGACGCGGTGGATGACGGCGACGTCCACCAGGTCCAGTGCCCGCTCGGGGTCCAGCCCGCACACCCGTCCCAGGAGGTCCACATCGACCCGCTGCCCGAGCACGGCGGCCGCGGCGAGTATCGTGCTCACCTCGCCGGTCAGGGCGGCGACCCGGACGCGGACCACGTCGCGGACGCCGTCGGGGACCTCTGCGAGCACGGCCTCGGGCGCTCGGCCGTCCCGCGAGGCGTCGGCGAGCAGGCGGGTCATCTCGCGGAGGAACAGCGGGTTGCCTCCGGTTCGCTCGTGCAGGACCGCGGCGTGGTCGTCGGACAGCGCACGGCCGGTGACCGCCCGCACGTAGCGGAGTGTCTCCGGGAGTTCGAAGCGGCCGAGGCCCAGCCGCACGGCCCCGGCGCGGGTGAGCGCGGCCAAGGCCGCGGCGAACGGGCTGTCGGCGTCGGGAGGCGTGTCGCGCACCGCCGCCAGCACACAGCAGGGCAGGTCCGCGATCTCACCGGCGAGCGCCGCCAAGACCTGGAGCGACGGGCTGTCGAGCCATTGCAGGTCGTCGAAGACCAAGGCGACGGGCTCGGGCGCGGCTGCCAACGCGGCCCTGACGGCTTGGACGACGCTCCAACGGGCCGCGTCGGAATCGGTTCCGGACACCTCCGGCAGCGCGACGCCGAGACCCTCCAGGAGGACGCGCCACCCGTGCCACGGCGGCGTCCCCTCCGGGTCTCCCGCCACCGTGATCGGCCGCGGTCGGGCCGGTCCGTCCGTGTCATGCCCGGCCGTGTCGTGCCCGCCTCGGGCGAATTCGCGCAGCAGACGGCTCTTGCCGATGCCGGGTTCGCCGGAGACGACCACGAGCTTGCCGCGTCCGGCGAGCGCGGCGGTTCCGGCCGCCGCGAGTTCCGCGAGGGCGTCGTCCCTGCCGACGAGGACGTCGGCGGGCTCGGCCGCCGTCTCTCCCTGCGGTGTCGACCGAGCCGGCCCGGTGACGGGCGGCGGGTCCAGGCGGGGAGCCTGACGCAGGACGTCGGTCTCCAGCGAACGCAGCGCCGGGCCGGGATCGACGCCCAGCTCGTCGGCCAGGCGGCGCCGCACCTCGCGGAGCGCGCTCAGCGCCTCGTCCTGGTGGCCGGACCGGTACAGCGCGACGACGAGCAGTTCCCAGATCCGCTCGCGCAACGGATGCTCCCTGGCCAGGCGGCGCAGGGCGGGCGCGGCCGTCCGGTGGCGGCCGAGGGCCAACTCCGCGGCCCACAGGTCCTCGGCCGCCAGCATCCGCAGCTCGAGGAGCCGTTCCGACTCCAGTCCCAGCCCCGAGACCGGCACGTCGGCGTACGGCTCACCGCGCCACAGGTCCAGGGCCTCGGTGAGCGAGCCGCGCGCCTCCGCGTTCGCGCCCGCCACGAGCAGGTCGTGCCCCCGCGAAGCCGCCCGCTCGAACCGGATCCGGTCCAGCCGCTCATCCACGCGCAGCGCGTATCCGGGAGGCGCGGTGACCAGGACGGTGGCGGGGGCTCCCGGCCGGCGGGCGGGCTCCAGGGCGCGGCGCAGGTTGGACACGTACACCTGGAGGGATCCGAGCGGGCGCGGGGGCGGACTGCCCTCCCAGACCTCCTCGATGAGCCGGTCCACCGAGACCGGGCTCGGCGCCGCGGCGGCGAGCAGGGCCAGGACGGTCCGCTGCTTCGGGCTGCCCACGTCGACCACCGCGCCGTCCCGCCACACCTCGACGGGACCCAGTACCCGCAAGTCCACGCCCCGTGCCTCCTCCGACGGCGACGCCACCGGCCCGCGAGTCTAGTGAGGCGCGGGCCGGCGGCGGAACCCGCCGGGACAGGACGGTCATGGACGCTTCCGGCCACCCCCGTGTCTCGGCCGTCAGGAACGCCCACCCGTGAGGACCTCCGCGACCGCCCGCTCCGGCCGCCGGACCGCTGCCAGCGAGAGGAGCAGCAGGGACAGCCCGGCCACCACGGTCCCCGGGATGATCCAAAGGCCTTCCTTCACCGGGATGCCGGGGCCGCCGATCATGACGACGGCCGTGAGGATGAGACCGGCCCCCGCCAGACGCGCCGATCCCCGCGCCCCGCTCCGCGCCAGTCCGCCGCCCAGGACCAGCATCGACAGGATCCACACGAATCCCGCCACCGCGTTGACCGCGCCGCCCGCCCCCTTCTCCAGGCCGGCCGCCGTGTCCCCCGGAAGCGGCGCGACGAACGCCTCGAACCACGCGCCCGGCCCGAGCGCGGCGAAGGCGAGCGCGAAAAGCGTCCCGCCCACCGCGATGATCCGCGAGGGCTTGACGACCCCTCCGACGGCCAGGAGCAGCGGCAGCCCGGCCGCGATGAGCAGTCCGCCGAGCGCGAAGATCATGTGCGCGGCCTCCCAGGTGGGCGCCGCGTGCGCCGCGGCGTTGTGCTCCAGCGGGTGCAGGACGTTCCCGATCGCGAACAGGACTCCCCCGCCGCCCACCAGCCCAGCACCCAACCCCCGGGCCGCCGGGACCCCGAAAGTGCTCATTCTCGTTCCCTTCGCCACCGCCGGACGGCTTCTCCGCCCGGTCGGCTCCCACTGTGCGCCGCAGCGCTTGGCGAACGCTTAAAGAGCGCATCGCCAAGCCGGTCCGGGCCTGTCACGGCACCGCTGCCAGGACCGGCGCGCGGCATCACAGCACTCGTCGTCCTGATTCGGCTTCGGGGCCCGTTACAGGCCCAGGGCTGCCACAACCAGGGCGGTGACGGTGTTCCGGTGGTCGGGGGTGTCCTCCCAGCGGAGGGCGCGGCCGGTTTCGACCACCACGCCGAGGCCCGCGTGGACCAGGACTCGTGCCTGGCGGGGGTCCAGATCGGGGCGGGCCAGGCGGAGTTGCTGTTCCCAGACGGCGATGTGGTCGCGCTGGGCGAGGGCGAGCGGCCGGCGGACGTCCGGTGGCAGGCCGGGTATCTCGGCACTGGCGACGCTGGTCATCTCGGTGTACTCGAAGCTGTAGGCCACATAGGTCGCCGCCAGCGCGTGCAACGACTCGTGGGGGTCTGCCACATCGTGCAGGTTCTGCTCGACGGCCTGGCCCAGGATTCCGGCGGCCTGCAGGCAGGCCGCGGCCAAGATGTCGACCTTGCTGGAATAGTGCCGGTAGAGCGCGGAAGGGGCCAGTCCGACCTCCTTCGCGATCTGCCCGCTCGTGACATCGGCGAACCCGTCCTGGGCGAACAGAGGAATGGCCGCCGCGAGGATCTCCGCCCGTCGCGTGCGCGGCACGGGCCGGGCGGGCAGGTCGACCGAACGCACGCGCCCGCCCGGAACCGCGTCGGCCGCCGCCACCCGGAGCGCGGCCGAAAGGAGCACCTCTTCGAGGCGGCGCTGCGCGATGGAGGTGTGGTGCGTCGTGACGGACCCGATCGCGCCGAGCGCCGCGGCGGTGCGCAGCCTCTCCAGAGGCAACGGGTGCTCGCGGCGCACCGCCACCGTCACCTTCTCGACGACCTGCGCGAACTTGGCCCTGACCCGCCGGCGGTCTTCGCCTTCCAGATACCGGGATATCCACCGGTACAAGCCGCCCGACGCCCGGCGCTCCACCGTCACCCGGACGACCGCGCCGAGCACCTCCGCCAGCGAAGCCTCGGGTGGCACCTCGTCGAGCGTCCCGGCGAGCCTCGTCACCATCGAGTTCGCGCACTCCGCGAACAGCGCGTACTTGTTCGGAAAGTGCCGGTACAGGGCGGCCGCGGTGATGCCCACTCTGCCGGCGATCTCCTCCATGGAGGCCGCGTGGTAACCCCGCTCGCTGAACACAGGGCCGGCGGCTTCGATGATCAGCTGTTTGCGGTTGCGCGGGCGGGTCGCCACGCCCGTCGTCGGCGTCACGGCGGCACTCGCTGAGACCTGCAGACGAACATGGCCATACCGCAGTCAATCACACGGTGATGGCCATGCGCACAACGTCGATCACCATGCGTGGATAAGCCCCTGGTACGGAAGCGGCCCGCCGCCGAGTGGGACACGACCCGCCTTCCGGACGTGGTGCGAGGTGCCCGGCCCGGGCGGGATCGTCCCGACGCAGGCCTTGTGAAGTACCCCGATTCGGTCGGCCGCATGCCATCACTCCACCAGAAAAATCGTCCAAAACAGACCCTTGCCGCCCTTGATCCGCCTAGTTATGTTAATTGAGATTCACCCCACATTCCCCTCCTCCAGCCGTTCGATCCGCCCCCACCCCCCGGGTTACAGACGTGCTGTGCTGCCGTCTGGGCTCTACGCGGAAGTAGGTAAGTAAATGGAGAATCTCAGCAGAAGGCGTGCCATCTCGCTCGGCGCCGCCCTGGGGCTCACGAGCCTGGCGCTCGAAACACCCACGCTGTGGTCGTGGTCGTCCTTGGGATCGATCGCCAAGGCCGACACGGTCACCGACCCGTTCCAGGTGTGGGACCCCACGGCGGACCAGGTGGCGGCCCGGTTGCTCGCCGACGGCTCGATCCCGGCGGTCAACACCGCCTGGAACTCGTGGCGCTTCAACAAGGACCCGCTGCCGTCCGGAATGCCGGACTACCTGGTCTCGTACCTCCAGCAGGTCAACAAGCTCCCCTCGTGGGCCGACCCCGCCAAGCTCGCCCGGGCCCAGGCGCTCTACAAGCGCCTGAGCGGCTACCTGTTCGTCTCCGAGAGCCTCGGCAGCGGGTTCCTGAGCACCGTGATCCCGCGGGAGGCCCGCTCGGTCTACTGGTCCGCGGGCGGCGCCGACATGCAGGACCGCGCGGCCAAGACCTTCACCTTCGGGTACGACCTGCACCACGAGGACGCCTTCGACCCGGATGGCGCCTTCATCACCTCCGCCAACAAGACGCGCCTGGTGCACGCCATGGTGCGCAACCTGCTCCCGCTCTCGCCCCAGTTCCAGGCGACCGCCGATCAGCCGTCGCCGATCAGCAACGGCGACATCCTGGTCACCTTCCACTCGGTGGGCACCGTCGCGTGGAAGAACCTGAGGAAGTGGGGCGTCCGGTACTGGTCCGCCGACCAGGCCGCGGACCTGCACGCCTGGCAGGTCGCCCTCTCCCTGCTCGGCGTCCAGGACCAGTTCATCCCGCAGACCTGGTACGACGCCGAGGAGCAGGCGCAGCAGATGCTGTGGCCCAGGATCGCCGCCACGGTCGAGGGCAACGCCCTGGCCGAGATGCTGCTCGACGCCGTGGCGGGGCTCGGCACGGAATTGAGCACGGGCTTCGTCAGCGAGATGGTCCGCTACCTCATCGGCGACACCTACTGGAGCTGGCTCGAGCTGCCGAGGGACCTCATCGCACGCGCCATGATCAAGGTCGACTGGCCGCTCTACGTCGCCTTCCGCGAGGGCCTGTCGCTCATCGCCCCCGGCAGCCTCAACCTGTTCGACGGATTCGTACGCGGCATCTCCATGCTGTACCTCAACAACGGCACGTCGACGACGCACACTCCCATCACCCTCCCCTCGGCGAACCGCCCCGGCGCCTGAGCCGCCGACCCCCACCCGCGCCCCGCGGCTCGAACCTCCGAGCCGCGGGGCGCGGGTGGGTTCGTCCCCGCGTCAGCTCCGTGTCGGTTCGACCGCCGCCCGTCCGACACGATCACCCGGCCGATGATCAGCCTTCCGGGCCGGGGAAGAAACCATTCGGCGTACCGTGCGCGCATCTGGGCACCGGCAACCGGACCCGCGGTGCCGGCCGACGAGGTTCGTCGTGATCCCGTGAAGCCAGGCGCGGGCACTTCCCTTGGCGGGATCGTAGGAGCCGCGTTTGCGGTAAGCGGTCAGGAAGGCCTCAGCCACCACGTCCTCGGTGGCGTCCGCGCCGAGCCTGCGGGCCGCATAGCCGTGGATCTCCGCGTCCTCGGGGCGGAGCCCGTTCTCACGACCTCGGTCGCGACCGGCCGGGCCTCCTTCGGCTCCAGGAGCAGCCAGGCGCGCAGCGCTTCGGCCCGAGTCCCCTCGTCGAGGCCCGGGTCGTTCCACAACGAGCGCACCACCGGGAGGACGTCCGGCGCGGGCCCGCAGGAGGCTGCGCGTACGGCATGGCGGCGCACGTACCCGTCCTGCGACGTCCGGGCGTCATCTCACAGGCCGTAGGCGCCCTCGTCGAAGCAGACAGGGCAGTCGTGCTCGCCCTTCAGCGCCAGGGTGCGGAGCCATTCCCAGGTGTCCTCGCCGAGCGCGGCGCGGGCCTGCTCGAGGTCGTCCGCGATGGTCTTGATCGTCATGGGGACGGATCATGGCAGGCGGGGCGGACATTTCATGCGCGGCTGACGGGCTGAGCCGAGCGGAGCGGAAACAGCGGGTGCGGGCAAGGAGAAGCGCAGACTAATCGGGCCCGGAACCAGGGGTTCCGGGCCTTTGTCGGCGGGGCCGGAGACGGCCCCGGCCGGTCAGTTCGGGTAGCTCGGGCTGCTCGGGGTGCTCGAGTTGCTCGGGTAGTTCGGGTTGTTCATCTCGGGGATCGAGATGCTGATCGGGAACTTCGCTCCGGACAGGACGAGCAGCACGCCCAGACGGAGGATCTCGTCGAAGAGCCAGTAGAACTTCTGCACCGGGCCCGGCGCCTTCTCCAGGGAGAGCAGGCCCTCGCGCACGGCGATGAACGGCTCCCACGCGGTCTCCAGGATGCCGGTCCAGAACGGCGTCTCGCGGATCTTCAGCCAGCCGGCGACCTCATCGCCCAGGGTGTAGCGCGTCAGCGCCGACAGCACAGGAGCGCTCACGTGGCCGCCGTCGATGAAGTCGGCCAGGTTCAGCAGGATGTCGGCCAGCTTGACGCCCTCGGGGGTGGGCCCCAGGATCGGGGTGAGGACCTGCGCGGCCTGGGAGTTCGCCTCTGCCCACGAGGCGGGGATGTACTCGTCCTTGATGCCGAGCATGTGCGCGGTGACCTGCCAGGAGTGCAGGAACCCCTCGGACTCCGCCGGGTCGATGGGCACCTTCCACCCGTTCAGCTGCTGCATCACCGTCGTGGGCAGACTGTGCCAGGTGACCATCATGTCCGCCTGGCTGATCGGGATCGGCTCGTCGGCGACCTTGTCCCAGTACGGGGACTTGGGCAGCAGGTGCCGCACGCCCGCGTGCGCCAGGCGCGTCTTGACGCACGTCACGATCATCTCGCCGTCGGGCTTGAAGGCGTTCGCCGAGCCGACGTCGTAGCCCAGCTTCGCGGTCTTGGTGATGCGGTCGCGCATGTCCGCGCCGCCCTTGGAGTAGTAGACCGCCCGTGCCTCCCTGGGGATGACGGTGCTCAGCATCCCGCTGACGAACCCGTAGGTGACGCCCAGGTACAGGCCGCGCTTCTCGTTGAAGTTCACCGCCGCGGCCAGCTTGCCCTCGTCCGTCCATGACGGCAGTTGGCGGGCCTTCTCCATGAAGGCCTTCAGGTCCGCGGGCAGCCCGTCCGGCAGCGGCTGTCCGTTCTTGGTCCACTTCTTCAGAAGTTCGTTGACCTTGGACGTCTCGCCCCTGTCGATCACAGCGGCGACCACCTGGTCCGCCTCCGGGTCCCACACGGTCTTCGGGTCGAGGCCGTCGCCCTCGCCGACGACCGAGCCCTTCGGGGACCACGACCACGCCGGTGTCGCCGCGCTCAGCGCGCCCAGCGCGCCCAGCGCGCCACCCGCCAGCAACACGTTGCGCCTGCTGGGGTTGTTCATGTCCGCTCCTCAACCGAGACGATGATGCAATGAAACAAGATCCGTATCTGCGTATCTTGCATGGTGCGTCCAATAAGAGCACAACGTGTCTCCCATCACAAGACCCGTTCCACGAGAACCGTTGTCGACGGGAGGCGGAACGAAGCGGTCGGAGGAGAACGCGCAGTTCACAGCACCCTTCCTCGCCCCTCGCCGCCGCCCACCGACTCTTCCCTGCTCCCGTCGAGGACCCGGCGGCCACGGCCGGGCCCGACTCGGACACCGGGAGGACATTGATATCCCTCCCCATAAAGAACCATGGTTTTCCGCCGGAAAGAGATACAGGAGACCATGTGAGCCGTTCGAAGAACGGCCGTGGCCTTTCTCGGCGCACTCGCTGCTCTCGGCATGCTCGCCGTCGTTCCGGACTCCTCGACGGGAGCCGTCGGACAACACATATGACATTCCAGATATATGGTGTGAAATCCGGGACGAGCTGCAGTAAAGCTTCAGCGATCAGACCAACGTCCAGGCCTACTTCGACCGGTCAGACCCCTGCGGCACAACCACTACATCGACGCGGACTGGGACCATTTCGTACATGCACGCCCTACTCGATTCCCGGTTCCCGCGTCATGGTGAGGTCAACGAACTGAACGCCCATTACCGATGACGAGGCAACACGTGAATCCCACGAGCATGAACAGGGCGATCGCCGCCGCAGCGGTGTCCCTTCTACGCGGCCTTCTTCCACCGGCTCCACCTCATGGCCGGCCGGCGCCCCGAGTCGGAGGGCCTGGCCGAGGGCGTCCGGGAGTCGACGCTCGTCCTCGCCGCCCGCGTCAGGGAGACCCGCGTCCTGGGAAACCGGCGGCGACACCCATGGCTTCATCGGCGTCGCCCTCGAACCCGCCGAGATACTCCACGGCTCGAAGGTCGAGGGTCGAGGGCCTCAACGAGATCACCGTCGAGTTCGACGACCCCGACCCCGCCGACACTCCCGCCCTCCTGGCCGACCTCCGCGCCTGCCTCCCCGAGGGCCAGGGAGCCGACAAGCTCTCCGCTCTGACCAAAGCCATCAAAACCCAGAAATAACACCCCACGCCGGACTGGTCCACATCTGGCGGTGAGACCGCAGCTCCCGCAAAAACGGAGGCCACTCATATCTTCTCAGGACCGGGATCAGCGTTCTCCGAACGCCTGGCGGAACCAGGCGAGCTGATCACGGGAAGCCGTGCCATCGGCCATGAGGGTCCTCTCGAAAATGCCGCGAGCCAGGGAAAGCGTCTCCTCAAGAACACGGTCCGCGTCAGCGGCGAGCTGGCGCAGGACCATGGTGAGATACATGTCTCGGCTTGAGGTCTCTTCCGAAGGCCGACTGAGCTGGATGACCGAAAGGCAACTTCGATAGGCGTCAGACAGTTCCTCACACGTGCTGGGTTGGCCTGAGATCAGCCAGAGCCGAATCAGAGCATGAGCTGCCGAGTCCTGACCGAACTCGGTCGTCGCCTCGTCATGATCACCGTCTTCAGCACGCCACAGGAGATTGCGTTTGAAGGGTTCGAGGGCATGCCAGGCGATGTCCTCACTGGTATCGCAGGTGAAGTAGCTCTCACGTCGGAGGCTTTGGGCCGCGATCAGCCGCCAACCGCCGCTTCTCAATCCGTCGCCAGGCGGAATCCTGTGGATCCAGAACGGGTCATGGTCTGGCTCATGCCAAGGGCCCAGGCTAACGGATATATCACGATCGTCGCCTGTCCAGAGTCGATCCAGCCGAAGCCAGCGGGTGAGGGCGGACCAGCTTGCGATCTCGAGTTGCGAACGCCACAACAGGGCGTACCGGCGCCATTCCCGTGCAGGATAAGGGGCGTTGGGGAAAAGGATTCCACCGGCGATCGGACCATCACCCAGCCCAACTGCCAGCAGCAGAAGATTCGCCGACCATGCAGCGTGGCGCTCAGTAACACTGAGTGTGGATGGTTGGTAGGCGGCGATATCTCGACCCGGTTCCAACGCAGTGTTGAACCAGCCGAGGAGCAGATCGCGGAGTATCTCTGGCCGTTCCAACTCGGCGCTCAGAGACAGAACGAACTCGACAACTTGATCACGTGACGTCAGGGGGGCGAAGGACAGGAGTGCTCGCAGGAAGCTCTCATCGGCGGTCTGCCGGGTACGTGCGGTGGCAACGGCTTGGAGCTCACCGAGGTCCGCCAGTTCCCTGGCGATGAGTCTGGCAACGAGGAACTCACCGAACGTCGCATGAAGGAACTCACAGGTTGTCAGCCGTGTGTCGGCCAGCAAAGCCTGCGACTGGTGGACGAAAAAGAACCTTCCGATGATCATCTGGCCCGGGGTAGAGGGCACGGCGAATCGGTCCGTTCTCGGTGCGGGTCCGGCAGGCAACAACGCGGTGATATCAGCGGTGAGCTCCTCCTCGGTAGCCCACTGGCGACCCCGGTTGAACATCGCGAACGCGGCTACCGACAAGCGGAGCAGTTCATCCTCGACTGCGGCCTTCAGCTCTCCTCCCTGAAGACCAGGAGCTGATTTGCGTATCTCCCGCTCAGCGAAATCCGTCAGGATCCGCTCGTACAGCTCCGTGGAAGCGAGCATTTCAGCGGACCGCTGGAATGCATTGTCGGTCGCATCGTAAAGGGCGAGCAGGAGTAGCAGCAGCGGCTGCGAGGCCAGTTCCGGATGTTGAGAAATGGACTCAACGGACAAGGTCTCCAACCCGCGACGAGCAAGGCTGCCGGCGTTGGCCGCATTCCAAGCCTCCAGCCAGCGCGCGATCTGTGATTCACTGAACGGTTCGAGCCGGACGGCGACCGCGCCTGCGGGAGGGATGCGGGCCCGGTCCGCTACAGCCGTGCGGCTGGTGATCAGGACCGCGACCGGGCGTCCATGGTCAGCCTCTCGTTCCTGGAAACGAGCGACTTGTTCGAGATAGTCGGTCTGCCCAATGCCGGTTGCCTGAAGGAGCTCGTCGAAACCGTCCAGAAGGATCACGGGGAGAGCGTCCCCGGCGCTACGGGCCAGCGCGGGCCATGACAAGGCCTCACCCGTCGCGTCCCGCACCGCATACTCGATCTGGGACTGCAGGTCCGTGTCGGCGGGGACCTCTCGCAGGACCACCCGAACGACGAGGAAGTCACTCGGGGGTAGGCGCGCCGCCAGCACCTTGGTGAGCACGGACTTACCCGATCCCGGTTGTCCCAGCACTATCAACGGGCTGGCCGTAGCGTGCGGCGAGGTCAGATGGCCGAGCAGGAACTCCTGCAGGTCGTCACGGACGGGATGGCGTTCCCACCACCCTTCCTCATCAAGCCGGTCGGCCCGGATCACCGGGGCCACGCGGAAGCTGGGATTGACGTAGGCGCTGACCAGCGAGGGCAGGGTCAATCCTTCAGGGATCTCTCCAGCGGCCACGACGGGCCGTTCCAACTGGCGCAAGTACCGCCGGGCCAGAGCCGCTCGCCGCTCGTCCGGCGGCTGACCGATCGCCAACTGTTCCAGTACCCGCCCCAGCCCGGCCAGTCCGGTGCGCAGTTCATCGATGCCGGTATGGGTCGCCGCGTGGTCAAGCCGGTTGGACCAGAACGCCACCTCGGGAAACTCCACGGCGAGCGCCCGGAACAACTCCTCATACCGTGCCACCGCGGTGTCGGGAACCACGCTGCCCATGACATCCGCGACCTCTGCACGTTCGCCCTCAGAAAGGCTCTCCCAGAGCGGATGCCCTGTGAAGTAGCCGACAAGGTCTTCACCCAGCGAGGTGTAGAAAAGCCGCAGTTCAGTGGTCATGGTGTCTCTGCCATCACGCGGCATGGGCCGGGGCAGGTCACTGTCATTAAGGATCCGCGCAAGCGCAGGCAGACGGGCAGAATCAAGCTCCCGCCCGGTCGCGAGTCTGACGGACTCCGACCGTCCCAGCCGCAGTTTTCCTGAATCGAACGGCAGCGGCGCGTCACGCACCGCCTCGAAATAGGCCGTGATCACCAGGACACTCTGCGCCGCGGATAGGCGGGACGTCCGGTCGAACCGGCTGAGACCACGCATCCGATCGCTGAGCCCTGTGACGAGTTCGCGGCTGAGCCTGGCCAGCTCGCTCCGTGCGTCGAACAGACTCAGCACGAACTCGCCGCCGACTCCGGTGGCCGCAAGCAACAGCCCGCCGGTCAGCCGATCCAGCGCAGCGACGACCCTGCTCTCCCCGCCCAGGAGCTTGACCGCATCGGCATATGAGAGCTTCCTGGACATGAACACTCCGAGGAGTTCGGGGGCACGGCCTGTTCCTCCCAGTATCACGAGAACCAGCGCGTTCCGACCTGTCTTCTCAGCCAAACCCGGGGCGCTTCACAGAGATCTCATGCACTCACGACCATGACCGTCATGAGTGTCGCCGGCAGCCTTGCCCGCTTCGGCCTGCGGCCTGAAGACGTGCTGCTGATCTGGGACGCGAAGACATCGAGTTTCGATGCCGGCTGCTCGATCGACGTCCAGCTCCTTTGCGGAGCCGGTCTGCCCGAGACCAAGGCGTTCCTGCAGCATCTGTCTCCCGGCCCGAAGGCGGACGGCGCACTGGAATGGCTGCTGGAGTGCGAAGCCGCAGGTGATTTCGAAAACTTCTCGGTGGAACGCTGGTCCGCCCGGTACGGCTGGCTTCTGAGGAGCAAGAGGGCCCGCCGCGGCGGCTACCGCGGTTTCCGCGTCGACCGGTCCCTGCGGCTGCTGCGGGTGGCGGCCGGTGCGGCGTGGCCGAGGCGCAGGACCAGGGCCACGGCCTCGGTGGCGGGGACGGACAGCAGTTTCAAGAAGCGTTCCCGCAGTGCCGCCGCCTCGCTTTCGAAACCCGGGGTGGCTTCAGCGATCTCGTCGTGGGTGTTCGCGTACAGGAAGACCGGTGACATCGGCTGGACCGCCAGGCCGTGGCGGTCGGCCTCGATCCAGACGCGCTGTACGGCGGCGCCTGCCTTCGCGTAGTCGGTCAGGGTGGGTTCGGGGCCGTTGAAGCCGAAGCAGACCGCCAGCAGGGCGGAGGAGGAGCGGACGCGGTCCAGGGAGTATTCGCCCAGCGCGACGCCGCCGCCGAAGGCGCGGATCCGGGCCATCACGTCGGGGCGCCGGGCGATGGCGAGCTTGACGAGCTCGTCCGGGGCCAGCTCCATGGTGCGCAGGTCGAGTCCGCTGTCCAGGTCGTCTTCAGGCCCGCGCAGTTCCGCGAACATCTCGGCGTGCAGGGCGGGGGTCAGATAGCGGATCCGGTCGGAGGCGGCCAGCAGGGTGGCCGCGGCTTCCAGGGCCTGCGGTTCGGTGATCGCGCGGACCGCGCCGCCGGCCGGGTGCGCCGCTCGGGCCAGGGCTTCCAGGATCTCGGGGTCGAGCGCGGCCCCGGTGCCCGGGTGCCGGTTCGTGTGGCGGGTCGTCACGCCGGGGAGGTCGCGGGCCAGGTCGTGGTCCGCTCCAGTGCCCCAGCGCAGGGTGGCGGCCAGCGTGGCCGGGGCCTCGATGATCTCGGCGTCGCCGAGGACGCCGTACGCGGCCGCAGCGACCCGCGCGTTGTACAGCGCCGCGCCGACGGCGACGGCACTGCCGCGGTAACCGATGTCCATGCCGGTGCCGGCTTTCGGGTCCAGCTCGATCCGGATCCCGTTCTCGGCGTCCGACGTGATGGTCCAGGGCTGGACGTTTCCCCCGGACGGCGCCAGGCCCGCACAGACGGCGACGGCTTCGGTGACCGGCAAGGCGGACAGGCCGGCCACGGACGGAGGTTCGGGCGCGGCGACACCGCTCCAGTCCGGCTCCGCCGCGGCGACCGGAGGGGCCAGCTCGTCCAGGCACCGCTGGACGTCGACGCGCGTCCGGCCCGAGGGCAGCGGGAGGCTCAGGCCGATGCGCCGCACCGCGGCGGCGACGGTGGCGCCGCCGAGCTGGACGTCGCCGCCGAGCTGCGGCCAGCTCGAAAGCGTCTGGTCGATCTCGACCAGGCTCGCGGCGAAGTCCGTCGACAGGCCTTGCGCGTCGAGGATCCGGATGACGTACGGCGCCTTGTCCCGCGTCGACAGCCCGCGCAGGTCCGCCCGGCTCGCGCCGTTCAGCATGCCGTGGAACGGCGGGCGGTCCGGCTCCAGGTCGTAGCGTTCGACGTCCAGCAGGCCCCGGTCGCTGGTCTCCATCAGCAGCGGGACCCGGTACCGCTGCGCGGCCTCGCGGACGGCCAGTTTGACGTCGAGCGAGTCGCATTCCTCCACGACGATCGACAGGCCGTCGAAGAACTCGTCGATCACCTCGTCCGTGATGCCCATCGGGTAGACGGTCACCGGCAGATAGGGGTCGAGTTCGGCGATCCGCCGCGCGGCGATCACTGCCTTGTTGAGGCCGATGTCGAGCAAGGAGGCCGGAATGCGGTTGAGGTTCGCCAGTTCCAGGGTGTCGAAGTCGGCCAGCCGCAGCTCGGCGCAGACGCCTTCCAGCGCGAGCGTGTGGGCGATGGCGTGGCCGACGCTCTGGCCGACGACCCCCACGGCCAGGGACCCGAGCCGGTCCTGCTCCTCGCGGGTCAGCTTGTTGCGGTTGCGGTCGAGCCGGACCAGGCGCATGGTGCGCGGACCCGGTACCGCCACGACGCGGTGCCGCCACGGGTAGTAGACCCACCTGTCGTGCTCCGGGCCCTCGCCGGTATCGGGGAGGTCGAGAAGACCCGCCAGCTCGGCCCGGATCGGGTCTCGCAGGTCCAGGACCGCGATGTCCGCCCGCGAGCGCAGACCGTCGAGCACCGCGGCGTCACCGGCCTGGGCCGGGTCGAGTATCAGGGGCCGGTATCCCTGCTCATCTGCTGTTCCGGCGGTCATCTCCGGCTGCCTCGTCTCGTCGTCTCACTCATGCTCCGCGGTGCGGATCGGATCAGCTGGGCGCGCTCGTCATCGATCAGCGCCGCCTGCGCGGGGACGGCCCCCCTGCGGTAGGAATGCGCGTCCCACCACAGCGGGACGGTCGTGTAACGCCGGTCCGGGTAGGGCACGGGCGCCACCTCCGCCGCCACGCCGGCTCCCACGCCGACGTACCGCGCGACCGCGTGAGCCGAAGCGGTCATGAGGCTGTAGCGGACGTCGTGCAGCCATGCCGCGTGTGCCACGCACCGGGCCACGGCCGCGCCGAGCCCGGGCAGCCGCGTCTGCCGGTCCACCCACACCGCTTTGACCTCGACGATCCCGTCCGCGAGCCGTTCGGCGAGCGTGTCGCGGAAGCTCTGCTCGCCGGGACGTGCCGCCCATGCGCGCAGTGCGTGCACCTCGTCGAGGCCGTGATACGGCCAGAGGATCCGCACGCCCGCCATCGCTTCGCCGTCCGGGTCCAGCCCCACGATGAAGCAGGACGTCGTGCCGCCGTCGCGGATCGCCTGGTACTCCAAGGCGGACTCCACCCCGAAGCGCCGGTAGGCCGCCAAGGCCCCGCGAAGGAATCGGTCCCACAGCTCAGGCCGGGTCCGGGGATCGCCGACCTGGAACACACAGCCGGACGCCGCGTCCCGAAACGCCGCCTCTATCCCGACGTCACAGCACGTATCCATGACGACTCCTCCACGAGGATGGGGATTCCCCGAAGAAACCAGTCATCTCCATGGACCGGCTTCCACCCAGCAAGACAATCTTATCTATATAAGACGGGCGGGTTTGCGCACGATGTCCAAGACGGACTTCAGAGCAGGGCGCGCATGCGGTTCACCTCGGCCTGCTGGGTGGCCACGACGTCCTTGGCCAACTGGAGGGTGTCGGTGTCGGTGCCGGTGGCCAGGACGGTGTTCGCCATGGTCAGGGCGCCCTCGTGGTGCCTGATCATGAGGGTGAGGTAGAGGTGGTCGAAGGCGGTGGAGCGGGACGACTCCAGGGTCTCCAGTTCCTCAGGGGTGATCATCCCCGGCATGGAGTGGTGGTCGTGGCCGGTGGCGGGGAGCTTCTTGTTGCGGCGGAGCCAGTCGCGCATCAGGGTGATCTCGCCGGCTTGGGCGGCGCGGATGCGGGAGGCCAGGGACTTCACTCGGGTATCGGAGGCGCGGGTGGGGGCCAGATCGGACATCACGACCGCCTGACCGTGGTGGACGATCATCATGCGCATGAAGGTGACGTCGGCCTCGGCGGGGGCGGGCGGGGCGGTCGGGCCGGCGGTGACCGTCGCGTTCGGCTCGCCGGGACGGCCCGGGGCCAGCATGGTCGCGGTGGGGCCCTCGACCGGGGCGTCGCCTCCGCTGCAACCGCTCAGCAGCGAGGCCGTCAGCGCCGCGACGGCGAGGGCGCGGAGACCGTGTTCAGAGACGCTCATATGAAGCACTCCTCTTCGTCCTTCGACGACGTGAAAGGTACAGTCCGCCGACCCTCCAAACGACATTCCGTGTCGTACCAACATCATTACAAGCTTGTAAGGCATCTCTTTAAAGAGAAAAACCGGGTGATACTCGCGGCGATCGATCAGTGTCCGCCAAAGGAGCTCCCGTATGGCCTCCAGAGTCAAGCACAGACCGACCGCCCGAATCCTGACCGCCGTGCTCGCCGCACTCGCCCTCGTCCTCGGCACCGCCCCCGCGTCCGCCGCCCCGCCCATCCCGGGCGTCGACGAGATGGTGTCGAGCCCCAACCTCCAGCACGTGGCGAACATCCCCAAGCAGGGGCCGTTCGCCTCGGCCAACGCCTACAACTCCGACCTCGCCTTCAAGGGAGATCTGGCGTTCGCCGGCAACTACAACGGCTTCACGGTGTACGACATCGGTGAGCCGACCGCGCCCAAGGTCGTCAGCCAGGTCCTCTGCCCCGGATCGCAGAACGACATCTCCGTCAGCGGAAACCTGCTGTTCCTGTCGACGGACTCCTCCCGCAGCGACGACTCCTGCCAGAGCGTCGCCAAACCGGTCACCGACGCGACCGCCTGGGAGGGAATCAAGATCTTCGACATCAGCGACCCGGCGAACCCCGAGTACGTCAAGTCGGTCGAGACCAAGTGCGGGTCGCACACCCACACCCTGGTGCCGGCCAAGAGCAAGAAGACCGTCTACCTGTACGTCTCGTCCTACCTGCTCGGCGCGTCGGGCGTGGGTCCGGACTGCGCGTACCCGCATGACAAGATCTCCGTGATCAAGGTGCCGGTGAAGGCCCCGACGACCGCCTCGCTGGTCGCCGAGCCCGTCCTGTTCAGCGACGGAGGCAACCCCGGAGACGGCCTGCCCTACCCCGAGGGCACCGCCCAGACCACCGGTTGCCACGACCTGACCGTCTACCCCGAGAAGAACCTGATGGCCGGCGCCTGCATGGGCGACGGCGCGCTGTTCGACATCTCCGACCGGGAGAAACCGCGCCTCATCACCGCGGTCCGCGACGACACGAACTTCGCGTTCTGGCACTCCGCGACCTTCAACAACAAGGCCAACAAGGTCGTCTTCACCGACGAGCTCGGCGGCGGCGGCACGGCGACCTGCAACGCGGCCATCGGCCCGGACAAGGGCGCCAACGCCGTCTACGACATCGTCGGCAAGGGAGACCGCCGCAAGCTGCGCTTCCGCAGCTACTTCAAGATCCCGCGCGCGAACGCCGACACCGAGAACTGCGTCGCGCACAACGGCAACCTGCTCCCCGTCCCGGGCCGCGACATCATGGTCCAGGCCTGGTACCAGGGCGGGATCTCGGTCTGGGACTTCACCAACTCGAGCAAGCCGAAGGAGATCGCGTTCTTCGAGCGCGGGCCGCTGTCGGCGACGTCCCTGATCCTGGGCGGTTCGTGGTCGTCGTACTACTACAACGGCTACATCTTCTCCAACGACATCCAGAAGGGCTTCGACGTCCTGAACCTCACCGATCCGCTCAACGACCGCGCCAAGCGCCACACCTACCGGGAGCTGAACGCCCAAACCCAGTTCGACCTGTTCTGACCCGCTGATCGCGGCGGAGCGCCCGGCCCGTCCGGACGCTCCGCCGCCGCACCGAAGGCCAGGCGGGAAGCCCACCTCGTCTCAAGGAGGCGGGCCATGCCATTGCAGGAGCAGGACGGTGGCGTCGTCTTGAAGATGCTGGTCGTGGCTCTCCAGCAGGGTGCGGATCAGGCGACGCAGGGTCTCGGGGGCGGGGAAGCCGTCGGTGACGTGGCGGATGACGAAGTCGATGAACCGGTGCATCCCGAACTCCTGGCCGTGACGGTCGCGGGCTTCGATGATGCCGTCGGTGTACAACAGCACGCGGTCGCCCGGTTCGAGCTGCTCGGTGCACGACGTCACGGGCAGGCCCAGGTCCATGCCCATCGGGTGAGCGGGCGGGCAGTTCAGAGCGGTGACCCAGCGTCCGCCGCGGATCAGCATCGGAGAGGGGTGGCCGCGGTTGATCCAGGTGAACATGCCGGTGGTGGTGTCCAACTCGGCCAGGATCGCGGTGACGAAGCGGGCTTCGGACCCGAATTCCTCCAGCAGGGTGGCCTCTATGCCCTGGCTGACCTCGGCGAGCAGAACGCCGTTGCGGCGTTGGTTGCGGCAGGCGGCCATCGCCAGGTCCGCCGCCAGCCCGGACGCCACGTCATGGCCCATCGAGTCGAAGACCGCCACATGGACGGTGTCGTCGGCGATGGAGTAGTCGAAGGCGTCCCCGCCGATCTGGTACGCCGGTTCCTGCACCGCCGCGATCGTCACCCGGTCGCCGGAGACCGTCAACGGCGGCAGCAGAGCCCACTGCATCTCCGCAGCGACGTTCATCCGATGGGTGCGCACCAGCCGCGCGTAGGAATCGCTGTAGGGCCGCACGCTCACCAGCATCAGCGCCACCAGCGAGGCCAGATGCCGCATCCGGTCGGCCATCTGCGAACCCGCCCGCTCGGCGGCGCGCACGCGCATCACGCCCAGGCGTTCGGTGCCGTCCAGCAACGGCACCCACCAGTACCCCGTCTCCGTCCCATCGGGCCCCTTGGACGCCAGGACGCGCACCTGCTGAAACGCTTTTCCGGCCAGGGTGCCGTCCACCCGCAATTCGTCCGCCGCCTCGTCGGTGTCCTCCCCCGCGGCCTTTCCGGTGTTCCGCTCGGGGCCGGGCAGCAGGCGCAGCACGTTCTGCTGGAGATCGACCAGATAGATCAGCACCTCTTCCAGGCCGGCGTGACGCGCGTGCTCGGCGACCAGCTCGGGCAACTGCTCGAAGAACGCCAGATGGCTGGCCTCCAGCAGCCCGGTCAGCATCCGCTCGACCCCGCGATCATCGCCCGCGGCTCCCCGCCCCGTCTCACCCATGTCAGAGCTCCTACCGTTCCTCGGCACTGTCCAGGGGTGTCCCTGTGATCAGTGGCCTGCCCCGAACGGTGCTGGACAAGCTGGTCCCCCTGCTTTCACACACCCGGCGGCTGCGCGGATCGCATCCGTGCAGCCTTGCGGGTGGGGCGGGTTCCCTCGCGCCCCGGGACGCGGCGTTCGGCCTGGGCGGTCCGATGCCCCGCACCATCACTCCGGTGGTGTGGGGGTGGTGCCGTCCGACGCCGGGCGCCGTGTCCCAGGGCGCGTCTGCCGATCACCAGGCTCGCGGCCTCGTGCCGGGTGGTCTCACGCGTAGGAGTGCTGGTCGGCCGCTGCCAGTGCTGGGCTCCCCACACGCTGGTGTAGGCCGCATCCACCGCGACCACGGCGAGGTCGTGCTCGGCGGCCATCGAGACCAGGCGGGCCTTCAACCGGCTGGTGGGGATGCCGGAGATGACCTGGCGGAAGCGGCGGTTGCGGCCGTGCCTCTCGCGGGTCTTGGCCTCGGCGAAGTCCAGGTCCTCGACCGCGATCGCTTTGGCGCCGGTGCGGCGGGTGTAGTGCAGCAGCCGGGTCAGGGCGTGCCGCAGCTGGGCGTCCCGGTGCTGGGAGGTGCCCGACAGGTCGTAGTCGAAGCGGACCGGTGCGCCGACGGGGTTGCCGTGGACGTCCAGGCGCCAGGCGGCCAGGTGGTCGGCGTTGGTGTCCACCGCCACCATCCCGCCCGCGCGTGCCGCCTCCAGGGGCAGGATCTGCACGGGCGGGCGCTGCCAGGAGGCGTCCACGTACCAGCGGCCCCGGTCGGTGTCGAGGTGCAGGCGGTAGGCCACGGCCCGGTCGGCGGCCACCCGGTCGGCCCACTCCCCGCCCCGATGCGCGAAGGAGATTTTCGCGGCCAGGACGTACCGGCCGTGGGGTGCGTTGGCGAGGTCGGTCAGGGGTGCGGGGAGTTTGAGGCTGGCCTGCCCGTCGGGGGTGATGCGCAGGGTCTCGTTGCCGTACCGCTTGCCGCTCTCGCCGTCGGCGGCCAGGAACCAGCGGGCCGCCTGCCACCGCTTCCGCCACCGCTCGGCGGTGAGGTCGGCTTCCCGCAGGTGGTGGCGGGTGCGGGCCAGGGCGCGGCCGCCGCGCACCACGTGCACCCGCCCGGCGGCGAAGTCGGCCGCGACCTTCTCGCGGCGCTGTTTCAGCAGGGCCAGGCGGCGGGACTTGTGAAACCACTCGCTCCTGGAGCGGTAGCCACCTGGGGCGCGTTTGCTGCCCTTCTCGCCCACAGGCAGGGCCAGACGACGGCCGATGGTGTCGATGGCGGCGTCCAGGCCGGTCAGGTGCGCGGCCTGGGAGCGCAGGGACAGCGCCCACTGGTCGTGGGTGGCCTTGGTGATCGCCCCCGCCCACCGCGAGGAGGACTGGCCGGTCAGGTTCCGTTTGCGCTCCGTCCACCGCTGCGCGGTGTGCCGGAGACCATCAGCGCAGCGGATCGCCAGATCACGGCCCGCCAACGACCCCAGATGCGCACCCACCCGGCGCAGCACCTCCTCGTCCCGGGAGGTGAGGCCCTTGAGACGGGTGCGGACCGACACGCCCTGGGGCTGTGCGACGACGAACGGCGGGGTGACCGGCCGCAGCGGCCCCACTCGTTCAGCCATGCCGGGCCGTCCGCGAAGCCGAGCGGCAGTCGTGGATCACCGGCATACCGCACCCCTTCCCACCTGCCCTAGGTCACCGAGTGTGACCCCGAGACAACCTACCCCCGGTGCGGCGGGCACGGACGGGAAACCCGGGAACCCCTCCTTCAAGCATCCGGAGGCCACAGACGACCAGAGAAATCCCCATGGACACTCCTGAACACTCAACCGGCAACAGCTCCTACCCTTCCGCAGGTGCGCACCGCGGGCTCTCCGGCCCACGAGTGAGTCACCAGAGACGATCATCGGTGACCGGTCGTCCGGAAATGGGTGCGGATCGGTCAGGAATCGAGAAGCGCTGGTCACGGAGCCGACCTAGCATGATCTTCATGGACATCACCATTCACACGAGCTTCCTCCCGCATGACGACCCGGACGCGTCCTTGGCCTTCTACCGCGACATCCTCGGCTTCGAGGTCCGCAACGACGTCGGGCAGGGCAAGATGCGCTGGATCACGGTCGGCCCCGTCGGCCAGCCCGACACGTCCATCCTCCTGGCGCCGCCGACCGTCGACCCAGGGCTCACCGAGGACGAGCGCCGCACCATCACCGAGATGATGGCCAAGGGCACCTACGGCTGGATCCAGCTGGCCACCCGGGACCTCGACGGCACTTTCGAGAAGGTGCAGGCCTGCGACGCCGAGGTCGTCCAGGAGCCGACCGAGCAGCCGTACGGCGTCCGTGACTGCGCCTTCCGCGATCCCGCGGGCAACCTGGTCCGCATCCAGGAGCTTCGCTGATCCGTCCGGTCAGCGATCCGGCCATGGCGGCCGGCGTCGCGACCACCTGCGAAGAACACGGCGGCCGATGATTCCAAGCCTCCGTCCTCGGCGGCCGCACCATCACAGAGGTGCGGCCGCCGACGTCGATGAAAGGAGCCTTCTCATGTGTCACCCCTCATGGGGGCGCGCACGCGCCGCGGCGCAGCGCCTGGACGACCTCGCACGGCTGCGCCGTGTCCGTGACCGGATCGACCGGGAATACGCCCAGCCACTGAACGTCGAGGCACTCGCCCGCGGCGCCCACATGTCAGCCGGACACCTCAGCCGCGAATTCCGGCGCGCCTACGGCGAATCCCCCTACTCCTACCTGATGACACGACGCATCGAACGCGCCATGGCACTACTGCGCCGCGGCGACCTCAGCGTCACCGAAGTCTGCTTCGCCGTCGGCTGCTCATCCCTGGGCACCTTCAGCACCCGCTTCACCGAACTGGTCGGCATGCCACCCAGCGCCTACCGCGACCAGACGGCCCACCCGGCGGAAGGAATGCCACCGTGTGTGGCGAAACAGGTGACCAGGCCGATCAGGAATCAAGAAGCACCGATCGCCGCCCCGGACGGATTCGCGTGGGAGGCCGCATCGCCAGCGCTCGCCCATTGACGCATTCCCGCTGCCTGACCGACCGACGACGGGACAGGAGCCTGCTCGCGATTCTCGCCGATGTCCCCTTCTCCTGAACACGATTCAGCCGTCCGGAACCGACGGGCAGGTCAATTCCCCCTTTGTGTTCTTTGGTGCTGTCGAGGCAACGCTTACGTGTCGGGTCGGCGGGTACACCCCTGTTGACCGGGTAGCCACGTAGCAAATCATCCGAAGTGACACCGTGCTATGACCATCTCCGACTCCGGCTCCGAGAACACGCGTGACCACATCCTTGATGTGGCCACGCGCCTGTTCTCCCGTCTCGGCTACGACGCGATCACCGTCCGGATGATCGCGGACTCCGCGGGACTCGACGTCGCCACGGTGACCGATCAGGTCGGAGGCAAGCGCGAGCTCTACATCGCGGTGCTGGAAAGGATCACCGGGATCGAATACGACTTCCTCCAGCAGAAGGTCGCCGAGGCCGAGCCCGGAATGGCGGGAATGATCTTGCTGACCGACGCCTATCTGGACTTCTGCGTCGAGCATCCGGAGGTTCCCGCGCTGTGGATGCACCGCTGGCTCTCGGACGCCGCGGACATCACCGAGCTGGAAGAACGATTCTCCGGGAAGATCCAGTCCCTGCTTCTGGGTGCGGTGAGCAAGGCCATCGGCGAAGGTGAGGCCTACGAGGGAGAACCGCCCTTCGACCTGGAACTCGTGGGATGGACCACCGTGTGGTGCATTCACGGCTTCGTCCAAGGCGGCTTCATGGACGAGAAAGGGCGGACACGAAGGCCGCAGGATCCCAAGGCCCTGCGCCGGGTCCGGAAGCACCTTCACGAACTCGTCGAACGCATGCTCGGCATGTACGCCTGATGGTCCTCCGGCCCCGGGCAACTGGTCAGGCCCGCTGCCGTTCGCCGCACGGCAGCGAAAACCCTGCTTTTTGCTCGACGTATCGACATGGAGGACTCACCCGTAGGTAGCAGGCCGCATCGCGTCCTCGATTTCTTCTCCTACGCGGCCAGGGTCGTCCGCAAGGACGCGGTGCAGGAACGTCGCGGTGGCGTCGGCCGCGGCGGTGACGTGGGGTTCCACGTCGTAGAGGTCGATGTGCTCCCGGGTGTCGAGCCAGTGGATCTCCTTGGGGCCGGGGGCGCGGGCGTGGAGTTCGCGGGCCAGGTCGGGAGAGCAGTAGGCGTCGGTCCGACCGTGGACGACCAGCAGGGGTGTGGCGCCGAGAAGGTCTGCGGCGCTCAGCGCGTCGAAGGTCATCAAGGAGTGGAGCGAGCCCCGGGTGACCCGGCCGTCCCAGTGCGGGGAGGCAGAGCGGGACGTTCCGTAGTAGGCGTAGGGCTCGTCGCCGCCCATCGCGGCCTCTCCCCCGTCGGGGGCCACGGCGGGCAGGAACTCGTCGTAGCGGTCGAGGAAACCGGTGAGGGCCGCCCGGTAGTTCTCCACGCCCATCGCCTCGACGATGTGAGCCGGGCTGTTGTAGGCGCCCGCGATGCCCGCGACGGCTTTGATCCGCGGGTCGGAGGCGGCGGCCCGAACGGCGTACCCGCCGCCCAGGCAGATGCCGACGACGGAGATCTCGCCCACGTCGGGCCGGGCCGTCATGAGGCTCACGGCGTCTCGGAGGTCTTCCAGCTTGCCCTGGGTGTCCTCGTGCCCGCGTCGTCCGCCGCTCTCGCCGAAGCCCCGGTGGTCGAAGGCGAGCGTCGCGAACCCCGCGGCCGTCAGGCGCTCGGCGTACACCCCGACGACCTGCTCCTTCACGCCGGTGAACGGCCCGGTGAGGACGACGCCGGGCCACGGCCCCGGCCCCGAGGGGAGCCGCAGGACTCCCACGAGTCCGGCTGATCCGAAAACGAGGCGTTCCATCAGCGCTCCCCTGCGGGTCCGGTGGCGACGAAGTCCGCGCCCGGGGCGGCCGGCCGGGTCGGGAAAAAGCCGTTCGAGGAGTGGGGGTGGACGCCGTTGACGTGGATGCCGGAATCGGCAGCCGTAGAGAGGCGGGCCTTAAGCTCTGTCATGAACGGGACGCTAGATGATCTGTTCCCGACCAGAAAGAGGGCACTTTCAAGTGCCTTTCACCGCCGGGAGGCCCCATGGCGCTGGTGATACCGGACATTCTCGAAGAGGCGTGCTCCACGCGTCAGGCCCTGGAGCGACTGGGCTCGAAGTGGCGGATCCTGCTCGTCTACGGGCTCCTGGCAGGACCGCAGCGCCACTCGGAGCTGCGCCGACGGATTCCCGGAATCACCCAGAAGATGCTGACGGAGACGCTGCGCGGCATGGAGGCGGACGGCCTGGTGCGGCGCGAGGTCCTCAAGGAGAGCGCGCCGCAGCACGTCGAGTACTCCCTCACCGCTCTCGGCAAGACCCTCCAGGAGCCCTTGGCCGCGATCTGCGCGTGGGCGACGGCGACCTTGCCAGAAGGGCAACGGCCCTGACGCGGACCACGACCTCATGGCGGAGGCGGCCGGTCCTCTGATGCGTCCGGCGAGGCCGGGGGAAGTTGGTGTCCGCGGGGTGGTGGAGGAACGATGGCGGCATGGAGAAGTTGTTCATCAAGGTGTGCGGGCTCCGGCTGGAGCGGGATGTGGACGCCGCGGTCGAGGCCGGGGCGGACGCCATCGGATTCGTCTTCGCCGTGAGCCCCCGGCGTGTCGACGCCGACGCGGCGGCGAGACTGGCGCGGCGGGTGCCGGAGCACGTGCTCACCGTGGGGGTGTTCCGCGACCAGCCGGTGGCCGAGGTGCGGCGGCTGGCCGGCCTCGCCGGGGTCCGCGGAGTCCAGCTCCACGGAGGCGAAGGCCCGGACCACTATGCCGCGCTCCGGCGCGAAGGGCTGACGCTGATCCGTGGGACCGCCTACCGGGAGCCCGCGCCGCGCTGCGGTGAACTCGGCGAGGACCTGCTTCTGCTCGACGCGCCGGTTCCCGGCTCCGGCACCGCCTGGGACTGGACGGTGAAGGGCTTCGCCGGCCCCGGAGAACGGTGGCTCCTCGCCGGCGGTCTGACGCCGCGGAACGTCCAGGAGGCCGTAAGGTCCGCCCTCCCGTGGGGCGTGGACGTCTCCAGCGGAGTCGAGAGCAGCCGCGGCGTCAAGGACCCCGCTTTGATCACCTCGTTCATTGAGGCGGCACGCTCGGCGCGTTGAGGACTGCACCCGCCGGGACCTACCCCTCTGCGTCCTTCACCTGCCGGTAGCGGGCGACGGCGGCCACGAAAAGAACGGGGCTGACCGCCATGAGCCCATAGCCGATCAGGGCCTGGGGCGGTGGGCCGTCGGCCCAGGCTTCTTCCTTCGCCTCGTATCTCTCCATGACTTCTTCGTAGGTGTAGGAGCTCCGGTTGCCGGTCAAGGAGATGCATTTGTCTCCCGGTTCCATGGTTTCGCCGTCGCACTCGGGAGTGCCGGAGCCGGGACGGGCCGCCATGACGAGGAAGAAGCCGAAGGCCAGGAGGGCGATGCCCAGCCAGGCGAATCCCCTGACGCGGCCGAGACCGTCGTTCTCCTGTCGGCCGCCGCGGTTCTGACGCTCGTTCTCACGAGACGGGGTCCGGGAGGTCCGCAGATACGACAGCAGTGTCGTGGCCGAAGGGTCGCCCGCCGCTTCGGCTTCACGGTAGACCTGTTCGGCCTCCTCGAGCTTGCCCACCGCCTGCAGGAGCGACCCGATCCGGGTGAGGCCTTGCGGGTTGCCGGCCTCGGCCGCCTTGAGGTACCACTCGATCGCCTCCTGGAAAGCCGCCTCGCCCTCACGTCGCATGCCGAGCTGCAGCATCGCCGAGCCGTCACCGGCCTGGGCGTCGCGGAGGAGGTCGGCGCCGCCGCCCGCAGGAGCCGGCCGGGGCTCGGGTACGGGACGGGCCGCCGGTGGATGACGCCGTGGATGGACGTAAGAGATACGCGGAGACGGCTCAGGGCCCTCGCTCTGGGACGCGGGCAACACGAACTCCCGATTCGTCGGCGACAGCGGCGGAGTTCGGCTTCGGCACCGATGGGTCCTGGACGACCTTCTGTCCACGGACCCCCTCCACCACAGAGAAACAATAACGTTTATATGCAACCGGGCGAAACAGGCGGGCGAACAAGAAGCACCGAGACGCGGGTTGAGCGTGACACCCCGGTGAGCGTGCCGGCCGAGCGCTTCCGGACGTGGTTCGGGAACGGTTTCGAGGTGTTCACCGGATGCTTGTTCTCTGCCTTTAGCCTCGGCTCGTGGAACTGCGCCATGTCGTCTCCTTTCTGGCCCTCGCCGACGAGCTGCACTTCGGCAGGGCTGCCGCACGGCTCCATCTGGCTCAGCCCTCGCTGAGCCAGCATCTCCAGCGGCTGGAGCGGTCGCTGGGGGTGGAACTGGTCACCCGCACTTCGCACGAGGTGCGGCTGACGGCCGCGGGGGTCGCGTTCCGCGAGCAGGCCGAGGAGATCATGCGGAGCGTGCAGCGGGCCGGTGAGGCGGCCAGGGCCGCCGCGGAGGGCAGGACGGGCAGGATCCGGGTGGGTTACAACCTTCCCGCCGCGCAGCGGGTGCTGCCGGGGACGCTGGCCCGCTTCGCCGACCGTCGGCCGGGGGTCGAGGTGGACATGGTCGAGTTGCGGACCGGGCCGCAGCTCGCGGCGCTCGGGGAAGGCCGGCTCGACGTCGCCATGGTGTACGGCAGGCCCGCGTCGAGGGAGCTGCGCAGCAGGCTGCTGCTGCGTGTGCCGCTGGTGGCGGTGGTCGGTGCGGGGCACCGCTGGGCGGGCCGGGACGAGGTGCCGTTCAAGGCACTGGGCGAGGAGGCCTGCATCCTGTTCCACCGCTCCCAGTCGTCGGCGATGTACGACGCGATCACTTCCGCCGCGCGGGCCGCCGGCATCGAGCTGAACGTGCAGGAGGAGATCAACGATCCGGGCGCCACCGCGATCATCACCGCGATCCGGCCGGTGGTCGGGTTCGCCTCCGCGCTGCGCGGCGGGTTCGCGGGCGCGGTCCCGGGCGGGCCCCGGACCACCTCGGTGCGGCTGTACGACCCGGTGCCGATCCTGGACCTGTACGCCGTGTGGCGTGCCGACCCCGGGCCGCTGGTGGAGGCCTTCCTCACCTGCCTGCCCGCGGCCGGCACGCTCAAGGCCTGACCCGCCTCACCTCAGTCCCGACCGGACGAACGCGTCCACGATGTGCCGTTGCAGGAACAGGTAGAGCGCCAGGACGGGCAGACTCGCCAGGCCCGCCGTGGCCATCAGCGGGCCCCAGTCGTTGCCTTCAGTCCCCATGAAGCTGCGCAGGCCGAGCTGGATCACCGCGTTGGAGCGCTGCAGCACCATCGCGGGCCAGAAGTACTCGTTCCACGCGTTGATGAACAGCAGGACGCCCAGCGCGGCGAGCACCGGGCGCAGGACGGGGACGACGACCGTCCACAGGGTGGCCCAGGAGGAGCGCCCGTCCATCTTCGCCGCGTCGAGGAGTTCCTTCGGGAAGTTCATCAGGTGCTCGCGGAGCAGCAGCACGCCCAGTGCCGAGCACGACATCGGGACGATCACCCCGGCCAGCGTCTCCAGCAGCCCGAGCCGTGCCAGCAGCGCGTAGTTGGGCAGCATGGTGACCTGGAAGGGCACCAGCCAGATCCCCACGAACATCAGATGGGCGAGCCGGTGGCCCCGGAACCGCCAGGCGGCCATCCCGTACGCGGCGAGCAGGGCGACCAGCAGCTGGCCGAGCGCGGTGAGCACCGCGACCGTGACCGTGTTCAGCAGCATCTCCGCGACGTCGTTCTTGGCGAACGCGTCGGCGTAGTTCTCCAGCGACAGGGGCCAGGGCAGCGGGGACTGGTCGTGGACGTCGCCCGGCGCCCGCAGCGACGCCGCGTAGAGCCAGTAGATCGGGAAGAGGCAGGCCAGGCCGAGCAGGCCCAGCGCCACGTGCCCCGCCGTACGACGAAGCCTCATCTCCCCTCCTCTCGGGTCGTCCGGTCGGCGAGACGCGCCAGCGGGATCGCCGGCAGCATGAAGCCCACGAAGAAGATCATTCCCGCGGCGGCGGTGAGACCGGCGTCGTGGCTGCGGAACCCGTACTCCCACAGCAGGTAGTGGATGGTGGTGGTCGAGCCGGCGGGGCCGCCCTGGGTCAGCGTGTCGATCAGCGGGAACGTCCACTGCGCCGACAGCAGCACGGTCATCAGCGCCAGGAACGCCAGCGTCGGCGACAGCAGCGGCAGCGTGATCCACCGGGTGATCTGGCCCGGGGACGCTCCGTCCACCCGTGCCGCCGCCGTGTACTCGGAGTCGATGCCGGCCAGTCCCGCCGCGACCACGAGGACGGCGAACCCGACGAGATGCCAGCCGGTGATGACGATGATCGCCCACTGCGCCGTCGCGGTGCTGTTCAGCCAGTTGACGTCGGTTCCCAGCACCGCGTTGACCATGCCCGCGCCCGGATCCAGCAGGAACATCCAGGCCGCCGCCCCTGCGACCGGGGCGACGAGCATGGGCGCGAAGACCACGCCCCGGTACACGGCGCCCATCCTGCCGCCCACCCCGCGGGCCAGCAGGTTCACCACCAGCGGGACCACCACCGTGAACGGCAGCAGGCCGAGGATCACCTGGAAGGTCCGTCCGACCGAGTCGGCGAGCGCGGGCGTGGTCAGCAGCCGCTCGTAGTTGTCCGTCCCGACCGGCGTCATGGGCGAGGTCGGCACCAGGTTCCAGGAGTGGAACGACAGGTAGAAGGTCTGGGTGAGCGGCCAGTACGTCCAGACGACGAGCAGGACGAGCCCGGGCGCCAGGTACAGGTAGGGCGGAGCCGCGCGCACCAGCCGCAGGGCCGGGGAGGGCCGCGCCGCGGACGGCGCGGCCTCCCCCCGGGGACGCGGTGGCGCGACCTCGACGAAGGCACCCGTCACCATGCCTCCACCAGGCTTTCGATGAACCGCAGCCGCTCCGCCTCCGCGACGTCGTACACCCGGTCGGCCCGTGAGAGCGGGACGGCGGTCGCGACGATCTGCCCGTCCCGCCCGCCGAAGACGTCGATGCGGCTGAAAGCGGCGTCGGCGTCCGCGCGGAGCCTGCCCGCGGGCGGGACCGGGGCCACGCCGTAGGCCAGGGCGGGCCCGACCCAGACGGGCACGCCCGCCAGGGAGCCGCAGCCCGCGTGGTGGGCGTGGCCCGTCACCATCAGCCGCACGTCGCTTCCGCTGATCACCGCCGCCAGCCGTTCCGCGCCGCGCAGCCGCAGCAGGTTCACGCTGGGCACCGGAGACGGGACGGGCGGATGGTGGCAGACCAGGATCGTGCCCAGGGGCGCGGGTACGGCCAGCACCTCCGCCAGCCACCGCAGTTGCCGTTCTTCGAGATGCCCGTCGTGGCTACCCGGTTCGGTGGTGTCCAGGACCACCACGCGCATCCCGCCGAACATGCGCACGGCGTCGTACGGGGATGCGGAGCCCTCCGGCTCGCCCAGCAGTTCGGCGCGGAAGGCGGCACGCTCGTCGTGGTTGCCCATCGCGTACACGACCTCGGCCCCGATCCGCCGTGCCGCCGGCTCCACGAGCCCGCGCAGCCGCTGGTAGGCGTCCGGCTCGCCGTCGGCGGCCAGGTCGCCGGTGAGCAGCAGCGCCGTGGCCGATGCCCCGGACGCCTCGATCATGTCGAGCGCGGCGCGCAGGTTCGCCGTCGTGTCGACGGCCTCGTGCGCCGGCTCTCCCCCGGGCGCGATGTGGGTGTCGGTGAGCTGGAGGAAGGTCATGTCCGGCCGCATCATGGGCGACCGGCCGGCAGCAGTCCGGTCAGCCTGTCCTGCGCGGCTTTCAGCGTGGAGTCCACGTCCGCGCCCTGGAAGACCGCGTTCTCCACGGCGGACATCATCTCGTCCCGCACCTGGAGGTAGTGGTCGCCCGGCATGGACGTCCACGGCCGCATCCTGGCGAGCTGCTCCAGGTTCGGCCTGATGAGCGGGTTCTTCTCGGCCCATGGCTTGAGCCCGTCGGGATCGTCGACCAGGCCGGTGCGCAGCGGCAGGTAGCCGATCTTGGTGGAGATGGTGGTGTAGGCCTCCTCACCGGTCAGGAACTTGATCAGCTCCCAGGCGGCGCGCCGCTTGGCCGGGTCCTTCGCGAAGACGTACAGCGCCGCGCCCGAGTTGGTGGGCTGCGCGGGCTCGTCCCCGAAGCCCGGCATCGCCGCCGCGCCCAGCTCCCACTCGCCGGCCGCGCCCTTCAGGAACGTGCCCTGCACCGCGCTCGTCTCCAGGATCATGCCGAGGTCGCCGCGGGAGAAGGCCTCGACCGCCTGCATCTGGGTGCGGTTGGGCATCAGACCCGACTTCACCAGGTCCTGCATGGCCCGCACGGTGTCCGCGACGGGCGGCTCGGCGAACGTCAGCCTGGTGCGGTCCTCGGAGATCACCCGGCCGCCGTTGGACAGCGCGAGCGCCTGGAAGCACCAGTCCTTGGCGGCCTTGGTGAGGCAGTCCACGTAGACGCCGTCCTCGCCGCCCTTGCTCTTGATCGCCTGGGCGGCGGCCTTGACCTCGTCCCAGGTCTTCGGCGGCTTTTCCGGGTCGAGCCCGGCCTTGCGGAAGAGGTCGGTGTTGAAGTACAGGACGGGGGTCGAGAGCACGAACGGAACCCCGTAGGTCTTGCCGTTCCAGTCCCCGAGCGTCCGCACGGCGGGCGCGTACGGGTGCTCGGCTCCGTCGAAGTTCGCGTCGACCTCCTCCCTGCCGACCATGTCGTCCAGGGGCACGGCCTTGAGCCGGTTCACCGTGAAGTCCAGGTCGCTGAAACCGAGCTGCACCACATCGGGCGGGTTCCCGGTGGCGAGCTGGTTCTGCAGGCTGGGGATGGTGTCGGTGGCCGGGTTGGCGCTGTTGCCCTGAGGCTTCTGCGCGGTGACCTTGATGTTCGGGTGCGCCTTCTGGAACGCCCCGACCAGCTCGTTGAACGTGTCCGTCCAGGGCCCCGCCTGCCCGAAGTTATAGCTTTCCAGCACGATCGAGACTTTCTGGCCGGACGCGAGTTCGGGGACGCGGTTCACCGGCGCGTCCGCCGCGTCGGGGTCGGCGCCCAGCCCGCAGGCCGCCGTGACGGCGAGCGCCGAAAGCGCGGCCGCATTGGACAGGATCCTTCTCATGGATTGCTCCTCTTGCCGGTGTCAGGCGTTCGTGGACGCGGCCGCGGGCTGCCAGGCCAATCTGCGCCCGCTGTCGGGATCGAAGAGATGAAGGTGCTCGGGCGCCGCCGTCAGTCCCACGCGGTCGCCGGGGCGGAGCCCGAGCGGACGAGGGCCTCGCAGACCGACCCGGGCGGCCCCCACCAGGCAGTGGGCGACCTCCTCGCCGCCCAGGTTCTCCACCGCGGTGACCACGCCTCGCAGCCCGGCCCGCTCCAGCGGCGTGGTCACGAGGTGCTCGGGGCGTACTCCCAGCGTCACCGGACGCTCGGGGACCCCGGCGTCCAAGCCGAGGGGCAGCTCCAGGTCGCAGCCGTGGACGGCGCCGTCGGCGCGCACGACGGCGTCGATGAGGTTCATCGCGGGAGAGCCGAGGAACCCGGCGACGAACACCGAGGCCGGCTCGTCGTAGACCTCGGCGGGCGCGCCGACCTGCTCCACCCGGCCCTCGTTCAGCAACACGATCCGGGTGGCCATGGTCATCGCCTCGACCTGGTCGTGGGTGACGTAGACCACGGTGGCCGCCAGCCTGCGGTGCAGCTCGACGATCTCGGCTCGGGTCGTGGTGCGCAGCGCGGCGTCGAGGTTCGACAGCGGCTCGTCCATCAGGAACGCGCCGGGGTCGCGCACCAGCGCCCGGCCGAGCGCCACCCGCTGCCGCTGCCCGCCGGACAGCTCCCTGGGCCTGCGGTCCAGCAGGTCCGTCAGGCCCAGCATCGTCGCGACCTCGCCCACCCTGGCGCGGATCTCGGCCTTGGACAGACCCCTCGCGCGCAGCGGGAAGCCGATGTTGCGGGCCACCGACAGATGCGGGTAGAGCGCGTAGCTCTGGAACACCATCGCCAGATCCCGCCGCTGCGGCGGAACGTGGGTGATGTCGGCGCCGTCGAGGAGCACCCGTCCGCCGGACGGCTCGAGCAGGCCCGCGATCATCCGCAGCAGCGTGGACTTGCCGCACCCGCTCGGCCCCAGCAGCACCAGGAACTCACCGTCGGCGACGTCCAGCCAGACGTCGTCCACGGCGGCGACCGACCCGAACCGGCGGGTCAGCCCTTCCATGCGAATTCCACTCATGGCGCAGAGCAGAACAGCGCTTCATGTCCGCCCGATGAACGGCGGTCATCCGGCGGGGCCGGCCTCACCCCCAGGCCGACCCGGATGAACTGGGAGAACGCACTCCCCCGCCGCTTCGGGGCGATAGCCGATCATAATCGGCCGATAGGCCGGGCCGTGCGGATCCCGCGGCCCGAGAGGGCCTGACGGGTGGACCGTCCCGTCCGCACGGCCAGGGTGTTCAGTCCTCGGAGCCGAGTTCGGGAAGGTTCTCGGCCAGCGGCACGAACTCCGTCACCGACAACAACCCGTCGTGATCGACGTCGTACTCGGCGAACAGCGCCTTGACGAGCCCCGACAGGTCGTTCACCTCGGCGGCCGGGAACATTCCCGCGATCGCCGCGGTCACCTCGTCCACGGTGAGCCGCCCATCACCATCGGTGTCGTATCGAGCGAACACCTCGCCGTACTGATCGGACATGATTCCCTTCCACCAGAGCAACCGTGGCCCTGATCGTAGCCACTCCCGGAAGCGGCGGAGGGGCGGCCGCGCCCGAGCGCGGACGCTCCGGGAGGAACCCCTCAGGTGTCGACCGAGATGACGACGCGCCTGTTCCTGGCCCGGCCCTCGGACGTCTTGTTGTCGGCTGCCGGTCTGGTCTCGCCGTAGCCGGTCGCCTTCAAACGGTCGCGGGGGATCCCGCCCCGTGTGGCCAGCCATTCGACGATGGCCTTGGCGCGGCGGTCGGACAGGTCCTGGTTGAAGGCGTCCTCGCCCTCCGCGTCGGTGTGGCCTTCCACCCGGATGGACGTGTTCGGCGGAGCGTCCTTGAGGACGGCTTCCGGCACGACCACTTCCGGGATGGTCGCCTCGGGAACCGTCACCTCGGGAACGTTCACCTCGGGTATGCACTCGTTCTTCTCGTTGACGGCCGCACGCCAGAGGGCCGGTCTCCAGACCTGGGGCCGCCGCACTCCGGGCACCCATTCGCCGTCCTTGGACGGCTTGTTCTGGCATCTTTCCGGCTGGCTCCTCCCAGGGAGCGGTTCCCACAAAGCCATATCGAGAGATCTTGATGCGCAGCAGGAAATCGCGGAAGGCCTCGTCCCTGGGACGGGAGGATCAGAGCCGCGGCGATCGGGGGCGCTACAGGCCCAGGCGGCGGGCGTGGCGGGCGAGGAAGGCGGCGACGTCGTCGGCGGGCTTGTCGGGGAGGCCCCAGATGACCTCGGTGACGCCGGCCTCCTCCCAGGCCGCCAGGTCCTCGGGTGACGGGCGGGCGGCGGCGAGGACGGAGATCTCCGGACGGCCGGGGCGGCCCGCTTCCGCCCACGCCGCGTGCAGGGCGGAGGCCTTGGCGACGATGTCCCGCTCGATCGGGGTGGTCATCCAGCCGTCGGCGTGGGCGGAGATCCAGGCGAACGTCTTCGGGCCGCCGCCGGCGCCGATCATCAGCGGGATGTGCCGCTGGACCGGTTTCGGCCAGGCCCAGGACGGGCCGAAGGAGACGAACTCCCCCGAGTATGACGCCTGCTCCTCGGTCCACAGGGCCCGCATCGCTTCGACGTACTCGCGCAGCGCCGTGCGGCGCCTGCCCGCCGGAACACCGTGGTCGGCGAGTTCGTCGGTGTTCCAGCCGAACCCGGCGCCGACCGTGACGCGGCCGCCGGACAGGTGGTCGAGCGTGGCGATGGTCTTGGCGAGGGTGATCGGGTCGGACTCGACGGGCAGTGCCACGGCCGTCGCGAGCCTGATCCTCGAGGTGGCCTCGGCGGCCGTGGCCAGCGACACCCAGGGGTCGAGGGTACGCGTGTAGCGGTCGTCGGGGAGCGTAGCGTCGCCCGTTCCGGGGTGGGCCGCCTCGCGCCTGACCGGGATGTGGGTGTGCTCGGGCACGTAGAACGTGGAGAACCCGTTCTCCTCGGCGGCCTTCGCCGCGGCGGCGGGCGTGATGCCCCGGTCGCTGGTGAACAGGACGATGCCATGGCGCATACCCCGATACTAGAACACGTTCTAGAAAACTCTAGAAGTAAGGAATATGCCGCAATAAAGTATGTGAGCACGATTCGCCCCTGCTGCTGAGGAGTGTCCGTTGACCCTGCGCGTCATCCAGTGGGCGACAGGCGGTGTCGGCAAGGCCGCCGTCGAGATGATCCTCAAGCACCCGGAGCTCGAACTGGTCGGCTGCTGGGTGCACTCCGAGGACAAGCACGGCCGGGACGTCGGCGAGATCATCGGGACCGGACCGATCGGGGTGATCGCGACCAACAGCGTCGAGGAGATCCTGGCGCTGAAGGCCGACGCCGTGATCTACGCGCCGATGTTCTCCCGCACCAGGGAGATCGCCGCCCTGCTGCGCTCGGGCAAGAACGTCGTCACGCCGCTGAGCTGGTTCTACCCGACGCCCGAGGACGCCGCGCGGGTGCGGGACGCCTGCCTGGAGGGCGGCTCCACACTCCACGGGACGGGCGTCGACCCCGGCGGCGCCACCGACCTGCACCCGCTGATGTTCGCCGCCCTGTCGTCGGCGGTGACGTTCGTGCGCGGCGAGGAGTTCAGCGACCTCCGCGACTACAACACCCCTGAGGTCCTGCGCGACGTCATGGGCTTCGGGCACTCCCCCGAGTACGTGCGCGAAAGCCCGCTGCTGGAGCGGATCGGCCACGGATACACCCAGTCGGTACGGATGTGCCTGGACGCGCTCGGTTTCGCCGACGCCGAGATCCGGCCCACCCTCGACCTGGCCGTGGCGACCGCGCCGATCGACTGCCCCTTCGGGACGATCCAGCCGGGCCAGGTGGCCGGCGAGCGGTTCCACTGGGATGCCGTGGTCGACGACAGGGTCGTCGTCCGGGTCGGGGCCACCTGGCTCATGGGCGAGGAGAACCTGGACCCGGCCTGGACGCTCGGCCCGGGCGGCCAGCGGTTCGAGGTGGAGGTCCAGGGCGACCCGCCCGCGTTCGTCACCATCCACGGCTGGCACGCCAGGACCATCGCGGAGGGCCTGGCGCGCAACCCCGGCGTCGTGGTCGCCTCGGCGCACTGCGTCAACTCGATCCCGTACGTGTGCGCCGCCGAGCCGGGGATCAAGACCTACCTCGACCTCCCCCTCATCACCGGCCGCGCCCATCCGGACCTGGCCCGCGAACGGCCCCGCTGAAGCGCCGTCGGACGGGTCGGCCGGATCGCCCTCGGCTCCTGCGGACGGGAACCTCCGGCCCGACGGCCCTCGACGGGCCGGGGGTTCGCCTCCGGTGGGATCAGACCGCGCAGAAGGCGTTGAGCACCGCGGCCTGCAGGTTCTTCTGGCCGTTCGTCCCGGACGCGAGGTGAGCCTCGTTGGCGGCGCTCATCACCTGCTGGGCGCCGTCGTCGCTGGTGGCCTGGAAGCTCACGTAACCGGGCACCATGCCGTCGTGGTACCAGGCCACCTTCCCGCAGGACAGCTGCACTTTGAAGAGGCCCAGCCCGTAGGTCGCGGTGGACGAGCTCGCGGGCACGGTCGTCTTCAGTTCGGCCTGCTGCTCCGGCGGAAGAAGTGTGCCGCCGACGAGGGCGCGTGTGAAGGTCGCCATGTCGTCCAGGGTCGAGATCACCGCGCCGGCCGTCCAGATGGCCTCGACGTTCATCGCGGTGAAGTTCGTGATGACCGGGCCTACGTAGAAGTAGCCGCGCAGGTGGTTCCCCGTCATGTTGACGCCGGTGGGGAGGCTGGTGTTGCTCAGCCCGAGGGGGTCGAAGATCCGGTTCTTCATCTCGACGGCCGGGGTGTTGCCGGTGGCCGCCTGGATGATCATGCCCGCCAGGATGTAGTTCGTGTTGGAGTACTCCCACTTGGTGCCCGGCTCGGCGTTCGGCGGGCGCTTCTTGAGGCCGCCGTTGACCAGGTTCTGGGGCGCCCAGCCGCCGACCGGAAGATAGCCATCGTAGTTCATCGTGTAGTTCGGGATGTTCGACGTGTGGTTGAGCAGCTGCCGGATGGTGATTTTCGAACCGTCGTACCCGTTGGTCGTCACCGCGTTGGGCAGCCACTTGGCCACGGTGTCGTCCAGGGAGAGCACGCCGTCGGCCTCGAGCAGCAGAATGGTGGCCGCCGTGAAGACCTTGCTGTTGCTGCCGATGCGGAACTTCGCCTGGGGGTCGGCGGGGGTGTTGTTGTCGCGGTTGCCGACACCCGCATGGGCGTACTGGGCCTGGCCGTCGTCGCGCACCAGGCCGATCACTCCGGGATAGCCATTGGTGACGCCCTGGGCGGTGCCCGCCTGCAGGATCGTGGCGGCGGAGGGGACGGAGGCGGTCGCCGGGGCCGGGCCGGCGAGCAGGCCGAGCCCGCACGCCGCGGCGATGACGCTGAACCATCTGGTTCTCATGACGCTCCTGAAAAGGGGTGGGAGGAACTCACATGATCATTGCGCAGTGTAACCACCATAAAGACAGCAGTGTATTTTTGGTTTTGAGAGATCGATCACTCACGCGCCGGGTTTGAAGAATGGCGCCGAAAAACAGAGGACGGCTCCGAGTCCCGTCGGCAGCATGATCCAGTGGGCGACAGGCGGCTGGGACACCGTGGTCGGCGACAGGGTCGCCGACCGGGTCGGGGCCACCTGGCTCATGGGCGAGGAGAACCTGGACCCCGCCCGGGCACTCGGGCCCGGAGGCCAGCGGTTCGAGGTCGAGGTCCAAGACGACCCGCCCGCGCTCACCACCATCCACGGCCGGCACGTCAGGACCCTCGAAGAAGGACGGCGCGCAATCCCGGAGTCGTGGTCGCCTCGGCGCGCTGCGTCAACTCGATCCCGTACGTGTGCGCCACCGAACCGGGAATCAAGACTTACTTCGACCTCCCCCTGATCACCGGCCGCGCCCATCCGGACTCGGCCCGAGAACGACCCTGACGAGCCGCATACGGAGACCGGGCGGCACCCGATACGGCCATCGACGCGTATCACCCCAGGTAGTAGTTTGATTACAATGGGTGAACGGAGCGATGTTTCCAGGAGGGGGTGCCATGGCGGCTCCGTACATGACCGTGCTGGACGCCGTGTCGCGGCGGGGTGTGCGGTCGCGGCTCGCGAGTGCCGCGCGGTGGCTGACCACGCCGCTGGCTCCCGATGACTACCTGGGGTCGTTGAACGCGCTCTGGTCCGCCGGAGAACTCCGCGGCCGGGTCGAGGACGTGCGCCGGGAGACCTCGGACGCGGCGACCCTGGTGATCCGCCCCGGTCGCGGCTGGGTCCCGCACAGGCCCGGGCAGTGGATCCGGGTCGGGATCGATGTCGAAGGGGTGCGGCACTGGCGCGCTTACTCGTTGTCCTCCCCGCCGGGACTTCCCGGCCACCGCTTCACCATCACCGTCAAAGAGGTCCCGGACGGGCTGGTCTCCCGCCATCTCACGAGGCGGACGGAACCCGGGACGATCCTTCACCTGTCACGGCCCGACGGGGAGTTCGTGCTCCCCGACCCCCTGCCACCGCGCCTGATGTTCCTGACCGCCGGCAGCGGGATCACTCCGGTGATGGCGATGCTGCGCGGGCTTCTGGCCGAAGGAGCCGCGGACGCGCCGGACGTGGTGCTGGTGCACTCGGCTCCCACGCCCGAGGACGTCATCTTCGGGGAAGAGCTCCGGAGCCTGGCGGCACGGTTCCCGAACCTGCGGCTGCACGAACGGCACACACGGACCGAGGGACGTCTCAAGCCTGCGGATCTGCCCGACCTGTGCCCCGACTTCTCGGAACGTGACCTGTGGGCGTGCGGGCCGACCGCGATGCTCGAGGAGGTCACGGCGCACTGGACCGGGCCCGCCGACCGGCTGCGTGTCGAACACTTCCGTCCCGCGGCCCCGTCGTCCGGCGGCGAGGGCGGGTCCGTCCGTTTCACCAGGAGCGGCCGGAAGGCGGACGCCGACGGCGGCACGCCGCTGCTGGAGGTCGGGGAGAACGCGGGGGTGCTCATGCCGAGCGGCTGCCGCATGGGCATCTGCCGCGGCTGCCTGGTGCGGCTCTCGTCGGGGCGGGTACGCGACCTGCGCACCGGCCTGGTCCACGGTGAAGCGGGCGACCTCGTCCAGGCCTGCGTGTCGGCGGCCGCGGGCCCCGTGGAGATAGAACTCTGAGAGGAGAACGCGACCATGTCCACCACCGTCTCCGTGGCCCGCGCCGATGTCGAGGCGTTCGGCCGTGAAATGGACAAGATCCGGGATGAGGTGCTCGCAAGCCTGGGCGAGGAGGACGGGAGGTACATCCGCGGCGTCATCGCGCTGCAGCGCCGGCTGGAGCTGGCCGGCCGCGCGCTGCTCTTCGCCTCCTGGCTGCCGCCCGCCTGGGCCGCGGGGACCGCGGCGCTGGCCACCGCGAAGATCCTGGAGAACATGGAGATCGGGCACAACGTCATGCACGGCCAGTGGGACTGGATGCGCGACCCGAAGATCCATTCGACGACGTGGGAGTGGGACAACACCTCGCCCTCCGAGCAGTGGAAGCACTCCCACAACTTCGTCCACCACACCTGGACGAACGTGCTCGGCAAGGACCGCGACATCGGGTATTCGGCCATGCGCGTCAGCCCGGAGCAGCGCTGGCACCCGGTCTACCTCGCCCAGCCGTTCTACAACGCGCTGCTCGCGCTGTTCTTCGAATACGGCATCGCCGTCTACGACGTGGAGCTCGAACGCCTGCCGAAGGGCGGGAAGGACCCGAAGGAGGCGCTGCGCCAGCTGCGCGCCATCGCCGGCAAGATACGGCGTCAGGTCGTCAAGGACTACGTGGCGTTCCCTCTGCTGGCGGGCCCGTGCTTCCTGCCGACCCTGCTCGGCAACCTCACCGCGAACCTGGCCCGCAACGTGTGGGGTCACACCATCATCTTCTGCGGGCACTTCCCCGAGGGCGCCGCGTTCTTCACCGAGGAGCAGATCGAGGGCGAGACACGCGGTGACTGGTACGTCCGCCAGCTGCTCGGCTCGTGCAACATCGACGGCGGCCCTCTCCTGCACCTCATGAGCGGCAATCTGAGCCACCAGATCGAACACCACCTCTTCCCCGACCTGCCGAGCAACCGGTACGCGGAGATCGCACCCCGGGTCCGTGCGCTGTGCGAACGGTTCGGGCTGCCCTACAACTCCGGTTCGCTGGCACGGCAGACGGCTTCGGTCTGGAAACGCATCACGCGGCTGGCGTTCCCGGGACCCGCACTCCCTCGGCGGGAGGAGACCGCGCCACCGGCCGGGAAACTCCAAGCCGTCGGGTGAGCGAGGCCGCCGGGGACGGAGGGCTTCCACCGAACCGCTCGGCGGGCCGGAAAATCAGGTGACGGCGCCCGCGTCGGCCGACAACATGGTCGGCGCGTGGCCCGTGTCCGGCATCCGCCTGCGGCGAGGCCTCGGAGGTCTTTCAGAAAGGCGAGAGCGCGTGAGGTTCCGGCAGTTTCCCAAGCTTCCCGAAGTGGCGCCGCCGGACGCTCCCGCCGGAGAGTGGTCGGCTTTCGAGAAGGTGCACGGAGCCCAGCTCGTTCTGGGGCTGGGCGCCGACGGCTCCATCCGTTTCGGCAAGCGCAAGGCGTGGCTCGCGGACGACGAGCCGTTCTTCGGCTGGCAGACGCTGCGGCAGCGGCTGACCGAGTCCCTGCGCGAGATCGCGTCGCGGCTTCCCCGCTCCGACGGCCGCGACCTGGTCGTTTACGCGGAACTCCACGGCGGCGGCTATCCGCATCCCGACGTGCCGGCGCTCGCCTCCGTCAGCCCGGTGCAGACGGGCGTCTGGTACGGCCCCGACCTTCGGGTGGCGGCTTTCGCGATCCTGCTCGCCCCGCCCGGCGAGGGCGACGGAGAACTGCTGGCCCCGTCCGAGATGAGCCACTTGGTCGAGGACTGTCCGGGGATCAGTTCCGTACCGGTCGTCGCCCGCCGTGAAGCCCACCGGAAGGTGGCCGAGCTGCCGGTCGGCCGCCCCCCGTCCACGCCGGGACGGGACGGGCTCCCGGTGATCGAGGGGAACATCGCGGAGGGCCTCGTCCTGTGGCCGGACCGTCCCGCCACGCTCGGCACCCTGCGCGCCTGGAAGCGGAAGATCCCCCAGATGCGCGAGGAGATGTTCGACCAGGCCCTCCCGTTCGACCCGCGCCGTCCGGTTCCGCTCGCGGAGCTCTGCGAGCTCGCCGCCCGGATGGTCGGCGGGGTCCGTCTGGCCAGCGCCCGCTCCAAGACCGGCGACGACCCCGCCCTCGGTGAGCCGGTGCTCGACGAACTCGTGCTCGACGTCCTCACCGACCTCGAGGCCGCGCTTCCCGCCGGAATGGCGGCTCTGCGGCCCGCGGACCTCGACCTGATCGCCGAGAGGGTCAGGGCCGCGGCCCGGTCGGGGCCGGGGATCCCGGAGCAGGGCCGCCGCCGGTAGGGAGGGTCCGGCCGCCCGGGCCCCGCCTTCCCGCTCGTGATACTCCAAGGCCTGGCCTTGGTTTTAAGCTTGCCAAGCCGGTTGCTGACGGCTCCCTTCCCCACGCGTGGCTACGGTGCTCTGGGAGGGGGAACTTGATCATGCAGCTGCTGGACGCGTTCGAACGCCACCCGGTCGAGGCCGCCGTCGTCGCGGTCTGCGCGCTGGCGGCGGTGCTCCTGGTCACCGGCCTGGTGGTCCGGGGCCTGCGCGCCGCGCGCCGCGGCCGGGTCGAGGGGCAGCGGGTGGTGACGCTGCTGGGCGCGGCGATCGCCACCGGTCTGTCCGCGCAGGGGATGTACGTGTTCTTCCGCGACTCCGTGGAGGTTCCGCCCGTCCTGCGGATCGTGTTCTTCGCGTTCCTGGAGATCATGGTGCTGGGGTCGGCGCTGCGGGCCAAGGCGTCGATGCAGGAGAAGTACAGCGCCGGGATCGACGGGATCGCGATGTGGACGTTCACGATCCTGTCGTCGGTCCTGGCCGCCACCCACGCCCACGGGCTCGGGGAGACCCTGTTCCGCCTGTCGGTGCCGCTCGCGGCGGCCTGGGCGTGGGAGCGGGAGATGAAGCTGGAGCGGCGGCGCCGCACCGGCAGGGGCGGGCTGAACTGGACGCTCACGCCCGAGCGGATCCTGACCAGGCTCGGGCTGGCCGACCCGACCGACCGCACCGCCTCGGAGGCCGGCTCGCAGCACCGGCTGATGCGGCTGGCCCTGGCCGCCAAGAAGGCGCGGATCGCCCGTGACAGCGGTGACCGCAAGGCCTACGCCAAAGCGCTGCGGAAGCTGGACAAGGCGATGGACCGGGCGGCGGAGCTGACCGGGCTGGGCACCGACTCCAGCCGTCCGCAGGCCCCGGAGGAGATCCTCGTCGGCCGCCTGGCGGTGCTCTACAACACCGAGTCGCTGCTCGACCTGCAGCCTCCCGCCCCGTGGGCGCCCCCTGCTCCCGCCCTCACCCCCGTTTCCGTGACGGTAGTCCCCCAGGAGACGGCCCCCGTGGCGGTGCCTCCGCAGACGGTGGCCCCTGTGGCGGCGCTCTCGCAGACGGAGGCCGCGGCCCCCGAGGCTGCGGCTCCGCAGACCGTTCCGCGGACGACGGATCCCGTGGCGGCTCCCGCCCAGGAGGCGGCCCCCGTGGTGGTTCCTCCGCAGGCGGCTCCTCCGGAGACGGAGCGGGTGGTGAGGCGCGCGAAGCGTCCCGCGGCGGAGCCCGTGACGGCCGAGGCGGAGCGGTCGGCGCCCTCCGCGGCGGAAGCCGTGGCGAAGGCCGCGCAGGCGGCCACCGTGGTCGCCGACTCCATGGCGGCCGCCGCGCAGAAGCGGCAGTCCGCCGCTTCCCAGAGCGAGGAGCCCTCTCTCGACGGAGCCGAGGCGCTCTGGCCGTTCCCGCCCCGGCGCGGTCGGCGGAGCACCACGACGTCGCGGACTTCCACCACCCGCACGACGCGTACGAGCACGAAGAAGCCGTCCGATGACGCCGCGGCGCCGGAGGCCCCGCAGGCCGACACCGCGGCCCCGGCTCGTAGGACCCGGCAGACGCGAACCGCCCGCCCGAAGGCGGAGTAAGGCCACGCCTCCGCTCCTCACCGGAGATCCCCCTGCGCCGTCGGCCGATGGAGGATGACGGCCCGAGCGTCGAGCAGCGTCTCGGGGAGACCGGACAGGGACGGCAGCTGCTCGATGTGGTGGACGCCGACGGGGAGGGTGCCGGTCATCAACTCCCGGGTGACGTGGGCGGCGACCAGGCCGGTGACACGGCTCTGGCCTCGGCCGGTGAGGACGTGGGACGCCCGGCGGTCGCCGTTGCGGGCGTCGGCCCGGATCGCGAAACCGTCTCCGCCCAGGTGGACGCGGCGGAAGGTTCCGGTCAGCAGGCGGCGCACGCCCGGCTTGCGGGCGGCGCGGCGCAGGGCGAAGAGGGCGGCCGTCAGGGGCGCGGAGTCCAGGCACAGACGGGTCGTCACCTGCGGGACGCCGAGGGTGCTCGGCAGGGTGTGCTGGTCGGAGAACGGGAACGGATGGGCGGTCCGGGTGCCGTGGCCGGGGAGCACGGTGCGGCGTGGGCGGGCCGTGACGGGTTCGGCCAGCCCTTCGACGGTCCAGCGCACCGCGTCCAGCCCGTGCCGTTCGCCCGAGCCGAGCAGCACCGTCAGGTCGAGCCGTTCCGCGCCTCCCACCTCCTCGTGGGCGCGGCGGGCGAGCAGGTTCGTCAGGCCCGGGGCGACGCCGACGCTGAGCACGGCCGTGGCTCCGGCGGCGGAGGCCGTCTCGTGCAGGCCGGACACCGCGTTCAGGAGCCGTGGCGTGGCGCCGACGTCGACCAGGTGGACGCCGTTCTCCAGGCATGCCCGGGCCACGCCGTCGTCCGGGGGCTCGGCGCACAGCACCACGGCGGCCACGTCGCCGAGTTCTCCGAGCGTCCGGCTGAAGTCCCCCGGTTTCGCCAGGTCGACGCGGACGCCGCCGTGGCGCCGTGCTCTGGTCTCGTTCCGGCCGCCCGGGACGACCCGTCCGGGAAACCACTCGCCGAGGGCGCCGGTCACGACGGCGCCGACCGCGCCGTAGCCGCCGACGACGAGGATCCGCCCGTCCGGAGATTTCACTAGAGTCATGCTCTAATGAAAAACTAGAATCGCGTTCTCGTCAAAACCCCGCCCATGAATGAAACAAATTTCACGATCATTGACATCAGCGAACCCGCCGATCCGGCGGCACCCGGAACGATCACGTCCCGATGGGTGCTGAACGGGCACGTTCCACCGGACTCGTTCACGATGGAGCAGGCGTCACGATCCGGCCAAAACCGGCAACACCCGGACCTTGACCGGCCGGTGCGGGCTGCCTACGTTCATTTCTGGAATTCACTTCACCACAGGAGGGGTCACCGGACCCGCAGACCCCCGGTGACCGGCTGACCCGACATCAGCCGGTCCCCGGGTTCCCCTCCACCGGTGAGCGGCCGCCGCGTTCACCGCCGGAGGGCCGGCGCCCCCTCGGGGGAGAGCTTCGTGATCTTCGTCTCCGGGAAGCTGTAGGCGCGGACGTAATCGACGACCATCTTCGCTGGAAAAGGAGTGCTCGCGTCGGGGTCGCCCGGGTAGGGGCCGCCCACGGCGAGGTTCAGCACGATGAAGAACGGGTTGCCGAAGACCCATTCGCCGGGCAGGGTCGCGCGCTCGACGGTGGTCACCACATAGCCGTCGATCATGAATATGAGCTTGTCCGGCGTCCAGTCGAGACTGAAGACGTGGAAGCCGTCGCTGAAGTCGCCTCCCGGTCCCAGCGAGTAGTGCTCGGTGATGCCGACACCGGAGTAGCCGGGCCCCTGGACCGTGGCCTGGTAGTGGTCGGGGCGGTCGCCCCGGCGCTCCATGATGTCGATCTCGCCGCAGTCAGGCCAGGGGCGGTCGCGGAAGTTCGTGCCGAGCAGCCAGAACGCCGGCCACAGACCCTGGCCGTTGGGGGTCTTGATCCGGGCGGCGATACGGCCGTAGGTGGTCTCGAAACGGCCCTCGCTGGTGATCCGGGCTGAGGTGTATTCGGCGCCGCGGAAATGTTGCCGGCGGGCCGTGATCACCAACTGGCCCTTGCCATTCAAGATCACATTTTTCCGGGTGTTGTATTCGACTTCTCCGGTTCCCGGGGTACCGGTCTCGATCTTCCAGCGGCCGGCATCGGGAGCCGAACCCGAAGGCCCCGAGAAGTCGTCTTTCCAGACGAGTCGCGTCCCTTCAGGGGCAACACCCTTCTGAACGGTCCGGGAACCCTCGGCGGACTCCTCGGTCGGCGCGGCCTTGCCGGGCCCCTGCTCCAGCAGCTCTCGCATCCACGCAGGTGGCCCCAGGTTCACCACCACGGCGACCATCCCGCACACCGCCACCAAAATGATCATTCCCAGTGTCCGCAGATGGCTTTTCAAGATCTTTCCTGATGGTGACGAAACGCTCTTCCCGAAAACATGCCTTTGGTAGGGAATGTACGCTACATATCGTTTGGGGCATTTGCTCCGAGAGTGGTCGGTATGGAGTGTGGTGCACGATGGGCGAGCAGGAGCCCCCCTCCGGCATGCCCCCGGTGCCCCGGCCGCAGCCCATCGCCACCTGGGTCCCCCGGCTGGACCAACGGTTCGACGACGACCCCCTGGTGACCCGGCCCGAAGGCTTCGTCCCGGTCCGGTCCACGCCGGCCCGCGCCCACCGCCCCCCGGAACCTCCCGGTGCCGTTCCTCCCCCGCAGAGCGGTCCGGGACACGACGTTCCCCGGCGGTTCCACCAGACCGCTCCCCCTCCTCCCCGGCATCACGCCCCCGGACCTCCGCGCACCCCGGCTCCGCGGCCCGTCCAGCCACCGCCGCGTCCCTCCGCCCCGCAGCGCGCCCCGGCTCCGCGGCACCCGGCTCCGCCATGGCCCGGGCCGATCCCCGGGCAGTCCGGCCCGGCCGCGCCCGCTCCGCCGCGGCACGTCCCGCAACACCCCGGCGCCCCGATCCTGCCGCGACGTTCCCCGCAGCGCGGCCGGCCCCTTCCCCCCGGACGCACCGGGGCGGTTCCCGTCGCGCCGGCTCCCGCCGCACCGCCCGCGAGGAAGAGGAAACGGCCCGCCGGTAACGACGGCAAGCGCGACCTGCCGACGATGGATCCGGCGGCCCTGCGCGTGACGGTGCTGATCCCGGCGCACAACGAGGTCAAGCAGATCACCGAGACGATCGCCTCCCTGCGGGCGCAACTGCGGCAGCCCGACCACATCGTGGTGATCGCCGACAACTGCAGCGACAAGACCGCCGCCCTCGCGCAGCTGTGCGGGGCCGACATCGTCGAGACCCGCGACAACCCGCACAAGAAGGCCGGCGCGCTGAACCAGGTCCTCGACCGGCTGCTGGACGTCTGCGACGACCACGACGTGATCATGGTGATGGACGCGGACTCCTCCCTGGACCCGGGATTCATCCACCACGGAGTGGAATACCTGGCCTCGGGCGACTACGCCGCGGTCGGCGGGACCTTCACCGGCAAGCCCGGCGGCGGGCTGGTCGGCATGTTCCAGCGCAACGAGTACGCCCGCTACGCCCGCGACGTCCGCCGCCTGGACGGGCAGGCCCTCGTGCTCACCGGCACCGCGACCCTGTTCCGCGCCGGTGTCCTCAACGAGGTCGTCGAGGCCAGGGCCAAGGACAGGCTGCCCGGCAAGCCGACCGTCTACGACGTCCGCGTGCTGACCGAGGACAACGAGCTCACCCTGGCGATCCTGCACCTGGGGTTCCGCATCCTGTGCCCGCCGGAGTGCACGCTCACCACCGAGGTGATGTTCACCTGGGGCGACCTGTTCCGGCAGCGGCTGCGCTGGAAGCGCGGCGCGCTGGAGAACCTCGTGGACTACGGCTGGACGCCCATCACCCGGCCCTACTGGGGCCGCCAGGCGCTGTCGCTGCTCGGCATCCTCGTGATCGCCGCCTACCTGCTCACCCTCGCCTACTCGGCGGTGACCGGGCAGATCCACCTCCATCCGCTCTGGATCGGGGTGACCGTGATCTTCATGGTGGAGCGCGTCGTCTCCGTCCGGCGGCGCGGCCCCGTCCAGATGGTGATCGCCGCCACCATCTGGATCGAGATGATCTTCGATGTCTTTCTTCAGTTCGCCCAGGCGAAAGCGTTCTGGGAAGCCGCCATGAGAACAGAAAGGAAGTGGTGAGCGTGTACAACAGCGCACCGATGGGCAGCCTCGCGGCCGGTGCGGGGGGCACCCTGGCGTCCGCGCCGTGGCTGGGGCTCCAGGCCGTCTGGATCGGCCTGGCGACCTTCACCCTGGTGTCGGCCTGCCTCGCGGTCAAGCGGATCCTGCCCAAGCGCGGCGCCTGACCCCGTCGGCCGCAGGCCTGCGGCGCTCCCCGCACGACCGGGCAGTTTCGGGTGAAGTGCCGCCGTTCGGCCCGTTCCTGACCCCAGGAGCGGGCCGTCGCTCTTCGACGCCGCCTGAGCCCTCTGGAGCCGCCCGTCCCCACCCGTGCCCGTGCGCGCGGTCTCACTCGGGCGGGTCCCGTGAGTGACACGACCCGAACCACTCGCACACTGCCCGGCAACGACCCCGAAACACCGCGCCCCTAGCTTCCGGCGTCATGAACCCCAAGCACTGGGAACGGCCGTGAGCGGGCGCCGGCGCGCGGTCACCGCGTCTTCTTCCGCCATCCCCGTCCCGCCGCGGCGAACGCGACGCCGCTGGGGACTGCGCACCATCCGCGCCCGGATCGCCCTGATCCTGGCGGTACCGACGGTCCTGCTGGTGCTGGTGGCCGCGTTCGGGGTCCTCGGCCAGCTCGGGGTCTCCCGGGACGCCGACGCCACGGCCCAAAACGTCGAACTCGTCCTGGCCGCGCAGGAGCTCGTCCACTCGCTGCAGCGCGAACGCGGACTGAGCGTCGGCCTGGTCGGCGGCGAGAGCCGGTATCGGGGCCCGCTCGACCAGATCCGCAAGGAGTCCAACGCCGCCCGGACCGCGCTGGACCGGCTGCTCGCCGCGACCGACTCCCCGGACTCCGCACGGATCCGCTCCTCCCTGTCCCGGCTGGAGCAGCTCACCATCACCCGCAGCGCCGTCGACGCCGGACAGGCCACCAAGTCCGGGGTGTTCACCTTCTACACCTCCTCGATCGCCGTGCTCGGCGAGGCGATGTTCGCGGGCGGCGTCGGACAGGACGACCCCCTGCTGCGCACCGGGCTCGCCGCGCTGCGCGCCCTCAGCGCGGGCAAGGAGGCGACCGGCCAGGAGCGCGCCGCGCTCAACGGCGTGTTCTCCACGGGCTTCTTCAGCAAGGGCGAGTACGCGCTGGTCTCGGAGATCCGGGCCGCCCGGCTCGCCGGCTTCGAGGAGTTCTCCCGGCTCGCCACCCCCGCCTGGACGCAGGCGTTCTCCACCGCGCAGCGCACCCCGCAGGCCACGACCATGCTGGCGCTGGAGCAGCGGGCGCTCGCCGCCCCCGCGGCCAGGCGGCTGAACGTCGTGCCCGAGAACTGGTGGAACGCCGCGACCGGATTCATCGACGGCCTGTACGGGGTGCAGCTGGAGGTCGCCGAGGACGTCCGGGCGCGGGCCGCCGAGGTCAAGACCCGGGCGCGCGACACCCTGCTCCTGTACGGCGGCGGCGCGGCCGTGATGCTGCTGATGGCGTTCGGGCTCGGCCTGATGACCTTCCGTTCGATCATCCGGCCGCTGCGGATGCTGACCGGCGAGGCGCACGACGCCGCCGAGCAGCGGCTCCCCCGGGCCGTCGCCCGGATCCAGGCGGCCGACGACCCCGGAGGCGTCGTGCTGGAACATTCCAGATCCACCCTCGCACAGCGGGACGACGAGTTCGCCGAGGTCGCCACGGCCCTGGACCACCTGCAGGAGACCGCGGTCCGGCTCGCCGTCGAGCAGGCCGTCATGCGCCGCAACACCGCCGAGTCGCTGGCCAACCTGGGCCGCCGCAACCAGAACCTCGTGCGCCGCCAGCTCGGCTTCATCTCCTCCCTGGAGAAGGAGGAGACCGACCCCAACCAGCTGGCCAACCTGTTCGAGCTGGACCACCTCGCCACCCGCATGCGCCGCAACGCCGAGTCACTGCTGGTCCTCGTCGGCGAGCACAGCCCCCGCCGCTGGAGCGGCTCCATCTCCGTCGGGGACATCCTGCGGTCGGCGTTCGCCGAGGTCGAGGACTACCGGCGGGTCGTGCTGCGCCGCGTCGACGAGGGGATGGTGCGCGGCGCGGTCGCCGCGGAGATCTCCCACCTGCTCGCGGAACTGGTGGAGAACGCCCTGTCGTTCTCCCCGCCCGACCAGGAGGTGGAGGTATCGGCCCGGTCGACCGGCTCGGAGTACCACATCGCGATCGTCGACCAGGGGATCGGGATGTCCGCCGAGGCGCTCGCCGAGGCCAACGCACGGCTGCGCGGGCAGCAGAGCTTCCTGATGCAGCCGACCCGCGACCTCGGCCACTACGTGGTCGGCAGGCTCGCGGCCCGGCTCGACGTCAGGGTGTGGTTGCACGACTCGCCGCTCAACGGCGTCACCGCCCGGATCGTGCTGCCCGGCTCGATGCTCGACCTGCCCGAGCGGGCCAAACCGGAACCGGAGCTCGTCGGAGCGGGCGTCGCGGCGGAACGCGCTCCGTCCGGCGGCGCGACCCGGCCGGTACCGAGGCCGGAACCGTCGAGTCCGCCACCCGCCTCCGCGGGACGGACCGCGGGAGGGCTGGCCAAACGACCGCCCCGCACCCCCGGCGTGCACCGCGGCCGCCGGACGGCGCCCGAGCCGCCGAGGGAGCCCGCGCCTCCGCCGGCCGATCGGACGCCTGACGAGGTCCAGACGATGTTGAACAACTTCCGGTCCGGCTTCCAGCGGGCGGAACAACGCGACACCGAGCCCGGAAGGGAGAGCTAGGCGCATGACGCAGGCGGTATCCGAGGTGCAGTCGTTCAACTGGCTGCTCGGCAACTTCGTGCGCGGCACCGACGGGGTCGCCGACGCCGTCGCGGTCTCCTCCGACGGGCTGCTCATGGCCCGCTCCGAAGGACTGGACCGCAAGGGCGCCGAACGGCTCGCCGCGATCGTCTCCGGCATGACGAGCCTGGCGCACAGCGCGTCCCGGCAGTACGGGTTCGAGGGGCTGAAACTCGTCATGATCGAGATGCGGCGCGGCTTCCTGCTGGTGTCGTCGATCTCCGACGGCAGCTGCCTGGGCGTCGTCGCCGGCTCCCAGTGCGACCTCGGCCTGGTCGGGCACGAGATAGCCCTGTTGTGCGAAAGGTTCGGCGGGCTGCTCACCCCGCAGATCGTCGCCCGGTTGAAGACCGAGGCACTGCGGTGAACGGCCGGCGGGACGAGAGCTGGCCGCGCCTGCCCGACCCCAGGATGATCGAGATCCGGGAGGAGCCCCGCCGGCCGGTGCCGGCCGGAGCCCCGACCGTGCCGGTGCCGCCGGACGAGGAGGGCCCGGAGGACCCGGGATCGATCGTCCGCCCGTTCATCGTCACCGGCGGGCGGACCCGTCCGGTGGACGAGCGGCTGCGCGTCGAGACGCTGGTCAGCGCGGCCCCCGCCGCGCTGTCGGCCCCGCTCACCTTCGAGCGCCGCCAGATCGTGCGGCTGTGCCAGCGGCCGGTCTCGGTCGCCGAGGTCGCCGGGCGGCTCACCGTCCCCGTCGGGGTGGTCCGGGTGCTCATCGCCGACCTGGTGTCCGAACGGCTGGTGGCCGTCCACGACCATCTGGACCTGCACGACACGCGGTCCAGGGAACTGCTCGAGAGGATCCGTGAAGGTGTCCGTGCCCTCTGACCCGTCCATGGTCTCGGCGAAGATCATCGTCTCCGGCGGGTTCGGGGTCGGCAAGACCACGTTCGTCGGCGCGATCTCCGAGATCGAACCGCTCACCACCGAGGCCGCGATGACCGACGCCTCGGCCGGCATCGACGACACGACCGGCGTCGAACGCAAGACGACCACGACCGTCGCCTTCGACTTCGGCCGGATCACCCTGGACCGCTCCCTGGTCCTCTACCTCTTCGGCACCCCCGGCCAGGAGCGCTTCGCCTTCCTGTGGGACGACCTCATCGAGGGCGCGATCGGCGCCGTCGTCCTGGTCGACACCCGCCGCATCGACCAGTGCTACGCCTCCCTCGACTTCTTCGAGGACATGGGGATCCCCTTCGCCGTCGGCATCAACCGGTTCCCCGACGCCAAGGAGCACGACGTGGAGGAGGTCCGCGAGGCCCTGGGCCTCCCCGACCGCGTCCCTCTCGTCCCCTGCGACGCCCGCCGGCGCGACTCCGTCAAGGAGGTCGTCATCGCCCTCCTCGACAGCGCCATCACGGCCAGCACCCGCTTACCCCGATGAGATCAACACTCTCTTCTCACGAGAATCATGATGTATTTGAGTCTTGTCGAGGGGCGGACGGCGCTTTACGTTACTCGCGAGAAACATTCTCTTGAGGAGCGGTCATGAAACCTCTGGCCCGTGGGAAGACGCCGTCCTTCGTCGGAGGAGCGGCCATGGCCGCCCTCACCCTGGTACTGGCGGCCGGGGCCGCCGGGCAGGCCGCGGCGGCCCCGGCGGTCGACGCGAAGGTGCCACGGGCCGAGTGCGGTCCGGGCTCGTCACCGGAGACCGGACTGCAGGGGCAGGTCCCCCTCAAGGACCGCAGGAGCGGGCGCAGCAAGCGTGGCTACTCCTGCAACCTGGAACTGGTCGGCCGGTACCAGGGCCAGGGGCAGGCGACGGTCGGCGCATCCTACGGGCACTGCCAGTACCTGGGGACGATCCTGCCCGGCGCGGTGACCGCCAAGCGGCCCGGCGTCAACGTCGTCGACTTCTCCGACCCGCGCCGGCCCAGGCTGAGTACCTCCCTCGTCAGCCCCGCGACACTCGGCGGGACCTGGGAGACCCTCAAGGTCCACGAAGGCCGGGGGCTGCTGGCGGCGGTGTCCGTCGGCGCCCTGAGCGGCGGGTTCTTCGTCTCCGTGTACGACGTCAAGACCGACTGCGCCCATCCCCGGCTGCTCAACGGGATCAAGGGCACGAAGCTGACCATGCCCGGCGCGTTCCCCGGCCATGAGGCGGGCTGGTCACCCGACGGCCGCACCTACTGGACGACCGGGACCGTCGGGGGCACCATCGCCGCCCTCGACATGACGAACCCGAGGTCCCCGCGGGTCATCTACAACGGGACGACGAGCCTGGTCAACCACGGCATCGGGGTGAGCGCCGACGGGAAACGGCTCTACGCGGCCAACATCCCGGCCGGCATCGTCGCCTTCGACTCCAGCGACATCCAGCGCCGCACGCAGCACCCGCGGTTGCGCCAGATCTCCGAGACGACCTGGAACGACGGCCTCGTCACCCAGCACGCCATCCCGTTCACCGACCGGGGCAAGCCGTACCTGGCGGTGGCCGACGAACTCGGCTCGGGCGGAGTGCGGATCCTCGACCTCTCCAACGAGCGCAGGCCCCGGACCATCCGCAAGCTCAGGCTGGAGGTCAACCGCCCCGAGCACCTGAAGCTGCGGGCCGCCGACAACGCCCGGAACGGCATCTTCGGCTACGACTCGCACTACTGCACCCTCGACCGGCCCGTCGACCCCACCGCGCTGGCCTGCGGCTGGGCGCAGTCCGGGATCCGCGTGTTCGACGTCCGCGACCTGAAGCGCCCCCGCGAGATCGCCTACTTCAACCCGCCCGCCCAGGTCGGCAGGCGCCACGAACTGGCCAACTCCGCGCACGCTTTCCTTCCCTTCGGCGCCTACTTCTCCGACATCCTCAACGGCGGCCCGGACGGGCTGTCCCTGCACACCGGCGAGCCCGACATGACCGCCGACTGGTGCATGTCGCCGCCGCGCTTCGACCGCGGCAGGCTGTGGGTGTCCTGCGACGACAACGGCGCGCTGCTGCTGCGCTTCACCGGCCACACCTTCCCCCTGCGGTGAGCGGGCGGTCCCGTGCCGGCCGGGTGTTCTCGGCCGTCGGATTCATGGTGATCGGAGCGGTGGCCACGCTGCTGCTCTCCGGCCTCGGCTCCTCGCCGGGCGCCGCGCGGGTCTCCCCCGCCGGAGCCGTCGACATCGGCTTCAGCCAGGACATGGTCGTGCACCACCAGCAGGCCGTGACGATGGCCCAGACCGTCCGGGGCCGGGTCGGCCCGTCCGTGTCGCAGGTGGCCGGCACGATCGAGCTCGGCCAGCTCAAGGAGATCGGCCTCCTGCAGGGCTGGCTCGCCCTCTGGGACGCCCCCCAGGTCTCCTCCGGGCCGCCCATGGCCTGGATGGCGCCCGGCTCCCACGACCACGCGAGCACCTCGGCCGACGCGGACCACGTGATGCCGGGAATGGCGTCCCTCGACGAACTGGACCGCCTGGGCGAGGCCGAAGGCGAGGACCTGGAGGTCTGGTTCCTCCAGCTCATGATCCGCCACCATCAGGGGGGCGTGGCCATGGCCACCGCCGCCGCCCGCCGTGCGACGGTCCCCCAGGTCCGCGACCTCGCCGTCCTCATGGCCACCGAACAGCGCAAGGAGACCGCTCTGATGACCGGCCTCCTCGACGCCCTCGGCCACCGTCCCCTTCCCCTGCCCGCGACCGGGCCCGTCTGAGAGGCCGCGACGCGGCGACGGGCACGGGCCCGGACCGTCAGGGGACGTACCGGCCGTGGCCGAGGGAGCGCAGGGCTTCGCGCAGCCGGTCGGCGGCGGAGTCGAGGTCGGCGTCGGAGGCCGGCCGGGCCGAGGACAGCGACAGGATCGTCTCCATCGTCTCCGCGGGGAAGACGTGGATGTGCAGGTGAGGGACGTCGAAGCCCGCCACCATCAGGGCCGCGCGCGGGGCCTGGAACGCCTCGCGCTGGGCCAGGCCGATCGTCTGGGCCACCGCCGTCACCTTGCCCAGCAGGTCCGCGGGCGCGTCGAGCCACTGGTCGATCTCCAGGCGCGGCACGACCAGGGTGTGGCCGGGAGAGAAGGGGCGGATGTCCAGGAACGCCACGACGTCCGGGTCCTGCCAGACGAACCGGGCGGGAATCCTTCCGGCGATGATCAGGCTGAACAGGCTGGGCGCTGCTGCCTCGGCTTCGGTCACGGTGCGTCCTCCGGGAAGGTCAGGGCGGGGTTCGTCTCGGTCTCCCGCGACCTTACGACCGGCCCGCCCGCGGCGGCGCACCGGTCCTTCCCGTACCCGCCGAAGCGGCGGAGCGCTCCTGCCGCGGGCCGGACCGGGACCGCCCATCTCCACCGATCATGAAATGAATTTCATGGACGGTGCGGCCAGTGGCCGAGCATCCCCCGCCGCCCGTCGAGGGCAGCACGGGTGGCCACTTTTGACGTACGGTCCCCGGACACCGCTGATTCTGTGACGATCATGAACTCCCACGGGAGGATCGGCGGCGCTTCCCCAAGATCCATGCGCAATGTTGTGCGCGTCACAATCCGGCCATACCAAACAAACACGTGGGTATTGACCGCCCCACGAGCGCTGATACCTTCATTTTTAGAATTCACTTCACCCGACGAGCGCTGTGAGAAACCCGCGGCACCCGGAGCGGAGCGGCTGACCCGACATCAGCCGGTCCTGCCCGGACCGCGACCCCCTACCCCCCATCTCCGCCCACCCGACATGGGCGGAAACGGGGTCCCACCGGCCTCGCCGCCAGGCGGAGCCGGCACGGCCGCGCGCGGCCGTTCCCACCCCTGGGCGTTCACGCGCCCGCTCCGCAAGAGGAGACCCCATGTCCCGCACCGCCAAACTCGCCGCCATCGCCGCGGCCTCCGCCGCCGCCGTCGCGATGACCGCCGCCCCCGCCGCCGCCTGGCCGAACGCCGACGTCTCGGGAGTCCTCTCCGGGAACATGGTCATCGACGCGGGCGTCGAGGCCACCTGCACCGGCTCCACCCTGAACGGCACCATCGACAGCAACGGCGCGCTCACCATCACCTCGGCCTCCGTCAGCGGCTGCGGCGTCACGGTCACAGCCTCGAACCTGCCCTGGAGCGGCAGCTTCAGCGGCTCCACCGCCACCATCAACGGCTTCCGGATGAGCGCCATCGGCTGCACCTACGGCGGCACCCTGACCGGCTCCCTCAGCGGTTCCACCCTCCCGGCCACCGTCACCTTCTCCGATGTGACCGTCAACAAGATCAGCGGCTTCTTCTGCCCCGGCTCCGCCACCGTCAGCGCCACGTACGTCTTCTCGGAGGTGTGATCCTCCGGGGCTCGGCCGACCCGACATCGACCGAGCCCCGTTCCCAGGTCCCGGCGGGAGCCCCTCCCGCCGGGACCGTCCGCTCCCGCCTGTAGTGTTCCAAGCACTGCAAGATCAATATGAGGTGAGGAGGGTCCGCCCCCACGGGCCCCGCAGTCGGGAGGCGGACCATGAGAGCACTGACGGCGGCGATCATCCTGTGCGGTCTCGGAGCCGCGGCGTGCGGCGCGTCGAAGGCCGCGCCGGAGCCGGCGGCCACCCATGACGGCGTCCGCTACTCCGCGGTGGGGGACGACCCCCGGATCCTGCTCGGGCACCAGGAGATGGCCATCATGCCGTACGGCCAGTACGTCCTGCGCTACGACCCGGACGCGGCGTGCCTCTACGTGGTGGAGACCGGGCGGGCCGAGAACGGAGGCGACAGGCTTTCGGTACCGGTGTGGGCCGGACTGGGGACCTCCATACGACCGCTGGTCAAGAACGGCCGACGGGGCGTGGCTGCCGGCGACCACACGATCCTGGAAGGCGACACGTTCGGCGGCGCACCGCAGGGCAGCCCGGCAGGCCTGGGCGAGAGCCTCAGATCCGCCGGGCTGCCCTCGTCCTGCGGAAAGATCACCGAACTGTCGGTCATCGCCCAGCCCGGATCCCCGCACCCCTCCTGACGGGACCGGCTACAGCAGAAAGAGAACGGAAGACCGGCGAGGCCCAGGTTCCGTCGCGGCCGCCCGTACCCGGACTCGCTCACCATCTTCCGCAACGGGGCCGTGGGTCCTCTCACCAGCGAGGACCCGCTACGGTGCGGACTGGTAACTGATGGAATGTCAGCTAGGGGGCGGGATGCCGGTCATCCATCTGGTCCGTCATGGGCAGGCGTCGTTCGGGGCGCAGAACTACGACGTGCTGTCGGAGCTGGGGCGCAGGCAGGCCGAGGTCGTCGGGGCCGAACTGGGGCGGCGCGGGCTCCGGGACCCCCTGGTGGTCTGCGGGACGCTGGAACGGCAGCGGGACACGGCCGAACTCCTCATGAAGGCCGCGGACCTGGACGGGCGTCCGCGCACCGACTCCCGGTGGAACGAGTACGACTCCCTCGAGCTCCTCCGCCGCTACGGGATGGAACCGGACGAGTCCTCCGGAGACATCCGGGGGTTCCAGCTGGTGCTGGACGTGGCGTTGGAAGCGTGGATCAACGATGCCGAGCACGACGGGTGGGAGAGCTTCCGGTCGGGTTCCAACACCGCGCTGAAAGAGCTGGTCGCCGAGCTCGGGTCGGGACGGGACGCCGTCGTGGTCACCTCGGGAGGCGTGCTGGCCGCCCTGTGCGGTGCCCTGCTGTCGGTTCCCGCCTCGGGAACGGTGGCGTTGCACCGGGTCGTCGTCAACGCCGCGATCACCACGATCACGGCGGGCCGTTCGGGTACCAGCCTGCTCGCCTTCAACGACCACGCGCACTTCGCCGGAAGCCGGCGGGAACTCCTCACCTACCGCTGACCGGCCTGCCGGACCGGCTCAGCTGTCGTTCCTCTCGGCCGACGCCAGGACCCGGCAGCCTTCGCCCTCCAAGGGGAAGTACACCGCTCCCCGCCGCCGACGATCCCCGCTGCTCTCGGGGACTCTTTCCACTTTCCGGTTGTCGTCGATCGTAAGGCCGAACGCCAGGGCCACGCTCTCGAAGAAGGGGCCCCGGACCCCTCTTCGCAGGGCTTCCTTCTCCGCCGGGTCCACATCGAAGTCGGCCTCGTCAAGAAGCGTCCCGACCCTGTCACAGGGCGCCACGAAGGCCAGCGCGTAGGAGTCCACCCCGTCCCAGCCGTGGTAGCCGGTGAACCGCACCTCTCGGGCCCCGTCCGGAAGCCGGAGCCCGATCCTCGCCTGCACTTCTTCGATCGAGATGTCCGCGTCCGTCGATTCGAGAGCCCGGGAGTCGGGATGGCCCGACGTCCACGACCAGTACCAGTAGAGCGCCAGCGGAGCCAGAAGGAGCACCGCGAGGAATGCCAGTCGTTTTCTCACGGGACCTTCAGCGCACCGTAGACATTGAAATCCTGGGCGCTCCCCGAGGCGTGGAGGTGCGAGATATCGGCCTGCGAAAGGTTCAGCGGACCGATCGGGCTCCGGTTCTCCTCAGACGTACCGAAGTTGTACCTCTTGTAGAACTCGACCGTGTAGCCGCCATCCCCGTCTCCGCGGACACGCATTTGATATCCGTTGTAAGCGTAGTAGTTGTCGAGCTCCTGAGGAGCGAAGTTATGGCTCGTCCACCCCGTGTCCCATGGCTTTCCCCCGTTCCTGGGGGCGTTCTCGAGAAGCTCGTTGAGTGATTGCCGCATGCTCGGACTATTCTTCAGCATTACCGCGACATCGGGATCGACCCGGTCTCCGGAATTCCCCAGCCAGTGCAGCAGGAGCTTCTTCGCCGTCGGCCAGTCCTTGATGGCCCCGTACCCGGCCATGCCGTAGAGCTGGGTCTTGGTCCACGCGTCTCTAGGGGTAGCCTCCTCGCTTCCGTGCGGGCGATCGTAGTCCGTACCCGGCCAGTTCGGCGGCAGATCGGTAAGGTCGAGCGGAAGCCCCTGCTCGTTCCACGCCTTTTCGGGAGACAGGTGCCCCAGTGCCGCGACCAGGCTCCGATCGGCAGTCTCCGCAAGGCGCAGAGCGTCCTTGGCCAGTTGCTCGATCCTTTTTATCTCGCCTCTGAGCTGTGGATACTCCTCGAATATCTCCTCCTGCGTGTACCTGGAGACGAAGTCATCACCGCTGAACGGCGGAGGGCCGACCGTCCCGTCCTCAGCCACCGTCAGATTCCAGAACAAGGCGTCGGCCAGGGCGTCGTTGAGGTCGTCCTGCGCCTGCTTGAAGTCCGTATACGCCGCGAAAAGCGCCCCCTGAACGCTCTTCGCGCTGAACGCGATATGCCGGTACCGGTCGTACATGGGCGCGATCTCGGTTTCGGCCGCCGTCGCCGCGAGCCCGTTCCAGCCGGACTGCTGGACGTTCGCCTGTATCCGGTCCTTGAAGGCCGTCGCTCCGGAGTTGAGCCGGCCGACGAATCCCTGCCATGTCTCCTCCGCAGCCTCGAGCCCGCGGAAATCCGCGCCCTTCAATTGGGAGACGCTCACCATGCCTATCCTCCGAACCAGATCCTGGAAAGCTCGTCGCGGATGTGGCTCTCGGTCCCACGGTAGGCTGCGGCCGTCTTTCTGAGCCTGGGCGAGACGCTCTCGACACGGTCCGCGAACCCCTTGGCCCCCTTCTCCCAGGACGTCAGAAGGGCTTCGAGGGCCGCGCCCGAGGCGAAGGACGCCGCCTTGAGGCCGACGGCCGCGGCATCCGTGGGTTTACCGGCCCGGCCGAGGTCCCTGCGAAGCCCTTCGGCCAGGTCGTCGGCCGCGGCCGCGGCTTTTCTGAGCTTTTCCAGGTCTTCATAGCCGAGCGTTCCCGATCCCGCGACCAAAGGCAGAAGTGTCGGCGGCAGCGAAGTGTCCTGTTTGGGCTGGGTCCAGGGCTGGAGAAGTTTTTTGAGGTCGCGCTGCTGCTCGGTGAGAGGCGGAGCGGGATTGGCGCTCCCAGGCGGTGGAGAAAGCCGGGTATCGCCGAGCAGGAGGCGGTACAGATCCGCGTCACCGCTCACCGCCTGAGGGTCTTCGGGGGGCATGACCGACTCCTGACAGTCCGGAAGTTTCCGCAAGATAGCAGATACCAAGGTTGCCAGATTGTGCAGCTTCTCGCATAGCTGCGTTTTGTTTGCCGAAAATGACGTACAAAAATAATTTCATCTAGGCCGCCCGCTCCACGGGGTCCGACAGGTTCGTTCGTCCGTCACCTGAGCTCTCATTCCAGGATCTGCGGGCCCCACCGGCGGAAGGAGTGGAACTCCTCTCCCGCGTCGGGACTCGGGTGTCCAGGTGGCGGCGTGAAGAATCCGCGGGTTCGGGACTGGGCCTTGGTGGGGGCCGTGTTCGCGGTGCCGGCGGTCAACCTCGTGGTGGTGGGAGGCGAAGACGAGGGCGGTGGCCGCCGGGGGCCTGGGGTGCTGACGGCGGTCTCATCGTTCGCGCTGGCCAACCTGACGGTGCTGGCCGGAGGGCTGACGGGGCTGCTGGCGGCCGTGATCGTCGGAGAGAGCCCGTGGACACGGTAGGCGGTACGGTGGCCCGCTGAACTCGTCCACGCCGTGCGGGTGGTGGCGCGCGGGGACGCTGCTCGCGCCGGGCGTCACCCGGCGGCTCATCCCCGAGTTCGCCTCCCGGGTGCGGACCCCGCCGGCGAGGTCGACTCCGGGGCTGGAGTCGCTCACGGCACGCGAGCGGGAGATCCTCCGGCTCGTCGTCCTGGCCTACGAGAGCGGGCTGGTCAGACCGGGATGGCCGGGCGACGTACATCCCGGGATGTAAGGCGGGATCCGGCCTCCGCCTGAAGTCCCAGGCGAGATGACAACTTCGGCCCGATGCGCCAGGAACCCTTCTGAGAGGAGGGTTCCAGCATGGATGATCCGGTGTTCACAGCCCGGTTGCAGTTCGCTTTGACGGCCGGGATCCATTTCCTGTTCGTGGCGTTGACCCTGGGTCTGGTCACGATGGTGGCTCTGCTCCAGACCCGTGCGGCCTTCTCCCGCGACGAGCTCCATGCCCGGATGGTGCGTTTCTGGGGCGGGCTCTATGTGATCAACTACGCGGTCGGCGTCGTCACCGGACTGGTGATGGAGTTCCAGTTCGGTATGAACTGGACGGGCCTGCTGAAGCTGACGGGCGAGGTCTTCGGCGTCCCCCTCGCATTGGAGACCATCGGGGCGTTCTTCATCGAGTCCACCTTCCTCGGACTGTGGATCTTCGGCTGGGACCGCTTCTCCCGCTGGGCGCATCTGGCGATGATCTGGGTGGTCGCGCTGACGGCGTACGCGTCGGCGTTCTTCATCCTGGTCGCCAACGGCTGGTTGAAGAACCCCGTCGGCTACGTGATGGAAGACGGCCACGCCCGGCTCACCGACTTCACGGCGATCCTCACCAATCCGACGGCGCTGCTGGCCTTCGGACACGTCGTCTGCGCGGCCTTCCTGACGGCGGGGCTGTTCATGGCCGCCGTCAGCGCCCACCACCTGTGGCGCAAGACCGCCGAGACGGAGTTCTTCCGGCGTTCCCTGCGGATCGGCATGCTCACCGTGATCCTCGCGGTCTTCCCGGCCGCGGCGTTCGGCGGCACCCAGTTCGGCCTCGTCCCGGAGAACGAACGGGCTCCGGAGCTGTCCGCCCTGGCCCGGAGCGGTGAGACGCTCATGACGACCAGTTGGAGCCTCATGTTCTTCCTGTCCTGGGCGTTCCTGGTGAAGTTCGTCTTCCGTCCCGGGCGTTTCGGCCGGGTCTTCCTCTTCCTGACGATGGCGGCGCTGCCCCTGCCCTACCTCGCGATGATCTCCGGCTGGGTCTTCCGTGAGGTCAGCCGTCAGCCCTGGGCAGTCCAGGGCCTGCTGCGCACCGAGGACGCCGTCTCACCGCTCGGCCCCGGGGCCGCCCAGGCGTCCTTCGCCGCGTTCGTCTCACTGTTCGCCGTGCTGGCCGCGGTCAACTTCTGGCTGCTGTTCCGCCAGGCGCGGCGCGGGCCCGGCCAAGGCGCCGACGCCGCGCCCGAGACGGTGCCCCTTCCCGTCCCGACGTTCTGAGGTCGCCGCCATGGAAATCCTCGCCATCGCGCTGCTCGCGTTCTTCGCCTTCGGTTCCCTGACGCTCGCGGGAGGTGATGCGGGCGTCGGGATGCTGCTGCCGTGGCTCGGCCGATCGCGGACCGAGCGGCGGACGGTCATCGCCGCGTTCGGGCCGTTCTTCCTCGCGGACGAGGTCTGGCTGGTGGCGCTGGCCGGGATCCTGGTCGGGGCGTTCCCGGGGCTGGAGCACGAGCTGTTCTTCGGGCAGCGGACGGCGTTCGTCGTCCTGCTCGCCGGCTGGATCGTCCGGGACGCCGGGCTGTGGTGGCGGAGCCGGGTCGACTCGCCCCGCTGGGCCGCCGGATGCGACGGCATGATCTTCGTGGGGAGCTGGACGTTCGCCCTGGCACTGGGGCAGATCCTCGGCGCCCTGCTGGGCAACCGGCTGCTCGCGCCGTTCCTGACCCTGCTGTTCGCCTTTCACGGTGCGGGGTTCTGCGCTCGGCGGCTCACAGGCGTCCTGCGGGACCGCGCCGCCAGGCTGGGACGCTACTGGGTGAGCACCTTCGCGCTGGGGGCGGTCACGGTGGTCGCCGGGGTCCGGCTCGACCTGGAGGCGATGCTCGCCGAACCCGCCACGCTGAAGGTGGTGACGGTGTTCGTGACCGCCCTCCTCCCCCTTCTCATCGGGGCTCAGGCGCTCACACGGTGGGCTTTCCGCGGGCGGGCGACCGGGCCGGGGTATCTGTGAAGCCCGCCGAACACGGCATCCCACTTGCCCCTATTTAACCGGAATAGACCTATATATGCAGTTTCTCTGGGCGTAGGCGGTGGACGCCCGGGGATGCCCCAAGGGATGGACCGCGGGAAGGGGAGACCATGGCCACCGCGCCGTACCAAGAGCTGGGCGCCGACCTGCACGGCGAACTGATCCTGCCGGAGGACCCCGGCTACGACCAGGCACGCGCCGTCTACAACGCGATGATCGACAAGCGGCCCGCCGCGATCGCGCGCTGCCGGGACGCCGTCGACGTCGTCACCTGCGTGCGTTTCGGCCGGGCACACGACCTCGAGCTCGCCGTCCGCGGCGGCGGCCACAACGCCGGCGGCCTGGGCGTATGGGACGACGCGCTGGTCATCGACCTCTCGCGCATGTGCGACACCACGGTCGAACCGGACGAGCAAACGGTCCGTGTGGGCGGCGGATGCGTGTGGGGGGACGTCGATCACGCGACCCTCGAATTCGGCATGGCGACCCCGTCGGGCTTCGTTTCGACCACCGGAGTGGGCGGCCTGACACTCGGAGGCGGCATCGGCAACCTCTCCCGGCGGTTCGGCCTCTCCGTCGACAACCTGCTCTCCGCCGACGTGGTGCTCGCGGACGGCTCCTTCGTGACCGCCGACGCGACCTCCCACGAAGACCTCTTCTGGGCTCTGCGCGGAGGCGGCGGGAACTTCGGCGTCGTCACGTCGTTCCTGTTCCGCTGCCACGAGATCGGCGAACACGGCACGATCATCGGCGGCCCGGTCCTGTACGCCCTGGAGGACACCCCCGACGTCATGCGCTGGTACCGGGAGCTGCTCCCGTCCCTGCCCGAGACCCTGAGCGGCTGGATCGGCCTGACCACCGTCGCGCCCGCCCCGCCGTTCCCCGAGTCCCTGTGGGGACGCAAGGTCTGCCTCATCATGTGGTGCTACACCGGCCCCCACGACCAGGCTGACGAAGTACTCGAACCGGTCAGGTCCTACGGCTCGCCCCTACTGACGGGCCTGCACCCCATGCCGTTCGACGTCCTGCAGAGCGCGTTCGACGCCCTTCTCCCGGCGGGCCTGCAGTGGTACTGGAAGGCCGACTTCTTCGAGGAGATCTCCGACGCCGCCATCGACGTCCACCTCAAATACGGCGAACTGCTTCCCACCAGCCTGTCCACCATGCATCTCTACCCCATCGACGGAGCCGTCAGCCGCGTCCCCTCCGACGCCACCGCCTTCGCCTACCGCAACGGCGGCTGGGCCGGCGTCATCGTCGGCATCGACCCCGACCCGGCCAACGCCCCCGCCATCACCCAATGGGCCCGCGCCTACTGGAACGAACTCCATTCCACCTCCGCCGGCGGCGCCTACGTCAACTTCCTCATGAGCGGCGAAGGCCAGGACCGCATCCGAGCCGCCTACCTCGGCAACTACGACCGCCTGGCCCGCGTCAAGGCCCGCTACGACCCCGAGAACGTCTTCCACATCAACCAGAACATCCGGCCCGCTTCGCTGGTTTCCTGACGGCCATGGGCTGACGATCTACAGCTGTCGTGAGCACCGCCTCGTCCGTATGCGGCCCTCGGGAGGGGCTTGAGACGGGAGACACTCGGAGAGCCTGCGCGAACCGTGTGAATCGGGGAACGTAGGGACGCATGGCGGTCGAGTCGCTCAGTACGGTGGAAGCAGCGCGCAGGTTGCGGGTGGAAGGGCCTAACACGCTGCCCTCTCCGCGGCCTCCGTCACCGGTGCTGCTGCTGGCGCAGCAGATGGTGCATTTCTTCGCGCTGCTGTTGTGGGCGGCGGCCGGGCTGGCCTTCGTGGGGGGCATGCCGGAGCTGGCCGTCGCGATCGTGGCCGTCGTGGTCATCAACGGCGTGTTCGCGTTCTTCCAGGAGTACCGGGCGGACAGGGCCGGGAGGCGGCTGCGGGATCTGCTGCCGACGCGGGTGACCGTGCGACGGGACGGCGCCCGGAAGGTCATCGACGCCGATGAGCTCGTGCACGGGGACATCGTGCTGCTGGAAGCCGGTGACAAGATCAGCGCCGATCTGAAGCTGCTCGAGTCGCACGGGCTCGCGGTGGACGAGTCGATGCTCACCGGGGAGAGCGTGCCCGTGCGGCGGGACACCGGGGACGGTCTCTACGCGGGGACGTTCGTCACCGAAGGCGAGGCCGAAGCCCGCGTCGTCGCCACGGGGGAACGGACCCGCCTGGCGGACATCGCGGCGCTGACCAGGCAGGCCGAGCGCCGCCCGGGGCCCTTGTCGCTCCAGTTGCGCCGGGTCGTCACGAGCGTCGCGGTCATCGCCATCACCATCGGCGTGGTCTTCTTCGGCATCGCGCTGCTCCTCGGCATGGAGCCGTCCAAAGGGTTCCTGCTCGCCGTCGGCGTGACCGTCGCGCTGGTGCCCGAGGGCCTGCTGCCCACCGTGACGCTCTCCCTGTCGCGGGCCGCCCAGCAGATGGCGCACCGCAACGCGCTCGTCCGGCGGCTCGACTCGGTCGAGACGCTGGGGGCGACGACGTTCATCTGCACCGACAAGACCGGCACGCTGACCCGGAACGAGATGTCGGTCGTCGAAGTGTGGACGCCGTCGGGTACCGCGCACGTCCAAGGCGCCGGATACTCCCCCGAAGGACTCGTCACCGGGGCCGTCGACGAGGCACGCGGGCTCGCCGTCACGGCCTACCGGTGTTCGGGCGGCAGGGTCGTGCAACGGAACGGCGGATGGCACCCTTCGGGAGATCCGATGGAGGCGGCCCTGCACGCCCTCGCCTTGCGGGTGAAAGCCGACCTGTCCCCTGAACCGCTGCTGGCGCGCTTCCCGTTCGACCCCCGGCGTCGCCGCATGTCCGTCGCCACCCCTTCCGGGCTGCATGTGAAGGGCGCGCCCGACTCCCTGCTCCCCCGCTGCCACGACGTCGAAGGCGCCGAGGCGGCGCTGGCCGACATGACCACGCGGGGCCTACGGGTCCTGGCGGTCGCGTGGAAGCCCTGCGACTCCCCTCCGCCGGACGCCGACACCGCCGAACAGGACCTGACCCTGCTGGGCCTGGTCGGCCTCATCGACCCGCCCCGCGACGACGTCGCCGAGGCGATCGCCTCCTGCCGGGCCGCCGGGATCCGCCTGGCCATGCTGACCGGCGACCACCCAGCGACGGGGCGGGCCGTGGCCACCGCGGTCGGGCTGGCCGGCCCCGACCCGACGGTCCTCCTCGGAGCCGACCTTCCCCGAGACGATGACGAACTCGGCGCGCTCCTGGAGCAGGACGGCGTGGTCCTCGCCCGCGTCACGCCCGAGGACAAGCTCCGTGTCGCCCGCGCCCTGCAGAAACGCGGCCATGTCGTCGCGATGACGGGTGACGGCGTCAACGACGGCCCGGCGCTCCGCCAGGCCGACATCGGCGTCGCGATGGGCGCGTCCGGCACCGACGTCGCCCGTGAGGCGGCGGACCTGGTGCTCCTGGACGACCACTTCTCCACGATCGTCGCCGCCGTCGAACTCGGCCGGGCCACCTTCTCCAACATCCGCCGCTTCCTGACCTACCACCTCACCGACAACGTCGCCGAACTCGTGCCGTTCGCCGCGTGGGCGATCACCGGGAGCAACATCCCGCTGGCCCTGGGCGTCCTGCAGATCCTCGCCCTCGACATCGGCACCGACCTGCTGCCCGCGCTCGCCTTGGGCGCCGAACCGCCCGGGAAGCACACCATGAGCGGCAAGGTCCGCTCCCGCGGGCTCGTCGACCGGGCGGTCCTGATCCGGGTCTTCGGCGTCCTCGGACCCACCGAGGCCCTGTTCGAGATGGCGGCCTTCGTCGCCGTCCTGCTCGCCGGAGGCTGGACGTGGGGGCAGGAGCCTTCCGCGGTCCTGCTCTTCACCGCCTCCGGCACCGCTTTCACCACCGTCGTCCTGGGCCAGCTCGCCACGGCCCTGGCCTGCCGCAGCGAGACCCGCTGGATCGGCCGCATGTCCTGGCCCGGCAACCCGCTTCTCCTCGGCGCCCTGGCCGTCGAACTGCTGGTACTCGCCCTGTTCCTGGGTGTCCCGCCCGTCGCGGACCTCCTCGGCGGCGGTCCGCCCAGCCCGCTCGGCTGGCTGATGGCTCTGACGGTGGTCCCCGCCGTGCTGGCCGTCGACACCGCGGCCAAGGCCGTCGTCGGACGCGCACGCCGCAGGGAACCGGAAGGGGAGAAGCCCCGTTGAACAAGTGGGTGCGCCTTCGCCATCCGGTCGTCGCCAAAGGGGAAGACATGGCATCTCTCATCACCCGTATCCGGCGTTTCCTGGCGAGCCCGCAGGGGCGGCAGGCCAGGATGCGCGCCGAGCAGCTCGCCCGTGACCCCCGCACCCAGGCCCGGGTCCGGGGCATGCTGCACCGTTTCGGCGGTCGGCGGCACTGACCCCCCGGAGGGGCGTCGGCCGCCGTCGGCGCCCCTCCCTGTTCGACGGCCGGGGACGAAAACCGTTCGGTGAATGTCCGAGAGTCCTTGTAACGTTCCTTCTTTCGAACAGAGTGCCGATCTTCAGGAGTTCCCCCGTGTCCGAGACCATGCTGAAAGTCCGTCCTGAACAGGAGGGTGAGAAACCCGCGTCATCCCATGCGGGCCTGGCGCTGGTGGTGATCGCGGCGGCTCAGCTGATGGTCGTCCTGGACGGCACCATCACCAACATCGCGCTGCCGAGCATCCAGACGGACCTGGGCATGTCCGCCTCCGGCCTGGCCTGGGTGGTCAACTCCTACGCGCTCGCCTTCGGCGGCCTGCTCCTGCTCGGCGGACGCTCCGGCGACATCTTCGGACGCCGCCGCATGTTCCGCATCGGCCTCGCCGTCTTCACCATCGCCTCACTCCTGGGCGGCCTCGCCCAAAACGACATGCAGCTCATCGCCGCCCGCATCCTCCAGGGAATCGGCGCCGCGATCTCCGCACCGACGGCGTTGTCCCTGATCACCGTCAACTTCCCCGAAGGCAAGCCGCGCAACAAGGCCATGGGCGTGTACGCCGCGATGGCGGGTATCGGCTCCACCGTCGGCCTGCTGCTGGGCGGCGTGCTGACGGACTATCTGGACTGGCGCTGGGTGATGTTCGTCAACGTCCCCATCGGCCTCGTCGTGCTGGCCGGGACGAGAGTGCTCGCGGAAGGCGAACGCAACACCGGCGGCCTGGACATCCCCGGCGCCATCACGGGCACCGGCGGTCTGCTCGCCCTGGTCTACGGCATCACCCGCGGTGGTGAGCACGGCTGGACGGACACCTTCACCCTCGCCTCGTTCGGGGCCGCGTTCGTCCTGCTCGCCGTGTTCCTCCTCGTCCAGAGCCGCACCACGCACCCGATGATGCCGCTGCGCCTGTTCGCCGACCGCGGCCGCGCGGGCTCCTACGCCACCGTGATGTTCATCGGCGCGGGCATGTTCGCCACCTTCTACTTCCTCACCCTCTATCTCCAGCAGATCCACGGCTACAGCCCCATCAAGACCGGCTTGGCGTACCTTCCCTTCAGCTTCGGCATGGGTCTCTCCGCGGGTCTGGGCTCCCAGCTCGTCACCCGCGTCGCTCCCCGGGTGATCGCCGCTCCCGGCCTGGTGGTCGCCGCGCTCGGCATGTTCTGGTTCTCCGCCCTGGAGCCCGGTTCGCCGTATCTCACCCACATCCTCCCGGCGATGTTCATCACCGCCGTCGGCCTCGGCATCAGCTTCGTCCCGATGACCCTCTGCGCCGTCAGCCGGGTGCGGGACCAGGACGCCGGCATCGCCTCGGCCCTGTTGAACACCACCCAGCAGATCGGCGGCGCCCTCGGCCTGGCCGCGCTGAGCACCATCTCCGCCACGGTGGCGAACGACGAACTCCCCCACGCCTCGGAGAGCTTCTTCAAGGCCATCGGCACGGGCGACCTGCCGCTGCTCCAGAAGGCGTCCGACGCTCTCACCGAGGGCTACACCAGCGCCTTCCTCGTGGCCTCGACGTTGTTCGTCGCGGCGCTCGTCATCGCCGCCGCCGCCATCAACACCCCCCGCCAGGAGCAGTCCGACAACGGCACCGCCGTCCACATGGGCTGACGTCCGTCTCCTTCAGCCGAGTCCCCATCCCTTTCCCCGGGGTGGGGACTCGGCTGCTTTCCCCGCCACGATTTCCCCGCCACGATTTCCCCGGCCGAGAGGAAAGGAGAAATACATTTCCCCTTAATTGACCACCAATTCGGCGCATGCCACACTCCTGCATCACGAGTCGATCATGATCCGGCCGACCGCCCCTCACCGCTTCGACCGGGTCTCATCCATCGAAAGGGAACACGTTGACGAAGACGCTCAAGGAGAAAGCCGCCGTGATGGCGGCCATCGGCGCGGTGACCGCCGGGACCGTCCTGTCCGCCTCCCCGGCGTCCGCGGCGAGCTACGACATCCGTGTCGCGGCGAACGCGCCGCTGTGGAGCAAGGTCCCCGTCGACGGGAGGATCCTCGGCAGGACCGACGGCAACGGCAGCGACGCGCTCGCCACCTGCAAGCGATGGAGCGCCGACATCGGGGCCTGGTACTACTGGGTCAAGCACGACGACCTGCGCCGCAAGGGATACGTCCTGAGCCACAGCACCAACCTCACCCATTCGCACCTCAAGCGGTGCCGCTGAATCGCAGGCGCGGCGAACGACGGGTCCCCATTCCCTTCCCGGAGGGCGGGGGCCCGTCTGCTCTCCCCGAGAGGAGGAACGCGGGGACTTCAGAAGTCAGACATAAACATCATGTGACTCTTGCTCGAGTTCGGGTTCCGGCTCTGGGATGCACGAGAGGCGGCTTGTAGAGTGCCATCAAACTCGGCATGACCCCCAGGAGCATCTATGTCCGACGTATCCCCCAAAAGCCTGTCCCACACGTCGGACGAAGCACCCTCTCCCCCTCACGCGGCACTGGCGCTGGTGGTGATCGCGGCGGCTCAGCTGATGGTCGCTTTGGACAGCACCATCACCAACATCGCGCTGCCGAGCATCCAGACGGACCTGGGCATGTCCGCCTCCGGCCTGGCCTGGGTCGTGAACTCCTACGCGCTCGCCTTCGGCGGCCTACTGCTGCTCGGCGGACGCTCCGGCGACATCTTCGGACGCCGCCGCATGTTCCGCATCGGCCTCGCCGTCTTCACCATCGCCTCACTCCTGGGCGGCCTCGCCCAAAACGACATGCAGCTCATCGCCGCCCGCATCCTCCAAGGCGTCGGCGCCGCGATCTCCGCACCCACCGCACTGTCGCTGATCACCGTCAACTTCCCCGAAGGCAAGCCGCGCAACAAGGCCATGGGCGTGTACGCCGCCATGTCGGGCATGGGCTCGATCATCGGCCTGCTGCTCGGCGGGTCGCTGACGAACTACCTGGACTGGCGCTGGGTCATGTTCATCAACGTCCCCATCGGCCTCGTCGTGCTGGCCGGGACGAAGGTACTGGCCGAAGGCGAACGCAGCACCGGCGGCCTGGACATCCCCGGCGCCATCACCGGCACCGGCGGCCTCCTCGCCTTCGTCTACGGCATCACCCGCGGCGGCGACGAAGGCTGGACGGACACCTCCACCCTCGCCTCGTTCGGAGTCGCGTTCGTCCTGCTCGCCGTGTTCCTCCTCGTCCAGAGCCGCACCACGCACCCGATGATGCCGCTGCGCCTGTTCGCCGACCGCAACCGCGCCGGGTCCTACGCCACCATGATGTGCATCGGCGCGGGCATGTTCGCCACCTTCTACTTCCTCACCCTCTACATGCAGCAGATCCACGGCTACGGCCCGCTCAAGACCGGCCTGTCCTATCTGCCCTTCAGCGTCGGCGTGGGCCTCGCCACGGGAGTGGGCTCCAAGCTCCTCACCCGCGTCCCCCCGCGCGCGATCGCAGGGCCCGGCCTGGTCATAGGCGCGTGCGGCATGTTCTGGTTCTCCACCCTGGAACCCGGCTCCGGCTACTTCACCCAGGTGGTCCCCGCGATGTTCCTCACCTCCGTCGGCCTGGGCAGCGGCTTCCTGCCGATGGCTTTGGGCGCCGTCAGCGGGATCCGCGACCAGGAGGCCGGCATCGCCTCGGCCCTGCTGAACACCTCCCAGCAGATCGGCGGCGCCCTCGGCCTCGCCACCCTGAGCACCGTCGCCGTCACCGCCGCCGACGACCGGCTCCCCCACGCCTCGGAGACCTTCTTCAAGGCCGCCGCCCAGGGCGACCTCCCCCTCCTCCGGAAGGCCGCCGACGCCCTCACCCACGGCTACACCACCGGTTTCCTGGTGGCCTCCCTCTTCTTCATGGCCGGCTTCGTCATCACCGTGACGGCCATCAACGCCCCCCGCCAGGAACAGTCCGCCCCCGACGAGGCTCCCCGGCCCGCCTGACTTCGTTCCCCTTCCTTCGAGCCCCGTCTTCTTCCGAGGACGGGGCTTTCCTCATCCGCCAAGATCTTCTTTCACCGGTCAGACGCGGGCCGCGAAGACGCCAAACAAATGTCACCGCCACGAGCGTTTAGACGGCCGTGGTGATTCATCCTGCGGTCAAATTTTGACGACCAAATGCGCTTTAATTCCGAATTAAACACCCTATCCGATCTTCCGAGTGACGAGAATCGAGAAAATTCCAAAATTAGATGGTGCCGCCCGGGCCTGCAAGACTCCTTTTACAACCTCCACCGAATGCACTGGTCAAGGACCATCGGATACGACCCAGGAGAAGTGTGGAATTTCCTTCACGTCTTCCCGGAAAGGAAGATCATGAAGCATTACGAGACCCCCTTCCTAGTGGCCGCCGGTTCCTTCCACAAGGCGACCGGCTTCTTCGGCAGGCACGGCAACGACCGCCGCCTGATCCCCAGCAAGAACTAAGGCCTGTCTCGAAGTCGAGACAGTCCGGTGCCCGGCGGCGTCTGCCCGGCGGGATCCGTGGTGGGTCCCGGTCCGGGGTCGGCGCCGCTGGCGTTCCGGATGCGGCCGAGCAGAGGCCTCCCCTTCGGGGCGGCTGCCGCCTCGCCTCCCTTCCCCGCCTGTTGGGGCGGGGCGGGTGCGGGTGGCGGTTGACTCGGCCAGGGCTCCTTGCAGCCCCAGCCCGAACACGCCCAGGGCGTGCCGGGAAGAAGAGAAGTCGACCGACGCCGTGCGGGGGTCGGCCGCATCGGTCCAGGTGACGAACGCGCCCAGTGCGGCCGAGACCAGGTCCCGGTCGGCCCTCAGCCCGCAGGACGGGCAGTGGTGCACCCGGTCAGCGAGGGTCTTGGGGGTTCTGTGCCCGCACAGGCAGTGCTGGGACAGCGCGGTGGTGAACGTGGCCGCCCGCCCCAGTCGCCCGCCGACTGCGGCGCATTCGGCGGCCAGCGCCGCCTTCAACATGCCGGGGGTGAACACCGCGCACGCCCGCCCCCACAACCGGAACCACGCGCTGACCGGCCCGTCCTCGACCGTCAGCCGCACCCCGTGGGCGGCGGTGATCCGCTCCGCCACCCGCCGGGCGCGAGCACGCCTGGCCTCGGTGCGTCCGGCCTGCTCCGCGCGGGTGCGGGTGCGCAGTGCCCGGTAGGCGCCGGTGGTCCGGTCCTTGCGGTAGGAGGTCAGGGGGCGGCCCGCCGCGTCGGCCAGGCGTGGTCCCTTGGGCAGGTCGACGTGCCGTTCGGGTAGTCCGGCGGCCTGCCTGCGCTGTTGGCGTCTGCGCTGGCGGCGGGAGAGCTCGTAGCGGGCCTTGTTGTTGGCGCGGCGGGAGCGCTCCAGCGCCCGGGCGCGTCGGCGGGCGGTGCGCCGCTGGCGCTGCACGGCGGCGCGCTCCAGGTCGGTGAGGGTGATCTGGTCGGCCAGCATCCGCCCGTCACCGGGCTCCAGCATGGCGGGCAGGGAGACGACGGACAGATTTCCGACGTTGAGGTCCACCCCGCCGACCCGCCCCACCGCAGCTGCTTGACGTCTGCGCTCGAGGGCGGCCGGGGAGGCGTAGCCGCCGTCCAAGACCATCAGATGCGCCTCGTACACCCACCCTCCGGGAGCGGCCGGATGCGGCCTGCGCACCAGATCGATCTTGTGCCACAGCTCGGGCCGGTCCAGGAAGTGCCGCAGCCACCGCCACCGGCCCGCGCCCTGCGGCAGCCGCACCGGCAGCACGATCTCGCCGCGCTTGCTGTCGGGTCCGCCGGTGAACACCACCGTCAGCGGCCCGTCGTGCTCCCACCACGAACTCTTGCCCCCGCGGCCGGCCGCAGGCCGGGGCGCGGGCATGCGGCGCGGCTGGGCCAGCACCGGAGTGCCCGGCGCCAGCCGCGCCGCCTGCGCCGGGGTGGCCACGTGGGCGGGCAGGGCGGGATGGCGCCAGGCGCCCAGATGGCCCTGCAGGCTGCCGTGCAGTCGGAACGTCTCCCACTTGCGCACCTGCGTGTGCGAGCGGGCCCGGCCGGGGATGCGCGTGTACTCCCACCACGAACCCGTCCGAGGGCACCCGGCCCGCCTGCCGGAGGAGTCGGGGAACAGGTGCCGCTCCACCCCGGTCCACACCTCGTCGGCCTGGTGCAGCGCCAGCGCCTTGGAGGCGTGGTGGCGCAGCCAGCCCGAGGCGTCCAGATGAGCGTAGGCGGCCCGCTCCAACGCCGGGCGGGTCAAGCCCACCTCACGCCGCCAGCCCGCCGCGTCCGCCTCCCGGCGACGTGCGCCCTTCCAGAACGCCTCCGTCCGGGAGCGGGCCTCACGCTGCACCGCACGCTTGAGGCAGAACATCGCGAAGAACAACGACTCCAGACGCGCCGCGGTCTGCTCGTCCACCGCCAGCGGCAGGCGGACCACCGAGACCGGGCCGTCCCACCGCCACGCCGCAGCCTTGTTCGCACCCCGCGTCCGGCGTACACCGCCCTCGGAACCGCCGGGGGTATCCGGCGGCCCCGGCTTGGTGGCGGCGGTGGTCTGCATGACCTGGATCCTGCCATGAGCGACCGACAGAACGCAGAGAGTCACCAAAGTTCTTTCCGGGGTCCGGTAAACCACGCCAGAATTCCTTTTCGGGCCCATCCACCGATCCACCTGTGACCAGACTTCGAGACAGAGCGGTGCCGCGGTGCCGACGCCGCGCGAGGGCTCGGCGGTGCTGGAGTTCCACGACGTGTGGTTCGGCTACGAACCGGGGCGGCCGGTGCTGCGCGGGGTGTCCTTCCGGGTGCCCCGGCGCGGCCATCTCGCGCTGATCGGGCCGTCCGGAGCCGGGAAGTCGACGGTGTTCGCGCTGATCGAGCGCTTCTACGACCCCGACCGCGGCCGGATCCTGGCCGACGGGGCCGATCTGCGCCGGCTGGACCGGACCGTCCACCGGTCCGGGATCGGCCTGGTCGACCAGGACTGCCCGGTCCTGCACGGCACGCTCCTGGAGAACCTCACCTATGCCGCCCCGGAGGCGAGCGGAGCCGAAGTCGAGCGGGTGATCGAACTGGCCGGTCTCGGGGAGCTCGTCACCCGGCTGCCGCTGGGACTGGACACCCCGGTGGGCGAGCGGGGTGCGGCGTTGTCCGGCGGCGAACGCCAGCGGGTCGCGATCGCCCGGACCCTTCTGGCCCGGCCCCGCCTGCTGCTCCTCGACGAACCGACCGCCCATCTGGACGCCGAGAACGAGGCGGCGCTGCGCCGCACGATCGACCAGGTGGCGGCCGAGTGCGCGCTCATCGTCATCGCGCACCGTTTCACCACCATCCGCACCGCCGCCCAGGTCATCGTGCTCGACCAGGGCGTCGTCAGCGCGTCCGGCACCCATCACGACCTGGTGGCCTCCAGCGGCTACTACCGCGGCCTCGCCGCCGAATGGACCGGCCGCGACGCCGACTCCCCCGCCACGGTGCCTCCGACCCGCCTCAACTCAACAGAGCCAGAACCGTAGATACCGGCCAAGGAGGTGCACACCCGACCTGTGAAGGCTCTCTCCGGGCCCGGCGTCCCACCGCGAGGCCCGCCTCACCGCCGTTACCCGGCCCCGGCCGAGGGCTGCACAACGACCTCCACCCGACCCCTGTCCGCAGCCGGGCCGTCCCCCGGGAGAGCAGCCGATGCCGGCGGTGACCACCTCGCCCGCGGCGGAATCGTCGAGCTCCGGAAGCAGAACCGCGGTCGGCGGTTCCGCTCGAGGTCAGCAGATGACCTGGAAACCGACGCTGCTGTGGATGTTCGAGACGGTGAACGTGAATCCGGGGCCGGGGTGGGAGCCCCGGACGGAGATGGTCTGGGTCTGCCCGGAAGGGATCGAGCCTGACGGGGGCGAGATGGCCACGTCTCCGGCCCCGTCGTCGGAGGCCGCGTTCCATTCGACCGGCCCGTTGGAGGCCAGGACGGTGACCGAGCCGTCGAGGGCGTCGCAGGTGGCGGGGTTGATGCCGGTTGAGCCTTGTGCGACGAGGGTGCCCTGTTCCTCGGGCGGCGGGGTCGACCCGCCGACGGTCAAGGCCACCTGGGAGGCGGGGTTCGGAGTGTTGTCGTGGATGACGAGCCGGGCGTCGGGGTATGCGGTCTCGTCCGCCCAGACGCGGAAGGTGCAGGAATCGCCGGGATCGATGTTCTCTTTCTCGCAGTCGTCGCTGTAGTGCCAGGCCGCGCGGCCGGGACCGGTGAACTCGCTCCAGGAGAGCCGGAGTTTCGAGGTTCCGGTGCTCTGGACGGTCACCTCACGTCGGCAGTCCTTGCCGAAGCAGTCCAGGGTGAGCGAGGCCGGGTGCACCGAGGCGCGCGCCTCCTGATCGATCGTGGGAGGAACCTTCACAGAGGGCGGATTTCCTTCTTTGTCGCCTTTGTACTTGTCGTAGATCTGCGTGAGGGTCGTTTCGCCGTTCCCGGACTCGTTGTTGACGATCGCCGCCAGCGGTCTTCCGAGGGACCTCTCCAGCGCCTCCGCGGACAGGAAGGGGAAGAGCAGCGCCAGGACCGCCAGGACGGCCCCGCCCGATTCCGTCATGAACGCCGTCAGCGCCATGACCAGGCCGGTGCCGGTGAGGCCCAGAAGGGTCGCCGCATCTCCCAGGCTCGAGAGCAGGGTGGTGATGACGAGGCCGATGACCGCCTCGATGAATTGCGCGCGCAGTACTCGCGACATCGAACTCCCCCGAGACTGGGGTCGCGTCTGTGCCATTACGGTCTCCTCCCGGCGGCTTTCACGTACTGAACGCATCGTCCGGTGGCGCGCCCGTCAGCGCATGAGTAGCCCTTACTCGGATCTTCCGATGAGCCGGAGAAGGAGGTCCGCGGCGAAGGACCGGTATACGGCCGTCAGCTCCTGAGTGACCGGAGGATCTCGGCGAGGGCCGTACGGTCCGTGACGCCTGTCTTCTGGTAGACGGCGTAGAGCGTGTTGGCGACGGTTCGCACCGAGACGTGAAGACGAGACGCTATTTCCCGGTTAGTGAGGTGCTGCCCCGCGAGCGTGGCGATCTCCAGTTGGCGCGGGGTGAGCCGGGGCAGGGACAGGCCGACCAGGGCCGGAGTGCCGGCGCCCTGGCAGCGCTGGGCGAGCGCCCAGGCGCGGGTCTCCGCGGCGGTGGCCTTCTGGGGTTCGCCCGCCTCCAGGTGGCGGGCCGCTGCCTGGGCGGCGGACTCCGCGGCGTACAGCGTGAATCCCAGTCCGGCGAAGGACGCAGAGACCTCCAGCAGCTCGGATCCGGTGCGGGCGGCCGCGTGGCGGGCGAACAGCGGTGCCAGGACGCCGTCGACCCGCAGGGACGCCAGACGGTCCGCGACGAGCTCGGGCCGCCCGAGCCGGACGACGTCATGGAGTGCGAAGAGCGCGAACGTCAGGTAGGGCGTCTCGCCGATCTCCAGCGCGCGGGCGACCGCGCCGTCCAGGTCCCCGCGCGCCGCCATGGTCCAGACCTGCGCGAACCCCACCGGCAGATCGGTCACCGGCCCGACCGGCAACATCAGTTCCCGCGCCCGCCCGATGGCGGCCTCAGCGGCCTCGACGTCACCACGCAACGCGTGCGCGTGGGCGATCTCCCCCAGGCAGGGACCGGCATGGAAGGTCCGCAAGGGAGGCAGCCGGAACATCGACTCTTCGCCGACTTCCAACGCATCGCGCAGGCGGCCCCGCAACCGCAGCAGCTGGCTCTTCCTCGCACTCGCCTGCAGCGCGGCCCTGTTCCACGCGCCGATCTCGTCGTCCTCGCCGAACCGCGCGGCGAGGCCGTCCGCCCGGTCGAGGTCCCCGGACATCGCGGCGCTCAGTGCGGCGGTGTCGAGGAGGACCGCGGTGATGCTCGGCTTCGCCTGCGGTTCGCCGGCGACCATCTCCAGGGCTTCGGTGGCACATCGCAGCGCCCGGGCGGTCTCTCCGGCGGCCGCGCGCACCTGCGTCTCCAGCACGAGCAGCGAACCTCGGGCCGCTCGCCCGAAGGACGCCGTCCGCCGGGCCGATTCCACCTCCGCGACGGCCGCGTCGAAGTCACCGGTACCGAACCGGACGGTGGCCGCGAAAGCCCGCAGGATCTGACGTTGGTCGGGCGAGGACGCCTGTCGCAGCGCCTCCTCGACGACCGAGTGATCGTAACGCCCCAGACCCCAGAACAGGTTGAGGGTCCGCATCGCCGCGCACTCCATCCGGCTCACCGGATCCAGCGGGGCGGACCAGGCTCTGGCGAAGAACTCCTCGGCCTCGGCGTAGCGGTCCTGAAGATGGAGCGCGCTGGCGAGCGCCAGCCATGCCCTCCCCGAATCTCCCGCGGCCCGTGCCAGCCTTTCCGCGAGCGGCAGGTCCCGCACCGCGCGGGCGTGACCGCAAGCCTGCAGAAGCAGGGACGGGTCGGCGCCGTCCCCCGCGTCGAGCCGCCACACGGCCACGCGCAGGACGTCCTCCCTCCGCCGGAGCCCCGAGGCCGCCACGGCGTCGGCCAGCGAACGCAGGATCGTCCGGGTGTGAAGGACGCCGCAGGAGGACCTGACGACCTCCCCGTACAGCGGGTGGGCCAGCCGGACCTGAAGCCTGCGCCCGTCGGCCTGGACGGTCACCAGGTGCCGCTCCTCCAGTCCTTCGACGGCCGGTCCGGAACCCAGCGAGGCCATCAGCTCGGCTCCGAGGGGCTCGCCGTGGGCCAGGAACTCCAGCGCGGAGCGTTCCGCGGAGGTGAGATCGCCGATCCGGGCGGCGATCGTCTCCCGCATCGTCGTGCTCATGGCGAGCGGACCGTGCCAGAGCCACAGGCCGCCGACGTCCCGCAGGACGCCGGAGAGCACGAGTTCACGCAGGTAGAGTGGGTTGCCCCGGCTGGTGTGCCAGAGCCGGGCGAGCGACCCGGACTCCACCCGGCCGTCCAGCGCACCCGCCAGCACCTCGGCCGTGTCGTCCAGGCTCAGGGCCTCCAGGGGCAGCCGCGGCAGCAGATCGTCCTTCCAGAGCGCCACTATGGTGTCGGGCGGCCGTTCCCCGCTGCGCACCGTGACGAGCAGCCGGACCCGGGCGTGGACGGCCAGGAAGTGCACGAGCGCGGCCGACACGGGATCGAGGGCGTGCGCGTCGTCCACCACGAGGACCTCGGCCTCGATGGAGTCCGCAGCCCACTTCAGCAGGTTGGCGGCCGGAGGCGAGGCCGGGAGCAGATGCGCGAAGGCGCCCAGCGGCAGTTCGGCCGCGGCCTTCGTGGCTCTGACCCAGGCGACGCCCCGCCGACCGAGGACCGCCTCGGCGACGAGCCGGCTCTTGCCCGCGCCCGCCGGCCCGAGCACCACGGCCCCCTCCCGCGCCGACCCGAGCTCCGCGAGCTGCGCCGCGCGTCCGGCGAAAGGCCAGGGCCCAGACATACCGCGAAGATATTCGAGTAACCCATACTCATGCGAGGCGTATGCGCCGTCGGCATGCTCGGACCATGGATGACGACCTCACCGACCTGGTCAGGAAGGCGCTCGGCGATCCCGCCGCCGAGATCGCCGAGCAGCACGTCGAGCCCGTCGAATGCGTCTCGAACGCGCTCTCGACGGTCGGCCTGCACCGCGTGCGCGGGACGACGACCGCGGGGGCGAGCTGGTCGTTCTTCGTCAAGTCCATCCGGTCGCTCCGCGGTTGGGAGGGACTCTGCCGGTTCCCCGAGCACACGCGGCCGCTGATCGGCGAGTTCTTCCCGTGGCGGACGGACGCCGACGCCTACCTGGCCGGCGAGCCGCTGCCGGACGGCATGCGCGTGCCTCGGCTCTACCGCCTGGACGCTCTGGACGACGACCGGCTCGTCATGTGGCTGGAGGACGTCCGGCAGGCGCCGGACGGCTGGGATCTGGACCGGTACCACCGCGCCGCACGTCTGCTGGGCGAGCTGGCCGCGATGCGTCCGGCGGGCGGCCCGAACACGTCGCTGCGCGTGTTCGCCTCGACCGTCGTCCGGCAGGTGATGCTGCCGCCGCTGATGGACGACGCGGTCTGGCGGCACCCGCTCGTCGCCCCGCACGCGGACGGCCGGCTCAGGGAGGACATCGCCTTCCTCGCGGACCGCCTCGACGTGCTCCTGGACGCCCAGGACCGGCTTCCGCACACGGGCGTCCACGGCGACGCGAGCCCCCACAACCTGCTGGTCCCCGCCGACGGCTCGGCCGAGTTCGTCGCGGTCGACTGGGGCTGGAACTCCCCCGCCGCCGTCGGCTTCGACCTCGGCCAACTGCTCATCGGCAGAGCCCACGACGGAACGATGCCGGTCGAGGAGCTCCCCGCCGTCCACGAGGCCATCACCGACGGCTACGGCGGCGTCATGAGACACGACGGCCACATCGGCGCGCTGATCATCCGCAGTCTGTGGACCGCCGTCCCGATCCAGCTCCTCACCGACGAACCGGACGACGCTCTGCGCGAGTTCTTCGCCCACCGCGTCGCGCTCGCCCGATACCTGACGGACCTGGGCCGCTCCCTCCGCCTTTAGCCGCCGGCCGATCGAACCTCCAGCGGCTGATGGACCGCCTCAGCTCTTCCGCCGAGAGTTCTGTCGGTATGCCGGGCTATCGTGGCGATCATGGCGCAGATCCGGTATGTGGAAGGCGACGCGACCTGTCCGCAGGCCAAGGGGCCGAAGGTCATCGCGCATGTCTGCAACGACCGGGGCGGTTGGGGAAAGGGATTCGTCCTGGCGGTCTCTCGGCACTGGCCGGAGCCCGAGGCGGCCTACCGGCGCTGGCACCGCGAACGCGCCCGCAACGACTTCGGGCTGGGCGCGGTCCAGGTCGTCCAGGTCCGCGCCGACATCTGGGTCGCCAACATGGTCGGCCAGCACGGCGTCAGAACGAGCCGGAGCTCCGGACCGCCCATCCGCTACGACGCCGTACGCCGATGCCTGCACGGCCTCGCCGCCCAAGCCGTCCGGCTCGAGGCGAGCGTCCACATGCCCCGTATCGGCTGCGGCCTGGCAGGCGGCCGCTGGGAGCGCGTCGAGCCCCTCGTCACCGCCGAGCTCACGGCCAGGGGCATCCCCGTCACCGTCTACGACAAGCCTTGACGATGAGGACGAAGTCCGGCGGGTGTCGGCGCGGTCTTCGAGCAGATGAGCGATCTCCGGCGACCCGTTAGGTTGAGGGAATGCCGTCCCCCTTGCGTCATCGCGCGGTCGCCGACTCGACGAAGGTCTCGTTCTTCGAGCTGTTCTTCGACCTCGTCTTCGTGTTCGCCATCACCCAGCTGTCCCATCGCCTCCTGGGAGAGCTGACGCCGGGAAACGCCCTGCAGACCGGGCTGCTGCTGCTGGCGGTCTGGTGGTGCTGGATGTACACCACCTGGGCCACGAACTGGTTCGATCCCGACCATCCGGTCTTCCGCATGGTGCTGACGGGGGTGATGCTGGCGAGTCTGCTCATGGCGACGGCCATTCCCGAGGCGTTCGAGGAGCGGGCCCTGTGGTTCGCGCTCGCCTACACCGCCGTCCAGGTCGGCCGCACCCTCTACGGGGTCTGGGTCACCCGCGGAACTCCGCTCGGACCCACCTTCCAGCGGATCCTCTGCTGGTTCGCGCCGTCCTGCGCGCTGTGGATCGCCGGCGGCGCCCTCGGCGGCACCTCCCTCGTGGTGCTGTGGGTCCTCGCGGCCCTCATCGACCTCGCCGGGCCGCCCAGCGGGTACTTCGTCCCCGGCCTCGGCCGCTCCACCACCTCCGACTGGTCGTCGATCGACGGCGCCCACATGGCCGAACGGTGCCAGCTCTTCATCATCATCGCGCTCGGCGAGTCGGTGCTGCTCACCGGAGTGACCTACGCCGAGCACCCCGGCGGCGCGGAGACCGCGGCCTTCGCCCTGGCCTTCCTCTCCTCCGTGGCCTTCTGGTGGATCTACTTCCACCAGACGGCGGAGGCCTCCGCCGAGGCGATCGCCGCCTGCCCCGACCCCGGCCGGATCGGCCGCAACGCCTACACCTACGGGCACCTCCCGATGGTCGCCGGGATCATCGTCGCCGCGGTCGCCGACGAGCTCGTCATCGCCCACCCCACCGGCCACACCACGGCGGGGACGGCCGCGGCCGTCCTGGGCGGCGCGGGCCTCTTCCTCGCCGGGCACCTGTTGTTCACCCGGACGGTCTTCGGCCGCTGGTCCCGCCCGAGGCTGACGGCTCTGGGGCTGCTGGCCGCGCTGGCCTTCGTGTACCCGCTGCTGTCCCCGATCCTGCTGGCGTTCGCGGCGCTGCTGGTGCTCGTCATGGTCACCGCCTGGGACCTGGCCTCATCCCACCGCGCCGAAGAGCCCGAAGCCGACTTCGGTTAGCCCCCGAAGCCGCGCGGTCGGGCCCTGGTGGCGGCGTCACCGGGTAGGAAGGACCCTTCCATCATCGGAGTCCCAGACGCCGACCGCCCGGCAGGCCTGGTGACCTCCGCTCAGGTCTTCAGCTCCTGGTGCAGCCCGCACAGGCAGGAGACGGGGCCCGGCAGAGGAGGGCGTCCGGGCGGCATGAGGCGGTCGATCCAGGATCGGAGGGCGTGGTCGAAGTCCGGCATTCGCAGGCCGGCCGCGGCCTCCAGTCTGCGGGCCGAGCCGGTCGGGTGGCGGCCGGACGACAGGAGGCCCGGCACCTCCGGGGGGATCCGGGGGAACTCGGCGAACCGGCGGGGCAGGCGGTGCAGCAGGCCCGCCGGCACGTGCCACCGGGGCGCGCGCACCCCGAGGTGGCCGGCGATCAGCCGCAGCAGGTCGTGCAGCGGCGGCGTGGCGTCGTCCAGCACCCAGAACGCCTCCCCCGGCGCGGCGTGCTCGGGCACCGCCGCCAGGAAGCGCGCCAGGTGCCCGGCGCAGACCAGGGGTATCCGGGTGTCGCGGTCGCCGGGCAGTGCGCGCAGCCATCCCGAGTTCAAGGCGTGTACCAGGCCGTCCAGATCGGATCCCCGGAACCTGTCCCCAATCCCGAATCCTTGGAAGTCGTCGCTGATGACGGTGGCGGGATTGACCGCGTTGTACGGAACACCGAGGGCGCACGCTTCCTCCCTGACGGCCCTGTCCGCCGCGATCTTGTCGGCTTCGTACGGGTCGAGCCCGCGGCCGGGAAGGTCCGTCCCCGCCACGCCGAGATGCCCGTCCACGGGCGGCACCCGGAGGTCACCGACGTGCACGAGCCGCCGTGCCCGGGGCAGCCCGGCCGTCCAGCGCACCGCTGCGAGCGCTCCCCCGACGTTGACCCGGTACGCCTCTTCCCGGTCGGCGTCGAAGCCGGAGAGCGCCCCGAGGTTGTAGACGTCGCGGACGGTATCGAGCCCGGCGGGCAGCCCGAGCCCGGGAAGGGTAAGGTCGCCGTCCAGGACGGTGAGCCGCTCCGCGTCTCCGCCCGACCCGTCGACATACTCCCTGTATTCCGCCTCGCGGGAGGGGTGGTAACCGGTGGGTTCGCCGGCCCTGCGGATGAGGACGGCGACGTGGCGGCCCTGCCGGGTGAGCTCGGGCACCAGCCGACGCCCGATGCGTCCGGTGGCTCCGATGACGAGCGTGTCGGGGTCGGTCATGCTCTCTCCAGCGAGTTGCGGACGGTCCGGGAGGAGGAGTGGTGCCTTCGATGCGGGATCCGCCCCCGCCTTCCTGGGACGGTCCGCGGGCCGCACCGGTTCGGTGTCGCTCACCCTGCCGCACTCGAACCGGAGCCGCGCCGGGCAGGAGGCCGTCCGGCGGCTCCGCGGGTAATGTTCCAGCCGGAACTCGTCATCAGGGAGTCGACGGCACTGTGAAGATCGCGCTTTTCGTCACCTGCGTCAACGACACCCTGTTCCCCGGGACGGGCAGGGCGGTCGTCTCCCTGCTGGAGCGGCTCGGCCACGAGGTGGTCTTCCCCGAGGCGCAGACGTGCTGCGGGCAGATGCACCTCAACACCGGCTACCCCGAGCAGGCCCTGCCGATGGTGGAGTCGTTCACCCGCACGTTCTCCGGCTACGAGGCCGTCGTCGCCCCGTCCGGGTCGTGCGCGGCCATGGTCCGCGACTGGCACGCCAAGCTCGCCGCCCGCCAGGGGCGTCCCGGGCTCGCCCGTCGCGCCGAGGAACTGGCTCCTCGCGTCTACGAGCTGTCGGAACTGCTGGTGGACGTGCTGGGCGTCACCGACGTCGGGGCGTCCTTCCCTCACCGGGTCACCTACCACCCGACCTGCCACTCGCTGCGCATGCTGAAGATCGGCGACCGGCCGCTGCGGCTGCTGCGCGAGGTGCGCGGCATCGACCTGGTCGACCTGCCCGATGCCACCGAGTGCTGCGGGTTCGGCGGGACGTTCGCGTTGAAGAACTCCGACGTCTCGGCCGCGATGTGCGCCGACAAGGTCGCCCGCGTCAAGCAGACCGGGGCCGAGGTGCTGTGCGCGGCCGACAACTCCTGCCTGACGCACCTCGGCGGCGCCCTGTCGCGGCAGCGCTCGGGCGTGCGGGTGATGCACCTCGCCGAGATCCTCGCGAGCACGGGCTGACGGGAGAACGAGCATGACGATGCCGACATACCTGGGCATGCCCTCCTTCCCCGAGGCTGCCCGGTCGGCCGTGGCCGACACCCGGCTGCGCGGCAACCTCGCCCACGCCACCGGCACGATCCGCGACCGGCGCGCCAAGGCCGTCGCGGAACTCGACGACTGGCTCGAACTGCGCGAGTCCGCCAGGCAGATCAAGGACCACACCCTCGCCCACCTCGGGCACTACCTGCGGCAGCTGGAGGAGAAGGTCACCGCGGCGGGCGGGACCGTGCACTGGGCGCGCGACGCCGCCGAGGCCGACGCGCTGGTGACGCGGCTGGTGAAGGAGACCGGCGAGAACGAGGTCGTCAAGGTCAAGTCGATGGCCACCCAGGAGATCGGGCTCAACGAGGCGCTGGAGGAGGAGGGGATCACCGCCTACGAGACCGACCTGGCCGAGCTCATCGTCCAGCTCGGGCACGACCGGCCCTCCCACATCCTGGTCCCGGCGATCCACCGGAACCGGGCGGAGATCCGGGAGATCTTCCTGCGGGAGATGCCCTCGGCGCCCGCAGACCTGACCGACGACCCGGCGGCGCTGGCCGAGGCGGCGCGGCGCCACCTGCGGGCGAAGTTCCTGTCGGCCAAGGTCGCCGTCTCCGGCGCCAACTTCGCGGTCGCCGAGACCGGCACCGTCCTGGTCGTGGAGTCCGAGGGCAACGGGCGGATGTGCCTGACGCTGCCCGAGACCCTCATCACCGTGATGGGCATCGAGAAGGTCGTGCCGACCGCGCGGGACCTGGAGGTCTTCCTGCAGGTGCTGCCCCGGTCGTCCACGGCCGAGCGGATGAACCCCTACACGTCCGCGTGGACGGGCGTGCATCCCGGGGACGGGCCGCGGAACTTCCACCTGATCCTGCTCGACAACGGGCGCACGCGCGTCCGCGACGACGAGGTGGGACGGCAGGCGCTGCGCTGCATCCGGTGCTCGGCCTGCCTGAACGTCTGCCCCGTGTACGCGCGGGCGGGCGGCCACGCCTACGGCTCCCCCTACCCGGGGCCGATCGGGGCGATCCTCTCGCCGCAGCTGCGGGGCATCGGCTCCGAGATCGACGCCTCGCTGCCGTTCGCCTCCTCGCTGTGCGGGGCGTGCTACGAGGTGTGCCCCGTCGCGATCGACATTCCCGAGGTGCTGGTTCACCTGCGGGCCAAGGCCGCCAAGAAGCCCGTCGAGCGGGCCGTGATGGGCGCCGCCGGCTGGACGCTGCGTTCGCCCACCCGGCTGAGGGCCGCGCAACGCGCCGCCTCGGCGGGCCGCCGGTTCGTCCGGCATGTTCGTTTTCCCCGGGCGTGGGCCGACACCCGCGACCTGCCCGTCCCGCCCGTCCAGTCCTTCCGTGCCTGGTGGAGGAGCACCCATGACGACAGCACGTGAGGCCATCCTCGCCCGGCTCGGCCCGCCCGGCCCGCCCGGCGGCGACCCGTCCGCCGAGTACGCGGCGATCCGGCGCGGCTATCTGACGCAGCACCACCCCGACGCCGACCTCGTCGAGTTGCTCGCCGAGCGCGTCGCCGACTACCGGGCCGTCGTCCACGTCGTCCCGGAAGGCGAGCTGCCGCGCGTCCTGGCCAGGTCCCTGCGCGAGGGCGAGTACGTCATCCCGGACGGCCTGCCCGCCGCATGGGTGAGCCGGATCGGACCCGACCGCCGCGCCGCCGAGGACGCCGACCTGACCGAAGTCGCCGGAGTGATCACCGGCTGCGCCGTCGCGATCGCCGAGACCGGCACGCTCGTGCTCGACCACGGGCACGGCCAGGGCCGCCGCGCCCTCACCCTGGTGCCCGACCACCACCTGGTCGTCGTCCCCGCCGACCGCATCGCCGCCGACGTGCCCGGCGCCCTCGCCCGGCTCGACGTGACCCGCCCCCTCACCTTCGTCTCCGGCCCGTCCGCCACCAGCGACATCGAACTGTCCCGCGTGGAAGGCGTCCACGGCCCCCGCACCCTGGAGGTCTTCCTCATCTGACCGCGTCCGGCCATCGACGTCCAGGCGGTGAAGGGATCACGAAGGTCGGCCGGGGGCTCTTGCGAAAGAGTTTCACATATATTCCGATGTGAGCATGAGCCCCCGCAAGCGGCGTCCCGCCGCGTTCGCCCTCATGCTCCTTCTGGCCTGCCTCACCGGTTTCGGCGTCGCCGCGCCCGCGTCGGCGGCGGTCGGGGGGACGTTCAAAGCCCTCACCTACAACGTGGCGGGGCTTCCGGAGATCCTGTCCAGCGCGTCGACCGACCGCAAGAGCAGCACCACCGCGATCGGTGAGCGCCTGGGACCGTACTCCATCGTCAACGTGCAGGAAGACTTCAATTACCACGCGTACCTCTACGCGGCGGACGGTCACCCGTACCGGACGGCCACCAGCGGTGGCGCCGGGATCGGCAGCGGTCTGAACACCCTGTCCGACCGCCCCTTCGACGTCGACGACTTCGAGCGCGTCAAGTGGAACGACTGCTCGCTCGGCTCCGGTGACTGCCTGACGCCCAAGGGGTTCACCTTCATGCGGGTCCGGCTGGCCGAAGGCGCCTACGTCGACCTCTACAACCTGCACACCGACGCGGGAAGCGAGAGCGGCGACCTGGCCGCCCGCGCGGCCAACCTCTCCCAGCTCACCGCGTTCATCCAGTCCCATTCCGCGGGCAACGCGGTGATCGTCATGGGTGACACCAACACCCGCTACACGCGCACCGGCGACACGATCGCCGAGTTCGCCGCCGCCAACGGGCTCACCGACGCGTGGGTGCAGCACGAGCGCGGAGGCGTCGCCCCCGCCAAGGGCTCTCCCGCTCTGACGTGTGACGAGAACGCCGTCACCGACACCTGCGAGGTCGTCGACAAGGTCCTCTACCGGGGCAACAAGCTCATCGCCCTGAACGCGACCTCCTACAGCAACGACCACGCCGCGTTCCTGGAGGACGGCACCGGCCTCGCCCTCTCCGACCACTACCCGATCTCCGTCGGCTTCTCCTGGACGCAGAACTCCGCGTTCCAGCTCAGCGAGCAGTTCGGCGGGCCGCACGGCTCCTACTACACCGACCTGCCCTCCGTTCCCGAAGGGGCCGCGATCAGCACGGTCTCGCTGCGCAGCGGCTCGCGCGTCGACCAGGTGGGGGCGACTCTGGCGAACGGCACCGTCCTGTCCCACGGCGGCACCGGCGGTACCGCCCGGTCGCTCACCATGGGCGGAGGCGAATACGTGACGACGGCGTACCTGTGCCGCGGGAAGTACAACGGCAAGACGCGGATCTTCTACGCGAAGTTCACCACCAACCTCGGACGTACGCTGGCGGGCGGCACCACCACCTCCGACTGCGTCACCCGCACCGCGCCGTCGGGCCGGCAGATCGCCGGTTTCCACGGACGCTCCGGCGCCGCGGTCGACAAGGTCGGCTTCCTCTACACCCGGCGCTGACCCGCGCGTCCCGCACGCCTTCCATCAGGTGACGAGGGAGGAGGGCCGGTCCGTCCGGCCCTCCTCCCTCGTCAGGCGCCCGCCCCGGCGAACCGATCGTTTTGTCGGTGGAGTGATCTACGTTGCCTGGCATGACGACGCAGGCGTATTCGTATGCGGCTCCCTCAGGGCTGGTGGAAGGACGGCTGGGGCTCTCCACCTCGGGCGGGGTGACCAGCCGGGGAGCGGTGGCGCACCCGCACTTCTTCAGCGGGCTGCTCGCCCGGGGCGACGTGGGGGCGGCCGGGCTGCTCGCCCTCGCGGACGTGGCGCAGACGCGGTACTTCCAGCCGCGGCCCACCGGCTTCCGGGACCCGGTGGTCACCTGCAACGGCGACAGGCTGCGCATGGAGTCCTTCTCGGCCTGCGCCGGCGTCTACGCCCGGCTCGATGTGCTCTCCGAGGCGCTCGACGGCGAGGTGACGTCGCTCGGCACCACGAACGTCGACGTCAACGGGCCGCTGCGGGAGGCGCTCGCCCGGGTCGGCGGATCCGAGCCGATGCACCTGGCCGTCGGGGAGGACGAACTCGTCGTCACCACGCTGGAGGGCTCGACCGTCGAGAAGAAGGTGCCGTTGCCGGAGCGGTGGCTGCGGTCCTTCGCCGAGGTGCAGGCCATCGCGTCCGGATTCGACCTGCGGGCCGAACTGCCCGCCGCGGAGGCCGTGCGGTTCGTGCGGGGGCTGCCTCGGCGGGGCCGCACCCTGTGGGCCCAGCCCGCCGGACGGGGGCTGCGGATCTCGGCCCGGCCGATGCCCGGCGGCGTCTGCCTCTCCGGGCCCGAACGGCTCGCCACCCTCGCGCCGCTGCTGCGCTTCGCCAAAGGGCTGAGGGTCTACGGGCCCGCCGTCGCCGCCGGGTCGCCGCCGGTGGCGAGCGCGTGGGAGCTGGAGCTTCCGGGGATGCGGTACGTCCTCACGCTCTCGCCCGAGCTCAACCGGGGCTTCTCCGGGGAGGGCGCGGTGCTGGACGCGCTCGCCGAGGACGAGACGGAGGCCGACGCCGAGCTCGTCGCGGCGCTGCTGGCGTTCGAGCCCCGGCTCGAACCCGGAGACCTCGCCGTCCGGGCGGGGCTCGACCCGTCCCGGGTCCGGGCGGCCCTCACCCAGCTCGGCACCGGCGGCAAGGTCGGCTACGACACCGCCGAAGCCGCGTTCTTCCACCGGGAGCTGCCCTACGACGCCGCCCGCGTCAGCGCCATGAACCCGCGGCTGCGCGCCGCCCGCGCGCTGGCCGAGCAGGACGGCGTCCGGATCGTCTCCCCCGGGGTGGCGCAGGTGACCGGTGACACGGGCGTGTACCAGGTGCGGTCGGAGACCTGGTCTTGCACCTGCCCCTGGTGGACGGGGCACCGGGGCGGACGGGGGCCCTGCAAGCACGTCCTGGCCGTCCGCATCCACACCCGCGAGGAGAACTGACATGTCCGTCTGGGAAGGGCTGAGCGAGCGGATCACCGCCGGAGACGTCCCTGCGGTCCTGGGTCTGCTGGAGCCGCTCGACGACGCGGAACGCAAAGAGGTCGCCCGCGAACTGCCCGTTTACGTGCGCTCGCGCGGCGACAGGTCCCGGAGCGATTTTCACGACGGGCAGAGCGTGGCGTTGAAAGCCGCCGGTGCGGCGTGTCTGCCCGCCGCCGCCGCTGCCTCCTGGCTCGTCCGCCGGGACCTGCGGGTGTGGCGGTCCGAGCACCGGGCGGAGCGGGCGGTGCTGCAGGCCTCCTCCCACCGGCCCGCCTCGTGGCGTGCCGACGTCGGGCGTCGGCTGGCCGGGAAGCTGCGTCTCCGCGACATGGACCCCTGGGACGGTGAGGGCGAGCTGAACTGGGAGATCGCGGCGCAACTGCTCGCCTCCGCCGGGGAGGTTCCGACGGACGACGCCTTCGTCGTCGGCTGGCTGATCTGGCGGCGCACGGCCCCGCGCGAACAGGACCCGTTCTTCCCCGCGCTCGTGCCGTTCGTCTTCGAAGCCGAAGGAGCCGGTGCCAGGCTCGCCGACGAACGGCCCGAGGAGAACGGGACGTGGAGCCGCACCGGTTCCTGGATCGGCAAGCTCCTCGCGGCGGCCGCTACAGACGCGGCGGACATGACGAACACCGCGGGCGCGGCGGACGGCGCGCGTACGGCGGCGAAGTCGCCGGTGTGCAGGGAGGCGTTGCTCGACGGGTGCATCCGGAGGTTCCTGCGCGGCGGGCGGGCCCGGGACCTCGCCTGGTTCATCCGGCTGCACCACGCGCTGGCCCCGACCGTCGAGGAGGACGCCGCCCGGCTCCGCGACTACGTGCGGCTGCTGCCGTCGGCGCCGCCCGCCGTCGCGGAGCTCGCGTTCGGCCGGGTCAAGGCCGTCGACGGGCGGACGCCCCTCCCCGGCGACCTCTTCACCGAGACGGTCGAGGCACTGCTGTTCCGGCCCGAGGCCAAGCTCGTCAAGGCGGCGCTGGTCTGGCTGGACCGCACGGCGCGCGCCCGGGGAGGCGAGGCCGCCGCCGTCGGGTTCGCCGCGACCCTGTTCGGCCACGAGCGACCCGAACTGCGGGAACGCGCGGTGAAGCTCGCGGTGAAGTACGCGGGGAAGGCGGACCCGCTCACCGCCGAGGCCGTCCGGGCGGCGGCGGCCGTCCTGCCCGGCACGCTCCTGCCGCTGGTCACCGGGGCGTTCGGCGCCGTCGAGGCGGCTGAGCCCGAGGCCCCGCCCGTCCTGTACGCGCCCGTCCCGACGGACCTGCCCGGACCGATCTCCTCACCCGCCGAGCTCTTCGAGGAGACCGTGCTCCACCTGCGGAACCACGACATGGGCTGGGCGGAGACGGAACGCCTGACGGCCGGCCTGGTCACCATGGGCCCCGCCATCGTCGAGGAGCTTCAGCAGCACGTCCACGCCGATGCGCCGTACCTGCTGCACAAGAGCTACGTCTCCCATCTCTTCGGGCCCTCCCTCCTCGTCCACATCCTGCTGGAGCAGCACGCGGGCTTTCTGCGCCGCATGCGCCGAGCCCGCAAGAAGGCCGAGCGGCAAGGCAGTGACTCTTCCGTTTCCCCTCGTCCGCCGCGCCGACGTTTCATCGACGCCGCGGCCCGCCTCGACCACCGCTTGCGGGTGTTCTCCCAGCACCAGCAGAGAGGCAAGGACTTCCCCGCCCCCGCGCGCCTGCTGCACCTGCGCTTCGTCGACGCCGCGGCCCACCTCGGCGCTCCGGTCCTTCTGGCCACCCCCACCTCCTCCACCGGCCATGTGGACCCCGACGTCTTCGCCGCCCGCCTGCGCCTCCTGGAGGAGGCCGGGGAGGAGCCGGGAACCTACGACCTCGAGCAGGCCCTGCTGCGCCTTCCCGTCGGCACCGTCCGCATCCCCGGCCTGGACCGGCTGTCCTCCCCCGCCGCCGGCCAGGCCCGCGACTGGCTGGCCCGGGGCGGTTTCCACGCCCCGGACCTGGCCTACGGCTTCGTCGGGGTCAAAAGCCGCCAGTACCCCTGGGGTCCGGGCCCGACCTGGGTGGAGGTCCCCCGCTTCCACGCCGGATCCTCCTGCGACTCCCCTTTGCGCTCGGCCCGCCTCCTCGGCACCATCACCCCGCCCCCTGAGGAGAACACCAGGACCGGCTACCACAGCCCGCAGATCCCCTGGTGGCCGTCGCTGCTGCCCTCCCACCGCGAACTCGTCGCCGCCCATCTGCTGGACCACACCGCCTCCAGCACCCACGACTCCTACGACCACGGCCTCGTCCTGCCGGCCCTGGCCGACACCACCGGCCCCACCGGCCCCGCCACCGCCGCCGTCCTCCTCCACGGCCTGGGCTCCGAAAAGGCCTCTGGACGCGCCGGAGCCGTCGACGCCCTCCTGTCCTTCGCCGCCCAGGACGCCCTCCCCGCCGCCGACCTGGGCCGTCTCCTCCCGCGCCTGCTGGAGGCCGACGCCTTCCCCCTCACCCGGCTGCTCCCGCCCCTGACCGACGCCGTCCGCGCCGGCGCCCCCCTCTGGCCCCTCTTCGCCGAGGCGATCCCCGCCCTCCTCCCCGAGCCCGGCACCCCCGCCCGCACCGGCCTGGCCCCCTTCCTCTCCCTGGCCGCCACCACCGCCGAGCTCCACCGCGTCCGCGCCCCTCTGCCCGCCCTCGCCGCCTGGACCCCGTCCTCCCGCTCCTCCCGCCCCGCCAAGGAGGCCGTCCGCCTCCTCCAGACCTTGACCTCCCCCTGACCCGCCGGGGAAGGATCGCATCGGAGCCGAGACCCGCTGTTCATGGCGCTCTCCCATGCGATGCGCGAGGGCATAGATGATCAAGCCCACCGGTACGGTGGGAGCCGTACCGGTGGGCGGGGATCTGGTGACGCCGAGGGCCCGTACGCACGGGCGGGGCCTGTTCTCAGGACGCACCTGAATCCGTTTTGCCTGGTCAGGGGTGGCGTTCCAGGGCGGGGCGGTCCCAGGCGGCCAGGTCGGCGGCGGCTTCGTAGGTGGATTGGAGGAAGGAGAGGAGGACGGCGTCCGGGTCGGGAGACGTGCGGACGGTCTCGTAGGGGAGGACGAACTCGCCCAGGGGTTCGTCGTAGCGGGCTTCGGGCGGGGTGACGGGGGCTTCGCGGAAGCCGGGGGGTTCGGGGTAGGCGTAGGAGTAGAAGACGCCTTCGCCGTCGCCGCCGGGCCAGTAGCCGCAGCTGCTGACCTCGTGGGAGTAGGCCTCGAGCATGACGTGGGGGCCGCAGTTGGGGACCTCACCCGGGTAGGGAGGGGCCGTGCGGCCGGAGAAGCGGGTCGTGGCCAGGTCCAGGGCGCCCCAGAAGAGGTGGACGGGGCTGGCCTTGCCGACGAAACGGGACCTGAACTCGGTGAAGACGCGGTGGGCCTGGACGAGGAGCAGCCAGAAGCGGCGGGCCTGGTCGGGGTCGTACTCGTGGTGGACGTCGTCCTCGGGGAACGGGATCGCGTCGGGAAGCTCGACGGGGACGGGCCAGATGTGGGTGGCCAGGTCCAGGGCGTCCAGGGACGTCATCACGCGGCGGTGGAAGTCCGCGATGTTCCGCACGGACGTGAGGGGGAAGCCGCCGCCCGTGCCGTCCGTGACGGAGATGTCGAGCCGGTCGGTGTGGAAGTCGAAGTCGACGCTGAAGCAGCGGCCGGACGCGTCGGGGATCAGGGACGTGGTGAGGCCGCGGGCGGTGAGGTGGAGCGCGGCGTTCCACCAGTGGTTGACCAGCGGGGTGCGGGCGATGCAGATCTTTCCCACGACCTGCGTCCACAGGGTGAGGGTGTCGCGGGTGGCCTGCCACTCCGCCACGGGCAGCGAGGGCCAGGTCTCGGATGGGACCGCCATCTTCTCCTCCGTCCGCCGGACACCGTGCGGTAGGAGACCTTCCCCGTCGGCGCGGGCCGCGCACCCGACCGGTCGCTTGGCCGGGAGGTGCGCTCCCGCCGGGTGCGGCCGGCGGGAGCGTGCGGGGAGGGGTCAGTTGCCTTCGAGTTCGCGCATGACGGCGCGGGACTGGGCGAAGAGCATGCCGACGTTGACGTGCCGGGTGCAGATGACCACGCAGACGATGTCGGGGTTGCTCTTGCTGCGCATGAAGAGGTGGACGAGGTTCTCGCTGTTGACGAGGATCTCGTGGAAGTAGCGGCGGTTGTCGACCGCGCCGCGGTTCTGCTTCCACATCTCCTCGATCTGCAGGACGGTGCGGCCCTGGAAGAGGTCGGCGGTGGCGGCGGCGACGACGTCGAGGATCTCGCGGGGGTGGTTGTCCACGGTGTCGACGGCCAGCAGCATGCCGGTGGAGATGTCGACGACGCCCGCTCCCACGTAGTCGGGGACGTTCTGGCGGAACGTCTTCATGGCGTTGTTGACGACGTGCGTGAGATTCATCTGCGGCTTTCTGAGACAAGCACACCATTTCCGAGGAAAATGACGCGCTGAGCGGAACGTACAGCTCGTGGGTGATCGCACTGAGTCGCGGTTACGCCCTGCCCGGTGTTCCATATCCGTGCCCGATGGGCCCCTGGCGGCGATACCACGTCGGCGATACGCTGCGACTATAGCCAAATACGGTAAATCCGGGGACTTATGTCCCTAGAAAAGAAACCTCCAGAGGCGAAGGGGTGCAGGTGTCGGTCATAGACGAACTCGGCGTCCTGGCAGGTGACGGCGCCTCAGGAGCGCTGAAGGTCGAAGGACGACAGCGGGGCACCGTCTACCTCGACGACGGACGCTTCATCTTCGCCGAGGCGACGGGGGTCCCTGACCTCGCGTCCCGCCTGATAGGAGCACGCCGGCTCACCGCGGAGCAGTGGAACGCGCTGCGCACCGAAGGACGTCCGGGCGAGTTCGGCACCCTCCTCGTGGAACGCGGCGTCATCACCGAGGAGGACCTGACGGCCGTCCTCCACTCGGCCTTCCTGGACGCCGTCACGGTGCTGACCGCGGACGAGGGGGAACCCGGCACCCGGTTCGCCCCGCTGGAACGCCCATGGATCAGTTCCGTGCTCGACCTGGAGGTCGATTTCCTCAAGGAGGAGGTCTCCCGCCGCGCCGAACACGACATCCCTCTCGACGTGCGCCCGAGGCTGTCCGACCTCGACGCCCCGTGGGGCATCGTCGAGAACCGTCAGTGGGCCGTCGCCTGCCGGATAGACGGCGTCACGACCCTGCGCGACCTGGCCTGGCGCAACGGGTTCTCCCTGTACGAGACCTTCGAGAGCGTGCGGGGACTCGTCCGGGCGGGCCTGTGCACCCTGCCCGCGCCCGGCACACCGGAGCCGGAGGCGCCCGTGAGAGCCGCGCCCGTGGAGGCGGACGACGCGCTGCTCCCCCGCCGGGAGCCCGGCGCGACCATCTGGGACAGGACACCCGTCGAGACCGGTCTGACACGCAGCGTCCCGGACGGCAAGACGATGTTCGCCGTCCCCAGCACGGACCTCATGAAGCGCCTCATCCAGGCGCTCCAGGACATGGACTAAGAGCCGTCCGGGGTCAGGAACCTTCTGCTCTGCACGGACTGCTCCACCTGGTGGGCGATCCGCTCGGTCAGGTCGCGGATCTGGTAGTGCAGCATCCCGACGTTCATGTCGTTGGTGCCGAGGACGGCGACGACGGCTCTGTCCCCGGCGGCGAACACCGCCAGGTAGCCGTCGGTGCCCCGCGTCAGCGACTCGCGGAACCTGCCGCGTCCCGTCGTCAGCGTGGCCTGGCGGGCGAGCCCGAGCGTCGTGGCGATGAGCGCGGCGATCCGGGTCGGCTCCAGGTCGGGGATGTCCTGGGCGACCATGAAGCCGTCGCTGGTGGCGACCATGCTGCCGTGCACGCCCATGACCTGGTCGCGCAGCCGGCGCAGTTCCGCGTGGATGAGCTGCTCGGGGCTCCGGTGCGGCGTCACTCTGTGACCGCCCGCAGGAACGACAGCGTGTCGCGCCGGGGAGCCGGACCGGACGCGGACGCCAGAAGCCGCAGGACGAGCAGCCGGAACACCTCGACGGTGGTGCCGAAGACGCTGTTCCCCGTCTCCCAGGCCAGTTCGCGGGGCGTCGCCTTGTCCCCCACGCGCACGAGCAGCGCCCACTGCAGCTCCGACACCTGCACGCGAGGCGCGTCGATCAGCGCGTTGCGCACGACCGCCGTGTCCGCGGTGAGGTGTTCCGCCAGTTGGTGCAGGACGTCCTGGCGCCGTTCCACCTCGGTGAGCAGATCTCCGTACGACATGCCGCCCACCTCCCCGATCTCCGGTTTCTCGCCTTCGCGGAACGGCTGGCGCAGCGCGGGGCGGGGCCTGCCCGACAGCAGTTCCAGCGCGGCGTCGGCTGTCGCCTCCCGTACGGCGTAGCCCCATCCGGGTGTACCGGGCCGGGCGAACGACCGGACGGGGCCGGGGGTGCGCCTGGACTCGGCGTAGACGATCCGGCCTTCGTCGAGGTAGATGGTCCCGCCGAAGTCCCCCGGCACCCGCAGCGCCCCGGTCTGACCGGAGTCGGCGAGCCTGCCCAGCCGGGCGACGAGCGGTTCCCTGGCGAAGTACACGACGCTCCCGTCCTTGTGCTCGTTGGGTCTGGTGGTCCGCGGGTCAGACGCCGCCGGTGACGGGCTCCGGCACGACGAAGCTCACGTCGAGGTCGCGGAGCTGCCGCAGGGCCATGGCGAGGTTGGTCCCGGCCCGGTCCAGCACGACCAGCAGCAGGAAGTCCAGCTTCGGCGCCGGGCTGAACCGCCGGATCAGGTGGTAGTGCCCTTTGAGGGTGATGATGACGTCCTCGAGGCCGCCTTCCACCGCCAGTTCCCCGCTCATGAGGGAGACGGTGTGGGCGATGTCCGTCGCGCCCGCCGCCGCGACCGGGATGTTCACCTCCCGCTCGCCTCGCGTGGATTCCAGCACCATGCCCGTCGAGGCGTCGATGAGGCAGCCCATGGCGAGCCCCTCGATCTGCCGTACCCGCTCGAGAAGTCCGTCGAGGGAGGATTCGGGCATGGGTGCGTCCTTTCCAACAGCACAGCAGGCCGGATCTCAGAGGACGTCCGCACTGCCGCCCGACATCCGGGACGAGCACCCGGCCTCATCGGTGCAGGTAAGCATACTCGTACTCCTCGACGCCGCCCGGAGAAGTGCATATCTCTCGGTGTAGTGCATTTCAGAATTCATGCAACGCGTCCGTGGTTCCGCACCGTCCTGAAAGAGACCGAGAGGAGCCACACATGCGGCGGTTGGGACTCACGACACTGGTACTGCTCGCCCTCACGGGCTGCTCCGATCCCTCTCCGGCGCGGAATCCGGAGTCCGCCGCCGGTCCCATCCGCACGATCGAACGGGCGCCGATCCCCTCCCGCATCTCGCACACCGCCGTGTGGACGGACAAGGAGATGGTCGTCTGGGGCGGCGACGCCTGCCCGCCCACCGCCCAATGCGTCGCACTGAACACCGTGGAGGACGGCGTCGCCCTGAATCCCGCCAAGGACTGACGGGATCCCGTCAGAGCCGGGCCGCCCTCCGGCCGCCCCCGGAGGGCGGATCCCACGGATTCACAATCGCCTCCATCAACTTCAAACAGCCTTCCAACCACCTAATGGGACAAAAGGTGCATGAGTGAGAACGAAGACCTGATGGAAGCGCTGCGGGAAGTCGTCGCCGGACCGGTGTTCGGCCCCGCGGACGCGGGATACGCGGCCGAGAGCGGCGGCTTCAACCTGGCGGTCACCCCGCGGCCCGCGCTGGTCGTCGGAGCGCTGGACGTCCGGGACGTGGAGGCCGCGGTGCGGTTCGCCGCCGAGCGGGGCCTGAACGTGGCCGTCCAGTCGACCGGGCACGGAACCGCGGCCGGACGCGCCGACGGGGCGCTGCTGGTCAACACCAGCCGGATCCGGGAGATCTCCGTCGACGCCGAGAACCGGACCGCCCGCCTGGGCGCCGGCTGCCGCTGGGGCGAGGTGCTCACGGCCACCTCGCCGTTCGGCCTGATGCCCCTGGCCGGCTCCTCCCCGCTCGTCGGGGTCGTGGGCTACACCCTGGGCGGCGGGGTCAGCCCGCTCGGCCGGGCCTTCGGCTTCGCGGCCGACCACGTCCGCGCCATCGAGCTGGTCACCGCCGACGGCAAGACCCAACGGGTGGACGCCGGGCAGGAGCCGGACCTGTTCTGGGCGCTGCGCGGCGGAGACGGCGGCCTCGGCGTCGTCACCGCCCTGGAGGTCGACCTCCTCTCCGTGCCGAGCCTCTACGCCGGCGCCGTCTTCTTCCCCGGCGAGCAGGCCGGGACGGTCCTGCGCGCCTACCGCGACTGGAACGCGTCCCTGCCCGAGGAGGCCTGCACCTCGCTGGCCCTGCTGCGCCTGCCCCCGGACCCCGAGCTGCCCGAGCCGCTGCGCGGCCGGTTCGTCGTGGCACTGCGCTTCGCCCACCCGTACGACGCGCAGGAGGGCGCCCGCCTCCTGGCCCCGATGCGCGCCGTCGTCGAGCCCGTCATGGACACCGTCGGCGACCTCCCGATCGACGCCCTCGCCATGATCCACATGGACCCGACCGACCCCATGCCGATCTGGGAGCAGGGCGACCTGTGCGACGCCCTGCCCGACGACGCCCTCGACACCCTGATCGCCACCGCGGGCCCCGAGGCCCAGAGCGCCCCCTTCATGATCGAGCTGCGCGCCCTGGGCGGCGCCTTCGCCCGCCCGCCACGCCACCCCAGCGCCCTCGACGGCCGCGACGCGGCCTACATCCTCATGGCCGTCGGCCTCCCCGACGACCCCTCGGGCCCCGCTCTTCTCAAGGCGATGCGCCCCTGGCTCCGCGGCGAGGCCCTCCCCAACTTCCGCGGCGCCACCCCCGTCGCCCGCACCCCCGAGACCGCCCGGCGCCTCGTCGGCATCAAGACCGCCCACGACCCGTCCGGCCTCTTCCGCTGACGCCCCCGCAGACCGCGTCCGCCGCGTGAAGGCCCACGCGGCGGACGCGGTCCACAAGACCGATGAGCGGCGTGCCCATAGCCCGCGCCCCGAGACCACCGGTCCTGCCGGACGCCGTCCAAGACGCCGGCCCACGAAATCGTGATCAAGCGCTGTCCCGAGGCGGTGTCTGAAGTGCGAACCGTCCTCGAGCCGTGAAACGGGGCGTCCGGTGCGCTGCGGGCGGGCTCAGAAGCGGGGGTCGCCCGGTTACCGTGGCAGGGAGGACGGCCCCGATCCCGCTGCCGAAGGAGTGAGCGCCCGGACATGGTGGAGCCCTTTTGGATCGACCGGTCGCGTGACGGGATCGACCGCTACGCCCAGGACGTACATCGGCATGTGGCCGAATTCGCAGCAAGCTGGGGCGACATCTCCCCGGTCGAGTTCGCGTGCGCCGCGTGGCGGGTGGCGACGCCTCCCCTGTCGGACCCGGGACAGGTGCGACGCCACCGCCGAATCCTCTCCGCCGAGTGCGTCCGCAACCCCTGGGACGGCTCCCTCCTGGCCCGCGTCGAACTGGCCGCGCCGCTCCCGGTCGAACTGACGGCGAGCCGCCGGTGGTGGCGGGACCGCGGCTGGCGCGACTGGCCGAAGATCTTCGGCCATTTCGTCGAACCCGCCGAGCAGGACCTGGCCAAGGTCCCCTACCTGCGGACGGTCCTGCGCATGGACGCCCCGCTCCCCCTCGCCGACCTGCCGCCCGCCCCGGAGGAGCCGCGCCCCGATCTGCCCGGCACCGCCCACCGCGCCCTGGTCGTCGTGACCCGCGAGCTGAACGCCCTCCTCGACCCGATCCTCGCCCAGCTCGACACCCCGGACCGCCCGGCTCGGCCGGGAGACTGAGACCCCGCCCGGGCGGAGTCAGAGGTCGGCGGCACGGCCCTCGAAAAGGGCGCGCTCACGGGCGTTGGCGGTCAGGGACGCTGCCCGGATGAACTCGGCGCGGGCCTCGTCCCGTCGGCCCTGGCGGGCCAGGAGTTCGGCGCGGGCGGCGGGCAGGTGCGGATAGCCGGGGAGGTCGTCGGCCAGCCCGTCCAGGAGGGCGAGTCCCGCGGCGGGCCCTTCGGCCATGCCTGCGGCGACCGCGTGGTTGAGGCGGACGACGGGTGAGTCCGTCCGGCGGAGGAGGAGCGTGTAGAAGCCGGCGATGCGGAACCAGTCGGTGTCGGCGGGATCCCTCGCCTCGGCGTGGCAGGCGGCTATCGCGGCCTGGAGCGTGTACGGGCCGGGCGGGCCCGCGGCGACGGAGCGCTCCAGGGAGGCGAGTCCCCGCCGGATGAGGAGGTGGTCCCAGCGGCGGCGGTCCTGGTCGAGGAGCAGGACGGGGGTGCCGTCGGGGGCTGTGCGGGCGGGGAAGCGGGACGCCTGGAGTTCCATCAGTGCGACGAGGCCGTGGACCTCGGGGTCTCCGGGGACGAGGCCGGCCAGGATGCGGCCCAGGCGCAGGGCCTCCTCGCACAGGGCGGGGCGGATCCAGTCGTCGCCCGCGGTGGCCGAGTAGCCCTCGTTGAAGATCAGGTAGATGACGCCGAGGACGGACTGGAGGCGGTCGGTCAGGTCGTCGGGGGTCGGCAGGGCGAAGGGGATGTTCCTGACGGCCAGGGTGCGTTTGGCGCGGACGATGCGCTGGGCGGCGGTCGGACCGGGGATGAGGAAGGCCCGGGCGATCTCGTCGGTGGTGAGGCCGCCGAGCAGTCTCAGGGTCAGGGCGGCGCGCTGCTGGGGTTTCAGCACCGGATGGCAGGCGGTGAAGATCAGCCGCAGGAGGTCGTCGCCGACCGGGTCGTCGAGTTCCCCGTCCGGGTCGGGTTCCGGCTGTTGGAGGAGGTCGCGCCCCACCTCGGCGAGCTTGCGCTCGTAGACGGTGCGGCGGCGCAGCAGGTCGATCGCCCGGTTCTTGGCGGTGAGCATCAGCCATCCGCCGGGATTGTCCGGGACGCCGTCCCGCGGCCAGCGTTCCAGCGCGGCGACCAGCGCGTCCTGCGCCAGCTCCTCGGCCAGCCCCACGTCCTGGACGATCCGGGCGACGCCGGCGATGATGCGCGCCGCCTCCATCCGCCACACCGCTTCTACGACACGGGCAGGATCGGTGGCCGTCACGGTCACCGATCCTGCCACCGTTCACTCCTCGCCGAACACCCTCAGGACGTCGGCTTCGCCTTCCCATCCCGGCCACAGGTCGCGGTGCAGGCGCAGGAACCGGCTGGCCCACTCGACCGCCTCCTCCTTGTCGCGCACCTGGTAGACCACATAGCTGATCAGCTCCTTGGTCTCCGCGAACGGCCCGTCGGTGACGGTCAGCTCCCCGCCGGAGAGGGAGACCCGCGCCCCGCCCGCCGCGCTGGGCATCAGCCCGGCGGTGTCCAGCAGCGCTCCGGACTTGGTGGCCTCGTCCCCCAGCGCCATGATCGCGTCCATGAGCTCGGGGGGCGGCGGCGAGGCGGGGGAACCGCTCTTCAAGGTGACGAGGTAGCGCATGCCCTTCTCCTTCTGTGAGAACTTCAGGGGAACCGTTCAGCGCCGGTACTCGACGGCGGCCAGAGCCGCCACCCAGCCCCAGGCCAGGATGACCGCCCCGGTGAACAAGAGGATGGACCAGGCGGCCCCGCCGCTCGCCGCCATGCAGCCGAACCCGGCCAGGAAGACGACGGCGACGGCCCGGGACGCCCCCGGCGCGAACCTGCGGGCCAGCAGGAGCATCGCGACGACCAGGCACACGAACCCGACCCCGGACGTCACGAAGTGCAGCATCCCATGCAGGCTCGCCTCCGCGGCGCCTTCCGGGGCGCCCTCGGGGAATCCCCGTCCCGGGTCCGCCCGGAAGATCCCCGCCCCGACCGTTCCCGCGCCGAAGACCCCGACCAGCGACGCCGCGGCCTTTCCGGCCCCGTTCCGGCGCAGCCCCACCGCGAACGCCATGACCATCAGCCCCGTCAGCACGAGGTTGGCCGACTGGATCCATCCGTAAGGCCCGTTGGCGAGCATGCTCCAGGCGTGCCGTCCGAAGTCGAACCCGTCCCTGAGGATCCCCTGTCCCACCGAGACGGCCACGTAGAACGGGCCCGCGAGCATCCCGTACCCCAGCAGCGACCGGGTGACCGCCTCCTCCGGAGCGCAGGTCGCGACGGGGGCGGTGACGGTGGCGTTCATGGTCTTCTCCTCGTTCCCGGCCCGGTCTCTCCGGCCCGTTCACCAGTGCCACGAACACCCGGCTCCGGTTTCGACGGCCTCCCGGATTTTTCTTCGAGAAATCTTCCGGGCCGGGTCAGGGGCGGGCGGAGTTCTGCGCGCGGGCGGCCGTCCCGGTGAGGGATCCGCTGATCTCGCGGGCTGCGCGGAGGCCGGATTCGACGGCGCCGTCCATGTAGCCGGGCCACCGGGTGGCGGTCTCGGTGCCGGCCCAGTGGAGGGAGCCGACGGGGGCGCGCAGCGCGGGGCCGAAACGGGTGAGGGTGCCGGGAGTGGCGAACGCGCCGTAGCAGCCCCGCGAGTACTCCTCCTCCGCCCAGTCGCGTTCGAGGAAGGCGATGGGCTCGCGGGCGGCGGGGCCGAAGTAGGAGGCCAGGTCGGACAGCACCTGGCGGCGGCGGGTCTCGGGGTCCAGGCGGGCCGCGATATCGGCGTGGCGGCCCTCCAGGAAGCCGAGCAGGACGCCGGGGGCCCCTTCGGGCGGGGTGTTGTCGAAGACGACACCGCAGGGGTGCCGGTCGCTGACGACCTGGCCGCTGAGCCCCTTCCGGCGCCAGAAGGGCTCCTCGTACACCACGTTGATCTTGATGACGCGTCCCATGGGCATGCGCTGGACGAGCTGGTCGCGGTCGCCGGGCAGGCCGGGGCTGTAGTGGATCCGGGAGGCCAGCGGCGGCGGCAGGGCGACGACGGCGCGGCGGGCGCGGATCCGGGTGTGCGCGGTGCGCACCACGACGTGCTCGTCCGTCCAAGCGATCCCCTGCACGGGCGAGCCGAGCCGGACGACGTCGCCGAGCCGCTCGGCGATGGTCAGGGCGATGCGCTGGGAGCCTCCGACGAGCCTGTCCTGCTGGGCTCCACCGGCGGTGTCGATGAGCGCGTCCGTCCCTCCGGCCGCGCCGATGTAGAACGCCGCCCACAGCGCCGACAGGTCTTCGGGCCCGGCGGCGAAGACGGCCTGCATCAGCACGCCCATGAACGCCCGCCCGCCCCGCGTGCGGAAGTTGCGGCGCACCCAGGTCTCGAACGTCTGCCCGTCGAGGCGGGCCGCGTCCGGGGCCCTCCACGCCTCCTCCAGCGGGATCCGCGACGCCAGCCGGTCCAGCCGCCACTGGCCCTGCTGGATGTCGGCGAGCGTCAGCGGGCTGAGCCGCGGTATGCGCCCGGTGTGCAGGCTCCGCCCTCCGGCGAGTTCGGTGAGGTACTTCCCCTCGTCGTAGGTCGGGAAGGTCTCCAGTCCGAGTTCGGAGATCAGGGCGAGCACCCGGTCCTGCCCCGGCCCGACCCACTGACCGCCCATCTCGATGACCCCGCCTCCGGGGATCTCCTCGTTGAGCAGCCTTCCGCCCACGCGGTCCCGCGCCTCCAGCACGGCCACCTCGTGCCCGTCCCGGACGAGTTCCCGCGCGGCCACCAGCCCCGCGAGTCCCGCACCCACCACCACGACGTCCACGGACTCCGTCATCGCCGTTCCCTTCCCCCGATGTCCATCCGGTCATTACCCGCCCGGCCCCATCGCATCGTTCCGGTTTCCGGTGCCGCGGGTGAAAGATTCAAAAAGATCATGATCGGCCACAGAATTCCACTGCAAGGACGACATAAGTCCGCTTAAGGACAATTCTCAATGCGACCCTCTGAAGATCTTTTTCTCGGCGAATGGTCAATACTGGTAAATAAGCCCTCTGAGCTGGCATCCTTACGGATGCAGGACGGGAAGGGCGGAGGCTGCCGTGGTGAGCATCGGCGTGCTCGGGCCGATGACGGCGACAGCGGGCGACCGGCAGGTGGCACTGGGAGGCCTGCGCCAGCGCGCGGTGCTGGCGGTGCTGGTGGCGGCACGGGGCCGTGCCGTCTCCGAGGACAGGATCCTGGCGGACGTATGGGGCGAGGGAGCCCCGGCGACGGGAACGCTCAGGTCCTACGTATCGGTCCTGCGGCGGCTCCTGGAGCCCGGCCGGGACACGAACGCCCCGGCGCGGCTGATCGTCCGGGAGGGCAACGGGTACTGCCTGCGCACGGACGCCGTCCGGATCGACGCCGAACTCTTCGGCGAGCTCGCCGAACGCGGCGAGGACCTGCTGCGGAGCGGCCGGCCCGAGGAGGCGCTGCCGCTGCTCGACGAGGCGCTGGCGCTCTGGCGGGGCGAACCCTACGGAGAGTTCGGGGACATGGGATTCGCCGCGCCCGAACAGGCGAGGCTGGGCGGTCTGCGGCTCTCCGCCTTCGAGCACCTCTTCGAGGCGAGGCTGGCGCTCGGCGGGCACGCCGCGCTCATCGGGGACCTGGAGAAGCACACCCTGGAGCACCCGCTCAGCGAACGCGGCTGGGAACTGCTGGCCACCGCCCTGTACCGGAGCGGACGGCAGGGCGACGCGCTGGCGGCGCTGCGCGGCGCGCGCCGGGTCCTCGCCGACGAGCTGGGCATCGACCCCGGTCCCGGCCTGCGCCGGCTGGAAATGGCGATCTTCGCGCAGGAGGAGCACGTCGGAGACGCCCCGGCGCCCCGGCGGGAGACCGCCGGGGCGCGTCCCGCCGCCCCCGCCGGGAGGAAGCGGAACCTGCCGCACGCCCTGTCCCGGTTCGTCGGCCGGACGTCCGAACCCGCGAAGATCGAAGCACTGCTCGCCGAGCACCGGCTCGTCACGCTCACCGGCCCCGGCGGGATCGGCAAGACCCGGCTCGCGCTGGAGACGGCGCGCGCCCGCCCGGACGGCGACGGGCCGTGGCTGGTGGAGCTGGCCGAGCTGGAGGACCCGTCGCTGCTGGCCGTCACCCTCGCCGGAGTGCTGGGGATCGCCGGGGCGACGACCGCCGAACGCCTCGGCGACGTACTGGGCGACCGGGAGGTCCTGCTCGTCCTGGACAACTGCGAACACCTCGTCGACGTGGTGCGCGACGCCGTCCGGACGCTGCTGGCCCGCGCGGGCGGACTGCGGGTCCTGGCCACCAGCCGGGAGTCGCTGAACCTGCCGGGCGAGGCCGTCTACGAGGTCGGCCCGCTGCCCGTCGAGCACGGCCGCGACCTCTTCCTCTCCCGCACCGCCTCGGCCGTCCCCGGCTGGACCCCGGACGCCGCGGAGGAGCTGGTCGTCCGCAGGCTCTGCCGCGAGCTGGACGGCCTGCCGCTGGCGATCGAGCTGGCCGCCGCGCAGTGCCGGGTCCTGTCGGTCGAGCAGATCGCCGCCGGCCTGGACGACAGGTTCGCCGTGCTCCGCGACGGCCCGGGCCCCGACCGGCACCAGACGTTGTGGAGCACCGTCGAGTGGAGCCACGGCCTGCTCTCCCCCGCCGAGCGGGAGGTCCTGCACCGGCTGGGCGTCTTCGCGTCCGGGTTCGACCTCGACGCGGCGGTGGCGGTGTGCGAGCGGCCGGTGTTCGCCGAGCTGAGCGCGCTGGTCCGCAAGTCGCTGGTGAGCGTGGAGGCCGGCACGTCCCCGCGCCGCTACCGGCTGCTGGAGACCATCAAGGAGTTCACCCGGGCCCGGGTCGATCCGGGCGCGCAGGCCGCGCACCGCGCCTGGATCCTGGCCGAGGCCGAGGCCGCCGCCCCGCTGCTGCGCGGCCCCCGCTCGGCGGCCACCGTCCGCAGGCTGGCCGCCCAGCAGCCGGAGCACCGGGTCGCGCTGACGTCCTCTCTGCTGCTGGGCGACGGCGACTACGCGCTGCGGCTCGCCGGGCTGCTGAGCTGGTTCTGGTACGGGCAGGGCGTCGTCGCCGAGGGCCTCGGCTGGATCAGCGCGGCGATCGAGCTCAGCCCGGCCGCCGGTCCCGAGCTGACCGGCCCGGCCTTCCTCGCCAAGTGCCGCCTGCTGTACCTGGCGGGGGACTTCCCGACGGCCAAGGACGCCGCGGGCGACGCCGTGCAGGCGGCGCGGATGCTCCGCGACCCGGAGCTCGAGGCCCAGGCGGTGCTGCACCGCGCGCTGTTCGGCGCCCTGTGCGGGGAGACGAACTTCATGGAGCTGGCCAGGGCCGGCCTGGAGCAGGCCCGTTCACTCGGCATGGCCTGGCTGGAGGCCGAGGCCCTCATGATCACCGGGATGCTGCTGCGTTTCGCGGGCCTGATCTCCGAGGCCCGCGTCACCCTCGCCGAGTCCGCCGTGATCGCCGAACGCTGCAGCTACGTGTTCGTCCGCTCCTCATCCCAGTGGCTGACCATGAAAATCGACCTGGATCTCGGCGAGTACGACCGGGCTCTGGAGGCCGGCCTGGACATGCTGCTGCATCTGGATGAGAACGGCGACATCACCTCCTGGGTCGTCGCCGTGCACAGCCTCGCCGCCGCACTGGCGCTCACCGGCAGCCCCACCGAGGGCGCCATGCTGCTGGGCGCCGCCTCCCACCACGGTTCCCGCGTCGGCTTCTCCCCCACCGAGATGGACCCCCTCGACGCCCCCCGCCAGGCCCAGCAGGTCCGCGACTCCCTCCCTCCGGAGGAGTTCGACACCTGGTTCGCCAGGGGCCGCGCCCTCAGCCGCGCCCAGATCCGCGTCCTCGCCGAGTCCTGGCAGCACACCCGCACCCGCTGACCCCGCCTTTGGACGGACGTGTCCGGGCTCTGGTGGCCCGGGGGCGAAGCTGCGATAGTGGCCGGGACAGCGGGTCCAGTCCGCCGAGGAGACCGTCGTGACCGTTTCGGCCGAGCTCGCGGAGATCCGTCAGTGGTGGGTGCGGCAAACGCTGCTCGACGGACCGCGTGAGCGGGTCCAGCGGATCGCGGGCGGGCCGGACGACCAGCTCACCCCCGCGGGGATCGACAACCCGTACTGGGAGCTCGTAAGGCAGCTGCCTTCGGTGCGCCACGGGCGGCTCGGCCTCGTCCCGGACGGCTTCGCCCGCGAGCTTCCCGTCGGCCATCACCTGCTGACCAAACGCTACGCGTGGGCGATCCCCTCTCCGGGGGACATCGTCTGGCTCGCCGGGATCCTCGGCGGCCGCGGGCTGGTCGAGATCGGAGCCGGCTCGGGCTACTGGGCCTGGCAGGCGCGGCAGGCCGGGATCGATGTCATCGCCTACGACCCCACCGACCCCGCGACCAACTCCTACACCGACGGCATCGAGTACCTCGCCATCCGCCCCGGAGGCCACACCGCGTCCCGGCGCCATCCCGACCGGGCGCTGCTGCTGTGCTGGCCCTCCTCCGGTGATCCCTGGGCCGCCGAAGCCCTGCGCGCCTACTCCGGCGACCTGCTCGTCTACATCGGCGAAGGCAGGGACGGCCACTGCGCCGACGAGGGCTTCTTCGAGCTCCTCGACCGGGAGTGGGTCCCCGTCGGCTCGAGCCCGCACCACGTCGCCTGGCGGCACACCCGCAGCACCGCCACCGCCTACCGCCGCGCCGTCTGAACGGGGAGCCCGGTCAGACGCGGCCCTTCAGCATCCCGTGCCAGTACATGGCGGGGAGGCCGTAGCGCTTGAAGTACCACATGTCCTTGCGTTCCTTCGCGGTGTCGATGAGGGGGAAGGAAGGCGTGTGGTTGCCGTCGTAGTCGAACTCGGCGAGGAGCATCTTGTCACGGGCCGTGACGAGCGGGCAGGAGGTGTAGCCGTCGTAGGCCGCGGTGCGCGGATGCCCCTTCATGTCCGCTACGAGGTTCTTGACGACGACGGGCGCCTGCTTGCGGATGGCGGCCCCGGTCTTGGAGGTCGGCAGGTTGGCGACGTCTCCGAGCGCGTAGACGTTCGGGTAACGCGGGTGGACGAGGGTGTGCTTGTCGGCCTCGACGTAGCCGAAGGGGCTGGCGGGGTCGGCCAGAGGGCTCTTCTTCACCCAGTCGGGGGCGCTCTGCGGCGGCGCGGCGTGCAGCAGGTCGTACGAGAGCGTCTCCTTGGTTCCGGAGCCGTGGTCGGCGAGCGTCAGCTCATGGCGCTCGGGGTCGACGGACAGGAGCTCCGACCGGAAGCGGGTCTCGATGCCGTAGCGTGCGACGGCCTTCTCCAGTTCGCGGGCGAAGACCGGCACCTTGAACATCGTCGGCTCCGCCACGGCGAGGATGACGCGGATGTCCTTCAACCGGCCCTGCTGCCGCCAGTAGTCGGCGGCCAGATAGGCGATCTTCTGCGGGGCCCCGCCGCACTTGATCGGGCCGGCCGGGTAGGTGAACACCGCGGTCCCGGATTTGAGGTTCCGGATGAACTCCCACGTCTTGGGAGCGTATTCCGGGGAGTAGTTGCTGGATACGCCGTCGTGCCCGACCGATTCGGCCAGGCCGGGGACGCCCGCCCAGTCGAGCTGGAGGCCGGTGGCCATCACCAGGTACTCGTAGCCGATCTCGGCGCCGTTCACGGTGGTGACCACCTGCGCGTCGGGGTCGACCGCCACCGCGGCGTCGCGGATCCAGCGGACGCCGCGCGGGATGACGGACGCCTCGGGCCTGCGGCTGACCTCGACCGGGGCCTGGCCGCCGCCGACCAGGGTCCACAGCGGCTGGTACCAGTGGGTGTCGGAGGGCTCCAGGATCGCGATGCCGCCGATGCCCTGGCGGCGCAGCCGGGCGGCGACGGTGATCCCGGCGGTGCCGCCGCCGATGATCAGGACGTGGTGCCGATCGTTTCCGGGGGTGGGTGCGGAGGTCATCCGGTGCTTCCTTTCAAACAGCGCGATTAATACCCCTAGGGGTATCTCACCTTCCAAGGTAGGCCGCCGGACGGCGCCCGGCCAACTCGCCCTGGGAAGTCTTGGGTAAAAACATTCCCGCAGGTCGTCGGGGGTTCGGGGGAGGTCGCCCCCCATAGGCGCGGGGGTGGGACACCGGGGTGTCCCACCCCCACGTGGAGCGGTGTCGTGCCGTTCGGATCAGGCGTCGGCCGGGGCGTGGGCCGCGGCCCAGGCGCCGTAGCCGCCGAGCAGGTCGGAGACCTCGGGGCGGCCGGCCCGGCGCAGCAGGCTCGCCGCGACCGAGGAGCGGGCGCCGCCGGCGCAGTGGACGACGATCCGGCGTCCGGCAGGGGCCTCGTCCAGCCGCTTGGGCAGCTCGGCCAGCGGGATGTTGACCGAACCCTCGATCTTGCCGTTCTCCAGCTCACCGACGTTGCGGACGTCGATCAGCAGCGGCGGCTCGGCGCTTTCGAGGGCCTCGCCCAGTTCGGCGAAGGTGATCCGCGCGGCCTTGGCGACCTGGTCGGGAGCCGAGGTCAGGGCGTCCTCCGGGTCGGCCAGGTAACCGACGGCGGTGTCCAGGCCGATCCGGGCGAGGCGGGTGATGGTCTCCTCCTCGCGGCCCTCGGGGGCGATCACGACGATCTCCTTGCCCGGCTCGACGACCATGCCGGCCTGCTCGGCGAACCGGCCGTCGGCGGGGACGTTGATCGAACCGACCAGGTGGCCGGCGGCGAACTCCTGCGGGTCGCGGGCGTCGATGACCACGGCTCCGGCGTCCCGGCGGGCCAGGACCTCGGCCAGCGGCAGCGCCTTCAGGTGCTCCTCGATCTTCAGCAGGTCCCGCTCCTTGCGGTTGAGGATCGCGTCGTAGACGAAGTAGCTCGGAGCCGCCGGCTGGCCCTCGGTGACGATGTCGATGAACTCCTGCTCACCCATGGGGACGCAGGCGTAGTTGCTCAGCTTCTGCGCGCCGATGGTGGACTGCAGCTCGGTCGACAGGTTCTTGCCGCAGGCCGAGCCCGCGCCGTGCGCCGGGAAGACCCGGGTCTGGTCGGGCAGCGCCATCAGCTTGTGCTGGATGCTGTCGTACAGCATCTTGCCGAGCTCGTCGGCGGTGACGCCGATGGAGGCCAGCAGGTCCGGGCGGCCGACGTCGCCGATGAACAGGGCGTCACCGGTCAGGACGCCGTAGGGGACGGTGTCGTCCTCGTGCTCGAAGACCAGGACGCTGATCGACTCGGGGGTGTGGCCCGGGGTCTCCAGGATCTCCAGGGTGACGTCGCCGAGGCTGATGCGCTCGTGGTCGTACAGCTTGCGGATCGGGAACTCCGCCTCGGCCCGGGAGCCGTAGCCGATCCAGGCGCCGGTGCGGGCGGCCAGCTCCAGGTGGCCGGACAGGAAGTCCGCGTGGAAGTGGGTGTTGATGACGCCCTCGATGTGCAGGCCGTTGGCCTCGGCGTCGTCGAGGTACTCGGAGATGTCCCGGCGGGGGTCGACGATGACGGCCCGCCCGGTCTGCTTGTCACCGATCAGGTAGGACGCCTGGGACAGGCAGTCCAGGTAGTGCTGTGCGAAGTACATCCGGGTCTCCTTGGGCTCCATTGCTCCAGGGTCCTTTCGGGTAGCGACGGTTGCGGGGGCTGCGGCGGGTCCGGTGCTCCGGGACCGCCGGATGATCAGGGTGACCGCCCCGGTGAGGGCGGCGAGCGCGACGGCGGCCAGGAAGTAGGGCCGGACCACCGCGGGGAGCTCTTGGGTGAGGACGAAGACGGACATGACCACGACGAACCAGCCGAAGCCCTTGCGCAGCCGGTCGGGGTCGACCATCCCGGAGAGCCGGGAGCCCAGGAGGCTGCCGACGATCGCCAGGGCGGTGACCGCCAGGGTCAGCGACCAGTCGATGTGGACGCTCTGCAGGTAGCCGGCCAGACCGGCGAAGGACTTCATCGCGATGACCAGCAGGGAGGTGCCGACGGCGACCGGCATGGGCAGCCCGCCCATCAGGGCCAGGGCCGGCACCACCAGGAAGCCGCCGCCCGCGCCGACCAGGCCGGTGACCAGGCCGACCGCGCCGCCCTCCATGAAGATCTTGGCGATGGGGCGGTCTCCGGCGTGGGCGCCGGATTCCGGGGCCTTCTTGCCGCGCAGCATGGCGGCCGCGGTGACGGCCATCATGATGCCGAAGGCCACCAGCAGCGCGTTCGCCGGGATGAACTCGGCGAGCCTGCCGCCCGCGTAGGCACCGACCATGCCCGCGAGGCCGAAGAGGAGTCCGGTGCGCCACCGGACCCGGCCGGCCCGGGCATGGGGGATGACTCCCGCCACGCTCGTCGCGCCCACGACGAACAGCGACATCGCGATGGCGGACTTGGGGTCGACGCCGGCCAGGTAGATCAGCACCGGGGTGGTGAGGATCGAACCTCCTCCGCCGAGCAGTCCCAGCGTGACCCCGATGATCACCGCTGCGGCGAGCGTGAGCACGAGGGTCATGCTTATCGCCTGTCCCCTGCGAGCTGGGAGACGACCTGGTCGAGGCTGCAGGTCGCACCGCGGTTGTAGGGGAGCTTGGAGAGCATCATGCCCATCGCACAGGTGTTGGTCAGGGAGGCGAACACCAGGCCGCCGCCGACGAAGGCCGACACCCACTGCAGGCCGGGGACGACCAGGCTGCCGAGCACGCCGGTCAGCACGATCGATCCGGCGACGAGCCGGACCTGGCGCTCCAGGTCCCAGCGCTGCTTCTCGCTCCGGTTGAGGGGGGCTCCGGCGGCCTCCCAGGCCATGACCCCGCCTTCCAGCACGCGGGTGTTGCGGAAACCGGCGTCGGCCAGCGCCTGCTCCGCCTGACCGGCGCGGGCGCCGGAGCGGCAGATGAGCACCACTTCCTCGTTGAGGTGGTTGCGCAGCTCGTCGCGGTGCTCGCGCAGCATGTCGAGCGGAACGTTGTAGGAGCCCGCGATGTGGGACGTGGCGAACTCACCCGGTGTCCGGACATCGAGAAGGCGGGGCGGGTTCGGGCCGGCGAGGCGGGCACGCAGGCTTTCTGCGTTCAGCCTCGCGGTCATGTCTTTCATCGGGCCTCCTTCTCGGCGATGTGGTCCGGATCCCGTGATCCGGCTCCGTGGATACCCCGGGGGGTATGTCCCACACAGTATCCGAAGGAAGGCCGAAACTCCAAATACCCCTGAGGGTATGCCGCGCCATACCCGGAACCCCGGGGGAAAGGGCCGTGACGGCCACCGGCTCCCCGACCCTCCCGACCTGCCCGCACGGCCGGGATCAAGCCTCTATGCTCCTTCACCGGCACAAAGATTGGAGCAGACACTCAGTGGCAACCAAGACCATCGTGGTGGACGACATCGACGGATATGACGGGGAGGACGTGGCCCGCCGGGAGTTCGAGGTGGGCGGCGGCAAGTACGCCATCGACCTGGGCGACGCCAACTACAAGAAGCTCGGCGAACTCCTCGCCGAGCTCGCGCCGTTCGTCGAGAGGGCCGCCGTGGTCAAACAGGCCGGGCGCACGCGCAAGAGCAGCGCCGAGACCACGCCGCGGCTCCAGGGCTACACCAACACCGATGTCCGCGCCTGGGCCGCCGAACAGGGCATCGAGGTGGGCAGGAGCAAGATCGACGACGAGGTGTACGAGCGGTTCGTCGCGGCGCACCCCGACGCCCGCCCCGACGCCCGCCCCGCCGGCTGACCCGGCTGGACCTGTGACGCTCCCGACATGAAATCTCCCGTGGCCGTTGTAGACATTCGATTGCACGGCGACTAGAGTTCTTCTTGTCGAAAACGAAGGGTCCAGAAACCGGGTCAAGGACGAACCACCCGGATGAAGATCAGGTCAGAGGTCGAGAGAAAGGGGTGAACGGCGCCATCAGGATCGCCCGGCCGGTGGTCGAACCGCCCGGGTGCCGCAGTTCCACAGATGGGAAGGTGGTCTACGGTCACGCATTCGCGATCCCCGCGCTCCCGTGCACAGCGGACGGCAGGCGCGGAAAAGAAGATCGGCCCGACGGCCGATAGATGGTGTTAGACCCAGTCAGGCCCCGGCGCACATGCGCCGGGGCCCCGTATGCGTTCTGGAAGGTTCTATGGGGCAGGTGACCATGGCTTCAATCGGCAAACCCACGGACAAGTTCGACGACGACGACTATCCCGCCTACAGCATGGGCCGGGCCGCCGAGATGCTCGGCGTCACCCAGGCGTTCCTGCGCAGCCTGGACACCGCCAGGCTGATCTCGCCGCAACGCTCCGGAGGCGGGCACCGCCGCTATTCCCGCTACCAGTTGCGGATCGCCGCACGCGCCAGGGAACTCGTCGACCAGGGCACCCCGCTGGACGCCGCCTGCCGCATCATCATCCTGGAGGACCAGCTCGCCGAGGCCCAGCGCATCAACGCCGAGCTCCAGGCCCGCCAGCAGCCGGCCTCCTGAACGCGGACGCCTCACCCGCTCTCCGTCCGAGGCGCATCCCATCCCCGAGATCTCTCGGGGACACCCCTGAGCCAATAGTCAGGGTTGACTAATCAGAGTTTTCTAATTGATAGTGACTATGATGAAACCGTGACGGAGAAGAAGGCGAAGAAGCGCAAGGTCTCGAATCTGCTGGCGTTGGCGGTGTTGTCGTACCTCGTCCAAGGCCCGCGGCACCCCTACGAGCTGAGCCGGATGCTGCGGGAGAACGACGACGGACGCAGCATCAAGTTCACCCACGGATCGCTCTACATGGTGGTCCAGCAGCTGGCCAAAGCGGGCTTCGTCGCCGAGCAGGAGACGACCAGGGAGGGAGGACGGCCCGAACGCACCGTCTACGCGCTCACCGACGCCGGAAGGAAGGAGCAGCGTGACTGGCTGCGCGAACTCGTCGAAGAGCCCCAACACGAGTACCCGCGGTTCGTGGCCGCGCTCTCACTGATCGGCGCGCTGCACCCCGACGAGGCGGTCGGGTTGCTGCGCCGCCGGCTGGAGCGGCTCGACGAGCAGGGCGCGGAGGTCCGCGCCATGATCGACGGAACGGTCTCCGCCGGGGTGCACCCGCTGTTCCTCGTCGAGGAGGAGTACCGGCTGGCGCTCCTGGCCGCCGACCGGGCCTTCACCGAACGGTTCATCACCCAGATCACCGACCCGGAGGACGGCTGGGCCCCGGCGTGGGCCCGGTTCCACGAAAGGCAGGATCCATGAACCGAGTACGCACCGCCCTGGTCGTCGGCGGCGGCATCGCCGGACCGGCCGCCGCGATGGCGCTCCGGAAGATCGGCGTGGAGGCGACCGTCTGCGAGGCGCGTCCCGGCCGCGCCGACGGCGTCGGCGTCTTCCTGACCCTCGGCTCCAACGGGCTGGACGCCCTGCGCACCCTCGGCGCGGACACCGGCCCGCTGGCCGCCGGATTCCCCACCCCGGGCATCCTGCTGCGCAGCAGCACCGGCAGGGAACTGGGCGTCAGCGCCATCAGCGCCGCGCCGCAGGACGGCCCGGTGAGCCGGACCGTCAAACGCTCCGACCTGTACCGGGCGGTCTACGGCGAGGCCGCCGCCCAGGGGATCCGCTTCGAGCACGGCAAGCGCCTGGTGCACGCCCAGGACACCGGCCCGTCCGTCCGGGCCCTGTTCGAGGACGGGTCCGAGGCCACCGCCGACCTGCTGGTCGGGGCCGACGGGGTCCACTCCACCGTCCGTCGGCTCATCGACCCCGAAGCGCCCTCCCCCGTCTACGGGAAGCTGCTCAATCTGGGCGGCTACGCCCGCGGCGTGAAGCTCGACGCCGACCCCGGCTCCTACGTCATGATCTTCGGCCGGAAGGCGTTCTTCGGCTACGTCCTCTCCCCCGACGGCGAGGTCTGGTGGTTCGCCAACGTCCCGCGACGCGACGAACCGGCCCGCGCGGAGCTCGAACCCGTCTCCGCCGAGGCCTGGCTGCACCGGCTGAAGGACCTCTTCGCCGACGACGCGGGGCCCGCCGTCCGGATCCTTGAGGCCACCTCCCCCGACGACGTGATGCGCGCGAGCCCCCTGCACCTGCTCCCGCACCTGCCGCGCTGGCACCATGGCCGCATGGTCGTCATCGGCGACGCCGCCCACGCGCCCTCCCCCAGTTCCGGCCAGGGCGCCTCCCTCGCGATCGAGGACGCCGTCGAGCTCGCCCGCTGCCTGCGCGACGTCCCCGACCTTCCGCTGGCCCGCTTCGAGGAGCTCCGCCGCCCCCGGGTCGAACGCATCATCAAGGCCGCGGCCCGCGTCAACTCCAGCAAGGCGGCGGGCCCCGTCGGCCGCGTCTTCATCGACGCCTTCCTCCCGCTGATCCTCCGCCTCGCCGCCGGCGGCGAGCAGACCCGCCGGACCTACGCCCACCACATCGACTGGACCGCCTCCGCGGCCTGACCGAGGCGGGCACGGGATGTCGGGTCCGGACGGGGGCTCCCTCCCTAACTTGAAGGCGTAAGAGGAAGGAGCCCGGAGTGCTGGAGCGGCTGAACCAGGCGATGGAGTACATCGAGCGGCACCTCGATCGGGAGATCGAGATGGTCGAGCTCACCCGGATCGCCCTCACGTCGGAGTACCACTTCCGGCGGCTGTTCTCCGCGCTGGCGGGGATGCCCCTGTCGGAGTACGTGCGCCGGCGCCGTCTCACCCTGGCGGGCGCCGAGGTGCTCGCCGGGGAGCGGACACTGCTGGAGATCGCGGTGCGCTACGGCTACGGCTCCGGCGAGGCGTTCGCGCGGGCTTTCCGGGCCGTCCACGGGGTCGGCCCCGGAGCGGCCCGGCGAAACGGCGCGGTGCTGAACTCCCAGCCCCGGATGTCCTTCCGCCTCATCGTCGAAGGGAGCAGCAGCATGCGTTACCGCGTCGTGGACAAGGAAGAGTTCCGCCTCGTCGGCAGGAAGGCCCGCGTCCCCCTCGTCCACGAGGGGATGAACCCGGCGATCGTCGAGTTCCTGCGGGGGATCCCGGAGGAGACGAGGCAGCGTCTGGCGGCGCTGTCCGACCAGGAGCCCGGGGGTCTGCTCAACGTGAGCGCCGGGCTCGGCGAGAACCGGGAGGAGGGCGCCGAGCTGGACTACTACTGCGGGGTGGTCACCGGCGCCGAGACGCCCGAGGACATGGACGAGCTCGTCGTCCCGGCGGGCACCTGGGCCGTCTTCGAGAACTCCGGGGAGTTCCCGCTGTCGGTCCAGTACCTGTGGCGCGACGTGTTCACCCAGTGGTTCCCGTCCAACCCCTACCGGAGCCGGCCCGGCCCGGAGATGCTCCAGACGGTGTTGTCGGAGGACGGCACCAGGGCCGACTCCCAGCTGTGGATCCCGGTGGAGCGGACCGGGGGCTGAGCCTCCCGCGCCGTTCGTTTGTTTCCCGGGGAGCCTCCGTTCGTTAACGAAGGCTCCCTAGGTTCTTCCGGGTGAGTTGGAAGCAGAAGGTCCGCGCCACCATGGCGCACCGCACGGGATACGAGATCCGCAGGGTCCCCGTCCCGAGACCTAAGACCGAACACGACGTCCCCCGGCCGCCCGCGGACCCTGAGCACGACCGGCTGCTCAGGGCCCCGGTCTTCCTCCTGTCGTCGGTACGGTCGGGCTCGACGCTGCTGCGGCTCATGCTGGACAGCCATCCGGACGTCCACGCCCCGCACGAGACACATGTGCGCAGGCTGGTCGTCCAGTTCGAGACCCCTCCGGTGAAGCAGGCGATGGAGGCGTGCGGCCACCGCCGGACGGATCTCGAACACCTCCTGTGGGACCGCGTCCTGCACCGGGAACTCGTCCGGAGCGGGAAGCGGGTCCTGGTGGAGAAGACCCCGAGCAACATCTTCGTCTGGCAGCGGATCAGGAAATGCTGGCCCGATGCCCGGTTCGTCTTCCTCATCCGCCACCCGATGTCCATCGCCCTCTCCTGGCACGAGGCCGACCCGGAGAACCGGCCCTTCGACCTCGCGGTGGAGCGGACCCTCCACTACATGAAGACCCTGCAACGGGCCCGCCGGAGGCTGCCGGGCCCCACCCTTCGCTACGAGGACCTCGTCGCCGACCCTGAGGCCGAGACCCGCCGCCTCTGCTCGGCTCTGGACCTCCCGTGGGACCCGGCGATGCTCGACTACGGCTCCCGCGACCACGGCGAGTTCGCCAAGGGCATCGGCGACTGGCGCGAGAAGATCGTCACCGGCCGGGTCCAGCCCGGCCGCCCCCTGCCCTCCCCCGACGAGATCCCCGAAGCGCTGCTCCCGATCGCCCGCACCTGGGGCTACGCGCCCTCATGAACCCCGGCCGTCCCTGCGGGACGCCGGTCAGGTGCGCCATCGGTTCAGCAGGCGGGAGCGGCGGGGCTCGGAAGGGGCGGGGAGCGGATCGGGAGCGGGGGCGGAGACCGGTGCCGGGGCGGGAGCGGGGACCTGGACGGGGACGGGAACGGGAACGGGGGTGAAGCGGACGGGAAGCGAGGCCAGGGCGCGGTGGAAGGGGCCGGGGCGCCACTGGAGCTCGGCCGCGGGAACGGCCAGGGTGAGGTCGGGGAGGCGGTCGAGGAGCCCCTCGATGGCGGCCGAGGCGATGAGGCGGGCGTGGTTCTTGGCCGGGCAGGTGTGCGGGCCCGCGCCGAAGGCCAGGTGGGCGCGGTTGCCGGCGCGGTTGCCGGCCCGCTTGGACGGGTCGGTGTTGGCCGCGGCGAAGCTGACGCCGACGGGCTGGTTCGCGGGGAGGACGAAGCCGTCGCGCTCCAGGTCGCGTTCGGGGTAGGTGAAGCCGAAGTTGGCCATGGGCGGGTCGGTCCACAGGACCTCGTCCAGGGCGTCCTCGATCGGGAGGCTGCCGCCGGAGAGGTCACCGGCGAAGCGGTCGTCCGACAGCAGCAGGCGCAGGGTGTTGGCGATGAGGTTCTGCTGCGGTTCGGTGCCCGCGCCCATGAGCAGGACGAGCTGGTCGGCCATCTCCTGGTCGGTGAGCCGCGCGGGATGGCCCATCATCCAGGAGGTCACGTCCGCGCCGGGGGCCGCGCGTTTCAGTTCGATCAGCTCGGTGACGCCCCGGGTGAGCTCGGCGTCGGCCTTCTCGGTGTCGACCAGTTCGAAGATGCCGATCATGCCCTGGACGAGCCGGTCCGCGATGGCGGGCGGGCAGCCGAACATGTGGTTGAAGACCAGCAGCGGCAGGACCTTGGTGTACTGGGCCCGCAGGTCGGCCTCCCCGTCGGCGGCGAACCCGTCGATGAGGACGTCGGCGCTCCGCTCGACGTACGCGCGCAGCGCGACGGTGTCGACCCGGCCCAGGGCGTCGGAGATCGCCCCGCGTACCCGGGCGTGGACGCCGCCGTCGGTGTAGAGAGCGTTGGGCCGGTAGCCCATCATCGGCCGTACCGGGCAGTCCGGGGGGATCGTCTGCTCCCAGCGCCGCGGATCCTTGGGGAACGTCCCGGGGTCGCGCAGCACCCCCAGCGCCGCGTCGTAGCCCAGGACGAGCGTCGCCGGCACTCCGGGGGCCAGCTCGACGGGTGCGAAGTCCCCGTAAGCGGCGCGCAGACGGGCGTAGGAGCCGGCCGGGTCCGCGGCGAACTCCGCGTCGTAGATCGGAAGGCGTCCCGGGGAGTTGTCAGCGGTCATGTCCAACCTGTTCTCAAGAGGGCAGACGGTCGGTATGGGCGGGTCAGACGCTCCACCAGGAGGTCAGGCGGGACCACAGGGAGGAGTCGCCCGATTCCGCGTGGAACTGCTGCGGGGTGGGCGGCGGGGGTGCGGAGAAGCGGGGCGCGGGGACGAGGGTGGGGATGAGGACGGCGGCGGGGGCGAACCGGACGGGAAGTGAGGCCAGGGCGCGGTGGAAGGGACCGGGACGCCACTGGAGCTTGTCCGCGGAGACGGCCAGGTCGAGGTCGGGGAGCCGGTCCAGGAGCTTCTCGATGGCGATCGAGGCGATGAGGCGGGCAGGGTTCTTGGCCGGGCAGGTGTGCGCGCCCGCGCTGAACGCCAGGTGGGCGCGGTTGCCGACCCGCTGGCCGGTGTTCTTGGACGGGTCGGTGTTGACCGCCTTGTAGGCGATGGCCACCGGCTGGTCGGCGGGCATGACGTACCCTGCCCGCTCCACGTTCCGCACCGGGTAGGTGAACCCGAAGTTGACGATGGGCGGGTCGGTCCACAGGACCTCGTCCAGGGCGTCCTCGACCGGGAGGCTGCCGCCGGACAGGTCGCCGCCGAAACGGCCGTCCGACAGCAGCAGGCTCAGCGCGTTGGCGATGAGGTTGTGGATCGGGGCGATGCCCTTGCCCACGAGGAGGCTGATCTGGTCGGTCAGCTCCTCGTCGGTCAGCCGGGCCGGGTGCTCGATCATCCAGGAGATGACGTCCGCGCCGGGGGCCGCCCGCTTGAGGGAGATCAGGTCCTCGACGCCCCGGGTGAGCATCGCGCTGGCGTTCTCCACGTCGACCAGTTCGGCGATCCCGATGATCGCCTGCATGATCCGGTCGGCGATGTCGGGCGGGCTGCCGAAGATCCGGTTGAACACCAGGATCGGCAGCCGGCCGCTGTACCGTGCGCACAGGTCGGCCTCCCCGTCGGCGGCGAACCCGTCGATGAGGACGTCGGCGCTCTGCTCGACGTACGCGCGCAGCGCGACGGCGTCGACCCGCCCGAAGGCGTCGACGATCGCCTTGCGGAACCGGGCGTGCGTGTCGCCGTCGGTGTACAGGACGTTGGGCCGGTAACCCATGATCGGCAGGGCCGGGCAGTCCGGCGGAACGGTCTGCTGCCAGCGCCGCGGGTCCTTGGGGAACGTCACGGGGTCGCGCAGCACCTCCAGCGCCGCGTCGTAGCCCAGGACGAGCGTCGCGGACACTCCGGGCACCAGCTCGACCGGAGCGTAGTCGCCGTACCTGGAGCGCAGCATCTCGTAGACGCCCGCAGGGTCCGCCGCGAACTGCGCGTCGTACATCTTGACGCGGTCCTGGTGCGCCTCAGCGGTCACGGATGGTCCTCTCAGAACGGTCAGACCTTCCACCAGGCCGCCACGCGGGCCCAGAAGGAGGAGGGGGCCGGCTCGGACGGGGCCGTCGGGGCCGGCGCCGACACCGGAACGCGCGCCGGAACGGCCGGCACGGCGGGGGCCGGGACGGGTGCGGGGGTGGGGACCAGGACGGCGGCGGGGGCGAACCGGACGGGGAGGGCGGCCAGCGACCGGTGGAAGGGGCCCGGACGCCACTGGAGCTTGTCCGCGGAGATGGCCAGGTCGAGGTCGGGGAGCCGGTCCAGGAGCTTCTCGATGGCGATCGAGGCCATGCTGCGGGCGGGGTTCTTGGCCGGGCAGGTGTGCGCGCCCGCGCTGAACGCCAGGTGCGCGCGGTTGCCGACCCGCTGTCCGGTGTTCTTGGACGGGTCGGTGTTGACCGCCTTGTAGGCGATGCCGACGGGCTGGTCCGCGGGCATGACGTACCCGTCGCGCTCCACGTCCCGCACCGGGTAGGTGAACCCGAAGTTGGCGATGGGCGGGTCGGTCCACAGGACCTCGTCCAGGGCGTCCTCGACCGGGAGGCTGCCGCCGGACAGGTCGCCGGCGAAACGGTCGTCCGACAGCAGCAGGTGCAGCGCGTTGGTGATGAGGTTGGACACGGGCTCGGTCCCCGTGGCCATGAGCAGCCCGATCTGGTCGCCCAGCTCCTCGTCGGTGAGCCCGGCCGGATGCTCGACCATCCAGGTGGTGAGGTCCGCGCCGGGACTGACCCGCTTGAGCGCGACCAGGTCCCGGGCGGCCTGGGTGAACATCGCGCCGCCCTTCTCGGCGTCCACCAGTTCGGCCATCGCGATCAGACCGCGGACGAGCCGGTCGGCGATGTCGGGCGGGCAGCCGAAGAGCCGGTTGAACACCAGGAGCGGCAGCCTGACGCCGTACTGGGCGCACAGATCGGCCTCACCGTCGGCGGCGAAACCGTCGATGAGGACGTCGGCGCTCTGCTCGATGTACTCGCGCATGGCGGCGGGGGGAACCCGCTCGAAGGCGTCGGTGATCGTCCTGCGGAACCTGGCGTGTTCGCTGCCGTCGGTGTACAGGACGTTGGGCCGGTAGCCCATCACCAGCATGACCGGGCAGTCCGGCGGCATGGTCTGCTGCCAGCGCCGCGGGTCCTTGGGGAACGTCCCGGGGTCGCGCAGCACCCCGAGCGCCGCGTCGTAGCCCAGGACGAGCGTCGCAGGCACCCCGGGAGCCAGTTCGACCGGAGCGTAGTCGCCGTACCTGGAGCGCAGCATCTCGTAGACGCCCGCGGGGTCCGCCGCGAACTGCGCGTCGTACATCTTGACGCGCTCCTGGTGCGTCTCAGCCGTCATGCTTTGTCCTGTCCGAGAACGAGAAGGTGGTCGACCAGCGCGATCAGCGCCCGTACGGACGAGTCGTGGTCGCGGGCGTCGCAGGCGACGAGAGGTGTCCGGGGAAGCAGGTCGAGCGCTTCGCGGATCTCCTCCAGCGGATAGGTCGGGGCCCCGTCGAACTGGTTGACGGCCACCGCGTACGGCAGCCCGCGCTTCTCCAGCAGGTTCACCACGTCGAAGGACATCTCCAGGCGGTTGGTGTCCACCAGCACGAGCGCTCCCAGCGCGCCCAGGGACAGGTCGTGCCACAGCTGCGTGAAGCGCTGCTGTCCGGGCGCCCCGAACAGGTAGAGGACGAGGTGGTCGCTGAGGGTGAGGCGGCCGAAGTCCATCGCCACGGTCGTGGTGGTCTTGTCCTCGATCCCGGCCAGGTCGTCGACGAACTCTCCGGCCTTCGTCATGCGCTCCTCGGTGCGCAGCGGGCGGATCTCCGACAGTGTGCCGACGAACGTCGTCTTGCCGACCGCGAAGTGCCCGACGATCAGGATCTTCACGGCGGTCTTCACCGAGTCGTTGAGATACAGCCCGTCAGAGGCGAGCACGGAGCCCATCGAGCACCTCCTGAAGAAGACCGACCGAAGGCCGCTGGGACGACGATGCGGGGGAACGGACGACGAGATGACCGCTGTCCACGAGATCGGACAGCAGCACCTTGGTGACGCTGACGGGCAGTTGGAGGTGGCCGGCGACCTCGGCGACCGACAGCGGCCCTCCCCGGCACAGTTCCAGCACCCTCCGCTGCTCCGGTGTGATCCCCGTGGTGGTGGCGGTGGGGACGGCGGTCACCAGGGTGACCAGGTCGAACACGTTGCGGCTCGGGTGGGCGCGGCCCCCGGTCACCACGTGCAGGCGGACGAGAGGGCGTTTGGGAGGCCTCATGAGGCGACGCCGCTCCCCTGGCGGGTCGGGCTCATCAGCTCCTTGCCCAGCCGCTGGACGAGTTCCTGCAGCCGGTAGGAGACCACTTCCATGTCGACGCTCGGGCTCGCGGACACCGCCAGGTAGGCGTTCGCGCCCGCCGCGACCAGGAAGACGTAGCCGGCCTCGAACTCGGTCACGGTCTGGTGCCAGACGGTGTCGGGGCTGCCGCAGAACTCGGCGGTGCTGCGGGCGAGGGACTGCAGCCCGGACATCCCGGCGGCCTGCCGTTCCGCGTCGTCGCGGTGGATGCCTTCGGAGTGCGCGATGAGAAGCCCGTCGGCCGACAGGAGGATCGCGTACCGCGTCTCCGGCATGCGCAGCGCGTCGTCCAGCATCCAGCCGAGCTTGTTGTTCGTGACCTCTGTCAACGCTGGTCCTTCTCTTCGCTTGCGGAGGGTGAGACGGTCCGGCCCGACCGGGAGCCGCGCTGCCAGGCGCCGAGGCCCGCGGCCTTGTGCCGGGAGGGCTCGGCGGGGGCGGAGGCGGGGAGGAGCTGTTCCCGCGCGGGCTCGTCCGCCCGCCGCCGTCTGGGCAGCCCGCCGGAGGTCAGCACCGGGGCCGGTGCGGCCGCCTCGGCGTGGGGCGGTTCGTCCACGGGGACCGTCGTGAGCAGTTCCGACGGCAGGAACACCACCGCGCGGACTCCGCCGTACGGTGAGCGGCTGTCCACCGAGACGCGGAATCCGTAGCGGCCGGCCAGGACTCCGGTGGTGGCGAAACCGACCTGCGGGGGGTCGCCGAGCCGGTGGATGTCCACGGACTGCCGCCCGTCGAGGAGCGCTGACGCGCGCTCGAGCTCCTCGGTGTCCATCGCGACGCCCGCGTCGTCGATCATGATGGCCATGCCGTTGTGCGTCGGCTGGAAGTTGACCTCGACCGACGTGCTGGGCTGGGAGTGCCGGGCGGCGTTGTCGAGGAGTTCGGCGACGGCCAGCACGACGGGCTCCACGGCCCGGCTGACCACCGCGACGTTCGGCTCGGAGTAGAGCTTGATCCGCAGGTAGTCCCGGATCCGGGAGGTCGCGCCGCGCACCACGTCGCTGAGCGAGGAGGCCTGGCGCTGCAGTCCCGGCCAGGAGCCGCAGAGCACCGCGGTGGCCTGGACGCGCCGGCCGAGCTGGGCGTTCATGTGGTCGATCCGCAGCAGGTCCGCCAGCACGTCGGGGTCGTCGTGCCGTTCCTGCATCTCGGTGATGACGACCTGCTGCTCGTTGGCGAGGCTCTGCACCGTGCGCATCATCGCCCGGAGCGTGGCCTTGGCGGACTGGTCCGCGTGGGCCCTGATCTCCTCGGCGGAGGCGGCGAACAGGTCGGTCACCGCGTCGAGGTCGCGGGCGAAGTCCGTGTGCTGCAGCAGCGCGCGGTGGGGGGCGGCGGGCGGCCGGGCGGAGGAGGCCGTCATCTGCGGCAGCCCGATCGTCACGAGGTGGCGCAGTGCCTGGTCGCGGGCGGCCAGCTGCGCCGCCATCAGGGCGCCGTCCTCCTCCAGCCGCGCGGTGAGCCGCCTCTGGCGCACCAGCACCAGTGAGACGGCGAAGAAGGCGATACTCGCGCAGAGGAACGCGAGGAGGGACAGGTGCTCCATCAGATCTCTGTCACTCTCAGTAATTTCCGGGACACATGGGAATTAAGAGACAGTAGAACCCACGCCTCCTGCACACTTGTGGTCACGCGCAGAGAACTTTTCGCCAGACGCAGCGACAAAAACCTAGTTGCTTGCGGATCTTGTACTAATCTGCCGAAACCGTCGGGGAACTTCTTGCCGAAGTTCCTATTCCCGGCTTCTGGAGTGTGCTCGAGCCGTGCCATGCAACGCCTACACGGTCACCACCGTCTCGACCGACGAACTGCCTCCGCACGAGCGCGCGGACTTCTGGCGCGAGCACATCACCGCCACCCAGACCGCCCTGGACTACCGGTTCCTCCGGCCCGGCTTCAGCGGGATGACCGTCCACCAGCGCAGCACCGCCTACCACCTCGTCGAGTTCCGCTCCGACGAGGTCGCCTACCTGCGCACCCCCGCGCACATCCGCAGCGAACCCGACGAGGACTACCGGTTCCTGCTCCCCCTCTCCGGCGAGCTGACGGTGCGCCAGGACGGCAGACGGACCAGGCTGACCCCCGGCGCCGGCGTCCTGGTCACCCTCACCTCGCCGCTGGAGCTCGGCCAGGCCTCCGGCACGCACGGGCTCGTCCTGACCATCCCCGCCCGGCAGGTGGACGAGCCGCTCGGACGCTCCTCTCCGCTGGCCGTCCGGCTCGACCTGCGCACCGGGCTCGGCCGGATCGTCTCCGACCTGATGAAGGGCCTGGTCCGCGAACGCGAAGCGCTGGCCGACCTCCAGTTCGACGCGGCCTGCGACCGGCTGACGGAACTGCTGTGCATGCTCTCCCTCGGCGACGACCGCCCCGACGCCCCCGCCCACCTGACCGAGGTCGCGACCCTCGTCCGCCGGTACGTCCGCGCCCACGCCGCCGACCCCGACCTCAGCGGCACGACGATCGCGCTGGACCTCGGCTGGTCCCTGCGGCAGGTCCAGCTGGCCCTCCAGCAGGTCGGCACCACTCCGCGCGACCTGATCCGCGAGGAGAGGCTGCGGCTGGCCCGCCGCCTCCTGCAGGACCCGTCCCACGCCCACCTGCCGATCACCGACCTCGCCTACGCCGCCGGCTTCTCCTCCCCCAGCGCTCTCAGCACCGCCTTCCGCCGCCGTTACGGAACGACTCCCCGCGAGATGCGGCGCGCCGCCCGTCCCGCGGCGAGGACGGGCGGCTGAACGTCACGCCCGGAGGTCGGCCAGGTCCTCGCCGGTGAGGCAGAGTCCCGCGGCGCCCATGTTCTCCTCCAGGTGGGCCAGGGAGCCGGTGCCGGGGATCGGCAGCATCACCGGGGAGCGGGCCAGCAGCCAGGCCAGCGCCACCTGGGGCCGCGTCGCCCCGTGGCGGGCGGCGACACGGTCCAGACCGGAAGCGGCGAGCGGGTCGAAACCGCCTCCCAGCGGGAAGAACGGGACGAAGGCGATGCCATCGCGCTCACACACGGCCAGCAACTCGGCGTCGGCGGGACGGGTGTTCATCAGGTTGAAGCTGTTCTGCACGGCGGTCACCGGGGCGATCCCCCGCGCTTCGGCGAGCTGGGCGGAGTCGACGTTGCTGAGGCCCAGATGCCGGATGAGCCCTTCCTCTCGGAGCTCCGCCAGGGCCGCGAAGCGTTCGCCCACCCGCTCGCCTCCCGGCTCGCTCAGGCCGCCCACCCGCAGATACACCAGGTCGAGGCGCTCCACGCCGATCGCCTCCATGTCCTGCTCCACCAGTTCACGCAGCCGTTCGGGCGGCGCCTGGTGCGTGGGGACGCCCTCGTCGCCCAGGAGCGGCCCCACCTTGGTCGCGACGACCAGCCCGTCGTAGGGGTGGAGGGCCCGCCGGATCAGGTCGTGCGCCCGCACGTCCCCCCGCCTGTAGAAACCCGCCGAGTCGATGTGGTCGGCGCCCAGTTCGACGGCCCTGCGCAGCACCGCGATGCCCTCTTCTGGGTCTCGGACGTCCCCGGCGAAGCCGAAGGACGCGGGCAGCCTCATCGCCCCGAACCCGAGCCGGTTGATCTTCAGGTCGCCGCCGAGCGGGAACCGTCCCGAGGCGTTCGTCTTGATGTCCATGCCTCCAACCTGGCCCCTGGAGCCCGACGCCGCCAAGGTCTGGCAGCAAGCTGCCATCCGGCCCGCCCGTCGGAGAGACTGGACGGGTGGAGACGACGGACCGCATCATCACCGTGCGAGGCGAGGACGAGCTCGTCGCCCGCGCGGGCCACCTGTTCGCCTCGGTGCGGGAGGACTTCGCCTGCGCCGCCCGCGACCCCGACACCTGGTCGCAGCCCGCGGCCCAGGCGGCGGTCCGCGACCGCATGCGCGCCGCGGGGCCCGGACGCTTCGAGGTCCGCAAGCTCTTCAGCCCCTCCGCTCTGGCCGACGAGCCGACCCGCGCCCACCTCCGCGAGGTCTCCGCGGCGGGCGCGCGTGTGCGGATCAGCGCGGCGCCGCTCCCCCACGAGACGATCGTCATCGACCGCCGCCTCGTGATCCTGGCCGGTCCCGCCGCGCCCGCCGGCCGCGAGTACACCGTCACCTCCTCGCCCTCCCTGGTCGCCGGCGTCCTCTCCCTCTTCGAGGCGGCCTGGGAGACCTCCCGGGACTTCACGTCCTGGCTGCCCGGCGACCTCCCCCACCTGGACGGGGACGCCCGCGCCGTCCTGCGCGCCCTCGCCTCCGGCGCCACCGACGAGACCGCCTCCCGCCGTCTCGGCCTGTCCCTGCGCACCTACCGCCGCCGCGTGGCCGACCTGATGACCGCCCTCCAGGCCGACTCCCGCTTCCAGGCCGGCCTCCGCGCCGCCGATTTCGGCCTCTGACCCCGAGCAGAAAGAGCCCTGATGTCCGCACCGCGCGCTCCGCAGACCGATGAGATCTTCGACGCCGCCGCCCTCGGCTACCACGCGGCGGCCCCTCTCCTCTGGGAGCCGCTGGGCGAGGCCTACGTCGGGCACGTCCGTCCCGCTCCGGGCGAGCGGGTGCTCGACGCCTGCTGCGGGGCGGGCTCCACCGCGTTCCCCGCAGCCCGAGCCGTGGGGCCGACCGGCCTGGTCGACGCGGTGGACGTCTCCTCGGGCCTGGTGGAGCTGGGCCGACGTCAGGCCTCGGCGCAAGGACCGTCCCCGCTCCGCTTCCACGTGGCCGACGTGACGGCGTGGTCGTCCCCTCAGCCCTACGACCTGCTCCTGTGCTCCTACGGTGTCTTCTTCCTGCCCGACATGGACGCCTCGGCACGCCGCCTCGCGGACCTCGTCCGCCCCGGCGGCCGCTTCTCCGTCTCCGCCTGGGCGCGGGGCTCCATGGCGGACTTCGCCGGCCTCCTGCACCGCACGGTGCGTTCCGAGCGCGCCGTCCCCGGCCTACCCGACGAACCCAACCCCGCCCAGCTGGCCAGTATGCGCCTCAACACCGAAGACGCCCTCGGCGAGTGGATGACGGGCCTCGGTCTCAGGGACGTGAGTGTGCACCGCCACGTCCACGAGGTCCCGCTGACTCCCGAGACCGCCTGGCCCCTGGTCACCGGCACCGGCTTCCACGCCCTGCTCCTCGGCCTCCCCGACGACGCCGTCGCCCGCGTCCGCGACCGCTTCCTCGGCTCTCTCACCACCGAGAACGTCACCGTCTTCGACGCCACCACCCTCATCGCCACCGGCACCCCCTGACCGCCGAGAGGTCAGGACTTGCCCGCCGAGACGGCGGGACGGGCGAGGGCGGAGAAGATCGTGGAAACTCCGAGCATGAATCCGAAGTTGTACCAGTTGCCGTCGTTGTGGACTTCGTAGATGTTCACGTCGTCGTCGAACAGGGACACGATGAAGGTGACGGGGGTGATCAGGCCGTGCCAGAGACCCTGCCAGAAACCGGCGAGCTCCTGGGGGGCGTCGACGTGGGCGACGTTGTTGGGGCCCGCGGCGCATGCCGTCAGGGCGGCGGCGAGGAGGAGGACGAGCGGCACCAGACGTGCTCTCGTCATGCGGATCACTTCCCTTCCGCGGAATCTTTGACATCGGGCATACCCATACAGGGAAGGGAAACGCCCATGAACAGGACGTTGGACGGGTTCCAGGGGGAACGGTGAGCGACGGCGAAGGAGCGGTGAGGACCGCCTTCCAGGGCCTGACCACGGCGGAGGCGGTGGAACGGCTCGGGCGGGACGGCCCCAACGCCCTGCCGAGGCGGCCTCCCACGCCGTTGTGGCGGCGGATCGCGGCGCAGCTGCGGGATCCGCTGATGATCGTGCTGCTGGTGGCGGCGGCGCTGACGCTGCTCACCGGGGACTACACCGACATGGCCGTGATCCTGCTGGTGGTCGTCGCCAACACCACGGTCGGGGTGTGGCAGGAGGTGCGGGCCGACCAGGCGATCACGGCCCTGTCGGAGCTCACCGCCCCGGCCGCGCGCGTGGTGCGGGACGGGAGGCAGCGGGAGGTCCCCAGCGAGGAGGTCGTGGTGGGCGACCTCCTGGTGCTGGGCGAGGGGGACATCGTCCCGGCCGACGGCGTCCTGGTCGACGCGGGCGGACTGCTGGTCGACGAGTCGTCCATGACGGGCGAGTCGGTCCCGGTGGACAAGATGGCCTCCAGTACCCCCGAGACGGAGGAGGCCGACGTCTCGAAGGTCTCGGCGGGGACCGTGGTGTCCAAGGGGCGGGGCAAGGCCCTCGTCACCGCGATCGGCGAGGACAGCGCCGCGGGGCGGATCGCCTCGATGCTGGGCCGGGAGGCGGGCCTCACCCCGCTGCAGAAGCGGCTCGCGGGCGTCGGACGGCTGCTGGCGGCACTGGCGGTCGTCCTGTGCGTCGTCGTCCTGGTGCTCGGGCTGCTCCGGGGGCAGCCGCTCGAACTGATGGTGGTCACGGCGATCAGCCTGGTGGTCGCGGCCGTTCCCGAGTCCCTCCCCGCCGTCGTCACCCTCGCCCTGGCCTTGGGAGCCAGGCGCATGGCGGCGCGCAACGCCCTCATCCGCAAGCTTCCCGCCGTCGAGACCCTGGGTTCGGTGACCGTCCTCGCCACCGACAAGACGGGCACCCTCACCGAGGGGCGGATGGTCGCGCAGCACGCCTGGACCCCCTCGGACGTGGAGGTCGAGCTCACCGGCACCGGATACGCCCCCAAAGGCGACGTCCTGCTGGACGGCGGCACGATCGGGCCTGCCGACCGGCCGGACCTCACCGAGCTGCTGACCGCCGCGGCCCTGTGCAACGACGCCCGCCTCGCCCCGCCGGACGGCGGCCGGAGCGAGTGGGCCGCCCTCGGAGACCCCACGGAGGCCGCCCTCCTCGTCGCCGCCGCCAAGCTCGGCCTCGACCACGAGGAACTGGAGCACGAGTTCCCGCGCACCGCCGAACTCCCCTTCGACAGCGACCGCAAGCGCATGACGACGGTCCACCGCCTCTCCGGCGGCCGCTACCGGGTCGTCTGCAAAGGCGCGCCCGAGGTCCTGCTGGACCCCGATCTCCTCACCGACGACCGGACGGTGATCGAGCGGGCCGCCGCCGAGGCGGACGAGTACGCCCGCGGCGGTTTCCGGGTCCTGGCCGTCACCCAGGCCGAACGGAACGACGACGAGCTCGGCGACCACCTGGAGCGGGGGCTGCGCCTGCTCGGCCTCGTCGCCATCCTCGACCCGCCGCGCGAGGCCGCCGCCCGCACCATCGGCGCCTGCAAGGACGCCGGGATCCGGCTCGTCCTCATCACCGGCGACCATCCCGGAACCGCCCGTGCCGTCGCCGCCGAACTCGGCATCGCCGAGGACTCCGCCCAGGTGGTCGACTGCCGCGGCCCCCGCCCGGAGAACCTCCACGAGATCACGGTCTTCGCCCGCGCCAACCCCCGGCACAAGCTCGACATCATCGAGGCGCTGAGCGCCAGCGGCGAGATCGTCGCGATGACCGGCGACGGCGTCAACGACGGGCCCGCCCTGCGCCGCTCCGACATCGGCGTGGCGATGGGGCGCCGGGGCACCGAGGTGGCCCGCCAGGCCTCCGACCTGGTGCTGGCCGACGACGAGCTGGGCACCGTGGTGGCCGCCGTCGAGGAGGGGCGGCGGGTGTACTCCAACATCCGCAGGTTCCTGGTCTACGGGCTGTCCGGCGGTGTCGCCGAGATCGCGGTCATGCTCATCGGCCCGTTCGTGGGGCTGCCGCTTCCGCTGCTGCCCGCCCAGATCCTGTGGATCAACCTGCTCACCCACGGCCTGCCCGGGGTGGCGCTGGGCGGGGAGCCCGCCGAGGAGACCGCGATGCGCCGGCCGCCCCGGCCGCCGGAGCAGAGCATCCTCGGCGCCGGCCTGTGGCAGCGGATCGTGCGGATCGCGGTCGTGCTCACCGCCGTCACCCTCGGCGTCGCGGTGTGGGGCGAGCACACCGGGCGCCCCTGGCAGAGCATGGCGTTCTTCGCGCTGGGAGCCCTGCAGCTGGGAGCGGCCCTCGGATCCCGGGCCCGTCCGCGCTCCCTGGCCAACCCGATGCTCCTGGCCGCCGTCGCGGGGGCGCTGCTGTTGCAGCTCGCCGGCCTCTACCTGCCGCCGCTGCAGAACCTCCTGGGCACCGAGCCCCTGGCACTGCCGGACCTCCTGATCGTGAGCGCGCTGTCCGTCCTGGGCTACGCCGCGGTCCGGCTCGACCGGGCCATCCATCCCGGCCCCGCCGCGCGGCAGGCGGCGCGCGACCCCGGGAACTCCAGGGGGTGACTTGTACTATCTGGCGGCCTTCGCGTTGGTCTTCGGCGTCAACCTGCTTCCGGCGTTCGGGCCGCCCACCGCCTTCCTCCTCGTCCTGATCAAGCTGCACTGGGGCCTGGAGTTGGTCCCGCTCGTGCTGCTGGCCGCCGTCGCGGCCAGTGGCGGGCGGTACTGCCTGGCCGTGGCGACCGGCAGGATCCGGCACCGGCTCAGCCCCGCGCGCCAGGAGAGCCTGGCGGTCGCCAAGGAGTACCTCACCGAGCACAGGAGCAGGTCGCTGCTGGGCCTCTCCCTGTTCGTGTTCTCGCCCCTGCCGTCGGCGCAGCTCTTCGAGGCCGCGGGGCTGCTGGGCGTCCGGCTGGTCCCGGCCGCCCTCGCCTTCTTCGCGGCGCGGCTGGTCAGCTACTCCTTCTACCTCGGCGCGGCCACCGCGGCCGAGGCGACGTTCGGCGAGGCCCTCACCTCGTCCCTGACCTCCCCGTGGGGGGTGGCGGCACAGATCGTGTTGCTGGTCGGCGTGGTGCTGCTGGCCCGGATCGACTGGACGAGGCTCCTGGGACGCAGGCCGTCGGAGAAGCCCGAGGATTAGGGGTCCTCTTCCCGGTACCCCGAGATCTCCCGGGTCATGTCGGTGAGGAATCTCTCGATGGCCGCCAGGTCCTGGGGGGAGTAGTCCTTCATGGCCTCGGTGAGCCGGGCGTTGAGGGGGTGGAAGAACGTACCGGCCAGTTCCATGGCCTCGGGGGCCACTTCCAGGTGGACGCGGCGGCGGTCGCCGGGCGCGGCGCGGCGGACCAGGTGGTCGGCCTGCTCCAGCCGGTCGAGCAGCGAGCTGACCGCCGCGGTGGTCAGACCCAGTTTGCGGGCCACCTCGCCCGGGGTGATGGGGGTTCCCGCCAGCCCCGACTCCATGATCAGCAACATCGCGCGGACGTTGGTGGGGTGCAGCGCGTGCTTCTTGGCGAAGGCATGGCCCAGCTGGTCGAGCTCGCCGTTCAGCCGGCGCATGAGCGTGATCAGACGCCGCCGTTCCGCCGCGCCGTCGTTCATGGTCGCCCCACCCCTTCGATTAGCTAGACCATCTAGCTAAATGGTTTAATAACTAGACCAGCTAGCAATAACTACCCTACAAGCCCTCCACCTCGTCGCCGACCGTGCCGGGCCGTCACTTCCGGTGACCGTCTCCGTCCGGTCCGCGCGACGAGGAACACACTATTGCGGGAAGAGCCTGACGATATGTCGAAAAAGAGCCGACTCTGGCTGCCGCTCGCCCTCGTCCTCCTCGTCTGGATCGCCGGAGTGGGCCCCCTCGGCCAGTTCACCGGCAAGCTCGGTGAAGTCCAGAGCAACGACAGCAGCACCTTCCTGCCGGCCACCGCCGAGTCCACCCGGGTCGCCGAACTCCGCAAGGACTTCGAGGACCGCAGCACCACCCCCGCGGTGCTCGTCTGGGAGTCCGGCACGGAGATCACCGCCGACGCCGAGAAGCAGGCGGCCGCGGCGGTCCAGAGGATCCAGCGGGCGGGGCTGACGGCCGAGGCCCCCTCCCCGCCGGTCAGGTCCTCCGACGGGCTGGCGCTCCAGTCCGTCGTGCCCCTGCCCGCCGACCTCGACGACCCCCCGATCGACCGGCTCGGGGAACTCGCCGCGGTGCCCGGCCTCGACCTGTACATCACGGGCAGCGCCGCCGTCGGCGCCGACCTGTCCGCGGCGTTCGCCGGCATCGACGGGCTGCTGCTCATGGTCGCGCTCGGCGTCGTCCTGCTCATCCTCCTGCTGGTCTACCGCAGCGTGCTGCTGCCCCTCATCGTGATCGTCACCGCGGTGCTGGCGCTCGCCCTGGCCTCCGCCCTGGTCTACTTCCTGGCCGACCGCGGCACGCTCGCCCTCGACGGGCAGACCCAGGGGATCATGTTCATCCTGGTGGTCGGCGCGGCCACCGACTACGCGCTGCTGCTGGCCGTCCGGTACCGGGAGGAACTCATCGGAGCCGACCGGTGGGACGCCATCAGGCACGCCTGGCGGCGCTCCCTCGCACCCATCTCCGCCAGCGCCTTCACCGTCGCGGCTGGCCTGCTGACCCTGATGCTCAGCGACCTCAACTCCAACCGCTCCCTCGGCCCCGTCGCCGCCATCGGCGTCGGCTGCGCCCTGGTCGCGGTGCTCACCTTCCTGCCCGCCGCGCTGGCGCTGCTCGGCCGCGCCGCCTACTGGCCGTCACGCCGCCTCGACCGCGGCCACGAGCTGTGGGAGAGGCTCGCCGGAGTGATCTCCCGCAGACCGCGCCGCACCTGGGTGCTGACCGCCCTGGTCCTGGTCGCGCTGGCCGCGTTCATGCCGACGCTCAAGGCCGACGGGATCGCGCAGACCGATGTGTTCCTGGAGAAGACCCCCTCGATCACGGGGCAGGAGGCGCTGCAGCGGCACTTCCCCGCGGGGTCGGGCAACCCAGCGGTCATCCTGGCCGACGCCGACGCCCTCCAGCCGGTGGCGCAGGCCGCGCGGTCCGTGAAGGGCGTGGACTCCGTCCGGCCGCTGACGGACGAGTCCGGGAAGCCGACGGTCGTCGACGGCCGGGGGATGGTGCTGGCGACCCTGGCCGCCTCGCCCGACTCCGACCGGGCCATCGACACCGTGGCCGCGCTGCGTGAGACCCTGCACCGGGTTCCGGGGGCGGACGCCCTCGTCGGCGGCTACACCGCCTCCCAGTACGACACCCGCCTGACGGCCGAACACGACCGGACGATCATCATCCCCATCGCGCTGCTGGTGATCCTCGTCATCCTCGGCGTGCTGCTGCGGGCCGTGACGGCGCCGATCGTGCTCATCCTGACGGTCGTGCTGTCGTTCGCCGCGACGCTCGGCGTGTCCGCGCTGGTCTTCGACCACGTCTTCGGCTTCGCGGGCTCCGACCCGTCCGTGCCCCTGTTCGGGTTCGTGTTCCTGGTGGCGCTGGGAGTGGACTACAACATCTTCCTCATGACCAGGGTGCGCGAGGAGACCCTCCGGCACGGGGCCCGGCAGGGCGTGCTGCGGGGGCTGGTCGCCACCGGCGGTGTCATCACCTCCGCGGGGGTCGTCCTGGCCGCGACCTTCGGCGCCCTCGCGGTGCTCCCGCTGGTCTTCCTCGTCCAGCTCGCCTTCATCGTGGCGTTCGGGGTGCTGCTGGACGCCCTGGTCGTGCGCTCCCTGCTCGTCCCGGCCCTCGCCTACGACCTCGGGCCGAAGATGTGGTGGCCGACCCGACGCAAGATCCTGCCCTGAGCGCGGCACCCGCGCCACCCGCATGGCGGGCGCCGGGCGCGTCCCTCCGGCCGAGCAGGGATACGACCGTCAGGACGTTCTGAGGGCGGCCGGGCCTTCGTCCAGGCCGGGGCAGGACGTGAGGCCGTCTCTCCACTGGCGGCGGGCGTGCTCTTTCGCCTGGCCGGTGAGAGGGCCTCGGGCGGTGCTCGGGTTCCACGTGGCCTTGAGGACGGTGGTACCGCCGACCTTCAGGTCGAGGAGTCCGCCGCTGCCGCCGTTCAGGAAGCCGAGGCCGTAGTGGACGAAACCGAGGCCTTCGGCGAGGAAGCCGCCGGGTTGGACGGGGCCTCCGGCGCCGACCACGGCGTCCGCGCCGGCCTCGACCAGCGCGGCGGTGAGGGAGCGGCGGGCGTCGTCCGGACAGGCGGTCCCGGTCCGGGGCCAGAGCAGGTAGACCATGACGAAGTCGGTCGTGTCCGCGGTGGTCCGCACCGCTCGGAGCAGGGCCTTCTTGTCCCGCTCCGGGGAGGTCGCTCCGAAGACCGCCACCTCGTGGCCGCCGATCTCCTTGCTGTACGGGACGGTGCCGGAGACGGTGGTGAAACCGTCCGCGGGAGTGTCGGCGACCAGGACGTCGACGCCCGCCGCTCCCAGAGTGGCGGGGTCGCCGCTGACGACGGTCAGGTCGGCCTCGTCCAGGGACGCGGGCGGACGACCCTGGAAGGCCTCACCTCCCAGCAGGATCCGGATGGGGGGTTCGGTCCCCTGGTCCAGCGGAGCGGCGAGGGGGCCGCACCCGGCGGTCGACGCCATCAGTCCCAGCAGACCCAGCACAAACGGAAACTTTTTCATGTCCTGTTCTGACGCCGCCCGATCCCGTTCCGATCGGACCATCTCCCGGAAAGACGTCTGATCACGGTCTCGTCATCCGTGTCGCGGCTCTCCGCACGGGACGCGGGGCTTCGGCACCGGCCCCGCGTCCGGGCGCAGGCTGCCGGGGCTCCCGGACGGGGAACGAACCTCGCCCCGACAAAACTCTCATAGGGTGCTAGATAGCAACAATCATCTCTCACCTGTATATTCCTCCTGGCTGACCAGCCCTGGCCATTGGGTTTGTTCCTAAATGACCGGAATGGGCGGTTTGTCCAGCAGGGTTGCCGGGAGAGGGATTTTCATCATGCCGTCAGTTACATCAAACGGTATCGCCCAAACCCGTAAATAAGGCAAGCTTCCCTGCACCGATTACTTCCGTCTTCAGCCTGTGATGAGGACCCTGAAAGATGTCACACGCTTCCCGACCCGCGCGGGCCCCCCGCCCGCCGGTGGAGAAGGCCCTGATCACCTGGCTGGTCTGCGTCCTGGGCGCCGGGGCGATCTGGTTGTGGGCGGTGATGTCCGTTTCCACCGACGACAGGCCGGTGGCGGGCTGGGCCGGCGGCGCCGCCGCGCTGACCTTCTGCCTCGCCAGCGCGCTGGCCGTCTACTTCGCCGCCAAGGAGAGCTGGGCCCGCCTGCAGCTCGATCAGGCCAGGAGTGAACTGGCCGGAGCCGAACAGGAACTCCAGCGCATCTGCGAGGAGACCCTCCCCTCCCTGGTCCACCGGGCCAGGGAGGGCGTCTCGCTGGAACTCCTGCTCGCCGAGACCCGGCCTCCCGCCAACCTCCAGCTGCAGCGGCTGCTGCACTCCACCGCCAGCGAACTGGTCGCCGCCGAGCGGCGGACCGCCGCCGCGATCCAGAACGGCACCGGAGTGCACCAGAACGTCACCCGGCTCGCCGAGGAGACCCTGCCCGAGCTCGTCCGCAGGATCCGCGAGGAGAACGCCTCCCTGGAGACCGCCGTCGCCGCCACCCCCCGGCCCGACGACCCCGTGCTGGCCGAACTCCTGGAGTCCGTCGCCCGGGAGATCGTCGCCGGAGAGCGCCGGGGCACCGCCGCGATGGCCGCCTGCTCCAACGCGGCGGCCCGCGTCCAGGCGCAGACCACCAGCCTCCTGGCCGAACTGCGCGAGCTCCAGCACCGCTACGGCGGGGCCGGCGAGGAGAAGATCTTCGCCGACCTGCTCGACCTGGACCACCGGATCTCCCAGCTCGGCCGGCTCGCCGACAGCATCGCGCTGCTCAGCGGCGGCCGGTCCGGCCGCCGCTGGACCAAGCCGATCGGCATGGAGAGCATCCTGCGCGGCGCGATGGGCCGCATCAACGCCTACCGCCGCGTCCGCCTGCACTCCACCAGCGACTCCGCCATCGTCGGCTACGCCGCCGAAGGCGTCATGCACGCCCTCTCCGAACTCATGGACAACGCCACCACGTTCTCCGCGCACGGCAGCGAGGTCCACGTCTACCTCGAGGAGGAGGACGCGGGCGTCATCATCACCATCGAGGACAGCGGCCTGGGCATGCGCAAGCGCGAACGCCAGCGCGCCGAGACCCTGGTCACCGAGCCGAGCGACCTGAAGACCCTGGCCGGCACCCGGCTGGGCCTGGCCGTGGTCGGCCGGCTCGCCGACAAGTACGGCCTGTCGGTGAGCTTCCGGCCCTCCTCCCGCGGTGGCACCGGCGTCGTCCTGATGATCCCCCGCCAGCTCGTCACCCAGCCGAAGCCCGCCCCCACTCCCCCCAAAGAGGTCATGACACCGCTGCCCGCCGACCCTCCCGCACCGTCCGCCGGCGACTCCGGCGGGACCGGAGGCTGGGCCGGGCTGCCCAAGCGCCCCAGGGGCGCGGCCCTGGCGGCGGCCGAGCACAACGGCCTGCCCGCCGCCGCGGCCGAGCCCCCTCCGGCACCCCGTGACACCGGAGCGCGGTTCGCCGCGTTCCGCAAAGCGGCGGGCACAGACGCCTCTACAACTCAGGACGACAGATAGGGACTGGCTTCCCAGATATGAGCACCATCGACTCACCCGGCACCACAGAGCAGACCCTGGAGTGGCTGCTGGAGAGCCTCCGGCAGCGGACCCCCGGCGTACGCCACATCCTCGTGCTGTCCAAGGACGGCCTCAAGATGTGCTTCACCCCCGGCCTGACCGTCGACAAGGCCGACCACCTGTCGGCCATCGCGGCGGGCATCCAGAGCCTGTCGCTCAGCGCCTCCGCGGAGTTCGGCAACCGGCTCGGGCCCGGCCAGGCCATGGTCGAGTTCGCGGGCGGGCTGCTGCTGATCGTCCGAGCCGGGGCAGGCGCCCACCTGGCGGTCGTGGCGGCCGAGGACGCCGACGTCGGCATCGTCGGCCACAACATGAACGAACTGGTGGAGCAGATCGGCGGCTTCCTGACCGCCGCCCCGCGCGGACCAGAACCGGTCTCATGAACCGCCGCCGGCTCGACGACGAGAGCCCCGACCGCCTGTACACCGTGACAGGCGGCCGGAGCGACGCCAGCGACATCGAACTGGACCTGGTCAGCCTGGTCATCGCGGAGTTCGAGCCCGCGGCGGGCATGCAGTCAGAACACGTGCGGATCCTCGAACTCTCCCAGAGGCCCATCGCGATCGTGGAGCTGGCCGCCGAACTCCGCCTCCCCGTGAGCGTCGTGAAGATCCTGGTCGGCGATCTGCTCGACACCGGACGGCTGTCCCTGAGACGGCCGGCGCCCCCGTCGGGCAAGGCGCAACTTCCCGACATGGAAATCCTGAAGCAGGTACTCATTGGACTCGAGAGTCTCTGACGTGGTCGCGCGCGCACCGCTGAGCAGCACGGCCACCACCGGGTTGAAGATCGTGATCGTGGGCGGCTTCGGGGTCGGCAAGACCTCGCTGGTCAGCTCCGTCAGCGAGATCAGCCCGCTGAGCACCGAAGAGATCATGACGCAGGCGGGGGTCGGGGTCGACGACATCGGCCAGGTCCGCGACAAGCGGACCACCACCGTCGCCTTCGACTTCGGACGCATCACGCTGAACGCCGAGAACATCCTGTATCTCTTCGGCGCCCCCGGCCAGGAGCGTTTCTGGTTCCTGTGGGACCAGCTGTTCGCCGGCAGCCTCGGCGCGATCGTCCTGGTGGACACGCGCCGCCTGGAGGAGTCCTGGTACGCCATCGACCGACTCGAGCACCACGGCATGCCGTTCGTGGTGGCGGTCAACCGGTTCGAGAACCAGGGGCCCGGTCTCGACCAGGTCCGCGACGCGCTCTCCCTCTCCCCGGATGTGCCCCTGATCGAGTGCGACGCCCGGCTGCGGGAGTCCTGCAAGTTCGTCCTCGTCACGCTGGTCCGTCACCTGACCCGTCTTTCGGAGCGCATGCCATGATCGCGGAAGAGCCCGTACGCCTCTACGGCACGCACATCGCCGCCGACCCCGCCGAGCTGTACGAGGAGATCCGCAGCCGGCACGGCAGCGTCGCGCCGATCCTGCTCGACGACGACGTGCCCGCCTGGTTCGTGCTCGGCTACCGGGAGGTCCACCACGTCACCGCCAACCCGCAGCTGTTCGCGCGGGACTCCCGGCGCTGGAACCAGTGGCCGAACATCCCCGAGGGCTGGCCGCTGCTGCCCTACGTCGGCTGGAACCCCTCCGTCATGTTCGCCGAGGGCGCCGAGCACCAGCGCAGGGCCGGGGCGATCGGCGACGCGCTCGACGTCATCGACCGCACCGAGCTGACGTCCATCTGCGAACGGGCCTCGGACCTTCTCATCGACACCTTCGCCGGCAACGGTGAGGCCGACCTGGTCGCGCAGTACGCCACGATCATGCCGCTCTACGTCCTGGCGAAGATCTTCGGCCTGCCCGACGCGGACGTGCCGGTCCTCGTCCAGGACATCGCCGAGTCCCTGGACGTCGGAGAGGGCGCGGCCGACGCCTACGGGCGGGTGCAGGCCCGGATGCAGCGGCTGGTCAAGGAGAAGCACGAGCAGCCGGGCCCGGACGTCCCGTCCCGGCTGCTGACGCACCCGACGGGGCTCACCGAGGAGGAGATCGTCATCGACCTGCTGGTGGTGCTCGCCGCCGCGCAGGCCCCGACGGGCAACTGGATCGGCAACGCGCTGCGGCTGATGCTGATCGACGACGACTTCTCCGTCAGCCTCCAGGGCGGGCGCAGCAGCGTCGCGCAGGCGCTGAACGAGGTGCTGTGGAAGGACACCCCGACCCAGAACTTCATCGGACGCTGGGCGGTGCACGACTGCGAGCTGGGCGGGCGGCGCATCCGCCGGGGCGACCTGCTGGTGCTGGGGTTCGCCGCGGCCAACCGGGACCCGCAGGTCCGGCCGTCCTTCCACGACACCGGTACCAACCGCGCCCACATGTCGTTCGGGCACGGGGAGCACGGCTGCACCTATCCGGGCCCCGAGATGGGCGAGATCATGGCCAAGACGGCGGTCGAGGTGCTGCTGGACCGGCTGCCCGACGTCCGCCTCGCGGTGGACGTGAAGGAGCTGCAGTGGCGTCCGTCGCTGTGGATGCGCGGACTGTTCGCCCTGCCCGTCACCTTCACGCCCACCACGCGCGTCTCACGCGGTTAGCGTCACGCGGGGGTGAACCTCACCCGCAGTTCGGCCGGACCGCGGGTGAACACGCCCTTCTCCTGCGGGGTGAAGCCCTCTTCGAGCTCCATGTCGGGCATCGCGTCGAGCAGCATGTTCGAGGCGACCTGGACCTCGGTCTTGGCGAGCAGCGCGCCGACGCAGAAGTGGCGGCCCAGCGCGAACGCCAGGTGGTCGGCGGCAGCCGAGAAGGCGCTGGTGACGTTCAGGTCGTCCCGGAAGATGTTGAAGGTGTCCGGGTCCTTGTAGTGCCGCTCGTCGCGGTTGGCCGCGCCGATCAGCGCCGTGACCGTGCTGCCGGCCGGGATCACGCCGCCGGCGATCTCCACGTCCTCCGAGGGCTCCCGCATGATCATGTGGACCGGCGGGTAGAAGCGCAGCGACTCGGCGAAGGCCCGGTCGATGAGGCTCCGGTCGGCGCGGACCGCCTCCAGCTGCTCGGGGTGCTGCAGGAGCAGCGCGAACATGCTGGCCAGCGCCTTGTCGGTGGTCTCGCCTCCGGCGGCCAGCAGCAGGCTGCAGAACGCCTTGACGTCCTCGTCACTCATGGTCTCGCCGTCGATCTCGGCGGTGACCAGGGTGGACAGCAGGTCGTCGCCGAGGTTCGAGCGCCGCTCCCGGATGATCGGGATCATGTACTCGGCGAACTCCTCCTTGGTGCGCACTCCGGCCGCGGCCACGTCCGGGTCCTGGGAGAGGTTGCCGAGGAAGGCGATGATCGAGGTGTACCACTTCTGGAAGCGGTCGTGGTCGGACTTGTCGAGGCCGAGCATGTCCACGATGACGCTGATGGGGAAGCGGTTGGCGAACTGCGAGACCAGCTCGACGGACCCGGCGGAGCGGAAGCCGTCGATGAGCTCGGAGGCGTTCTTCTCGATGACGGGGAGGAACTTCTCCTCCAGTTCGCTTCCCCGGAACGCCGGGGCGACCAGCGCCCGCCGGACGGAGTGCTCGCGGCCGCTCAGCTGGAGAATGGTCTTGCCGTGCACCGGCTCCAGCTGCCAGTCGTAGTTGGCCGTGGTGAAGACCTGGTCCTTGAAGACCCGCTCGACGTCCTCGTACCGGGAGACGATGTAGGACTGCATCGCCTCGTGGTGGTACAGGGGAGCCTCGTCACGCAGGATCTTGTACGCCGGGTAGGGGTCGGCGGCGAATTCGGCGGACAGAATATCGGGTATTTCAGACCCCATAATAAACCTCTCAGAAGGCGCATTTTGCCAATACCACCCTAAAGAGATCAACCTTAATGATCAAGATCTAAACCAAATCGACCCGCCGTGTCGAGCGATGTGTCATCACTCTCCTACACGGCGGGCCATGTCGACCGGACCCGGCGGAACTGACAGAATCGCCAAAACCACCTAATTGTCCGAATTGTCAGGGTTATTGGGCTCCGGTGACGGTCACCAGCGGGTCGGAGGCGTCACCCGTCGACCACACGTAGTCCGCCGCGGAGGCGTCGCCCAGCGCCGCCTTGAGGAACCGCGCGGCCCAGCGCGCGGAGGTCTGGATGCTCTGGGCCTGGGTGATCGTCTGGACCGAGCCGTCGGGGTCGGCGCCCGAAGGGTTCTGCGCGTCCGTGATGCCGTAGTGGTTGGCGCCGGACAGCCGCACGATCTGCTTCGGCTCGTCCTTGATCCTGCCGTAGGTGGTCTCGGCGTCGGCCGGGAGCGCCACGCCGTCGGCGGTGCCCTGGACGAGCTGCACGGGGATGAGGTTGTCGACCTCGGGGAAGAGCCCGATGCCCGGCAGCTTGTTGTTCGTGCCGAAGAACGAGCCGGCCTTGACCTCCGGAGGCATGGTGTAGGTCAGGCTCGTGCAGAACGGGGTGACGCACGTGCTCTCGGAGACGGCCAGGCCCGTCGCGCCGCCGAAGGAGTGGCCGAGCAGCACCAGCGTGTCGGTGTCGATCCTGCCCCGCAGCGGCGACGAGGTGTTCGCGTTCTCGTCGTCCATCCAGTCCAGGGTCTCGGCGGGCTGGCTCTGCGAGGCGTAGTAGTCGTTGTCGAAGAAGAGCAGCCGCTTGTGGTTGGGCACCACGACGATGAAGCCGTACGAGGCGACCTCCTGCGCGTACTGCGCGTAGTGCATCCGGTGGACCTGCGCGCCCTGGAGCATCAGCGCGACGGGCAATTCCCCGGTGGCGCCGGACGGGTAGTAGACGTCGGTCCCGTCGTTCTCGATCTGCGACGAGTAGTGGGAGACGCCCGCGACGGCGGAGGCGGGAGCGGGGAGGCCGACGGTGAGGCCGGCCAGGAGGGAGGTGAGGAGAGCGGCGGTGGCCGCCGGACCGCGAAGACGCATGGGTCCTCCAATAGAGGGAAACTCTGTTCCACTAAGGCAGACAAAGTTTCGCTCACGGATACAGAGGCGTCAATAGAGATCATGAGTTCGCCGCCCGGACGGTCCCGGCCGCCCTCCGCCACCGGGCTTGACAGGGACGGGTGATCGATAAAACCTCCTAGTGAGAATCTCAGGGAGGTTCCTGTGGGCTTCGCCGACGGACCGACGACGTACGACCACGTCTTCCTCATCCGGGATGACGGCCGCTACCTCAGCCCCGAGACGGGAGCCGGAACGCTTCCCGTCGAACCCGCGCCTTCGGGGGAGACGCCGCTCCACATCCAGACGCCGCTGGTGTTCGGGCGGCTGAAGACCAGCTACAAGGACGTCTTCGACTTCCTCGTCATCATCACGGACGACCTCACCGGCGGGCACCGCAGGGGCACACGCAGCCTGCACCGCCACATCCACGAGAAGGACGAACTCGGCGCCGGGCGGCTGAAGGGCGTCTCCACCCTGTCGGCGGGGACGTTGAAGAGCCGGCCCGTCCAGGGCGGCAGGGCCGTGCTGCACGAGTTCCAGCACCTCCTGCCGGAGCCCGTCCCGCGCAAGACGGTCGTCCTCTACCAGGCCGCTTTCATCCTGCTCACCCGGAACCCCGAGCGGGCCGTGAAAGAGGGGACCGCCGGCCTCGTCAACGAGTGCCGCAAGGCCTTCGAAGTCCTCATCTACGAGACCACCGGCAAGCTCGTCCTGATGCGCACCAACCTTTGGTGACGCGGGATCACTTGCGCCTCATCCGGTAGTGCAGGTGGAGGAAGGGGACGCCGAAGAACTCGAAGAAATGGTCGGCCTCCAGCCCGCCGTTCCGGACGTAGACGTCCAGACGTTCGGAGAGGCGCTTCACCGGTTTCGTGATGAGCCCCCCGGTGCCGGGGTCCTCGTACGTCAGGTGGTGGCCGGGGTGCGCGAGAGCGCTTTCGCTGGTGAGCGTCAGGCCGCCGTCCTCCCGCGTCAGCGGGACCAGCGTGGCGGTGAACGCGCCGCGCGGAAGCGGGAAGCCGACGCCCACATAGCCGCGTCCGGACTGCCGGTAGGTGGTGTAGATGCCGACGTGGAAGGGTTCGCCGGTGTCGGAGTGCGCCCTGAGCCATCCGCGGAGCTGGTGGTCGGGGAGATTGACGGTGTGGATCCTCCCCCGCACTCCGCGCTGCGCCTCCCGCTGGTTCATCGGGACGTCCGCCCTGGAGAGCGGCCTCGCGACGAGCACGCGGTACAGGAGGTTGCCCAGCCTCGTGCCCGGCCTCCACCGCGGCTCGACGTCGAAGGCGAACCGGCCGGTGTGCTCGTAGAACTCCCGCACCAGCGGATCCACCCGGTCGGGGATGCAGCCCGGCCCTTCGAGCACGTCAAGGGTGGGGACGATGCCGGCGTTCGGCGCGTTCTCGACGTACTCTCCGCCCAGATGGACGGCCAGGTCCTTGACGCAGCCCGAGCCCGCCCCGGCGATCCACCGCCCCAGCGACGGAACCCGCTCCGAACGCCTCCGCCCGCACGCGACCGCCGCCGCCCCCAGCCCCGCCGCTCCGGCCAGCGCTCCGACGCACATCACCGATTTCCAGATAGCCCCTCCCACCCCTGAGAACTTACCGGTTCGATGCAGGATCGTAATCAACTTTTTCGAGAAATATCACGTCTTATGCCGAGTTGGTATCGGGTCGCCACTCGGTGAGGCACCGCCCTGAAGGGAAACGCAGGATTCAGGACGGCACCGGGCTGAATCGGCCGGCATTCGGTGCCGGAACGCGACCGAAGCGAAAGGCGGCAGCACCTTGCCACCCGTGTAGAACGTGTTCTAGTTTCGCGGGCATGAGCTTCGTTCTGCTGGACCGGCCCCGCGAGCACGTCGCGCTGATCACCATGAACCGGCCCGAGCGCAGGAACGCCATGGCCTTCGACGTCATGATCCCGCTCCGGGAGACGATCGAGCGCGTCAGCCGCGACAACGACGTCCGCGTCATCGTCCTGACCGGCGCGGGCGACGGATTCTGCTCCGGCGCCGACCTGGAGGACCCCGGCCCCCTCCCCGACATCGACGGCCTCACCCTCCCGTCCATCGCCCGGCGCGCCATGGAGGAGCTGGAGGACGTCGTCCTCGCCCTGCGCAAGGCCCACCAGCCCGTCATCGGCGCGATCAACGGCCCCGCCATCGGCGGCGGGATGTGCCTGGCCCTGGCCACCGACATCCGCCTCGCCTCCGAGACCGCCCGCTTCCGCGCCGCCGGGATCAACAACGGCCTCACCGCCGCCGAACTGGGCCTGTCCTACCTGCTCCCCCGTGCCATCGGCGCCTCCCGCGCCTTCGAGATCATGCTCTCCGGCCGCGACGTGAGCGCCGCCGAGGCCGAACGGATCGGCCTGGTCTCCCGCGCCGTCCCCGCCGAGGACCTCCTGGAGGAGTGCTACGCCCTGGCCTCCCGCATCGCCGCCTACAGCCGCCTGGGCGTCGAGCTCACCAAGCGCATGCTCTGGTCCAGCCTGGACACCGCGGGCCTCCAGTCCCACCTGGAGCACGAGGGAACCGCCCAACTCCTCGTCCGCCTGACCACCCGTAACTTCGAGGAGTCCATCCGCGCCCGCAAGGACTCCCGCCCCCCGAACTTCACCGATTAGCCCGCCGGGCTCCCTGCCCGCCTTCCCGACCCCGCCGAGGCCGCCAGCCACATCGCGACCCCCACCCCGACACCGAGTCCCGGGTTCCCTGCGGACAAGCCCACCGCGCCCCCCATGGCCAGCCCCATCCCCATGCTCGCCAGCTGATGATTCTTCACCGGACTCCCCTTTCATGATCACGTCTTCGACGTGCCCGATTGAGATCCTTTCCCCCGATTACCGGTTCGCGCACATCCCCGCCTCCTGGTACTGTTCTCATGTCGAAAGGGGCGCAAGCCGCCCCTGACACAACCCGCGCCGCTAGCTCAGTTGGTTAGAGCAGCTGACTCTTAATCAGCGGGTCCGGGGTTCGAGTCCCTGGCGGCGCACCATCTCTGACCAGCGCGTTCTTGATCATCGGGAACGCGCTGGTCGGTTTTGTTCTGAGCGGGCTCCCGGTACCCCGACAGGGCTTTGCATGGCGAAGCCCATGCCGAGACGCTCCGTCCCATCCTCGCCAGGACGCCGGGGCCGATCCAGGCGTAGGTGGACAATGTTCCACATGATGGAAACACGGCGGCGCATAGCCCAGGGCCTGACGAAGTTCGGTCACGTCGAGATCGGTGACAGTCCCGGTATGCGTCGTGCCGCCGTCGTCATCTGCGTCACCGAGCAGGACGGCGAGCCCTGTGTCCTGCTGATCCGCCGCGCCCTGCGCGGCCGCAACGCCGGGCAATGGGCCCTGCCCTGCGGACGAAGAGACCCGGGGAGACGGTGGAGCAGACCGCCCTGCGCGAACTCCACGAAGAACTCCGCGTCGCCCTCGCCCCGACCGACCTCCTGGGCCGCCTCGACGATTTCCCCGCCTTCTCCGGATTCGCCATCAGCCCGATCGTCGCGATCCCGGACGCCCTCGGCCCCTTCGTCCCGAACCCCGACGAAGTCCGCTCGGTCCACCACATACCGTTCCTCAACACTGTCCAGGAGTGTCCCTGTGATCAGCGGCCTGCCCCGAACGGTGCTGGACAGGCTGGTCCCCTGCTTTCACGCACCCGGCGGCTGCGCGGATCGCGTCTGTGCAGCCTTGCGGGTGGGGCGGGTTCCCTCGCGCCCTGGGACGCGGCGTTCGGCCTGGGCGGTCCGATGCCCCGCACCATCACTCCGGTGGTGTGGGGGTGGTGCCGTCCGACGCCGGGCGCCGTGTCCCAGGGCGCGTCTGCCGATCACGATGCTCGCGGCCTCGTGCCGGGTCGTCTTACGGGTGGGAGTGCTGGTCGGCCGCTGCCAGTGCTGGGCTCCCCACACGCTGGTGTAGGCCGCATCCACCGCGACCACGGCGAGGTCGTGCTCGGCGGCCATCGAGACCAGGCGGGCCTTCAACCGGCTGGTGGGGATGCCGGAGATGACCTGGCGGAAGCGGCGGTTGCGGCCGTGCTTCTCGCGGGTGGTGGCCTCGGTGAAGTCCAGGTCCTCGATCGCGATCGCTCTCGCGCCACTGCGGCGGGTGTAGTGCAGCAGCCGGGTCAGGGCGTGCCGCACCTGGGCGTCCCGGTGCTGGGAGGTGCCCGACAGGTCGTAGTCGAAGCGTTCCGGCGTGCCGATCGGGTTGCCGTGGACGTCCAGCCGCCAGGCGGCCAGATGGTCGGCGTTGGTGTCCACCGCCACCACCCCGGCCGATCTCGCCGCCTCCAGGGGCAGGATCTGCACGGGCGGGCGCTGCCAGGAAGCGTCCACGTACCAGCGGCCCCGGTCGGCGTCCAGGTGCAGGCGGTAGGCCACGGCCCGGTCGGCCTCCACCCGGTCCGCCCACTCCCCGCCCCGATGCGCGAAGGACACCTTCGCGGCCAGGACGTACCGGCCGTGGGGGGCGTTGGCCAGGCCGGTCAGGGGTGCGGGGAGTTTGAGGCTGAGCTGCCCGTCGGGGGTGATGCGCAGGGTCTCGTTGCCGTACCGCTTGCCGCTCTCGCCGTCGGCCGACAGGAACCAGCGGGCCGCCTGCCACCGCTTCCGCCACCGCTCGGCGGTGAGGCCGGCTTCCCGCAGGTGGTGGCGGGTGCGGGCCAGAGCGCGGCCGCCGCGCACCACGCGTACCCGCCCGGCGGCGAAGTCGGCCGCGACCTTCTGGCGGCGTTCCTTCAGCACGGCCAGGCGGCGGGACTTGGCGAACCACTCACTCCGCGACCGATACCCGCCCGGGGCGCGTTTGTTCCCCTTCTCGCCCAGGGGCAGGGCCAGACGACGGCCGATCGTGTCGATGGCGGCGTCCAGGCCGGTCAGGTGGGCGGCCTGGGAGCGCCGGGACAGCGCCCACTGGTCGTGGGTGGCCTTGGTGATCGCCCCCGCCCACCGCGAGGAGGACTGGCCGGTCAGGTTCCGTTTGCGCTCGGCCCACCGCTGCGGGGTGTGGGCCAGGCCGTCAGCGCAGCGGACGGCCAGATCACGGCCCGCCAACGACCCCAGATGCGCACCCACCCGGCGCAGCACCTCCTCGTCCCGGGAGGTGAGGCCCTTGAGACGGGTGCGGACCGACACGCCCTGGGGCTGTGCGACGACGAACGGCGGGGTGACCGGCCGCAGCGGCCCCACTCGCTCAGCCATGCCGGGCCGTCCGCGAAGCAGAGCGGCAGTCGTGGATCACCGGCATACCGCACCCCTTCCCACCTGCCCTAGGTCACCGGGTGTGACCGCGAGACAACCTACCCCCGGTGCGGCGGGCACGGACGGGAAACCCGGAAACCCCTCCTTCCAGCATCCGGAGAGACCAGCGACCGACACCCGGCCGCCGAGACCGGCCCCACGGGATACGCCGCGAGGTCCACGGACGAGGCCACAGACGACCAGAGAAACCTCACGGACGCTCCTGAACACCAAACCGGCAACAGCTCATACCCCTGGCCCGTCTGACCGCCGACGACGCCGTCCACTTCCTCGACACCCCTCAGGGCCCACTCCTGCAGATGCGCCTCGGCCCCGGCACCACCATTCACGCACCCACGGGTGCCATCCTCCTCCAGTTCCGCGAGGCCGCCCTTCTCGGCAATCCCGTGCGAGTAGCCGACCTCCTCCAACCCGACTGGACCATCTCCTGAGGCTCCTCCCGACCGGACGGCGAACGCCACGTCCTTGCGAAGAGGATCCGTGCCACAGGGCGGAACCGCGCCGGCTCAACCGAGCAGGAGGTCGCGCAGCTCACGCTTGAGCAGCTTGCCGGCGGGGTTGCGCGGCAACTCGTCGTCGACGAACCACACCTTCACCGGCACCTTGAACGCCGCCAGCCGCTCCCCGACGTGTCGGCGCAGCTCGTCCGCCGACGCCGACGCGTCCTCCTTGAGGCGGACGACCGCGCCGACCTCCTCGCCGAGCTCCCGGTGCGGGATCCCGATCACGGCGGCGTCGTACACCGCGGGGTGCTCGAACAGCGCGGCCTCGACCTCCGCGCAGTACACGTTCTCGCCGCCGCGGATCAGCATGTCCTTCGCGCGGTCGACGATGTACACGAGGCCCTCGTCGTCGAGGCGCGCGAGATCGCCGGAGCGCAGCCAGCCGTCGGTGATGGCCGCCGCGGTCGCCTCGGGCCTGTTCCAGTATCCCCTCACGACGTTCGGCCCGCGGATCCAGAGCTCGCCGACCTCCCCTGCCGGCAGCGCGCGGCCGTCGTGGTCGACGACCCGCACGTCGACCACCGGCACGGGGCGGCCGACGCTGTCCGGCCTGCGCAGGTAGTCGATCCCGACGTTCACGGTCGTCACCGACGATGTCTCCGTCAGCCCGTAACCGTTGCTCGGTATCCGTCCCGGCAGCAATTCCTCGATCCGCCGCACCAGCTCCGGAGGCGCCGGCGCGCCGCCGTACCCGACGGAGGTGACGCTGGAGGTGTCGCGCCTGCCGAAATCCGGCGACTGCAGGACCTGCCACACCATCGTCGGCACGCCGCCGAACGTCGTCACCCGCTCGCGCTCGATCAGCTCCAGCGCGCGCTCGGGGTCCCACTTGTGCATCAGCACGAGCTTCCCGCCGGCCGCGAGGTTCGCGACGAGGACCGAGTGGCAGCCGGTCGCGTGGAAGAACGGCACCGACAGCAGGTACGACGGCTGCGAAGTGTCGGGGGCGGACCCGCCCGCCGACGTCCCCGACCGCAGCGCCGCGGCTTCCCGCGCGTACGCGAGCGAAAGGAGGTTGCCGCAGATGTTGCGGTGCGTGCCGAGCACACCCTTGGGTGCGCCGGTCGTACCCGATGTGTAGAAGATCGTGGCGTCGTCCTCGGCCTCGAGCGTCACCGCGGGCAGCGCGACGCCGTCCGGCACCTCGCCGAGCACGTCCTCGTACCGCGCGACGCCGTCCGGCACCTCGCCTTCCGCACGCGCGACCACCACCGCCAGGTCCAGTTCCGCGAGTTCGGGCACGAGCCGGTCGAGCCGCTCGCCGTCGACGAACACGACCTTCGAACCGGAGTCGGTGAGCCCGTACACCAGCTCCGGCGTGGCCCACCACGCGTTCAGCGGCACGACGACGGCGCCGACCGCGGCAGCGGCCCAGAACGCCGCCGACCACTCCGGAAAGTTGCGCATCGCGATCGCGACGCGGTCACCTTTGCGCACTCCGTAGTGCTCCATCAAACGGTGCGCGAGCGCCGCGACCTGCCGGAAGTGCTCCTCGAACGTGGTCCGCTCGTCCTCGTACACGAGGAACGTCTTGTCGCCGTGCAGCCGCGATATCTCGAGCAGATCCCGCAGGCTGGCCGGCGCGTTCTTCCACACGCGCAATCGCGCCCCGCGCACCTCCGCCTCCGCGATCTCGAACATCTTCCCGGGAGCGGTGAGCGTCGCCTCCACCTCCGGCCACGGCATCGCAGGCTCCGTCTCGCGCGTCAGCGGACCGTTGGAACCCGGCACTTTCATAGTTCCTCCCTGGGCCTTCGCATCGAGCGGCACAGCTCTGGACGTCCACGGATGTCCGAATGCACCTGCATTGAAGATTACGGGATAATGTGACCCAGGCAACAGACGGCGACCGGTGCCGCTTCTCCTTCGGGCGCTCCTGTCACGCGCCGAGCCCTGCGGAGCCTTTGGCGATGTCGTCGGCCGGTGTGCCCATCGTCGTCTCCGTGGCCGTCGGCGGGCCGGTATGCGGCTACGAGCGGCGGGCCGCGAAGAACTTCTTCCAGTTCTCCGCGGCCTTGGCCAGCTCGGGCCGGTCGGCGAAGACCGGCTGCATCTTCTCCCACGCCTGCTCCCGCCTGTAGGGGAGGAACTCTCGGGGGAAGTGGCCCTCGTGGGGCCGGTGGTCCTTGAGCAGCCGGCGGGCGACGGTGGCCTTGTGCACCTCGTCGGGGCCGTCGGCCAGACCCATCGTGGGCGCGGACGCGTACATGTCACGGAGAGGAGTGAGGTCGGTGGTGCCGAGGGAGCCGTGGATGTGGAGGGCGTCGAAGGAGATCTCGCGCAGCACCCGCGCCATGGTGAACTTCACCCCGGCGATGTCGGTGCGGGCCTCACGCGTCGAGGTCCGGTCGATCTTCCACGCGGTCTCCAGCACGTAGAGCCGCAACATCTTGAGCTTCACGTACGACTCGGCGATCTTCTCCTGCACCATCTGGTGCTCGGCGATGACCGCCCCGTGCGACTCGCGCGACAACGCCCGCTCGCACATCATGTCGAGAGCCAGCTTGCACTGGGCGATCGTGCGCATCGCGTGGTGGATGCGGCCGCCTCCCAGCCGGCGCTGGGCCAGCGTTCTGGCGCCGTCCTCGGGGCCGAGGAGGTGGTCGAGAGGCACCCGGACGTCCCGGTAGACGATGTGGTTGTGGTTGCGGGGCTCCGGCATGATCTCGACGCCCGGCGTCTTGCGCGGCACCACGAACATGCCGTTCGTGCACATCACGAAGAGGAGGTCGGCCACTCCCCCGGCCGAGGTGAACCACTTCTCGCCGTTGATCACCCACTCGTCGCCGTCGCGCACGGCGCGGGTTCTGAACAGGTTCGGGTCGGATCCGCCCTGGGGTTCGGTCATCGAGTAAGCGGAGAACATCTCCTGGTTCAGGAGCGGTTCGAGCCACCGCTTCTTCTGCTCCTCGGTGCCGTAGGCGGCGAGCATCTCGATGTTCCCGGTGTCGGGCGCGGCGGCGCCGAACAGCTGCGGCGCGGCCGGGTACCGGCCCAGGATCTCGTTGACCAGGGCCAGCTTCAGCTGCCCGAGGCCGGGACCGCCGAGCTCCTCGTCAAGGAACAGCGCCCACAGCCCCTGGTCCTTGACCTCTTGCTGCAGTTCCCTGACGTAGGCCTTCACCACCGGATCCGGCAGGCGGACGGCGTGGGGGAACACGTGGTGCAGCGGTTCGACCTTCTCTTCGCAGAACCGCTGGATCCAGTCCAGTTTCTCCTGGAACTCCGGTTCAGTGTGAAAATCCCAGGCCATGGCAGCACTCCCCGGTCCCTATAATGCGAGTGCATTGACCCTAACATTTGAGGAGTCGCCGGGTCTCGTCCGAGACGGGTGCGCTCAGCAGCGCCGCGACGAGGTCGGTGAGCTGGCTGATGAAGAGCCGGTGGTCGCGTCGTCCCGTCCGGGCACGGCGCGCCAGCTCCGAGGCCGCGAACCGGGTGGCGTCGAACCGGCGGTGCAGCCGGACCGCCTCGGGGCTCAGCAGCGGAAGCGCGAGGGCCCGCCAGCGCACGTAGCTCGACATCCGGTCCTCCATGGCGTCGAGGTCGAACTTCGGGTCGGGCTGGTTGTAGAGGTCTGCGATCAGCTGCAGGTAGCCGGGCCCTCCGTCGGTCGCGAGCTCGGCGGCGAGCGGTTCCACCAGCGTGGCGCACAGCGTGCGGAACCCGGCGTCGCCGTTCGCCTCGTAGGCGTCCAGCATCTCGTGCCGGCGGCGCTCGATGTGGACCTCGTGCTTCTCGAGCACCGCCATGATGAGCCCCCCTCGGCCGCCGAAGTGATACTGGATCGCGCTGGCGTTGGTGGAACCGGCCGCGGTGTTGATCTCCCGCAGGCTGACGGCGTCGGAGCCGCGCTCGGCGAAGAGCCGCTCGGCCGCGCTGATCAGGGCATCGGGCACGGGGGTGGACATGGCGACAGTTCTACTTCATGCGCGGCGCGTCCGTGACGGCCGCGTTCACGCCGCCGGCCCCGAGCCTGCGGCGATCGGCGCGTCGTGCACCGACCGGCGATATTTGGTGCGAGTGCATTCCCAGGTGGGAGTGGATCGGCGACGAGGGCGCGACCACCTTCAGCTACTGATGCCGGACCGTCGAGCACCGCGCCCGGTCATGGACGAACACGGCACGCGCCCGGCCGTCCCGGGCCCTCGCCTTCCTGAGCGAGGAGCCCGGGCCGGCTCCACGACCTCTCTCCGCCGGATAGTGCTGTGTTCCGCAGGCCGGTGTTCGTCCCTAAAGGAGTCGACCGGGGCTGCGGGGCGGGGGCAGCATGGGGGTGGCGGCTATGGGGAGGGCTGATGGCGGAGGCCGGGGGGACCAGATCCGTCCGGAAGAGGGCGGTGCTGCTGGCGCTGCGCCGGTATCTCGAGGAGATGAGGCGCCAGTGGCGGGTGGCTTTGCCCGCGCTGACGCTTCCGGCGCTGGGCAATGTCTGCCTGTTCTATCTGGCTCCGCTGTTCGTGGCGGCGCTCGTGGGGCGGCTGGCCGGGGACGGCGAGGGCTCTGCGGGCGAGCTGCTGCCGTATGTGCTCGGCTTCGGCGGGATGCTGCTCGCCGGGGAGGTGCTGTGGCGGATCGGGCTGCACTTCCTCAACCGGACCGACGCCCGGGGCGTCGAGCGGCTCGGCGTGCAGGGGATGGACGCGCTGCTGGCCAAGGACGCGGCGTTCTTCCAGGACTCCTTCGCCGGGTCGCTGACCAAGCGGGTCCTGGGGTTCTCCGGAGGATTCGAGGACTTCACCGGCATCCTCGTCTTCTCGATCATGGCCAACGTGATCCCGGTGCTGTTCGCCTCGGTGGTGTTGTGGCACTACGACCCGTTGCTGGTCCTGGTGCTCGTGGGCCTCATCGTGGTCACCGGACTGATGGTGACGCCGTTCATCCGGCGGAGGCAGGCGCTGGTGAACGCCCGGGAGGCCGTGAAGGTACGGGTGTCGGGGCATGTCGCCGACATCCTGACCAACATGGAGTCCGTGCGGGCGTTCGCGGCCGAGGAGAGGGAGGCCGCCGAGTACCGGGAGAGGCTGGTCGAGCAGAACCGGCTGTCGCTGCGGTCGTGGGACTACGGGAACCTGCGGGTCGACGCCATCGTCGCCCCCATGTCGGTCCTCACCAGCGTGGTGGGGCTGCTGCTGGCGGTGGCGCTGCGCGGAGGGCTCGGGGCCGAGGCCATCGTGGTGACGTTCGCGTACTACTCGAACGCGATCCGGATCATGTTCGAGTTCAACCAGGTGTACCGGCGCATGGAGAGCACGCTGACCGAGGCCTCCCAGTTCACCGAGCTGCTGCTGGAGCCGCCCGCCGTCGTCGACCCGGACGATCCCCAACCGCTGCGGCCGGCCGACGCGGCGGTCCGCTTCGAACAGGTCCGGTTCGCGCACGGCGGCGCGTCCGCCCTGTTCGACGGGCTCGACCTGGACATCGCCAGCGGGTCGAAGATCGGGCTCGTGGGCCGCTCGGGCGGCGGCAAGAGCACCCTGACCCGGCTGCTGCTCCGGCTCATGGACGTCGACGGCGGCCGGATCCTCATCGGCGGTCAGGACATCGCGCGGGTGCGCCAGCGGGACCTGCGCAGCCTGATCGCCTACGTCCCGCAGGAGCCGGCGATGTTCCACCGGTCGATCCGGGACAACATCGCCTTCGCCCGGCCGGACGCCACCGACGCCGAGGTGCTGCGGGCCGCGCGGGCGGCGCACGTCACCGAGTTCGCCGAGACCCTGCCCTCCGGATGGGACACGCTGGTCGGGGAGCGCGGCGTCAAACTGTCGGGAGGGCAGCGGCAGCGGGTCGCACTCGCCCGCGCCATCCTGCGGGACGCCCCCATCCTGCTGCTCGACGAGGCGACGAGCGCCCTGGACTCCGAGAGCGAGATCCTCGTCCAGGAGGCCCTGTGGCGTCTGATGCAGGGCCGGACCGCCCTGGTCGTCGCGCACCGCCTGAGCACCGTCGTCCGCATGGACCGCCTCGTGGTCCTCGACCGCGGACGCGTCGTCGAGCAGGGCTCGCACCGTGAACTCCTCGAGGCGCGGGGCCCCTACGCCCGCCTCTGGCACCACCAGTCCGGCGGCTTCCTCCCCGATGACGACGACGCCCCTGCCGCCGCCGCGTCCTGACCGTCACCCGGTACGGGGTGCCTCCTCGAGTGGTTCGGGTCCTCGGGAAGGAGTCGGAGGCCTGCCGGACCGCTCATTCATGAGGACATGGCCGTTCTCACGGGTGGCGGGGCAGGGCTGCGAACGGGAGGGTCGGTGAAATCCCGGGGGCGGGGAGGCCCCCGGGCACGCGAGATCATAGCGGCGATCACCGCTTAAATAAACGTTCACGTATCTCTGTGATTCGGCCTGTTCACGGGTTCCGCCTTCGCGGCGCGGACGGCGGTTCAGGCGGTGGGGCGGCCGAAGAGCTTCTCGATGCTGCGGCGTTCGCGCTTGGTGGGGCGGCCCGCGCCGCGGTCGCGGACGGGGACGCCGAGCATCGCCTCCTTGGGGGGAGGCGGCGGGCTCTTGTCGATGTAGCACTCGGCGGCGACGGGGGCGCCCACCCGCTTGGTGATGGCACGGGTGACGACGACGACGCGGTCGCGGCCGTCGTGGCGGAAGTGGATCTCGTCGCCCGGCTTGACCGTGCGGGCGGGCTTGACGCGGGTGCCGTTGACCTTGACGTGGCCGGCCCGGCAGACCTCGGAGGCCAGGGAGCGGGTCTTGGTCAGACGGACCGACCACAGCCAGGTGTCGACTCGGGCGCTTACCGGCTCTTCTGCCATGGAGCCACTGTAGGCGCTGCCCGATCGTCCGCACCAAACGTTTCCGGGCGGCCGCGGCGTCCTCGGGGCACACCGGGCTGTGTCCTTGGAGTCACGGAAAAAGCAGCGGTCTTGTTTTAGCGTGGAGTCCCTTGCCGTCGGAGAAAGGGGTGAGATGGCATTCCCGCCAAGGGTTTTCTGGGCATTTGTTCTGGTTTTCTGGTGGGTTGGAAGCGGGGCCGCCTCCGCGGGATACGCGGTACCGGAAGGTGCGGTCTTCAATCGGCCCTCGGCGGCGGGAACGGGAGAGGAGAACACCATCCAGGACCGCCTGCTCACCCTCATCCGGCACACTCCGGGCGGAGCCGAGATCAAGGTCGCGATCTACGCCTGGCGGGAGGAGGCCGTCAAGGACGCCCTGCTCAGAGCCCACGAGCGCGGGGTCCGGGTCAAGGTCCTGATGAACCACGCGGCGGACACCGGGTCCGAGGCGATCCACTCCAAGCTCGTCGGCGCACTCGGGGAGTACGAGCCCGGCAAGGAGTCCTGGGCCGCCCAGTGCGTTCAGGGATGGGGCTGCCTCGGGACGGGGATCAACCACAACAAGTTCATTCTCTTCTCTCAGGTGGGGACGAGCAGGAATGTCGTTGTCCAGAGTTCCGCGAATCTCACCTATCACGACCGGATCAAGTTCTGGAACAATGCCTATATTGCGGCCGATGCAGGGCTGTACCGGCTTTATGACGACTATTTCCGGCGACTGGAGACGGGGATCGGGCGGACGACGCCTCCGGACGACGACGAGTACCAGATGAGCGAGAGCGGCCCGTACCGGCTCTACACCAATCCCTACCAGGGGCCCGACATGCTGGTCCAGGAGCTCGACGCGCTCCGGTGCAGCCCCGACCCCGCGCGGCCGACGCGGATCCGGGTGACGGCCCTGCTGTTCAACCGGACCGAGCTGGCGGAGAAGCTCGTCTCACTGCAGGACCAGGGCTGCCGGGTGCATCTCGCCTTCCGGCGGCTGAGCACGGAGGTGAGCGACCTGTTCCAGGGCCGGCTCTCGGGGGTCAGGAGATGTTCGGGAGCCATGACCGTCCACTCCAAGTACATGGCGATCTCGACTGGTGCCGGGACGTTCGAGGGAAGGATCGGGCAGAAGGTGGTGTTCACCGGAAGCCACAACTACGGGCGGGCCGCGCTGAGGAACAACGACGAGACCCTGCTGCGGATCGTCGACCCGCGGGTGCACCGTCAGTACGAGGAGAACTTCGACGACGGGCCCTACCTGAGGTGTCCTGAGTGGGAGAAGGCGAGCGTGCCCGCCCCTGGGACGGATCCGTTCGCCTGAGGGCTTCGTACCGGTCACCGTGCCGGAGAGTGAGAGCCCGACCACATTTCGGCATGTTCCCGCTCAAGGTCGGGCATTGATCATGCATGAAGCTCTTCAAGAAGTTCGCCCGGAAGCAGCGCCCCTACGAGCCCACCCGTCGCGAGCGCGCCGCGGCGGCCCGGACCGCCAAGGCCGAGGTCGACCTGCGCGAGACCGAAGCGAAGATCTACGAACTGGCCGACCGCGCCCGCCGCGAGCTGCGCCGCTCCGCCTGACCCCGCGCCGACCGGCTCCGCCCCTTACGGGGGAGACACGCTGCGCCGTCTGACGGCCTCGGCGCCGCCGAGTGTCTCGAGGAGCCCGACGAGCAGCGCACGCGCCTCGGCCAGACGCTCCGCGCCGTACTCGGCGGCCAGGGCCTCCTCCTGGCCGGCCCGGATCCGGCGAGCCGCGGCGACCGCGTCCCTTCCCCGCGAGGTGAGACGCACCCGGCGGACCCGAGCGTCGGAGGGGCTGGGGAAACGTTCCACGTAGCCCCGGCCCTCCAGCTCGGCCACCACCTTCGAAGCCCCCTGCTGGGTCATCTCCAGGCGGGCCGCGAGCTCGGAGATCGCGGGCTCCTCCTCGATGAGGTGCTGGAAGACGTACCCGTGGGAGAAGCGCAGGTCACCGTACCCCTCCCCGGCCATGCCCTCCCTGACGCGTTCGGCCGCCGCGAAGCCGACGAAGAGCGCCAGGCTGCCGATGTCCAGGCCCCCGGGGAGCTCCATGGTCCCCCTCCCGAATTACACAACCATGGTTGTGCTCTGTTCGCCGTACGCCTATGGTCGTGGTCATGGAAAGCTTCACGGACGGCACCGCAGAGCGCAACGTCGAGAGAGCGGTCGCCTACCACGAGGCCGTCGCGAAGGGCGCGACGGGCGCGGAACTCGCCGCGTTCTTCACTCCGGACGCCGTCCACCGCGAACTCCCCAACGCCCTGTTCCCCGACGGCGCGGTCCGCGATCTGGCGGCGATCCTCCAAGGGGCGGAGGCGGGCCGGGAAAGGCTGAGCGACCAGACGTTCGAGGTGCTCAACGCGGTCGCGACGGGCGACACCGTCGCTCTCGAGGTCCGCTGGACGGGCACCTTGGCCCGGCCCCTCGGCGCGCTCCCCGCGGGACATGTCCTGCGGGCGCACATCGCGACGTTCCTGGAGTTCCACGACGGGCTGATCACCGCGCAGCGCAACTACGACTGCTACGAACCGCTTCGGTGAACCCGGGAGGAGCCGCTTTCACCGGGGCTCATCTCACCAGGGCTCGCCGGATTCCAGGCGGCGGGCGACCTCGCGGCGGCTGATCTTCCCGGTGGCGTTCAGCGGCAGGTCGGTGACCCGGTGGGCGTTCTTGGGACGCTTGTGGGCGGGCAGGGCGGCACGGCAGTGCTCCAGGACCTTCGCCGACTCGACGTCATGTCCCTCGAGGCAGGTGTAGACGGCGGTGATGCGCTGGCCCCACTGCGGGTCCGGCAGGCCGACCACCGCCGCGTCCGCCACTCCGCCGACGCGGGTGACCGCTTCCTCCACCTCGCGGGGGTAGACGTTGTAGCCGCCGGTGATGATCATGTCGTTCCTGCGGTCGGTCAGCCACAGGCGTCCGCCGTCTCCGAGGTGGCCGACGTCGCCGGTGCGCAGGTAGCCGTTCAGGAAGGACTTGCCGAGGTCGTCGCGCTTGTCGGCGTTGAAGTAGCCGGGGGTCACGGGGTCTCCGCAGACGACCACTTCACCGGACTCGCCGTCGGGTACCGGGTCGCCTTCCTCGTCCACGACGCGCAGGTCGACGGCCAGGCAGACGCGGCCCGCCGACGTCAGCAGACGTGGGTCGGCGGACAGGCCCCGGGCGTGGTCGTCCTCGTCGAGCACGGTGAGCGGGGGCATCGCCTCCACCAGGCCGTAGTACTGCACCAGGTGCGGGGTCAGGCGGTCGCTCGCCCGGCGGATGTGCTCGGCGGGCATGGGGGCGCCGGCGTAGGCGAGCAGGCGCAGCGAGGGCGGCGGCGCGGCCGCGGCGTGGGCCAGGCGGTCGACCATGGTGGGGACGAGGGCGGTGTGGGTGACCCGGTACTCGTCGACGGCCGCGAGGATCCGCTCGGCGTCGGCGTGGTCGAGCATCACCTGAGGGGCGCCCGCCATGAGGAACGGCAGGGTGAACAGGCCGCTGGTGTGGATGGCGGGACCGGCGTGCAGGTAGACCGAGCCGGGGGCGGGCGGGCCGCCGAGGACCTCGTGGGTCATGGCCAGGGCCGAGGAGACGCGGTTGCGGTGGGTGCGCATCGCGCCCTTGGGGCGGCCGGTCGTCCCCGAGGAGTAGGCCAGCCCCACCAGGTCGTCGGGGGAGGCGCCCACGGCGAGCCTGGCGCCGGAGTTCTTCGCGATGAGCTCGTCCAGGCGGTGCCCGGGGCCGTCACCGGTGACGACGGTACGTGCGGCGCCGAGCCCGCCGCGCAGCGCCTCGGTCGCCTCGGTGAAGCGCGCGTCGTAGAGCAGTGCGCTCGCGCCGCAGTCGTCGGCGATGCGTTCCCACTCGGCGGGGCCGAGGCGGGGGTTCAGCGGTACGCGGACCAGTCCGGCGAGCGCCAGGGCGAGGTCGCATTCCAGCAGCGCGCAGCTGTTGGGCTGGAGTTCCAGGACCCGGTCCCCGGGGCACAGGCCGAGGCCGAGCAGGCCGCGGGCGAGCCGGGTCGCGCGGTCGGCGAGTTCGGCGAAGCCGCGGACGCCGTCCGGGCCGAGCACGGCGGGGCGGTCGCCGAAGCGGGCGGCGGCGCGGTGGACGAGCAGGCCGATGGTCACGGGGATGCCTCCGGGGTCCTCGGATGGGCGTGGGACGGGTTTAGTACTATAAACGAAGTCAGCTAGAAGGAGTCAGCATGGCAGAGGTCCTGTTGCTGGACGCCCAGCGCACCCCGTTCGGCAGGAACAGGGGCGGGCTGTCCGGGGTGCGGGTCGACGACCTGGCAGCGCACCCCCTGCGCGCACTGGTGGCACGCCACCCCGGGCTGGACCCGGCGCGGATCGCCGACGTCGTCTACGGGGACACCAACGGCGCGGGAGAGGACAACCGCAACGTGGCCCGGATGGCCGTGCTGCTGGCCGGGCTGCCGGTGACGGTGCCGGGCGTGACGGTGAACCGGCTGTGCGGCTCCGGCGCGGAGGCGATCGTCCAGGCCGGACGCGCGGTCGCCGCGGACGACGCCGAACTCATCGTGGCCGGAGGCGTGGAAGGCATGAGCCGTGCCCCCTACGTGCTGCCGCCGATAGACGAAGCGCTCCCCCGGAGGCTCGACCTGACCCCCACCACGGTCGGCTGGCGCATGCCCAACCCCGCCTTCCCCCCGCAGTGGACCGCCTCGCTCGGCGGCTCGGTCGACCTGGTCGCCGCCGAACGCGGCATCAGCCGGGCCCGGCAGGACGAGTGGGCCGCCCGCTCCCACGAGCGCGCGCACGCCGCCTGGGAGAAGGGCCTGCACGACGAGGCCGTCGCCCCGCTGGAAGGAGTGGCGCGGGACGAGTCGATCCGCCCCGGCAGCACCCCGGACGGGCTCGCCCGCCTCCGCCCCGCCTTCACCCCCGACGGCACCGTCACGGCGGGCAACTCCTCCCCCATCAGCGACGGCGCGATCGCCGTCCTCATGGGTTCGCGCCGCGCATCCGAGGAACTGGAACTGCCCCCGATCGCCCGGATCCTCTCCAGCGCCGTGGTCGCGCTGGAGCCCCACCGCTTCGCCGTCGCCCCCGTCCCCGCGATCCGCGAAGCCCTGCGCAAAGCCGGTCGGCACCTGTCCGACGTCTCGGTGCTGGAGCTCAACGAGGCCTTCGCCGCCATGGTCCTGGCCTGCGTGGACGAACTCGAGGTCCCCGAGGAGAAGGTGAACCCGCACGGCGGCGCGATCGCCCTGGGACATCCCCTGGGTGCGTCGGCCGCCCGCATCGTGGTGGACTGCGCCCGGGAACTACACCGCAGAGGCGGCGGCCTCGGCGTGGCGTCCGCCTGCATCGGCGTCGGCCTGGGCATCGCCCTCGTCCTGGAGGTCTGAAGATGGAAGACACCGCGCCCCGCCCCACCCCGCAGGACCCGACCCCGGAAAGCCTCACCCGGATGACCGAGGGCAGACTCCCCGGCCTGCTCGGCTTCCGGGTGGTCGAGTTGTCGGAGCACCGCGTGGTCGCCGAACTCGACGTGCGCCCCGAGCTCCTGGCCCCCAACGGCTATCTGCACGCCGCGACGGTGGTGGCCCTGGCCGACACCGCCTGCGGCATCGGCTGCCGCCTGGCCCTCCCCGAGGGCGCCGAGGGCTTCACCACGTCGCAGCTGACCACCAACTACACCGGAACCGCCAGACAGGGCACGGTCCGCGCCGTCGCCACCCTCGCCAACGGCGGACGCCGGATCCAGATCTGGGACGCCGAGGTCAGCGACGGCGCCGGCCGCAGGATCGCCCTGTTCCGCTGCACACAGCTGATCTTCTGGCCCTGACCGGTCCTGGAGACGCGGCGTTCCGGGGTCCCCGCGCGGGCCCCGGAACGCCGTGTCCTCGCCGGTTTCAGGACTCCTTCAGCGCCCCGTCGCGCAGCCGGTCCCGCAGGACGCGCTTCAGCGCCTTGCCTACGGGGTTGCGCGGCAGCGCGTCGGCGAAGACCACCTTCTCCGGCAGCTTGTACGAGGCGATCTTCTGCTCCCGCAGATGCGCGACGATCTCCTCCCCGGTGACCTCGGCCCCGGGCGCGGGGACGACGACGGCGCAGGACTTCTCGCCCAGCACCTCGTCCGGATAGCCGATCACCGCGACCTCCGCGACGGCGGGGTGCCTGATGATGAGGTTCTCGATCTCCACGGGGGCGATGTTCATGCCGCCCCGGATGATGAGGTCCTTGGCCCGGTCCACGTACAGCAGGAACTCGTCGTTCTCACCGGTGATCTCGAAGACGTCGCCGGTACACAGGTCGCCCCGCTCGTCGAACGGGTCGGCGTCGGTGGTGCCTGCCAGGTAGCCGGAGAACACGGTCGGTCCTCCGATCCGCAGCTCGCCGGGACGCCCGGGCCCGGTGATCTCCTCGCCGGTCTCCAGGTCGACCAGCCGCAGCGAGACCGGGTCCATCGCGCGGCACGACCACTGCACGCCCGGCGTGCCGTAGCGGGGGAAGAAGCGGGCCCGCTGCTCGGGGTCGGGCACGTCGGTGGGGGCGCTGAGCAGGCACACCCCTTCGTTGGAGCCGAACATGTTGATGATGCCGATGCCGTGGCGCTCCTGCCAGCCGCGCACCATCGACGGGGCGAGCGGGGCCGAGCCCGAGGCGATCGTGCGGACCGACGAGAGGTCCGCCCGCTCCAGGATCGCCTCGTTCTGCAGCAGCATCGTCAGGACCGCGGGGGGAGCCAGGGTGTAGGTCACCCGTTCCCGGGCGATCTGCTCCAGGTAGGTGGGCAGGGTGAAGGGCTGGTGCAGGACGAGGCGGGCGCCCGACCGCAGCCAGGGCAGCAGCGTCCCGCCGATCGAGGCCATGTTCACCAGGGGGAACGGGTTGAGGATGACGTCGTCTTCGGTGAGACCCGGGGCCTCCTGCGTCACCCGGGCGATGGCCATCCACTCGTAGTGCGCGCGGGGCACGGCCTTGGGGATGCTCTCGGTGCCGGAGGTCCAGCAGATGGTGATGCAGTGGCCGGGGTCCGCCCGGTAGCCGGTGAGGTGCTCGGCCACGAGGACGCGGTCGGCTTCGGACGCCTCGCCGAGTTCCAGGGAGGACACGCCCTCGGGCAGGCCGGAGCCGAAGCCCAGGACCGCCCGTACCCGGCCGAGCTCCGCCAGGACCGCCGCGGCGTCGGCTACGGCGGCCCGGTCCCCGATCCGGGCCGTGCTGATGAAGGCGTCGAAGCCCGCTACGCGGGCGGCGGTGCCGATCTCGTGGTCGCGGAACTGCACCGCCAGCGGCGAGACGATCGCGCCGATGCGGATCACCGCGAGGTAGGAGACGACGAGTTCGACCGTGTTCGGAAGCTGCAGTCCGACCACGTCTCCGACCCGGACGCCCGCGCGCAGCAGCGCCGCCGCCACCCGGTCGACCGCGGAGTCGAGCCGCGACCAGGTCAGCCGGAGCGGCTCCAGGCCGCACAGCGCCTGCTTGTCCGGTGGGTCGAGCACCGCGAGCACGTCGCCGCGTTCGGCCAGGTGGCCGCGCAGCAGCCCGTCGACGGTCTCGTCGGTCCACCAGCCGAGCTCGCGGTGGCGGGCGACCTTGTCGGCGGGGTGCAGCGATCGGGGCTGTCCAGGGGCGAAGACAGTCATTTTCCCTCCAAATCCTCGAAGCCCCGGACACTATGATAAAAAAAGTCAGCTGGTCAAGGGTAGTGACCGCCCACCCGCCGGAGGAGTACACGCATGGCAACGGACCCGTTCGACCGTCAGACGTCCGACAGGAACCATGAGACATTCGACAAGCACCGCGCACTGCTCGACCGAGCGGTCGCGGCCTGCCGTTCCCGGGAGAGCTGGACCGCCTTCCCCGACTCCCCCTCCGCCCACCCCGGCGGAGCACAGGCCCGCGAACAGGGCGAGGCGGCGTTCGAGCGGCAGCTCGGCCGCCCCTTCGAGCTCGACGCCCCCGGCGTGTTCGCCGTGCAGGACGACGAGGTCTCCCCCTACACCGGCGAACCCCTGGGCATCTCCTATCCGCGCGCCGGGGCGGACGAGCTGTTCGACGCCGCCACCGAGGCCTGGCCGCGGTGGCGGGACGCCTCCCCCGCCACCCGGACGGGCCTCTGCCTGGAGATCTGCGAGCGGATCTTCCTGAAGAACTTCGAGTTCGCCCACGCGGCGATGCACACCGCGGGGCAGAGCTTCGGCATGAGCTGCACCGGCAGCGGCACCAACGCGCTCGACCGGGGCGTCGAGGCGATCGCCCAGGCCCACGCCGCGATGTCACGGGTGCCGGAGACCGCCCGCTGGTCCCGCAGGTTCGGCACCACCGACGTGGAGATGGTGAAGCGGTACCGGCTGATCCCCAAGGGCGTCGCCGTCGTCATCGCCTGCGCCAGCTTCCCCGCCTGGAACGTCTACCCGGCGCTGTTCGCGAGCCTGGCCACCGGCAACCCGGTGATCGTCAAGCCGCACCCCACCTCGGTGCTGCAGATGGCGCTGGCCGTGCGGGTCTGCCGCGAGGTCCTGGCCGAGGCCGGTTTCTCCCCCGACCTCGTCGGCCTGGCCGTCGACACGGTCGCCGAACCCGTCACCAAGGACCTCGTCCGGCACCCGCTGACCCGGATCGTGGACTTCACCGGCTCGGCCGCCTTCGGCTCCTGGGTGGAGGCCAACGCCTTCCCCGCCGTCGCCTACACCGAGACCTCCGGCACCAACTCCGTCCTGGTCCACTCGGTCGGCGAGCTCCAGCCGGTGCTGCGCGCCCTGGCGGGCTCGATGTGTTTGTTCTCCGCCCAGATGTGCACCAGCCCGCAGAACATCTACGTTCCGCGCGGCGGTGTGCCCACCGGCGACGGCGTCGTCAGCGCCTCCGACTTCGCCGACGCGCTCGCCGAGGCCGTCAAGGCGATCTCGACGGTGCCCAAGCGGGCCGCCGCGGTGATGGGCGCCGTGCAGTCGGGGAACACCCTGCGGCTGCAGGAAGAGGTGATCGGGCTGATGGCGGGCCGAGGCCGGGTCGTGCTCGAACCCGCCTCCTACATCCACCCCGAATACCCCGGGGCCCGTACCGGCGGACCGCTGCTCGTCCAGGTGGACGTCGCCGACCACGACCTGTACGGCCAGGAGCGGTTCGGCCCGATCGCGTTCGTGATCGAGTGCGACGACGCCGACCAGGCGCTGGAGCGGGCCGCGCGGGACGCCCGGGAGCACGGCGCGATCACCGCGTTCGCCTACTCCACCGACGAGTCCTACCTGGACCGGGTGGAGGCCGCCTACGCCGTCGCGGGCGCGGCGGTGACCTGCAACCTCACCGGCCCGATGCCGTTGAACTTCTCGGCCGCCTACAGCGACTACCACGTCACCGGGCTCAACCCCGCCGGCAACGCCTCCCTCACCGACGACTCCTTCGTCGCCGGCCGGTTCCGCGTCACCCAGTCGAGGCGGCCGGCCTGAGCTCGCCGTCCGCTCCGACCAGGAAGGCCACGGCCGGGCGTTCCAGCGGCTCGCCGCAGGACAGGCAGCGCAGGTACGGCTGGAAGGGCTTGCCGCAGGCGCGGTGAAGGAGGCGCAGATCGGTGCCGGGAGGGCCGGTGTACCAGCGCTGCGCCCAGTCGATGAGGAAGGCGAACACTCCGAAGAAGGCCAGGCCCTTGTCGGTGAGCCGATAGCGGGGCCTGCCGCCTTCGCTCTCGTCGGTGGTGAGCACTCCGAGCTCGGTGAAGCGCCGCAGCCGGTTGGACAGCACCGACGGGGCGACGCCGAGCTCGGCCTGGAAGTCGGCGAACCGCCGCACGCCCAGGAAGGCCGCGGCGAGCAGCACCGTCCCCCACCGGTCGCCGAGCAGCTCGAACGTCTCGGGGAAGTAGGACAGCGGATCGTCTTCCGCGTTGACGCGGACCGTCTTGCGGTGCAGGCGCGGTACGGCCACCTGGGCGAAGGTGGCCTCGCCGCGCAGCGTCTCGGTGTCGCGGGCGGTGACCGGGGCCCCGCCGCAGGCGGCGCAGCCGAGTTCGACGTCGGTGCGGTTGCCGCAGGTCTCGTGGACGAGTTCGGGCAGCCCGGCGCGGCGCGGCACCCAGGCCCGTTCCCACGACCAGACGTGCACCAGCAGCGGCCACAGCTCCCTGGCCTGCTCGGTGAGCAGGTACTCGGTGCGGGTGCGGCCCTCCTCGCGGTAGGGGGAGGGCAGCAGCAGTCCTCCGGCGACGAGTTCCTTGAGCCGGTTGGACAGCACCGACTCCGACATGCCCAGGTCGTCCCGCCAGTCGGCGAACCGCTTGGTGCGCAGGAGGAAGGCCCGCTGCAGGATCAGCAGGGTCCACTGGTCGCTGATCGCCAGCAGCGCCTGTCCGATCGCGCTGGGCCGCGGCCCCTGCGCTTGCCCACCCACCGATGGTCCGCCTCTCATGCCGTTCGTCCCTCTTCTCTCCGGGTCGACCACATGCTACTTTGAGGGCTGACTTTTCTTATAGTAGTTTCCACTCCAGTGCGAGAACCCACCTGAAGAGGAGCGCGGAGATGACCCGGAACGAGCAGCCGATCGCGGTGGCCAGGGTGGCCGCCGGCACCGAAGAAGACGAGCCGAACCCCTACCTGATGGGCGTGTTCGAGGCGGTGCAGGACGAGCTGACCCTGGACGACCTCGAAGTGATCGGCGAGATCCCCGCGGACCTCAACGGCGTCTTCCTGCGCAACGGCCCCAACCGCCGGTTCCCCGCCGAAGGCCGCTACCACATGTTCGACGGCGACGGCATGATCCACGCGATGCACTTCGAGAACGGCAAGGCCCGCTACCGCAACCGGTACGTCCGCACCGCCGCCTTCCACGAGGAGTCCAAGGCCGGCAAGGCCCTGTGGACCGGCGTCATGGAGAACCCCGCGAACAACCCCTTCGGCAACACCCACGGCCTGGGCATCAAGGACTCCGCCAACACCGACGTGCTCTTCCACCGCGGCAAGGTGCTCGCCACCTGGTACCTGTGCGGCTCCCCGTACGCGATCGACCCGCTGTCCCTGGAGACCCTCGGCGCGGAGAACTTCCTGGGCACCCTCGACGGCGACATGATGGCCCACAACAAGGTCGACGAGGAGACCGGCGAACTGCTGTGGTTCGACTACGGACCCGACGGACCGCCCTACATGCGCTACGGCGTCGTCGGCCCTGAGGGCACCGTCACCCACGTCACCGGCGTCGACATCCCCGGGCCACGCCTGCCCCACGACATGGCGATCACCCCGAACTACTCGATCCTCATGGACCTGCCGCTCATCCAGGACCAGGAGGCGCGGGCCGCGGGCAAGTACCGCATCTTCTTCGAACGCTCGCTGCCGGCCAGGTTCGGCGTGATCCCCCGGCACGGGAACGGCGACGCCATCCGCTGGTTCACCGCCGACCCGTGCTACATCTACCACGTCGTCAACTCCTGGGAGGAGGGCGAGGAGATCGTCCTGGACGTCTGCCGGGTGAAGAACCCGCAGCACCAGGCGACCTACACCTCCAAGCTCGCCCAGATGCTGGCCTACCTGCGGCTCAACGCCCACATCTACCGCTACCGGTTCAACCTGCGCACCGGACAGACCACCGAAGGCCCCCTGGACGACGACAACATCGAGTTCCCCAGCGTCGACTCGCGCGTCATGGGCCGTCCCCACCGCTACTCCTACGACATGCACCTGGCCACCGAGCAGACGCTGCTGTTCGACGGGCTCGTCCGGTTCGACTCCCAGACCGGGCAGAAGCAGGAGCACTTCTTCGGTCCCGGCCGCTACGGCTCGGAATCACCCTTCGCCGCCCGCGACGGCTCCACCGGGGAGACCGACGGCTACCTGGTCAGCTTCATCAACGACGAGCGCGAGAACCGCGCCGAGTGCGCCATCTTCGACGCCGCCGACGTCTCCGCGGGGCCGGTCGGACGGGTCCTGCTGCCGCGCCGCGTGCCGCCGGGCTTCCACGCCACCTGGGTCCGCGCCGACCAGCTCCGCGAGGGCGGCTCCCTGTGACCGACGTCTATGTGCTGTCCACCCTGCGCACCCCGCGCGGGAAGGCCAGGCCGGGCGGCGGCCTCGCCGGGGTCGCCCCGCTGGAGTTGGTGACGCAGCTGCTGGGGGGCCTGGCCGGACGGGCCGGGACGCTGCCGGACGCGGTGGAGGACCTGGTGGTCGGCTCGGCGAGCCAGACCGGCGAGCAGGGCGGGGACCTGGCCCGCACCGCCGCGATCCTGGCGGGCTGGAACGCCTCCGGCATCACCCTCAACCGGTTCTGCGCCTCGGGCGTCGACGCGGTCAACACCGCCACGGCCCGGATCGCCTTCGGCTCGGCGGGCCTGCTGGCCGCCGGCGGCGTCGAGTCGGTCTCCCGGGTGCCGATGTTCTCCGACCAGGCGCCGATCTGGCGGGACCCGCAGGTCGTGGAGCGCGCCGGAGCCGTGCAGATGGGCATCGCCGCCGACCTGATCGCCACCCTGGAGGGCTTCGAACGCCAGCAGCTCGACGCCTACGCCCTGCGCAGCCAGCGGCGCGCGGCCGCGGCCTGGGAGCAGGGCCGGTACGCGGGCTCCCTGCTGCCCGTCCGGCACGAGGGCGAGATCGTCCTCGACCGGGACGAGGCCATCAGGCCGGACACCACCCTGGAGGGCCTGGCCGCCATGCGGCCGGCCTTCGCCGGGCTCGGCGCCCAGGGTCAGGACGACCTGGTCCGCCGCCACCACCCCGAGGTCGGCGAGATCCGGCACCTGCACACCGCCGGGACCTCCCCCGCCCTCGTGGACGGCGCGGGCCTCGTCGTGCTCGGCGACGCCGCCGCCGCACAGGCGACCGGCCTGCGCCCCCGGGCCAGGATCGTCGCCGCCGCCACCGCCGCCGTGGACCCGGTCGTCATGCTCACCGCCGGCCAGGCCGCCGTGGAGAAGGCGCTGAAGCAGGCGGGCCTCTCCCCTTGCGACATCGACGTCTTCGAGGTCGCCGAGGCCTTCGCGGCCACCTGCCTGCGCTTCCAGCGCGATCTGGGCGTCGGCGACGAACAGTTCAACCCCAACGGCGGAACCATCGCCATGGGCCACGCCTTCGGGGCCACCGGCCCGATCCTGCTCGCCTCCTGTGTGGACGAACTGGAACGGACTGGAGGACGCTATGGGGTGGTCGCGGTCAGCGGCGCCGCCGGAACCGGAAGCGCCACGGTAGTGGAGAACATCTCATGACAGAACAGACTTCCCCCCGCCTCACGGTCTCCCTGGGCTTCTGGCAGGACCGGCCGCCCGGCGAGGCCCTGCTCACCGCGAGCGCCGCCGACCGGCTCGGCTACGACGAACTGTGGGTGGGCGAGATGGCCACCTACGACGCCTTCGCGCTCGCCTCCGTCATCGGCGTCCGGACGCAGCGGATCAGGCTGACCGTCGGCCCGCTCGCCGTCGCCGTGCGGGACCCCATGACGATCGCCCGGGGCGTCGCGTCCGTCGCCGACCTCACCGGACGCCGCGTCGACGTCGCGATCGGCACCTCCAGCCCGATGGTCGTGGAGTTCTGGCACGGACGCGACCGCGGCCGGTCGGTGACCCGGCTGCGGGAGTCGGCCACCGTGCTGCGGGAACTGCTCGACGGCGGCAAGCCCTCCTTCGCGGGAGAGACCGTCAGCACGCGCGGATACCACCTGCGGCTGGACGCGCCGAAGTCCGAGCTGACCGTGGCGGCGTTCGGCGACTCCGCCGTCAAGACCGCCGCCACCAGCGCCGACCGGATGGTCCTCAACCTGATCACCCCGGCGTCCGCGGCGCTCCTCGTGCGCAGGCTCCGGGAGGCCGCCGCCGAAGCCGGCCGTCCCGCGCCGAAGGTGGCGGCCTGGGTCCCCGCCGCGGTGAACCCGTCCGAGGACGCCGTCGAACAGCTCCGCCGGGCCGTCGTCGGCTACCTGGCCGCCCCCGGATACGGCGAGATGTTCGCCGAAGCCGGTTTCGGAGACGTCGTCGCGTTCGCCCGCACCCGGCCGCATCCCAAGGAGCTGCTCGCGGCCGTCCCCGTCGAGCTGATCCAGTCCATCGGCCTGGTCGGCGACGAGGCGACCGTACAGGAGAAGCTCGCCGAGTACGCCCGCGCCGGGGTCGACGAGGTCGCCCTCGTCCCCGCCTCCGTGGACGGCGACCCCGGTGGAGAGGGCACGCTGGCCGCGCTGCGTTAGAGACGGGCGGGACACGAGGGTCCGCCGGGCCCCGCTGAGCGGATCACACCAAACGAGAACAACGCTCATACGGGGGCTTGGCGGACCCTACAAAAGGTGAGGTTCGTGTAACGAGCGCGAATCAATGCGGGCCATCCGATGCAACAGGGTCTCCTTAGCGTCGCCTCACGCAGCATGTGAGACCCCCCTGATCGGAGCCCTCCCCGTGACGCATCACCTCGACCGCCTCGACCGCCGCTTCGACCGCCGCGCGCTCCTGCGCGGCGGTCTGCTCGCCTCCGGGCTGCTCGTCGCCGCCCCCCTGCTGGCCGCCTGCGGGGACGACGAGGAGGACGCCTCCGCCGGGACCGGGGGGATCGGGGAGGGAAGCCTGCGGTTCTCCTGGGTGAAGAACGTCGAGTTCGCCGGCGCCTACCTCGCCGACACCAACGGCTACTACAAGGCCGAGGGCTTCAGCGGCTTCGAGCTGATCGGCGGCGGCCCGACCGCGACCCCGGCCGAGACCGACGTGCTCACCGGCAAGGCGATGGTCGGCATCAGCGCCCCCGACACGGTGGCCGCCGCGCTCGCCAAGGGCGCCCAACTGAAGATCATCGGCGCGGAGTACCAGAAGAACCCGTTCGCGATCATGTCGATGGCCGACAACCCGATCCGAAGCGCCAAGGACATGATCGGCAAGAAGATCGGCGTCCAGGCCACCAACGAGGCGATCTGGGCGGCGTTCCTCAAGGCCAACGGCATCGACCCCGCGAGCATCACCAAGGTGCCCGTCCAGTTCGACCCGCTGCCGCTGACCACCGGCACCGTCGACGGCTGGATGTCCTTCGTCACCAACGAGCCCAACGCGTTGCGCGTCAAGGGCTTCGAGGTCGAGACGTTCCTGTTCGCCGACGAGAAGTACCCGCTGGTCAGCGAGGTCTTCGTCGTCGCCGACAAGACGATCTCCGAACGCCGGCCGGCGCTCAAGGCGTTCCTGCGCGCCCAGGCCAAGGGCTGGCGGGACAGCCTCAAGGACCCCGAGGCCGGCGCCAAGCTCGCCGTCGACAAGTACGGCAAGGACCTCGGGCTCGACCTGAAGGAGCAGATCCTGTCCTCCAAGGACCAGAACGAGCTGATCCTCACCGAGGACACCAAGAAGAACGGCCTGTTCACCATCACGCCGGAACTCGTCGCCAAGAACATCGAGACCCTCAAGTTCGCCGGCCTCGAGGTGACCGCCGAACAGCTCTTCGACCTGAGCGTCCTCGAAGAGGTCTACAAGGAGGACCCGAGCCTTGTCGCAGGACTCTGAGAGCTCCGAGGGCATCAGCCTCACCGGCCTGTCCAAGGAGTTCAAGCTGGGCCGCAGGTCCGTCACCGCCCTCAGCGGCGTGGACCTGCGGACCCCGCAGGGCTCCTTCCTGTCGCTGCTGGGCCCGTCCGGCTGCGGCAAGTCCACGGTCCTGCGCATCCTCGCGGGCCTGGAGAAGCCGACGTCCGGCGAGGCCCTGCTGCACGGCGAACCCCCGGCGACCGCCCGCGACAAGCACCACCTGGGCATCGCCTTCCAGGACTCGGCCCTGCTGCCCTGGCGCACCGTCGCCGCCAACATCCGCCTCCCGCTGGAAGTCGCCGGCATCAAGCCGGCCAAGGACCAGATCAGCGATCTGATCAAGCTGGTCGGGCTGGAGGGGTTCGAGAAGGCCCGGCCCGCCCAGCTCTCCGGCGGCATGCGGCAGCGCGTCGCGATCGCCCGCGCGCTGGTCGTCGAACCGCGGGTGCTGCTGCTCGACGAGCCCTTCGGCGCGCTCGACGACATGACGCGCCAGCGGCTCAACCTGGAACTGCAGCGGATCTGGAGCGAACGCGCGGTGACCACCCTGCTGGTCACCCACAGCATCGCCGAAGCCGTCTTCCTCAGCGACGTCGTCGCGGTCATGAGCCCGCGGCCGGGCACCGTCGTCGCCGAGGTCCCCATCGAGCTGCCGCGGCCCCGCACACCCGACGTCATGCGGACCCCCGAGTTCCACGCCTACCAGGACAAGCTCTCGGAGCTGCTGTTCGGGCCCGGCACCGAACCGGGAGAAGAAGCATGAGGAGGCCGACCGCCGGGCTCCTCGGGCTTCTCGGCCTCTACCTCGCGTGGGAACTGGCCGCGCTGACCGTCGCGGGGAACGCGGTGCCCAACCCGAGGGACACCTTCGGCCGACTCGTCGAAGACGGCTGGGAGTACTACGGACCGCACATCGAAGGGACCGGCTGGGAGGCCCTGCGCGGCTTCTTCTGGGGCAACCTCATCGCGATCGGGCTGGCCGTCCTGGTGATCCTGGTGCCGCCGCTGGAACGCGTCATCACCCAGATCGGGGTCGCGTCCTACTGCCTGCCGATCATCGCCGTCGGGCCGATCCTCACGATCGTCCTCGAAGACGACGCCCCCATGGTCGCTATGGCGGCCCTCCAAGTGCTGTTCACCACTTTGATCGGCGTCCTGGCCGGGCTGCGCGCCGCGGACAGGACCTGCCTGGAACTCGTCCAGGCCTACGGCGGCGGACGGTGGGCGCAACTCGTGAAGGTCCGGCTGATCGCGGCCCTGCCGTCCAGCTTCGCCGCACTGAAGATCGCCGCGCCGTCGGCGGTCCTCGGCGCGATGATCGGCGAGTTCCTCGGCCGGGTCGACCAGGGCCTCGGCCTGGCCATGGTCGTCGCCCAGCAGCAACTCGCGACCGAACGGACCTGGGGCGTCGCGCTCGTGGCGGGCCTGCTCGCCGGCGGCGGCTACGCGGTCGTCGCGCTGATCGCCCGGTTCGCGGCCCCCTGGGAACGGAAAGCCTCGTGATCTGGAAGAGAACCCTGGGCACCCTGTCGTCGATCGGCGTCTCGCTGGCGCTCGTCCTCGGCGCGTGGATCGCCTTCATCGAGTACTTCTCGATCAACCCGATGGTCGTGCGCAGCCCCCTGGACGTCTGGGCGTACCTGTTCACCCAGGAGGAGGCCGCGGAGCACCGCTCCCTCGTCTGGGAGGGGCTGAAGATCACCCTGGTCGACGCGGGCTTCGGCCTGGTCGCCGGGCTGGTCGCCGCCACCGTCGTCGCGATGCTCTTCGTCCTGTCGACCACCGCCGAGCAGGCCTTCCTGCCCATCGCGATGATCATGCGGAGCGTGCCGCTGGTCGCGATGACACCGGTGATCACGCTGGTCTTCGGCCGTGAGCTGCTGGCGACCACCGTCATCTGCGGGATCGTGGTGTTCTTCCCCGCGCTGGTGAACATCGTCCTGGGCCTGCGCTCGGCGTCCCCCCAGGCCGTCGACCTGATCCGCGCCTACGGCGGCGGCACCTGGACCGCCCTGCGCAAGGTGCTCATCCCGTCGGCCCTGCCGTCCTTCTTCACCTCCGCCCGCATCTCGGCTCCCGGCGCCATCATCGGCGCGATGCTCGCCGAATGGCTCGCCACCGGCAAGGGCCTCGGCTACCGGATGCTCCAGGACGTCAGCACCTTCGAATCCGACGACCTGTGGACGTCCGTCGTCGCCATCACCCTCGCGTCGCTGCTGATCTACTCGCTGATCGGCGTCGTCGAGAACATCGTCCTGGCCCGGTTCGGGCGGGTCCGGTCCTGAGGACCGCCCGAAGCCCTCAGGAGCGATACCGCCGGTTGACCCGGATCAACGGCTCGGCCTTCTCCAGATAATCGACCCCGAGCACCTCGGCGACGAACAGCACATGGTCCCCCGCCGGCATCCGCAGCCGGGTCTCGCACTCCACCGCCGCCAGCCCGCCCTCGATGACCAGCGCCTCGCTCTTGAGCCCCCGGTGGAAGGCGTGCCCTCCCAGCAGCAGCCGGGCCGAGGGCCGTCCCTCGGCGGCGAACCGGCCCGCCAGCGCGCGTTGGGCCGCGGAGAGCACGGTGACGGCCCAACGCGGATTCCGGTGCAGCACCTCGCACAGGTAGGACGCCGCGGCCACGCTGATCAGCACCATCGGCGGATCCATCGAGACCGAGGTGAACGCCGTGACGGTCGTCCCGATGTCGTCGCGCCCCTCCTTGACCGTCACCACGGTGACACCGGTGGCGAAGGAGGCCAGCGCGGCGGTGAAGTCCTGCGGTGTGATCAACCTTCGCCTCCCCGGCGTCGACCGTCGTCAGCGGTGCCGTTCAGCGCGGTTCCCACACCCCGGGCAGTACCAGCGGTCCCGCCGCGGGCAGTCCGAGCTGCGCGGCGAGCCCGGCGAGCGAGCCCCACCCGGAGAAGCGTGCGGTGGCGGCGGTCCGGTCCTCGCTGGACTCCGCGGGCCGGAACCGGTCGAGCGGCGACACGTGCGGCAGCGACCGCACCGGCGCGTCCGGCGGCAGCCCCGCCTTCCCGCGGGCGAGGTCCAGCGCCAGGTCCAGGCCGCCCAGCTCGTCCACGAGCCCGTGCTCCGCCGCGTCGGCCCCGGTCCAGACGCGTCCGCGGGCGAGCCTCTCCAGGTCGGGGAGGTCCATGCCCCGCCCCTGCGCGGCCTTGGCGGTGAAGTCGGCGTAGATCCGGTCCAGGGAGTGGTCGAGCCGCTCCCACTCGCTCTCGGTGAAGTCCCGGGTGGGGGAGTCGATCTGCGCGTGCCGTCCGAACGCGGCGCTCCCGAAGCTCACACCGAGCCGCGTCATCAGTTCGCTGACGACGGGTTTCCCGGAGTACACCCCGATCGACCCGGTGAGCGTCCCGGGCTGCGCGACGATCGTGTCGGCGGCCATGGCGATGAAGTACCCGCCGGACGCCGCGAGGTTGCCCATCGACACCACGACGGGCTTGCCCGCCTGCCGCGCCAGGTTCACCTCGCGCCAGATCACGTCGGAGGCCACGTAGGAGCCGCCGGGGCTGTTCACCCGCATGACGATCGCCTTGATCCTCGGGTCCCTGACCGCGGCCCGGATCGCCGTCGCGAGCGTGTCGGACCCGACGGCGCCGCCCTGCCCGGGCACCGCGCTCCGGCCCGACCGTCCCAGCCTGATCATCCCGTGGGCCTGGACCAGCGCGACGGCGTCCTTCGCCCCGGGAGTGTGGATCCGTCCCGAGAGCCCGGAGCGGTTGTACCGGGAGACGTACTGCAGCCGCGCCTGGCTTCCGGCCCGGTTCCGGACGTGGGCGTACACCTCGTCCCGGTAGCCGAGCTCGTCGACCAGCCCGGCATCGAGCGCCTCGGACGCGGTCAGCGGCGCCCGGTCGATCAGTTCGCGCACCTTGTCCTCGGGGAGCCCGCGGGCCTCCGCCACGCCGGCGACGATCTGCTCTCCGATGGATTCGACCATCCGCTGGGACGCCTCGGCGTGCTCGGCGGTGTAGGCGTTCTCCAGGAAGGTGTTGGGCGCGGTCTTGTACTCGGCCCGTTTCCCGAACCGGAACGTGACGCCGGCCTTGTCGAGCGCGTCCTTGACGAACGGTTCGGACAACGCCACGCCGGTGATCCCGACGTCGCCCGAAGGCTGGAGGTAGACCTTCTCGAAGGCCGTGGCCAGGTAGTAGGCGGAGGTGCCCTGCCCGGTCTCCCCGAAGGTCTCGGTCCAGGCGACGGTGAGCTTCCCGGCCGCCCGGAACGCGGCGACGGCTTCGCGCAGCTCCTGGGCGAGGGCCAGCCCGACCTGCCCGCTGACCTTGGCGACCAGCGCCTTGACCCGGGGGTCGCGCCGGGCCTTGCGCAGCCCGTCCAGCACGTCCCGCAGGTGGACGCGCCGGGCGCCCATCAGCGCGCTCAGCGGGTCGGGCTGGGTGCCTTCGACGAGTCCGTCCGAGAGGTCCAGTTCGAGGACCAGCGGGGCGTGGCGTCGCTCACGCAGGTCTTTGACCGTGTCCAGTGCCTTCAGCGGATCCACCATGACCCAACACTACGCGTCGTCGATGACCTTCCGGGTCCGGGCGAAGACCTGGTTTCCGGTGACGCTGGCCGTGGCGACCGCGCAGGGCACGTCGTCGGAGTCGAGCAGTCTGGCGGCGGAGACGGTGCGGGAGCGGCCGGAGTGGGTGACCGTGCCGATGACGGAGTAGGAGGCTCCGGCCTGCACGGCCCGCAGGTAGTCGACGTTCAGGTTGAGGGTCAGCTGCGGGATGAAGACGTCTCCGAGGCTGGCGGCCGCCAGGCAGACGGCGTTGTCGAGGATCGTGGCGATGAATCCGCCGTGGACGATCCCTCCGGGGTTGCAGAGCTTCGCGTCGGGGTTCCAGGCCAGTTCGACCCGGCCGGGCTCGGCTTTCACGATCTTCTGCCCGATGTAGTCGGACACGTCGGTCACTTGGGGGAACCTTCCGTCACCGATGGCCTGGATGAGCTCGGCCCCGGTCAGGGTGTCCCAGAGTTCTGCTTCTGACACGTACGCGAGGGTAACTAATGACCGTTCTCCGCATCCCCGCCGCCCCCGGTCACCCCGCCCGGCTGAGGTCGGCCCGCCCGCTGAAGGCCGGGCTCGCCGAGTACGCCAGCGACAGCCCCTCCCCCTCGGGGCTCAGCCGCAGCGTGCCGTCGGGGCAGTCGGGGTCCTCGTCGGTCAGGTCCAGTTCCAGCCGGCCCTCTTCGACCGCCTTGACCCCCAGCGTCCCGTTGCAGGCCCCGTCGCCCAGGAACTGCGCGTCCCCGGACGTCTGCCCCTCGAAGAGGACCAGCTGCACCTCGTAGTACCGGCTGCCGCCCTGCCCGTCGAGGATCTCCAGGCCGCCCGACCAGGTCCCGGCGAACGCCGACGGGATCGTGGCCTCCCCTCCGCCGCCCGGTAGCGCGCCGTCCTCCCGCAGCGCCTGGAACCCGAGCCAGCCGCCCGCCGCCAGCACCGCGGCCAGCGTCAGGAGCACCAGCGGCAGCTTGGAGCGCCTCCGGCGCGGCACGGGCACGCCCGGCGGGTAGAACGGCTGCGGGCTCGTCGGCGGCGGACCGGCGAACGGCGGCGGGGTGGACGGCGGCGTGTGGTCGACGGTGGCGTCCCTCCCCGGCCACGGCGGGGAGAAGGAAGGCGCCGGAGGCGGGGTCGCCGGGCCCTCGTCCGGACCGTCGTGCTCCAGATCCGACTCCAGCTCGTCCCGCAGCTGCCGGGCGGTGGGGCGGCACGCCGGGTCCTTGTCCAGGCAGCGTCGCAGCAGCGGCTCGAACGCCTCGAGTCCGTGCCCCAGCCTGGGCTCGGCGTGCATGATCCGGCCGAGGATGACCGCGACGTTGTCGCCGTCGCCGTCGAACGGCCCGAACGGCGGGTGGCCGGTCGCCGCGAACACCATCGTGCAGGCCCACGCCCACACGTCGGAGGCCTTGCTCGCGGGCCGGCCCTGCAGCTGCTCGGGCGCGATGTAGGAGGGCGTGCCGACGAGCTGCCCGCCCTGGGTGTGCTGGTCGACGGGGCGGGCGATGCCGAAGTCCACCACGCGGGGCCCGTCGGGGCCGAGCAGGACGTTGGCGGGCTTGAGGTCGCGGTGCACCACCCCGGAGCCGTGGATGGTCACCAGCGCCTGGGCGGTGAAGGCCAGGAGCCGTTCCAGGTCGCCGCCGCGCAGCGGCCCTTGGGCGGCGACCCGGTCGAACAGGGACGGCCCGTCGACGAACTCGCTGACCACGAACGGCCTGGTGCCCTCGAAGGAGTAGTCGATGACGCGGGAGATGCAGTACTGCAGCCGCACCCGCTGGACGGCGTTCATCTCGCGTTCGAGCCGCTCGCGGGCCTCGGCGTCGGCGGCCTTGAGCACCTTGACCGCGACCTTCTCCTGGCTCTGGGAGTCGCGCCCCAGGTAGACGATGCCCTGGCCGCCCTCGCCGAGCCTCTTCAGCAGGAAGAACCGGCCGAGGGCACGCGGGTCATCGGGTCTGAGTGGTTCGGCCATCGCGGTCATGGGACGCCTCCAGGGTTCATTCGGTTCCAGCTTGCCCTGTCCTCGGCGTTACAAGGTAGGCGTCCGGCCTGATCTTCGATCACGGCTCGGCTACTCTGCGGACGTGGACGGCGATGGCTTCACCCGGTGCGAGCGCGGCCACATGCACTGGGGTCGGTTCGGGGCCGCGGGCCTGCTGCTGTTCAGCGAGGGCCACGTGCTCCTCCAGCAGCGCGCGTGGTGGTGCAACGGCGGCGGCACGTGGTGTCTTTTCGGCGGCGGTCGGCACGCCGACGAGGATCCGGTGGCGGCGGCGCTGCGGGAGACCACGGAGGAGAGCTCTCTGGACGTCTCCATCGTGCGTCTGCACGGGCGGATCCTGGACGATCACGGCGGCTGGTCCTACACCACGATGATCGGTTCGGCCCCGGACCTCCCGCGGGTGCGCGGGGTGTCCAGCGAGACGAAGGCGGCCCGCTGGGTCCCGGTCCAGGAGGTCGACGCGCTGCGCCTGTTCGCTCCGTTCGGTGAGGCGTGGCCTACGCTGCGTTCCATGCTCACCCGTGTGGTCCTGGTCGTGGACGCCGCCAACGTCATGGGTTCCCGCCCCGACGGCTGGTGGCGCGACCGGCTGGGGGCGGCCCGGCGGCTGCGTGACGCGCTGGCCGGGCTGGGGCCGGTCTCGTTCGGCCCGTTCGACGAGGCCTATCCGGAGCTGGTGCTGGTGGTGGAGGGCGCGGCCCGGGCGCTGGAGGGCGCGGGCGGGGTGCGGGTGGTCGCCGCCCCTGGCAGCGGGGACGACGAGATCGTCCGGCAGATCGGGCACGACGGGGCGCACTACGTGGTGGTCACCGCCGACCGCGAGCTGCGCCGCCGGTGCGAGGAGGCGGGCGCCGAGGTGGTGGGCCCGCGCTGGCTGCTGGACAGGATCGGCTGAGCCGGGTTCGCCGGCCCGGTCTCACAGGTCCAGGGAGTAGTCCAGGATCACCCGGTCCGCCGGGATGACGATGTCCCGGCACACCTCGAGGACGTGTTCGCCGGAGAACATCCGCCGGGTGATGGTGATGACGGGCACCCCGCTGGCCATCCGCAGCGTCTCGGCCTCCTCGGGGGCGGGCATCCGGGCCCGGACGGACTCCTCCACGCGGGTCGGCGGGCGGCCGAGGTAGGCCAGCTGGGCCGGGGTGCCTCCGGGCCACGGTTCCCGTTCGGGGTCGGCGACGGGCGTCCCTCCGACGAGGTCCCACGGCAGGTAGTTGACGGAGATCTGCTGGGGTTCGCCGCGCGCGAAGAACACGAACCGGCGCCGCAGGAGGTCGGTCTCGGCGGGGAGGGCGAACAGCGCGGCGAGTTCGGCGTCGGCGCGGACCTTCCGGTAGTCGCGGTCGAGCCGGTACTCGTTCCAGCCGATGCGCTGGTCGTGGGTGAAGGAGGTGGCGGGTGCGGTGAGCGGCCCGGTCTCCACCCGGTAGCGCTCCATCGCCATCCGCCGGACCGGTGGCCGGATCCGGACGAGGGTGCCGCCGCCGCGCCGGGTCTCCACGAGTCCCTCTCCGCGCAGGACCGCGATCGCCTGCCTGACCACGATGTCGGAGACCCCGTGGGCGGCTGCCAGCACGGCGAGGGTGGGGAGCCGCGAACCGGGAGGATAGGTGCCGTCCCTTATTCCCTTTCTCAACTCATCGGCGATCCGTATATAAGCGGATTTCGGCACCGGCGACACCTCCCTGTCGGACCGCCGGGGAATGTTGCTGTTACTTGAAGCTTGACGGTTCTCTCCATACGCATCACTTTTGTATACGGAATGAGTTGTTCGGGGAAGGGACCACCCTGATGGTGGACTTCGCAGACCTCAAGGCGAACATCGAGACGGAACACCCCGGCTGGGTGGTGTGGCGGAGCGACGCGGGCCGGTGGTACGCCACCCGCAGCGGCGATCTGACCGACGCCCAGCTCGACGCGGGTCTGGCGATGACCCTGGCCGCCGACGACGAGGCGGGCCTGCGGCGCCGGCTGGACGAGCAGGCCCGGGTGGACACCGCCGGCCCCTGACCGGGTGCGGCGGCACGGAGGAGAAGGAGGGTGCCCGGCCCGTCCGCGAGGCAGGGGCGGAGGGGCCGGGGCCGTCACGCGTGTTCTTTCCCGCGGCCGAAGTGACAAAAGAGTACGGTCAAGGTAAGCGTTCACGCTCGGCCAAAGAAGGCTCTTCGCGAACCAGAGCAAACGGTTGAACGTTCTAAGAGGAAAGCAACCGACTCTGGAGGGTCAGTGAAAGGCCAGCCGTCTCCGACCTCCGCCACTCCCCCTTTGGTCTCCCCACGCCGCGGCCGTCACGGCCGCCGCTCCCCCGCCTGGATGATCGCGCTGGTCGCCGCCCTCCTCGGAGTCGCCGTCTCCTCCGCCGTGCTCTACTTCGGCCGCGGATCCGACCCCTCGGCCGTCCTCGACGGCGAGCCCGTCGGCAGGATCGCCGCGGGGCCTCCCGGCGACTGGACGGCCTGGGGGTTCACCCACACCCAGAACAGCCTGGACGCCGAACCCGCGGCCGTGCCCGCGGTGCGCGCCCAGCCGATGCTGCAGGCGCAGCACGTCATGGGGTTCGGCGCGAACAACCCGCAGCCGGATCCCGGCCGGTACGACTGGTCGTCGCTGGACCGGCGGATGAAGGCGATCCGCGACACCGGCGGCGTCCCGGTCGTCACGCTGTGCTGCGCGCCCGACTGGATGAAGGGCGGCCCGGCGGGCGCGACCGACTGGGCCCACCTGGAGGACGCGCCGCTGCCGGAGTTCCACGACGCGTTCGCCGAGCAGGCGGCCGCGGTCGCCCGGCGCTACCCGGACGTGCGGTACTTCTTCGTCTGGAACGAGTTCAAGGGCTTCTTCAACCGCGGCCAGAACCGATGGGACTACGAGGGCTACACCCGGCTCTACAACAAGGTCTACGCGGCCTTGAAGGAGGTGAACCCCGGCCTCCAGGTCGGCGGCCCCTACATCCCGCTCAACAGCTACGCCGACGCGCACTCCGAGTCGTCAGACGAGGTGAAGGGTCCGTGGGGCGCGGCCGACCGGCGCGGTCTGGAGGCCGTCGAGTACTGGCTGGAGCACAAGGACGGCGCGGACTTCATCGTGGTCGACGGCTCGTCCCTGCCGGAGGACCGGACGTCGCACGGCGACGAGTTCGCCGCGAACGCCAAGTTCGGGGCGCTCACCCGCTGGCTGCGCGCCAAGGAGGACCTGCCGGTGGTGTGGGCCGAGTGGTACGTCGAGCCGGAGAACTCGGGGTGGAGCGCCGAGCGGCTGCACGCCGTCCAGGCCGCCGCGATGATCGAGTTCGCCCGGTCGGGCGCGGCGGGGGCGCTGTACTGGAGCCCGCAGGGCAGCCCCGGCACCTGCACGGGCTGCCTGTGGAGCCGGGAGGGCCGGGCACTGCCGTCGCTGGAACTCCAGCAGAACTTCGCCCGCTGGTTCCCGCCCGGCACCGAGCTGGTGCGGCCGCCGGTGTCGGACGTCTCCGGCGGCTCGGCAAAGGACCTGAAAGTACTGGCTTCCCCTGAGCAACTGCTCGTGGTGAACGCCACGAACCGGAGCCTGACCGCTACGGTCGGTGGTGGACGGCTCTCCCTCCAGCCCTACGAGATCACATGGATCGCCAGTTGAACGCGAGCACGGACATCGTCGGTGTCGATTTCTGGTCCCGGCCGCACGAAGAGCGGTACGCCGAGTTCGCCCGGCTGCGCGGGCTGAAGGAGCCGGTCTTCTTCACCGAGCCCCGCGTGCCCCTGGTCCGGGCGGGCAAGGGGTTCTACGCCCTCGTCCGGCACGCGGACGTCGTGGAGGTCAGCCGTGACACCAAGGCGTTCTCCAGCGAGCCCGCGGCGACGTCGCCGGAGCCGCCGCCGTGGATCGCGTGGCTGTTCGGCCGCCCCATGGTCAACATGGACGACCCCCGGCACGGGCGGCTGCGCCGGATCGTGTCGCGGGCGTTCAGCCCGAGGATGCTGGCGGGCCTCGCCGACGACATCCAGGCCACCGCCACCCGCATCGTGGACGACGTGGAGCGCGAGGGGCCCCGGGACTTCGTCGAGCAGGTGTCCGCGAAACTGCCCATCAACGTCATCTGCGCGATGATGGGCATCCCGCCCGAGCGGCGGCCGTACGTGCTCGAACGCATCGACGTCATGACGGAGTACTCGGGGGTGCGGGGTTCGCTGTTCGACCCCCGGACGCTGCGGCTGCTCGCGGGCAACCTGAAGGCCATCGTCGACCTGCACCGGCTGGTCGCGGGGATGGCGCGGGAACGCCGCGGGAACCCGCGGGGCGACCTGGTCTCGGCGCTGGTCAACGCGAACGTCGACGGGGAGTCCCTGACCGTCCGGGAGCTCGGGAGCTTCTTCGACCTGCTGCTGGTGGCGGGCAACGAGACCACCCGTAACGCGCTGTCGCACGGCATCCGGCTGTTCACCGAGAACCCCGACCAGCGCGAACTGCTCCTGGAGGACTACGACGCCGGGATCGGCCCGGCCATCGAGGAGATCGTGCGGTACGCCTCCCCGATCATCCAGTTCCGGCGGACGGTGACCCGGCCGTACGAGCTGAACGGCCTGCGGCTCGAGCCGGGCGACAAGGTGGTGCTGCTGTATCCGGCCGCCAACCGCGACCCCGAGGTGTTCCCCGACCCCGACAGGTTCGACATCACCCGCTCCCCCAACCCTCACGTCGGGTTCGGCGGGCCCGGCGCCCATCTGTGCCTGGGCGCCAACCTCGCCCGCATGGAACTGAAGATCATGTTCCGGGAGCTGTTCACCCGGCTGCCGGACATCCGCACGACGGGCGAGCCGGAGTACCTGCTGTCCAACTTCGACAACGGGGTGGTCCGCCAGCCGTTCACGTTCTGAGCCCCGGCGCGCTCACTCGTCCGCCTCCCGGGCTCCGCGCGGCTCGGGGGGCTCCATCGGGATCTCGAACCCGTGCTCCTCGGCCACCTCGACGGCCCGCGCGTAGCCGGCGTCGGCGTGCCGCAGCACCCCGATGCCGGGGTCGTTGGTGAGGACCCGCTGGAGTTTCCGCGCGGCCAGCGGGGTGCCGTCGGCGACCGCGACCTGGCCGGCGTGCACCGAACGTCCGATCCCGACGCCGCCGCCCTGGTGGATGGACACCCAGGACGCGCCCGACGCGGTGTTGAGCATGGCGTTGAGCAGCGGCCAGTCGGCGATCGTGTCGGAGCCGTCGAGCATGCCCTCGGTCTCGCGGTGCGGGGACGCCACCGACCCGCAGTCCATGTGGTCGCGGCCGATGACGACCGGAGCGCTGATCCCGCCCCGCGCCACCAGCTCGTTGAACCGCAGCCCCGCCTTGTCGCGTTCGCCCTGGCCGAGCCAGCAGATCCGGGCGGGCAGCCCCTGGAAGCGCACCTTCTCCCGCGCCATCCGGATCCACCGGGTGAGGGACTCGTCGTGGGGGAAGAGGTCGAGGACCGCCCGGTCGGTGACGTCGATGTCCTTCGGGTCCCCCGAAAGCGCCACCCAGCGGAACGGCCCCTTCCCCTCGCAGAACAGCGGGCGCAGGTAGGCGGACACGAAGCCGGGGTAGGCGAAGGCGTGCTCGTACCCGGCCAGCCTCGCCTCGCCGCGCAGCGAGTTGCCGTAGTCGAAGACCTCGGCTCCGGCCTCGAGGAACCCGACCATCGCCTCGACGTGCCGGGCCATGGATTCGCGGGCCCGCACGGCGAGCCCTTCGGGGTCGTTCTCCCGCAGCCCGGCGAACTCCTCGAAGGGGACTCCGGCCGGCAGGTAGCGCAGCGGATCGTGGGCGGGGGTCTGGTCGGTGACGATGTCCATGGGCGCGCCGGCCGCCAGCAGCTCCGGGACGATCTCGGCGGCGTTGCCCAGCAGCGCGATCGACAGGGGCCGCTGGGCGTCCCTGGCGGCCAGGGCCCGGGACAGCGCCTCGGCCGCCGAGTCGGTGCTCAGGTCGCAGTAGCCCTGGTCGATGCGGCGGGCGATCCGCGACGGGTCGCATTCGACGCAGATCGCCACCCCGCCGTTCATCGTGACGGCCAGGGGCTGCGCCCCGCCCATGCCGCCGAGCCCGGCGGTGAGCGTGATCGTCCCGGCGAGGGTCCCGCCGAAGCGCCGGTCGGCGATGGCGGAGAAGGTCTCGTAGGTGCCCTGCAGGACGCCCTGGGTGCCGATGTAGATCCAAGAGCCCGCCGTCATCTGCCCGAACATGATGAGCCCGAGTTCCTCCAGCCGCCGGAACTCCTCCCAGGTCGCCCACTCGGGCACCAGGTTGGAGTTGGCCAGCAGCACCCGCGGCGCCCACTCGTGGGTGCGGAAGATCCCGACGGGTTTGCCGGACTGGACGAGCAGGGTCTCGTCCTCGGCCAGCTCCGTCAGGCAGTGCACGAGCGCGGCGTACGCGGCCGGGCTGCGGGCCGCCTTGCCGCTCCCCCCGCAGACGATCAGCGATTCGGGGTGCTCGGCCACCTCGGGGTCGAGGTTGTTGGCGAGCATCCGCAGCGCGGCCTCCTGCGGCCAGCCGCGGGCGCTCAGCGCGGTGCCGCGGGCGGCGCGGACCGGGAAGTGTTCCATGCGGTCCTCCTGTGAGGGTGGGTGCCTGCGGGAGCGCCGTGCCCGCCTCACCCGGCCTCGCGTGCCCCCTTGCCCTTGTCCTTGCCCGTCCTGGGCGGGGCTGAACTGAGGTCTCCGGCAGGAAACCGGAAGGAAAAGAGTCGAGAAAAGTACAGTCTTGTTCACTTCTGCCCTGAGAAGCCACCATAGTTATGCGGGTGGATCGGAAGGTGGCCCAGCGGACCCCTCCGGACGAGGCCGAGCTGTCGGCATGCGTCCGAGCCGCTCAACAGGGAGACGAAACGGCTTTCCGTACCGTGTACCGGGATCTGCAACCGCGCCTGCTGCGCTACCTGCGCGCGCTCGTGGCCGAGGATGCCGAAGACGTCGCCTCCGAGGCCTGGCTGCAGATCGTCCGCGATCTGCCCTCCTTCAGGGGCGAGTACGACGGGTTCCGGGGCTGGGCGACGACCATCGCCCGCAACCGGGCCCTGGACCACGTCCGCCGGCGCCGCCGCCGGCCTCAGGCCGAGACGACGCTGGACGAACTGACCGAGGTCGCCGGAGAACACGACACCGAGCTGAGCGCGCTGGGCGGGCTGGGCACCGAGCGGGCGCTGCGGATGATCCTGCGGCTGCCCAAGGACCAGGCCGAGGCGGTGCTGCTGCGGGTCGTCATCGGGCTCGACGCCAAAACCGCAGGTCAGGTGCTGGGCAAGCGGGCCGGTGCGGTGCGCACCGCGGCGTACCGGGGCCTGAAAAAACTCGCTGCGGAAATCGAGTGACACTTTGGCGCACCTCGACGCTGAGAGAGATGAGATGAGCGCGAAACGGATCAGCCGAAGGACCGCGGAGCAGATGCTCTGCGGGAGTTCGGCGGGCCATCCCGTCACCGAACTGCTCAACAGCGCGGCCGCCCCAGGCCGGGCGGAAGAGCTGAGCGGCGAGATGGAGGCGGTGGCCGCCTTCCAGGCCGCGCGCGTCGACGCACCAGTCCTGTCGGCCCTGTCAGAGGAACACCGGGAGAAGCCATCACTCCGCTCCTTGCTCGCCAAAACGCTGACCGCCCCGGTCATCGGGGTGGTTCTGGCGATCGGCGCGGTCGGCGGGGTCGCGATCGCGGCCAATGGCGGAGTACCCGGACACAAGGAAGAGAAGCCGAGGAAGCCGCCTTCGGTGACCAGCACCCCGACCCTCACCCGCAAGTACGCGGCGCCGCCCGCACCCGCCCCCGCGGCGACGCCCTCCACGGCCGACCTGTGCCGGGCCTACATCACCCAGGGCGGGCAGGACAAGCACCTCGCTCCTCTGGTCAAGGCGGCCGGCGGGCGCAAGAAGGTGATCGCCTTCTGCATCGCGCTGCTGGGCTGGGACAAGAACAAGCCGAACGGCCAGTGGCCGCCGCAGGGCTGGCCGACGGACTGGCCGACCTCCTGGCCCCTGGACCGGGGCTGGCCGACCGAATGGCCCGGGGAACTGCCGAAGGAGTGGGTTCGGCCCCCCGACCTGAAGCAGGACAAGCAACAACGCAAGGCCAGGGGCGAAGGCAGCGCCGAACGCCAGTCCCTCTGGCCCGAAGGGTGGCCTGAGCTCGAGCTCTGGCCGCGGCAAGACCAGAAGAACAACTGAAGAACCGAAGACTCCGGACGTCACTCACGGGTTCTGCCCCCGTTCCCGTAACCACGACGTCCGGAACTGCCGGAACTCCCAGCGCCCTCCGGTCCAGAAGGTGCAGCGTTCCCGTCCGTGCGAGCGGCCTCCTGGTCGCGCGAAGGAGTTCCGGCGGAAGGACGCCGTGTTCGCGGGCTTTGCCCGGGCCCGCGAACACGGCGCACCGGCCGATCAGCCGGCCTGCTGATCTGGGGTGGTCAGCCGGCCGGCTGATCTCTTCTCAGGAGCCCCGGAGCCGCGCCTCAGACGGGGTGGGCGTCCAGCCACTCGGCGGCGACCTTCGCCGGGTCGTTCTTGTCGACCGCGACCTTCTTCATCATCTCCAGCAGTCCCTCCGTGGTGAGCTGCGCGGAGACCTTGTTCAGCGCCTCCTCCGCCGCCGCGTCGACGCCGTCCTCGCGCACCAGCGGGACGATGTTCTGCAGGCCGAAGACGCCCTTGGTGTCCTCCAGCACCACCAGATCGTCAAGGACGATCGCCGGGTTGGTCGTGAAGACGTTGCCGACCTGGACCTTGCCGCTCTTCAGCCAGGTCGGGATGTTCCCGCCGCCGGAGCGGTCCGGGACCCACTCCTTGAACGTCAGGCCGTAGACGGTGTTCAGCTTGTCCTTGAAACGCTGCTCGAACGGGGCGGGCCCGCCGACGACGAGGCCTCCGGCCACGGGCTTGAGGTCCTCGATCGTCTTCAGGCCGTTCTTCGCGGCCGTCTCGGACGTCACGGTCAGCGAGTCGTTGTCCTGCGCGGCGGCCGGCTGCAGCAGCTTCAGCCCGTCCGGAAGCTTGGCCGAGACCGCCTTGTCGGTCTCCTCGGTCGTCGCGGGCAGGGCCGCCTTCGGGTCCAGGTAGGCCAGCAGCGCACCGTTGTACTCCGGCAGGACGGTCAGATCGCCGTTCTCCAAGAGTTTGTAGTAGACCTCCCGCTCGCCGATGCCGAGCTTGCGCTCGACCTTCAGGCCCTTGTCCTCCAGGGCTCCGGCGTACAGTTCGGCGAGGAGGACGTTGCCGGGGAAGGCCGCGGAACCCACCACGATGGTCTTGCCGCCGGTGCTCCCCTTGCTGTCGAGGGGGTTGTCCTCTCCTCCGCCGCAGCCCGCCGCGAACGTCGTCAGCAGTACGGCGCCCAGCAGGATCTTCAAGGGTCTCATCGGGGGATTTCCTTTCGGTTGTTCGCTTCCGGTCTCAGCCCGCGGGGGGTGAGCAGCCGGCCGGCGTGGGTGAAGAGGATCTGGACGGCGACCGCCAGCAGGACCACCAGGAGCGAGCCGCCGACCGCGGTGCCGTACTGGCGCAGCAGGATGCCGTCCAGGAGGTAGCCGCCGAGCCCGCCGAGGTTGATGTAGGCGGCGACGGTCGCGGTGGCGACCACCTGGACCGCCGCGGTCCGCACCCCCGCCATGATCAGGGGTGTCGCGATCGGCAGTTCCACCCGGACCACCACCTGGCGTCCGGTCATGCCCATGCCCAGGGCGGCGTCCCGCACCCGCGGGTCGACCTGGCGGACGCCCTCGTAGGTGTTGACCAGCACGGGCGGGATCGCCAGCGCCACCAGCGGGACGAGCGCGGCCAGGTCGCCGCCCTCGCTCAGCAGGAAGATCAGCACCAGCAGGCCCAGGGTGGGCAGCGCGCGGAAGCCGTTCGCGACGTTGATCACGGCGAAGGCGGTGCGCCGCCCCGAGTGCGCCAGGAGCAGCCCGACCGGCAGCCCGACCAACACGGCCACGGCGAGCACCAGCAGGGTGTAGCCGAGGTGCTCGGCGAGCCGGACCGGGATGCCGTCGGGGCCCTGCCAGTTCGCGCCGTCCGTCAACCAGCGCCAGCCGTCGTTCATCGCGGGCTCCAGGGGGTGAGCAGCCGCTGGAGCAGCACCAGCGCCAGGTCGAACAGCACGGCCAGGGCGACGGTCAGCACGATCCCGGCCAGCACCGGGGTGGTGAACTGCAGGTCGAAGCCGGTCTTGAACAGGGAGCCGAGCCCGCCGATGCCGACCAGCGCGCCCACGCTCACCAGGCTGATGTTGGAGACGGTGGCGACCCGCAGGCCCGCGATGATGACGGGGACCGCGATCGGCAGCTCGACCGCCACCAGGCGGCGCAGCGGGGTGTAGCCCATCGCGGTCGCCGCCTGCCGGGTGCCGTCGGGGACCTGGCGCAGCCCGTCGACGACGTTGGGCACCAGCACGGCCAGGGTGTAGAGGGTGAGCGGGATGACGACCGTCCAGATGCTGAGCCCGGTGTAGTCGAGCAGCACCAGGAACAGGGCGAGGGACGGCAGCGAGTACAGGACGTTGACCGCCGTCAGCACCGGCGGGTAGAGGCCGCGCCAGCGGGCGCACAGCACGCCCAGCGGCACCGACACCAGCAGGCCGAGCAGGACCGGCAGCAGCGAGAGCTTCAGGTGCTCGGCGGTCAGGTCGCCGAACAACCCGTAGTGCTCGCGGACCCAGTCCCAGCGGACCAGCGGTTCGTCCTCGTTCATCCCCGCTCCCGTTCGAGCTCCAGCTCGCGGAAGAGGCGGAGCTTGCGCAGCCCGTGCCCGCCACCGAGGAACTCGGTGACGAAGCCCTTGCCCGGGGCGGCCAGCAGCTCCTCGGGGGCGGCGAGCTGGGCGAGCCTGCCGCCCTGCTCGAAGACGGCGACGCGGTGGCCCAGCCGCAGCGCCTCCTCGATGTCATGGGTGACGAACACGATGGTCTTGGGGGTGCCCGCGCCCTTGGAGAGTTCGGCCTGCAGGCGCAGGAACTCCTCCTGCAGCGTGTTCCGCACGATCGGGTCGACCGCGCTGAACGGCTCGTCCATCAGCAGGACGGGCGGGTCGGCGGCCAGCGCCCGGGCCACGCCGACCCGCTGCTGCTGCCCGCCGGACAGCTGGTGGGGGTAGCGGGGGGCCAGGGCGGGGTCGAGGCCGACGAGCGCGAGCAGTTCCAGGGCCCGGGCGCGGGCCTTCTCGCGGCCCCAGCCCAGGAGCCTGGGCACCGTGGCGATGTTGTCGACGACGGTGCGGTGCGGGAAGAGGCCGCCGTGCTGGATCACGTAGCCGATGCCGCGCCTCAGCTCGGCCGGGTTCCGGCCGAGCACGTCCACGCCGTCGATCTCGATGGTCCCGGCGCTCGGCTCGACCATGCGGTTGATCATGCGCAGGATGGTGGTCTTGCCGCAGCCGGACGGGCCGACGAGGACGGTGATCTCGCCGGTGGCCAGGGTGAGGTCCAGCCCGTCCACGGCGACCGTGCCGTCGGCGTACCGTTTGCTCACACCGCTGAAGGTGATCAAGGTTTCTACCCGGTCCCTGGTCTCTCGCTATATGTCAATAAAATCAGTGGCTTTACTCGGGAATTCTGCTGGTCGACCGCCTCGGACACAACACCGGGGAGCGCACGATCCTCCCGGGAGAGCGCCCCTCGATGGCGGCCACCATCAGCGCGACCGCCTCCGCCGCCACCCCCGGCAGATCCCAGTCGACCGTGGTGAGCGGCGGCGTCGGCAGCACGGACAGGGCGTGGGCGTCGTATCCGCACACCGACAGGTCGTCCGGGACGGTGAGACCGAGCTGCCCCGCCGCCACGTAGACGCCGTAGGCGATGGAGTCGGAGAAGCAGAAGAACGCGCTCGGCCTGTCCCGGCGGACCAGCAGTTCGCGGGCCGCGACGGTGGCCTCCTCCAACGCGGAGCGGGTGACGGCGACCTCGACGGACATCCCCAGCCTCCGCGCCTCGGCCCGCACGTGCACGTCGGCCGGACGGTCCGGGGTGTGCTCCAGGGTCGAGGTGAGCACCCCGATCCGGCGGTGGCCCAGACCGTGCAGGTGCTCCAGCGCCAGCGTCACGCCCGCGCGGTTGTCGAAGACCACCTCGCCGTGCGGGTTGCCGGCCAGCGCGTCGCCGATCGACACCAGCGGGAGCTCCCCGGCCAGCTCGGCCCAGGCCGGGGAGGACGGGTCGACCGGCTGCACGATCAGACCGTCCACCCGCTGGTCGCGCAGCCGTTCCGCCAGCTCCGGCTCCCGCCTCGGATCGTCGGCGGCGTCCAGGATGATGGCGTACCTGCCCTCGGCCAGCAGGGCCCTGCCGATCCGGACGGCGAGCTCCTGCTGCCAGAAGTCGGCCAGCGAACCGCACAGCAGGCCGACCGTGCCCGTCCGCCCGCCCGCCAGGGCGCGGGCGATGGGGTGCGCCTGGTAGCCCAGCTCCGCGGCGACCTTGCGCACCCGCTCCTGCGTCTCGGCCGAGGTGTGCATGCCGCGCAACGCGTAGGAGACGGCCGCCGGGGACAGGCCCGCCACCCGGGCCACCTCACGGATCGTGACCCTCCGTCGCGAGTGCGGCATCAGCCCACAGTAAGTCGCCCCGGTGACATTTCCTCGGAATCGTGATCTTTCTGTGGCCTGGCCAGGGTGAGAGAGAAATCACCGTCGGGGTCCGTCCAGAACCCGGCGAGCGTGTAGCCCGCCGCGTCGAGCTCGGCTTCCAGGCGTTCCGGACGGAACTTAGCGGAGATCTCGGTGCGCATCTCCTCGGCGTCGGCGAAACGGACGGTCAGGTCCAGGGCCTCGACCCTGACCTCCTGGCGGCCACGGGACCGCAACCGCATCTCGATCCACTCGTCGTCCGGATCCCAGACGGCGACGTGCTCGAACGCCTCAGGCACGAAATCGGCGCCCAGACGGGCGTTGATGACCCTCAGCACGTTGCGGTTGAACTCCGCGGTGACGCCCCGCTCGTCGTCGTAGGCGCGGACCAGGCGCTTCTCGTCCTTGACGAGGTCCGCGCCGAGCAGCAGGGCGTCGTCCGGGCCGAGCGTCGCGCGGATCGCGGACAGGAACCCGTGCCGCTCCTGCGGGACCATGTTGCCGATCGTCCCGCCCAGGAAGGCGACGAGCTTGCGCGGGCCGCCCGGGATCCGGGAGAGGTGCCGCTCGTAGTCGGCCGCCACCGGGCGCACGGCGAGGGCCGGGTACTCGGCGGCGATCTTCTCCGCGGCGTCCCGCAGGTATTCGCCGCTGACGTCCACCGGGACGTAGGCCTCCAGGGACGCGCCCAGCGCGTCGAGCAGCAGGCGGGTCTTCTCCCCCGAACCGGCGCCCAGCTCGACGAGGGTGCGCGCGCCCGTCGCCGAGGCGATCTCGCCCGCGCGCGCCGCGAGGATCGCGCGTTCCCGCCGGGTCGGGTAGTACTCCTCCAGCCGGGTGATCTCGGTGAACAGCTCACTGCCCCGGTCGTCGTAGAACCACTTGGGCGGCAGCGTCTTGGGCTGGGACGTCAGCCCCGCCGAGACGTCGGCGCGCAACGCCTCGTCCAGTTCCTCCGGTTTCAGAAATTGTGCGATCTCGAAGAGCTTCATCTGTGTGCCCCCTAAAGGAGTGGGTGGATGACGACGCCGTGGCGGTCCGCGGCGACCACGGAACGATCGGGAACCCGCTGCCAGGCCGGGCTCTCGTCATAGGGCTCGGAGGCGATGACCACGGCGTTCTCCGCCGACCGGACGAACAGGCTGTCGCCCCAGGTCGTCGCGGCCAGCGACGACCCGTCCGCGGCCAGCAGGTTGTAGCGGCCCGGCGCGATCGCGGCGACCGTGCGGACCGTCTCGGCCAGGCCCTCGGCCAGGCTCAGGCCTCCCCGCCAGGCCCGCACCGCGCGGGCGAACAGCAGCGCCGAGTCGAGCGGGGCGCGGGCCTCGGGCACCAGCGACAGGTCGCCGGCGAGCTCACGGAGCTTGGCCTCGACCGCGCCGAAGCCCTCGACCTTGCCGTTGTGGCTGAACAGCCAGCTCTCACAGCGGAACGGCTGGGCGCCGGACTCGTCCACCGGGAAGCCGACCGTCGCGCTGCGCACCGCCGCCAGCACGCACGAGCCCTGCAGGATCTCACTGAGCTCGGCGAACGAGGTGTCCGTCCACATCGGCTGCGACCTGCGGTAGCGGACGGCCTTGTCCCCGACGTACCAGCCGGCGCCGAAACCGTCGGCGTTCAGGATGTTGCCGATGTTCATCCTGGGGGCGTAGGACTGGCGTTCCAGGGAGTGCGGGGGACCGTAGACCAGGGAGTGCAGGCTGCGGGGCGGCCCGAGGTAGGCCAGGTGTCTGCACAACTCAGGCGCTCCTCGCACAGCGGAGACCGGCGAAGATCTGGCGGCGGATCGGGTAGTCCCAGTTGCGGAACGTCGCCCGGCACGCCGCCGGGTCCGTGGCCCAGGAGCCGCCGCGCAGGACCTTGTAGTCGGGGCCGAAGAAGACCTCGGAGTACTCCTTGTAGGGGTGCGCGCGAAAACCCGGGTAGCCGTGGAAGTCGGTGGACGTCCACTCCCACACGTCGCCGAGGAGCTGCCGTACCCCGTAGGGGGAGGCTCCTTCGGGGAAGGAGCCGACCGGTGAGGGCTGCAGGCTCCTCTGCCCGAGGTTGGCGCGGCCGGGCAGATGGTCGTCGCCCCAGGGGTATCTGCGCGGCTCCTGGCGTCCGGGGTCCCAGCGGGCCGCCTTCTCCCACTCCGCCTCGGTCGGCAGGCGCTTGCCCGCCCAGCGGGCGTACGCGTCGGCCTCGTACCAGCAGACGTGCTGGACGGGCTGGTCGAACGGCACCGGCTCCACCGTGCCGAAACGGCGGCGCAACCACACGCCCTCCTTGAACCAGAAGGCGGGCGCTCCGATCTTCTTGTTCTGCCGCCACTCCCATCCCTTGGGGTGCCACCAGCGTTCGTCGTCGTAGCCGCCGGCCTCGATGAACGCCAGGTAGTCGCCGTTACTCACCGGGACGGTGTCGATGAAGTACGCCGGGAGGTCCACCTGATGCGCGGGGCGCTCGTTGTCGTAGGCGGCGGGGTCGTCCGACGTGCCCATGATGAACGTTCCCGCCGGAATGTACGTTTCCGGGGGGCAGGGCGTGACGGCCGCGGCGAGGTCCTTCTCGACCAGGTGAGAGGACGTCCTGCGGAGCTGGTGGGTGGCGAGCATGGTCTCGCCGTGCTGGTGCTCGTGCTGGATGACCATCTCGAAGAGGAAGGCGTTCTCCGGACGCAGCCCGTCCAGGGAGTCCAGGACCTTGTCCCGGACCGTCCGGATGTAGGCGCGGGCCTCGTCGGGCGGCAGCAGGGGCAGCGACGGGCGGGTGGCCCGGGGGTGCTCGAACGCGTCGTAGAGGGTGTCGATCTCCGGGCGCATCGGCTCGACACCGGCCGCTTCGCGCAGCAGCCACAGTTCCTCGTAGTTGCCGACGTGCGCCAGGTCCCACACCAGGGGGGACATCAGCGGCGACACCTGGGCGACCAGGTCGGCGTCGTCCAGGGAGGTCAGCAGATGACTTCGTTCCCTCGCCGCGGTCAGCTTCGCGGCGAGGCGTTCCTTCAGCGCGTCCACGCGTACTCCTCGATGTCGTCGGCCGGACACAGGCCGCGGGCGACATAACGTTCGGCGTACTGCTCGGTGAGGGTCTTCAACGGCCCGGTGAGCACCGAGCAGGCCGCCTCGAAACAGGCCAGGGCGGCTTTCGCCAGGGCGGGATCCCGCAGCCCGTCCCGCGCCGCCCGCACCCACGCGTCCGCAACGGGTTCGGCGGCGGCCTCGGCGGCGTCCGGAACGAGGTCGACGAGGGCGGAGGCCACCGCGATCGGCACCCTCCAGTACGGCTCGGGCAACGCGTCGATCATGCGCAGCTCCAGCCACCCCTGCGGCCGGACCGGCGGGAAGAGGGTGGTCAGGTGGTAGGCGAAGTCGTCCAGGGTGGGCTCCCCCGCGCGCATCCACTCCCGGAAGGTGATGCCGGGCCCGATGATCCAGCTCTCGCCCCGGATCAGCATGACCTGGGCGTCGAGCGCGTACCGCGCCCACGCCTCCTCCGGGTCGTCCCCCAGGGGGGCCGTGGTGCGGGTGGGGTCCAGCCGCGCCCACACGGCCTGGCGCGTCGAACGCCACCCCGTCCGCCGCCCGCAGTGCAGCGGGGAGTTCGCGAACGCCGCGATCAGCACGGGCCCGAGCCGGTGCGCCAGCCGCCACCTGCGCTTTGCCTGCTCCGCCGTCCCGATGTCCAGGCAGACCTGGACCGAAGCGGTGGAGCACATCATCGTCAGATCCCCGAAATACCCGCTCATGCAGCGGTAGCGCAGCTCGTCCAGCTGCATCCGCGACGGCCGGACGGGATCCACCCCGGCCCCCACGAGTTCGATCCCCGGCACCCGCCGCCGCACCTCGGCCAGGTCCGCGGTCAGCGCCGCGCACACCGCCTCGGCCCCCGGCAGCGCCCGCGAGCTGAGCTCCAGCTGCCCTCCGGGCTCGAACGTCACCCTGCTGCCGCCCGGCAGCGGCCTCCGCGTCAACGGCCCCCGCAGCCGCCCGAGCGGCACGGGTTCCTTCGGCCTCCCCCGATCCACCACCAGCCACTCGGTCTCGGCCCCCACCAACCCCGGAGGCCCCTTCTTGAAGCAGACCCCCCGCACATGCTCGCGTACCTCGTCCTCACTCAGGGCCATGCTTCCTCCCGGTCCATCTGGTCCTACGGACCTTCCCTGGTGAACCGGATCAGCTATCCCCCCAAACCCCAAAAATTTGCTGAATCAAGGACGAACACCCCACGCACCTGGCGAACCGGCCCCGCCTGAAAAACCCGAAAACGCCGCAACAACCTCTCGATCCTTGATCTTCCGCCGCCTATGATCGTCGCGGCCTGAGAATTCCGCGAGCGGTTCGTGCGCCCGCCAAGCGAGCCGAACCCCTGGAGGCGAGCATGCGATCCCCGGTCTACGAACCGCTGTCGAACGATGATCCCCGCGAGATCGGCGGCTACCGGATCATCGCCAGGCTCGGCGCCGGAGGCATGGGCCGGGTCTTCCTCGCCACCACCCAGAGCGGGCGGAGACTGGCGGTCAAGGTCGTCCGGCCCGAGTTCGCCGACGACCCCGAGTTCCGCCGCCGGTTCGCCCAGGAGGTCGCCGCCGCCCAGCGGGTCCAGAACTTCTACACCGCACCCGTCATCGACGCCGACCTGACCGGCCCGGTGCCGTGGCTGGCGACCGCCCACATCCCCGGCCCCTCCCTCGCCACCGCGATCCACGAATCCGGCCCCCTGCCGGTGGACACCCTGCGGACGCTCGCCGCAGGAGTCGCCGAGGCTCTCCAGGCCATCCACCGCGCCGGCATCGTGCACCGCGACCTCAAACCGTCCAACGTCCTGCTCGCCGCGGACGGCCCCCGCGTCATCGACTTCGGCATCGCCCGCGCCGCCGACGCCACCCCGCTCACCCGCACCAACAGCGCGGTCGGCTCACCCCAGTTCATGGCCCCCGAGCAGATCCGCGGCGGCGAACCCACCCCGGCACTCGACGTCTTCGCCTTCGGCGCCCTGCTCTTCTTCGCCGCCACCGCCCGCAGCCCCTTCGGGGACGGCCCCGCCCAGGCCGTCATGTACCGCATCGTCCAGGACGAGCCCCGGCTCGACGGCTGCCCCGACGAGCTGAAACCCCTCATCCTGCGGTGCCTGGACAAGGACCCCGCGGCCCGTCCCACCACAGAGCAGCTCCTGGCCGAGCTCACCGGCGTCCCGGCGCAGACCTCGACCGACTGGCTCCCCGAACCGCTCACCGCCGTCCTTCGCGGCTACTCGGCCGTCCCCGAACCCGCCCCGCCCGTCGCCCTCCAGCCCACGGCACCCGGGAACACTTTCTCCAGCGGGTTTCCCGGCCACCCGCCGAGCGCTCCGCACGTCCCGCTCCAACCCCCTCACCAGCCCGGCCCTCCCCGGCCCGCGTCCAGCGGAAGCCGGACAGCCCTACTGCTGGGAAGTGGAGCCGGCGTCGTCCTGGTCCTCCTGGCCGCATTGCTCTTCGTCCTCACCCAGAAGGACGACCGGGAGTCCCCCGACGACCTCCTCGCGCAGCAGCCCGGCACCCAGGCCTCCGCACGGCCACCGGCCTCCGAGAACACCCCGCCCCCCGAGACTCCCGGCGAATCCACGGCCCCCGCCGGCCCCTCGGCCTCCGACACGAACGCTCCCGGCACGACGAAGCCCGCAGGGACGTTCCTGGGCGAGCACAAAGGCATCGACATCACCAACGGCTATTCCATCTATTTCACCGACGACCCGCTGCGTCCCAAGAAGCTCGACTGGAACTCCTCCGGCAACTACCAGGGCGACCTGGCTTTCGGAACGAGCGGTATCGCCGGTGAGAGCAAGTTCGGCGCCATCGAAGCCGGCCAGCCCGCCGACTACGAGACCTGCCACGCGAATACGAAGTACATCGAAGACGGTCTTGGCAGTCCAGCGAAGGGATCGATGTGGTGCGTCTACACCGACACCGGCCTCCTGGGGATCATCACCGTCAAGTCCATCGACGATGACTACCTGACCATCGACCTGAAGGTCTGGCAGGGCCCCGCCGACTGAGCGTCCACCCGGTACGGCTTCCGGGCAGTGCCCGAGTGCCCTCGACGGCTCCGAACGGACTGCGGCGAAGACGCATGCCTCCGGCAGGGAGCGGATATCGAGAAGAGCCTGAATCGTTCGGCGTAACGGCGCCAAGCTCCTACGCCGTACCAAGCCGTCCTGCCTCGCGACCAACCGCCAACAGCCTCCGAGCTCCTTCGAAGGAGGCTCAGCAGTCCTTTATGCCTTGACCAGTGTGATCAGACTGATCGGTCAGAGCTTGTCCAGGAAGCCGGCCTTCACCTCAGCGAGAAACCGTGCCCACTGCACCTCGTCCATCCTCAGGAAGGGATCGCCAGGTGACTTGCTGTCGCGAAGGGCGACCTCGGTCCGATGAAATGCGACTTCGACACATTCGCCGTTTCCGCTGCTGTGGCTGCTCTTGCGCCATGTCGCCTGGGAGAAATCAACGGGGTGCTCGGTCTCGGCCATCCCGTATCTCCTTCGTTCCAGCGCCTACGCAAACTCCTGAGCCGCCGCGCGGAACAGCCGTTGCGACTCACTCGGAGCCAACGCCGACGCTCTCAAGTGGTCGAACGTCAGTCTATAGGCGGATACGTTTGTCGTCGCTTCGATGAACAGCGCACTCGTACCGGTATCGATGTACACCACATCCGGATCGGGAGACTCGAAGCCGAGGATGACGAACGATGAGGCCATGGCGGCGTGCGCTCCTGCACTGAACGGAAGTACCTGGAGCTGGACCCCGGGGCGCTCAGCGATCTCCGCAAGTCGATCAAGCTGGGCTCTCATCACCTGAGGACCGCCGACCACACGGCGGACGGCCGCTTCGTCCAGCACCGCCCACAGGTTCATCGGAAGCTCGCCTTCGAGCACGGCTTGACGATCCATGCGCACGGCGACCCTGCGGTCGATCGCAGCACCGTCGTCATCTGGTCGCGTGGCCCGTATGACAGCCCGGGCATAGTCCTCGGTCTGGACGATGCCGGGGATGAGTTGTTGCTGGTAAGTCCGCATCGATCGGGCCTCGGTCTCCAGGCCGATATACGAGCTGTACTCGGAGGGCAGGACGTCGCCGTATACCTGCCACCACCCCTTCTGCCTGGCTTCCCGGGCCAAGGTCATCAGCGCTTCCCGAGCTTCGTCCGCGACTTCGTAAACATCCAAGAGCCCTCGTAGGTCGGCTGGACGGATGCGGCGGTCTCCGTTCTCCCATCTGCCAAGCGTGCTGGGATTCCACTCATCGCCCGCCAGCGCGACCACCTGTTCGATGGTCAGATTTCGCGCTTCTCGCAAACGGCGCAGTTCACGCGCCAGGCGCTTGCTACGAACAGTCGGACTCGGCCGGACAGACATACCCACTCCTTAGATTTTGGCATCTTGCCATTGGAGACTTGCCAACGACGGCCGGACACTCCATGCTGACAGCAGGTTGTCACGAATGAACGCCGCTGTGTGACCAATAGCGCCAAGAGATGCCATCACCCCGCACACCACAGAGCGATCACAGAACACATCGGGGGGTCTTGAAAGAGGGCATTACGAGGGATACGTCCCAAAGACGCTAGGGAACGCAGTTCGCCAGAGATTCGCACTGGATGACCTGTTGCGGTATCGCTGGCACGCCCGTCGTGGCGCGAGGTCCTCCTGCAAGAGATTTCTACAAGTGGCGACAACGATCGCATGAGAGCCGCCGCGCGGCCGGAGTTCGGTTTACCGGCCTGGCCCGGCCGCGCGGCTTCACCCCTCACAGGAGAGGTATGACGAAGATACTGCGAACGACCCCTGCGACGCCTGGAGACGAGCTGCGGATACCGATGGCGGCTTCCCCGGCCTGCGTCGGCCTCGCCTGGAGCCTGGTCGAACAGCGGCTGATCACGTGGCGGCTGAACGACGACGCCCGCTACGACGCCCACCTGATCCTGGCGGAGATCACCGCCAACGCCGTCGCGGTCACGCCCGCAGGGCAGTGCATCACCGTCCACTGCCGCCGGGACGAGGACGGCGTGACGATCGGGGTCGCCGACCCCTGTCCCGGCTTCCCCCGGGCACCGGCGCCGCTCGTCGAACCGGACCTCGACGACCTGGACCTCGACGAGGAGAACTTCGACGACAACGGCGGCTGGGGGCTGAGCATCATCACGGCCCTCTCCGAGACCTGCGGAGTGACTCCGCTGGCCTCGGGCGGCAAGGTCGTCTGGGCTCGGCTCAAAACCTGATCGTCGCGGACGCCCTCCCCTTTGCCCGGGTTCGTTCGGACCGCGATCACGCAGGCGAGGGCGTCCCGCTCCCCCGGCAAGCGCGTGATCGGTGGAGGCGCCGACACGCCCGAGGCGGCGGGCCTGGCCGTGGTGGGCCTCCACGACGGCCATCACGTCATTGGTGTAGCCAACGAATTTATGTATAGTTGGCGACAACAACGTTGGTGTCACCAACGAACGGTCGGAGGGGGCGCGCCCCAACGCCTGACCATCGACCTGCGTTCTGGCGCCGAACGAATCCCTGGAGCCGAGACCATGATCAAGCCGTTCCGCATCGACATCCCCCAGGCCGACCTCGACGACCTGACCGACCGGCTCTCCCACACCCGCTGGCCCAACGAGGTCGCCGACGCGGGGTGGGACTACGGCTTCCCGCTGGCGCGGCTCAAGGAGCTGGCCGAATACTGGCGCACCGGCTACGACTGGCGCGTGCACGAAGCGAAGCTCAACGAGCTGCCGCACTTCACCACCGAGATCGACGGCCAGAACATCCACTTCGTCCACGTCCGGTCCTCGAAACCGGACGCTCTCGCCCTGATCCTCACCCACGGCTGGCCCGGCTCGTTCCTGGAGTTCCTCGACGTGATCGAGCCGCTGTCACGCGACTTCCATCTGGTGATCCCGTCCATCCCGGGTTACGGCTTCTCCGGGCCGACCCACGAGCGCGGCTGGGACGTCGTCCGGGTCGCGCGGGCCTGGGCCGAGCTGATGCGCCGTCTGGGGTACGAACGCTACGGCGCGCAGGGCGGCGACTTCGGCTCGGGCATCTCCCTGGCGCTCGGCGCGGTGGCACCCGGACAGGTCGCCGGGGTGCACGTCAACTACCTGCCGACCCGGCCGGACCCGGACGCCGGCATCGAACTGTCCGACACAGACGAAGCCCGGCTGGACAAGGTCAGGCAGCTGATGGCGAACCGTCCGCCGTACCAGGCCCTGCAGGCCACCACCCCGCAGACCATCGGCTACGCGCTGACCGACTCACCGGTCGGCCAGCTGGCCTGGATCGCCGAGCGCTTCGCCCAGTGGACGGACCCCCGCTCGCAGATCAGCGCCGATCGGATGCTCACCGACATCTCGCTGTACTGGCTGACCGCCACCGCGGCCTCCTCGGCACGACTTCACCGCGAGGCCCCACGGCGTATTGAGCCGTGCCCGGTGCCGGTCGGCGTGGCGGTGTTCGCGCACGACATCACGCAGTCGGTACGGCCCCTGGCCGAGCGGCTGTACGACATCAGGCACTGGTCGGAGTTCGAACGCGGCGGCCACTTCGCCGCGATGGAGGTGCCGGAACTGCTCGCCGAGGACGTCCGGGAGTTCTTCCTCACCGACATCAAGCCCGACCACCGGGCCTCCTGACCCTCCGAAGCCGCACCGCCCGGCATCAGGCGTCGCCCCGCACCACCGGAGCGACGGTGCGGAGCGACGGAACGCAGGCCGCCGTCAGCGCGGCATGGCGGCCAGGGCCGCTTCGGCGATCTTCTTGGCCTTCGGACGGCAGGTCCGGGAGCTGTAGTCGGCCTCCCCCACGGTGACCGAGACCATGAGGTTGGCGTCCAGGACGTAGAGGCGGCAGAAGTCCTCTGCGAACGGGTTGGGTGCGGACCAGTACGCGCCGTCCCCGATTCCCGGCTCCGACTCGTGGGTGCCGTCCGCCTGGCCCTCCATGAAGGTCGCCCGCTGGGCCAGGGTGGCGTTCGGTCCGCCCAGGGTGCGTTTCAGCTCCCAGGTGACCAAGGTGTCCGGAGCGAGGGAGTCCGAGTCCCAGCTGCACTGTGTGTCCGCTTCGGTGGAGCCCTCCGTGTACCCGTCCTTCTCGGGGTCGCGGGCGGGCAGGGGAAGTCGCGGCGCCGCCTCCTGGCAGACCACCATCTTCACGTACTTGTCGGCCGGGCCCGCAGAGACGTTCCGGTCCTCGCCCGGCCACAGGAGAAAGGCGGCGCCGGCCGCCACGACCACCGCGGTCACGACCACCGCGGTCACGACCGCCGCGAGGTGACGGCCGGGAGGGAGCAGGAGCGTCCTGGCGAGTCGTGTCCCGGCGGGCCCTGCCGGGACCGCGGGCGACCCGGCGCGGACGGGTGCGTGGACGATCGTCCGGTCGGTGTCGCCCAGGAGGCGGTCGATGTCGGCGCGCTGGGCGGCGATCAACTGGTGGACGGCGGCGGGCCACGGACGCTGCCTCGGGGGCCGCGGGCCCAAGATGTCCAGAATCCGGGCGGGGGTGGGACGGGCGGCGGGGTCCTTGGCCAGGCAGGGTTCGACGACGGCGCGCAGGCCCGGCGGGACGGCGGTCAGGTCGGGGACGGCGTGGACGATGTTGTAGAGCATCTGCGGGACCGAGGAGCCGACGAACGGACTGCGGCCGGTGAGCGCGGCGACCAGGACCGCGCCGAAGGCGAAGACGTCACTGGCGGGGGTCAGGTCACGCCCGTCGGCCTGCTCGGGCGACATGAAGCCGGGCGAGCCGATCACCAGTCCGGTGCGGGTCAGCTCGGTGTCACCGCCCTCGGCGGCGCGGGCGATGCCGAAGTCGATGACGCGGGGGCCGTCCTCGGCCAGCAGGACGTTGGCGGGTTTGAGGTCGCGGTGGATCAGCCCCGTCCGGTGGATCTCCGTCAGGGCGGTCGCCAGGCCCGCGGCCAGCCGCCGCACCGATTCCTCGGGCAGCGGCCCGGCCGTCTCGACCGCGGCTGCCAGCGAGGGCCCCGGCACGAACTCGGAGGCGAGCCACGGTGACCCGGCCTCCGCGTCGGCGTCCACCACGGCGGCGGTGAACGCCCCCGACACCTTCCGGGAAGCCGCGACCTCCCGCCGGAACCTCGCCCGGAACCCTTCCTCGCCGACCAGCCGGGCATGCACCTGCTTGACCGCGACCAGCCGTCCGTCGGGCGCGGCCGCCAGCAGCACCCGGCCCATGCCGCCGCGCCCGAGCTCGGCCACCACCCGGTACGGCCCGACCTCTCGCGGGTCCGAGGCGTTGAGCGGCCTCACCGAGGCCTCACCGCCCTCATGGCCTCTTCGGCCACCGCCAGCGCGGCGGGCTCACACCTGCCGGAGGGGTAGGTGAGGCCCTCGAGCAGGATGAAGATCACGAGATTGACGTCGCGGACCCACAGGACGCAGCGCGGACCGGAGCCGGAAGGCTCAGCCCACATGCCCTCCTCCGCGAAGCCGAGGGCGGATTCACGTTTGATGCCGGCGCCGTCGTAGAACTCCTCGAAGTGGTCTTTCGCCTTCTGGGCGCCGCTTCCGGGACCGTCGCCGGTGCGGAAGAGCATCCACGACAGGTCGATCCTGTCACCGCTCCGGCTCTGCCATATGCACCTGCTGTTGGTATGGGGCCTTGTATCGCTCTCGTACCTCTCGTCTTCATACCCCAGGGGCGCCTCGAAACCGGAAGGCACCTTCAGCGCGGGGTCCGCCTTCTCGCAGGACGGGATGTTCTCGGTGTACCGGTCGGCGACGCGTGCCAGCGCCGCGCCGGGCGGGCCGTCCGGGCGGGTCAGGGCGAACGCCGTGACGCCCAGCAGGCCGACGGCGGCGAGCACCGCGACGCTCACGAGCCCGGCGCGTCGCCGACGGCGGGGAGCCGCGGGGGATGACACCGGGAAGGTCACCGGGGCTGCGGACAGCAGTCGGGAGATCTCGGCCTGCCGGCCGGCGGTGAGGCGATGGACTTCCAACGGCCAGGGACGGGTCGTCGGCGTGATGCCGCCGATACGCTCCAGCAGCTGCGCGGGACTCGGTCTGGCCGCCGGGTCCTTGGCCAGGCACGGCTCGACGATCTCGCGCAGAGCCGGGGGAAGCTCCGTCAGGTCGGGATCGGCGTGGACGACGTTGTAGAGCACCTGGGGCGCCGACCTGCCCTCGAACGGCGTGCGGCCCGTACAGGCCGCCGCCAGCGTCACCCCCAGCGAGAAGACGTCGCTCGCGGGCGTCGCCTCCCGGCCGAGGGCCTGTTCGGGCGCCATGAAGCTCGGCGAACCGATCAGCGCGCCCGTGCCGGTCAGCTCGGTGTCGCCGCCGTCGAGCGCCCGGGCGATACCGAAGTCGATCACGCGGGGGCCGTCGTCGGCGAGCAGGACGTTGGCGGGCTTCAGGTCGCGGTGGACCAGCCCGGCGCCGTGCACGTCGAGGAGCGCCTGCGCCAGACCGGCCGCCAGACGGCGCACCGCGTCCTCCGGCAGCGGCCCGACCGTCCGCAGCACGTGGTCGAGGGACGGGCCTGGCACGAAGACGGACGCCAGCCACGGTGACGGCGCCTCCGGGTCGGCGTCCACGACCGGGGCCGTGCGCGCCCCCGACACCCTCCGGGAGGCCGCGACCTCCCGCCGGAACCTCGCCCGGAACCCGGTGTCCTCCGCGAGTTCGCCCAGCACCTGCTTCACCGCGACCAGCCGCCCGTCGGGTCCGGCCGCCAGCAGGACCCGTCCCATGCCGCCCTGTCCGAGCAGCGCCAGCACACGGTACGGGCCGACCTGGTGAGGACCGTCCGGGAGTGGGGCCTGCACGCTGTTCTTCCTCTCTTCGCTACCAGGACGCCGTCGAGCGGATCAACGCATCCGCGCGGTCACCGTCTGGACGATCTGGGAGAGGACCTTGTCGGTGAAGTCCTGCTCCGTGATGCGAGAGGAGGGGCCGCGGCCCCGGATTTCGAAGTAGTACTGGCCCAGACGGCAGTACACGCTGCGAAGGCCGCTCTTTTCCGCGTGGCATTCGTCGGCGCCCCAGGAGGTGCCGAGGCTCTGCGTTTCGTCCCTGTCCCTCCCCCGGTCCTCGCGGTACTCCTCGCGGATGACCGACGGATCGGCGATCTGGCGCATGGAGAAGGTGATGAAGGTGTTGACGCCGTCGTAGTCGTCGGGCAGCCGGAGGTCGATCTGGCATCCGGCTGCCGGGATCTCCTCCGTGTCGAAACCCCCTCCGAGGAAATCGACCTTGTGGAGGGTGAGGCTCTGCCTCTCGCGTTCGATCTTCTCGGCTTGGGGGAGGATCGCCTTGAGCTCGGCGTCGTCGACCAGTTCGCACGCGTCCGGCCACTGCTCGCCGGGCAACCCGGAACGCCCCCCGCTCGGCAGGTCCAGCTTCTCTCCGGAGGGCTGCGCGGCCCCGAACCTCAGTTCGGGCGGTTCCCCGCATCCGGAGACCAGCGCGGCGACTGCCAGAGCGACCGCCCCCGCCCGGAGGCCGCCATGCGATCGCCGGGCGGCCTGAAGCGTGCTCCGGCTCGTGCTCGAGCCGAGTCGGTGAAGGCGGCCGCGCCGCAGGAGCGATCGCATCGATGTTTCCTCGTCCGGGGGGGGTGCGCGGGCAGGACCGGGGCCCGCGCCCCAGAAGCTAGCACCATATAAACAAGATCGGCTACAAGTTGTGGCCGAGCTCTCCAGCCGTCGGGCCAAGCGGGTCGATTCGCCCGACGGATCGTCAGATGCGGAGGAGGGTGATGGTGCGGCCGGACGGGCTGGTGGTCTCGGTGAGGGAAGGCGGCTCGGACCGCTGGTCGAAGACGACGAGCGTGCCCTGGGCGAGGGCCAGGCGGTCGAGGTAGGCGTCGAGTTGGATGAGGCCCTGGGCGGTGGGGTCGGGGCGGCCGGGGCGGTGGACTTTGAGTTCGACGGCCTCCCACTGCCAGGTGCGGTCGGGGAGGGGCCAGCGGATGAAGAGGTCGATGCGGCCGCGGCCGAGGGCGTATTCGCGGTCGATGAGGCCTCCGCCGTTGACGACGCGGTGCAGCCAGCCCATGAAGACCAACTGGCAGGCGGCTTCGGAGTAGGTCTGCTGTCGGGCGAGGATCTCGCCGTTGAGCCGCCAGAAGTCGAGGAACTCCCTCAGGAGCTTGCGGAAGTCCAGGCGGCCCTGGGCGGTGATGAACGAGCGGGGGTCGACGTCGATGTTGCTCTCGACGTGTCCGGTCAGGACGCGGGCGATGACCTCCTGGTAGATGGGGTTGGCGATCTGGATGTAGCGGTCCGGCCGGATCAGGCCGAGGTCGCGCACGTAGGACAGGTCCTCGTCGTAGGCCGCGTCGGTGGTGGTCTGGGTGCCGGCGAGCATGGGTTCGATGATGCGTTTGACGCGGGGTTCGTGCAGCCGGGCGACGAGGGAGTCCAGATGCGTCGCGCGCGAGACGATGAGGCGTTCCACCGCCTGGTCCATGTGCTCGTCACAGATCGGCTCGGACACCGGAACCCGCATCTTCTCAATGACTTCGCGGGCGAGCGCGTTGACGAGCCAGGGTTGGCCTTGGCTCGCTTCGAAGGCGCGTTGGACGGATTCGGGGGAGAACTTCTGGCCGGTGGCCCGGGTGTGCTGCTCGTAGAGTTCCGCGACCTGGTCATGGGTGAAGTCACTCAGGCGCAGGGATTCCACTTTGATGTTGAACGGGCTGGAGGTGCCCAGCCGGTTCGGGTCGCCTCCCGATGCGGCTTTGTAGTCGCGGACGTTGCGCATCCCGCACAGCACGACCGAGTACGGGAACTCCTCTCGCTCGCCGCTCTGGTAGCCGTTGCGCAGCTGGCTGAGCACGCTGATCAGGACGCCGTCCTGCAGGGAGTCGATCTCATCGAAGAACAGCACCAGCGGGATCGGACAGCGCGTCGCCCACTCCTGAAGCGCCGTGTACAGCCGGTTGCCAGGTCTGGCGTCCGGCCATGGGCGGGGCGGGCGGCATTCGCATGTGATCTGCTTCTCGGCCGCCTTCGCGATGATCTCGAGTAGCTGGTCTTCGGCGGCTTCGACGGTCTGCGCGATGCGCACCTGCTCGCAGGAGAACCAGACGGTGGCGTATCTCCCCTCGGTGTTGAGGGTGCGGGCCAGCGTCTCCAGCACGGTGGTCTTCCCCGACTGCCTGGGAGCGTGCACCACGAAGTAGAAGCCCCGCTCGATGTACTCCCGTGCCTCGGGCAGGCGGGGTTCCGGCGGGAGCATGTAGTGCAGGTTCTCCCGGCAGCGACCGGCCGTGTTGAAGTACTTCACGCTCCGCACACTACAGACCCGCAGAGCGTGACGTACCGCGTCTGTGGAGCAACGCCTCAGCGAGGAGGACTTCGACGACAACGGCGGCCGGGGACCGGCCATCATCAAGACAGCCTGAAGTAGTGAGGATGACCGGTCGTCCGCAAAGCCGATTGTTCTGCCACGATTTCTCTGGCTCCCGCGCGCCGGAGCGAGGTGTCAGCGGCCGGTTCCATCGAGGAGGACATCGTGGTCACGCAGCCGGGCAGGGGGCTCCAGACCGTGGGCGGGCTCGCCGCCACGAAGCTGGTTCCCCCCGTGCTGCCCGCCCGTCACGTCGTCCGCGGCGGCCTCGTCCGATCATTGGCCGAAGCGGTGTCCGCGCCTCAGACCAAGGTGCTTCTCGTCAGCGCCCCGGCCGGGTGGGGGAAGACGACGCTGCTCGCCTCGTTGGGGGATCCGGGGCTGCGGCGCGAGGCGCACGCGCGGGAGGCGTTCGAGCTGGTCTGGTTGCAGCTGGAGGCCGCCGATCGGGACCCGGCGCGGTTCTGGGCTGCCGTCGCCCACGCCGTCGACCGGATCCGGCCGGGGGTGGCCGCCGAGGTGACCGGGGTGGCGCGGGCGACTCGGGGCGGTGCCGACGCCGTGGTGCCCGTCCTCGTCAACCTGCTGGTCGACGGACCTCCTCTGGTGATCGCCCTCGACGATTACCATTTGGTCGGGACCGGCGAGATCCACGCCGGGGTGGATCTGCTCCTCGAACGGCTTCCGCCCTCGGTCACGCTCGCCTTCGGGACGCGGGGCGATCCGCCGCTGCGGCTGAGCCGGCTGCGGGCGCGAGGGGAACTGGTGGAGGTGCGCAGCGCCGACCTGAGTTTCGCTCCCGCCGACGCGGCGGTCCTCCTCGGAGAGGCGGCCGGAGGGATCGACGTCGAACGGCTGTGCCGCCGTACCGAGGGGTGGGCCGCGGGGCTGGTGCTGGCGGGGCTGTCGCTGCGCCGGACCGCCGACCCGGTGGCGTACGCCGAGTCGTTCGGTGGCGACGACCCTCTGGTGGCGGACTACCTGAGCGACGAACTGCTCGCCTCGTTCGGCGAGGACGAGCGGGAAAGGCTGCTGAGCACCAGCGTCGTCGACCGGCTGTCAGGGCCGCTCGTCGACCACCTCACCGGACGGGACGGCGGCGGCCCCTGGCTGGCGGGGCTGGCCGCGGCCGACCAACTCCTCATCCCGTTGGACGCCCGGCGCACCTGGTTCCGCCACCACCAACTCGTCCTGGAACTGCTCCGGGCGGACGCGGCCCGCACCCTCGGCGACCGGCTGCCGGAACTGCACCGCCGGGCGGCCGCTTGGTTCCAGCGGCACGGCGAGACCGAACTGGCCGTCCGCCACCGGGTCGCCGCCGGGGATGTGTCCCAGGCCGCCGGACTGGTCTCGGACGGGCTCGGCTGGCGGCTGATCGCCGACGGCGAGCCCGAAGCCCTGAGCCGGATCCTGGACGGGTTGGGCCGCGCCGCCGACGACGTGACGGGCTGCGTACTCCAAGCCGGTTGGTGCGCGTTCCTCCGCAACGACATCGACGTCGCCGAAGAGCGCCTCAGCAGGGCCCGCGCCATGCGCTCCGATTCGCTGACCGAAGCGAATCCCCTGTTCGACGCGCTTGAGATGAACCTCGCGCTCGGCCGCGGCGACGTGAGCACCGCCGTCGCCATCGCGGACCCGGCCTTGGCGTCGGGGACACTCAGCGCCCAGTTGTCCCCGATGTCCACCGTGGCAGGATTGGCGTACGCGTGGGCGGGTCGACTGGCGCAGGCCCGGGAGGCCATGGCCGTCGCACGACGCCGCGCGCGTCAGGACGGCGTCATCACCAACGAGGTCATGGCGTCGATGTTCCTCGCCCTGGCCGAAGCCGAGGTCGGCGACCGGGAAGCCGCCCGGAGCACCGCCACCCGAGCCATCGAACTGGCCGCCTCGCGACATCTTGCCCGGTACCACCGGATAGCGGTGGCCCACGCCGTCCGAGCGTCCGCCACCGGCGACCCCGCGCAGGCGGCCGCCGACCTCGACCGCGCCCTGGCCTTGAGCCGACGGCCGCTCGGCATCCTCGATGAGGCGTACGTGATGACCGTGGCCGCCGACGTCCGTCTCACCGCCGGCGACCCGAGCGGAGCCGAGCTGCTGCGGCGGGCCCGAAGCCTGGTGGCGGTCTGCCGCGACCCCGGAACCGTCGGCGCCCGACTGGCCCGTGTGCTGTCCCGGCACGGGTACGAGGACGCCGCGCCGACGTCGCCGCTGCTGGTGGAGCAGCTCACGGACCGGGAACTGGCGGTGCTTCGCCACCTGCCGAGCCGGCTGAACCAGCGGGAGATCGCCGCCGCGCTCTACATCTCGCTGAACACCGTGAAGACGCATGCGCGGAGCTTGTTCCGCAAGCTCGGAGTGAACGGCCGCAAGCAGGCGGTACAGCGGGCCCGAGAACTCGGCCTGCTGTAGGCGCCGGGATCTCACCCGGGTGAGATCCGTCGCAGGGTGAGCCGCCGGCACGCCGCCGAGCCACAGGCTGTGGCCATTCATCCACTCCGCACCGATGGAGGCAGACCATGGCCCTGGCGAGTACCGACCCGGTCGGGCAGACCGAGGAGACACGACTGCTGCGCCTGGGCGGCGCGGCCGGGGCACTCGGCAGCGCCCTTCTCCTCGGCACGTTCGTCTTCGTGGCCGCCCTCGGGCTCCCCGACCCGTCCACCACCGAGAGCCTGCTGAGGTTCCCCGAGATCAAGACGGCGCGCGTCGTGGAGAACACCCTCTACCTGGCGGCTCTCGTCCTGATGGCGCTCCACACCCTCGCTCTCTCCCGGACGCTGCGCCGGACGAGCCCCGCGGCGTCGTTCTTCGGCGGCGCCGTCGGCGTCCTCGGCTTCACAGTGCTGATCTGCGGAGCGCTACTGCACGTCGCGACCGCCCCCCTCGCCGATCTGCACCGCGACGCCCCGCCCGAGGACAAGACGACCGTCGTCCTGGTCTGGCAGGGAGTGCAGAGCATCTTCGACACGCTGCTCGTCACCGGAGCCGCCCTGGTCCCCTTCGCCCTGATCGCCCTGGGCAGAGCCATGCTGGACTCCCCCGCCTTCGGCCCCGCCGTCGGCCGCACCGGTCTCGTGCTCGGGGTCATCAGCCTGACGGGAGCAGCGGTGGCCGTGGTGATTCCCGGCTCCCTGGCCGTCGCCGCGAGCATTCTGGGCCTGTCGGCCTTCCACGCCGTCGTCGGCCTGAAGTCCTACCGGCGTCCGAGCCAGCCCGGCAGCCCGGCGGCGTAGAGGTCGTCTCGGGCGCTCGTAGACGGTCCTCAGCGGAGTTCCCGGACGAGGTCGGGGCCCAGTTCTCGGAGCACCGTGAGCAGGAGTTCGACGTCGGTGGTCGTGGTGCGCCAGTTGACGATGGCGGGCCGGAACACCTTCATCCCCCGGTACGTCGAGGTTCCCGCGTAGACCCGTCCGTCGGCGAGCAGGGCCTCCCCCAGCCGGATGTTCAGCTCGTCCAGGCGGTCCTCGGGCACTCCCGGCGGGCGGTAGCGGAAGCACACGATGCACAGTTTCACCGGTGCCAGGAGTTCCAGGTCGGGGGCTTCCTCGACCAGTGCGCCCAGGTGGGAGGCGACGTCGAGGTGGCGTTCGACCATCGTGCGGTAGCCGTCCCGGCCGTAGGCTCTGAGCGTCGCCCAGATCGGCAGCGCCCGGGCGCGGCGGGAGGACTCGGGACCCAGGGTGTTGTAGTTGACCTGCTCGCCTTCGGCCCCCGGCAGGTAGGGGACGCCCCAGTCGCCGAAGGCGCGGGACTGCATCGCCGGGTCGCGGACGAACGAGAAACCGCTCTCGTAAGGGACGTTCAGCCATTTGTGGCCGTCCGCGGTGATCGAGTCGGCTCGCTCCACGCCGGCGGTCATGTGCGCGGTGCGGGGGGACAGGGCGGCGAACATGCCGAACGCGGCGTCGACGTGCAGCCAGCAGCCGTACCGGTCGGCCAGGTCCGCCAGGTCCGCGAGGGGGTCGCTGTCTCCGCTGTTGACCTCGCCCAGGTTGCCGACGATGACCGCGGGGGCGCCGTCGAGACCGGCCAGGGCCGTTTCCATCGCCGCGAGGTCGATCCGTCCGGCGTCGTCGCGGGCGAACGTGCGGACGCTGTTCCTGCCGTGGCCGAGGATCTGCAGGGCCTTGCGTGTGCTCGGGTGCACCAGCCCGCTGCTGAACACGGGAAGCCGCGGCAGCCCCGCCAGCCCCTGGGAGGCCACGTCGGCCCCGTGGCGCTCGCCCCACCAGGCCCGCGCGCAGGCCAGCCCGGTGACGTGCGCGAACGTCGCGCTGGGGGTGAGCACGCCGCCGTAGGACCGCGGGATCCCGAACAGGTCCTTCAGCCACCGCAGCACGGTCGTCTCCACCTGGGCCGCCAGCGGGGAGGAAACCCACATCCCGGCGGCCTGGTCGAGTAGGGAGGTGGTCCAGTCCCCTGCCATGGCCGCCGGGGTCGAGCCGCCCACCACCAGGTGGAAGAAGCGTGGGCCGGAGGAGTGGGTCGCGGCCCGCGTGCCGACGTCCAGCAGCCGTTCCACGCTGTGCAGGGCGCCGTCCCCCCGCTCGGGGAGCGGGCCGTCGAGTTCGGCGAGCAGCACGTCGGCGGACCGTTCGTGCACTTTGCGGTCCGGCAGGCCGTCGAGGTAGGGGCCCGCGGCCCGGAGTACGAGTTCCAGCGGGGCCGCGGCGTCACCGGCTTCGGCGAGGAGATCGTCCATGTCGGCAGTCAAGCAACCCGCCCGCCGGAATTCACCCCCCTGGCCCGAAGCCTCTGCGCCCCTGACGAAAGTCGGGGATCGTCGCTGCCTTCCGGTACAGGTGCCGGGGTCCTCCTGATTCCTAGGTTCTCTGGGGAAACGGAGGAAGAATGATCACTCTGCGGAATCTGACCAAACGCTACGGGGAGCTGACCGCCGTGGACGGCCTGGACCTGGAGGTCCGGGCCGGGAAGGTCACCGGGTTCCTGGGGCCGAACGGGGCCGGGAAGAGCACGACCATGCGCATGGTCGTCGGGCTCGACCTGCCCACCTCGGGCCAGGCGCTGGTCGGGGGGCGGCGGTACGCCGACCTGAAGTGGCCGCTGCGGGAGGTGGGCGCGCTGCTGGACGCCAAGGCGGTGCACCCCGGCAGGAGCGTGAAGGCCCATCTGCTGGCGCTGGCGCGGAGCAACCGTATCCCCGCACGGCGGGTGGACGAGGTGCTCGAGACCGTCGGCATGGGCAAGGCGTCCGGGCGGCGGGCCTGTGGGCTGTCGCTCGGGATGAGTCAGCGGTTCGGGATCGCGGCGGCGCTGCTGGGCGATCCGCCCGTGCTGCTCTTCGACGAGCCCGTCAACGGGCTCGACCCTGACGGGGTGCGGTGGGTGCGCCAGCTCATGCGGACGCTCGCCGCCGAAGGGCGGACCGTCTTCCTGTCCAGCCATCTGATGAGCGAGATGCAGCTGACCGCCGACCAGCTCGTCGTCATCGGCAAGGGGCGGCTCATCACCGACACTCCGATGCGGGAGCTGATCTCCGGTGGGAGCTCCGTCTCCGTGGTGTGCCCGGATCCGGCGGGGCTGACGGCGCTCGAAGCCCGGTTGCCGGGGGCGCGGGCCGTCTCCCGGGACGAGCTGCGCGTTCCCGGCGTCACGACGCGGCAGGTCGGTGACCTGGCGTACGAGCTGGGGGTCCGGTTGCACGCGCTGCGGGAGAACGAGGTGTCCCTGGAGCAGAAGTACATGGAGCTGACCGAGCACGCCGTCGAATACGGAGCGACCCGATGATGCCGGAACTGCGCGCGGCGGTCGCCGCCGAATGGACGAAGCTGTGGTCGGTCCGCTCCACCTGGGGGACCCTCGCCGCCTCGGCCGTCCTCATGGTGCTGGTCAGCGCCCAGCTGGGCATCGCCCACGAGAACAACAACACCAACGAGATCACCACGGACGACTTCGGGGTGACGACGGCGGGGGCCATCGCCATCGAGTCGTTCGCGATGCTGCAGTTCGTGCTGTTCACCGTGGCGATCCTCGCGGTCACCGGCGAGTACTCCAGCCGGAGCATCGGCTGGACGCTGCAGGCCGTGCCCGTCCGCGGCCGGGTCCTGCTGGCGAAAGCCCTGGTCGTCGCGCCCGTCATGTTCGTCGCGGGCACCGCGATGTGCCTGCTCGGCGCGTTCGCCGCCAAGCCCCTGCTGGGCGACTGGGGCACCCTGGACGGCCTGGCGTACGACGCGTTCGCGATGGGCGTCTACTCGGCGGCGGGCGGCGTCCTCACCGTCGGACCGGCCCTGGTGCTGCGCAGCACCGCGACGACCCTCACCGCCGTCTTCGTGGTGCTCCTGCTGCTGCCCGTGCTGCTGAGCGCGGCCGACAGCCCCGTCGCCGACTTCTTCCCGAGCATCGCCGGCGACCACTTCATGAGCGGCGACACCACCGAATATCCCCTGGCCGCCGCGCTGCTCATCGTCCTGGCCTGGACGGCGGCCTCCGTCCTGGCCGGGGCTCGGTTCCTCAAGGCTCGCGACGCTTAGACCAGGCCCGCCTCGTGCGCGGTGATCGCGGCACGGACGCGGTTGGGCGCCTCCAGCCGGACGAGGATCGAGCTGACGTGCATCTTCACGGTGCCCTCGACCAGGTGGAGGCGCCGTGCGATCTCGGCGTTCGACAGACCCTCGCCGAGCAGCGCCAGCACCTCCCGTTCCCGGGGAGTCAGCCGCTCCACCCGTTCGCGGGCGGCGGCTCCCCGGGACAGGCGGTCGCCCGCCAACTCCCCCACGACCCGGCGCGCGACCTTCGGGGCCAGGCAGACGCCGCCCTCGGCGACGGCGCGAATACCGGACAGGAGTTCCTTCGGGTCGCCGGTCTTCAACAGGAAGCCGTCCGCGCCGTCGGCCAGGGCACGGGCGATGTAGGCGTCCTCGGAGAACGTCGTCAGCATCACCACGGCGGTGCCGGGGGCGACGCGGCGCAGCTCCGCGACGGTCTCCAGGCCGTCCATGCGCGGCATGCGGATGTCGAGCAGCACCACGTCGGGACGGTGCTCCAGGGTCCGCGTGATCGCCTCATGCCCGTCGGACGCCTCCGCGACCACCTCGAGGCCGGGGTCGGCGGACAGCACGGCGCGCACGCCGGCCCGGATGAGGGGCTCGTCGTCGGCGAGCAGGACACGGATCAACGGTTTCCTCCGCGCAGGATCTCCTTGGACGTGAGACGTCCGCCGGTGAAGCACAACCGGAAGACGTCGCCGTTGCCGGGCAGCTCGACGCGGGCCCGGTAATAGCGGCAGCCGGGACGCCACCGCCCTTCGGGGATCCCCGCCTGCCTCGGTGGCAGCAGCGGCTCCAGCTCCGCGAGCGTACTCCCGAGCCCGGCTCTGGCGTAGTCGTCCGGCGGCAGCACCGAGGTCTGGACGACGTACAGCTCATACCCGGCCATGATCGTGGCGAGGAGCGCGAGGAGCCCGGCCGGGACGGTGACGGCCGTCTTCAGGCCCCGCCGGAACCGCTGCCGCTTGGACGCCAGGTAGGCGGCCGACTCCGAGGGTTCGGTCCGTTCCGCGACGGGGGCCGCGTGGTGCGGCAGCCACGCCCGGACGGCGAAACCGCCGTCCTCGGTGCTCTCCGCCTCGAAGGTGCCGCCCGTCAGCCGGACCCGCTCCCGCAGCCGGGTCAGCCCGAGCCGCCCGCCGGGCGCGGACGGCAGCGGCCCCGCCGGAGGGCGGGCGTTGACGACCTCGACGGCGGTCTCGTCCTCTCCCCGCGCCAGCCGGACGCGGACGGCCGCGCCGGGGGCGTGCTTCGTCGCGTTGGTGAGGGCTTCCTGGACGATCCTGTGCGCGGCCCGGTCGGCCAGCAGCGGGGCGGGGACGCCGGTCTCCTCCAGTTCGACGGTCATGCCGGAGTCGGCCGCCCGTTCGACGAGGTCGGCGACGGTCTCCCCGGCGGGCCGGGTCCGCGCGGGGTCCGGGTCCTCCCGCAGCACGCCGATGATCTCCTGGAGCCGCTCGGTGGCCGCGGCCGTGCCCTCCCGCAGCTCGCGGGCGGACTCCCGGTAGCGCTCCGGCAGCTCCGGCGCGACCTCAAGGGCCGCGGCGCGCAGGGCGAGGAGGCTCAGTTCGTGGCCGAGCGCGTCGTGCATGTCCTCGGCGATCCGGGAGCGTTCCCGCAGCCGTTCCCGTTCCCCGATGATGCGCTGTTCGCGTTCGAGCTGCTCGGCGCGCTCCCATCCGGCGGCGACCAGCTCGGTGTACAGCCGCCAGCAGCGGCCCGCCAGCCACGGCAGCACGCCGAGGAGCACCAGCCAGACCGTCAGCGGGAACCAGGTGGTCACCTCGACGCCCCGCCCGACGTTCAGCACCACCCCGCCCGCGAACACCGCGGCGAGCGCCCACGCGACCGGTCTGGTCCGCTCCATCCGCAACCCCGCCAGGCAGGCGAAGACCGGGGCCCCGAAGACGAAGTTCCCGTGCAGGGCCGTCAGAGACAACCCGATGGCCAGCGCCGCCGCGGGCAGCCGCCGCGAGATCCCGACGGCCAGGGCCAGCCCCGCCAGGCCCGGCACCTGCGTCCAGACCTCCTCCGGCTCCGGGGAGACCAGCAGTGCGGCGGCGACGGGGAGGGCGAGGACGGCGAACAACGCCGCGTCTTGCACGAACCGTCGCTTGTCCGCCATGCCCGTCAAGTTAGCGGAACAGGAAGCGGGTCAGCACGGTGCGCAGTGTGCGGAGCTCCAGTTCGGCGTCGAAGCCCTCGTCCCCGCAGCGCAGATAGAGGCCGTCGATGATGGAGCCGACCCAGCGGGCCGCGTGGGCGGCGGGCAGGTCCGGGTCGGCGAGGCCGTCCTTCTGCAACCGGGTGACGCACTCGGTGAGCCGGGACAGTGCCGCTTCGTCGGCGGCGACGAGGACACCGGCGAGCTCCGCGTCCTGGGGGAGCCTGCCGAGCAGGGCGATGACCAGGCCACCCGCCGCCGGGTCCCTGACGTCCCGGGCCATCAGGTCGACGACCGCCCAGAACGCGGCGGCCGCGTCGGCGGTGTCGAGCGCGGTGAGCTCGGCGGAGAGGCGCTCGGCGTCCTCCTGGAAGATCGCCCGGAAGATCGCGGCCTTGTCCGGGAAGTAGTGGAAGAGCGTGCCGGAGCCGACCGAGGCCGCCCGGCAGATCTCCGCCACCGTCGCGGCCTCGAATCCCTTCGCCGCGAAGACCTCCGCGGCCGCGTCGAGAATGTGCCGACGGCGCGCCGCGTGCTTCGCCGGATCAACCGTTCGCACCACCCCAACCCTAACCTTCGCCCCGCATCCCCGCGTCCGGGCCTCGACCCGGGCCGCCGCGTGGCCCGGCCTGCCGCCTTACCCGGACGCCGTGCCGTCCCGGTCGGGCGCCGTGCCGTCCGAGTCGGGCGCCGCGCCGCTTTGTCCGGCGGCCTCGCGGTCCCGTTCCGATGCCGAGCCGGGCCGCTCGGACGGCGTGACGGTCCGGGCCGGTGCCTCCTCGCCCTGGTCGAAGCGGCGCTCCCGAGCGCGGCGTTTGCGGCGGCGTTCGATCTCCCGCGCTCCGACGCCCAGGGCGATCAGGAGGGGGCCGACGAACTTGAGCCGGCTCAGGTCCCAGTCGGGCAGCCAGGCCAGGAGGTCGAGGTCCGGCAGCGTCCAGTCGTCGGGCCAGAGGCGGCGGACCCAGTAGACGGGGCTCAGGTAGCGCAGCCAGTCCGGCGGGTCGAGGTTCGGAAGATCCGGCAGATCCGGCAGCCAGGACCAGTCGAGGCTCGGCAGCAGCCTTCCGAAGAAGGCCGACAGTAGCGCGCCGATCCCCAGGAAACCGATGACGATCGCGGCTCCTTCGAGGGCGACGTGCCGCATGGCGTAGAGGTGCGGATGCCGCTCGCGCATCTCGTACCGTTTGCGGGCCCTGGTCCCCTCCGGCGGCACGAACGGCGTCTTGAGGGAGTGCTTGCGCACCTCGTCGACACCGGCGCGCGTCTCCAGCAGATCGCATCCCCGCAGCCTGCCGCCCCACCAGAACGCGGCCTTCACCTGCTGCTTGAAGACCTTCCCGTCCCCGTCCTCAACCTCCCCGAGGTCGAACTTGGCCTCCTCCAGCACCCCGACGGCCTTCTCCTCGCGGACCTCCCCGTCCACCAGCAGGCGGGCGTGCTGCTTCCCGTCCGCCTCCCATGCCTCCACCGCCAGCTCACGCCCGCGGTCCCTGAGCGTGTAGCGCGCCACCCGTTCATTATTGGAATGCACACTCCAATAATAATCGCCGAGCGACGAAACCACTCATGCCTTTTTCCACGGGGCAAGATGGACACATGAGCGATCCCGAGCGCTGGAAGACTCTCCCCGAACCCGTCCGGCTGTCCGACACCATCGCCTCCCAGCCCGTCCTGGAGCACTCCGAGCCCCTGCCCGACCAGAAGGAGATCGACCGCGAGTGGGCCGTCCGCTGGTACGGCTGACCAAGGCGGCCCTCGAAGGCCGCTACCGGACGTCCTCTCCGGCTCCGTCCTTCCGGCCTCCCTCGAAGTTCCGCTCCCGTTCCCGGCGCCTGCGGTGGCGTGCGATCTCCCGGACGGCGATGACCAGGGCGATCAGGAGCGGGATCGCGTAGTTGAGCCAGTCGAGGTCCGGCAGGTCCGGGAGCTCCCAGCCGGGCAGGCGGACGTCCGGCAGCCACGACCAGTCGATCCTCGGCAGCAGGCGTTCGACGAACGCCGTGACCAGGGCGCTGATGCCCAGGAACGCGGCGGTGACCACGACCATCTCGTTCGCCACGTGCCGCAGGGCGTAGACGTTCGGGTGCCTCTGCCGGAACTCGTACAGCCTGCGGGCCAGGGTCCCCGCCGGCGGTTCGAAGCCCGTCACGACGGACCGGCGGCGCAGCCTCCTGCGCGCCCGGGCGTCCACGAGGTCACACGCCCACACCCGCCCGCCCCACAGCAGGCGCACCCGCACCCGCTCCCGGACGGGCTCGCCGCGCGGGCCGTCGCCCTCGGCCTCACCGAGCTCGAAGACGACGGTCCCGAACGCCCGGACCGTCCGTTCGGCGAAGAACTCGCCGTCCAGCAGCAGCCGAACCCGCTGCCGCCGCCCCACCTTCCAGACGGTCACCGCCAGCTCGCGCCCCCGATCCCGCAGCTTGTACACGGCACTCCCTCGCCCCTTCCCCGGTCTTCCCGGGCCGGGAGCGGGGCGAACGCCGGGCGCCTCCCCGGGAACGGTCAGCGGAAGGTCACGGTGGCCTGTACGTGGGTGCCGAGGCCGACCGTGCCGAGGACCTCGAGGGAGTCCCCCTCACGGGTCGCGGTGAGGGTGAGGGTGTCGCCCGCGTAGGCGGGGGCGCCGAGGCGGAGCCTGATGCCGGCGAGGGCCGCGTCCGGATGGGTCTCCAGGGCATAGCGCTGGACGAGGCCCATCGTGGTGAGGATGTTGAGGAAGATGTCCTTCGATCCCTGGGCCCGGGCCAGCGCCGGGTCGTGGTGGACGGGGGTGAAGTCGCGGGTCGCGATGGCCGTGGAGATGACGAACGTCGGGGTCAGCTCGATGGTCAGCGGCGGCCGGTCGCTCGGGGGGACGACGGGCGTGGCGGGAGGACCGGCCACCGTGAGGGTCGGCGCGGACGCCATGGGCCGGAACTTCAGGACCCGGAAGAGCATCTCGGCGACGCGCTCGTCCCCGGCGTACCAGCTCTCGTACCAGGTGACGAAGTAGCCCTCGCCCATCGCGGTCCTCTTCGGGCCCGCGACACCGCCGAAGCGCATCGTCGCGCGCAGCCGCTCCCCGAGCCTGGCGGGGCGGTCGTAGGCGTGCTCGCAGTTGGTGCCGAGCACGCCCGTGTAGCCGCCGTCGTCGAGCATCCGCAGGATCTCCGCGGCGGGCGAGTCCTTCCCCGCGGAGCTCAGGCCCTGCATGGACCACACCTGCGCCATGGCGGGCGGGGCCTCGTCGCCCCAGTCCCGGGTGTCGCCGAGCGCCTGCGTCCAGTTGCGGATCATGGCGGCGTTGACCTCGTCCGGGGGCTCGGGAGCGGGCCGCTCTCCCAGAGCCGCGAGCCGTTCGGCCGTCTCTACCAGTTTCTCGTGCATGGCGTCCTTCCTACGCGCGGCCCGGTCGCCGGTGGCGGGGAGGTCCCGCTACCTGGGAGCGCGGGGCAGACCGAGGCCGAGCATGCCGATGATCTCGCGCTGCACCTCGTTGACGCCGCCGCCGAAGGTGAGGACGAGCGCGCCCTTGACCAGCTGGTCGATCTGCTCCATCTGGTCGGCGGTGCCGGGGTCGGCGGGGTCGCCGTGGCGGGCCAGGACCTCGGCGACGATGCGGCCGACGTCCTGCATGCGCTCGGAGCCGTAGACCTTGGTGGCGGAGGCGTCCGCGGCGGCCAGCCAGCCGAGGGAGGCGTTGGCGGCGACCTGCCAGTTGAGCAGCTCGTTGACCCGGTAGTAGGCGTACACCCGGCCGAGTTCGCGAGCCACGTCCGGCTTGTCGATCGTGCCGGTCTCGCGGGCCCAGCGGGCGAACCTCTCGAAGCGGCCCCCGATGTTCCCTGCGGGGCCGAGCGTGACGCGCTCGTGGTTGAGCTGGTCGACGATGAGGTCCCAGCCCCTGCCGACCTGGCCGATGACGTTCTCCACGGGGACGCGGACGTCCTCGAAGTACGTGGAGTTGGTGTGGTGCCGCCCGTCCATCGTGATGATCGGCGTCCACGAGTAGCCGGGGTCCTCGCAGTCCACGATGAGCATCGTGATGCCCTTGTGCTTGGACCCCTCGTCGGACGTGCGCGCGGCCAGCCAGACGTAGTCGGACGTGTGGGCGCCGGAAGTGAAGATCTTCTGGCCGTTGACGACGTAGTGGTCGCCGTCCAGGACCGCGCTGGTGCGCAGCGACGCCAGGTCCGTGCCGGCGCCGGGCTCGGAGTAGCCGATCGCGAAGTGGCACTCGCCCGCGAGGATCTTCGGCAGGAAGAACGCCTTCTGCTCCTCGGTGCCGTGGTGGATGATGGTCGGCGCGACGGAGTTGAGGGTGATGAGCGGGTAGGTCACCTGGGCGCGGGCGATCTCGTTGGCGAAGATCTGCTGCTCCATCGGCCCGTATCCGCGGCCGCCGTACTCCTCGGGGAACGCGACGCCGAGCATGCCGTCACGTCCGAGTCTCCTGGTGTGCTCGAGGTAGGCCTCGCCGAACGGGTCCTCGTCGATGCGTGCGCGTTCCTCGGCCGTCAGGCAGTTGGTGAAGTACTCGCGCAGCTCGTCGCGCAGCGCCTTCTGCTCGTCGGTGAGGTCGATGAGCAGGCCTTCGGTGTCGGGGGTGCTCTCGTCCTGCGGGGCGGGGTCGCGGACGAGCGCGCCGAGCGCGTCCAGCTGGGTCTCGGGTCCGCCCAGGATGTGGCTGCACTGCTTGGTCCAGGCGAAGTGGCGGTGCAGCGGGTAGGTGACGTCCAGGCCGATGCCGCCGTGCAGGTGCTGGCAGGTGTACAGCGACTTCACCGCCTGGTCGGTGGCGTTGTAGGCGGCGATCGCGAGCACTTCGTCGGTGTCCGCCCGGTCGTTGGCCAGCCGCCAGGCCGCCGCCCAGACGCTCACCTTGAGCGCGAGTTCGGCGATGTAGACGTCGCTCACCTGCATGGTGACGGCCTGGAACTGGGCCAGTTTGCGGTCGAACTGCTCCCGCGTCTTGATGTATTCGGTGGTCAGCTTCAACGCGCCTTCGAGGGCGCCTGAGGCGATGGCGACCGCGCCCATGGTGACGTAGCGCCGCAATGTTGCCGCGGCCCCGGAGCCGACCTTCGCCCCCGGGATCCCGGCGAGTTCGACGCGGTAGAGCGGCTCGGCGGACGCCGAGGGCTGCGGGGCGACCTTCGCGTCGGCGATCCGCACCAGGTAGGCGTCCTCGCCGACCGGGACCAGGATGCTCTCGGCCTGCTCCGCGAAGGGCACGAACGCCGCGACTCCGGTCAGCCTCCCGCCGTCCTCGGTGATCTCGCGCAGGATCCGGGGCGCGACCGTCAGCACCAGTTCTCCCGCCGCGAGCGGCGCCAGCGCGGCGACCTGCGACTCGTCCCCGTGCGCGCCGATCACGGCGGCGGCGGCCAGCGACCCGTGCACCGGGATCGGCGCGACGGCCCTGCCCAGTTCGCGCAGGAGCACCGTGTACTCGATCGCGCCGAGGCCCGCGCCGCCCGCGGCCTCCGGCAGGGTGACGCCGAGCAGCCCGGCCTGCGCGAAGGCCCGCCACAGCGCCCGGTCGTAGGCGTCGCCGGACTTCTCGGCGGCCTCCAGCCGCTCCTGGCTCGCCTCCTTGGCCAGGAGTCCCGCCGCCAGGTTCTGGAGCTGCTGCTGGTCCTCGTCGAGGGTGAAGTTCATGGACGTCCTTCCGGTTCTGGGGCGGGCGATGCGTCGTCCGGCTGGAACACGATCTCGGGGGCGGGCGCGGGCGGGCGCCTCCCGGGGGCCGGGAGGCCGGTTCCGGCCGCGGGGAGCGCGTGCGTCCCCGGCGGGCACTCCGGACGTCCGGTGGACGTCTTCGCCCAGCTCCAGGCGCGGTCCGGGGAGGTCAGGGCGGGAACGGCGCGGGCCGTGCGCGTCCCGCGCGGAGCGGTGAGCGTGCCCATGACCCCTCCTCGAGCCCGGCGAAGACAACCCTGAAGGGAAAAGTAGAACAGATTCTATTTACTGTCCAGAGAGCGATATATGCAGTGCTCGATGCGGTAGAACTCACGCCTTCGGCCACCCGCTTCGAAATAACAGGTTCTTGTGAAAGCGCTAGGCTTGCGCCACCACCTCCCGCCTCGACCAGGCCGACCAGGGATCACGAATGACCGCAGAGCAGACCGAATCGCCGACCCGCTCCCGCAGTCAGCACCAGCGCCGCAAGCGCATCGTGCAGGCCGCGGCGGCCCTCGCCTCGCGGGGCGGCGTGGAGGCGATGCAGATGCGCACCGTGGCCGAGCGCGCCGGGGTCGCGCTGGGCACCCTCTACCGCTACTTCCCGTCCAAGATGGACCTGGTCGTGGCCGTGGTCGGCGAGGAGCTCGACCTGCTCGAGGCCAGCATGCGGCGGCGTCCGCCCGGCTCCTCCACCGGCGCCGAGCGCGCGGTGGAGCTGCTGATGCGGGCCACCCGGGGCCTGGTGCGCGAGCCGGAGCTGGCCGACGCGCTGACCCGTTCGCTGATGTTGTCCGATGTGAAGATCGACTTCCACGGCAGGATGACCGGGATGATCCTGCGGGTGATGGGCGAGGAGGAGAGCGCCGGCGAGGAGCAGAAGTCCCTGGTCCGCTCGCTCAACAGCGTCTGGGTCATGGAGATGATCGACCTGCTGCGCGGCCGCACCACCGCCGAGGAGATCCAGGTCAGGCTGGAACTGGCCGCAAACCGCCTGCTCGCCGGCTTCTGAGGGTTACGCTGGCGGCGTGCGCGAACACTCCAATGAAGAGCCTCTTACCCGCCGCACCGAGATCTACGGTGACGACGAGGACGGCGTGATCATCGAGTTCATCCCGGCCGAGGAAGTTCCCGACGAGATCCGCCAGGACAACAAGATCTTCCTCCCCGGCGAGCAGGCGATCGTGATGAAGGACGCCAAGGAGCCCGACGGGCCCGTCCTCTACTTCACCCAGGCCGAATGGGACGCCTTCGTCGCGGGCGTCAAGGACGGCGAGTTCGACGACCTGCTGGAGGACCTGCCCGAAGACGGCTACCAGGAGGAGGCGCCGGCGAACGAGGTCGGAAGGGGCCGGTAGCCCAGGAACCTGCGGGCCGCCGAGAGGTCCAGGGTGCGCTCCACCGCCAGGTGGCCCAGCGCGTACCTGGTCAGCTTCGGCGGCCTTCTGCTGCCCGCCAGCAGGAACGCGCCCTCCACCGCGGCCGCCACGGGCAGGACGGGCTTCAACGGCAGGTACACCCGGCGGGCCCTGATCCCCCGTTCCTTCAGGATCATCGCCAGGGCGGCGTCGAGTTCCAGCGGCTCGGAGTCGGTGATGTTGTAGACGCCCGTCACGTCCGACTCGCAGGCCAGCAGGCAGGCCTGGACGAGGTTTCCGACGCCGGTCAGGCTGACGAGCTGGCGCCCGGTCCCGACGGCGACCAGCGTCGCCCCCCGCAGCGAGGACAGGACGCGCGGCAGCAGCGTGGTGTCGCCGGGCCCGTAGACGGCGTGGGGCCGCAGGATGACGCTCTCCGCCCCGGAGTTCATGACGGCCCGTTCCGCGGCGGCCTTGGACGCGCCGTAGGCGTTGACGTAACGCTTCACGGGCGCCTGGTCCTCGGTGGCCATGACCGTCGGCTTCTCGGGGTCGTAGACGCTCGCGGTGCTCACGTGGACGAAGCGGGTCTTCGGGAAGCTCGCCAGCACGCTCTTGGTGCCGTCCAGGTTGACGGCGAAGAACTCCCCGATCGGCCCCCAGTCGGTGACCGTGCCGGCGCAGTGCACCACCACGTCCACGCGGGGCGCGTCCGTCAGCGGTCCGCTTCTGATGTCCCAGGACCGGTAGGGGGCCTTGCCCACGTGTTCGGGGTCGACGGTCTCGCGCCGCCCGTAGGCGTGGACCCGTGCTCCCCGGGCCGCCAGTTCCCGGCAGACCGCACCTCCGACGAAGCCCGACGCCCCCGTCACCGCCACCCGCACCCCGGCCCCACTCTCTCACCCGGAATTCGCCAAAGAATCAACCCTTATCAAGACTTTGCAAGGGTCATCCGGGATTGTCGCATCAGGAGAGAAGACTTCGAAGCGCGGACCGGTCGAGTTTGCGGCCCCGGCCGGAGAAGGGCAGCTCCGGCAGGTACACGACGCGGTCGGGGAGCGCCTCGGCGTCGAGGATCCCGCGCAGCCTCCGCCTCAGCTCGGCCTCCTGGACGGTCCCGACCACGGCGAGGACGACCTCCTCGTCCCCCGTCTCCGGGTCGGGGATCCCCACGATGGCCGCCTCGCGCACCCCTTCCAGCGCGGTGACGGCCGGCTCGTACAGGCCCGGATAGAGGTTGAACTTGCCGCGGATCAGCATGTCCTTCTTACGTCCGAGCAGCACCAGCCGGCCGTCCTCCAGCCGGGCCAGGTCCCCGGTGGCCAGCTCGGTGTGCTCGGGCTCGCCCAGGTATCCCCGGCACAGGTTGGGCCCGCTCAGGAGCAGCTCGCCGTCCTCGGCGATCCGCGCCGAGACGCCCGGCAGCGGCTCGCCGAGCAGGTCCCCGCCACCCTCGTGGCCGAGTTTCTCCCGAGCCGAGGCGACGGCCACCGGAACGATCTCGGTCATCGCGTAGACCGACAGCACCTCGGCCCCCGGCGCGGCGGCCACCGCGCGGCGCAGGACCCCGGCGGGCGCGGGAGCCGCTCCGAGCAGGACGTGGCGCAGCCCGGCGGGCAGCCCGGCGAGCCGCCGTTCGTCAGCGGCGTCCAGGATCTCGGCGAGGTGCACCGGAACGCAGAACGTGTGGGTGGCCTTCCGCTCCTCCAGCTGGCGCAGGAAGTCCCCGGGAGAGCAGAACAGCGGCGGCATCGACCAGCACGCCCCTGCGATCAGCGTCGGCAGCCCGAGCATCAGCTGGTCGGTGTGCACCACGTCCCCCGGCCCCAGGGGGACCTTCGCCCGGAACAGCTCCAGCCCCGCGGCCAGAGAGGACTGCGTGTGGACGACGGCCCGGGGCGCGGAGGTCGTCCCGGAGGTGAAGATGACGACGGCGGGCGCGTCCGCGTCGGGTTCGGGCACCGGGCCCGGATCCGGTGCGACCTTGAGCCAGCCCTGCAAGGAGTGCGCGCCTCGCGGCACCCCGGGCAGCCACCGGCCCGTGTAGACGTGCCGCAACGGCAGCTCCGACAGGTCTGGCAGCAGAAGTCCTCTGCGTCGCGCGTAGGAGCGCACCGGGCCGACCCTGCTCGCGGCGTACAGCAGCGACTCGGCCGCCGACCAGCGCGGCGCGGCCAGCCGAAGCCGCGCCTCGAACATCTCCGGGCCCGCCCCCGGATCGGCGAAGACCACGACTCCCCGGGCCGCGACCACTCCGAGGGCCAGAACGAGCGCCTGCGGGGAGGGCCGCACGGAGAACAGCACCCCGTCCCCCGGTTCCAGGCCCGCGGCCAGGAAGCCGTCGCGCACCGCGAGCACCCGGCGGCGCAGCTCCCCGTAGGTCAGCGGAGTGCCGTCCCCCGCGATGAGCGCGACCCTGCCGGGGACGCGCTCGGCCTGGTCGAGCACGCTTCGTACGAGGCTCATGCCGCCTTCTGGATGGTGAGTTCGGCGTAGGTGGGAATCAGCACGCCCCGCGCGGCCCGGCGGGATACCACCCGCACGGGGGCGTGGCGCAGCACCGTCTCGGCCACGGCCCGGATCTCCGCCAGGGCCAGCGGGTAGCCGATGCAGAAGTGGGGGCCGGCGCCGAACCACAGGCGCCGCAGTTCGGCCTTGCCGGGAGCGCCGTCCAGCGCGAACGGGCCCGCCGCCCGGCAGCAGTTGTGAGTGGCGATCAGCACCCGGTCCCCCGGCCTCGCCGTCACCGGGCCGATCGCCGTCTCGGCGTGGACGCTGCGCAGCATCACCGGGGTGGGGGTGGTGACCCGCATGGCCTCGTCGATCGCCGGATCCAGCAGGGACGGGTCGGCGGCGACCCGCTCCAGCTCCCCGGTGTCGTGCAGCAGCGCGACCAGCCGGGGGACGAGCGTCGCGACGGTCTCGGTGCCGGTGAGGAAGAACGCCCCGGCCGCTCCCCTGGCCTCCTCCTCGGACAGGCCGAGCGCCCGCATCCGTCCCATGACCGTGGTCTCGTCGCCGCGGTGGAAAGCGCGGGCCGCGACGTCCCCAATCGGGTCGAGGACCTCGCGGGCGCGGGCGACCTGCGCGGGGTTCAGGGTGCGGGTGCGCAGCTTGACCATGGCGACGATCCGCTCGCCGCGCTCGAACATCTCCCGGCACGCCGCCTCGTCGATGTCGGGCAGCCCGATGACCTCGCAGATCACCGCGCCCGCCATGACCCGCATGGTGTCGACGAGGTCGACGGCCTCGCCGCGCTCCAGCCGTGCGGAGAGCTCCTTGAGCGGGGAGTCCAGCACCCGGGCGCACAGCGCGGCGGTGGAGGAGGCGGTGAACAGTTCGGTGAGCCTGCGGCGCAGCGCCCGGTGGGCCTCGCCCTCCATGTTGAGCAGCACCGACGGGCCGAGGATCGGGGTCCACAGGTCGCCGGGAGAGCCCGGCCCGTCCTTGCGGAAGGCCTCCCCGTCCAGCAGCACCGCGCGGGCGAGCGCGGCGTCGTTGACGACGATCCCGACGCCCGGCACCTTCACGGCGGGGCCGATCCGGGCCAGGCCGCGCAGCAGCGGATAGGCGAAGGGGTGCGCGGTCAGATAGAGGCGGCGTTCCCAGTTCCGGAGGCTCATCGGATGTCGACCACTTCGGGGGTGTAGCGGTGGTCGGCGTACCAGCCGAGCGTGCCGGCCAGGCCGTAGGCGCGCAGCCTCCGCACCGACCCGTAGACGACCATGTCCTTGCGCAGCCCGTACTCCGGGGTCAGCTTCCGCACCCGGTTGACCAGGGCTCGGTCCTCGTGGACGTCCTCGATCCGGGTGCGCGGGAACCCGTCGGCCTTCTCGTACAGCTCGGCGGTGATCGCCATGTTGCAGCCGGGCATCATCACGTACGGCCCCAGGTAGGCGGCGTCGCGGTTGCCCGGACGGAACCGTCCGAAGGTCGCGGCGACCTGGACGACGGCCGGCAGCAGCCGCCGCTCCCAGAACTTCAGCGGGAACTCGTCCGTGCGGGGACGCAGCGGGCCGCTCAGCATGCGCAGGCCGTCCTCGAAGCCCTTGCGCACGGCGGCCGCCCAGGCGTCGTCCGGCAGGCAGTCGGCGTCGGTACGGGCGATGTGCGTCGCCCCGTTGAGGATGGCGTGCCGGAAACCCGTGTCCGAGGCGGCTCCTGTGCCCTTCTCCCGCTCGGAGATCAGGCGTGCCTCGGGGAAGGAACGCACGATGTCCGCCGTCCCGTCGGTGCTGTTGTTGTCCACCACCAGCAGCGTGAAGTCGCGGTCGGTCTGCTGCGCGAGGCGCCTCAGCGTCGCGCCGATCGACTTCTCCTCGTTGTAGGCGGGGATGACCACCCAGAGATTCAAGGACGATCCTTTCAGGACCACTCGGCGAAGGCGACGCCGAGGCTGACCCCGCCCGCCAGCCCCACGAAGGCCAGCTTGTCGCCGGGCGCGAGCCGCCCCTCCGCGACGGCGGTGGCCAGTTGGAGCGGCATCGACGCCGAGGCGACGTTGCCGTGCTCGGGCAGCGTCACGACGAGCCTGTCGGCGGGGATGTCGAGGACCGTCCGCATGATCTCCAGGTAGGGCAGCGTCACCTGGTGGACGAGGACCACCGCGAAGTCCTCCCAGGTGAGCCCGTGCCGTTCCAGGGCGTTGAGCCACAGCTCGGGCCCCTTGCCGAGGAAGGCGTCCTTGAGCTTGCGGCCGTCGCCGGAGAAGTAGGAGTATTCGGGATCCCTGGGGTGCATCGAGCCGCCCGCGGGCAGCGTCCCGATCCGCCAGGCCGCCGAGACGGCGTCGAAGCCGAACTCGAACAGCCCCGTCGGCGCGGCCTCCAGCAGCATCGCCGCGCCGCCGTCCGACAGCGTGTAGCCGGCGAAGGCGTCGACGAACTGGGCGCGGTCGCGGATCTCCCAGCGGATCGCCCGGGACGGGGTCTCCCCGCTGCAGACCAGCACCCGCCGGTACTGCCCGGTGCGGATGAGCGCGTCGGCGACCTGCATGCCGTTGAGGAAGGAATTGCAGGCGTTCTTCACGTCGAAGACGGGACAGGTGAGCCCGAGTTTCGCCGCCACTATGTGCGCGGTGGCGGGTTCGATCAGATCTTGGGAAGCGGAACCGAAGATCAATAGATCGGGTTCCGCGCCGGTCTCCGCGAGCAGTTTCGCGGCCGCCTCCACCGCGAGATCGGACGCCTGCTGGTCGTCGCGCATCACGTGCCGGCTCCGGATGCCGGTCATGCGCTCGACGATCGTGGGGTGGGGGCGGTAGGGGCCGATCCGCGCCTCCACCTCGGCGCTCGTCACGGTGCGCTCCGGGAGGTAGGCGGCGGCCCCCGCGATCCTTGCTCTCATACGCCCAGCCTGTCTCGTCGTCCCGTGCCCCCGGATGAGCGCCGATACTCAGTCCGGTTTAAGGGAAAATACTCATATTCGTCATGAATTGTCGCGCCATCATCACAGATGCCAGTCGATGATTGCCACCACACCTGGGAGCCGAACGATGAACCGCCATGAGGCGCGCCTTCTACGCCGGGGAAATCCCTGGCTCTACGCCCTGCTGCGCGCCTCCCGCCTCGCTCCCCCGATCGGCCGGGTGCCCCGCGTCGGATGGCTCGTCACCGACCCGGTGCTGGCCCGGCAGGTCCTCAACGACCACCGCAACTTCAGCATGAGCGGGGAGGGAGGCGTCGGGCACATGTGGGGCCAGCTGTTCGGCCCGGAGATGACCGACCTGTTCGACGGCGCCACCCACACCAAGGTGAGGACCGCCGCCCGTGACCTGTTCACCGAACAGGCGGCCGCCGAACTCGTCGAGCGGGCCCAGGGCGCGCACTACCGGAGGCTGGCCGCACGCCTGGCCGGCGGAGAGAGCGTGGACCTGGCCGCCGAGACCAGGGTGCTGGCCGGACGGCTCGTCGCCGACCTGCTCGGCCTGGAACTCGGCACCGGGGACGCCGCGTACGCGGAGCTGTTCGCCGTCGGGGAGCGCCTGGCCTCCCTGGCGCTGGGCACCACCTCCTCCACCGAACTGCCCCGGCACAAGATCGAGGAGGCGGAGGCCCTGGCCGGACGGCTGACCGCGGCCGTCCCCGGCGCCTACGCCGCGGCCGGCCCCGACACCGTCCTCGGACGCTGCCGGGAGCTGGGCTTCAGCCTCGACCTCACCCGGGGCCTGACCACGCTGCTGGCGATCGCGGGCACCGAGACGGGCGCGTCCGGCACCTCCCGCACCGTCGCCCTGCTGCACGACACCGGCCAGCACCGGCTCCTGCTGGAGGACCCCTCGCTGATGCCCAACGCCGTCCGCGAGGGGCTGCGCGTCTCCACCCCGGCCCCGGTGATCGGCCGCCACGTCGCCGGCGACGTCACCGTCGCGGGGAAGCGGCTGCGGCACGGCGAGAGAGTGATGGTCCTCACGTACCGGGCCAACAACGGGGCGGGCCCCTTCGACATCACCCGCGACTACATCCCCGAGACCAGGCAGCTGTGGTTCGGCGCGGGACGCCACCTGTGCCTGGGCGCGGCGGTGGCCCGCACGCAGGTGACACGCATGCTGGAGGCCCTGGCGGAGCCCGGGCGGCCGTGGCGGATCGTCTCCCGGGAACCCGCTCGGCGGGTGCTCGTCCCCTCCTACCGGTCGCTCACCGTGCGGCTGGCCCAGGGGATCCCGCCGGGTTCCGCAGAGTGAGACCCGCCACTGTCCCGGCAAAGGGGAACGGGTTACATTCATATTTGAATATCGTTCTAGAAATCCCTTCCGAGGAGTGCGCATGGGCCGGCCGGTGATCGTGGAAGCGGTGCGAACCGCGCAGGGCAAGCGCGGAGGATGGCTGGCCGGGATGAAGGCCCAGGCCGTCCTCGGACGCACGCTCAAGGGCCTGATCGACCGGGCCGGCATCGACGCCGCCGAGGTCGGGCAGGTCTTCGCCGGCTGCGTGACGCAGGCCGGGGAGCAGGGCGGCCACGTCGGCCGCCAGGCCTGGCTGTACGCGGGACTGCCCTGGCAGACCGGAGTGACCACGATCGACGCCCAGTGCGGCTCGGCCCAGCAGAGCGTGCACCTGGCCGCCGCGATGATCGAGGCCGGGATCGTCGACGTCGCCATCGGCTGCGGCGTCGAGGTGATGAGCCGCTCCCCGCTGGGCAGCAATGTCCTGCCCGCCAGGCCCCGCCCCGACGACTGGTCGCTGGACATGCCCAACCAGTTCGAGGCCGCCGAGCGCATCGCCGAGCGGCGCGGGCTGACCCGCGAGGACCTCGACGCCTTCGGCCTGCGCTCCCAGCAGCTCGCCGCCGAGGCCTGGGCCGACGGCCGCTTCGACCGCGAGATCCTCCCGCTGGAGGACGTCCCGCAGGTCGACAAGGAGGGGAACCCCACCGGTGAGACCCTCACCGTCACCCGCGACCAGGGTCTGCGCGAGACCACCCTCGAAGGCCTGTCCAGGCTCAAGCCGGTGCTGAAGCTGCACACCGCGGGCAGCAGCTCCCAGATCTCCGACGGCGCCTCGGCCGTGCTGCTCATGTCCGAGGAGAAGGCCCGGCAGCTCGGCCTCAGGCCCCGCGCCGTGCTGAAGTCCCAGGCGCTGGTCGGCGGCGAGCCGTACTACCACCTGGACGGCCCGGTGCAGTCGACCCAGAAGGTCCTCGACAACACGGGGATGAGTATCGGCGACCTCGACATCGTCGAGATCAACGAGGCTTTCGCCTCCGTCGTCCTGTCCTGGGCGTCGGTGCACCGGCCCGACATGGACCGGGTGAACGTCAACGGCGGGGCCATCGCGCTCGGCCACCCGGTCGGCGCGACCGGCGCGCGGCTCATCACCACCGCCCTGCACGAGCTGGAGCGGCGCGACGCCTCGACCGCCCTGATCACCATGTGCTGCGGCGGGGCGCTCTCGACGGCCACCATCCTGGAACGGGTCTGACGTTCGGCATCACCGCCGGGGGCGCTCCGCCCCCGGCTCGTTCCATGAGTTCAAGGAGTACCGCGTGGCCGACAGTTCCAGCAGCGCCGGAGGCACCGGCGGGGTCAGCGCCACCGACCACGGTGGCGGCCTGTGGAGCGTTCCCGTACCGATTCCGGGCAACCCCCTGGGCAAGACCCTGGTGTACGTCCTGGAGAGCGAGAGAGGTCCGGTGCTCATCGACGCCGGATGGGAGCACCCCGAGGCGTGGAAGGCGCTGAAGGAGGGACTCGGCGGCATCGGCGTGGGCGTGGAGGACGTGTACGGGGTCGTCGTCACCCACATGCACCCCGACCACGCCGGCCTGGCGGGGCGGATCCGGGAGCGTTCGGGCGCCTGGGTCGCCATGCACCGCGCCGACGCCGACCTCATCCAGAAGATGCGCGACGACCTGGCGAACCCGTCCGGCGAGAACCTGGGCGACTGGCTGGCGCGCGCGGGGGCCTCCCCCGAGGAGCAGGCGGCGCTGCGCCGGAACGACGGCCGCCCCGACCCCCCGGCCCGGCCCGACCGGCTGCTGGAGGACGGCGACCTCATCGACCTGCCGGGCCGCGCGCTGCGCACGATCTGGACCCCCGGCCACTCCCCCGGCCACATCTGCCTGCACCTGGAGGACCGGAACCTGCTCTTCACCGGCGACCACGTCCTGCCGGAGATCACCCCGCACGTCGGCCTCTACCCCTACGACCGCCCTGACGTCGATCCGCTGGGCGGCTACATCGCTTCTCTGCAGCGCACCGCCGAGCTGGGCATCGAGGACGCGATGCCGGCCCACCAGTACTCCTTCAGCGGCATCCCCCGCCGGGCCAAGGAGATCATCGAACACCACGAGGAGCGGCTGACCGAGATCCGCGACCTGCTGACCGACGAGCCGCAGACGCTCTGGACGATCGCCACCCGCTGCGTGTGGAGCTACGCGTGGGAGAAGATGCAGCCGATCAGCCACCACCTGGCCATCGGCGAGACCGCCGCCCACCTGCGCACCCTGGAGAACCGCGGCCACGCCCGCCGGACCGGCGGCCTGCCGCTGAGCTACACGCGGTAGGCGCCCGCCTCCGCCGGATCGAGGAGGCCCTCGCCGCCCCCCAGCGGGGGATGCCTGCGAGAGCCTCCTCGAGTCGTCGTGCCCTCGGGTCCGGCTCGGTGTTCCCCGGAAACCCGTGGTCATACACCTACCGAGTGAAGTGCGACACACATCACTTACCCGGATGAGACTCTTGACGAGACTGGAGTCTCACTATTGACTGAAAGGGCGTCACCACACCAAGCAAGCGTTAGATCGCAGCCGCTGGGCCATCCCTCACCCCGAAGCCAGCACGAGGAGACCGGTATGTCCGCCCCTGACATTCCCAAGATCGACATCATCTCCCTCGATCAGTACGAGCAGAGCGGCACTCCGCACGAGCAGTTCACCTGGCTGCGCAAGAACGACCCGGTGCACTGGCACTACGACCCCAACGAAGGGGTACCCGGTTTCTGGGCCGTCACCAAGCACGAGGACATCGTCTTCGTCTCCCGCCATCCGGAGCTCTTCTCCTCGGCGCTCCGCACCTCGATGTTCTCGGAGTACTCCGACGAGGACCTGGCGCTGCAGCAGCAGATGATGCTCTTCATGGACCCGCCCAAGCACACCCGGCAGCGGTCCTACGTCAACCGCGGCTTCACCCCCCGCATGATCGCCCAGCTGCGCGGGCACATCGAGGACATCACCCACGCGCTGATCGACAAGGTGTGCGAGAAGGGGCAGGCGGAGTTCGTCCGCGACCTGGCCGCGCCGCTGCCGCTGCAGACGATCTGCGAGCTCATCGGCGCCCCGATCGAGGACGCCGACTTCCTGTTCGAGAAGTCCAACCAACTGGTCGGGTTCGACGACCCCGAGCTGCAGGGCGAGGGGCTGACCGTGGCGCAGAACGCCGCGGCCGAGGTCTACATGTACGCGCAGCAGATCGCCGAGGACCGGCGCGCGAACCCGCGGAACGACATCGCGACCAAGCTGCTGCAGCCCGACGACGAGGGCAACCTGCTGACGGACGACGAGTTCAACCTGTTCATCCTGATGCTGGTGATCGCCGGCAACGAGACCACCCGGACCGCGACGGCCGGCGGCATCCTCGCCTTCTTCGAGCACCCCGACCAGTGGGAGCGGCTCAAGGCGAACCCGGAGCTGATGCCGACCGCGGCCGAGGAGATCGTCCGCTGGACCAGCCCGCTCAACCTGTTCCGCCGCACCGCCACCCAGGACGTCGAGCTGCGCGGCAAGACGATCAAGGCGGGCGACAAGGTCGTCATGTTCTACCCCTCGGGCAACCGGGACGAGGACGTCTTCGAGGACCCGTTCGTCTTCGACGTCGCCCGGGACCAGAGCGGTCACATCGGGTTCGGCGGCGGCGGCCCGCACTACTGCCTGGGCACCCACCTGGCCCGGCTGAACCTGACCATCCTGTTCGGCGCGCTGGTCGACCGGCTGCCCGACATCCGGCTCGACGGCGAGGTCCGGCGGCTGCGGTCGAACTTCGTGAACGGCTACAAGGAGATCCCGGTCCGGTTCACCCCGACCCCCAAGCGCGGGTAGAGCGCCCCTCATCAGGGGTTTCATGGCGGGCCGTCACCGATGGCCCGCCATCGGCGCGAACGGCACCTTTCGTCAAGGAAACGTAACCGGGACCCATGGAACCGGTGGGTAACATGAGCAGGCTACAGTCAGACATCCAGTACAACTGGGACCGATCAGGTGCGAATTACTAAGAGGTGGGCGTGAGCGCTGAGGACGAGCAGCAACTGCGAATCGCACTGCTTTCCTACCGGAGCAAGCCCCACTGCGGAGGCCAGGGCGTCTACCTGCGGCACCTGAGCAGGGAACTGGTCGACCTGGGGCACAAGGTGGAGGTCTTCTCCGGCCAGCCCTACCCGGTGCTGGACCGCGACGAGATCACGCTGACCAAGGTCCCCAGCCTTGACCTCTACAACGACGACGACCCCTTCCGGAACCCGGCCCTGAACGAGTTCCGGGACTGGATCGACGTGCTGGAGTGGCTGCACATGCGCACCGGCGGCTTCCCCGAGCCGCTGACCTTCAGCCTGCGGGTGCTGCGTGCGCTGAAGAAGCGCCGCGGCGACTTCGACGTCGTCCACGACAACCAGGTGCTGGGCCTGGGCAACCTCGGCATCCCCAAGCTGATGCCGCTGGTCACCAGCATCCACCACCCCATCAGCCAGGACCGCAAGATCGAGCTCGACGCGGCCAAGGGCATCAAGCAGAACCTCGGCAAGCGCCGCTGGTACGGGTTCGTCCGCATGCAGGCCTTCGTCTCCGCCCGGATCGGCCGCGTCCTGACCGTCTCCAGCTCCTCCAAGCGGGACATCGCCAAGGACTTCAGGACCGACCCGTCGCAGATCCACGTCCTGCCGCTGGGCGTCGAGACCGAGATCTTCCACCCCCGCGGCGAGCGGGTGCCCGGCCGGATCGTGGCGATGGCCAGCGCCGACTCCCCGCTCAAGGGCGTGGACGTGCTGCTGCGCGCGGTCGCCAAGATCGCCACCGAGCGGGACGTGCACCTGGTCATCGTCAGCAAGCCGCGCGAGGACGGGCCGACCGAGAAGCTCGTCCGCGAGCTGGCGCTCGGCGAGAAGGTCAGGTTCGTCTCCGGCATCTCCGACGACGAGCTGGGCGAGCTGCTCGCCTCCGCCGAGATCGCGGTCGTCCCGTCCCGCTACGAGGGGTTCTCCCTGCCCGCCGTCGAGCACATGGCCTCGGGCACCCCGCTGGTTGCCAGCGCGGCCGGGGCGCTGCCCGAGGTGGTCGGCGACGCCGCGGTGCTGGTCAAGCCCGGCGACGTCGAGGACCTCGCCGCCACGATCAAGCGCCTGCACGACTCCCCGGAGGAGCGGGCCCGCCTCGGCGAGGCCGGCTACCGGCGCGTCCAGGAGCGCTACACGTGGAAGGCGGTCGCCCTGGCGACCGTCGAGCACTACCGGGCAGCGATCAAGACCGCACGCTGACCCCGTTCGTACCGCGGCCCCGCACAGGCCGCCCGTGGAAGGAGCCCCCCTCTGCTTACCGTTGACTTCCAGCGGTTCCCCATCGCCGTGGGTGAACGCGTCCTCGACATGGGTTGCGGCGGCGGACGGCACGCCTTCGAGCTGTACCGCCGCGGCGCCCGCGTCACCGCCTTCGACATGGACGCCGAGGAGCTCAAGACCGTCCAGACGATGTTCGGCGCCATGGAACTGGAGGGCGAGGTGCCCGAGGGCTCCTCGGCCGAGACCGTCGTCGGGGACGCGCTGGAGCTGCCGTTCGAGGACGGCACCTTCGACAAGATCATCGCTGCCGAGGTGATGGAGCACATCCCCAACGACATGCTGGCGATGAAGGAGCTGTTCCGAGTGCTCAAGCCCGGCGGCCAGGTCGCCGTGACCGTGCCCTCCTGGCTGCCCGAGCGCATCTGCTGGCTGCTCTCGGAGGCCTACCACACCTCTCCCGGCGGCCACGTGCGCATCTACACGCGCGCCGAACTCGAGGCCAAGCTCAAGTCGATCGGCTTCCGCATCGACGGCCACCACCACGCGCACGGCCTGCACTCCGCCTACTGGTGGATCAAGTGCGCGGTCGGCATCGACAACGACGCCAACCCGCTGGTGAAGGCCTACCACCAGATCCTGGTCTGGGACATCATGAAGCAGCCTCTGGCCACCCGGCTGACCGAGCAGCTGCTGAACCCGTTCATCGGCAAGAGCGTCGTCGTCTACCTCACCAAACCCTCCTATGCCGGCTGATCCGATCCTCACCCCCGAACAGATCCAGGCCACCGCGCAGTCCATCGCCCGCCAGCAGTACCCCTCCGGGGCCATCCCCTGGTACGCCGAGTTCGACGGCTACCCGGCCGGCCACGTCGACGCCTGGAACCACGTCGAGGCGGCGATGGCGCTGACCGTCGCCGGGCTGACCGAGCCCGCGCGGCGGGCCTACGCGTGGCTGCGCGACCAGCAGCGCCCCGACGGCTCCTGGCCCGCCAAGTGGGAGTCCGAGCAGGTCACCGAGACGGGCGGCGAGTCCAACCACGCCGCCTACATCGCGGTCGGCATGTGGCACGAGCTCCTCATCACCGGCGACGACGAGTACGTGCGGGGCATGTGGCCGACCGTCCGCCGGGCGGTCGACTACGTGCTGAGCCTGCAGACCGAACGCGGCGACATCAAGTGGATCAGGTACGAGGACGGCAGGGTCGGCGAGGAGTCCCTCCTCACCGGCTGCTCCTCGATCTACCAGGGCCTGCGCTGCGCGGTGGCGCTGGCCGAGCGGTTCGGCGAGCCCCAGCCCGACTGGGAGCTCGCCGCCGACCAGCTCGGCCATGTGATCGCCCACCACCCGGAGGCGTTCGCCGACAAGTCCCGCTGGTCCATGGACTGGTACTACCCGGTGCTGGGTGGAGCGGTCCGGGGCGAGCAGGCCGCCGCCCTGGTGGAGTCCCAGTGGGACACCTTCATGGTGCCCGAGCTGGGCTGCCGCTGCGTCTCCGACCAGCCGTGGGTGACCGGAGCGGAGACCTGCGAGCTCGTCATGGCGCTGGACGCCATCGGCGACCCCCGCGCCCGGTCGGTGTTCCGCGAGATCCAGTTCCTGCGCCACGAGGACGGCTCCTACTGGACGGGCTGGCAGTTCCGCGACCAGCGGCACTTCCCGGGCGACCGGTCCACCTACACCGCCGCCGCCGTCATCCTGGCCGCGGACGCCCTGTCCGGCGCCACCCCCGCCGCGCGCATCTTCAAGGAGATCGCGGGCCGTCCCCTGGGCCCCTCGGCCCCGTCGGACCCCCTCGCCTGCGGCTGCGCCCAGGTCCCCGCCCGCACCTGACGCGCGGTCCGCCCGCCCCGAAACACCCGAAACGCCCCGGAGAACGTTCTCCGGGGCGTTTCACGGTGGTCAGGAGGCCGGGGCGAGGGGGTCGGCGGCCGAGGTGCGCTCAAGGATGCGCAGGGAGCCCTCGACGCGGCGTTCCTCGAAGGCGCCGGACGCCAGGGCGCGGAGGTAGACGCGGTAGGGGGCCTGGCCGCCGTCCGCGGGGTCGGGGAAGACGTCGTGGATGGCCAGGGCGCCGCCGATCTTGATCTTGGCGGCCCAGTTCTCATAGTCGGCGCTGGCGAATTCCTCGCTGTGGCCGCCGTCGATGAACAGCAGGCCCAGTTCGGTGCTCCACAGCTTCGAGACCGTCTCGGAGGTGCCGATGACGGCGACGACGACGTCCTCGAGGCCCGCCCGCTCGATGTTCTTGCGGAAGGTCGGCAGGGTGTCCATGCGGCCCGTCACGGGGTCGACCAGGGTCGGGTCGTGGTGCTCCCAGCCCGCCTGGTTCTCCTCCGAGCCGTGGTGGTGGTCCACGGTGACCAGGACGGTGCCGGCCTCGCGCGCGGCGGCGCCGAAGTAGATGGCGGACTTGCCGCAGTAGGTGCCCACCTCCAGCAGCGGGCCGACCCGGCCGTAGACCAGCGCCGTCTCGTACAGGGCCCTGCCCTCGGCGGGGGGCATGAACCCCTTGGCCGTCTCGGCCGCGCGGAGCAGTTCGGGGGGCATGGCGGGCAACGTTCCGGTCATCTGATCAACCTCCGCCGGGAACTGTACAGGGAAGCCGGAACATCCCCCTATGTCCCCCCGTTCACCCGACGTCCGGGACCCGGTGGGCGCCTCCCTTGTAGGGAGGTAGAACGTGTTCTACTTTGGGTCCGGGAGAGGATGCCCATGGGGGCTCCAGACCCCGGATCGCCCGGACCCCAACGAAACCGAATATGATTCGGCAAGTGGCCGAAACGGCCTCCGAGGTGGTCAAACCCTTGATCCGAAAGGAACGCACATGAAGGTGACCGTCGACTACCTGGTCTGCGAGGCGAACGGCGTCTGCGTCGGGCTGGCCCCCGAGGTCTTCGATCTGGACGACGAGGACAACCTCCACGTCCTGCTCCCCGAGGTCCCCGCCGACCAGCAGGACAAGGTCCGGCACGCCGTGCGCTCCTGTCCCAAGGCCGCCCTCTCCATCACCGAATGAGCTGACCCGTCCCGGTCCGCAGGACACGCGAAAGGGGCGCCCCCGCGAAGGGGGCGCCCCTTTCCGGCTCTGCCGTCGTTCAGCGGTTGCGGAACTTCGGCTCCCTCTTCTCCATGGTCGCCGCCATGCCCTCCTTGAGGTCCTCGGTGAGGAACGCCATGGTCTGGGTGCGGTTCTCCGTGGCCAGGTGGGTGCGCAGCCCCGGCGCGTCCATCGCCAGGTTGAGCAGTTCCTTGGTGTGGCGCAGCCCGAACGGCGAACGCGTCATCAGCTCCGCCGCCAGGGCGTGCGCCCCTGCCAGGTCGTCCTCGGCGATCTCGGTGACCAGGCCCAGGTCCAGCGCGCGCTCGGCGTCGACCGTCTGGGCCCGGTAGAAGATCTCCCCGGCCCGGGCGGTGCCGATCAGCCGGGGCAGCATCCAGGACAGGCCCAGGTCGCCGGCCGAGAAGCCCAGCCTCAGGAAGGGCGAGATGAACTTCGCCGTCGGCGAGGCCACCCTCAGGTCGCAGGCGAGCGCCAGCGAGAAGGCCATGCCGACGACCGGCCCGTGCAGGGCGGCGATCACCGGCTGCGGGATCTCCCGCAGGCCCAGCACCAGCTCTCCGGCCCGGACCATGTCGCGGTAGATCCGCTGGACCGCGCCTTCGGCCGCCTCACCGGACCGGCCCTCGTCGCCCTGCTGGATGTCCATCCCCGCGCAGAACGCCCGGCCCGCCCCGGTCAGGATGACGACCTTGGTCTCCAGGTCCTCCTTGAGCCCGCCGAGGATCGCCAGCAGGTCCACGGTGTCGTCGTAGGTGATGGCGTTGAGGCGTTCGGGCCGGGACAGGGTGATCACCGCCACCCCGTCCCGCTTGACGAACTCGACCACCGCTACTGCAGGGCCTGGAAGGTGGCCATGGTCTGCGCGTTGATGTCGGCGTGCACCACCATCGGGTCCTGCGCGGCGATCTCCTGCCAGTTGTCGCGGATGTCCTCGACGGAGAGGCCGTCCTTCTTGGTGAAGCCGGGGCCCTCGCCCACGAAGATCTTGGCGATGCGGCCGCCGCCGACGGTGAAGGTCTGGCCGCTCTCGGGCACGCTCTCGTGCGCCAGGTAGGCCACCAGCGGGGTGACCAGCTCGACGCCCAGCTTGTCGGCGAACTCCGGCGGGAACAGGTCGGCGGTCATCCGGGTGTAGGCCACCGGGGCGATCGCGTTGGCCTTGACGCCCTTCTTGGCGCCCTCGGCCGCCAGGGTCCTGGTGAAGCCGACCAGGCCCATCTTGGCGGTGGAGTAGTTGGCCTGGCCGAAGTTGCCGAACAGGCCGGCCGGGGAGGAGGTGTTGACGACCCGGCCCGCGCCGGACTCGACCAGGTGCGGCCAGGCGGCCTTGGTGACCAGGAACGCGCCGCGCAGGTGGACGGCGATGACCGCGTCCCACTCGGCGACGGTCATGTTCTTGAAGGACTTGTCACGCAGGATGCCCGCGTTGTTGATGAGGATGTCGACCCGACCGAAGGTGTCGATCGCGGTCTGGACGATGGAGGCCGCTCCCTCCTCGGTGGCGACGTTGCCGCCGTTGGCGACGGCCTCGCCGCCGTTCTTGACGATCTCGTTCACCACCTCCTGCGCCGGGCCCGTGGAGGAGCCGTCGCCGTGGAGGTCGCCGCCGAGGTCGTTCACGACGATCTTGGCGCCGCGCGCCGCCAGTTCCAGCGCGTGCTGGCGGCCCAGGCCGTGCCCGGCGCCCGTGATGATGGCGACCTTGCCGTCGTACCGCAGTTCACTCATGAGTGCGCTCCTGATGTCAAGCCGTTGGGCCGATCAACCTCTTGGTGGACTCGCTGTCCAGCTAACCACCTGGGGAATACCCATTGGTAGCAGCAAACCGAATCCTGCTCTAATGCGACCCCGAAGGAAAGGCGCACGGTTCGGGTCCAAAGTCCCTTCCGTCTCGGATGCCGAGACGATCCCTGAAAATCTCGGATAAGGTCCGAAGATCTTCCACCCCAGGAGAGGACCTTGGACACAGCACCGCTGCGGGTCGTCCAATGGGGCACCGGAGCCGTAGGCCGTGGTGTCCTGCGCGGGCTGCTCGACCGGCCGGAGTTCGAACTCGCGGGAGTACGGGTCTACGACCCCGCCAAGCAGGGCCTGGACGCAGGGACGATCATCGGGCGCGGCCCCGTCGGAGTCCTCGCCACCGGCGACCCGCAGGAGGTCTTCGACCTGGACGCCGACTGCGTCGTCTACGCGCCCCTGCCCGGCTCCCGGTACGGCGGCGACGACCTGGCGACCGTCTGCCGCCTGCTGGCCGCGGGCAAGAACGTCGTCTCCCTGACCGGGTTCGTCTACCCCTACGCCCGCGGCCCGGAGTTCGTGGAGACCCTGGAGAAGGCCTGCGTCGCCGGAGGGACGTCCGTGCACGGGACCGGCATCAGCCCCGGTTTCACCGGCGAGAAGCTCCCCCTCGTCCTGTCCGGGCTGACCCGCCGGATCGACCACCTCTACGTCCGGGAGTGCTTCGACTTCGCCGGCCACCCCTCCCGCAGCTTCGTCCGCGGCCTGGCCGGATTCGGCAGGACCGAGGAGGAGTACCTGGCGATGCTCCCCTGGGCCAGGGGCATGATGCGCGACCTCTACACCGAGAGCATGCACCTGCTCGCCGCCGGGCTGCGGGTGGAGCTCGACGACGTCGACCTCGACCACGAGCGCCTGCACGCCAAGGAGGACTTCACCATCGCGTCCGGGCCCATCGCCCGGGGCACCGTCGCGGCCGACCGCTGGACCCTCACCGGGCGGGTGGGCGGAGTGCCCATGATCACCATCGAGGTGGCGCACAAGGCCGACGCCCGCCGCATCGACGCCTGGTATGAGCCGGGATACGCATTGCGCATACAAGGATCTCCCTCGATGGCGCTCTCCCTGGGTGAGGACTGGCTCACCAACGGCGTCACGGCCGCCGCCGGGCACGCGCTGAACTCGGTCGCCGCGGTGTGCGCGGCGCCGCCCGGCATCCGGACGTCGCTGGACCTTCCCCTGCTCCCGGGCAGGTTCGCCGAGCCCTGACCCGCCGGAGCCTTCCCCGGGCCTGTGGATCGAAGGTGTCCTCCGTCCGGCCCCCTCTCCCCGTGAGAAGTCCCGTCCCGACCATCCGAAAGCGCCTTTTATCCTTCTACCAGCGCGTCACTTCGGGCCGGCGATCCCTGCGCAGAGGGAACGACGCCGCACATGCCCGCCGAGGCGAGTAGCCTTATGAGCGTTTAGAACCCACCTGCGAGCTGCGGAAGAGGGCGATCTCCGCCGTGTCGAGCGAGTCGCACACCCCTGCCGATCTAAGTGATTTCGGCGCAAACGAGTGGTTGGTCGATGAGCTCTACCAGAAGTACTTGGAAGACCCTGAGAAGGTTGACAAGGCCTGGTGGAGCTTCTTCGCGGATTATCAGCCGGGCGTCAAGCCCCCAACTCCCCTGAACGGCGCCGCCTCCACGGCGGCCCCGGCCCCCAAGGCCCCCGCGGCACCCCAAGCCGCCCCCAAGGCGCCCGCCCCCGCGGCGCCCAAGGCGGCACAGCCACCCTCCCCGGTGGCGGCAGGCGCCGAGGAGGTGAAACTGCGGGGAGTCGCGGCGCGGACCGTCACCAACATGGAGAGCAGCCTGTCCGTCCCCACGGCCACGAGCGTGCGGGCCGTCCCGGCCAAGCTGCTGATCGACAACCGCATCGTGATCAACAATCACCTGAAGCGGGGTCGCGGCGGCAAGATCTCCTTCACCCATTTGATCGGTTACGCGGTCGTCCAGGCGCTCAAGGCGATGCCTGAGATGAACGCCTACTACACCGAGGTGGACGGCAAGCCCACCCTGGTGAAGCCGGAGCATGTGAACTTCGGCCTGGCGATCGACCTGAAGAAGTCCGACGGCCAGCGCCAGCTGGTGGTGCCTTCCATCAAGTCGGCCGAGACGTTGGACTTCCGCCAGTTCTGGGCCGCCTACGAGGAGATCGTCCGCAAGGCGCGGGCCAACAAGCTCACCATCGAGGACTACCAGGGCACCACGATCAGCCTGACCAACCCCGGCACCATCGGCACCGTGCACTCGGTGCCGCGCCTCATGCCGGGCCAGGGCACGATCATCGGCATCGGCGCCATGGAGTACCCGGCGGAGTTCTCCGGGGCCTCCGAGGAGAACCTGGCGCGCGCCGCGATCAGCAAGATCATGACGGTCACGTCGACCTACGACCACCGCATCATCCAGGGCGCGCAGTCGGGCGACTTCCTGCGCCGGATCCACCAGTTGCTGCTGGGCGCGGACGGCTTCTACGACGAGATCTTCGAGTCGCTGCGCATCCCGTACGAGCCGGTCCGCTGGGTCCAGGACATCTCCGCGAGCCACGAGAACGACATCGCGAAGGTGGCCCGGGTCCACGAGCTGATCCATGCCTACCGGGTCCGCGGCCACCTCATGGCCGACACCGACCCGCTGGAGTACAGGCAGCGCCGCCACCCCGACCTGGACATCCTCCAGCACGGGCTGACGCTGTGGGACCTGGAGCGCGAGTTCGCCACCGGCGGCTTCGGCGGCAAGCCGACCATGAAGCTGCGCGACATCCTCGGCGTGCTGCGCAGCTCGTACTGCCGCACCATCGGCATCGAGTACATGCACATCCAGGACCCCGAGGAACGCGCCTGGATCCAGGAGCGCGTCGAGGTACCCCTCGAGCAGCCGACCCGTGAGGAGCAGCTGCACATCCTGCGGCGGCTCAACTCCGCCGAGGCGTTCGAGACCTTCCTGCAGACCAAGTTCGTCGGCCAGAAGCGGTTCTCGCTGGAGGGCGGCGAGTCGCTGGTGCCGCTGCTGGACGCGGTGATCTCGGCCGCGGCCAAGGACCGGCTGGAAGAGGCCGTCATCGGCATGGCCCACCGCGGCCGGCTGAACGTCCTGGCCAACATCGTCGGCAAGTCCTACTCGCAGATCTTCGGCGAGTTCGAGGGCAACCTCGACCCGCGTTCGGCGCAGGGCTCCGGTGACGTGAAGTACCACCTGGGCGCCGAGGGCGAGTTCAACTCCTGGGACGGGCACACCATCCGCACCTCGCTGGTGGCCAACCCCTCCCACCTGGAGGCCGTCAACCCGGTCATGGAGGGTGTCGTCCGCGCCAAGCAGGACGTCATCGACACCGGTGAGGCCGGCTTCTCGGTCCTGCCGATCCTCATCCACGGCGACGCGGCGTTCGCCGGGCAGGGCGTGGTCGCCGAGACCCTCAACCTGTCCCAGCTGCGCGGCTACCGCACCGGCGGCACCGTCCACATCGTGGTGAACAACCAGGTCGGCTTCACCACCGCCCCCGAGTACTCCCGCTCGTCGGTGTACTCCACGGACGTGGCCCGGATGATCCAGGCGCCGATCTTCCACGTCAACGGCGACGACCCCGAGGCCTGCGCCCGGGTCGCGCGGCTGGCGTTCGAGTACCGGCAGGCGTTCAAGAAGGACGTCGTCATCGACATGGTCTGCTACCGGCGCCGGGGCCACAACGAGGCGGACAACCCCTCGTTCACCCAGCCGCTGATGTACGACCTGATCGACGCCAAGCGCTCGGTGCGCAAGCTCTACACCGAGGCCCTCATCGGCCGCGGCGACATCACCGTCGAGGAGGCCGAGCAGGCGCTGCAGGACTACCAGCAGCAGCTGGAGCGGGCCTTCACCGAGGTACGGGAGGCCGCCGGGCAGCCCAACGTACCCGGCTCGGTGGTCCGCCCGCAGGACGAGGACCGCATCCCCATCGACCACGGGGCCGTCTCCTCGGCGATCCCGCTGGAGTCCGTCAAGGAGATCATCAACACCCAGGTGGACCTGCCCGAGGGCTTCACGGTGCACCCGCGGCTGCAGCCGGTCCTGGACCGGCGGGTCAAGATGATCGACGACGACGCCATCGACTGGGCCACCGGCGAGCTGCTCGCCTTCGGCTCCCTGCTGATCGACGGCCACCCGATCCGCCTGGTGGGCCAGGACTCCCGCCGCGGCACCTTCGGCCAGCGGCACGCCGTCCTGGTCGACCGCAAGACCGGCGAGACCCACACCCCGCTCAGCAGGTTCTTCCAGGGCACCACGAAGTTCTACGTCCACGACTCGCTGCTCAGCGAGTTCGCGGCGATGGGCTTCGAGTACGGCTACTCGCTGCAGCGGCCGGACGCCCTGGTGCTGTGGGAGGCCCAGTTCGGCGACTTCGCCAACGGCGCCCAGTCGATCGTGGACGAGTTCATCTCCTCCGGCGAGCAGAAGTGGGGCCAGCGCTCCTCGGTGACCCTGCTGCTGCCGCACGGGTACGAGGGCCAGGGCCCGGACCACAGCTCCGCCCGCATCGAGCGGTACCTGCAGCTGTGCGCCCAGGACAACATGACGGTCGTCTACCCGACCACGCCGGCGAACTACTTCCACATGCTGCGCTGGCAGGCCCTGTCGGGCCGCCGCAAGCCGCTGGTCGTCTTCACGCCCAAGTCGCTGCTGCGCTCCAAGGCGGCCACCTCGCCGACCGAGGAGTTCACCAGCGGGGCGTTCCAGCCGGTCATCGGCGACGCCAAGGCCGACCCGTCGAAGGTCAAGCGGGTGATCTTCACCACCGGCAAGATCTACTACGACGTCGTGGCCACCCGTGACAAGGTGGGCGCCGACGACACCGCGGTGGTCCGGATCGAGCGGCTCTACCCGTCGCCGATCGACGAGATCAAGGCCGAACTGGCCAAGTACCCGCAGGACGTCGAGCTCATCTACGCGCAGGACGAGCCGAAGAACATGGGCGCCTGGCCCTTCTTCGCCCTGGTCCTGTGGAACTACCTGGACGGCCGGAAGCTGAACCTGGTCTCCCGCCCCGCCTCCTCCTCCCCGGCGGTGGGCTCGGCGAAGACGCACCAGGCCGAGCAGGAGGCGATGCTCTCGCGCCTGTTCCCCAGCGGCTGACCTCGGAAGTGGAAGAAACCAGAAGGCCCCGGCGGAGCCGCCGGGGCCTTCTGGTTCTTCGCCGTCCGGACGGCGGCACGAATACGACAGACGGGCACGACAGGAAGGAGGGGCCGCCGTGTACTTCACCGACCGCGGCATCGAGGAACTGACGGCCAGGCGCGGCGAGGAGGAGGTCTCCCTCACCTGGGTGGCCGAGCGGCTGCGCGAGTTCGTCGATCTCAACCCTGAGTTCGAGATCCCGGTCGAGCGGCTGGCCACCTGGCTGGCCCGGCTCGACGATGACGACGAGGACGAGGACGGCTGAGCCGCCCTGATCCCCATGTCGCGGGGGCGTGCCGGAGTCGTCGGGGCTCCGGCACGCCCCCGCGGTCTCCGGAGGGTCTCAGGCTCCGGTGCGGGTCTGGTCGGCTGACGTGCGCCGGTAGGTGATCATGCGCTTGACCTCGACCAGCCGGCGCTTGCGCACCTGCTTGGTGCGGTTGGAGCGGATCCGGCGGAACTCCTTCATCCGGTCCCTGGGCACCGGGACGCGGACGCCGGTGGGCTCGTAGCCGAGCCGGTTCCAGGCGTGCGAGGGCCTCTTGCCCCCCCCCCAGCGGGGCTTGCCCTGGTTGCGGGCGTTCAAGGCGAAGCAGGCGGCCGGTATGGAGCCGAGCGTCGGCGGGGCCTGGACCGCCGCCTGGATCAACTCCTCGGGGCGACCTTAAGGAACCGGACAAAGGTGACATACTTCACACCGCCCCCCCAAAGTTTGAAGTCGAGCGTCCGTATGCCACAATCGCTTGACGGGTGACCCCCGTGTACGTCGAGAGGCGACCGCCCACACCCCCCGAACACCGCAAGGCAGGGTGTCGATGCGGCGCCTGCCCGAACTTCCGTAACTTTCGTCTGAGTGGGGTCGCTGTGGCTACTGACCTTCCCGATTACTCCAATGACCCGGTCTTCGCCATGCACGTCGGCGGCAAGCTCGAGGTCCGCTCCACCATCCCCGTCCGGAACAAGGACGACCTCTCCATGGCCTACACCCCCGGAGTGGCCCGCGTCTGCACCGCGATCGCCGACCACCCGGAACTGGCCCACGAGTACACCTGGACCTCCAAGGTCGTCGCCGTCGTGACCGACGGCACCGCGGTCCTGGGCCTGGGGGACATCGGCCCCGCCGCGTCCATGCCGGTCATGGAGGGCAAGTCGCTCCTGTTCAAGGAGTTCGCCGGCGTCGACTCGGTGCCCATCGCCCTGGCCACCACCGACGTCGACGAGATCGTCGACACCGTCATCCGGATGGCCCCGTCCTTCGGCGGCATCAACCTCGAGGACATCAGCGCCCCCCGCTGCTTCGAGATCGAGGACCGGCTGCGCGCCGCCCTGGACATCCCGGTCTTCCACGACGACCAGCACGGCACCGCCATCGTGTCGCTGGCCGCGCTCAAGAACGCCTCCCGGCTGCTCGGCAAGCCGCTTTCGCAGATGCGCGGCGTGATCGCCGGCGCGGGCGCGTCCGGCGTCGCCGTCTGCCGCATCCTGCTCAACGCGGGCGTCGGCGACATCGCCGTGGCCGACAGCAAGGGCCTGATCTACCAGGGCCGGGACGGCCTGAACAGCGTCAAGCAGGCGCTGGCGGAGGACACCAACAAGGCGGGCCTGACCGGCTCGACCGAGGAGGCCCTGCGCGGAGCCGACTTCTTCATCGGACTGTCGGGCTCCACCGTCGCCGAGTCCGCCATCGCCACGATGGCCGAGAACGCGATCGTCTTCGCCCTGTCGAACCCGACCCCCGAGGTCGAGCCCGACGTGGCCGCCAAGTACGCCAAGGTCGTCGCCACCGGCCGCAGCGACCACCCCAACCAGATCAACAACGTGCTCGCCTTCCCCGGCATCTTCAAGGGCGCCATGGACGTCCGGGCGCACTCGATCACCGAGGGCATGAAGGTCGCCGCCGCCGAGGCGCTGGCCGCCGTCGTGACCGACGAGGAGCTGGCGGCCGACTACATCATCCCCAGCCCCTTCGACCCGCGGGTCGCTCCGGCGGTCATCGCCGCGGTGTCCGCCCAGGCCAGGGCGGAGGGCGTCAACCGGATCTGATCCGGCCGCAGGATGTCGGCGCCGCTCTCCCTCCGTCGCCCCGGAGGGAGAGCGGCGCCGAACTTTTTCAGAGGCTTTCGCCAGACACGTCCGAAACGTTGGGGTTGCATGAATATTGGTTACATTTAGGCAAACAAGTCCTACAACAAGATCATACTTCGCAAAGCGCTGGTAACGTGCCGAACTCCTGTAAGGCACTCACTCCGTCTGGAGCGACTCAGCGTATGAAGAAGGCCCTGCAACGCCTCGCCGTCCTGTCCCTTCCACTGGCCCTCACAGCCAGTGTCATGCCCGCGCAAAGCGTCTCCGCGGCCGTCGACAGGACGGCCAAGTACAACGCCAAGGCGCCGAAGGGCTTCAAACGGAAGAACGCCAAGGGCGTCACCAACGTGAACAAGTACCTCTACCCCCGCCGGGAGTACGTGGGCGTGTTCACCCAGTACGACAACCGCTCCCCCGTCTCCGGAGCCAGGTACTTCGGCGGCCTGGTCGGCAAGAAGAAGCCCAACGTCATCAAGGGCTTCGCCAACTGGGGCGCGCCCTTCGACCAGGCCTGGGCCAAGAACATCTGGAAGGCCGGCGCGATCCCGCAGTGGGAGCTGGAGGCTCACCCGGTCGACTGGAACGGCCAGATCACCATCAAGAAGATCGCCAACGGCGCCGGCGACGCCTACATCAGAGGCCTGGCCAAGAGCATCCGGGCCGCCAAGGTGCCGGTGGCACTCAGCTTCGCCCACGAGTTCAACGGCGACTGGTACGAGTGGGGCTACTGCAGCCGGCCGAACAACAACCCTCCCGCCGCCGCGTGCAAGTACAAGAACAGGCCTTCGGACTTCAAGAAGGCTTGGAAACGCATGCACAACATCTTCACCAAGGCGGGCGCGACCAACGCCATCTGGATGTGGTCGCCCAACGAGACCGGCCCCCGCGCCGAGGTGGGACTCAAGCAGTTCTATCCCGGTGACGCCTACGTCGACTGGATCGGTCTGATCGGCTACTACCGCAGCACCTCCAGCACCTACGCGAAGGTCTTCAAGCCCAGCGTCAGGCAGCTGCGCAGGTTCACCAGGAAGCCGATCCTCATCGGCGAGGTCAGCACTCGGCCCGGCGGCAACCGTCCGAGGCAGATCAGGGACTTCCTGAAGAACGTCGCGGCCGACCCCGGGGTCATCGGCTTCATCTGGTTCAACAAGGACCAGCGCGAGAACGAGGGTCCCAACGGCGACTACCGGGTGGAGCAGAGCAAGGCCGGGGTCACCGCCTTCAAGACCGGCCTGAAGAAGGGGTACTTCGGTCGCAAGTGAGGGCCTGTGGTTAGGGTCGGGGGCATGTTCGCTGTGACCGCGGCGCGTATCGACGCCGAACGACCGTTGAACGGGCTGGAGCTGGGCGAGCGCCCCGACCCCGTGGCCCCCGAGGGCTGGACCACCGTCACCGTGAAGGCGGCGGCGCTGAACCACCACGACCTGTGGACGCTGCGCGGGGTGGGGATCCGCCCCGAGCAGCTGCCCCTGGTGCTGGGCTGCGACGCCGCGGGCGTCGACGAGGACGGCAACGAGGTCATCGTCCACTCCGTCATCGGGGATCCCGACCGGGGCCAGGGCGACGAGACCCTCGACCCCAAGCGCTCGCTGTTGTCGGAGGTGCACGACGGCACCTTCGCCGAACGGGTCGTCGTGCCCCGGCGCAACCTCGTCCCCAAGCCCTCGGCTCTCAGCTTCGAGGAGGCGGCCTGCCTGCCCACGGCCTGGCTGACCGCCTACCGGATGCTGTTCGACAAGTCGGGGGTCCAGCCCGGCTCCACCATCCTGGTGCAGGGCGCGGGCGGCGGGGTGGCCACCGCGCTGATCGCGCTGGGCGCCAAGGCCGGGTACCGGGTCTGGGCCACCAGCCGCAGCGAGGCCAAGCGCAAGCGGGCGCTGGAGCTGGGCGCGGACGCGGTGTTCGAGAGCGGGGCGCGGCTGCCCGCCCGGGTCGACGCGGTCATGGAGACGGTCGGGCAGGCCACCTGGGCGCATTCGGTGAAGTCGCTGCGGCCCGGCGGGCGCATCGTCGTCTCCGGCGCCACCAGCGGTCCGATGCCCCCGGCGGAGCTCACCCGGGTGTTCTTCCTCCAGCTGCAGGTGGTGGGCTCCACCATGGGCACCCGCGAGCAGCTGGTCCGGCTGGCGTCCTTCCTGGAGACCACCGGGCTGCGCCCGCCCGTCGACCGGGTGCTGCCGTTGGCTCGGGCCCGGGAGGGTTTCGCCGCGATGACCGAGGGCGAGCTGTTCGGAAAGATTGTTTTCACCATCTGAAGCCTCCGCTCCCGTCCGGACGCCTTCACCTGCGCCTTCGCCGCGCGGGCGGCGGGAACGGGGCCCGTCCGGGAGGCGGGGAATTCGCCGGGGACCGGCCTGAATTGGGTTCGGTCCCCCCATCGCGTGTCATACTCGCCGCAGATAAACCGAATTCATCACATCGGGCCTCACTGCGCGAGGGGCGGAAGTGGACCTCGTTTCATACGCGGACCTGGTCGTCGAACTGGTCAACACCCACGATCCGGCAGAGGACGCCCTGCGCGACCTGGACTCCCTGCGGGCGCTGCTGACCACGCGCCCCCATCTGCTGGGCCGGCTCACCTACCGGGACCTGGAGGCGATGCGCCAGTTGCGGCAGGAGCTGCGCGCCATCGTCGAGGCGGCCGTCGCGGGCGAGGGCGACCGCGCGGCCGAGGGGCTCAACGCCCTGCTCATCCGCCATCCGGTGCGCCCGGCGCTGTCCGACCACGACGGCCACCGCTGGCATCTGCACCTGACCGAGGACGGCTCGGTCCCCGACCGCTACGCCGCCGGAGCGGCGATGGGACTGGCCGTCCTCATCGGCGAGAAAGGGCTGGACGCACTGGGCCTGTGCGCTTCACCGGAATGCCGGAACATCTTTTTCCACACGGGCCCCGACAGAAGTCAGCTTCATTGTTCCGATCACTGCGCCAAACGGGACGGCGGCCAATAACGCAGCACCACCCGGCCCAGGACGTCCTGTTCGGGAACCGCCCCGAAGTCCCAGCTGTCGCGCCGTCCGGGAGCCCGCTGGTTGTCGCTCTCCAGCCACCAGCCGCCGTCCTGGCGGAACACCGCCCGCTTGACCAGCATCAGCCCGTCATGGCGCGCCACGACGACGTCGCCCTCGCGCACCGGGCCCTCGCGCACCAGGAGCCGGTCGCCGGGGCTCAGTGTGGGCAGCATCGAGAGGCCCTCCACCCGGACCGCCTTCCAGCGCACGTCGCCTCACCTCTCGCATCCGGACACCCGTCCTCGGAGTAATGTCTGATCTACAGCATGATCCGAGTCCGCCCACTCACGAAGGGAACCACACGGTGAGCCTTCTTCGTCCGAGCACGGTCGTCTCCGCGCACTGCGACCTGCCCTGCGGTGTCTACGACCCCGCTCAGGCCCGCATCGAGGCCGAGTCCGTCAAGGCCATCATGGAGAAGTACGCGGCCAACGAGGACCCGGCGTTCCGCGCCCGGGCCACGGTCATCAAGGAAGAGCGGTCCGACCTGGTCAAGCACCACCTGTGGGTGCTGTGGACCGACTACTTCAAGCCGCCGCACTTCGAGAAGTACCCGCAGCTCCACGAGCTGTTCAACGAGGCGACCAAGCTCGCCGGCGCCGGCGGCACCAAGGGCACCTTCGACGTGAAGGTCGCCGAGCAGCTGCTGGAGAAGATCGCGGAGATCGACACGATCTTCTGGGAGACCAAGAAGGCCTGAACCGCCTTCGGTCTGTCCGTACATGCCCGGTCCGCGAGGGCCGGGCATGTGCATTTCCGGGCTCGGTGAGATATGCCACACTCCCAAGGGCGTTCCTAAATACGCATCAGAGATGCGTATTTGCTACCTTCATGGTGTGCGCTTGACGAAGTTCACCGACCTGGCTCTCCGTGCCGTGATGCGCCTGGCGGTCTCCGGAGAGGACGGCCCCCTGACCACCCGTCAGGTGGCCGAGGCAGTGGACGTGCCCTACGCGCACATGGCCAAGGCGGTCAGCCGCCTCCAGCGCCTCGGGGTGCTGGAGGCCCGGCGGGGCCGCGGCGGAGGGCTCGGGTTGACCGTGCTCGGCCGTCGCGCCTCCATCGGCTGGCTGGTGCGGGAGCTGGAAGGCGAAGGAGAGGTGGTGGCCTGTGAGGGCGACACCCCATGCCCCCTGCGGGCGGACTGTCGGCTGCGGCGGGCCCTCCGCGACGCGCAGGAGGCCTTCTACGCCTCCCTCGACAGGGTGACCGTGGCCGACCTGGTCTCCTCCTCCGGCTCCGGCGGTCCGGTGCTGGTCGGACTCTCCGTCCGCCCGTCCGGCTGAACGAACTCCCGAAGATCCATCGAACCGGCCCGGGGACACCCCCATGCCAAAATATGAAGATCACTTACCAATAAGGAGTCCCCATGCTGTCCGAGCAGTCCGTCCCGGTCATCCGCGCCACCCTTCCCGCCGTCGGCGGCGCCATCGGGGACATCACCCCGCTCTTCTACAAGAAGATGTTCACCGCCCGCCCGGAGCTGCTGCGGGACCTGTTCAACCGCGGGAACCAGGCCAGCGGGGACCAGCCCAAGGCGCTGGCCGGCTCGATCGCCGCCTTCGCCACCATGCTGCTGGAGCGCCCCGACGAGCGGCCCGACGCGCTGCTCAGCCGGATCGCCCACAAGCACGCTTCGCTCGGCATCACCGCCGACCAGTACCAGATCGTCCATGAGCACCTCTTCGCCGCGATCGTCGACGTGCTCGGCGAGGCCGTCACCCCCGAGGTGGCCGCGGCCTGGGACGAGGTCTACTGGCTGATGGGCAACGCGCTGATCGCCGCGGAGGCCGCGCTCTACCAGGAGGCCGGCGCCCCCGGCGGGAACGTCTGGCGGGAACTCGAGGTCGCCGACCGCCGTGAGGAGACCTCCGACGTCGTCTCCTTCCTCCTGCGCTCCCCCGACGGCTCCGCCCTGCCGCCCTTCCGCCCCGGCCAGTACGTGAGCGTCCAGGTCGAGCTGCCCGACGGCGCCCACCAGATCCGCCAGTACAGCCTGTCCTGCGCCCCGGGCCGCCCGGAGTGGCGGATCACCGTCAAGCGCGTGCGGGCCGCCGCGGGCACCCCCGAGGGCGAGGTGTCCTCCTGGCTGCACGAGCACGCCATGCCCGGCGACCGGCTGCGGGTCTCCGTGCCCTTCGGCGACCTGGTCCTGCCGGACGGCGACGGGCCGCTGCTGCTGGTCTCGGCCGGCATCGGCAGCACCCCCATGCTGGCCATGCTCGACCACCTGGTGTCCACCGGCTCCACCCGCCGCGTGATCGTGGTCCACGCCGACCGCTCCGACGCCGCCCACGCCCACCGGGACGAGCTGCGCTCCCTCGTCGAGGCGCTTCCGAACGGCGAGCTGCACCTGTGGTATGAGGAGGCCGGCGCGCCCGAGGCCCGGGTGGGCCAGGCCGATCTGGGCGTCCTGAACCTGCCCGAGGGCGTCACCGCCTACCTGTGCGGCCCGCTGCCCTTCATGCGGACCGTGCGCGGCGACCTCCTGGGCCTCGGCGTCCCCGCCCGGGACGTGCACTACGAGGTCTTCGGCCCCGACCTGTGGTTCGGCCAGGACTGACCCCCGGATCACCCGCACGACGGAGCAGGGCGGATCGTGGCTACGCTGGAGCCATGATCCGCCCTGCTCTTCCCGAAGACGTGCCGACCATCCTTCGCTTCATCCGCGAGCTCGCCGACTACGAGCGCGCGCTGGACCAGGTCGAGGCGAGCGAAGAGGACCTGCGGCGGGCCCTGTTCGGCCCCTCTCCCGCCGTCTTCGCCCACCTCGCCGAGGACGAGCGGGGGGAACCGGTCGGGTTCGCCCTGTGGTTCCTCAACTTCTCCACCTGGACCGGCCGTCACGGTATCTATCTGGAAGATCTTTACGTCACGCCCGAGGCCCGCGGCGGCGGGCACGGCAAGGCCCTGCTGTCCGAGCTCGCCCGGATCGCAACAGAACGGGGCTATGCCCGGTATGAATGGTCTTGCCTGGATTGGAATGGGCCCTCCATCCGGTTCTACAAGTCCCTGGGAGCCGAGGCCATGAGCGAATGGACCGGCTACCGGCTCAGCGGACGTGCGCTCCGGGCGGTCGCCGAGTAAGCGTGGCTTCACACCGAAGAGTGCAGGGCAGGGTAGTTTCAAGGGAGCGAGACAACCCCGAAGAGGGAGATACGTGACTGAGGAAACCGCTGCCATGACGGCAGGCACCAAACTCACCCTGCGTGATGTGGTGACCGTGAAGCTGCCTGCCGCGAGTGCCTATCTGTCGGTGCTGCGCACCGCGACGGCCGGGCTCGCGGTCAGGCTCGACTTCACCATCGATGAGATCGAGGACCTGCGGATCGCCGTCGACGAGGCGTGCGCGATGCTTCTCGCCCAGGCCGTCCCGGGAACGGACCTGGTCTGCGAGTTCGAACTGACCGGCGACGCGATGCGCATCGCGGTCTCGGTGCTGACCGTGGACGGGCGCACGCCCAGCCGCGACACCTTCGCCTGGACCGTGCTGTCCTCACTCGCCGGCGAGGTGGACGCCACCGCGGGACCCGACGACCGGGTGACCGTCACGCTGCAGAAGCGGCGGGGCTCGGGCGGAACTCCGTGACGTCCCCCGAGCGCACCTCCGAGGGAGAGGGCATCCTGGCCGAGGAGGTCGTGGTGCCCGAGCCGCAGCGTGCCGCAGCAGTTCCCGACCGCTCCCGGGCCAAGGAACTGTTCCACCGGATGCAGAGCCTGCCCGAGGGCGACCCCGAGCGGCAGCGCATCCGGGACCAACTGGTCGAGATGCACCTCCCGCTGGTGGAGTACCTCGCCCGCCGCTTCCGCAACCGCGGCGAGTGGCTGGACGACCTGGTCCAGGTGGCCACCATCGGGCTGATCAAGTCGATCGACCGCTTCGACCTGGAGCGGGGGGTGGAGTTCTCCACCTACGCCACCCCGACGATCGTCGGCGAGATCAAGCGCCACTTCCGCGACAAGGGCTGGGCGGTCCGCGTTCCGCGCAGGCTGCAGGAGCTCAAACTCAGCCTGACCAAGGCGATCAGCGAGCTGGCCCAGAAGGAGGGCCGCGCGCCGACCGTCGCGGAGCTGGCCGCCCACCTGCAGATGAGCGAGGAGGAGGTGCTGGAGGGCCTGGAGTCCGCCAACGCCTACTCCACGGTGTCGCTGGACGCCCCCGACTCCGGGGACGAGGACGCTCCCGCGGTCGCCGACTCGCTCGGCATGATCGACGAGTCGCTCGAGGGCGTCGAGTACCGCGAGTCGCTCAAGCCGCTGCTCGAGAAGCTCCCGCCCCGTGAGAAGAAGATCCTGTTGCTGCGTTTCTTCGGCAACATGACCCAGTCCCAGATCGCCACCGAGCTCGGCATCAGCCAGATGCACGTCTCCCGCCTGCTGGCCAGGACCCTGGCCCAGCTGCGCGAGGGCCTGACCGCCGAGGACTGAGAAGAGACCGCCGAGGAGGGGCGCCGGTCAGTCCGGCCGCTCCTCCTCCTGGTCCTCGCTCCCGTACAGGGCCAGGCCGACCGGCCTGCTGAACAGCGCGACCAGCGCGCAGACCCCGACGGCCACCAGCGGATAGCCCCACTGCGACTGGTCGCTCTGCACCAGCGACACCGCCACCGGCAGCAGGAACAGCTGGGTCAGCACCGCGGGAGAGCGGCTCCAGCGTTCGCATGTGGCCAGTCCGTGCGCCACCTTGAGCATCGCCGCGCCGCCGATGATCGCCAGCCCGGCCACCGCCAGCGCGGTCACCGTGTTCTGCGGGTCGCCCACGAGGGTCTCCACTGCGGTGTAGAGCCCGCCGCCGACGGCGATCAGGCCCACGACGGCCTCCAGCGCGGCGGCCAGAAGCAGGGTGCGGGGTGGACGATTCGACACGCTCCCCAGAGTACCGCCGGGCCGCGTGACATACGCTGGCGCCGTGCGCGCCATGCTGATCGCCAATCCGAAGGCCACCTCCACCACCCTGCGGGCCAGGGAGCTGCTCACCCGCGCGTTCGCCGGTGACCTGGAGGTGGAGACCGTCGAGACCGCGCACCGGGGCCACGCGATGGAGCTGGGAGCCCTCGCGGCGGCCAAGCGGTACGACTTCGTCATCGCCCTGGGCGGCGACGGCACCGTCAACGAGACGGTCAACGGGCTGATGAGCCAGGGCAGGGAGGCCTCCGACCGGCCGGCCCTGGCGATCCTGCCCGGCGGCAACGCCAACGTGCTGGCCCGCGCGCTGGGCCTGCCGAACGACCCGCTGCGCTCGATCGCGGCGATCCTGGGGGCCCTGCGCACCGGGCGCACCCGCACGATCGGCCTGGGCCACGTCTCCACCGGCCTGGAGGAGCGCTATTTCACCTTCACCACCGGGATCGGCCTGGACGCCGAGGTGGTGCGGGCCGTCGAGGGGCTGCGGGGCGGCGGGAAGGCCACGAACCTGATGTACGTGCAGGGGGCGCTGCGCCAGTTCTTCTCCGGCACCGACCGCGAGCATCCCGCACTGGAGGTGCACGACCATCGGGGGCGGGTGGCGCGCGGCCTCTACCTCGCCTTCGTCTCCAACGCCTCGCCCTGGACGTACCTGGGCCCGCGCCCGGTCGTTCCGAGCCCGCGGGCGGGGTTCAGCACCGGCCTCGACCTGTTCGGCATGCGCAGCCTGGACGTCCTGCCGGTGCTGGGCGCGCTGGCGCAGATGCTGATCCCGGCCACCGGCGGCCCGCGCGGACGTCACGTGGTGGAATTGCACGACGCGCCGGAACTGACGATCAAGGCCTCCCGGCCCACGGCTTTGCAGGTCGACGGGGATTATCTGGGGCTGCGTGATCATTTCAAGTTCCGCAGCGTGCCCAAAGCAGTACGAGTGGTCATCTGAGATGAAACTCTCATTGCACTGAGCTGCGAGAACATCTATGCGCAACCGTCTAAACGACTAATGTGACGGCCACGTTCCAACGGTGTGACACATACGACATCCATACTTTGAGAAACGTTTCTCAAAGTACTTGCGCCGTCCATTGCCCCCCTGACACGCTCAAAGTGCGCCATCAAGCAGGGCAGGGATCCCGATCCGGGCCCGCATCTGCGGGCGTGACCCCGAGGACGCCGAAGTGGCTCGGGTCGCATCTCACATCGTGAAACACTTCACTAAGTTTCATTTCGAGAAGGAGTGGACGCATGGACTGGCGCCACCGCGCAGCCTGCCGTGACGTGGACCCCGAGCTGTTCTTTCCGATCGGAAACACCGGCCCGGCCCTGCTGCAGATCGAAGAGGCCAAGCAGGTCTGCCGCAAGTGCGACGTGTCCGCCGGCTGCCTCCGCTGGGCTCTGGAGTCCGGCCAGGACGCCGGGGTCTGGGGCGGCATGAGCGAGGACGAGCGCCGCGCCCTCAAGCGCCGCGCGGCCCGTGCCCGCACCCGCGCCAACATGAACGCCTCCGTCTAGTCGTACCGCCCTTTCCAAAGCGCATTTCCCAGGAGTAGGACGCGCCGGGCTCCCCGCCGGTTCACTTCTCCTCGGCTTTTCTCGGGACTTTCACAAGGGGCCTGGAACCTCCGGGACCCCTCCCGGGACGCGGACCAGTCGACGCTTCTGACAGACCTACGGTCTCTCAGAAGCGTTACGGCTATCTGGGGGCGTTCTGGCCCAGCGGCAGGTCCAGGGTGACCTCGGTGCCGCCGCCGGGCCGCTCCCCGAACTCCAGGGTGCCGCCCAGCTCGCTCTCGGTGAGCGTGCGGACGATCTGCAGGCCCAGGCTGTCGGCCTTCTCCGGGTCGAAACCCGGAGGCAGGCCCACTCCGTCGTCGGAGACCACCAGCCGCAGCCGCCCCTCGGTGCGCGAGGCCAGCACCTCCAGCGTGCCGCCCCGCCGCGCCAGCCCGTGCTCCAGCGCGTTCTGCAGCAGTTCGGTGAGGATCATCGCGATCGGGCTGGCGATCGCCGCGGGCAGCACCCCGAAGTTGCCGCGCCGCTTGGGGTGCACCCGGGTCTCCACCGCCATCACCTCCCCCGACATGGCGATCACCCGGTCGGCGATGTCGTCGAAGTCGATCAGCTCGTCGGGGGTGTGCGAGAGGGTCTCGTGCACGATGGCGATCGAGCCGACCCGGCGCACCGCCTCCTCCAGCGCCGCCCTGCCCTCGGGGATGCGCAGCCGCCGCGCCTGCAGCCGCAGCAGCGCCGCGACCGTCTGCAGGTTGTTCTTCACCCGGTGGTGGATCTCGCGGATGGTGGCGTCCTTGCTCATCAGCTCGCGGTCGCGCCAGCGCAGCTCGGTGACGTCGCGCATGAGCGCGATCGAGCCGATGCGCTCCCCGGAGATGATGAGCGGGATCATCCGCAGCTGCACCACCGAGCCGTTGGACTCGATCTCGACCTCGCGGTCGGCCTTGCCGCTGAGCACGCCGACCAGCGACTCGTCCATCGGCGTGCCGTCGGCGGTCAGCCGGTCCGCGGTCTCGCCCAGGTGCACGCCGACCAGGTCGGTGGCCAGGCCCAGCCGACGGAAGGCCGACAGGGCGTTGGGGCTGGCGTAGACGACCCGGCCCGCCAGGTCCACCCGCAGCAGCCCGTCACCGACCCTGGGCGAACGGATGAGGTTGGGCTCGGCGCCCGGCACCGGGAACCGGCCCTCGGAGATCATCTGGGCCAGGTCGCTGGCGCTCTGCAGGTAGGTCAGCTCCAGCCGGGAGGGGGTGCGCGCGGAGCTGAGGTTGGTGCTGCGCTGGATCACCCCGATCATCTTGGCCTGGTCGCCCCTGCGGGCCAGGATCGGGATCGACTCCTCCCGGACCGGGATGCCGCTCCCCCACTCCGGGTCGCCCTCCCTGACGATGCGGCGCTCCCGCCAGGCCACGTCGATGAGCCCGCGCCTGCCCGTCCGGACGATCTTGCCGACCAGGTCGTCGGGGTAGGCGGTCGGCCCGGTGGTGGGGCGCATCTGCGCCACGCACACCCAGCCCTCCACCGTGCGCGGAGGCCACTCCTCAGGACTCACCGGATGGCGCGGGTCGCGCTGCGGCACCCACAGCACCAGGTCGGCGAAGGACAGGTCGGCCAGCAGCTGCCAGTCCGAGACCAGGGAGTGCAGCCACTCCAGGTCCTGCTGGTCGAGGTCGGTCTGCTGACGGACGAGATCGGACAGGGTAGGCACCTGCCCATCATCGCAGCAGGGCCGCCTGGGAGGATGGGCAGGTGAACCCCTTGAAGCGACTGCGCGAGGCGACCGAGCGGCGGGAGCGGGACGGGCTGCGGCGGAGGCTGCGGCCGCGGAGCGCCGACCACGACGGCCTGATCGACCTGGCCTCCAACGACTACCTCGGGCTGTCCCGCGACCCGCGGCTGATCGAGGGCGCCGTCCGGGCCGTCCGCGAGTACGGCACGGGCTCCACCGGTTCGCGCCTGGTCACCGGCACCACCCGGCTGCACGCCGAGCTCGACGAGCGCCTGGCCGCGTTCTGCGGCGCCGCGGCGGGCCTGACCTTCTCCTCCGGCTACCTGGCCAATCTGGGGGCCGTGGCGACGCTCTCCGGGCCGGGCACGCTGGTGGTGTCCGACCAGGTCAACCACGCTTCGATCGTGGACGCCTGCCGGCTGTCCCGCGCGCGGGTGCGGATAGCCCCGCACCGGGACACCGCCGCCGTCGAGCAGGCCCTCAGGGAGCGCTCCGAGGAGCACGCGCTGGTCGTCACCGACGCCGTCTTCTCCGTGGACGGCGACCTGGCGCCGCTGGCCGAGCTGCACCGGCTGGCCCGAAGGTACGGGGCGCTGCTGGTGATCGACGAGGCGCACGCCCTGGGCGTCGTCGGCGAGCACGGCCGGGGCGCGGCCTGGGCGTCGGGACTGGCCGGAGAGCCCGACGTGGTGCTCACCCTCACCCTGTCCAAGTCGCTGGCCTCGCAGGGAGGAGCGGTCCTGGGCGCGCCCGAGGTGATCGAGACCCTGGTCGACACCGGCCGGACGATGATCTTCGACACCGGGCTGAACCCGGCGGCGCTGGGGGCGGCGCTGGCCGCGCTGGACGTCATCGAGTCGTCCCCCGAGCTGCCCGGGCGGGCCCGCGCCAACGCCCGCGCCATCGTCAAGATCGCCGAGTCGCACGGGCTGGAGAGCTCCGTCCCCGACGCCGCGGTCGTCCCGGTGTTCCTCGGGGAGGCCAAGGCGGCGCTGCGCGGGGCCGAGATCTGCGCGGAAAGAGGACTGAGGGTTGGCTGTTTCCGGCCACCCTCGGTGCCCGCGGGCCGCGCGTGTTTGAGGATCACCGCACGGGCGAGCCTCAACGAGGCGGAACTCACAGGTCTCGACCAGGGACTGCGTGCGGTCGCCCAGGATGTGGCCCCGTAATCTGCTCGCGTAACATCGAGCCAAACCGGCGGTGAACAAGGAGATTCGTTGACAGCCGAACACGCCCTAGGTGATTTCGGGCTCGGCCCGCTTCCCGGCAGGCCGCAGAGCCCGGGCTCGCCTTTGGCGAGCGCTCCGCGGATCCCGAAGTACTACCGGCTCAAGGAACTGCTCGTCGAGCTGATCACCTCGCTGCCCCCGGGCAGCCCGCTGCCACCCGAGCGCACCCTGGCCGAACGGTACGGCACCTCCCGCACCACGGTGCGCCAGGCGCTGGCCGAGCTGGTGGTCGAAGGGCGGCTGCAGCGCATCCAGGGCAAGGGCACCTTCGTGGCCAAGCCCAAGGTGCCCCACCAGCTCCAGCTGGTCGGCTACACCGAGGACATGCGCCACCACGGCCTCCGCCCGGAGACCAAGATCCTGGACGTGGCGTACCTGACCGCCGACGAGCGGCTCGCGTCGCTGCTGGGCATCAGGCCCGGCGGCCGGGTGCTGCGCATCCACCGGCTGCGGCTGGCCGACGGCGACCCCATGTCGATCGACTACACGCACCTGCCCGCACGCCGGTTCCCCGGCCTGCGCAAGGAGCTGTCCCGCAACCTGTCGCTGTACGAGACGCTCGCCGCCGCCTACGACGTGCACCTGGCCGAGGCCGAGGAGACGATCGAGACGGTGCTGGCCACCCCGTACGACGCGCAGGTGCTCGGCGTCGACGTCGGGCTGCCGCTGATGCTGATCTCCCGGCAGTCCTTCGACACCTCGGGCGAGCCCGTGGAGTGGGCCCAGTCGTTCTACCGGGGCGACCGCTACAAGTTCGTCACCCGGCTGCGCCGTCCCGGCGGCTGAGCGTCCCGTCCATCTGAGGGGCGACCCCCGGACCCCCGCGAAGGCGACAGCCGGTCCTCGCTTCGCTGCGGTCGACCGACCCGGGTCCGGGGTCGCCCTGGCGGGCTTTTCGTGGAAGAACGGGCGTCCCCGGACGCCTGAGGCCCTACAGAGTCTGGCTGAGCGCCTTGATCGGCATCTTGAGGTCGGTCAGCAGGTCGAGGTCCCGGTCCGCGTCCCGGCCCAGCGTCGTCAGGTAGTTGCCGACGATCATCGCGTTGATCCCGCCGAGCAGGCCCTCCCTGGTGCCCAGGTCGCCGAGGGTCAGCTCGCGGCCGCCGGCGTAGCGCAGGATCGTGCGCGGCAGCACCAGCCGGAAGGTGGCGATGGTCTTCAGCGCCTCGGCGCCCTCGACCAGCGGGAACGACTCGAACGGGGTGCCCGGACGGGGGTTGAGGAAGTTCAGCGGCACCTCGTGCGGGTCCAGCTCGGCGAGCTGGGCCGCGAACTCGGCGCGCTGCTCCAGGGTCTCGCCCATGCCGATGAGGCCGCCGCAGCAGACCTCCATGCCGGCCTCGCGGACCATCTGGAGGGTGTCCCAGCGCTCCTCCCAGGTGTGGGTGGTGACGACCTTGGAGAAGTGCGACTTCGCGGTCTCCAGGTTGTGGTTGTAGCGGTGCACGCCCCAGGAGGCCAGCGCGTCGACCTGCTCCTGGGTGAGCATCCCGAGGGAGCAGGCGATCTGGATGTCCACCTCGGCGTTGATCGCCTCGATGCCCTTCCTCACCTGGTCCATCAGCCGCTCGTCGGGCCCGCGCACGGCGGCCACGATGCAGAACTCGGTGGCGCCGGTCTTGGCCGTCTCCTTGGCCGCCTCGACCAGCGAGGGGATGTCCAGCCAGGCGGCCCGCACCGGCGAGGAGAACTGGCCGGACTGCGAGCAGAAGTGGCAGTCCTCGGGGCAGCCGCCGGTCTTCACCGAGATGATGCCCTCGACCTCGACTTCGGGGCCGCAGTGGCGCATGCGCACCTCGTGGGCCAGTCCGAGCAGCTCCTCCAGCCGCTCGTCGGGGAGAGAGAGGCACTCCAGGGCCTGCGCCCGGTCGAGCCCCCGGCCCTCCTCCAGCACCTGCTGCCTGGCGATCGTCAGGATGTCAGTCACGGGGTTGTGCCTTTCTGGTGGGTCTCTCGGAAAGTACCAGCGTCGAAGATCCCGCCGAACGCCGGGGACAGCCCAGCGCGCGCGGCGAGCAGGAACTCGGGGGCCGGCAGGGCTCCCGCGCCCGACGGCAGCACCCCCGCCAGCGGCCGGGCGGCCAGCGTCTCCAGGTCGCGGAGGTTGCAGCGCTGCGCCAGGTCGGGCTCGGCGGGCCAGGATCCGACGACCAGCCCGGCGAGCTGGACTCCGCGGTGCGCCATCGCCTCCAGGGTGAGCGCGGTGTGGTTGAGGGTGCCCAGGTCGGGCCTGGCCGTCACCACGATCGCCGCGCCCAGCCAGCGGGCCAGGTCGGCGATGGTGTTGCCCTCCTCGTCGAAGCGCACCAGCAGCCCGCCCGCGCCCTCGACCAGCACCAGGTCCCGGGTGTGGGCCAGCTCGCCGACCAGCCCGGCCACCTGGGGCAGCTGGACCGGGGGCAGTCCGCTGACCCGGGCCGCGGCGGCGGGCGACAGCGGATCGGGGAAACGGGCGACCTCGTGCAGGTCGGTGACGGCGGCCAGCCGCCGGACCTCCTGAACGTCGCCGGGCTCCTCGGGGCCCACTCCGGTCTGGGCCGGCTTCACCACCGCGACGGACGCCCCGCGGGCCGCGGCCAGCGCGGCCAGGGCCGCGGTGACCACGGTCTTTCCGACTCCGGTATCGGTTCCGGTGACGATGAGCACACTCACGGCCCCGACACTAGACCCCGGGCCTCGACGGCCACCTCGCGGAATCCCACAGAAAACAGGCGTCCGGCTTGTAACCCGGGTTCGGGCGGTTCAGGCCGAGGTCAGGGTGCCGTGCTCCACGCAGCGGGCGGTCCAGCCGCGGGGTGTCACCTGCACCACCATGCGGCGGCGGCAGCGGGCGCAGAAACGGGGCGGCTCCAGCCGCAGTGCCTGACGGCAGGCGGGGTGCTCACCCGGCTCGCCGCAGTGCTCGCAGTACGTCTCCATAGCCGGACAACCTACTCGATGCCTACTCGACGACCGCGATGAGATCGCCCTCCTGGATCACGTCGCCCTCGTCCACCGCGACCCTGGTCACGGTGCCGCCCTCCTCGGCCAGGACCGGGATCTCCATCTTCATGGACTCCAGGATGACCAGGGGCTCGCCCTCGGCCACCGCCGCCCCCTCACAGACCAGCACCTTCCAGACGTTCGACACCAGTTCCGCGCGGACCTCGGCCACGACGGCTCCCTTCGCTCGGCATCCCCCCGGCCCGGCCGGCGCGGCGGGCCCGTCCGCGATCAACGGATCTCCCGAACCTATCGAGGCGGCGGGGCCCCGGGGATCGAGCCGACCGACAAAACGACGCCCGTGAAATTTGTGGCGCGCGTCACCGTCTCCTGGCCGTCTCGGCCGTCTTGATCGCGCTCGCCAGCAGATGGATCCCGACCGACTCGTCCTCGACGCGACAGTCGTAGGGGGTCTGCAGCTCGGTGCGCACCAGCCGGGACAACGCCTGCGGGTCCTGGCTCAGCACGTGCTCCGCGGTGGAGGGCGACACCACCGTGCGCGGCCTGATCCACTCCACCTCCAGGCCCGCCTCCGTCAGGAACTCCCGTACCTGGTCCGACCAGAAGCAGCGGGTGATCGTCCCGTCCGGCCAGGGCACCAGCACCACCTCGGCGCGCGGCACGTCCGACAGGTGCGGCCACAGGTTCTGCTCGGCCAGCACCGCCAGGCCCAGGGTGAGCGAGTCGACGCACAGCAGCAGCCTGCCGCCGGGCCGCAGCACCCGGGCGATCTCCTGGACCGTCTCCTCGGTGGCCAGGCAGCGGGAGAGCACCCCGTCCTCGGCGATCACCGCGTCCATGCTGCCGTCGACCAGGAAGTCGAGGGTGGACGGGTCGGCCACGATCCGCTGGGGGCCGTCCGCGGCCGCCTCCGGGGTGGTGACCACCTCCAGCACGTGGTGCCCGGCCTCCGCGGCCTGCCGCGCCGACCGGCTCTCCCCTCCCGACACGTCCAGGATCGTGGAACTGCGCCGGGGAAGCCAGCGCGCCAGCTGGGCGGAGGCCACGGCCTGGTAGAACGCCCAGTAGCCCGACAGCTCGTCTTGATCTTGATCCTGGCTGAGAGCGGGGGATCTGCCCGGTAGCGGCAGCAAAAGGGGGACTCCTGTCTACGTGTACGGGTCATCCTTCCCCGTACCGGCCGTCTCGTCACCCCTGGACCGCATCGGGAAGGGTCATCTTCCGGGAATGTGCATCCGCATTTCGATGTTGCCTCGAAGGTACATCGCGTGAGAGGTGGTCAATGCCGGTACTCGCAGGGGTCCGTGACGGTGAAGGGCGGGGCGGACGGCTATTGTCGTATCCGCAAGATCGTGCACCGGTTCCTTCTCAGCGTGCACCGGTTCCTTCTCAGGGGGTGGGTACAGTACCGGGCTCCACCGAGACGATGGCCCAGCGCAGCGAGCGCTTCCAGCGAGATGTGCTGCCCTTCCTGGACCAGCTCTATCCGGCCGCGCTGCGGATGACCCGCAACCCCGCGGACGCGGAGGACCTCGTCCAGGAGACCTTCGCCAAGGCCTTCGCCTCCTTCCACCAGTTCAAGGAGGGGACGAATCTCAAGGCGTGGCTTTACCGCATCCTTACCAACACTTTTATCAACAGTTACCGCAAGAAGCAGCGGGAACCCAAGAACACCGGCACCGAGAACATCGAGGACTGGCAGCTGGCCCGTGCCGAGTCGCACACCTCCAGCGGCCTGAAGTCCGCCGAGGCCGAGGCGCTGGAGCACCTGCCGGACTCCGACGTCAAGAGGGCTCTGCAGGAGCTGCCCGAAGACTTCCGCATCGCCGTCTACCTCGCCGACGTCGAGGGCTTCTCCTACAAGGAGATAGCCGACATCATGAACACCCCCATCGGCACGGTCATGTCGCGGCTGCACCGGGGCAGGCGGCAGCTGCGCTCCATGCTGGAGGACTACGCCGTCGAACGAGGCCTCACTCGGGAGGGTTCGCAATGAGCTGTGGAAACGAGCACCAGACCCCGTGTACCGAGGTCTTGGCCAGGGTCTACACCTACATCGACGGCGAACTCGAGGACGTGGGCTGCGCCGAGATCCAGCAGCACCTGGACGAGTGCGGGCCCTGCCTGCGCGAGTACGGGCTCGAGGAGTCGGTGAAGAAGCTGGTCGGCAAGTCCTGCGGCTGCGACCCGGTGCCCACCGACCTGAAGGCCAAGGTCCTGGGCCGCATCGAGCAACTGCTGGCCTCGCCTCCACCCCTGGAGTCGGAGCAGTAGGCTTGCGCGGGTGCGCATCCTCGTCACCGGCGCGGCCGGCTTCATCGGCTCACATCTCGTGGACCGGCTCCTGGCCGACGGACATGAAGTCATCGCCGTCGACAATCTCGCCTCCGGGCGCAGGGACAACCTCACCGACCGGGTCGAGTTCCACGATCTCGACGTGGCCGACCCGGCCCTGAGCCGACTCGCGGCGTCCCGCTCCCCCGAGGTCATCTGCCATCTGGCGGCCCAGGTGAGCGTCAGGGTCAGCGTGTCCGACCCGCTGCTGGACGCCCGCACCAACGTCGTCGGCACCGTCAACGTGCTGGAGGCGGCCCGGGCCGCGGGATCCCGCAAGACGGTCTTCACCTCCAGCTGCGCGGTCTACGGCGTCCCCGATTCTCTGCCCGTCGGCGCGGACGCCGAACTGCGCCCCAAGTCCCCCTATGCCGCGTCCAAGACGACCGGCGAGATCTACCTGAAGGCCTACCGCGAACTGCACGGGCTGGACTACACGACGCTGGCGCTGGCCAACGTCTACGGCCCGCGCCAGACCCCGGAGGGCGAGGCGGGCGTCATCTCCATCTTCACCGCCGCGCTGCTGGAGGGCCGCCCGACCATCGTGTACGGCGACGGAAGCAACACCCGCGACTACGTGTACGTCGCCGACGTCGTCGACGCCTACGTCAGGGCGCTGGAGACGGGCTCGGGCGAACGCTTCAACATCGGCACCGGCGTGCAGACCTCCGACCGCCGGCTGCACACCCTCGTCGCCGAGGCCGCGGGCGCGCCGGACCGACCGGACACCGCGCCGTTCCGGCTCGGCGACCTGCCCGCGATGGCGCTCGACCCGGCGCCCGCGCTGGCCGGGCTCGGCTGGAAGCCGCGCACACCGCTGGAGGAGGGGCTCGCCGCCACGGTCGCGTGGGCGCGCGGCCGGTAGATCGCTCAACATTGCGTGACGATCAGTTCACGCTTTGCTCTCGTTTTTTCGTGTCGCTGTGGGAGCAACGTCACGTTGGTTAGTCTTGGGGCTAACCGGCCAGTGGCGGGGAGCAAGGTACCAGATCCGGGGGAATTCCCCGGATCTTCTTCGGGGGGAGAACGACCATGCTCAGGTACTTGACGTTCGTCACGCTCTACGCGGCGGCGACCGTGACGGTGCTGCTGACCGAACCCATGGGTGTTTCCTGGGTCTGAGCGGCCGGCGGCGCTTCCAGCCAGGAGGCGCCACGGTTCATCCGAGCCCCAGAGCGAGTCCCGAGAGGCGGCGACATGCGCGGACTTCCCGGTCTTCCCCCCGCCGCCTGGGGGTATGTCGGCACGGTGGTCGCGAGCGCGGCCTTCGTCCTGTCCACCGGTTCCTACGACGACGTCCGCCGGTCGACCCTCGTCGTCCTGGCGGCGCTGTTCCTCATCTGCGACTCCGCCCCCGCCCTGCTCAACCTGGAGCGGGCCAGGGTCTCCCTCAGCTTCTCGGCGTCGCTGGCGTCCGTGGTCCTGCTCGGGCCCGACGGCGCGGCCCTCGTCGGCGCGTGCGCCATCGCCGCCTTCCAGCGCGTCGCCCTCATCAAGCGCGTCTACAACGCCGCGCAGTTCGTGTTGTGCGGGTACATCGCCGGAACCGTCTACGAGCTGCTCAGCCCGCACGCCCACTGGCGGCCCGCCGTCGACCTGGAGCTGCTGCCGTTCCTCGGCGCGCTCGTCGCCTACGTCGCCTGCAACCTGATGATGGTCGGCGGCATCCTGCTGCTGAGCAGGCAGGCCACCGTGCGCGCGCTCATCGACGAGATCCGGCGGCTCACCCCGGGGCTGCTGGGGTACGGCTCGTTCGGGCTGCTCATCGCCGGGGTCTACCAGGCCATCGGGATGTTCGCCCCGGTGCTGGTGCTGCTGCCGCTGTTCGTCGCGCGGTGGGCCTTCGCCCAGACCCGCGACCAGCAGCGCGCCCACGAGGCCACGCTCGCCGCGCTGTGCCAGGCGGTGGAGACCAAGGACTACTACACCCGGGGGCACAGCGAACGGGTGTCGCGCGGCGCGGTGATGATCGCCGAGGAGATCGGCATGAGCCCGGCGCGGCTGGAGGCCATCCGGTTCGCCGGGATGCTGCACGACGTCGGCAAGCTCGGCGTCCCCACCAAGGTGCTGCAGAAGGACGGGCCGCTGTCGGAGGCGGAGTTCGCGGCGATCCAGCTCCACCCGATGCGCGGGCTCGAGATCGTCCAGGAGATCGGCTTCCTGGACGAGGCGCTGAAAGGCATCATGTACCACCACGAGAAGCTCAACGGGCGCGGCTACCCGATGGGGCTGGCCGGGGACGAGATCCCGGAGTTCGCCCGCATCATCGGGGTGGCCGACGCCTTCGACGCGATGACCTCCACCCGGTCCTACCGTCCGGCGCGCTCCGTCGAGGAGGGCGTCGCCGAGCTGTGCAAGTGCAGCGGCACCGACTTCGACCCGCAGATGGTCGAGGCGTTCCTGCGGGCGCTGGAGAAGACGCCCTGGGACCCGCCGAAGCCGGTGGTCGTGCCCGAAGGCGAGCACGTCCAGACCACCCGGCAGGACCACGACGATCCGAGCGCTCCGCTGAAGGTGATGGGCGAGAAACCATGGTGACCGGCAGCCGCCTTCAGGTGGCACGTGAGAAACCCGCCTGGCAGCATCTGGACTCCGCCCAGCTGGTGCTGCTCGGCGCGGCCGCGACGCTGACCGTCGCGGCGGCGGTCTCGCTGGCCGCGGCGGGAACGGTGGACGAGCCCAAGCCCGCCGTCATCTTCGGCGCGCTCATCGCGCTGGGCGAGTTGTTCCGGATGAACATGCCGGGCGGGCGCGAGGTCGCGCCGATCAGCACCGCCGGAGCACTCGGCTACGGCATGCTGCTGAGCGTCGGCGGCGAGCCCGTCACCTACTCCGCGCTGCAGGTGGTGGCGGTGACGGCGGCCGGCATGTTCGCCGGCACCCTGCCGCACATCGCGGTCGGCCGCTCCCCCCAGCTCGACGCGATGGCCCGCAGGCTGGTCGTGGCCGCGGCGGTGGCGTTCCTGTTCCGCCCGCTGACGGGGCTGCTGTTCGACGAGCGGCTCACCCTCGGCGAATGGTGGACGGCGCTGGGCCTGATGACGGTCATCGCGTGCGCGGCGGGCTGCTCCGACATGGTGGTCGCCGCGGCGATCCGCGCGGAGGCCGTCCGCGTCCGGTTCGGCATCGCCTTCCTCGACGAGTTCCGCGCGGGCGTGCTGCTGTGCGCGGCCAAGACCGCGACGGGCATGCTCATCGCGGTCGCCACGTCGGTCATGGGGCTGGCCGCGCTGCTGCTGTTCACCGCGCCGATCCTCACCACCCAGTTCGCCTTCCGCCGTTACGCGGCGGTGCGCACCACCTACCTGCAGACGGTACGCGCCCTGTCGCGGGTCACCGAGGTGGGCGGGTACGTCGAGACGGGGCACTCGCGCAGGGTCAGCAGGCTGGCCGTGGCGATGAGCCGCGAGCTGGGCATGACCGAGGAGCAGTCGCTGGAGCTGGAGTACGCGGCGCTCATGCACGACATCGGGCAGCTCTCGCTGCCCGACCCGATCCCCGGCGGGGCGACCGTGTTCGCCTCCCCCACCGAACAGCGCCGGATCGCGGAGCTGGGCGCGAACGTCATCGAGCAGACCGGGGTGCTGGACAGGGTCGCCCACATCGTGCGCTGCCAGTCCGACCCCTACTCGGCCGATCCCGCCCCCCCGCTGGCCGGCCGCATCATCAAGGTGGCCAACGCCTATGACGACCTGGTCGGCGACTCCACCGACCGGGACCGCGCCGCCGCGGTCCTGGAGCGGCTGCGGCTGGACTCCGTCTCGGAGTACGACCCGGCCGTGGTGGAATCGCTCGGCACCGTCCTGGAACGCCGCACCTACCGCTGGTGACCGTTCTTCTCCCGGGAGAATCTCACGCCCCCCAGCTCTCCGGCGTGTGACCCTCCATGACCCTGGGTAGCCATTCTTCTATCACCTCGGCTGACGACCTGGCCTTCAACGAGGTGGCCACGGAGGTGGCCACGCGCCCAGGGAGCGAATCGTGCACCAGCCCTACCGCGATCCCGCCCGTACCTTCACCCGCAGGCTCCTCCTGGGCTGTCTCCTTCTGGCCGCCGTTTTCCTGCTGCTCGCCCTGGGCGCCTGGCTCAAGTCCTTCACCGCCTCCCGGCCGCAGCCCCCGGACGCCCGTCCGGCCGCCCCGCCTCCCGTCACGGTCACCGTGACGGTCACCAGGACCCCCGTCGACCCCACCGGACGTTCCGGCAGGGAACCATCCGAAAAGCCCACGGACCCCGCCGCCCCCCTTCCCCCGGGAACGGACGGCGCCGCCCAGACCGCCTGCAGCGCCCTCATCCAGGCGACGGCCCTGCGCCAGACGGGCCACCGTGCCGAGGCGGCCGTTCAGAGCAGGGCCGCGGAGGAAGCGGCGCTCTCCTCCTCCGTCCCCGCCCTGCGGGCGCTGAAGGGCCGCCCCGCCAAGGAGATCGCGGGCCGTCTCCGCACCTGGTGCCCCCGGCACTTCCCCGGCCTGAAGCCCAAGCCCTACCCCTCCTCTCCACCGCCCGCCTCGCTCCGTCCGCGCCCGCCCCGCTCACCGGTGATCGCCCCGGTGCGCCACCCCTTCGACTCCTACGTCCGGGGTCCGGGCCCCGGACGTCCCGATCTCGACGAGCAGGACTCCGGTCTCTCGTGCGCCCACCGGTGAAGCCGTGCCGGCGGCCGCCGCGGGGAGCCTGCTCGCTCAGAACAGGGCTTCCCCCTCGTCGTTCCCGTGGGAAAGGGGCTTTATCAGGGAGGGGCCGTTGTTCCTCACGTTCCCCACCGCCTTGGAGACGGGGAAGGCCTCCAGCTCCCCGGACATCGCGGGGACCAGCACGGACTTCGGATCCTTGAAGCCGGGGTCCAGCCAGGCGTCCGGATCGGTGACCGTCATCGGCATGCGGTCATGGATGTGGCCCACCTGGTCCACCGCCTGGGTGGTCAGGATGGTGAACGTCCACACCCACTCGTCCTCGGGCGACTTCCACAGCTCGTACAGGCCCGCCAGCGGCAGGATGCCGTGGTCCTTGGGGGTGATGAAGAAGGGCTGCTTCTTCTTGTCCTCCCCCGTGTACCACTCGTAGTAGCCGTCGGCGGGCAGGAGGCAGCGGCGCTTGGCGAACGCGCGGCGGAAGGAGGGCTTCTCGTCCGCGGTCTCCACCCGCGCGTTGATCATCCGGTTGCCGATCGAGGGGTCCTTGGCCCAGGACGGGACCAGCCCCCAGCGCAGCATGCGCAGGCGGCGGACGGGGGTGCTCTCCTCCGCCGTCGGCTCCGCCCGCTCCAGCACGGCGGGGAGCTGCTTGGTCGGGGCGGCGTTGTAGTCGGCCCTCAGCAGGTCCTGGCCGTCCTGGCCCCAGGTCTCGTCCACCTCGATGTGGAACTCCTCCAGGAGCTCCTGGCGCGATCGCGCCGTCGCGTAACGCCCGCACATGCCTCCAGCCTATGCAGCGGCGGCGACGGTTTCAGGTGAGTCCCCCTGGACCAGGGTGAGGACCTCGTCCACGTGGCCCAGGACGGGGTCCGCGCCCGGGATTCCGGGGCGGTGGGTGATCAGCAGGACGGTGCGGTCCCCCGCCGCCGTGAGCAGGTCGGTCAGGACCCGGTCGGCGGTATCCACGTCCAGGTGGGCGTCCGGCTCGTCCAGGATGAGGACGGGGAAGTCCGCCAGCAGGGCGCGGGCCAGCGCGATGCGCTGCCGCTCCCCGCCGGAGACCGACGCGCCGTGCTCGCCCACCCGCCGGTCCGGCGGCAGCCCGTCCAGGCCGGCGCGGCGCATGACCCCGGCGACCTCCTCGTCGGACGCGCCGGGGCGGGCCAGCCGGATGTTCTCGGCGACGGTGGTGTCGAAGACGTGGGCGTCCTGGGCGCACAGGCCGATCAGCCCGCGGACCCGGTCGGCGGGCAGGTCCCTCAGCTCCACGCCGCCCAGGGTGATGCTCCCCCGGTACTCCACGAACCGCAGGAGGGCTGCGGCGAGGGTGGACTTGCCCGAGCCGCTGGCCCCGAAGAGCGCGACCTTGCGGCCCGGCGGGAGGTCGAGGTCGAACCCCGTCAGCGCGTCCTCGTCGGCGTCGGGCCAGCGGACGTCCAGGCCGTGGACGGTGATCGCGGTGCCCTCGGGCTCGCCCCCGGGGGCCTCGGGCTCCCGGACCGGCGGTTCGGCCCGCAGGACCCGGTCCAGCAGCTCGTCGTCGGCGCGGGAGCGCAGCAGCTGCTGGGCCCCCGCCGAGAGCGCGGTGACCGCCTCGAACGCGGCGAGCGGGGTGAGCACCAGGACCGCCACCAGCAGGACGTCGAGATCCCCCGCCCGGGCCGCGGGGACCGCCAGGGCCAGCGAGCCGAAGACGGACGCGCAGCAGGCCAGGGTGGTCAGGGCCGTGGCCAGGCCGAGGGACCAGGCCGAGCGGCCCGCCGCCCGGTTCAGCTCCTCGTCGGCGCGCCTGATCTGGTCGAGCCTGCCGGGCGCCGCCCCGTAGGCCAGCAGTTCGGGCAGCCCTCGCAGGGTCTGGGCGGTCAGCGCCGACATCTCGTCGCGGCCGCGCGCCTCGCGGACGGCGGCCCGCTTCGCCGCCCGTCCCGCCAGCCAGGGTGCGGCGATCCCGCCCACGAGCAGCCCGGCGAGCAGGACCAGTCCCGCCGGGGGCAGCAGCCAGGACTGCAGCGCGACGGCGGCCAGGCCGGCCAGGGCCGCGCTCGCCATGGGCAGCCGGGCGCGCAGCCAGCGGTCGGCGGTGCCGTCGACGCCGGAGACGACCAGGCCGAGGGTCTCTGAGGCCCCCAGCCGTCCGGGGGCCAGTTCGATGAGCTTCTCGAACACCCGCACGCGGGTGCGTGACAGCAGCCGCAGCGCGGCGTCGTGGGAGACGAGGCGTTCGGCGTAGCGCAGCACCGCCCTGCCCATCCCGAACGCCCGCACCGAGACGATCGCCACCATCAGGTACAGCACCGGCGGCTGCTGGGAGGCGCGGGAGATCAGCCAGCCGGAGGTGGCCATCAGGCCGATCCCGCAGATCAGCGTGGCCGCCCCGAGCAGGGCGCCGAGCGCCAGCCGCGTCCCGATGCCCTTCATGGCCCGGCTCCCGCGGCGGCGAGGCTCGGTCCTGGCCGGCACTCCACGATGGTGTCGGCGTGCGCCGCCAGGGCGCGGCGGTGGGTGATCAGCAGGGTGGTGCGGTCGCGGGTCATGGGTTCGAGGGCCTCTCTGAGGTCCAGTTCGGTGGCCGGGTCCAGATGGGCGGTGGGCTCGTCGAGCAGGACCAGTCGGACGTCCAGGAGCGCGCAGCGCAGGTGGACGCGGGCCAGGGCGATGCGCTGGGCCTGCCCGGCCGACAGTCCGTGCCCCTCCTCCCCCAGCGGCGCGTCCAGGGTGGTGTAGCCGAGGACGCCGGTGGCCTCCGCCGCGGCGCGCACCGCCTTCTCGGAGGCGCCGGGGACGGCGATCGCGATGTTCTCGGCGACGGTCCCGGGGAAGAGGTAGGGGCTCTGCGGCATCCAGGCGATCTGCTCGCGCCAGGCCGCCCAGTCGGTCTCGGGGGCCAGGTCCGTGCCGTCCACGCCGATCCGTCCCGAGGCCGGCCGGGTGAAGCCCAGCAGGGCCGCGACCAGGCTGGACTTCCCCGCTCCGGACGGTCCGACCAGCGCGGTGGTCTGGCCGGGCTCCAGGGTGAGGGTCGCCGGGGCCAGGCCCTCCCGGACGACCAGTGAGCGGATGTCCACCCGCGGCGCCCCGGTGCCGCGGGGAGCCGGTGCGGTCGGGCCCGGGCGCTCCCCGCCGAGGGAGGAGAAGATCTCCTCCGCCGCGGCCAGGCCCTCCTGGGCCGCGTGGAAGTGGGTGCCGACCAGGCGCAGCGGCAGGTAGGCCTCGGGCGCGAGGATCAGGACGAACAGCGCGGTCTCGAAGGCCATGCCCCCGTGGACCAGGCGCAGCCCGACCGACACCGCCACGATCGCCACCGAGAGGGTCGCGGCGAGTTCCAGGGCCAGGGAGGACATGAAGGCGATCCGCAGGGACCTCATGGTCGCCTTGCGGTGCTCGCCCGAGACCCTCTCGATCTCCTTGATCTGGAACTCGGCGCGCCGGAAGACCTTCAGCGTCGTCAGTCCGGAGACCACGTCGGCGAAGTGCCCCGCCAGCGCCTCCAGCGTGCGCCACTGGCGCTTGGTCCTGGCCTCGGTGTACGTGCCGATCAGCGCCCCGAAGATCGGGATCAGCGGCAGTGTCACGGCGACGATCGCCGCCGAGCCGGGGTCGGCGAGGAACAGCACGACCAGCACCGAGACGGGCACGATCACGGCCAGCACGAGCTGCGGCAGGTAACGCGAGAAATAGGGGTCCAGCGCGTCCACGCCGCGGGTGACGAGGGCTGCGAGGGAGCCCGAACGCGGGGGCGTCTCGCCGTCGATCGCCGACTTCAGGACCGCCTCCCTCAGTTCGGCCTTCACGCCCGCGGAGGAGCGGTGGGCGGCGATCTCCTGCGCCCAGGAGAGCAGCGCGCGCAGCGCGAAGACGCCCAGGAGCAGCAGCGGCACGGTCAGCGTGGCGATCGCGTGGGCCAGCAGCCAGGACTGGGCGATCACGCAGGCCGCGCCGAGGGCGCCGAGCAGGACGCAGGTGGCCAGGTACGGCACCGTGGAACGGGCGTACCTGGCCAGCCTCGGGTCGAACGGCCTCACACCGCCGCCGGGATGTGCTCGACGCCGATGCGCTTGCGGAAGACCCAGTACGTCCAGCTCTGGTAGAGCAGGATCAGCGGCAGGAAGATCACCGCCACCCAGGTCATGATGCCCAGGGTCTTGGGCGTGGCCGCCGCGTTCTGCACGGTCAGGCTGTTCTCCGGCGCGATCGTGGACGGCATGACGTCCGGGTACAGGCCGAGGAAGAGCGTCGCGACGGCCGCGATGATCGTCAGACCGGACAGGACGAACGCCCAGCCCTCCCGGACGCGGAACGACACGGCGATCGCCCCGACGAGGAAGAGCGCGGCCAGGACGGACGTGGCGAGCGTCCAGCCCGTCCCCCGCTCGGCCTGGGTCCAGACCAGGAAGGCCACCGCGAGGACGGCCGCGACCGCGCCGAGCTTGATCGACAGCTGGTTGGCGCGCGTCCGGATCTCCCCGGTGGTCTTCAGCGCCAGGAAGACCGCGCCGTGGAAGGTGAACAGCGACAGCGTCACCAGCCCGCCGAGCAGCGCGTACGGGTTGAGCAGGTCGAAGAACGTGCCCACGTAGTGGTGGTCCTCGTCCAGCTTCACGCCCCGGACGATGTTGCCGAAGGCCACGCCCCACAGGAACGCCGGGATGAGCGAGCCCCAGAAGATGCAGTGGTCCCAGTTGCGCCGCCAGCGGTCCGTCTCGCCCTTGCCGCGGTAGTCGAACGCCACCGCCCGGACGATCAGGGCCAGCAGGATGATCAGCAGCGGCAGGTAGAAGCCGCTGAACAGCGTCGCGTACCACTCGGGGAACGCGGCGAACGTGGCGCCGCCGGCGGTGAGCAGCCACACCTCGTTGCCGTCCCACACGGGCCCGATGGTGTTGATCGTCACTCGCCGCTCGGTCTCGTTCCGGGCCAGGAAGCGGGAGAGGATGCCGACGCCGAAGTCGAAGCCCTCCAGGAAGAAGTAGCCGATCCAGAGGACCGCGATGGCGATGAACCAGAGGTCGTAGAGGTGCATCGGATCCGTCCTAGTAAGCGAAGGTGAGCTGGCGCTCTTCGGCGGACTTCTCGTCCGAGGGCTCCGGCTCCTCGGGGGGGTCCTTCTTGGCGAACTTGAGCATCAGGCCGAGTTCGACCACCGCGAGGACGCCGTAGAGGGCGGTGAAGACCAGCAGCGACGTCAGCACGGTGCCGCCGGAGACCTCGGGGGACACCCCGGACTCGGTCTTCAGCAGGCCGAACACCAGCCAGGGCTGGCGGCCCATCTCGGTGAAGATCCAGCCGGCCGAGTTGGCGACGAAGGGCAGCACCGCCGACCAGATCGCGAGCTTCCAGATCCACGGCTTGTCGGGCAGCCGCCCCCTGCGGGTCAGCCAGAGCCCGAGCACCGCGATCAGGCCCATCGCCATGCCGGCGCCGACCATGATCCGGAAGCCCCAGTAGGTGATCGGGATGTAGGGCCGGTAGTCGCCGGGGCCGTACTTCTGCTCGTACTCGGCCTGGAGGTCGTTGACGCCCTGGACCTCCCCGTCGAAGGTGCCGGTGCCCAGGAAGGACAGCGCGTAGGGCACCTCGAGGGAGAAGACCGGTTCCCGGCCGTCCAGGGTGCCGATGGTGAACAGGGAGAACGAGGCGGGGGCCGAGGTCTCGTACAGGGCCTCGGCGGCCGCCATCTTCATCGGCTGGGTCTCGGTCATGACCTTGCCCAGCAGGTCGCCGGAGGCGAAGAAGCCGACCGTGCCGATGAGGGTGGTGACCAGGCCGAGCCGCAGCGAGGTGGCCATGACGTCCTTGTTGCGCTTGCGGGCCAGGTGCCAGGCCGCGACCGCGATCATGAGGATCCCGCCGGTGACCCAGCAGCCGAAGATCGTGTGCGGGAAGGTCCACTTGAGGACGTCGTTGGTGAGGACCGCGGTGAAGCTCTCCAGCTCGGCGCGGCCGGTCTCGGGGTTGTAGGTGTAGCCGACCGGGTTCTGCATCCAGGAGTTGGCGGCCAGGATGAAGTAGGCCGACAGCATGGTGCCGATCGCGACCAGCCAGATGCTCAGCAGGTGCAGCTTCTTGGGGATCCGGTCCCAGCCGAAGATCCACAGCCCGAGGAAGGTCGACTCCAGGAAGAAGGCGAGAAGCGCCTCGATCGCCAGCGGAGCGCCGAAGATGTCACCCACGAAACGGGAATAATCGCTCCAGTTCATGCCGAACTGGAATTCCTGCACGATTCCCGTGACCAGGCCAAGGGCGAAGTTGATGGTGAAGAGCTTTCCCCAGAACTTCGCGGCCTTCTTGTAGTGCTCCTTACCGGTGCGGTACCAGGCCGTCTGCAGGACCGCTACCAGCAGAGACAGGCCGATGGTGACCGGAACGAAAAGGAAATGGTAAACCGTCGTCACGCCGAACTGAAGGCGTGCGAGCAACAGCTCGTCCACGTCACCTCCCAGGGAGGACAAAAGTTACATCTCTAAATTTACTCGAGAGTAACCTTAGCCCCCAAGGACCAAAGTCCCTGCCAAACCGTAATCGTCCTCACATTGCCGGGATTTGACCTGACGGTCCTCCCGATAGGCTGAGGGTATGACGAGGTGGAACGCCCCTGTATCCGGGGGGCCTGTCAAGGCCGTGGTGCGCCTGCCCGGCTCCAAGTCGATGACCAACCGCGCCCTGGTCCTGGCCGCGCTGGCCGAGGAGCCCAGCGTGCTGAGGGGCGCGCTGCGCAGCCGCGACACCCTGCTCATGGCCGCCGCGCTGCGCGCCCTGGGCATCGGGGTGCAGGACGAAGGCGTCGACTGGACGGTCACCCCCGCCCCGCCCGCCGCGCCCGCCGCGGTCGACTGCGGCCTGTCGGGCAACGTCATGCGCTTCGTGCCGCCGCTGGCGGCCCTGGCCGACGGCGAGATCTCCTTCGACGGCGACCCGCACGCCCGGGTCCGCCCGATGGGGCCGCTGCTGGAGGCGCTGCGCGCCCTCGGCGTCACCGTCGAGGACGGCGGGCGCGGCCTGCTCCCCTTCACCCTGATCGGGACCGGCGGGGTCGAGGGCGGCAGCGTGACGATCGACGCCTCGAGCTCCTCCCAGCTGGTGTCCGGGCTGCTGCTGAGCGCGCCCCGGTACGCCAGAGGCATAGAGCTCAGGCACGAGGGGCCGCCGGTGCCGTCCACCCCGCACCTGGAGATGACGGTCCGGATGCTGCGCGAGGCGGGCGCGACGGTCGAGACCGGTCCCGACGTCTGGCGGGTGGCCCCCGGGCCGCTGCGCGGCGGCGAGTACATGATCGAACCCGACCTGTCGAACGCCGCCCAGTTCCTGGCCGCAGCCCTGGTCACCGGCGGCACGGTGACGGTGCGCGACTGGCCGGCCGTCACCACCCAGCCCGGCGACCGCCTGCGGGAGCTGCTGCCCCGGATGGGCGGCGAGGTCACCTACTCGGGCGGCGACCTGACCGTGCGCGGCACCGGGCGCATCCGCGGCATCGAGGCCGACCTGTCCGACGCCCCCGAACTGGCCCAGGTGCTGGCCATGGTCGCGGCGCTGGCCGACGGCCCGTCCCGGTTCACCGGCATCGCCCACATCCGCGGCCACGAGACCGACCGGCTCGCCGCGCTGGTCGCCGAGCTCACCCGCCTGGGAGGCGACGCCGAGGAGCTGCCCGACGGGCTGGAGATCCGGCCGAAGCCGCTGCACGGCGGCGTCTTCCACACCTATGACGACCACCGGATGGTGATGGCCGCGGCCACCCTGGGGCTGGCCGTACCGGGCATCGAGGTGGAGAATCCCGCCACGGTGGGCAAGACCCTTCCGGAGTTCCTCGACCTCTGGACGAACATGCTGGAGCAGTGAGATAGCACGCCACTGGAAACACCTCGATGAGGACGACGTCCGGGTGCGGCCCGGACGCGGTTCCCGTCCGCGTACCCGACAGCGGCCCGCCCACGAGGACGCGGTCACCGCACTGGTGATCGCCGTGGACCGCGGCCGCTACCGCTGCCTGGTGCGGCACAGCCGGCGCAGGCAGGTGGCGGTCACCGCCATGCGCGCCCGTGAGCTCGGCCGCAAGGGCGTGGTCGTCGGCGACACCGTCGGCCTGGTCGGCGACGTGTCCGGCGAACCCGACGCGCTGGCCCGGGTGGTCAGGGTCGAGCCCCGCACGTCCGTCCTGCGCCGCACCGCCGACGACACCGACGACGTCGAGCGCGTCATCGTCGCCAACGCCGAGCAGCTGGTGGTGGTCACCGCGCTGGCCGATCCCGAGCCCCGGACCGGGATGATCGACCGTTGCCTGGTCGCCGCCCGGGACGCGGGCATGGACGCGCTGCTCTGCCTCACCAAGGCCGACCTGGCCGACCCCGCCGGACTGCTGGAGATCTACGGCCCGCTCGGCGTGCCCCATGTGGTCACCCGGCGCGGCGAGGACCCCGCCGCGCTGCGCGCGCTGCTGAAGGACAGGATGAGCGTCCTGGTCGGCCACTCCGGAGTGGGCAAGTCCACCCTCGTCAACGCGCTGGTCCCGCAGGCCGACCGAGCGGTCGGCCACGTCAACGCGGTCACCGGCCGGGGCAGGCACACCTCCTCCTCGGCGCTGGCCCTGGAGCTCCCCGACGGCGGCTGGATCATCGACACCCCGGGGGTGCGCAGCTTCGGGCTGGCCCACATCCCGCCCGAGGAGCTGATCTTCGGCTTCCCCGACCTGGTGGAGGGCTCCACCGCCTGCCCGCCCCAGTGCTCGCATCTGGACGAGCGGTGCGCGCTGGACGCCTGGGTCACCGAAGGCCGCTCCTCGCCCCAGCGCCTGGAGTCCTTCCGCAGGTTCCTCACCAACCGGGACGAGACCGCCGACTGAGGGCGCGGCGGTGTCCGGTGGTCAGTCCGTCCCCATCTCCCGTTCCAGGCCCGCCATGAACTCGGCCTCCTTCTCGCGCTCCCGTGTGCTGGCCGAGCCGCCGACGAGGACGCACAGGACCGCCGTCACCAGGCCGACGACCGCGGTCAGCGGCACCAGCAGGTGAATCGGGTCGGCGCCCTCCACCGGCTCGGCGGAGACCGTATGGACGTCGAGCGCGAACATCCCGGTGTAGTGCATGCCGCTGACCGCGGCGCCCATCACCAGGGAGGCGGCCACGGTCGAGGTCCAGCCCTGGAGCCGGGTGGCGAAGAACAGGGCGGCGGTCGCGGCGACCACGGCGATGAGGACGGACAGCAGGACGAGCAGCGGTTGGTAGGAGGTCTCCGCGCTCAGGTTCATCGCGGCCATGCCGGTGTAGTGCATGATCGCGACTCCGCATCCGGCCAGCAGCCCGCCGGTCGTCACGGGCAGCCCGAACCCGACGAGGAAGAGGCCGGCGCCGACGAACAGCACCGCCACCAGGGCGCTGAAGAGGGTGAGCGGCACCTCGTAGGCGAGGGAGGCGCCGGAGACGCTGAAGCCGAGCATCCCGACGAAGTGCATGACCCAGATCGCGGTGCCGCCGAGGGCCACCGATCCGCCGGCCAGCCACCAGCACCGTTCGCGCAGGCCCTGCACCGCCCGGGCCCGGGCGGTGCACTGCAGTCCCAGCAGCGAGCCCAGCACCGACATCCCGTAGGCGAGCATCGGGGTGAGGGGGCCGTAGGTGAAGTGATGGACCTCGAACTCGGCGGACATGAACGATCCTTTTGTCGGGAGCGCTCCAGATTGTTCCGCATTGCCCGCTTTTTCGGGAAGAGGGCGTCAGCTCTCCGCGATCAGCTCCAGTGCCCGGTTCTCCGTCTCGTTCAGCACCCTGATGTGCTCGGGCGCCAGCTCCGCCACGCACTCCGCGATCGCCTGGGTGACCTCGCTGAACGCGCTCTCCTCCACCCCGCGCAACGCGGCCCGCACCGTCGAGGCCCGCGCCCCGACCACCGACCACTCCAGCTCCAGCCGGGCCAGCGCCTCCTCGCAGACGCCGGCCAGCTCCGCCGCCTCCAGCGCCAGGGCCTCGGGAATCGGTCCGCGCCCCGCCTTGCGCACCCTCCCGGTCAGCTGGGAGACGCGTCCCGCCAGGGTCAGCCCCTCCTGCGCGGCGGGCAGCACCTGGTGCACCATCTCGGTGACCGCCTCCGACAGCTCTCCGGTGCGGTCCAGCAGGGTCCTGGCCGCGCTCTGCACCGCCCCGGCCGTCCGCGCGCCGATGCGCTCGAGGGTCAGCCGCTGCTGCTTCTCCAGCGCCGGGAGCAGCTCCGCGGCCAGCAGCTCGCGCAGGCGTGGCCTGCCGCCCGCGTGCTCGAGGATGCGCTCCAGCCGCTCCCTGACGCTGCCCTCGATCTCCGCGTCCACCTCGGTGAACGCCTGGGCCGTCCGGGTGTGCAGCGCCTCGACCAGACCGTGCAGCGCCTCGGTCTCGAAGGGCGCGTTCATCACGGTGAGCTGCTCCTGGAGCCGCTTGGACACGTCGATGGCCTGCTCGGCGAGCGGGACGAGCCGGTCCGCCAGCTCCTCCATCGTCTCGGCCCTGCGCGGGTCGGTCAGTTCCGCCACCCAGTCCGGCAACACATAAGGCATCCCGTCATGCTCCCACTTCGGCCGCCCCCGCGGAGCCTCCACGCCGATTTACCGATCAGTAGGTTGCGGTTCCATCACGGCCCCTGGTATATCTCCCGCCGCACCGGGGAACAGCAGGTCACCCCGCGACGAGAACGGCCGGATACAGTAGATTTTCACGTCGTGGCCGATGGATACTCTGATGATCTCCGTCTCGCCCACGTCCTGGCGGACGCGGCCGACGACCTGACGACCCGGCGTTTCCGCGCTCTGGACCTGCGCGTCGAGACCAAACCCGACCTCACCCCCGTGAGCGACGCCGACCGGGCCGCCGAAGACCAGATCCGGGGCACCCTGAAGCGGGCCAGGCCCCGCGACGCGGTGCTCGGCGAGGAGTACGGCCAGAGCGGCTCCAGCCGGCGCCGCTGGGTGATCGACCCGATCGACGCCACCAAGAACTTCGTCAGGGGCGTGCCCGCCTGGGCCACCCTGATCGCGCTCATGGAGGACGACCAGGTCGTGGTCGGCCTCGTCTCCGCGCCCGCCCTGGGCAAGCGCTGGTGGGCGGCGCGCGGCGGCGGCGCCTGGAGCGGACGCAGCCTGGCCAGGGCCCAGCGCCTCCAGGTCTCGCAGGTCTCCGGCCTGGCCGACGCCTCCTTCTCCTACTCCAGCCTCAGCGGCTGGGAGGAGCGCGGCTCCCTCGACCGCTTCCTCGACCTCACCCGGGCCTGCTGGCGCACCAGGGCGTTCGGGGACTTCTGGTCGCACATGATGGTCGCCGAAGGCCTGGTGGACATCTCCGCCGAACCCGAGGTCAGCCTGTGGGACCTGGCGGCCCTGCAGGTGATCGTCGAGGAGGCCGGCGGCCGTTTCACCTCGCTGTCCGGCGAGGCCACTCCCGACGGCGGCAGCGTCGTGTGCACCAACGGGCTCCTCCACGACGAGGTCCTGCGCATGCTCGCCCCCTGACCCCGGGGAACCCCCGCCGGGACCTGTCCGTTTCCAGGACAGCGTCAAGGAAAGGTGGACCCATGTCCCCGCGCACCAAGATCGTTCTCGGCGGCGGGGCCGCCGCCCTGTTCCTGTGGTGGCTCCTGCCGAACTTCGTGGCCACCCTGGTCATCCTCGGGCTGATCGCGGTCCCCGTCGCCGCCTACCTCATGCTCGACCCGTCCCAGCGCCGCCGGGTCCGGCACCAGGGCAGGAAGCGCCTGGGCCCCTGATCCGGGCCCGCCGCGCCCGTCCGGCGGCACTGACACTTCCGTAAAACCGGTAAAGCTTCGCACAAGGCCCGATTCGCTGGGACGGCCCCCGGTGAGGATGAAGGCATGTCCGAACGAGGAAGTTACGCGCCGGGCGTGCCCTGCTGGGTCGACCTGTCCACCCCGGACCCCCAGGGAGCCGCCGGGTTCTACGGCGCGCTGTTCGGCTGGCGGGCCGGCTTCGAGGCCGAGCCCGAGGCCCACGGGTACGGGATGTTCCACCTGCGCGGCAAGAAGGTCGCCGGCGTCGGGCCCGTGTTCCACGAGGACGTGCCCGCGGGCTGGCACAGCTACGTCGCGGTCGCCGACCTCGACGAGACCCTCCAGAAGACCATCGCGGCCGGCGGGCGGGTCACCCTGCCGCAGACCCAGGTCATGCACGCCGGGCGTATGGCCGGGCTGCGCGACCGGGAGAACGCCTTCCTCCTGCTGTGGCAGGCCGGACAGCACCAGGGCTGCGAACTGGTCAACGAGCCGGGCGCCTTCAGCTGGAGCGAGCTCAACACCCGCGACCCCGCCGCCGCTCAGGAGTTCTACCCCGCGGTGTTCGGCTGGACCGCCAGAGGCGACGCCTACTACACCCGCTGGCAGATCGAGGACAAGGCCGTCGCGGGCATGCTCCCCATGCCCGTCGACATCCCCGCCGAGGTCCCGCCCAGCTGGATGGTCTACTTCGCCGTGGAAGACGTCGAGCAGGCCGTCGAGAAGGTGAAGGAACTGGACGGCGGCCAGATGAGCCCGTTCATCGACAGCCCGGCCGGCCGCCTGGCCGTGGTCCACGACCCCTGGCACGCCCAGTTCGCGGTGATCTCCGGGGTCCAGGAGCATCACTGAATCCGCGCCCCGGACCCCGGAGGTGCCGGATGGCTACGCGTGCGTGGCCGTCCTGTCCTCTTCTTCCTTCTGGGCGGCCCTGCTGTCGGAGGCCAGGCGCCTGCCGGCCGCCGAGTTCGGGTCGGCGAAGGTGCCGGTACGCCGGATGGTCTGCCAGGCCAGGCGGTTGCCCGTGATCACGGTGACCAGCGACTGGATGACGACCAGGTACATGAGCTGCCGGTAGACGAACTGCTGCAGCGGCAGCGCCCACAGCGGCTGCACCCGCTCGTGGTCCAGACGCAGGGCGTAGGCCGCGGCCAGAGCCTGGAGCAGGACGACCACCACCCAGAAGACCAGCGACTTGAGCGGGTCGCCGAAGAGGACGCCGTAGAGGGTGTAGACGTCGACCGCGGGCGCGATCAGCGGCAGGAGCACCTGGAAGACCGTCAGGTAGCTCAGGCAGCGCCGGCCGAACGGCTCCCGCAGGGACGAGCGGTGCTTCCACATCGCCTGGATGGTGCCGTAGCACCAGCGGTAACGCTGCTTCCACAGCTGGTGGAGCGAGGACGGGGCCTCGGTCCAGGCGATCGCCGTCTCCTCGTAGACGACGTGCCAGCCGGACCGGCTGATCGACATCGTGAGGTCGGTGTCCTCGGCGAGGGTGTCCTCGCTGAGCCCGCCGACGGCGTCCAGGACCTCCTTGCGGAACGCGCCGATCGCCCCGGGGATGGTGGGCATGCACTGCAGCAGGTCGAACATGCGCCGGTCGAGGTTGAAACCGATCACGTACTCGATGTGCTGCCAGCGGCCCCACAGCCCCTTGCGGTTGGCGACCTTGGCGTTGCCGCTGACCGCGCCGACCTTCGGGTCCGAGAAGGGCTGAACGAGGTTGCGCAGGGTGTCGCGCTGGAAGACGGTGTCGCCGTCCATCATGACGATGATCTCGCCGCGGGCCGCGGCGATGCCGGCGTTGAGCGCGGACGGCTTCCCGCCGTTCTGCTTGTGGATCAGCCTGAGCCCGTCCCCCTCCAGACCCCGGACGATCTCGGCCGTGCGGTCGGTGGAGCCGTCGTCCACCACGATGATCTCCAGCTCGCCCGGATAGTCGTTGTCCTGGAGCGAGCGGAGGGTGGCCGCGATCCCCACCTCCTCGTTGTAGGCGGGGACGATCACCGTCATGGAGGGGCTGATCGGTCTTCTGCCCTGGTTGCGTTCCTTGACCTTGCGCACGTGCAGATGCGCGAAGACCAGCAGGACCAGCAGCCGCAGGACGGCGGCCGCGCCGGCGATCCCGAACAGCACCCACAGCGCCGTGACGAGCCACTGCGCGAAGTTCTGGGTGAACACCAGCGTCTGGCCGACCAACTGCTCCTGGTCGGTGGCGGGCACCTCGGCCTTGGGCAGCTTCAGCGCCTCGGCGAGCGTGGTGAACTCATAGCCCTGCGGCTTGAGCGTGGCGATGATCTGGTCGACGGCCTCGATGACCTCGGAGCGGTCGCCGCCCGCGTCGTGCAGCATGATGATCGCGCCCCGGCCGCCCTTGGTGGAGTCGAGGGCCGACTGGACCATCTTGTCGACGCCGGGGTGCTGCCAGTCCTGGGTGTCGCCGTCGGTGAAGACGACCAGGTAGCCGGCGTCTCCCACGACCTTCGCGGCCTGCCACTGCGCGCCGGTCGTGCCCAGGGGGCTGCCGGAGTAGGGCATGCGCATCAGCCTCGTCTTGACCCCGGCGGCGCCGGACAGCGCCCGCTGGGTGAGGTTGAGCTCCAGCCTGATCCGCCAGTCGGGCGAGTCGGCCAGGTCGGCGTGGGTGTAGGTGTGGTTGCCGACCTCATGCCCCTCGGCCAGGACCCGCTGCACCAGCTCCGGGTGCTTGGCGACGTTGCCGCCCACCATGAAGAAGCTGCCCCTGGCGTCGTGCTTCTTCAGCACGTCCAGGATCTGCGGGGTCCATCGCGGGTCGGGTCCGTCGTCGAAGGTCAGTGCGACCGTCTTGCGCGGCATCCGGACCGAACGGAGGTCGTCCTCCTTGGCGTTGACCACCGGCCCGCCCCGGGTCACTTCGGGCGGCGCCTGGCCGGACTCGTCCGCCGGCTTCCGGGGCACCTCGCCCACGGCTCCGTTGACATAGCCGTTCATCAGCAGGATGCAGGCGAGCAGGAAACATCCGAATGCGAGCAGGAACCAGTGCGCGCGGGGGTCGCGTTGTTTCATTCCTCGACGATCTTCTTCTCCTGGCCGGGCGGCACAGTGGGCTGGTTACCCGGGTCGGTTGCGTCGGACGGCACGGCCGTCACCGTCGGTGTGGCGTCGGGGGACGGCGGCGTGGTGGGTTCAGGGGTGGTGGTCTTAGTGGGTTTGGGGGTCTTGATGATGACGGTGGGACGGGCGGTAGCCGTCTTCGTCGGTTTTTCCGTTGGTGCGACAGTAACCGAAGGAGTCACCGTCGGAGGGATGTAAACGGGAACAGAGGGCTGTGGAACGGCGGTGGGCACCACGCTCTTGGGGCGGAACTTCGCTTTCTGCTCCGCCATCTTTTTGTTCTTCTCCGGCACCACCCAGGTGGTGAGCGGCACCGCTGCCCCCGTCCCCAAACTCACCCCGAGCGCGATTGCGTATCCCGCGATGATGACCCCCAGGATAACCCCCGCGACCTGGAAGAGCTTGCGGCGTTTGCCGGTGCCGTCAACGAAGACCGGCTGCTCATCAGTCACGCGGGAGAGTTTAGGCTGCTCACGTCGCAAATGCGACGCGAGCCGCCGAAACGTGATACTTCAAGAGCGGATGCGCTCATCGTAGGACTTACGTGCCCCCTGGTCGAACTCCAGGAAAATCGTGTCGAGCCCCAGACGGCGGTTGAGCAGGTCCTTCACCTTCTGCGGGATCAGCCCCATCACCGCGAGCTGCGGTGCGAGCTTGGCCGGGACGACGGTCCGCGGCCGGGGGCGGGCGATGACGGAGACGACCGCGGCGGCGATGTCCTCCGGCTCGCAGTTCTTCTGCCCCTTGGGGCTGCGGGTGCCCGCGACCAGTTCGGTGTTGGTGAAGGACGGCATGACGACGCTGACATGGACGCCGTGCTGCTTCACCTCCTGCCGGACGGCCTCGCTGAACATGACCACGGCGGCCTTGCTCCCGTTGTAGAGGGCGAGGCCCGGCGTCGGCAGCACGCCGGCCACCGAGGCGACGTTGATGACGTGGCCCCTGCGCGCCGGGATGAACTTCTCCAGCGCGAGCTTGGTGCCGAGCATCACGCCGTGCACGTTGATGTCGAGGCAGCGCCGGGCGTCGGCGTCCGTCTCCCCCAGGACCGGCCCGATGGGCATGATGCCGGCGTTGTTGATGAGGACGTCGTAGTCGCCCGCCTCGGCGAGGAAGTTCGTGAACGACTCCCGGTCGGTCACGTCCAGCTTCACGCCCCGCACACCGAGCTCCTCGGCGGCCTTCTCGACGGCCTCCTCATCGATGTCACCGATGACGACGGCGGCGCCCTTGGCCTTCAGCGCCTTGGCGGTGGCGAAACCGATGCCGCGGGCTGCTCCGGTGATGGCGACTTTCACTTCACACGCTCCAGTGTCACGGGGAGGCCGCCCTCGGGGGACGGGCGCGAGTCGAGTACGGACATCTCGCCTCCTCCCCGACCCTGACGTCCCCCGGAATGTAAGTCAATGCTTACGATAGCCGCCGGCCGTGACGGTCCGGGCATCGGCCCCGAGGGGAATGACCGGGTGGTCTCTTCCACCCGGTCGGCGCCGCTCCCCCCGCTCAGGCGAGGACCTGGACGTTCTCCAGGGTCCCGGCCTGCAGACGCTCGTACATGTAGCGGCGGCGCGGCTTCCCGGAGGACGTCCGCTCGATCAGGCCGCGCGGGCCGGTCACGATCGTCAGCTCGGCGTCGTCCAGCCGGCGGGCCAGGAAACGCCGGGCCTCGGCGGTCCACTCGCCCTCGTCGGCCTCGACGAACAGCGCGACGCCCCGGCTGCCGACCCCCGGCACCGCGACCACGGTGAGCCGGCCCTTGTGCAGCCCGGTCACCTCCGAGAGCTTGGTCTCCAGGTCCTCGACGTAGACCGAGCGGCCGCGCACCTTGAGGCTGTCGCCCATCCGGCCCAGCACGAACAGCTGGTCCTTGTAGATGAAGCCCGCGTCACCCGTCCAGACCTCGCCGTCGATGAAGCGGGTGGACTTGCCCTCGGCCCCGGCGTAGTAGCCGTCGCAGGCCGAGGCGCCCCCGGCCACGACCTCGCCGAGATGCCCCTCGGGCACCTCCTTGCCGTCCTCGTCGCAGATGCGGACGGGCAGCGCCGGGTCGGGCGTGCCGCAGCCGACCATCCAGCCGGCCTTGTCGTGCAGCGAGTCCGGACCGACCAGGCGCTCCTCGGCGATGCGCACCTTCTCGCCGAAGTTCAGCGAGTCGGTCTCGACCCGGATCGCCAGCGGCGAGGAGCTGCCGTCGAACATCGTCACGCACAGGGTGGTCTCGGCCATGCCGTAGGCGGGGCGGAAGACCGTGCGCTCGAAGCCGGTGCCCTCCAGCAGCTCCGCGAAGGCCTCCAGGCCGGCCGGGTCGATCGGCTCGGCGCCCACGATCACGCTGCGCCAGCGCGAGAGGTCCAGGCCCTCGACCTGCTCGCGCTTGAGCCGCCGGGCCATGTAGGAGAAGGCGAAGGGCGGGCAGGCCGCGTGCTGGGCCACCGAGAAGCGCTCCAGCCAGCGCTTGGGGTCGCGGATCCACTGGTCGGGCCGCATCAGGTGCAGGGTCGCCTGCCGGACGAGCGGGGTGAGGAACGCGCCGATCAGGCCCATGTCGTGGTAGAGCGGCAGCCAGGAGTTGACCTCGTCGCCGTCCTGGTAACCGGTGAGGCGGATGATGAGGTCGGAGTTGGCCTGGAGGTTGTCCCAGGTGACCCGCACGCCGCGCGGCTCTCCGCTGGAGCCCGAGGTGAACTGCAGCAGCGCCAGGTCGGAGGCCGGCTGCAGCGGGGCCTCGGCCTCGGCCTCGCGCGGCACCCACGGCTCGCCCTCCAGCCCGGCGCGTTCCATGCACTGGGCGGTGAGGTCCTTGAGGTCGGTGCTGGCGATGGTCAGCTTCGGCTTCGCCTGGCGCAGGATCGCCGCGACGTGGTCGACGTACTCCTCGCCGGTCTGGAACAGCGGCGGGGTGATCAGGCAGATCACGCCGCCGGACGCCCACACGCCGAAGTACGTCGAGATCAGCGCGTGGTCGGTGGGGATGATGGCGCAGACGACGTCGCCGGTGCCCACCCCCTCCTCGGCCAGCGCGGCGGAGACCTTCTTGGCGGAGGATGCGATCTGGTCGTAGCTCCGGTAGTCCCAGCCGCCGTCCTCATTGGCCAGATACACCCCCCGTTCCGGGTTCGGCTTGTCCAACCAGTCACGGAGCCACGAGGTCATCGAAGGTCCTTCCAACGCCAAAGGGGTGTGTGCGCGATCGCCGCCGCAGGGTCACCGACGGGGTTACCGAACCGTAGGGTAGCCATCCGGGCCGGGCCGATGTTACTCAAGGGTGCGGTAGTTGCCCAGATCGCTTTTCGTCCGGTCATGACAAGGAACGCAGCACCGGCCCCAGCGACTCGGGCACGACCCGTTCGATCCGGACGGAGTCGCACCCCACCCACCCGGCCGCCTCCTCCAACGCCTTCACGGCGGACTCGGCGTGCTTCGGCCCGTCCAGCGAGACCTGCCTCGCCACCAGCGTGGAGCCCTCGCGGGCCGGGTCCACCCGGCCGACCAGCCGGCCGCCGGCCAGCAGCGGCATCGCGAAGTAGCCGTGCACCCGCCTGGCCTTGGGCACGTACGCCTCCAGCCGGTGGGTGAAGCCGAAGATCCGCTCGGCGCGCGGCCTGTCCCACACCAGCGAGTCGAACGGGGACAGCAGGGTGGTGCGGTGCCTGCCGCGCGGCGGGCTCTGCAGCGCCGCGGGATCGGCCCACGCCGGACGGCCCCAGCCCTCGACCCGCACCGGCACCAGCCCGGTGCCCTCGATCACCCGGTCGACCTGCGCGGCGCGCAGCCGGTGGTAGTCGGCCAGGTCGGCCCGGGTCGCCACGCCCAGCGCCCGCCCGGCCCGCGCGACCAGGGCGGTCAGGCAGGCCTCGTCGTCGGGCTCCTCCCGCCGCAGTTCCTCCGGGACCGCCCGCTCCGCCAGGTCGTAGACCCGCTTCCAGCCCCGCCGCTCCACGCAGACGACCTCGCCGACGTCCAGCAGCCACTCGATCGCGATCTTCGATTCGGACCAGTCCCACCAGGTGCCGCCGGGCACGCTGTTGCCCCCCAGGTCCGACGCCGTCAGCGGACCCTCCTCGCGCAGCCGCCGCGCCACCAGCGCGCAGGAGCGCTCCTTGTCCTCCATGCGGTGCCAGCGGTGCCCGCGCCGCGCGTACTCCCGGCGCCGGAAGGCGAACAGCGGCCACTCCTCGATCGGCAGGATGCACGCGGCGTGCGACCAGTACTCGAAGGAGGTGCCGCGCCCCCAGTAGGCCTCCTCCACCGCGGGCCTCCCCACCGCGCCCAGCCGGGCGTAGGGGATCAGCTCGTGTGAACGGGCCAGCACCGAGATCGTGTCGAGCTGCACCGCGCCCAGCGCGCGCAGCACCCCGCGCACCCCCGCCCGCCGGTCGGGCGCGCCGAGGAACCCCTGGGCGCGCAACACGATCCGCCGGGCCTCGTCGGCGGACAGGCTCAGCTCCGCGGGCGGGACTCCCCCGGCCGGGACGGTGCGGGCGCGGGTGGTCGAGCTCAGTGGCATGCCGGAAGCCTAGAGGCGGCCACCGACAGAACAGGGGGCTCATACCGGCCGGGGCTCGGGCTCCGGGGGCGGTCCCGGGCCGGGCTCGGGCGGCGTCGGCTGAGGCTCGGGCAGCGGAGGCGGCTCGGGCACCGGCGCGGGCGGCACCGGATCGGGTTCGGGCACCGGATCGGGCATCGGGCTGGGCGGAGGCATGGGAGTCGGCCTCTCGGGAATCGGCGGAACAGTCATGTTCCGCCCCTTCCCCGGTCTCCGCCAGGGCTAACGGCCCACCGAGACGTGCACGTGGTCGAAGTGGTTCTGGGTGATGCTGCCCCGGTCCTCCATCAGCCGCCAGCACTTGCAGACGCGCTCGTTCCAGATGTGCCGGCGCCAGATGATGTACTTGATCCCCAGCCGGCCGTAGTTGGCTATCAGGTAGCTCACGGTGCGGTCGCCCACGGCCATCCAGGCCGCGCCCGGCATCCGGCCGCCCGAGCTCAGCATGAAGTCCGAGGCGTTGCCGGTGCCGTGGTCCTGGGGGTCGCCCGGACGGGCGCAGCCGATCGCCAGGAACGGGCCGATCAGCGCGTCCACCTCGTTGCGGACCGCCTGCATGTGCACCGAGCAGCCCACCGTCCCGCTGAGCGGGGACTTGGCGGTGCCCGCGACCTGCACCGAACCGGAGGTCCCCCGCGGCAGCACGGTGACCTTGACCTGGTCGGGCAGCAGTTTCCTCAACCGGCCGCGCAGCTTCTGCAGATCCGTCTTCGGCGCGCTCACCACGATCGCGTTGCCGCTGGCCAGGCCGAGCCGCTGCGCCTGATCCCGGGAGACGACGGCCTCGACGCCCGGCACCCCGATCGGGGCGATCGCGCCGACCCGGACGCTCGCCCCCCGATCGGTGGCACCCGCCTCGACCACGGTGCCCAGTTTCGCGCCCTGGAAGGAGATGACCGCGTCCCCGCCCGCGACGTTGCGCCACAACTCGTCCAGCTTGGCCGTCTGCTTGGGGGCGAGGTTGCGGAACGTCGACGGGTCGACGCCCAGCAGCCCGACCTGCCTTCCGGCGACCCGGGTGCGGGCCCCGTCCACCACCTCGACGGCCTTGACGCCCTTGAGCTTCCGCACCTTCTCCACCACGTCCGCGGGCAGCGTGGCGGTCCCGGCCGCCAGCAGGTGGGGGGTGTGGCGGCGGCGCAGCGGCGCGACGCTGATGGTCTGGGTGACCTGGTCCGGCGTGTGCGCCACCTCATGGGAGACCTGGAGTTCGTCGAGCCCTGCGTTCTGGTCGTGGTGTGCGGCGACCACCGCGAGGTCGATGGAGAGGGTCAGCAACGCGGCCACACCGATGGCACCCGGCACCCAGACCCGCATCCGGTCCTCCCCCTTCCAGCATCGGACAGTCAACTTACACGGCACCGTTTCGGATGGAAGCGGACGGAACTTAATGATCTATGAGACAGTTGCAGTCCCCCGGATACCGATCACCCCCGGAGTCGAAAGCCACTATGCGAGTGCCCTCCGCCCGCACGAAACGCCGCTCTCTGGAGGCCGCCGCCGTCGGGCTGTTCGCCGCCTCCGTCACCGGCCTCGCCGGATACGCCATCACCGACCGGCAGGACTCCCGTCCGGTCGGGTGGCTCGGCCCGAAGACGACTGCTCCCGCAGGCACCGGCGAACCGCTGCCCGACGTCCGGCGCAAGGAGGGCGACCCGCAGCGGCCCGCCGCGGCCCCCGCCCCCGAACAGCCGGCCGGCACCGGCGAGAGCAGCCCGAAGACCGGCGAGGGCGACGCTCCAGGCTCCCCGGACGCCGGGGTCCCGCCGCTGCTCGCCAAGCAGGGCGGCGACCCGGTCGACCAGGCCTCCCGCAAGAGGTCCTGCCTCAAGGGCGTGGCCACCTGGGCCTACCCCCGGTCCAAGGCCTCCATCAAGGACTCCGGGGCGTGCTGGTTCTACAGCTGGGGGCCGGACCGCGCCGGCATCACCGCGCCCAAGGGCGTGGAGTTCGTCCCGATGATCCACCGTGCGGCCACCATCGGCGACGTGGCCAAGGTCAAGGGCCGGGGCCACCGCTACCTGCTGGGCTTCAACGAGCCCGACCTGGGCGACCAGGCGAACATGTCGGTCGAGCAGGCGCTGGACCTGTGGCCGCGGCTGGTGAAGACCGGCCTGGTCCTCGGCAGCCCGTCCGTCGCGACCGGCGGCGAGGTGCCCGGCGGCTGGCTCGACCGGTTCATGAAGGGCGCCAAGAAGCGCAACCTGCGCGTCGACTTCATCACCCTGCACTGGTACGGCGCGGACTTCCGGGCCAAGCCCGCCGCGATGCAGTTGCGCGGCTACCTGCGCAAGGTCTACAAGCGCTACAAGAAGCCGATCTGGCTGACCGAGTTCGCGCTGACGGACTTCACTCAGGGCGCGCCGCGCTACCCGTCGCAGAAGCAGCAGGCGGCGTTCCTCCGCGAGGCCGTCAAGATGCTCCGAGGCGAGCACTACATCAAGCGTTACGCGTGGTTCGCGCTGCCCACGAACCGCAGCGGCACCGGCCTGTACAACCCCGACGGCTCGCCCACCCCCGCGGGCCGCTCCTTCCGGTCCGCCCCCCGGTACAAGTAGGGCCTCGCGAAGGCGACCGCACCCGGAGCGGCGAGGAGACACCACCGTCACACTCTGCTACGACTCGATGTCGTGAGCGGATGGATTCTCCGGCCGGCCCTGTGGTCCGCCGCGGCCCTGGCCCTGCCCGGAACAGCGACGGCCTTGCCGGAAACGGTTCCGCCCGCCCCCGCGCGCAACGCGTTCGAGCACGTCGAACCGCCGGACCCCGCCTCCGCCGACCTGACCGTCGTCGGAGGCCTGTGGTCGTTGCGCCCGGGCAAAACGGGCACCGCCTACATCAGCGTGGCCAACGGCGGCCCCGCCGAGGCCCGGAACCCGGTCCTCACCGTGGCCCTCCCCAAGCAACTGTCCGCGTCCGACACGTCCGGCTGCCGCCAGGCCGCCTCCAGCCTCACCCCGCAGGGAACCACCACCATCACCTGCCGCTGGAGACGAATCAAACCCGTGGACCACCGCCTGGTACCCCTGAAGCTGAAGGCCGCCCGCCTACGAAAGTCCGACGCTCCCCTCTCCCGCCCCAAAGTCACCCTCCAGGTCACCTCCGAGACTCCGGAACTCCTGGAGAAGGACAACCAGGACTCCTTCACCGTACGGATCCGCCCCCTCCTCCCCGACCCCCCGAAGCCCCCTCCTTCAAAGGCCGACCAGGAAACCCTCCCCCCACAAATCGACCCTGCAGAAGAGCCCAACCCATAAGCCACCCACCACAGGAGAGGCATGAGGGCGGGGTCACCGCAGAGAGCGCGGGGATGCGGGGGCGTAAGGCCAAAGGCGACTTTCCACCCCGGCCACAACCCAGCGGCACCACCGCAGGGGGGGGTGTGGGGGCACAGCCCCCACATCGGGGGATCCGGGGGTCGTCCCCCGGGCAGGCATGGCGAAGAGCCCCCCGCAGAAGCGAACCTTCGGTTCGCGACCACGAGGGGCCCTTACTCGTAGCGGGGACAGGATTTGAACCTGCGACCTCTGGGTTATGAGCCCAGCGAGCTACCGAGCTGCTCCACCCCGCGTCGTTGTGTCTTAAGACTATGTGAGGCGTGGGGCTTACGCAAACCGGGGCGGTGCCGCTGGTCAGAGGGGCGTCACATAGGCGCTGGTGATGCCGCCGTCGACGAGGAACTCGGTGGCGGTGATGTAGGCGGAGTCGTCGGAGGCGAGGAAGGCGACGGCGGCGGCGATCTCGTCTGCTTCGGCGAAGCGGCCCATGGGGACGTGGATGAGGCGTCGTGCGGCGCGTTCGGGGTCTTTGGCGAAGAGTTCGCGCAGGAGGGGGGTGTTGACGGGGCCTGGGGAGAGGGCGTTGACGCGGATGCCTTCGCGGGCGAATTGCACGCCGAGTTCGCGGGTCATGGCGAGGACGCCGCCTTTGGAGGCGGTGTAGGAGATCTGGGAGGTCGCGGCGCCCATTCTGGCGACGAAGGAGGCGGTGTTGATGATGGAGCCTTTGCCTTGGGCCCGCATGTAGGGGATGGCGTGTTTGCAGCACAGGTAGACGCTGGTGAGGTTGACTTCTTGGACGTGTTTCCAGGCTTCGAGGCCGGTTTCGAGGATGGAGTCGTCTTCGGGCGGGGAGATGCCGGCGTTGTTGAAGGCGATGTCGACGGTGCCGTAGGTGTCGTGGGTGGTTTGGAAGAGTGCTTTGACTTCGTCTTCGCGGGTGACGTCCGTTTTGATGTACAGGCCGTCGAGGTCTTCGGCGTATCTGCCGCCTTCGGCGGGGTCGGCGAGGTCCGCGAGGACGACGGTGGCTCCTTCGGCGGTGAGGCGGCGGGCGGTGGCCAGTCCTATGCCGCCCAGGCCGCCGGTGACGACGGCGGTGCGGCCCGCGAGACGCTGCATGCTGATGGGCTCCTAGGTACGGAGGTTTCGCGGCCTCTCGGGGCCGTTCAGGGTTCGGTTGCCAGGAAGACGTTCTTGGTCTCGGTGAAGGCGTCGAGGGCGTCGGGGCCGAGTTCGCGGCCGAGTCCGGAGTGTTTGAATCCGCCGAACGGTGTCCAGTAGCGCACTGAGGAGTGGGAGTTGACCGACAGGTTTCCCGCTTGGACGGCGCGGGCGGTGCGGAGGGCGCGGCCGAGGTCGCGGGTCCAGATGGAGCCGGACAGCCCGTAGGCGGTGTCGTTGGCGATGCCGACGGCGTCGGCCTCGTCGGTGAACGGGACGACGGTGACGACCGGTCCGAAGACCTCTTCGTGCCAGGCGCGGACGTTCCGGTAGTCGGGGGTGGCCAGGACGGTCGGCGGGTACCAGAAGCCGGGCCCGTCGGGGGCGGTGCCGCGGAAGGCCACGGGTGCGCCGTCGGGCACGTACGAGGCGACCTTCGCCCGGTGTTCGGCGCTGATCAGCGGCCCGACCTCGGTCTCCTCGGCGGAGGGGTCCCCTACGACGACTCCTTTGACGGCCGGTTCCAGCAGTTCGAGGAAGCGTTCGTACACGGGGGCCTGGACGAGGATCCGGGAGCGGGCGCAGCAGTCCTGGCCGGCGTTCTCGAACACCGCGTACGGGGCGGTCGCCGCGGCGCGTTCCAGGTCGGCGTCGGCGAAGACGATGTTGGCGCTCTTGCCGCCCAGTTCCAGGGTCAGTCGTTTGATCTCCGGCGCGCAGACCGCCATCAGCTCCCGGCCGACCTCGGTCGAGCCGGTGAAGACGATCTTCCTCACGTCGGGGTGCTCGGCCAGCCTGCGGCCCGTCACCGGGCCCCTGCCGGGCAGCGTCTGGAGCACGCCGTCGGGCAGTCCGGCCTCCAGCGCCAGCTCGGCGACGCGCAGCGCGGTCAGCGGGGTCCACTCGGCGGGTTTGACCAGCACGGTGTTGCCCGCGGCCAGGGCGGGGGCCAGGCCCCAGCCCATGATCGGCATCGGGAAGTTCCACGGGACGATCACGCCGACCACCCCGACGGGTTCCTTGAACGTGACGTCCACCCCGCCGGGGACGGGGATCTGCAGCCCGGTCAGCCGTTCGGGGGCGGCGGAGTAGTACAGCAGGACGTCCCGCAGGTTGCCCGCCTCCCAGCGGGCCTGCCCGATCGGGTGCCCGGCGTTGCGCGTCTCCAGCCGGGCCAGTTCCTCCAGGTGGGCGTCCACTTCGGCGGCGAAGGCCCGCAGCAGCCTCGCCCTGTCTCCGGGCGCGACCGCCCGCCAGGAGGCGGAGGCGGCCACCGCGCGGGCGACCGCCGCGTCGGTCTCCTCGGCGGAGGTCTCCGCCACGGTCTGGACGACCTGCTCGGTCGCCGGGTCTATCACCCGCATCTACAGCCTCTCGAATCCCCTGGCCAGTTCCCAGTCGGTGACGGCCCGGTCGTAGGCGGCCAGCTCCACCCGCGCGTAGTTGGCGTAGTGCGCGGCCACCTCCGCGCCGAACAGCTCGGCGGGCAGGGTGCCTGCCTCCCAGTCCTCCAGCGCCTCGCGCATCGTCCCTGCGACCGCGGGCCCCTGGATCTCGTAGGCGTTGCCTTCGCAGGGCTCGCCCGGCTCCAGACCGTTCTCGACACCGTGCAGTCCCGCCGCGATCATCGCCGCGACCGCCAGGTAGGGGTTCGCGTCGCCGCCGGGCACCCGGTTCTCCACCCGCAGGGAGGATCCGTTCCCCACCAGCCGCAGCGCGCACGTCCGGTTGTCCAGTCCCCAGCGGATCGCGGTCGGCGCGAAGCTGCCCGGCTGGTAGCGCTTGTAGGAGTTGATGTTCGGCGCGTACATCAGGGTCAGCTCGCGCATGCAGGCCTGCTGGCCCGCGATGAAGGCGGCGCCCTGCGGTGACAGGCCGTACGGCCCGTCGCCCGCCATGACCGGGGTGCCGTACCGGTCGCGCAGCGACAGGTGGATGTGGCAGGAGTTGCCCTCCCGCTCGTCCGGCTTGGCCATGAAGGTCAGGGCCATGCCCTCCTGGGCGGCGATCTCCTTGGCCCCGGTCTTGTAGATCGTGTGGTTGTCGCAGGTCCGCAGCGCCTCGGCGTATCTGAAGGCGATCTCGTGCTGGCCCCGGTTGCACTCCCCCTTGGCGGACTCGACGTACATCCCGGCGCCGGTCATCTCGTTGCGGATGCGCCGCAGCAGCGGCTCGACCCGGGCTCCGCCGAGCAGGGAGTAGTCGACGTTGTAGAGGTTGGCCGGGGTCAGTTCCCGGTAGCCGCGCCGCCAGGCGTCCTCGTAGGTGTCGCGGTAGACGACGAACTCCAGTTCGGTGCCGACCTGGGCGGTCCAGCCGCGCTCGGCCAGCCGGGCGAGCTGGCGCTGGAGGATCCGCCTGGGCGAGGCCTCGACCTCGGTGCCGTCGTGCCGGAGCAGGTCGGCCAGGACGAGGGCGGTGCCCGGCTGCCACGGGACCGTCCGCAGGGTCGACAGGTCGGGCCGGAGCACCAGGTCCCCGTAGCCGCGCTCCCAGGAGGACATCGTGTAGCCGTCGGCGGTGTTCATATCGACGTCCACGGCCAGGAGGTAGTCGCAGGCCTCCGCGCCGTGCCCCGCCGCCTCCTCCAGGAAGTAGCGGGCCGTCAGGCGTTTGCCCTGGAGCCGGCCCTGCATGTCGGTGAATCCGATGACCACGGTGTCGATCCGGCCGGACTCGGCCGCCACGTCCAGTTCCTCGAGCGTCAAGTCGACCTCAGATCCTCTTGTCGGGGCCCGTCGAGCACGCTGGTCGGGAAAGTACCCACCTGGACGCGGCCGTACCGGCGGGACGCCCGTTCTTCAGGGGGATTCGGGGGGCGGGCAATTCTGACGACATTTGTCCTCAGAAGTATTGACGCACCGGCCCTGCGGCGCTTGATTGGCGGCATGCCCATCCCCCGCTCGATCCTCACCAAGGACGACCCGCAGGACCTGGATCTGACCGTCGTCTCGGGCCGCTGGCCCGACGACCTCGGCGGCCACCTCCTGATCAGCACCTCCGACCAGCGCACCCGCCCGCTGCACGCCTTCTTCGGCGACGGCATCCTGGTCCGGCTGGACCTGAGGCCCGACGCGGAGGGCCGTTTCGCCTGGCGGCCCCGGGTGATCGACACCCCCTCCGTCCGGCTCCGCCGCAAACGCCCCGACCTGTTCGTCCCGGGGCCGGTCGGCACCAACTCTCCGTGGGGGGTCGTCAACGCCGCCAACACCGCCCCGCTGCCCTGGGGCGACCGGCTGTTCGCCACCTGGGACGCGGGCCGCCCGGTGGAGGTGGACCCGGTGACCCTGGGCTTCGTCGCCGAGGTCGGCCACCGCGACGACTGGAAGCCCGCCATGGACCAGCCCGTCCTGCCGCTGGTCTCCTCCTCCGCCCATCCCGTGATCGATCCGGAGCGCGACTGCCTGTGGACGGTCAGCCGCGACGTCCTCAGCGGCGCGGTCTCGGTGATCCGCTACGACGGCTCCGGTAAGCACGTCCAGCGCTGGGAGGTGGAGAACGCGGTCCTGCCGCAGGCCACGCATACGATCACCCAGACCCGGGACTGGCTGGTGCTCGCCGACACCGCCTACAAGGTCGACGTCCAGGAGGTCTTCGGCGGGGACCGCACCGTCGCCAACAATCCCGACGGGCCGGTCCTCCTGATCCGCAAGGACGCCCTGGTCCCGGGGGCGCGGACCGTCACGTGCAGGGAGTTCCGGCTCGCTCCGGAGGTCAACCACTTCTACGCCAGGTACGACGACTCGGACGGCGTGGAGATCATCATGGAGCACTCCGAGGGCGTCGACATCGGCATGTACCTCAAGGAGGACGATCTGGACCTCCACGGCCGGCCGATCGACCCCGCCCTGCGCGGCATGTACTGCCATGGCATGTCCCCCGCCACGACGACCCTGCTGCGGTTCGACCCGGACACCGGCAAGATCACCGAACGTGCCCGCGCCCACGATCCCGAGCGCTACTGGCAGGCCGAGCTCTCGGCCGTCGACTGGTCCTTCGAGGGGCTGCTCGCTCCCACCCGCCACCACCTGATCCATCTGGGCTTCCACCCCGAGGCCGTCAATCAGCGCGCCCTGCGCAACTACGGCGACCGCGTGGACCCGTCCCTGTTCCCCCCCGAGGAGACCCCCGCGATCCTCACCACTCTGGACCACGAGTCGCTGAACCCCCTGAGCGAGTGGACCTTCGCCCTGGACGACTACCCCACCTCTCCCAGCTTCGTCCCCAGGGGCCCCCTGAACGCCGCGGGCCGCTCCCGCTACGCCGGCACCTCCCCCGGCGGCCACCACGGCTACCTGCTGGTCCTGGTCCACAACGACGACCGCTTCCGCCTGGAGGTCTTCGACGCCGCGTCCGTCTCCCGGGGCCCCGTAGCCGTCCTCGCCCCACCCCGGGGCGAAACCGTCCCCTTCATGATCCACTCAGCCTGGATGCCCACCTGCCTCCCGGCCCCCCGGCTGGAGCGTCACCACTTCCGCGACGACCTCGACTCCCGCCTGGACCAACTCCCAGCCGACCTGGCAGCCCTCACCCGGGAAGTAGCCGCCGAACTCCCCTGACCCGTCCCAGCACGAGCAGGAAATGCGGGGGCGCAGCCACTTTCCACCCCGCTCCGGACCAGCCGCACCCCTGCAAGGGGGTGCGGGAACACAGCCACTTTCCACCCCGGCCCCGAACCAGCGGCACCACCGCAGGGGGGTGTGGGGGCGCAGCCCCCACATCGGGGGATCCGGGGGTCGTCCCCCGGGCAGGCATGGCGAAGGGCCCCCCGCGGAAGCGAACCTTCGGTTCGCGACCACGAGGGGCCCTTACTCGTAGCGGGGACAGGATTTGAACCTGCGACCTCTGGGTTATGAGCCCAGCGAGCTACCGAGCTGCTCCACCCCGCGTCGTTGTGTCTTAAGACTATGGGGTGGAGCCCGCTTACGCAATTCGGGTGCTCAGTCTCCCGGGGTCGGGGTGCTCGTCGGCTGCTGGGGCTGCTGGCCGGCCTGGTTCTGGAGTTCCACCAGCTTGTTGATGGCGGCCTCCAGCTTGTCCTGGGCGTCGGCGTACTTCTTCAGGTCTCCGGACTTCAGGGCGTTCTGGGCCTCGGTGAAGGCCTGTTTGACGTCGTTGACGGCCTGCTGGATGCTCGGCGACGTGGTCGTCGGCGGTTTCTGTCCGGTGTCCGGGGAGCCGGAGTCCTGTTCCGGGACGTCGGTGCCGGGCTTGAGGATCTGCTTCAGCGCGTCCTCGAAGGTGGTGGCGAACCCGATCTGGTCGCCGAAGGAGACGAGCACCCAGCCGAGGACGGGGTACTGCGCTCCGGAAGCGGCCTGCTGGTAGACGGGCTGGACGTACATGAAGCCGTCGGCGAAGGGCAGTGTCAGCAGGTTGCCGTAGACGACCTGCGTGGTGCTCCCCTGGGGCCGGTTGAGGATGGGCGCCGCCTGCTCGTTGCCCTTGAAGGCGTTCTGCATCTGGGTGGGGCCCCAGATGGGCACTTCTCGTGGCACCTGGAGCAGCCTCAGCTGTCCGAAGTCCGGGGATTCGGGGTTGCTGTTGGCCGACAGGTAACCGGTCAGGTTGTTACCGTTACGGGCCACGTAGGTCGATGTCAGCGCGAAGTTCGGGGCTTCGGGCCGGCTCTTGCCGTCCTTCGACGGCATCTGGATGGTCAGGTAGTACGGGGGCTCCGTGATGTCCTTCTCGGTCGGGTCGACCGGGACCTCCCAGTAGTCCTGCCCGCTGTAGAAGCCCGCCGCGTCCGTCACGTGGTACTTGGACAGCACGCCCCGCTGGACCTTGAACATGTCCTCGGGGTAGCGGATGTGGGACTGGATCGCCCCTTCCATCACGGTCTTCAGCTCGGCCTTGCTCTTGACGGTGCCGGGGAACGCCTTGCTCCAGGTCTTGAGGACCGGGTCCTTCTCGTCCCAGGCGTAGAGCGTGACGGTGCCGTCGTAGGCGTCGACCGTGGCCTTCACCGAGTTGCGGATGTAGTTGATGTCGTCACGGCGCTGTGTGCCGACGGACGGCCGCTCGGTGTTGCTGTCGCGGGTGAGGTCCTGCAGGTTGACCCGCTCGGAGTACGGGTAGCCCGAGGAGGTCGTGTAGGCGTCCACGACCCAGACGACGCGGCCTCCGGCGACGACCGGGTAGGCGTTGCTGTCCACGGTCAGCCACGGGGCGGCCTTCTGGACCCGCTCGCGGGGCGAGCGGTCGTAGAGGATGCGGGACTTCTCGTTGATCTGGCCGGACAGCAGGATGTTGCGGTCCTGGAACTTCAGGGCGTAGGCCATCCGGTTGACGAAGGAGTCCATCTTCACGCCGCCGATGCCGGTGTAGACGGTCTCCTGGGCCGGCGGGTAGTCCAGTTCCTTCTGGTTGCCGACGATGGAGTACCGCGGCGACTGCTCGCCGAAGTAGACCTGCGGCTTGTCGATCTTCAGTCGGCAGGAGCCGTCCTCGAGCTTGTCCGAGCAGTCCTGCGGCATGCCGTAGGACTGGTAGACCGGGCCCTTGCTCTCGGGGTCGACCTCGTTGCCCTTGGCCGAGACGAAGCCGTAGCCGTGGGTGTAGGTGAGGTGCTCGTTGACCCAGCCGGAGGCGGTGCTCGGCGGGCCGGTCAGTTCGCGGACCGCCACGAGGGTGTCCTGCTTGTTGCCGTCCTTGTCGGGGTAGCGGTCGATGTCCAGCGGGTTGGCGAAGTCGTAGAAGCCCTGGAGCTGCTGCTGCTGGCGGAACGTGGGCGACAGCAGCGCCGGGTCCAGCAGCCGGACGTTCGGGAGCGTCTTGGAGTACTCCTCGACCTCCTTGCTCCCCGGCTGCTTGGTGGGCGTGTAGTTCTGCCCGTCCAGTCCGCTGACGCCGAAGGCGTTCCGTGTCGCCTTGATGTTGCGCTCGATGTAGGGGGTCTCCTTGGCCAGCTCGTTCGGCTTGACCTGGAACTGCTGGATCAGCAGCGGGTAGAGCCCGCCCAGCAGGACCGCCGACAGGACGAGCAGGCCGAACCCGACGCCCGGCAGCATCATGCCGCGCCGCCAGATGTTGACGAAGAACAGCACCGCGCAGATCAGCGCGATCGCGGCGAGGATGGTCTTGGCCGGCAGCACCGCGTTCACGTCGGTGTAGCCGGGGCCGGTGACCCGGCCGCGCTCGGAGTAGGCCAGGCCCCACCGGTCGAACCAGTAGGCGATGGCCTTCAGCAGCACGAACAGGCCGACGAGCACCGACAGGTGGGCGCGGGCCGAGGAGCTGGCCTTGTCCCCGGGGCCCTGCAGCCGCAGGCCGCCGTACAGGTAGTGGACGGCCACCGCCGTCAGGATCGACAGGACGACCATGACGAACACGAAGCCGAGGATGAGCCGCAGGAACGGGTAGACGAACACGAAGAACGAGACGTCCATCCCGAACTGGGCGTCCTTCTCGCCGAACGGCGTCCGGTTCATGAACGCCAGCCAGGTGCCCACCTGGCCCGCCGCGGACAGCCCGCTGAACAGGCCGATCGCGCCGAGCAGCGTGAACAGCACGGTCCTGCGGTGCGGGTCGACTCCGGCGCGGTAGCGCTCCAGGCCCTGCTGCTCCACCGACACCGGCCGGTAGGCGGGCCGCAGCCGGTAGGCGATCACCATGTTGGCGCCGACGGCCAGGGCCATCAGCAGGCCCCCGCTGAAGAACAGCAGCAGCTTGGTCTTCAGCTGGGTCGTGAAGACCTTGGAGAACCCGTCACCGAGCGATCGGTACCACAGCAGGTCCGTCCATACGCCGGCGAAGACGAAGAACAGCGCTATCAGCACCGCCAACGTGATCAGCACGGGGGCCAGCAGTCTGGGGCCGCGGCCGGGGAGACGCCGTCCCGGGCCGGGATTTCGGAAGCTCAACGCTTCCCTCCGATTCTCAAGTTCCTGTCGGCTCTACTACGCAACTTATCGACAGCTCATACGGTTCCCGATCGAACCACCGCTCGGGCGGCGGAAGAATAACAACTATGACCTCACTGGAAGAGACCGTGAAGAGCATCGAGCAGCAGACCGGGTGGGACGGGCCTCCGCAGCTGTTCGCCCTCGTGGAGACCGCGGAGCTGCTGCGCGTCCAGCCCGAGCTGGCCGGAGAGCTCGGACCGGCGGACGGGGACGGGCTCACCGCGGTCGACCAGGGGGAGCTGCCCGACGACGACATCGGCGCGCTGCTGCCGGGGATCGTGTGGCCCGAGAGCGTCACCGGGTGCGCGCTGGCGATGGTGCGGATCACGCTGCCGCCGGAGGTGGAGGAGCAGATCCCCGACGAGGGGGACGCGGTCGCCTGGGCCACCGCGCACCCGCTGCACGAGGAGCTGAAGATCGTGGTGGGGGTGCTGCGGGACGGCACGAGGCACGCGGTGCTGCGCATCCGCCGCCACGAGGACGAGCTGCTGTCGGCCGAGGACCTGGTGCCGGACCTGGCCGAGGCCCTGGCTCAGACGTTCCTGCCGGACGAGTGAGCCGACGTCAGGAGGGGCAGCTCGGGACGGTGCCCTGACCGCTCTGCAGGGACTGCAGCGCCTTCACCGCGCCGTCCAGCGTCTCGGCCTTGACCAGGCGCAGGCCGTCGGGGGCCGCGGCGGAGGCCTCGTCGCAGTTGCCGGCCGGGACGAGGAAGACCGTGGCCCCGGCCTCGCGTGCGCCGATCATCTTCTGCTGGATGCCGCCGATCGCGCCGACCCGGCCCTCCGGGGTGATCGTGCCGGTGCCGGCGACGAACTTCCCGCCGCTCAGGTCGCCCGGGGTGAGCAGGTCGTAGATGCCCAGCGAGAACATCAGGCCGGCGCTGGGCCCGCCGATGTCCCCGACGCTGATCTTGACGTCGATCGGGAAGACGTAGCGGTCGCGCAGGACCACCCCGATGACCGCCCGGTTCGCGTCGTCGGGCGCCGGCGCCGTGGTCAGGGAGACCTTCTGCTCCTTGCCGTCCCTGCGGACGGTCAGCGTGACGGCCTCCCCCGGCTTGTACTCCTTGAGCGCGGTGGTGACCGCCGTCGTCCGGTCGGTCTTCTTCCCCGCGACGGCGAGGATCTCGTCGCCTGGCTTGAGCACCCCGTCCGCGGGCAGGCCCTTCTCGGTCGACTGGACGGCCGAGACGGTGGACGGCTTCCGCCCCGTCTGCACCAGCGCGGCGGCCACGGAGGTCTGCTGGGAGTCCTCCATCTGGAGGGTGTTCTCCTGCTCGACCTCCTCCACCGTCTCGTCCTTGGGGAAGATCGTCTCCTGCGGGACCACGGCGCGGTCGCCGTTCAGCCAGTCGCGCAGCGCCGTGAACAGGCTCAGCGGGCGCTTGGGACCGCCGGTGTAGGCGACGGTCGTGAAGTTCAGGTGCCCGCCCGCCGGGTACGTCTGCGCGCCGTTGATCTCGATCAGCGGCTTGTCGGTCTCGGGGTTGGCGCCGATGGTGTTCATGGTCGGCCCCGGCCTCAGCGACACGTACGGCACCGGCATGACCGCTCCGGCGACCGCCAGCGCCAGCACCAGCACGGCGACCAGCCCGAGCGTCAGCGCCCTGCGGTGCGAGCGCCGACCGTTGTCCTTCTCCACGGCTTGGGTGACCATGCGGGCAAGCTTATTGCCCGTTTCAGCAGGCACCGACCCATTCCGAGCCGCCGTCGGCGAACTCCTGGTGCTTCCAGATCGGGACTTGGTGCTTGAGGTCGTCGATCAGCCGACGGCAGGCCGCGAACGCCTCGGCCCGGTGCGGCGCGGCCGCGGCCACGACCACGGCCAGCTCGCCGATCTCCAGTTCGCCGACCCGGTGGACGGCGGCCAGCGCCGTCACCGGGAAGTCCGCGGCGACCTTCTCCATGACCTCGCGCAGCCGCTCGGGGGCGGTGGGGTGCGCGCTGTAGGTCAGCCGGGTGACGTCCCTGTCGGCCTGCTCGCCCTGGGCCCGGTCGTGGTCGCGGACAGAACCGACGAAGAAGGCGGTTCCCCCCGCTGCGGGATCCTTCACGGCGCCGACCACCTCGTCGACCGAGAGCGGCTCGTCACGGATGTCCAGCAGTCTGATGACAGTCACGGAATCGAAAATACCGTCAGAGGCGGCGTTTCTTGCGGGCGCGGCGGACCGCGGCCGCGGCGCCGATCACCGCGACGGTGGCGCCGGCGGCGGTGGCCATGGTGGCCTCCTTGCCGCCGACCCTGCGGCCGACCACCGCGTGCCGTCCGCTGGACTCCTGGAGCAGGGCCTTCAGGGCCGTCTCGTTGTCGTAGTCCGGGCGCCAGCCGGCCTCGCGCAGCCTGGCGCAGTCGACGACCCACGGATAGACGACGTAGTAGAGGTCGGTGGCGGGTGCCGGGGTGAGGCCGAGCCGGTGCAACCGCTGGGCGGTGCCGAAGGTGAGGGAGGCGGGCAGTTCGAAGCTGCGCTTGCCGGTGATCTCCTCGATGGCGGCGGCCTCCAGCCAGCCGTCGCAGCCGACCGCGACGGCGCCGGCGACCTCGCCGTGCGCCGCCAGTTCCAGCGCGCTCACCAGGTCGTCCACATGGCAGAACTGCCAGTGCGGCGGCACTCCCTTGGCGGCGAGCAGGCGGGGCGCCTCGAAGTGGCGGGTGGCCACGGTGTCGACGCCCGGTCCGGCCAGCACCGCCGGGCGCAGGAGGGTGATCTCCACGCCGGGGTGCGGGGTGGCGGCCGCCAACTCCTCGATCTCCAGGAAGTCGCCGACGACGCTGCTGTCCGGCTCGGCCCGCAGCGGGGAGTCCTCGGGCAGCGGGACGGGGTTGGCGGCGTCCGCGCCGTAGACGGCGGCCGAGGTGACCAGGACGAGCCGGCCGACCCCGGAGGCCGCCGCCGCGGCGAGGACGGTCTGCGCGCCGCGCACGTTGTAGGTGCGGCGTTCCTTGGGGTCGGTGTCGGGCGAGCGGTCCACGTCGGTGTGCACCAGGACGTCCACGTCCTCCAGCCGCCGGGTCAGCAGCGGGTCCCGGACGTCCACCATCCGCCAGGTGACCCCGCTGATCCCGGGCAGCTCACCGCGCTCGGCGTCCAGGGCGACGACCTTGGCGAAGCGCCCCGATTCGGCGAGCCGGGCCGTGAGCGCCCGGCCGATCCCGGAGGCCGCGCCGGTGACCGCGACGGTCCTCCCGGCTCCTGTGCTCATGGCGAACGTTCCTTCCCCCGGACGTTGCACGCTCTCAAGAACGACTACCTTGAGGTTATGGCCTTTCCTCGCAGCCTAAGGCGATTCTGATGGGTGACACTCCTTTCGGCTTCAACCGGCCCTCCGACGACGAGGGCGACGGCAAGCCCGGCGGTGATCCGTTCGGGATGGGTTTCGGGGGCGGTATCCCCGGCAGTGGTGACATGAACCAGTTCGCGGCGATGCTCCGGCAGTTCGCCGACATGTTGAGCGGTATGGGCTCCTCCTCCGGCGGCGGCCCGGTCAACTGGGAGATGGTCAAGAACATCGCCCGGCACGTGGTCGTCGAGAGCGGCGACCCGTCGATCGTGGCGGCGGAGCGGACCCAGGTGACCGAGGCGTTGCGGCTGGCCGACCTGTGGCTGGACGAGGGCACGGTGCTCCCCGCCGGGATCCTCACCCCCCAGGCCTGGAGCAGGTCGGAGTGGCTGGAGGCGACACTCCCGGTGTGGGAGAAGCTGGTCGATCCGATCGCCGCGCGCATGGTCGACACGATGGGCGGCGCGATGGGCGGTCCCGGCGGCGAGCTGCCGCCGGAGATGGCGGCGATGGCCGGCCCGCTGATCGGCATGGTCAAGCAGATGTCCGGGGCGATGGTCGGCGGCCAGGCCGGGCAGGCGCTGGGCGCGCTGGCCCGGGAGGTGATCGGCTCGGCGGACATCGGTCTGCCGCTCGCCCCCGACGGGGTCGGCGCGCTGCTGCCCGCCGGGGTCGCCTCGTTCGCCGACGGGCTGGAGATCCCGACGGACGAGGTCCGGCTCTACCTGGCCCTGCGGGAGGCGGCCCACCAGCGGCTGTTCGCCCATGTCCCGTGGCTGCGCCCGGCGCTGCTGAGCGCCGTCGAGGACTACGCCCGCGGCATCAAGGTGGACCTGTCCGGCCTGGAGGAGAAGATCGCGGGCCTGGACCTGAGCAACCCCGAGGCGATCCAGGAGGCGCTGGGCGGAGAGATCCAGCTGGCTCCGGAGGAGACGCCCGAGCAGAAGCTGGCGCTCTCCCGGCTGGAGACCCTGCTGGCCCTGGTCGAGGGCTGGGTGGGCACGGTCGTGGCCGCCTCCTCGCAGGGCCGGCTGCCCAGCGCGGGCAGCCTGGCCGAGGCGGTGCGGCGGCGCCGTGCCACCGGCGGCCCCGCCGAACGCACCTTCGCCACGCTGGTCGGGCTGGAGCTGCGGCCCCGGCGGCTGCGCGAGGCCGAGACGCTGTGGCGGTCACTGACCGAGCTCAAGGGCGCCGAGGGCAGGGACCGGCTGTGGTCGCACCCCGACCTGCTGCCCACCGCGGACGATCTGGAGAACCCCGACTCCTTCCTCGGCTCGGAGGAGCTGGAGTTCGACCTGTCGGAGCTGCACCAGACCCCCGCGCCCGAAGAGCCCGGCGCGAACGGCCCGGACGCCGGCGAGGGCGGACCCGGCTCCCCCGAGGACAGGTGAGCGACCTGCACGCCGACGCCGTCCGGGTCCTGGAGGGATGGAAGGCCCCCTCCGCGGCCCAGGACGGGGTCAGGCTGGAGTTCCTGGAGCATCTGGCCCGCCACCCCGACGGGGTGTGGCGGGAGTGCCGGCCCGGCCACATCACGGCCAGCTCCCTGGTGGTCAACGCGGCGCGCACCGAGGTGCTGCTGACGCTGCACCGCAAGATCGGGGGCTGGCTGCAGCTGGGCGGCCACTGCGAGCCCGGCGACTCCTCGCTGGCCGCCGCGGTGCTGCGGGAGGCGGTCGAGGAGTCCGGGATCGAGGGGCTGATCCTCTCCGACGGGCCGGTCCAGCTCGACCGGCACCGGGTGCGCTGCCACCCGGAGGGCTCCTGGCATCTGGACGTGGAGTACCTGGCCTTCGCCCCGGAGGGCGCGCGGCACCGGATCAGCGACGAGTCCGAGGACCTGCGCTGGTTCCCGGTGGACGGCCTTCCGGAGTCCGTCGATCACGTGGTCCGGTCGCTGGTCACCCGCGCGCTGGAGCACTGAGCAGCAGCCTGGTGTTCTCCCAGCCCTCCAGGCCGGGGTCCAGCAGGCGCACGTCGGAGGGCGACCGCAGCCGGTGCCAGCCGGGCACCCGCTGGACCTGGCCGGGGAAGTCGGCGGCGGCCCGCAGCCGCGCCAGCGCGTCGGGCGTGTCGAGGGTGAGTCCGCCGAGCGCCGCCGCCAGCCAGGACGGCAGCGGCAGGCGGACGGCCAGGGCGACCAGCCCCTCGGGCGCGGGGCAGACGGCGGCGGGGGCCAGCGCCAGGGCGCGGAAGAGCTTGCCGACCATCAGTCCGGGCAGGTCGGGCGCGTCGGGGGCGAGGACCGCCGCCTCTGTGGCGTGTCCGGTCGCGGCCAGGGCCTCCAGCACCTCCAGCGGGGTGCGCGCGGTGAGCACCGGGGCGCCCGGCCAGGTCAGCTCCTCGGCCTCGGCGCGCAGCGGCGCGGGCGCGGCCATGACGGCCCGGACCTGCTCCAGGCTCTCGGCCAGTTCGTAGACGTCCTCCAGCAGGGCCCGCCGGTAGGCGTCGGGGTCGACGCCCGGCGGGGCCTGGACCGGGCCGGATCCGGCCAGGACCGCCACGTGCCTCAACCGGTGGCCTTCAGGTCCCGCGCCGCGGTGACCCCTTCGAGGTAGCCGCGGGCCCGCTCGGTCTTGGGGTAGCGGTTGACCAGCTTCCAGAAGGCGGCGTTGTGGCTGGGTTCCAGGAGGTGGGCCAGTTCGTGCACGAGGATGTAGTCGACCACCCACACCGGCATGCCGCGCAGCATGCTGGAGATGCGGATGGTGCGGTCCTCGGGGGTGCACGAGCCCCACCGGCTGCGCTGGTTGCCCACCCAGCGCACGCTGCTGGGCACGGCGCTGCCGCCCAGGTAGCGGCGGGAGAGCTCCATGGCCCGTTCCATCAGTTCCTCGTCGCCCGTCGGCGGGCGGCTGCGCCGCTCTCTGCCGTCCAGGCGTTCCAGGATGCGGGCGATCTCGTACTCCTCCTCGGCCTTGGTCAGGCGGGAGGGCAGCATCACGATGGTCTTCTCGCCGTCACGATAAGCCGACACGGTTCTCCGGCGTCGGGGGCTGCGACGGACCTCGACGTTGGGGGGCACATGCGCAACCGTAGCCGAAACTTTGCGTTTTCCACAGGGGGCGGAACACGTTTTTGCAGGTCAAACTTGATGGGAGACCTGTATCCCCAATGGTTGTCCACAGGAAGCGATCTTCGGCAGTAAATGATCACTTACATCTACTTCCCGTGATTGTGGCGTGAACAGCCCTTTATCGCGGACAATGAATCCTGTGAGCGATCTTCCACTTCGCGCGGTCACGCGCACCGCCAAGCTGGCCACCCTCCCCCTGGGCTTCGCCGGTCGCACCGCTCTGGGCCTCGGCAAGAAGACCTTCGGCAAGTCGGCGGAGGCCGTCGCCACGCAGATCCAGGCCCGTACCGCCGAGCAGCTGTTCAAGGTGCTCGGCGAGCTCAAGGGCGGGGCCATGAAGTTCGGCCAGGTGATGTCGATCTTCGAGGCCGCCCTGCCGGCCGAGATCGCGGGACCCTACCGGGCCACCCTGACCAAACTGCAGGAGTCGGCGCCGCCGATGCCCGCGGCGACCGTCCACAAAGTGCTGGCCGAGAGCCTGGGCCCGGACTGGCGGGAGGAATTCCAGTCCTTCGACGACAGGCCGGCCGCCGCCGCCTCCATCGGACAGGTGCACAAGGCGGTCTGGAAGGACGGGCGCGAGGTCGCGGTCAAGGTCCAGTACCCCGGTGCCGGAAAGGCGCTGATCGGCGACTTCAACCAGCTCGCCAGAATGGGCAAGCTGATCGGGGTGCTCTTCCCCGGAGCCGACATGAAGACCATTCTGGAAGAGCTGAAGGTCCGGGTCCAGGAGGAACTCGACTACACCGTCGAGGCCGCCTCCCAGCGGGCCTTCGCCGAGGCCTACGCCGATGACCCCGACTTCCTCGTCCCCGAGGTCATCGCCCAGTCGGGCACCGTCCTGGTGACCGAGTGGATCTACGGCACCCCGCTGTCGAAGATCATCAGTGACGGCACCCAGGAGGAGCGGGACCGGGCCGGGCTGCTGTTCGCCCGCTTTCTGTTCTCCGCCCCCACCCGCTGCGGCCACCTGCACGCCGACCCCCACCCCGGCAACTTCCGGCTGATGGAGGACGGGCGCCTGGGCGTCATCGACTTCGGCGCCGTCGACCGGATGGAGGGCGGATTCCAGGAGGAGATCGGCGCCCTCATGCGGATCGGCACGCTGGGCGGTCCCGAGGAGATCGTGGAGGCCTGCCGGGCCGAGGGCATCATCCGCGAGGGCGTGGAGATCAACGGCGAGCAGCTCGCCGCGTTCATCGAGCCGATGGCCGTCCCGCTGAAGTCCGAGACCTTCAAGTTCAGCCGGGAGTGGCTGCGCGACCAGGCCGCCCGGGTCACCGACCTGCGGCCCGACAACGTCGTGCGTTACCTCAACCTGCCCAAGGACTACGTCCTGGTGCACCGGACGGTGGGGCTGGGCACCGGGGTGCTGTGCCAGCTGGAGGCCGAGGGCCCGTTCCGGGGCGAGGCCCTGACCTGGGTGAAGGGCTTCGCCGGCGAGTGACCCGAAGAGAGAACGGCCCCGGCGGATCCGCCGGGGCCGTTCTCTCTTCGGGTGGTCCTTCGCGGGAAGGCCCTTCGGATCATCAGCCCCGGGTCACGAGGCCCACGATCCGGCGCAGGGTGATCCCCGCCTCCTGACGGGTGGCGCGGCCGGTGTCGGCGACCACCTTGCGCAGGGTCTCCCTGCGGGTGCGCCGCACTTCCGCGGCCCACTGGAGGGAGGCGATCTCCTCCTCCAGCGCGCGTATTCGTTCACGGCTGATCTCTACACTGAGCAAGCTCATCTTCTTCTCTTCCTTCGGCGGGAGGGGTGACGGCCTGGCGGCCGTCACCCGCAGGTCTGTGTCGGTGCCGCGGGTCATCACGCGGCCACTTCGTCGGGAGCCTGGTTCTTGCGCGGACGCCCCCGCGGCCGCTTGCGGGCCACGATCTCGCCCCGGACGAACAGCTCGCCGCCCCAGACGCCCCACGGCTCCTGCCGCTCGAGCGCGCCGGCCAGGCAGCTCTTGCGGACCGGGCAGTCCACGCACAGCGCCTTGGCGAGCTCCACATCGGCGGGAGACTCGGCGAAGAACAGCTCGGGGTCGGTACGGCAGGGCAGGTCGTCCACAGCCGGGAAGGTCGGCTCGAGCCCCTGGATGAGGTTCACCCTCGGTCCTCTCGTTGGATCTCAACGTCTTGTCGTTCGAGGTTTTCCGGGCCTTGCTGTTTTCGGAGAAACAAAAGGGCCGCGGATCCTGTGTCTGGATCCGCGGCCCGGGAGTCTTCGCCGGTGGCTAAACCGGTGGTCTCTCCGGATACGGAGCCAGCACAGTACGGCGCTCGATGGGCGCCGGGGCGGGGTGGGCGAGAGCGTCGACGATCACGTGTTCCATGATCGTTTCGTTCAGTCCACGCCACCTTTGCGACATCACGACATCGCCGCCCAGCAGGGCGGAACCGCCATAGGCAAGGTCACTTCCGAACAGGCATGACTGCTGCGCGCCCACGGCGAAAGCGGCGATGCGGGTGTCTTTGTTCAGGGTTCCCATCTCGCCACCTCCTTCGGGGTTCGCGGTCCCACGCGCCGGGCGCGGACCTGTCTTCAGTGCTGCGTTGAGCCTACGAGAAGCCGGGGAAATCAATCAAGCTATTTTTGAGCTGCGGTTTTGTGGCCGATCGCACTCGCGATGTACCGAACTTTTACGGCATTTCACGCATCGAAGGGATGCCGTAGAGCACTCGGCTCACCCTTGACCCGGACCAGCCCTTCCTGCATCACCGAGACCACCAGTTCGCCGGTCCGCGTGAACACCTGGCCCCGGGCCAGACCGCGCGCGCCGCCCGCCGTCGGGCTCTCCTGGGCGTACAGCAGCCACTCGTCGGCGCGGAACGGCCGGTGGAACCACATGGCGTGATCCAGGCTGGCCCCGATCGTGCGGGCGTCACCCCAGGCCAGGCCGTGGTTGAGCAGGACGGTGTCGAGCAGCGTCATGTCCGAGGCGTACGTCATCAGGCAGACGTGCAGCAGCGGGTCGTCCGGGAGCTTGTCGATGGTCTTCAGCCACACCAGGGACTCCCGGGTCGCCAGTTCCGGCTTGCCGACCGCCTCGTACGTCAGCGGCGTGGCGTGCCGCAGGTCGAAGGGGCGGCGGCGCTCGTACTCGTTGGCGACCTTCTCGCCGAAGATGGCGGCGAACCTGTCCCGGGTGGTGGGCAGGGACTCCGGGTCCGGCGCGGCCGGCATCTCGACCATGTGCTCCGGGCCCGGCTCGGGGACCTGGAAGCTCGCCGACAGGGTGAAGATCGTCTTGCCGTGCTGGATCGCGCTGACCCTGCGGGTGCTGAAGGAACGGCCGTCCCTGACCCGCTCGACGGTGTAGACGATCGGCACCAGCGGGTCGCCCGGCCGGATGAAATAGGCGTGCAGGGAGTGCACATGGCGTCCCACCGGGACCGTACGGCCCGCGGCCACCATGGACTGGCCCGCGACCTGGCCGCCGAAGACCCGCTGCTGTGGGTCCTCGGGGCTGTTGCCACGGAAGATGTCGTCCTCGATCTGCTCCAGGTCGAGAATGTCCAGCAGGTTCTTCAACGGCGTGTTCACAAGGGCCAGTCTGGCAAAGAGCGCGGCCTTCGTCGCCTTCAGGGGTCTGCGACAAAGGTCTCAGCCGAATGCGTCGCCCTCAGGGGTCCGCGACGAAGATCTCGCCCGGCTCCTCGCCCCGGCACAGCGCCAGCACGGCCGAGGCGTACTTCTCCAGCTTGACCGCGCCGATCCCGCCGACCCCGGCCAGCCCGGCCGGGGTCGAGGGGCGCTGCTCGGCGATCGCCTGGAGCGTGGCGTCGGTGAAGACCACGAAGGCCGGGACCTTCTCCGCCCTGGCCGTCCGGGCCCGCCAGTCCTTGAGCGCCTCCAGCAGCTCCTCGTCGACCTCCGCCGGGCAGCCCTCGCACCGGCCCAGCTTGCGCTCGACCGGCTTGAGCAGCGACCGGCCGCAGATCCGGCACGGCAGCGGACCGCGCGAGAGCGCGGGACGGGCAGCGGCCCCGGTCCTGGGCGGGATCGGGGTGTCCGTCCGGGACGCGGCACCCGCCGTGCCCGCAATACCCTCGAGAAAACGACAGATCCTGCGGTTGCGCCGCTGGCCGGGCGAACGGGCCTGCGCCCAGGAGAGCGTCAGGTGCTCCCTGGCCCGGGTGATGCCGACGTACAGCAGCCGCCGCTCCTCCTCGATCTGCTCGGGGGTCTCGGCGTAGACGATCGGCAGCGTGCCGTCGGCGAGCCCGGCCAGGAACACCGCGTCCCACTCCAGACCCTTGGCCGCGTGCAGGGAGGCCAGGGTGACGCCCTCCAACGGCGGGGCGTGCTGGGCCGCCGCCCGTTCCTCCAGCTCGGCCACGAACCGGGGCAGCCCGGCGTCCGGCTCGGCCATCGCCATGTCCTCGGCGAGCTGGGCGAGCGCGGCCAGCGACTCCCACTTCTCACGCACCGCGCCGCCGCCCTCCGGCGCCCGGTCGGTGAACCCGCACCCCGCCAGCACCGCCCGCACCTGGTGGATCAGGCCCATCCCGTCCAGCTCGGCGTCGCCCCCCGAGCGGGCCGCGCCGCGCAACCGCACCACGGCCTCACGGACGGCGGGGCGCTCGAAGAACCGCTCGGCGCCGCGCAGCACGTAGGGCACCCCCGCGTCGGCGAAGGCCTGCTCGAACGCCTGCGACTGGGCGTTGACGCGGAACAACACCGCGATCTCGCGGGCCGGGACGCCCCCGTCGATGAGCCCGGCCGCCCTGCGGGCGACGTCCTGGGCCTCGGCCACCTCGTCGTCGTAGGAGGCGTAGGAGGGATCGGGGCCGTCCGGACGCTGGGCCACCAGCTCCAGGCGCTGCGGCGACTTCTTCAGCACCTCGTTGGCCAGCCGCACCACCTGGGGGGTGGAGCGGTAGTCGCGCACCAGCCGCACCACGGTCGCCTCGGGGTACTCGGCGGTGAAGTTCAGCAGGAAACCGGGGGTGGCCCCGGTGAAGGAGTAGATCGTCTGGCTCGGGTCGCCGACCACGCACAGCTCCCTGCGCCCGCCCAGCCAGCCCTCCAGCAGCATCTTCTGCAGCGGGTTGACGTCCTGGTACTCGTCGACCACGAAGTACCGGTACTGGTCGTGGACGGCCCGGGCCATCTCCGGGTAGTCCGCCAGCATCGCGGCGGTGATCTCCAGCATGCCCTCGAAGTCCAGGAGGTTGCGCTCCCGGCGCAGCTCCTCGTACATGACGTACAGCCGGGCGACGTCCACCACGTCCGCCGGCGGTTTGCGGCCCTGCTTGGCGACGGTCCCCGCGTAGTCCTCCGGGCGGGTCTGGGTGACCTTCGCCCATTCGATCTCGCCCGCCACGTCCCGCAGCTCGGTGCGGCCCAGGGACAGCCGGCAGGCGCGGGCGGCGTCGGCCACCAGCGGGAGCTTGGAGTCGATCAGCCGGGGCGGCTCCCCGCCGATCGTGCGGGGCCAGAAGTAGAGCAGCTGCTTGTAGGCGGCGGCGTGGAACGTCCTGGCCTGGACGCCCGGCGCGCCCAGCGCCCGCAGCCGCCCGCGCAGCTCGCCTGCGGCCCGGGTCGTGAACGTCACGGCCAGCACGTTCTGCGGCTTGGCCCGCCCGGTCAGCACCGCGTACGCGATCCGGTGGGTGATCGCCCGCGTCTTGCCCGTCCCGGCCCCGGCCAGCACGCAGACGGGCCCGGTGACGGCCTCGGCGACCGCCCGCTGCTCCGGATCCAGCCCCTTGAGCACGGCCTGTGCGTCCATGCCTCCATACTCCCAGCCGTCACCGACAGCCGGGACCGGGCTGTGGAGGGAATGATCCGCAGCTCAGGCGTGTTCCGGCTCTGGCAGGATGAAAACCCCCTACAGGACAGGATCTCCCATGAGCACGACCGGCCGGCTGACCATGTACACCACCCCGTGGTGCGGTTTCTGCAAGCGGCTGAAGGCCCAGCTGGCCAGGGAGGGCATCGAGATGCTCGAGATCGACATCGAGCAGGACACCGCCGCCGCCGAGTTCGTCATGAGCGTCAACAACGGAAACATGACGGTTCCGACCATTGTCTACCCCGACGGCAGCGCCGCCACCAACCCCAGCGCCAAGGCGGTCAAGGCCAAGCTGGAGCGCCTCGGCGCCACCAGCTCCACCTGACCGGGGAGCACAGGCCCCGGCTGCAGGGGAGCCCGCCGCCCGCCCGGCGTGCCTTCGTCTCAGGGCTCCAGGCAGGTCGGGATGGAGTCGGACCGGCCCGCGGGGCGCTCGGTGCGGCCGGAGGGGTCGTAGACCTTCACCCAGCGGACGCCGGAGAACTGCTTGAGGGTGCGGGTGATCTCGTCGGCGACGGTGAAGGTCGAACCGCCGCTCGAGCATCCGCCGGTGAGGGTCACCCTGGCGACGCCCTTGCGGATGGAGAGGTTCTTGAACCCGGTGGCTCGGGAGGAGACGAACCTCAGGCCCCTCGCGCGCTCGGACGCGGTGGGCCCGGCGAACAGCCTCTGCAGCGCGCCCTTGGCGGGGGAGGACGCGGGAACGGGCCGCCTCACTCCGCGGGTATAGGGCTCCTGGCCGGTGGCGAAGCGGTCGGAGTCGAGGAAGTAGTCCTTGACGGCGACCGTGCGGAACGGTGTGGAGATGTCGACGAAGACACGGCCGGGCCGGGTCGAGACCCGTACGCGCTCCTTGCGCGAGACCGCGAGGCCGAAGCTCAGCACTCCTTCGAAGTCACCGGCGTTGGCGAGCTGGATCACCTGCGGCAGCTTGTAGGTCCGCCGGACCGCTCCGTAGGTGACGTTCCCCTCCTCGTCGTGACCGACGGCGTCGGCGAACCGGATCCGCAGGAACGCCCCGCCGCTCAGCGTCATCGGCAGTCCTGACGGGTCCGCGATGACCCGGCTGACGTAGCGGGCGCTGCGCTGGTCGGGCAGTCCGCCGCGGAACCGGAACTCCAGGCGGTCGTAACCGCGTTGGTGGGAGGCCTTGACCGCCACCAGCGTCGGCTGGTCCTGCTGCGAGGGCGTCGCGGTGGCCGGCGCCGCGGCCAGACCGGTTGCCAGGACCGCGGTGGTGACGGAGGCGATGACGCGGGTGGGGAGCATGGTCGTCCTTCCAGCAGAGCCATGGGGAGTCCAGGTCGGCATTGCTTCGCTTTCCTGCCACTGACAGCGTCTGTCACGGGCATACCCCGACGGGATGGACGAAGGTCCCGGCTCACGGGGAATCGGTCACCGTCGCGGCTCCGCGGTCCGACGGTCCCGGCTCCGTCCGTGCTCTGATGCGCTACAGGCCCCAGCTGCCGGGGAGCTCGCCGCCGTGCCAGTGCTCCAGGAGCTGGCGCGCGATGGAGACCTTGCCCGGGAGGACGAGCTCACCGGCGAGGACGGCGGCGCGCAGCTCCTCGCGGTCGTACCAGCGGGCGTCGGCGATCTCGCTCTCCTCCAGGCGCAGCTCCTGCACGCCGGCCGCCCGGCAGGTGAAGCCGAGCATGAGGCTCTGCGGCAGCGGCCAGGGCTGGCTGCCCAGGTAGCGCACGTCCTCCACGACCAGGCCGACCTCCTCCCTGACCTCGCGCATCACGCCCTGCTCCAGGGACTCGCCCGGCTCCATGAAGCCGGCGAGCACCGAGGCGCGGCGCTCGGGCCAGGAGGCGCCCCGGGCCAGCAGGGCCCGGTCCTCGTCGTCCACCACCAGCATGATCACCGCCGGGTCCAGCCTCGGGTACTGCTCCATGCCGTCCTCGGGGCAGACCCGGACGTGGCCCGCCGCGACGGTCTTGGTGGGGGCGCCGCAGCGCGGGCAGTGCCGGTGGGTGGAGTGCCAGGCGGCCATCGCCACGGCGTGGGTCACCAGGCTGGACTCCAGGTCGTTCAGCAGCGCTCCGATGCGGCGCAGGTCGGAGACCTCCACGCCCTCCTGTTCGGGCAGCGGCGCCACCACCGCGAAGTAGGCGTTCTTGTCCTCGTCGACGCCCAGCAGCACCCTTTCGCCCGCCGGGGCCCTGCGGGCCGAGGTGAAGGCGAGCTCGGGCCGTTCCGACAGCCGGACCGGCACCCTTCCCCGCTCGTCCACCACCAGGACGTAGGAGCCGGCCCAGGCCGCGGTCACCCAGTCCTCGTCCCGACGGCGCTCGGCCACCCGGTCGAGCGTTCCGCGTGCCAACGCCAGCCAACCCAGAGACATTCCACTCTCCTACGACGGGGGAGACTACAAACTATCCAGCACGCGGGGCTCCCCTGACGTCATGTCTCGCCTGTCTACTCTGTCGGGGTGGCCATCTACATCGATCCGCCGATCTGGCGGGCCCGGGGACTGTTGTGGTCCCATCTGATCAGCGACCTGTCCTTCCACGAGCTGCACGAGTTCGCGGGGGTGCTGGGCGCGCCGCCGCGCGCCTTCGAACGCGACCACTACGACATCCCCGAAGAGGCGTACGACCGCGCGGTGCTGCTGGGGGCGCAGGCGGTGAGTTGTCAGGAGGTGCTGGGGTACCTGCGCAGCTCGGGTCTGCGCCGCCCGAAGTTCAGCCGCCCCGGGTCGTTTCTCTGAGTTCGGCGCGGAGGTTGGCGCGCGCCTTCTCCTCGAAGCGCGCCCGGCCCGCCGGGGTGTGGAAGAGGGACGGCAGGGCGAGGAGCTGCTCCAGGACGGCGGCGCGTCCGGCGGCGAAGTACTCGTCAGGGACGAAGGCGTACTCCTCCCGCACGGCGCGCGTGTAGGCGGCGTAGGTCTCGGGGTCCGCGCCCAGGATCGCCAGGTCGGCGTCGCAGAGCACCCGGCCGTTGCGGTCGTCGGGATCGTGCGTCTTGGTCATGCGCACCAGGGCCGCCACCTCCCGCGCCCGTTCGAGGCCCAGCGAGGTGTCGGTGAGCATGCGCTCGGCGAGGACGGCGCTGCGTTCCTCGTTGTCGTCGCGTTGCGGGTCGTAAACCGCGTCGTGGAACCAGGCGGCGAGGCGGACGACGTCGGGGTCGTCGGCCTCCTCCGCGAACTCGTCCACCAGGTCGAGCACCGCTTCCAGGTGCCGGAGCGTGTGATAGCGCCGGTGCGGCTCGGCGTAGCGCTCGACGAGTTCCTCGCCGAGCCGCCGGGTGCCCTCGCCGGCCAGGGTCGTCCAACGAGCCACGAGATCCATCGGCCCAATATCCCACGTTCTCCGAGCCTCCCTCGCTAGGTTTAGGCAAGGCTTGCCTAACCAAGGGGGACGGGTGCGGGTTTTCTTCATCGCCGGCAAGGCGACGGACTCGGTGACGCACGGATTCCTGCCCGCCGCCGACCGGCTCGGGCTCGACGTCACGATCCTCACCGACCGGCCGCAGGAGCATCCGGGGCGCCGGGCCGTCGCCTGCGACGTCACGGACTACCGGGAGATCGTCCACGCGGGGCGTCCCGACGCCTACTTCTCCAACAGCGACCACCTCCAGGCCGCCACCGCGCTGGCCGCCGAGTTCTACGGACTCCCCGGCAAGGACTGGAAGGCCGCGCTGCGCTGCAAGAACAAGCACCTGATGCGCGCGCATCTGGGAGACGTGTGGTCCTCGCCGTTCCCGGTGCCGGCGAACGCGCCGTACCCGCTGGTCGTGAAACCGCGTGAAGGGGTGGCCAGCGAGGACGTCGTACTCGTCCGCTCCGCGGAGGAACTGGCGCTGCTCCCCCCGCCCCGGCGCCCCATGGTCGCCGAGGAGTACCTGCGCGGCGAGCTGCACACCCTGGAGACGTTGAACGGGCAGGTGCTCGGGTCCTTCCACACGACGGTCTCGCCGGAGCCGTACTTCATCGAGGAACGTCTGGACTGGGCCCCTCCCCCACCCGAGACACCGCAGGTGGTGGAGCAGCTGGAGTCGCTGGGCGTCGGATTCGGGGCCTGCCACACCGAGTTCATCGTCCAGGACGGCCGCGCCCGGATCGTCGAGGTCAATTACAGGGTCATCGGCGACCACTGCGACTTCCTGCTCGCCGAACTGCTGGGACGCGACCTCTTCACCGACATCCTGCTGGCTCATCTCGGCGAACCGCCCGCGTTCGAACCCGTCCCGAAGGCCGAGGCGACGGTCGACTACCTCGTCGCGGACCGCTCCGGAGTGCTGAGCGCCGCGCCCGAACCCGGCGTGACGCGGTACGGCGAGGCCACGGTCACCTACCGGCCGCAGCGCTCCCCCGGCGACGTCATCACGCTCACCCGCACCAACCGGGACTACCTCGGGACGATCCAGGTGGTCGGACCCGACCGCGCCGCCGTGGAAGGCGCCCTCGCGGACTTCCGGCGAGAGCGGGCCTGGTCCGTTGACTGACGAGGAATTCGCCGCGCGCGTGCTGTCGGCGCTCGTCCGCGAAGAGTACGTCCGGTGGCCGATAGAGGGCGTGCGGATGGAGCGGGACGGTTTTCTCGCCGATGATCGGATCAGCGCGGGAGTCACTCTCGCCCGGCTCTGGGAGCTCGTACGCCAGTCGGCCGAACCTGGAGACGACGTGGAGACGTTCGAGCGGGAGTGCCGGGAGGCCCTGGAAGCCGAACGTGCCGAGCTGCCGCCCGTCCGGCCGGGGACGGACCGCCACGACGCGCTGGCCGCACGGCTGGGGCATCCGGTCCACCCCCTGGGGCGGTGCAGGCTCGGATTGTCCGGCGAGGAGCTTCGGCGTTACGCGCCGGAGTACCAGCCGTCGTTCAAGCTGCGGTGGACGGGCGTACGGGAGCCCGTGCTGGCCGGAGAGCTGCCTCCCTGGTGGCCTGAACCCGGTGAACTCGGCCTCCCGGACGACATGACGCCGTTCCCCGTCCACCCGCTGACGGCCGGCCGGGGAATCGTCCGCGCTCCGGCCTCCCATCTCCGGGTGCGGCCGACGTTGTCGATGCGGACTCTGTTCGTGACCCCGGAAGAACATCTCAAGGTCCCGCTTCCCACCAGCACGCTCGGCAAGCGCAACACCCGCTCGATCAAGCCCGGAACGCTGGTGGACGGCGCCCGCGTGCAGGCGCTGCTGACGCGTATCGCCGCAGAGGAAGGGCTGCCCGTCCTGCTCGCCGACGAACAGACCTACGGGCACGCCCATGACCCGTACCTCGGCTTCCTCGTCCGCAGGATGCCCGTCGCCGACGCCGTTCCCGTCGCGGCCCTGCCGGCCCGCACACCGGAAGGCCAGTACGTCATCGAGGAGCTCGCCGGCGGCACCGATGGCGTGGCGGAGTTCTTCGACGGCTACCTGCGCGTGCTGTTCGCCTGGAACGTCACGCTCTTCGAGAAGTACGGCATCGCGTTGGAGGCCCACCAGCAGAACGTGGCCGTCACGCCCCGCCTGGAACTCCTCCTGAAGGACAACGACGGGGCGCTGCTGTCCGAAGGCGACTTCACCGATCCCCGGATGATCGGAGACCGGGAGGCGCGGGCACGCGTCTTCGTCACGATCACCCTGCATCTGTGCGCGGGCGCGCTCGCCTTCGGGCTGGCCGAACGCGGGCTGCTGCCGCTGGGACGGGCGCTGGCGCTCGTCCGGGACCGGCTGGACGAGGCCGTGACGGACCCTTTCCTGCGGGCCCGGACGCTGGATGCCGACAGGCTGCCCACGAAGGCGATGCTCACCGCCGGGACGCTCGTCCCCAAAGAGCGCACCGGGGCCGCCGACATCAACAAACACTACGGCCCACCGGGCCCCAACTACCTGAAGGAGCTTCCGTGCCGCTGACCTCGACCGGCCCATCGGGGGGAACCGGACTGGCTGAGCTGCACAGCGTGGAACCCGCGGACGAGGCGACGGCCGTCGCCCTGCTCAACTGCCTGGTACGCGAAGTCAGCGGACCGGCGGGACGGGTGCGCGACGAGGGCGACCGGCTGGCGATAGACCTGGCGCACACCACGGTGACCGCCAGGCTGGCCCGCCCGTCCCACGGTCCGTCACCCCGGCTGGCGGGCCCGTTCACCGCCGGCGGGGCCGACCTCGGCTGGCGGGAGCTGGCCGATCTGGTCGCCGCCGAACTGGCCGGCCGCACCGGCGCGGACAACCCCGAGTTCCTCCAGCAGGTCGTCTCCAGCCATGAGGCGATGTGCGTGTTCCACCGCTCGGACCGTCCGGATCCGGGCATCCGGCCGCTGCTGGCCTCGGAGCAGTCGCTGCGCACCGGCCACCGGTTCCACCCGTCGCCCAAGTCGCGGCAGGGGGCTCCCGGGGCCTGGCTGCCGTACGCGCCGGAGGCCGGGGCACGTTTCCCGTTGCGGCTGCTCGGGGTGGATCCCGGGTTCCTGGCCGGGTCAGGCGACTTCTCCGCGCTGGCGGAACCGGGAGTGCTGCCCGTCCATCCCTGGCAGTGGCGGCTGCTGCGGGAACGTCCCCTGCTGCGGGAGGCCCTGTCCCGAGGCATGCTGCGGGACCTCGGCGAGGGCGAGGAAGTGGTCCCGACGTCGTCGGTACGGACGGTCTTCGTCCCCGCTTCCGGGGTGTTCGCCAAGTTCAGCCTGGACGTGCGGATCACCAACTGCGTGCGGAAGAACTCCTGGTACGAGCTGGCAGCGGCGCCCGTACTGACCGGGCTGCTGAAGCCCCTGCTGGGGGACGCGCTGCTCGGCGAGCCCGCTTACCGCACCGTCACGCTGGCCGACCGGGCGCTGTACGAAGGTCTGGGGGTGATCCTCCGGGAGGGGGCGCCTGAGGAATCCGTCCTGGCGGCGGCCCTGGCCGACCCGTGCGGGCGGTTCCTTCCGGACGGGCTCGATCCGGTCGTCTACTGGGAGGCGTACGTGCGGGCGGTGGCACTGCCCGTCCTGCGTCTCTTCTTCGAGCACGGCGTGGTCCTGGAGCCGCACCTTCAGAACGTCCTCATCGTTCCAGGCCCCGACGGCGTCCCGGTACGCGCGATCTTCCGGGACCTGGAAGGCACCAAGCTGCTGCCCGGATGGAAGCTGGACGGACTGCCGCCACGCGTCCGCGAATCGGTGACCTACGACGAGGAACGGGGCTGGAACCGCGTCGCGTACTGCCTGCTCGTCAACCACCTCGCCGAGATCGCCGCGGCACTGGCCGACCGGGAGCCCGACTGCGAACCCGTCCTGTGGAAGACGGCGGCGAGGCTCCTGGAGCAGTTCGCGGGGCACCGCCGGATGCGCGAGGTCTTGGACGGCGCGCCGCTGCCCGCCAAGGCCAACCTGCTCGCCCGGTGGAACCGCTCGGCCGACCGGGCCGCGGACTATGTGACGGTCTCCAATCCTCTGGTCGGGTGAACTGGTGCAAGAGCGCGTCCTACGGGAGATCTCCCGCCTCAACACCTTCCCCGCGTACGTGTACGACCTCCCGGGGCTGTCGGAGCACGCGGCACGGATCCGCGCGGAGTTCCCGCACGAGATCTTCTACGCGGCCAAGGCCAACCCCGACCCGGAGATCCTGCTGGCCCTGCGTCCCCATGTGGACGGGTTCGAGGTCGCCTCCGGAGGGGAACTCGACCACGTCCACCGGACGGTGCCGGGGGCGAGGCTGGCGTTCGGCGGCCCCGGCAAGACCGACGAGGAACTCGCCCTGGCCGTCCGTCTGAAGGTGGAGCGGGTGCATGTGGAAAGCCCCCGGGAGCTCCCCCGCCTGTCCGGCGCCGACGTGCTGCTGCGCGCGAACCTCCCGTTCGGCGTGGAGGGCGCGGCGCTGGCGATGAGCGGCCCGTTCGGCATGGACGAACCCGAGCTGCGCAGGTGCCTCTCCCTTCTGCCCTCGGACGTCCGACTACGCGGTTTCCACACTCATTTGGCCTCCGGATTGGATGTCGAAGACCTGCTGAAAGTCCACCGTCAAGTCCTGGACTGGGTGGCGGAATTCGCTCCGGAGGAGGTGAATCTGGGGGGCGGAATGGCCGTGGACTACGGTGATCCCTTGTGGCGTTTCAATTGGAAGGCCTATGCGGAAGGCATCCCGGACGTGTCTTTCCGGCTGCGCATCGAACCCGGACGGGCGATGACCGCCTATCACGGCTGGTACGTCACGGACGTCCTGGACGTCAAGCAGACCCGTGGCGAGACGTACGCGATCCTGCGCGGCGGCACCCACCACCTGCGCACACCCGTCACCAAGGGCCACGACCAGCCGTTCACCGTCTTCGGGGACCGCGGCCACCGGGGAACCGCCACGCTCGTCGGTCAGTTGTGCACTCCGAAGGACGTCTTCGCCTCCCGCGTCCCCGTGAGGAATCTCGCACCCGGTTCCCTCGTCGCCTTCGACATGGCGGGCGCCTACGCGTGGAACATCTCCCATCATGACTTCCTGATGCATCCCAAGCCCGCCTTCCGTTACGTGACTTAGCCATCGCCCCCCGAAAGACAGGAGTGACCCCGGTGACCGATCTCCGTGAAGCCGTGAACCTCGCCACCGGCACCGTCCGCGTGCTCCGCGACATCGGGATCCTCACGCCCATCACGCCCATCAGGCTGGCCCGGATCCCGTTGCAGGTCGCCCGGTTCGGTTTCACTCCGGCGGTGGCCGGGGCCATGTCCGCGCTGCGCTACCCCGACCGGGTGGCGGTGATCGACGAGCGGGGCGCGATCACCTACGGCGAACTGGAGGCGCGTGCCGCGTCTCAGGCCACCGCGTTGCGCGAACTGCTCGGCCCGGACGGGAAGATCGGCATCCTGTGCCGCAACCACCGGGGTTTCGTCGAGGCCGTGTCGGCGGGCTCGCGCCTCGGCCACGACGTGGTCTTCCTCAACACCGACTTCTCCGCCCCGCAGCTGGCCCGCGTCCTGGAGAACGAGGGCATCGCCGTGCTCGTCCACGACGAGGAGTTCTCTCCCGTCGTGGACGCCTGCGCGTTCACCGGGGCGCGTTTCCTGGCCTGGCACGACGCCGAGGAGCCGGCCCTGCCGACCCTCGACGACCTCGCGCGGACCGAGGCCGAACCGCTGGTCGCCGGACGCGCCGGCCGGATCGTCATCCTCACCTCCGGGACCACCGGCCCTCCCAAGGGCGCCGCCCACGAGTTCGGCCCGGCCGTGCTGGTCAGCCAGGGCTTCGGGCATCTGCTGCGGCTCCCGCTGCGCTCGGGCGAGCCCCTGCTCGTCTGCCCGCCGCTCTTCCACGGCCTGGGCCTGACCTACCTGCTGACCGGCCTGGCCCTGGGCTCCCCGCTGGTGCTGCTGCGCCGCTTCGACGCCAGGGCGGCGCTGGAGGCCGTCGCGCGGCACCGGGCGGGCGCGGTCATCGCCGTCCCCGTCATGCTGCAGCGCATGCTGAACGTCGAGAACGCGCCCCGCCTGCCGTCGCTGCGGGTGGTGCTCTCCGGCGGCGCCGCCCTGCACCCCAACCTCGTCCGCCGGTTCCGCCGCCGCTTCGGCGAGGTGCTCTACAACGCCTACGGCGCCAGCGAGACCGGCTGGGCGTCCATCGCCACCCCCGACGACCTGCGTGCCGCCCCCGGCACCATCGGCAGGCCCACCCTGGGGGTGAAGACCCGCATCCTCGACTCCGACGGCAGGCCGGTGCCCCGGGGCGGGATCGGCACCCTCTACCTGGACAGCGGCCTGGAGTTCCGCGGCTACACCGGCGGCGGCACCAAGGAGTTCGTGGACGGCCTGATCAGCACCGGCGACCTCGGGCACGCCGACGAGGAGGGCCGCCTGTTCATCGACGGCCGCGCCGACGACATGATCGTCTCGGGTGGCGAGAACGTCTTCCCCGGCGAGGTCGAGGACCTCCTGGAGCAGCATCCGGAGGTCGCCGAGGTCGCGGTGACGGGCGTCGACGACGAGGAGTTCGGCCAGCGCCTGGCCGCCTGGGTCGTCCGCGCCCCCGGATCGCAGATCACCGAGGCCGATCTCAAGGCGTACGTCCGCGAGCAGCTGGCCCGCTACAAGGTGCCCCGCGACGTCACCTTCGTCGAGGCGCTCCCCCGCACCACCACCGGCAAGGTCAGGCGGAAGGACCTCAAGGGCGCCTGATGCCGGGATCCTCCTCGCGGAAGACACCGCGGTCGTGGTGCGCATAGGCTCTTGCTCCGCAGCCGAAGTCCGGGCGAGTTCGCCGTCCGCCCCCGCCGGACGCGCCGCCGACCCCCGGAGCAGGAGTCGAACATTCGTTCACGGAACGAGGAGTTGTGATGACGACCGAGGACACCGCGACCGCGGACGCCGTCCCCGACGGTGCCGAGCCCGAGGAGGCCGCCCCGCAGGAGGGCGTCTTCAGCGAGGACGTGCTGGAGGCGGGCGCGGCCCTGGGCGAGCCGGTCCCCGACGAGCCCGACCCCCGGGAGCGCACGCTGAAGCTGCTGATCGGGATCTCGCTGCTGGGCGTGGCCGCCGCGGGCACCGCCGCGGCCTTCGCGCCGACCCTGCACCCGCTCCTGGCCGCCGCCTGGGCGCTGCTGGTGCTGGGGCTGCTGGCGTTCGCCGGGACGCGGTTCGCCCTGCTGCGCAAACTCGCCGAACCCTCGGTCGCCCTGTTCGCCGACGGGTTCGTGCACGCCGTCGGCGAGGGGCTCGAGGCCGTCTCCTGGCGGGAGGTCGAGCTGGCCTACCTGACCCCGGGCAAGCGGCTCATCCTCCAGCTGGAGGGGGACCGCTCGTTCGAGCTGCGCGCCCCGGTGCGCAACCTCGAGCGGCTGGAGCAGGCGGTGCGCGGGGGCGTGCCCCGCGACAAGATCCGGCGCGGCACCCCGCCCAGGCCGCTGGCGGCCGTCTGAGCCCGGCCCGCCCCGCGAGGGGCGGGCCGTCAGGCGACGGCGTCCAGGGAGGACTCGCGGGCGGCGCGGCAGAGCCTGGCCAGGTCGAGCAGGGCCTGGGAGCGGCGCTCGGCCAGGGGTCGCTCGTCGCCGGGCCGCGGAGCGGCCAGGGTGTCCAGGACCAGGGAGAAGACCGGCCAGTCGGCGGGGGCGATGAAGCCGCGCAGGTCGAAGTCCTCCTCGGCGGCGGCCTCGAAGTCCACGTGGTGCAGCAGGGTGCTCAGCGCCGTCTCGGCTGCGACGACGCCGATGCGCATCGCCAGCACGGCGGGGGAATCAGCGGTAGAACCCATGTTCGAGAGCCTAGCCGCTGATCACCCCGCGCCTCAACAGTACGTTCGAACCCCGTCCGCCCCCGGAGGCTCAGGGAGCGAACGCCTCGACGTAGGCGTGGCCCTCGGCGGTGTCGGTGCGCTTGACCTCGGCCCCCGCCCCGCTGAGCAGGCCGCTGAGCTCCTCCACGCCCAGCCGGGAGTCGGCCAGCAGGATCGCCGCGCCGGGGCGGCTGACCCGTACCAGCTCCCGTACCACCGCTTCGGGGTTCTCGTCCGTCCCCAGCGCGTCGTGGCACAGCACCAGGGTGAAGGTGCGGTTCAGCTGCGGCAGGGCGGCCGCGTCGCCGCGCTGGAAGATGAGGTTGGTCTGCGCCTCCCGGTCGGCCAGCCGCTTACCCTCAGTGAGCGCGTCGAGGGAGGAGTCCACGACCGTGATCTGGCGGACCCGGTGCGCCAGGGCCCTGGACACCTCGGCCTCACCGGCGTGGACCTCCAAGCAGATGTCATCCAGATCCAGCTCAGGCTCGGCGAAAGCAAAGAAATGCCGGACCGCGCCCCGGGTCGTCTCCTCATGCGTCACTGCCACGCAGCCTCCCGCTCAATGGTCGTTCACAGGAGCATGCCGTGTACGACGCCCCGTGAACACCCCTCGGTGAGCAGTATCACCCGGACGCGTGCCCGTCCGGCGCTCAGCCCCCGGCCAGCGGGACCTTCGCGAAGAGCGCGGCGAGGCCCTCGGCGTCCAGCAGGTCCGCGGGGCGGATGGTGCGGCCCGCCTTCACGTAGTGGAAGGCGGCGCTGACCCGCTCCAGCGGGACGCCGGCGAGCGCCGCCCACGCGACCCTGTACGCGGCGAGCTGGACGGCCACCTGCCGCTGCTCCTCCGCGGACGGCGGGTTGCCCGTCTTCCAGTCGACGACCTCGTAACTGTCGTAGCTGTCAGATCCAGCGGAGCCGGCGGATCCGTCTCCGCGGCGGAAGACCGCGTCCATGCGCCCGCGCACGAGACGGTCGCCGATGAGCGTCTCGAACGGCACCTCCACCTCGATGGGCTCGCGGGAAGCCCATTCGGACGCCTCGAAACGCTCCTGGAGCCGCGCGAGGTGGCCGTCGTCGTCCAGGTCGTCGTCGGCCGCGCCCATGAGGTCCTCGGGGTCCAGCAGGCGCTGCTGGCCCCAACGGGACTCCAGCCAGCGGTGGAAGGACGTGCCGCGCCTGGCGAACGGCGCGGGCGGGCGCGGCATGGGGCGGCGGATCTGCGCGGCCAGCGCGGCGGGGTCGCGGGCCAGGGTCACCAGGGACGTGACGGTCAGCTTGTCGGGGAGCTCCACCGTCAGGCCGTCCCCTCCGCGCCCCTTGTCCCGTTCGGCCAGCAGCAGTTCGACGTCACGCGCCCAGGCGACGAGCCGTCCGCGTTCGGCCTGCGTGAGGTCGCCGGTGGGAGTCCACGGCGAGGGACGGCCGACGACGGCGTCCTGGACGAGCCGCGCGCCTTCGACGACCGGGCCCTCGCCCAGCGGCGGCAGCGGCCACGCGCCCGTCCTGGGCTCGGCGAGCAGCGGGTTGCGCTCGTGCTCCTCCGGCGGATCCGCCCAGCACGGGACGGCGTCGGCGCTCTCGCGCATCTCCTCCAGGAACGGGGACGGGCCGAGCGGCTTGGACGCCGAACCCCACCGGTACCCGGTCGCGATGAGCACCTGGCTGGCGCGGGTGACGGCCACGTACGCCAGGCGCCGCTCCTCGCGCACGTCGCGGTCGGCGCACGCCTCGTCGAACGCGGCGAGGTCCTCCTTGGCCAGGCCGGCGAGCTCCGGGAGGTCACGGCGGTCGCCGCGCAGCGGGAACGGGATCATGCGCGGGTTGCCCGTCCACCGGGTGCCCGCGCCGGCCGGGCGCGCCGGGAAGACCGAGCCCGTGCCGGGCCTGCCGTTCTTCTGCGGGGTGAAAGCCAGCCCGGGCACCACGACGACCGGCCACTCCAGGCCCTTGGAGGCGTGGACGGTCAGCAGCTTCACGCTGTCGCTCTCGCCGACCCGGCCGGCCTCCAGGCCGAACTCCTCGGACTCGGCGGCGCTGAGATAGGCCAGGAAGGCGCCGAGCGTGGGGTCCTCGTGGTCCCCGGCGAAGGCCATGGCGGCGTCGATGAACGCGTCGAGGTCGGCGCGGGCCGTCACCGGGTCGAGGCCGGTGCGGGCGGCGACCTCGATGTCCAGGCCGAGCACCCGCTCGACCTCGGAGACCAGGTCGGGCAGCGGGAGCTGCGCCTGGCGGCGCAGCTGGCGCAGCTCGTCCCGCAGCCGGGCCAGGCGGCGCCACCCCTCCTCGGAGTAGCCGTCGGGCGGGCCGAGGTCGTCCAGGGCGTCGACGAGGCTGCCCTGCTCCTCGTTCAGCTCCCGGACGAGCCTGCCCAGCGGGTCGTCGGTATTCCCGGCGTGCCCGGCGGCCTCGGCGGCTGCGGGGTCCGAAGGAGGCTCCGCCGCGGCGGGCTCCTCGCGGGTGATGTCGCGCCGGGCCTCGCGGGCCAGCTCCCTGGCCCGCCTGCCGAGGGCGACCATGTCGCGGGGGCCGATCCGCCAGCGCGGCCCGGTGAGCAGCCGGGCCAGGGACGCTCCCGCCGTCGGGTCGTGCATGACCCGCAGGGTGGCCACCACGTCCTGGACCTCCGGGACGGTCAGCAGCCCGCCCAGGCCCACGACCTCCACGGGTATGTCGCGCTCCTCGAGCTTCTGGCGGATCAGCGTGAACTGCGAACGTTTGCGAACGAGGACCGCGACGTCGGAGTACCTGAGCCGCCCCTCGTCCCATTCGCCGCCGTCGGGTGCCCGCTCGCTCGCCATCACCGCGCTGACACGCTCGGCGATGTGCCCGGCCTCGTCCTCGATCGTCGGGAACAGCCCGCACTCCACCCAGCCCCGTCCCGTCTTGGACTCGGCGGGCCGCAACGGGGAGACCCTGCGCATCTCGGCGCGGAGCTCGGCCTGGACGCGGGCGGCGGCGTCCAGGATCCGCTCGCCGTTGCGGAAACTGCGGGTCAGCTCCCGCATCGGCGCGGGGCCGTCCGCGAGCGGGAAGTCGTGCGGGAAACCCAGGAGGTTGCCCGACGACGCCCCCCGCCACCCGTAGATGGACTGGCACGGGTCGCCCACCGCCGTCACCGGATGGCCGTCGCCGAACAACGACTTCAGCAGGACGAGCTGGGCATGGCTGGTGTCCTGGTATTCGTCCAGCAGGACCACCGCATAACGCGACCGTTCGATCGCGGCGACCTCCGGATGACGGGACGCGATGCGCGCGGCGAGCGACATCTGGTCGCCGTGGTCGACGACCTCACGCCGCGCCTTCGCCCGCGAATAGGCCTCGATGATGGGCAGCAGCCGCTCGCGGACCGCCTGTTTGGCCAGGACTTCACGCTGCTTGGCCATCGGCTTGTCCACCAGCGCGAACCGCTCGTCCAGCCACCTCCCGACGCTCCGGACGTCCTCGGGGCCGCGCAGATGCTCCGCGAGGTCGCCGGACAGGTCGATGACGGCCCTCGTGACGGTGTCCGGGGACCAGTCGATCTCGTCCATCGGACCGTCGTAGGAGTCCACGGCACGGGTGGCGATCTGCCAGGCGACCGCCGGGGAGATGAGCCGCATGGTCGGCTCCAGGCCCTCGCGCAGGGCGTGGTCGCCGAACAGACGCGCGGCGTAGGAGTGGTAGGTGGAGACGGTCGGCTCGCCGTCGAGCAGCTCCGGCTCGACGAGATCGGGGTGCTCGCGCAGCCCGTCCAGACGTCTGCGGACCCGCGCGGCCAGCTCCGCGGCCGCCTTGCGGGTGAACGTCAGGCCGAGCACCCGTTCGGGCCGCACCAGGCGGTTGGCGACCAGCCACACCACGCGCGCGGCCATCGTCTCGGACTTGCCCGAGCCCGCGCCCGCCACCACCGCCATCGGCCCGAGCGGCGCCTGGACGACCGCGGCCTGCTCCGGGGTCGGCTCGGGCAGTCCCAGACGCCGGGCCAGTTCCGCCGGAGAGATCACCGACCCACCTCACCGCCGTTCTCGTGCACCGGGCAGCAGGACTGTACCGGGCACGTGCGACAGTCGTCCCCCGCCTTGGCCTCGAACACCGGGGAGGCCATGCCCTCGGCCACGATCTCCACGAGCTTCTTGGGCCACAGCGGGTCGGAGTCCTCCGACGGCGGGCCCTGCGCCTGCTCACGCGCGCGGCGCGCGAAGGACGCCTTGCCGACCTGCACGAGCTTGGCCCCGCCGGGCTCCAGCAGGCCGTGCCGGGCGAACGCGCCGAGCATCACCGCGTACTGGTAGACGCCCAGCTGGGGATTGCGCGCCAGCTCGTCGGCCGGGACGGGCATCCCGCCGGTCTTGATGTCGATGATGACGCCGCGGCCATGCTCGTCGCGTTCGGCGCGGTCGATCCGCCCGCGGATGACGACCCGCCCCAGGTCGACCTTGAACGACTCCTCCAGCGCGACGATCTCGTTGGGGTTCTCCCGGTGCCAGCCGAGGAACTTCTCCACCATCTCGGTGGCCTGGGAGCGCTGCTTGTCGCTGTACCAGGCGCTGCGGAAGTCCAGCTCCGACCAGATCTCGTCCAGTCTCCCCGCCAGGTGCGCCTCGGTGACCTCCGGCACGGAGCCGGCCAGCTCCGCGACGGCGTGGATCACCTTGCCCATCACGCTGTACTCGCCGGGGCCGCCCTCCCGCGCGCCGACCGCGGAGGTGAGCAGCCAGCGCAGCCCGCAGGTGGTGAACGTCTCCACCTGCGAAGGGGAGATGACGATCTGCTCGTCCTCGGCGAAGGGGGCCCTGTCGGTGGACAGCGCGGTGATGGCGTACCAGTTCTCCGGACGCGCGCCGCGCACCCCGGCGCGGGCCAGCCGGGCCAGGTGCGCCGCGGCGGCGCGGCGCAACGCCTCGGGACGGGAGGGGTCCACGACGGACGCGCGCAGGTCGGCGACCAGCGCGGGCATCGACAGCCAGCGGGTCTTCTCGTCCAGCTGCGCCTCTTCCAGCGCGCCCGGCAGGAGCTCGTTGAGGAAGCGGGACGGGCGGTCCTCGGTGTCCTCTCCCCCGACGGCCGTGACGACCAGCCGTCTGCGCGCGCGCGTCACCGCGACGTAGAAGAGCCTGCGTTCCTCGGACATCATCCTGGCCGCGATGGTCGCGCCCGAAACGGGATCGAGGATGTCGGAGCCTTCCAGGAGCTCGTCGACGCCCAGGAGGGTGCCGCGCAGCCGCAGGTCGGGCCACAGCCCTTCCTGGACGCCCGTCACGACCACGACGTCCCATTCCAGGCCCTTGGCGCGGTGGGCGGTCAGGAGCCGGACGGTCTCGCCCTCGGGGGCGTGCTCGGCCAGGGAGTCGCCGGCGATCTCCTGGGCGGCGAGGTCCTCGGCGAACAGGACGGCGCCGGCCTTCGGGAGCCTGTCCACGAACCGGGCCGCGCGGTCGAACAGCGACACGACCGCGTCCAGGTCGCGGTCGGCGGCGGCTCCGCGCGCGCCGCCCCTTTGGCTGTCGGCCAGCAGGCGGTCGGCCAGCCCGGACTGCTCCCAGACCGCCCACAGGACGTCCTCGGCGGTCCCGCCGTTCTCCCTGGCCGTCCGGATGAGCGCGGCGATCCGTTCAGCGGGGGCCTTGACCTTCTCGTGCACGAACAGCAGCTCACGGGAGTCGTTGAGAGCCGCCACGAGCAGTTCGTTGCCTGAGCGCGCGCCCTGCGCCATCTCCTCCAGGTCGCGCAGCGCACGGCGCAGACGGCGCATGCCGAGCGCGTCCGCGCCACCGAGCGGGCCCGTCAGCAGCTCCTCCGCGACGACCTCGTCGAGGTAGCCGGGTTTGAGGGCCGCCAGCAGCACCATCATCAGCGGGCGTACCGCGGGCTCCGCGTACAGCGGCACGTCCTCACCGAGGACGGTCACGGGGACACCCGCCTGCGCCAGCGCACGCCGCACCGTCGGAACCTGGTTGACCGCCCGGATCAGCACCGCGCAACGCGACCACGGCACGCCTTCCAGCAGGTGTGCGCGGCGGAGTTCGTCCGCGACGAGCGCGGCTTCCTGGCTCGCGGTGTCGGCGACGACGACACGCACCTCGGGCGAGGACTTCTCGCTCTCCTCTTCCGGCGCCTCCACCGGGCTCTCGTCGGGCGTGACGAGCGCGCGGTGCTCGGCCGGACCCGGAAGACGCCGCGCGATACGCCGTGACGCCTCCAGCAGGGCCGCGTTCATCCGGCGGCACACCTGGAGCGAGACGGTCGGCGCGGGCGTCCCGTCCAGCCGCGGGAAGCGCGTCGGGAACTCCAGGATGCCCCGGACGTCCGCGCCCCGGAACCCGTAGACGGACTGGTCGGGGTCGCCCACCACGATGAGGTCGCGTCCGCCTCCCGCGAGCTGCTGCAGGAGGTCCTCCTGCGCGGGGTCGGTGTCCTGGTACTCGTCCACGAACACCACGTCGTAGGCGTTGCGTTCCCGTTCGCGTACGTCCTCGTCGTAAGCGAGCAGCCCCGCGGCCTCGCGGATGATCTCCGCGTAGTCGTAGGAGGGCACCGGATCGAGGTCGAACCGCTGCTCGTAGCGGCGCATGAAGTGCGCGACGGCCACCCAGTCGTCGCGTGCGTTGAAACGGCCCAGTTCGAAGAGCCGTTGCGCGGTGATGCCGCGCTCAGCGGCCCGCAACATGAAGTCGCGGAGTTCTTCGGCGAACCCCTTGGTGTTCAGCGCCGGGCGCAGCCGCTCAGGCCAGTGCAACGCCCCGTCGTCGATCTCGCCGGTGAGCATCCGACGCACTTCCAGCAGCTGTTCGGGGCCCGTCAGCAGTCGCGGAGGCTCCATCCCCTCCAGCACGGACTGACGCCGCAGCAACGCCCACGCGTAGGAGTGGAACGTCATCGCCATCGGCGTCTTCGTCGTCGCCCCCAGCCGTCCGGTGATGCGATGACGCAGTTCCTCGGACGCCTTACGGCTGAACGTCAGGACGAGGATGCGCTCGGGATCGGTGTTCCGGCCGGCGATGCGGTCGACGACCGCTTCGACGACCGTCGCCGTCTTGCCCGTCCCCGGCCCCGCGAGCACGAGCAGCGGCCCGCCCCCGTGCTCGACCACCCGCCGCTGGTACTCGTCCAGGGACGGAGGCTCCACGGCACCCGCGGCGCCACCGCGACGCACGAGACGATAGGGAGCACTGACCACCCTTGAGATTCAAGCGGAAGATCAGCGTTCCTCCGGCCATCTGCGCGGGAAAGAACGCGTGCTTCTCCGCACCGGCCCCACGAACGCCCACTGTGCGGCCGGTGCGGTGACGGTCGGTCTCCGTCAGGTCATCGGTAGTACGGGACGGGCGGAGGCGCGGGCTGCGCGGGCCAGGACGGCACCGCCATCGGGTGGGGGGAGGCCATCGGGTGCGGCACGTGGGGGGCGGGGCCGGGCGTGTTGAGCGCCTGGCACAACGCTTCGGCGCGCGTGGTCAGCGGGTGGCCGGCGCCGAGCACCTTCGTGCAGTCGAGCTTCAGCGCCGTGGCGATGGCGTGCGCTCTGGGGAACTGGCCGACGGCCTGGTTGCACAGGCCCAGGAGGAGGCGCGTCTCCAGGGTGTCGGGGTGCTCGTTGCCCAGGAGGCGTCCCCGTGCCGTCGCCGTCTCGTACGCGACGGTGAGCGCCTCGGGGTGGCGGCCCAGGGCGTGCAGCGACCAGCCTTCGGTGTTGCGCGCCTCCTGCGTCTCGGCGTTCTCCGGGCCGAAGAGACGGCTGCGATCCCGCGCGACGCCCTGGGCGACGGGCAGCGCCTCGGAGGCCCGGCCGAGCGTGTAGAGGATCTTGGCGAGCAGCAGCCAGCTCCGCAGGGTCTTGGGGTTCTCCTGGCCGAACGCGCGGGCCCTGCCCTGCGCGACGGTCCGGGCGACGCCCTCGGCCTCCTGCGCGCGTCCGGCCAGGTACAGCGCGGAGGCCATGATGTTGCGGCTGCTGAGGGTGTCGGGGTGTTCGGGCCCCAGCAGCGCGGCGCGTCCCTGCGCGGCCTGCTCGGCGGCGGTCACCGCGTCGGCGTAGCGGCCTTCGTGGCAGTACCGCGCGGCGCGCTTGTTGAGCTGCTCGTACTCCTCGGCGGGCGAGCCGGCGGCGGGAGCGGGGGCCGGCGGAAGCGAACCGCCCAGGGCCGCCAGAGCGGCCTGCGCGCCGGCCGCCGAGACGTCCGGGGCGCGCCGCTCCGGCGCGGAGGGTGCGGAGGCGAGGTCGACGGCCTTGAGCCGCCGGATCACCTCGGCGGCGTCCGCGGGGCGCTGCGCCGGGTCCTTGGCGAGCATGTCCAGGACCAGCCGGTCGATCTCCTGCGGGAGTGCGCCGTTGTGCGCCCTGGGGCCCTTCGGCTGGTACTTGAGGTGGCCCTGGACGAGCGCTTCGAGGCCCTCGTCGATCGGGAACGGCGGCTGCCCGCAGAACATCTCGTGGAACATGCCGCCGAGCAGGTAGATGTCGGTGCGGGCGTCGATGTTCTTGCCGAGGAACTGCTCGGGCGCCATGTAGACGGGGGTCCCCAGCACCCCGCTGCCGGTCAGGCCCGTCGCCGACGACAGGTGCTTGGCGATGCCGAAGTCGCACAGCTTGGCCCGGCCGCCCCCGACGACCATGACGTTCGCGGGCTTGAGGTCGCGGTGCACGATGCCCTGGGCGTGGGCGGCGCCGAGCGCGTCGGTGATCTGGACCGCCAGGTCCACCGCCTGGTCCAGCCGCAGCCCCCCGGGCCGTTCCTCCAGGAGCTTCTGCAGGTCCCGCCCGTCGAGCAGCTCCATCACCAGGTACAGGACGTTGTTGTCCACGTCGATGTCGTGGACGACCGTGATGCCCGGGTGCTGGAGCGTCGCGGCCAGCCTGGCCTCGCGCAGGAACCGGGTGACCCCTTCGGGGTCCTGGTCGGGTGCCTGGGGCAGTACCTTCACCGCGACCTTGCGTTCCAGCCGGGTGTCGACGGCCAGGTAGACCTGGCCCATGCCCCCCTTGCCGATCTGCCCCTCGAGCTGGTAACGCCCGCCGAGCACGACAGCTTCGCTCACTCCTGCTCTCCTCCCGTGATGCCCGCATAATCCCACTTTCAAGGTCTTTCGGGGCCTCGATTACCGTCCGTCTGACCGGACAAGGCATCATTCGCAGGAAAGGCGCCTTATCACCGCCCCCCGAGGAGGAGCCCCCCATGGCCGGGTCCTGTGTGGTCGCACTCGACGTGGGCGGTACCCGGATGAAGGCCGGACTGGTCGGCGAAGGCGCCCACGTGATCACCGAACGGCTCTACGACACCGGGCGTGAAGACGGACCCGCCGCGGTGACCGAACGGCTCGTCGGCGTCGTCCAGCAGCTCACCGAAGGGGCCCGCGAACGCGGGCTGCGGCCGTCCGGGGCCGGAGTCGTCATCCCCGGGATCATCGACGAGGACACCGGGGTGGTGCGCTCCTCGGCCAACATCGGCTGGCAGGACTTCCCGCTGCGCCGCCACCTGGCCCAGCACACCGAACTGCCCGTCGCGATCGGCCACGACGTGCGGGCCGGCGGGCTCGCCGAGTCGGTGCTGGGCGCCGGACGCGGCCAGAGCGACCTTCTCTTCCTCGCATTGGGCACCGGGATCGCCGGAGCCATGATCCTGGAGGGGCGGCCGTTCAGCGGCGGCGGATACGGCGGTGAGATCGGGCACATGCAGCTCGACCCCGGCGGCCACCCGTGCGGGTGCGGCTCCCGCGGCTGCCTGGAGACCCTCGCCTCCGCCTCGGCCGTCGCGCGGCGCTACTCGCGGCGGGCCGGCGAGCAGGTCAGCGCCCGCGAGGTCGCCCTGCGGGTCGAGGCCGGCGAACCCCTGGCCCTGGAGATCTGGCGGGACGCGACCGAGGCGCTGGCCACGGCGCTGCTGGCCTACATGACGATCTGCGCGCCCACCCGGGTCGTCATCGGCGGCGGGCTCGCCCAGAGCGGCGAGACCCTCCTGGCCCCGCTGCGCGCCTCCGTCGAGAAACGGACCACCTACCACAGGCCGGTACAGATCGTCCGGGCCGCGCTCGGCGACCGGGCCGGGCTGCTGGGCGCCGCCCTGCTCGGCCGCACCGCCTGACCTGCCGGTAGATTGGGGAATGTTCAGGCCCCGTTCTTGGTTCTGCCTGAACGAAAAGCGCCCCATTCACCAGGAGTGAACCGTGTCACTGCCACCGCTGGTAGAGCCCGCGGCCGAGCTGACCCGCGACGAGGTCAACCGCTACTCGCGGCACCTCATCATCCCCGACGTCGGGATGGCCGGGCAGAAGCGACTGAAGAACGCCAAGGTGCTCTGCGTCGGCGCGGGCGGCCTCGGCTCCCCCGCCCTGATGTACCTGGCCGCGGCCGGTGTCGGCACCCTGGGCATCATCGACTTCGACGTGGTCGACGAGTCCAACCTGCAGCGCCAGATCATCCACCGCCAGTCCACCCTCGGCCTGCCCAAGGCCGAGTCCGCGGCGGCGACGGTCCGCGAGATCAACCCGCTGATCGACATCCAGGTCCACAACGTCGCGCTCGACCGCGACAACGTGATGGAGATCTTCTCCCAGTACGACCTGATCGTCGACGGCACCGACAACTTCGCCACCCGCTACATGGTCAACGACGCGGCCGTCCTGCTGGGCAAGCCGTACGTGTGGGGCTCGATCTACCGCTTCGACGGCCAGGCCAGCGTGTTCTGGGCCGAGCACGGCCCCTGCTACCGCTGCCTCTACCCCGAGCCCCCGCCCCCCGGCATGGTCCCGTCCTGCGCCGAGGGCGGCGTCCTGGGCGTGCTGTGCGCGTCCATCGGCTCCATCCAGGTGAACGAGGCCATCAAGCTCATCGCGGGCATCGGCGAGCCGCTGGTCGGCCGTCTGATGATCTACGACGCACTGGAGATGACCTACCGCCAGGTCAAGGTCCGCAAGGACCCCGAGTGCCCGCTGTGCGGCAAGAACCCGACGATCACCGAGCTGATGGAGGACTACGAGGCCTTCTGCGGCGCGGTCTCCGAGGAGGCCTCCGAGGCCGCCCAGGACTCCACCATCACGGTCGTCGAGCTCAAGGAGATGCAGGACAACGGCGAGAACATCTTCCTCGTCGACGTCCGCGAGCCCAACGAGTACGAGATCGCCTCCATCCCCGGCGCGACGCTGATCCCCAAGGGCGAGTTCCTCAACGGCAACGCCCTGTCGCTGCTCCCCCAGGACAAGAAGATCGTCCTGCACTGCAAGTCGGGCGTCCGCTCCGCCGAGGCCCTCGCCGTGGTGAAGGGCGCCGGCTTCGCCGACGCCGTCCACGTGGGCGGCGGCATCCTCGCCTGGATCCGCCAGATCGACCCCAGCCAGCCCACCTACTGACCGGCTGACCCGATCACCGAAGCCCCGGACCTTTCAAGGTCCGGGGCTTCGCTTTGCGCCTCTCTCTCGAGAGGCGATGCCTCAGTCGCGGTCGTGATGGCACACCGCTTCCAGCATGATCCCGAAGGGGTCGAGCCAGAACGTCGCGTAATAAGGCGGCGCGTACTCCGGAAAATGCCGCGGTTCGTGCAGCACCTCGGACCCGAGTTCCCTCACCCGGCCGTGCACGGCCTCCACCGCCGATCGCGTCTTCACCATGAAGGCGAGGTGCTGCAGTCCCGTCCGGTGGCGCGAGTAGTCGCCGCTCTCGAGTGCCGGATAGACGAACAGGAAGGTACCGGGCTTGCCGTTCGCGGGACGGTAGGAGAACTCGTCCTCGGCGCTGAAGAACTCCTCGAAACCCAGCAGCGGCATGATCTCGTCGTAGTAAGCCTTGGCCGCGGAGAGATCCGGGACGTTGATCCCGATGTGACCGATCATGAAAGAAGGATCACACAACCGGTCTCCGCTCGACCCGACGAACTCCCGGTCGGCTCCGGCGGCTCCCGGCCGGACGTGGACAACTCCATCGAGGCTTCGCGAAGGCCGTTCCCCAGCGCGGTCACTCCCCGCTCCTCAGAGAAGGGACCGGGCTCCGCCCCTACAAGTCCTCGCGGGACGCCATGCCCGGCGACCGCTACCCTCTGTGCACCGACGGCCTCACCGACGCGGTCCCCGCCCAGTCCGTCCACGAGGCGCTGACCACCTGCGCCACCCCCGGCGACGCCGTCCGCCGCCTCCTGGACTTCGCCGCCGCCGAGGGCGCCCCCGGCGGCATCACCTGCGTCGTCGTGGACGCCGTCCCTCTGGAGGATCAAGCCGTCGGGTGAAGGGCACGGCTCCGCTCTTTCCGAGCCCGGACGCCGGACTGCCGAGGATCCTCCGGGAGAAGACGGAAAACTCCGCAGGGGCCGGGAGCGTCACAAGGGCGAGGCGTGCGCGGGGAGGAAACAGGATGGTCGAGCCGCTCAGGGAACACGACCCGCGCAGGATGGACGGCTACCGGCTGACCGGCTTCATATGCGAGGGAGAACAAGGGGTGGTCTATGCCGGCCGCTCACCGAAAGGGGCGCCGGTGGCGGTCAAGCTTCTGCACGTCGCCAGGCCGCTGCACGCGGACGACTACGAGGAGCGGACACCGGAGAAGCTCGCCGCCCAGATCTCCGCGGTGATGCGGGCGGGAGAACGGTGTGCGGGCGGGGTCCTGGACTCGCGGCTGGACGTTCCCCGGCCCTACATCGTCACCCGGCTCATCGAAGGCCCGAACCTCTTCGAAACAGCCCGGGAACACGGACCCATGCCCGAACCCGGACTACACCGACTGGCACTGGAAACGGCGGAGGAACTGGCCGCCCTCCACAAGGAAGGCTACGTCTGCGGATTCATCAAACCCATGGACGTCATCCTCAACCGCGAAGGACCCCGCCTGACCGGCCTGGGCATCACCTTCAAAGCCTGGGATGTCAGGCGGGCGCTCAGAGACGACGCCGTCTACTCGTGGATCTCGTGGATGCCGCCGGAACTCCTCCGGATGGAGGATTCCACCCCGGCGGCCGATGTCTACGGCTGGGGGCTGGTCGTCCTGTTCGCCGCCACCGGCGGTCATGTCTTCCCCAGTGACACCGGCCCCGCCTTGATCTACCAGGCGTTGTTCGCCGCACCCGACGTGACCGCCCTCCCCGCCCCTCTGCGCCCCCTCGTCTCAGCCGCGCTCGCCAAGGACCCCGCCGACCGCCCCGACATCACCACGATCCTCGCCGCTCTCGGCGGCTGACGCCCCCGGCGGGCGCCCGCCGTCGTGTTCCCGTCAGGTGAGGGATCGGCCGACGATCCGCTGGAGGGTCTCGACGTAGGATCCGAAGGCCTCCCGGCCCCGGTCGGTGAGCTTCAGCCAGGTGCGGGGGCGTTTGCCGACGTGGCCCTTGCGGATCTCGATGTAGCCGGCCGCCTCCAGGGACGAGGCGTGCTTGGACAGGGCCGAGTCGCTGATCTCCAGGGTGTCGCGGACGAAGGAGAACTCCGCCTCGGTCGCGGCGGCCAGCAGGGACATGATCTGCAGGCGCGCGGGCGCGTGGATGACGGGGTCGAGGTTCACTTCGTGACCCGCCCCTTGGCGCGGTGCAGCACGAGACGCTCCGTCGGACGGGTGGTGGCGGCCATCAGGACCATCGTGACACCCCCGGCGAGCACCTTGCGCCACGGTTCGTCCAGCCCGTCCGCGAGCGTGTGGACGCCGATCGCCGTCGCCACCCCGAGCAGCGCCCACGCGGTGTAAACGGCCATGGCGGGGACGTCCGAGGTGGACACCGCCCAACGCACCCGGCTGAGGCGGAACTCCAGCCAGATCAGGGTGAGGAATCCGATGATCGCCACCCCTGAGCACACCAGGTTCACGGCGATGTTCTCGGAGTCCATGCCGATCTGCCCGAAGGTGAGCAGGGCGACGTAGGCGGGCGCGTACCACAGGGGCAGCCGCTGCTCGGCTCGGGTCTTCTGCTGCGTCCGCTCGATCTCCGCGAGCGCCTCCGCCGGGTCGTACTCGGTCATCTTCACACCTCCACAAGTACTTTCCTATAAGGAAAGTACTTTCTACTTTCCAAAGATTCAAGTACTTTCCCGAGCGCAGAGAGGACCATCTCTCACTCGCCGCTCTCGACGAAGCGCAGGATCCGCTCGTTCACCAGGCGCGGCTCCTCCAGAGGGAGCCCGTGACCCACGCCCGGCACGATCTCGACGCGGACGGAGGGGACCAGGGAGCGCAGGCGGGCCCCGGCGGAGACCGGATCGAGCAGAGTGCTGCGCTGGGCCAGCAACGCGAGGACCGGGAGGCCGACCGAGCGCAACTCCTCGTCGGTGAAGAGGCGGGCGGGAGGACGAGAGTTCGGCTTGAAGGCGCGGGCGGCGAACATCGTGGGCTTCATGAGCTCGGGCGGCGCCACGAGCGCCACGTTGGCCAGGAGACGCGCCAGGCGGGGACGGAACCGGCGCGGGGCCTGCATCGCCAGAACTCCCACCATGAGGTTCACCAGAAAGCGGAAAGGGACCTTCTGCAGGCCTCCCGGATCCAGAAGGGTGACGGACGCCAGGCGCTCGGGGGCGTGGATCGCCTGGTTGAGCGCCAGCCAGCCGCCATAGGAGTGGCCGACCAGGTGGACCCCGTCCACCTTCAGGGCGGCGAGCGTCTCGTCGAGCCAGCGGGCGTTGTCCCGCGAGCCGACGGCCGGAGCGCGCTGCACGCTGCGCCCGGGGTCGTCGAGGGTGTCGATGGCGAAGACGGGGTGCCGCTCCCCCAGTTCCCCGACCTGGGGGTACCACGTCGAGGCGTTGGCGCCGTGGCCGTGCAGCAGGACGACGGGCTCGCCGGACTCCGGACCGTGGCGGTGCACGTAAACCGTCCCGTAAGAGGTCTCGACCTCGACTCCGCTGCGAGGACTCGGCCACAGCCGCATGGCCTCCTCGTAGGCCTCCAGGAATCTCGCCTTCGCCGCTTCACTGGCGAAGCGGCCGATCTCCGTTCGCGTCATGTGCTCCTCCTCGAGGATCCACCAGGGTTGATACGATCGTATCAATGATTGGTACGATCGTATCAACCCGTTCGCGGAGAAGAACCGAGGAGAACACCGATGCCCGGCGGCCCCGACGCCAGACGCACCCAGATCCTGGACGGCCTGATCCGTCTGGCCGGCCGCCAGGGCCTGCACACCGCGAGCATGCGCACCGTCGCCGCCGAGGCCGGAGTGTCGCTACGGCTCGTCCAGTACTACTTCGAGACCAAGGAGAAGCTGCTCGTCGCCGGACTGGAGCACCTCGCCACCCTGATGACCGGCCGGCTGACCGCGCGCCTGGCCTCCGCCGACGACCGCGAGGACCCCCGCACCGTCATCGAGGCCGTCCTCACCGAGGCCCTCCCCACCGACTACGAGAGCCGCGTCTTCCACCTCGTCTACACGGCCTACGCCGTCCTCGCCGCCACCGATCCCGTCCTGGCGGCCCAGCCCTTCCTGCGCGCCCCCGACGAGATGGAGCGTTTCCTCACCGGCCTGCTGCAGACCGCCCGGAGCGCGGGACGGCTCCCCGCCTCCCTCGATCCCGCCGCCGAGGCCGCCCTCCTGCTCGCCGTCTCCGCCGGCCTGGGCACCAGCGTCCTCCTCGGCCAGCGCGCCTCCGAAGAGGCCATGCGCCTCCTCCACTACCACCTGGACAAGCTCTTCTCCGGGTGAGAGCCCTGCCGAACGGCTCCGGATCCAGCGTCTGCGGATAGCCGATCCGCTCCGGGCGGGTCAGTCCCAGGAGGTCGACTGCCCGTAGGGGTCGGAGGAGTTCAGGGCCAGTTCCCGAAGATCGATCACGTCCTCGTCGCCGTACCCGGGCGGGAGTTCCATACCGAGGGCGCGGAAGATGGACCTGATCTCCTCCACGTCCGGCGGGTCACCGAGCCGCTGGTCCCGAACCGCCTGGATGGGGATACGTCTGGCCTGCTGCAGGCTGATTTGGAGCTCCGACTCCCAGCAGTCGAAGGTCGGGGTGCCGCCGTCGACGATGACGGCGGGGAACTCCGGGCCCCGCTGGGTGATGATCAGGCGGTCGGTGGAGAGCTCGTAGCGGAAGATGGAGAAGGACGACGACAGCCTGATGTCGATATCGAGCAGGTCGTACTTCTGCTGGTACCAGCAGGCCGCCAGGACGGTGGCGAAGAGCTCCCTCCGGGTACCGTCCACCGTCCAACTGCGCTCGGGGCTGTCCGGTCTCGTCGCCAGCCTCTGGTGGAGCCCGACGAAGCGCGCGCACAACGATTCGTCCATGGGGTCGAGGATTTCGAGGCGGAACGTCACAGGGCGGCGGAAACGGCGTGCGCGGTCGACGCATTCCGGCAGGGTCACCGCCCTCACATAAGCGCCCGTCGACCCTTTGAACACCCACCGGATCGCGTTTCTCCGCGTTTCCGCGAGAATGCGGTTGCATTCCGCTCCCGGGACGACCCTCACGTCCGAGCGCCGCTGCAGCCCGTCGGACAACTGCTCCAGCCGGAGCGCCATCTCCTGGACGGACCGCTGCACCGAGGCGGCGCTCCCGTCACCGCGCAGCCGGTCCCGCAACAGCACGAAGGTGACCACCGCCAGGGTCGCCATCGTCGCGTTCTGCATGACCTCGGGTGAGGTGTCCCCGAGGATCCCCAGCACGCTGACCACGATGGCGAGCGTCAGCGCCACAAGGACATCGGCGTATCCCAGCGACCAGTCGACGATCCGTTTCATCCGCCCCGCCCGTCCAGCCCCCATCGAGGATGATGGGATCATACAAACCGCTTCCAATGATCGCATCGCCATCATTCCCGTGGAATGAGAACAGGGCCATTAAGGACAGCCCTGCCCCCCTTTCCGACCCTCCGGAAACAGACTTACGGAAATTCGATCCGACCTTGAATACGCCTCCCTGCAACCGGGGAAACGAAGAATTCTCCGGTTCGCCCGGGATTCTGCTTCTCCGGATCGAGGACGGAGGGCACCGCGCTAGTTCTTCTTGATCTCGGGGCCGGGTGCGGGCTCGGGGCTTCGTGCGCGGCGCTGCCAGGGCCAGTGGCCTTCCAGTTCCACTTCGAGGGAGAAGCTGAGGAACGTCCGGACGACGACGATCGCGGCGAGGACTCCCACGCTGGTGAAGGTGGGCGAGACGGCTACGGTGCGGATGATGTCCCCGGCGACCAGGAGTTCGAGCCCCAGCAGGATGGCGCGGCCGAGGCTCTGCCGGTAGGCGCGGTAGGCGGCGGGGAACTCCTCGCGGCGCACGAGCCTGCGGGCGAACAGGAAGGTGGCCAGCACACCGCCGAGCACGATGGCGGCCACCCCGGTGAGGTCGACCGTCTTGCCGACGCCCTCGACCAGTTCCTCGAACTCCATGGCGGCCCTTCCCGGAAAGCGGACTCATCGATCACCTGTCCGCTTTCCCCAATCTGGGGATGTTTCATGCCCTGGCGCGGCGCCGGGAGACGAGGTGGTTGAGGAACCAGAGCACGACGCCGACGGCCAGCAGGATCCCCGCGCGGGCGTAGACCGCGGCGTCCCGTCCGGTCAGGGGCGAGGCCAGGACCAGGCAGACGACCGCGCCCAGCGCGGGCATCCAGGTGGGGGCGCGGAAGTGGGCGTGCTCGACCTTCTCCCGCCTGAGGACGAGCACGCAGACGTTCACCAGCGCGAACACCAGCAGGAGCAGCAGGACGGTGGTGTCGGCGAGGCCGCCGATGTCGCCGGTGCTCACCAGGACCACCGCGATGGCGACGGTGAACAGGATGGCCGGCCAGGGGGTGGCGCGGCGGGCGTGCACCACGCCGAAGACGGGCGGGATGATGCCCTCCCGCGCCATCCCGTACACCAGCCGGGAGGCCATGATCATGTTGATGAGCGCGGTGTTCCCGACGGCCAGCAGCGCGATCAGCGCGAACAGCTTCGGCGGGAAGGGAACGCCCGCGACCTTCACCACCTCCAGCAGCGGCCCGGTGGACTGCTCGAGGGTGCGGGTGTCCACCAGCATCGTGGCGGTGAAGGAGACGGCCAGGTAGATCAGCGCCGTGACGGCCAGACCGCCGAACAGCGCGCGGGGGAAGTCCCGCTGCGGGTCCTTGGCCTCCTCCGCCAGGTTCACCGAGTCCTCGAAGCCGAGCAGCGCGTAGAAGGCGAGCGCCGTCCCGCCCATGACCCCGAGGAAGACCCCGTCGGAGGAGTGGAACTCCAGCGCCCGCCCCGGGTCGCCGTCCCCCTGCAGCAGCGCCCACGCCCCGATCGCGATGATCACCAGCAATCCGAAGGCCTCGATGATCGTGAGCACCACGTTCACCTTGACCGATTCGGAGATCCCGGCGAGGTTCACCAGCGTCACGATGGCCAGGAAGCCCAGCGCGCCCACCAGGACCGGGAGCGTGACGAACTCCGCCAGGTAACGTCCCCCGAAGGCCCTGGCCACCGTGCTGGCCGAGGTGATGCCGCTCATCATCACCGCGAACGCCACCATGAACGTCAGGAACGGGATCCTGAACGCCCGGTTGGTGTACAGCGCCGCCCCGGCCGCCTTGGGGTACTTGCCGACGAGCTCCGCGTAGGCCGTGGCGGTCAGCGAGGCCAGCACGAACGCCGCGAGGAACGGCACCCAGATCGCCCCGCCGACCTTCCCTGCGACCTGCCCCACCAGCGCGTAGATCCCCGCCCCGAGGATGTCCCCGATGACGAAGAGCACGAGCACCTTGCGTCCGATGACCCGTTTGAGCCCCCCGACCGGGATCCGCCCCTCGGCGATCGTCTCTTCCATCACGCTCCCACTCGCAGGCCACCGTCTCACCGGAGATCATCCCGTGTGCCGGTCCTCCCCTGGAGGACCGGCACCCAACCCGGGGTGAACCACGAGCGACCCTACGGGGCGTCAGGCCGTCGCGGACTTCAACGCAGGTCCCGCCGCCGGAACGCGACCAGACCCACGGCCGCCGCGACCCCCCCACGGCGGCCCCGCGCCGTCCGGTGGCGGCACCGACCGTGTAGACGAGGTGCCTCGGAGATTCCGGACAGCTTCACCGTGGCCGAAAGCCGAGGTCAACGGTTACGTGGAAACAGCGAACAGGCCGGACGCCCGAAGTTACGCTTCGCCGCAGAGCGTGAGCACGTGAGTGCTCGCTCCCCGCGACATTCGCCGTCTCGCGCCGGAGGACACCGCATGGCTCCCGCTTCCTACGAGTCCGACCCCGACGCCCTGCGCGCCCATTTCGCGATCGAGCTCCGGCGGCTGCGCACCCGGGCCGGCCTGTCCATGAACCAGCTCGCCCAGGCCATCGGCTGCACCCCGCAATGGATCTACCAGATGGAACAGGTCGACAAGGCCGTCCCCGAACAGACCGCCCTCGACTTCGACACGTACTTCAAGACCGAAGGCTGGGAGGAGAGCGACGGGCTGTTCGTACGGATCTACCGGGCGATTCAGCGAGCAGGCCGCCGCCGCGTACTGCTGCCTGGTTTCGAGGCGTACTTGCAGCACGAAGCCGAAGCTATCGGCATCCGATACTTCTCAGCGCAACTCGTCCCTGGGCTGCTCCAAATCGAGGGCTATGCCCGCGCCCTCATGGACCCGGGTGAACCTGCAGAAACGCTAGATGCCCGAGTTTCCGGACGCATGAAGCGCCAGGCTATCTTCGACCGGCCCAAACCGCCGAGACTGACGTGTGTCCTAGACGAATCAGTGCTCCGCCGACCGATTGGCGGTCCTCAGGTCATGTTCGATCAGATCGATCACCTCATCAAAATGTCACGGCTTCCCCACGTCTCAGTGCGTCTGATGCCTTTCGAAAGGGTCACGCCACCTGCACTGGTCGGCAACTTCATGCTGCTCAGCTTTGCGAAGGGAACCGACCTGCTCTACACCGAAGCAGGCGGTGTCGGCAATCTGACGGAGTGCAAGGAGACGGTCTTCAAAGCCGAGGTAGATTTCGACACGGTGATGGGTGAGGCTCTGTCTCAAACAGAGTCCATCGAGTTGATGGGCCGGGCCCAAAAGGAGTTCCAATGAGCAGCCTGAATCATGCGACGCTTCGATGGCGCAAGAGTAGCCACAGCGGCGGGAACGGCGGCGAATGCGTCGAGATCGCCGCCGCCGCGGGCCGTCTCCTCGTCCGCGACTCCAAGAACCCCGCCGGGACGGTCATGTCCTTCCGAAGCGAAGCTCTCGGAGCCCTGTTCAGCGGGATCCGCGCCCACGAGCGCTGACAACGGATCCCGTCGCCCTACGGAAGGCGAGACGGCTCTGAGTACCGCGTCCAGTAGAAACGGCAATGCTCTTCCGTATTTCACAGCTCAGTAGGCGATGTCCCTCTGTCCGAGCGCGAGCGCTCTCCCCGTGACCCGGGGACGGCAGGATGGGAGCGTGGACCAAATGGAGGACTACGCGGAGCTGGTGCTGGGGCTGGTGGAGCGGATCCCTGCGGGGCGCGTCATGACGTACGGTGACGTGGCCGAGTATCTGGGAGCCGGAGGGCCTCGGCAGGTGGGGCGGGTGATGGCGACGCACGGGGGCGGGGTGCCGTGGTGGCGGGTGATCCGGGCGGACGGGCGGATGCTCCCCGGGCACGAGGCGCGGGCGCGGGACGCCTATGCCAGGGAGGGCACGCCGCTGCGCGGGGAGGACCGCGTCGACCTGCGGCGCGCCCGCTGGGAGGGGCCCCTGCCGGCGGAGGGGCCGTGAGCGGCCTCCGGAGGGGCGGGCCCGCATGATCCTCAGGCGGGTGGCGCTGGGCGCCGTGCTCGTCGCCGCGCTGGCGTTCGGGGGGCCGGACGGCGGGACGCCCCTGCTGGAGGCGGTCAGGCCCGAGGTGGCCGTGGCCGAGGCGCCAGAGCCCCCGAAGGTCGAGGTCCAGCCGAGGGCGCTCGACTCCGAGGGGCTCGACCGCAGGCTGAAGAAGTACCTGGCGGGGCGGGCCAGCGGCGCCGGGATCATGGTGGTGGACCGGGTGACGGGCCTGTCCTACGGGTTCCGGCGCGACGAGGAGTTCGTCACCGCCAGCGCGGCCAAGCTCGACATCCTCATGGTGCTGCTGCAGCGGCGCCAGAAGGCCGGGGAGAAGCTCAGCGCGGACGAGAGGTACGACGCCGGGATCATGATCCGGGAGTCGGACAACAAGTCCGCCGACCGCCTCTTCCTCAGAGCCGGGGGCGCGACGTCCATCAACGCCGTCAACCGCCGTTCCTTCGGGTTGAAGCACACCACCGCGATCGACGCCCAGTGCCTGGACCTGCTGTGCTGGAGCCTGACCTCCACCACTCCGGCCGACCAGGTGCGGCTGCTGCAGAGGCTGTTCACCGGCCCCCTCAGCGAGGCGAACCGCGGGTTCGTCCTCGACCTCATGCGCGAGGTCATCGAGGAGCAGAGGTGGGGTGTGGGCGCCGGCGCGCTCGAGGGCGACGCCGTCTACAACAAGAACGGGTGGATGACGCACCAGCGTGACGGCGACCGCTGGGCCGTCAACAGCGTCGGCCGGATCGAGGGCCACGGCCATGACCTGCTCGTGGCGGTGATGACCAGCCACAACCCGTCCATGGGTTATGGGATCACCACCGCCGAGCGTCTCGTCACCGAGGTGGCCGACGCCTTCCGGGAGACGACCGGCCCTTAGACGGCCGCCGGTTCGCGGACCTCGGCCGGCTCGTCCTCCTCCCGGATGCCGTAGCGGGCGTACAGGCGTTTGAGCGGGCCGGGCGCCCACCAGTTGGCGCCGCCCAGCAGCCGCATCGTGGCCGGGACGAGCAGCACCCGGATGATCGTCGCGTCCACCACGACGGCGATGAACATGCCGACGCCGGTGAGCTTCATGAACGTGATGCCGGAGGTGGCGAACGCGCCGACCACGACGACGAACAGCAGCGCGGCGCTCGTGATGATCGATCCGGTGCGCTGCAGGCCGGTCGCGACCGCCTCGGTGTTGTCGCCGGTCAGGTCGTACTGCTCGCGGACGCGGGAGAGCAGGAACACCTCGTAGTCCATGGAGATGCCGAACAGCATGGCGAGCATGAGGATCGGCATGGCGGGGGCGATGTCGCCGGTGACGGTGAAGTCCAGCAGGCCGGAGAAGTGGCCGTCCTGGAAGATCCAGACGATCGCCCCGAAGGTCGCGGTCAGGGACAGCAGGTTCATCAGGATGGCCTTCAGCGGCAGGACGAGCGAGCCGAACGCCAGGAAGAGCAGGATGAACGTGGCGATGCCGACGAACAGGGCGAGCGGCACCAGGTTGTCGCCGAGGCTGGCGAGCTGGTCCTCCAGGGTGGCGGTGGCCCCGCCGACGTAGGTGTCGCCGGGGGCGGGCACGGCCCGGACCTCGCGCACCAGGTCCCGCACCTCGGACGAGTAGGGATCCCCGTCGTAGGTGAGCCGGATGCGGGTGAGGTCCCCCGACGTCCCGACGATCGTCCCGCCGGTCACGCCCTCGACCTTGGTGAGCTCGGCCAGGTACGGCTCCGCCGGGGCTCCCTTGACGACGACGTCGATGGGGCTGACGGCGCTGCTCTGGAAGTCCGCCTCGAGGACCTCGGCGACGGCGCGGGTCTCGGTGCCCTCCGGCAGCACCCTGGTGTCGACTCCGCCCCAGTTGATGCGCAGGAACGGCGCGCCCAGCACCAGCAGCAGCGCCACGACGGAGAGGCTGACCACGACGGGCCTGCGCATGACGCCCTGGGCGATGCGCTGCCAGTGTTCGCCTCCGCCGGTCTGGCCGGTCTTCTTCGCCTTGCGGGAGCGGACCTTCGGGCCGAGGACGGCCAGGAGCGCGGGCAGCACCACCACGGCCGCGAGCATCGCCACCAGGACGGTCGCGACGCCGCCCATGCCCATGGACCGCAGGAACAGCTGCTCGAACAAAAGCAGCCCGGCCAGGGAGACCGCGACGGTCACGCCGGAGACCGCGACGGTGCGCCCGGCGGTGCCCATCGTGCGGACGACGGCCGTCTCGACGTCCCCGTCGGACCGGGCGAGCTCCTCGCGGAACCGCCACACCATGAACAGCCCGTAGTCGATGGCCAGGCCCATGCCGAGGAAGGTGGTGATGCTGATCGAGAACGTCGAGACGTCGGTGAAGTACGTCAGGACGTGCAGGGCGGTGAAGGATCCGAGGATCGCCACGCCGCCGATGACCAGCGGCAGGGAGGCCGCGACCAGCCCGCCGAAGATGATCAGCAGCAGGACGAGCAGGACCGGCATGGAGATGGTCTCGGCGAAGGCGATGTCGGAGGAGACGCGCGAGTTGATGGCGTCCTCGGTGACGACCTGCCCGCCGAGCCGCACCTGGAGCCCCTGCGCGTCGCGCAGCTTCGGTTCGAGTTCGGTGAAGGTGTCGGTGCGCTCCTGCGGGGTCTTCCCCGCCAGGTTGAGGACCGCGTAGGTGGAGGTCCTGTCCTCGCTCACGAACTGCGGCGAGCCGGTGGACCAGTAGGTGGCGGTGCTGACGACCGCGTCCTTGGGCAGTGCGGCCAGGGACGCGGTCACCGCGTCCTTGACGGCCGGGTCGTCGACGTCGCGTCCCGAGTACAGGACGACGACGTCGGGTTCGGAGCGGCCGAAGCCGTCCTCGATGAGCTGGGCCGCCTTGTGGCTGTCACTGCCGGGGGTGTCGAAGCCGCCCGCCGTGGTGACCGCGCCGAACACCCCCGTTCCCCAGACTCCGAAGAACAGGACGGCCGCCAGGGAGAGCCAGAGGATGAGTTTGCGCCGTCGGTAGACGAGCCGCCCCCAGGTCTCGAACATCCTCGATCCCTTCGTGACTATCGACAACTTTGGTTAATGCCGTTTACTTAACGTACGGTGTTAACCGTCTCTTGTCGGGAAGGTACGGTCAATGCGAGTTAGGTCACACCAGGAGGAGTCAGTGGGCACGGGACGGCGGGAGCGGCTGCGGGCCGCGACGATCGCGGAGATCACCCAGACCGCCCGGCGGCTCCTGGTCGAGCAGGGCGCCGAGGCGGTCACCCTGCGGGCGATCGCCCGGGAGATGGGCATGACGGCGCCCGCCCTCTACCGCTACTTCCCCAGCCACGAGGACCTGCTCCGGCATCTGATCGGCGACCTGTACAACGACCTCACCGGCAGCCTCGTCGCCCGGCTGGAGGCCGTCGCCTCCCAGGACATCGAGACCAGGTTCCGGACCGCGGGCCACTGGTTCCGGCGCTGGTCCCTGGACCACCCCCGCGAGTACGGCCTGATGTTCGGCGCGCCCTTCCCCCGGCCCGAGGGCTCAGACCCGCGCGACTACGCCGAAGAGTGCGGCGCCCGGTTCGGCATGACGTTCCTGGCGCTGTTCCAGGAGCTGTGGGCGCAGAAGCCGTTCCCGATCGTCCCCGACGAGCGCATCGACCCGGGCCTGCGCGCCCAGCTCACCGCATACCGCGAGAGCATGCAGATCCCCCTGCCGCTGGGCTGCCTGCTGGTCTACCTGCAGTGCTGGGTCCTGCTGCAGGGCGCGGTCAGCCTGGAGGTCTTCGGCCACCTGGAGTTCGCCCTGCCCGACGCCGAGCCGCTCTTCGCCCTGACCCTCGACGACATCGCCCTGCGCCTGGGCTTTTAGGCCGTCTTCCGGCGGGAGGTCTTCTTGGGGGGCTTCTCCTCCTCCGCGGCGCCCTTGGCCGCGCTCCGGCCCTTCTTGGCGGCCTCGACGCTGGCGCGCAGCGCGGACAGCAGGTCGGTGGCGGCGGGCTGCTCGGCCTCCGCGGGCTGGACCACCTCGCGGCCCTCGGCCTTGGCCTCGACGACGTCCAGCAGCGCCTCGCGGTAGACGTCCTTGTACTCGTCGGGATCGAAGTCGGCCCGCATGCTCTCGATCAGCGAGGTGGCCATGGCCAGCTCCTGCGGCCGGACGTCGATCTTCTCGGTGAGGAAGGGGAAGTCGGCGGCGCGGATCTCGTCCGGCCACAACATGGTCTCCAGGACGAACACCCCCTCCCTGACCCGCAGCGTGCCCAGCGCCTCACGGGAGCGCAGCGCGACCTTCACCACCGCGACCTGCCCCGACCCCGACAGCGCGTCGCGCAGCAGGACGTAGGGTTTGGCGCCCATCGGGTCGGGCTCCAGGTAGTAGGTCTTGCTGAAGTAGATGGGATCGACCTGCTCCAGCGGGGTGAACTGCAGCACCTCGATCCGGTGGGACGTGGTGAGCGGCAGGTCGGCGAGGTCCTCGTCGGTCAGCACGACCATCTCGCCGGTCGCCAGTTCGTAGCCCTTGGCGACGTCGGCGAAGGGCACCTCCTGGCCGCACACCTGGCAGACGCGCTTGTACCTGATCCGCCCGCCGTCCTCGCGGTGGACCTGGTGGAACGACACGTCGCGCTGCTCGGTGGCCGAGTACAGCTTGACGGGGATGGTCACGAGCCCGAACGAGACGGCGCCCTTCCAGATGCTGCGCATACCGGGCCCGTACCCAGGGCACAGGGGTTCGATTCGGACAGCGGGGTACGAACATCACCGTGGACGTGATCGAACCCATGCTCGCCGTCTCCGGGGGACTGCCCGACGATCCGGAGAACTGGGCCCTTGAACTCAAGTGGGACGGGGTCCGCGCGCTGGCCGAGGTGGCCTTCGGGGAGGTCCGCGTGTACGCGCGGCGCGGCGTCCTCATCACCTCGACCTACCCCGAGCTGAGCGCGCTGGCCGACCTGCTCGCCGGGCACCGCGCCGTCCTGGACGGGGAGGTCGTCGCGTTCGCCGACGGCAAGCCGTCCTTCGAGCGGCTGCAGCGCAGGATGCACGTCCCGCACCCCCCGCCGCGCCTGGTCCGCTCCGTGCCGGTCCGGTACGTGGTCTTCGACCTGCTGAAACTGGACGGCATGTCGCTGCTGGACCTGCCCTACGTCCAGCGCCGCGCCCTCCTGGAGGACCTGGAGCTGGCCGCCGGCCCGATCGAGGTCCCGCCCTACCTCCCGGCCGCCGACCGGGAGCAGGTCGAGGAACTGCTGGCCTACACCGCGCAGGAGGAGCTGGAGGGCCTGATCGCCAAAAGGCTCGACTCGCGCTACCGGCCCGGGAGGCGGGTCGCCGACTGGCAGAAGATCAAGAACTTCCGCTCCCAGGAGGTCGTGGTCGTCGGCTGGCGCCCCGGCCAGGGCCGCAGGGAGGGCACGCTCGGCTCGCTGCTGCTCGGCGTCCACGTCCGGGGGCGGCTGCGGTACGCCGGGCACGTGGGCACCGGATTCGACGACGCCATGCTCGACGACCTGACGGCCCGCCTCGGGCCGCTGGAGCGCCCGGACTGGCCGTGCGAGGGCGATCCCCCCTGGGAGGTGGCCAGGGACGCCCACTGGGTCGAGCCGGTCCTGGTCGGCGAGGTCGCCTTCACCGAGTGGACCGCCGATGGACGGGTCCGCCACCCGTCCTGGCGGGGCCTGCGCTCGGACAAGGACCCCCGCGAGGTCATCGCCCTGCGGGAAGGAGCCGCATGAGCCGGATCCAGGTCCGGGTGGACGGCCGGACGCTGACGCTGTCGAACCTCGACAAGCCGATGTACCCGGAGTTCACCAAGGGCGAGATGATCGACTACTACACCCGGATCGCCCCCGTCCTGATCCCCCACCTCCGGGACCGCCCCCTCACCCGCGTCCGGTTCCCCGAGGGGGTCGGCGCGTTGCGCTTCTACGAGAAGAACGCCCCCAAGGGCACCCCCGAATGGGTGCGCACCGCCCGGATCCGCACACCCGGGGGCCAGCAGGAGTCGCTGGACTTCGTGGTCGTCGACGACCTGCCCACCCTCGTCTGGTGCGCCAACCTCGCCGCGCTGGAACTGCACGTCCCGCAGTGGCGGATCAGCACCCGGAAGGTCGATCTGATGGTCTTCGACCTCGACCCGGGCGCCCCGGCGACGTTCACCGAGGCGTGCGTGGCGGGGCTGCTGCTGCGGGAGCTGCTGGCCGCCGACGGGTTCACCGCGTACCCCAAGAGCAGCGGGAAGAAGGGCCTGCACCTTTACGTGCCCGTGCGGGACCTCGACACCTCCGGGTACGCCAAGCGGGCCGCCGAACGGCTGGAGGCCGACTACGGAAGGCTGATCACCAGCAGGATGGAGCGGAGACTGCGCACCGGCAAGGTCTTCCTCGACTGGTCCCAGAACTCCCTCTCCAAGACGACCGTCGCCCCCTACTCCCTGCGCGCCCTCGACGCGCCGTCCGTCTCCACCCCGCTGACCTGGGAGGAGGTCGAGGCGGGCAGGACCGTGCGGTTCGGTCCCGAAGAGGTGCTGGAGCGGGTGGGCGAGCACGGCGATCTGATGGCCCCTCTTCTCGACTGAGCAAAGTCGCCGGGATCATCGGTCACGGATGGTCACCATGTCCTCATGGTCCCCAGGATCCCTGAGAAATTCGACGTCGTGGTGCTCGGTGGCGGCACGGCCGGCTCCCGGATCGCGGCCGGGCTGGCCCGGGGCGGCCGCGAGGTCGCCCTCGTGGAGCACCGGACCGTCGGCGGCGACCGGGTGCGGGAGAGGTGCGCCGCCCTCCAGCAGGCCGCCGACCGCGCCGACTCCTGGCGGAGGGCGGTGGCGGTGCGCGACCTGGCGCTGCCGCCCGTCCCGCTGCCGCCCGGGGTCACCGTGCTGCACGGCGTCGGACGGCTCGACGGGCCCGGCCGGATCGAGGTCTTCACGCCCGGGGCCGCCCGCGTCCACGGCTACGGGGAGCTGGTGCTGGCCACCGGCTGCGAGCCGGCGCCGCCGCCGGTGCCGGGCCTGCTGGACGTGCCGGTCTGGACTCCGGCCGAGGCCGTCGCCCGCGACGAGCTGCCGCGCCGCCTCGTCGTGCTGGGCGGGACGCCCGAGGGGTGCGAGCTCGCCCAGATCTACGCCCGGTACGGCAGCCAGGTGACCCTGGTCGCCGAGTCCCCCCGGCTGCTGCCCGAGGAGGCGCCCTTCACCGGCGACCTGCTGGCCGGGATCCTGCGGCGGTCCGGGGTCAGGGTGCGGACGGGGCTGCGGCTGACCGTCGCCGAGCCCGCCGAGGCCGGGGCCGGCCTGGTGTTCTGCGACGGGACGGTGCTGACCGCCGACCGGGTCCTGCTGGCCGCGGAGACCAGGCCCCGGACGGCCGGGCTGGGCCTGGAGCACCTGGACCTGGCGGGAGCCTCCGTGCTGCCCGTGGACGGGCGCTGCCGGGTCCGGGAGGGCGTCTGGGCCGCCGGGAGCGCCACCGGGCACCGGCACGCCTCGCTGGAGCAGGCCAGGGTCGTCCTGGACAACCTGCTCGGCCTTGACCGGACCGCCGACTACCGGGCGCTGCCCAGGACCGTCCGGACCTCCCCTCCGGTGTGGGCGGCCGGCGCCGTCCCCTCGCCGGGGCCCGGCGGGCTGGTCACCGCGGGCCGGGACCTGTCCGAGACGGTGCGGGCCTGCCTGTCCCCCGGGGTGCTCGGCAGGGTCGAGTTGTACGCCGATCCCGAACTCGGGGTCCTGGCGGGGGCCGCGGCGGTGGGCCCGGAGGCCGCCGACTGGATGGCCGAGGTGGCCCTGGCGATCCGGGCCGGGCTTCCGGTGGCCGCCCTCGCCGACGTGGTCCGCGCCGTGGCGACGTACGGTGAAGCCATCGAACCCTCGTTGCGGGAGCTCGCCGGTGCGATGGGGTGAGCGGACGGGGCGGACCGGGGTAGAGAGAGATCGCGGCCCCCAGACATCGAGATCCACGGGAGGAAGTCATGGGCGACCTGAAAAAGTTCGAAGCTGCCCCGTTCGAGGAGGCTCCGCGAGAAGATGTCCTGGAACAGCAGGAGGATCAGGCGCCCGCGGCCGAGGACGAGGAAGTCCTGGAAGAGGACGCCCCCGTACCGCTGGAGGCCGACGAGGCCGACGCGGCCGAGCAGCGGGTCGAGGTCGAGCTCGATGAGGACGAGTACCGCTGAGTCTCGGGTAGGTGACCGGTGAGGTTACTGGCGCGTAGGATGATGGGATTGGGCAGCGGCACGGTAAAGGCCGCTCAAGTTCGTTCCAGTAGCCAAGAGGAGCATGGTCGTGACCGCTACTCCGGACGCCCGGCCCCGGGGCACCCGGCTGCCGCGGATGGCCCGCCGGCGCCAACTGCTCGGCGCCGCGCAGGAGGTCTTCGTCGCACAGGGCTACCACGCCGCGGCGATGGACGAGATCGCCGAGCGCGCCGGAGTCAGCAAGCCCGTGCTCTACCAGCACTTCCCCGGCAAGCTCGAGCTCTACCTGGCGCTGCTGGACGAGCACACCGAGGGCCTGGTCAACACCGTGCGGGAGGCGCTGGCCGCCACCACGGACAACAAGCTCCGGGTGCAGGCCAGCATGCAGGCCTTCTACGACTTCGTCTCCGGTGACGGCGAGGCCTACCGGCTGGTCTTCGAGTCCGACCTGCGCAACGTCGCGCAGGTGCGGGCCCGGGTCGAGCGCGCCAACCACAAGTGCGCCGAGATGATCGCCAAGGTGATCCAGGAGGACACCAAGGCGACCGTCGACGAGGCCTACCTGCTGGGCATGGGCCTGGTCGGCATGGCCGAGGTCAGCGCCCGCTACTGGCTCTCCCAGCAGAAGTCCATCCCCAAGGAGACCGCGGAGAACGTCATCGCCAGGCTCGCCTGGCGGGGCATCTCCGGCTTCCCCCGCACCGGCGTCTGAGCCCGGCCCGCTAACGGCCCAGTTTGGCGCGGAACTCCGGGGCCATCAGGTCCAGGAGCATCCGGTAGGGGACGAGCTCCTCGATCTCCCGGCAGTCCGGGCCGCTCTCCGCCAGGTGGAGGGTGGCCCGCATGCCCTTCCTGGCGAACGCCGGGTCCAGGACGTTCTCCAGGTTGGCTCCGGTCAGCCGCAGCGGCTCGGACTCGAAGCAGCCCGCGGGATCCCGGCTCACCTTCATGATCCGCCGGTTCAGCTCGGGCAGCGCGGTCTCGGGGAAGATCCTCGACGGCGTGATCTCCTCCCCGGTCGTGAGGTCGACGGTGACGGCGAAGCGGGAGTCCCGCCCCTGCCCGCCGTCCGCGTTCCCCGGCCCTGCCGAGAAGGTGTAGCGCACCGACACCAGGCCCGCCGACTGGATGCCGAGCGAGGCCCTGACCCGGATCCGGTCCCCGGTCCCCGCGAGGTTCGGGCGGCTCTCCTGCAGCAGGGTGTCCACCCTGGCGCGCAGTGAGGCGTTGGCCTTGCGGCCCAGCGGTTCGGGCAGGCCCTTCACGGTGGCGACCACGACCTGCCCGACGGGGGTGTTCTCCTCCACCAGCAGCACCTCGACCAGGGCGGGGGTGGAGCGGGCCGCCTCCGGGACGGCGGCGGGCCTCTCCTGCCGCCGGTCCCCGCCCGCCGAGTAGACGGCGGTGCCGCCCGCCACGATCGCCGTCAGGCCGACGACGCCGCACAGCAGCGCGGCCCTGCTCCGGAAGATCCCGCCCCGGCGCGGGACATGGGCGACGACCGGGTGCGCCCCCGTGTCGGCCATGGCCGCGACCAGCCCCGTGAGAGACGCCCTTCCGCGTTTCTCCCACTTGCGGCCGTAGGCGCGGCGGGCCGCCTTCTCCAGGTCGGCCGCGAACGTCAGGGCGTCCAGGGGTCGCTGGGCGGGGAACTTGGCCAGGCCCCGCAGGACGAGCGGGCGCAGCGCCTCGGGCACCCGCTCGATCGGCGGGGATGCGTTCTGGTGCAACTGCTGGAGTTCGGCCTCGGTGTCGGCCAGGTAGGGCGGCGCACCGGTCAGGCACTCGAAGAAGACGCAGGTCACCGCGTAGAGGTCGGTGACGGAGGTGGCGGGTGCTCCGGTCCACTGCTCCGGGGCCAGGTAGGCGGGGGTGCCCTCCCGTCCGCCGTCCTCCTCCGGGACCGCGCCGCCGAAGCCGACCAGCCCGGTGGTCCCGTCGGGCCGGACCATCACGTTCGCCGGTTTGACGTCGCGGTGCACGGCTCCCGCGGCGTGCGCGGCGGCCAGCCCCAGCAGTGAGCCCTTGAGCGCCGCCAGCGCCGCCGTGGGCTCCAGCGCCACGCGGGACGCGAGCAGTTCTCCGAGGCCGTATCCCCGCACCGCCTCCGTGATCAGCGCGCCGCCTTCCCCGTCGGGTTCGGGGACGTAGCCGTGGATCCGCGCCACGTGCGGGTCGTCCACCCGCTCCAGGGCCGCCGCTTCCCGCGGGAGCGAGTCGGCTGCCCGGTTCACGTACCTGATGACCCGCAGCCCGCCGCCGTTCCGTTCCGACGCCAGCACCACCCGCCCCCGGGTGTCGCCGCCCAGCTCACGGAGCTCGTCGTAACCGGGAACCTGCCAGTCCATGCGCGCCCTCAGCTCACAAGATGTCGGGAAGATCGGATGAGAAACCCATTGTCCTGAAAATCCAGGCAACCTGTGACCCAGATGCCGCGTGTATCCGGTGACCCGACGAAAGGGGACCGCGTGTCACCGGACCCACCGGACTTCGCGGATTTCTATCAGACGGCCCGTCCCGGGCTGGTCGCGGAGTTCTACGCCTACACGGGAGACCTCGGCGAGGCCCAGGAGATCGTCCAGGAGGCGTTCATCCGGGCCTGGACCCACTGGAGGAAGGTCTCCGAGTACGACCGGCCGCGCGCCTGGGTGGCCCGCGTCGGCTACCGCCTCGCGGTGAGCCGCTGGCGCAGGGCCCGCACCGCGCTGGCCTCGCTGGTGCGGCACGGACCTCCCCCGGAGGTCCCCGAACCCTCCGCCGCCTCGATCGCCCTGGCCACCGCGCTGCGGACACTGCCCGACGCCCAGCGCCGCGCCGTGATCATGCACCATCTCTCGGGCTACTCCATCGCCGAGATCGCCGCCGCCGAAGGCGTCGCCGACGGGACCGTGAAGGCACGGCTGTCCCGAGGCCGCCAGAGGCTGTCCACCCTGCTGACCGACCACAACGATCAGGAGGACGCCCATGCCTGACCTCGACCGCCTCTTCGACGACCTGTGCTCCGACCTCGCCTCGGGGGCCTCCGGACCCCCCGCGGAGCGGATCGCCCGCCTGGGCGGGGCCCGCCGGAACCGCCGCCGCGCCCTGGGCGCCGGAACCGCCGCCGTCATCGCGCTGGGAGGCGTGCTCTTCCTCGGCTCTCCCCGCGACGAGCACGCCGGTCCGGCCGTCCGGCCGACGGCCACCGCCAGCGCCCAGCCGAGGCTGGAACTCTCCGACCTGGTGTACTGGCCGAAGGCTCAACGCCAGGGTGCGGAGGGCTGGTCGATCTCCGAGGACGCTCCGCATCTCGGGAACATCCTGCCGGGCTGCCCCGACCGGGAGATCAAGGCGCAGGGCTGGGTCCGGCATCTGGGCCTGGAGTTCACCGGCGACCCCTTGGGCGATTTCTTCCTCTCCGGCCCGCAGGAGATCGTCGTGGTCTTCTCCGACCCGGCCCGGGCCACCGCCTGGTTCGACGCGCTCCACACAAACACCAAAGCCTGCCATGAGGCTCCTTCCAAGGTGGACGTCGGCGACGACGGATACCGGATCGAGGCCGAGGAAGAGCCCGAGGAGCCCAACAGGCCGTTCCACGTCACCAACGCCGTGGTCTTCCGCCAGGGGCCGGTCGTCGCGATCTACATGCGGGAGAAGGCCCGGGATCTCGGGCAGATGCCGGAGCTCGGCGACCTGGAGAAGGACGCGCGGGCCCTTTCCGATCACCTCTGCGAGCGGGGATTCGGCTGTTAGCCCACGATCTACGGAGAAATCCCGCAAATTCCAGGTTCTCTCACGAAGACGGATTCCCTGTAAGGGCTCGGGCTTTTCTGCTATAGCGAGGACTGGCCCACAGCCGGTAGACTGTGTTGCAGAGTGTGACCGCGCACTTGTGTGGCGCGCACTACCGCCCACTCAGGCGCCCACCCCGCGCCGTCGCGGTCCGCCCCAGAACAAGAACGACGGCTGGTCCCTCCCGCGCGAGCGCGCGGCCGTAACGAAAACGGGCCTTGCTGCGCCGCGCTCATCACGGCGCCTCTCGGAAAGACCTCGCCGCCGCCAGAACTACGGAGGCTGAACGTCCTGACTACCTTCACCGAACTCGGGGTCATCCCCGAAATAGCCGACGCCCTCGCGACCGAGGGCATCACCTCGCCCTTCCCGATCCAGTCCCTGGCGCTGCCCATCGCGCTCGGCGGACAGGACATCATCGGCCAGGCCCGCACGGGCACCGGCAAGACCCTCGCCTTCGGCATCCCGCTGCTGCAGCGGATCACCCACGGCGGCAAGGTCCCGCAGGGCCTGGTCGTCGTCCCGACCCGCGAGCTGGCGATCCAGGTCCACGACGACCTGGTGCTGGCCGGCGGCAAGCTCGGCACCCGCGTCCTGTCGGTCTACGGCGGGCGCGCCTACGAGCCCCAGATCGAGGCCCTGCGCGACGGCGTCGACGTCGTCGTCGGCACCCCCGGCCGCATGCTCGACCTGGTCAAGCAGCGCCACCTCGACCTCTCGCAGGTCTCGGTCCTGGTGCTGGACGAGGGCGACCGCATGCTCGACCTGGGCTTCCTGCCCGACATCGAGCGGATCATCGCCAAGGTGCCCGCCCAGCGGCAGACCATGCTCTTCTCGGCCACCATGCCGGGCGAGATCGTGGGCCTGTCCCGGCGCTACCTGACCCGGCCGACCAACGTCCGGGCCGAGTCGCACGCCGAGTCCGAGGCCCAGCCGAAGGTCGTCCAGCACGTCTGGCAGGCCCACCAGATGGACAAGCCCGAGATCGTCGCGCGCGTCCTGCAGGCCGAGGGCCGCGGTCTGACCATGGTCTTCTGCCAGACCAAGCGCACCTGCGACCGGCTGGCCACCGACCTGGCCGGGCGCGGCTTCGCCGTCGCCGCCGTGCACGGCGACCTCGGCCAGGGCCAGCGCGAGCGGGCCCTGCGCGCCTTCCGCCACGGCAAGATCGACGTGCTGATCGCCACCGACGTCGCGGCCCGCGGCCTGGACATCGACGACGTCACGCACGTGATCAACTACGAGTGCCCCGAGGACGAGAAGGCCCACGTGCACCGGATCGGCCGCACCGGCCGGGCCGGCCACGAGGGCATCGCGGTCACCCTGGTCGACTGGTCCGACCTGCAGCGCTGGAAGCTGATCAACAAGGCGCTGGACCTGGACTTCGCCGACCCGGAGGAGACCTACTCCACCTCCGACCACCTGTTCGAGGCCCTGAACATCCCCAAGACCGCCAAGGGCACGCTGCCCAAGGAGCAGCGCGGCGAGCGCGAGGGCCTGGCCGCCGAGGAACTGGAGGACATCGGCGAGACCGGACGCTCCCGGACGCCCAAGACCTCCTCCCGCGACGACCGCGGCAGCCGCGACGACGAGGAGCGCCCGGCCCGCAAGCGCCGCCAGCGCACCCGGACCCGCACCCGCCGCGGCGTCCCCGTCGAAGAAGGGGCCTCCGCGTCCGCCGACGGCGCCGAGACCGCCGCGCCCGGCACCTCCGAGGCCGCGGGGGCCGAGGAGCCTCCCGCCAGGAGCGCCTCCCGCCGGCGCACCCGCACCCGCCGCCGCCCCGCCGGGGGCTCCGGCACCGGTCAGGAGGGGCAGACCGCAGAGACGGCCTGAGGCCGTCCCGCGAGACGACGGATCCGCTTGGTCTCCGCGATCAGGCGGATCTTCTGTTGCGGCCGCGCAGCTCCAGCGCGGTCCGCGGCAGGTCGGTGATCACCACCGCGACCCGGGGGTCGGCCAGGAACCGGCGTAGCGCCCGCGGATCGTTGACCGTCCAGAGCATCGCGGGGATTCCCGCCCGTGCGCAGCGTTCCAGCACGCCCAGCCCGGCCAGCCGGTACTCCAGCGCCACCCAGTCGGCGCCGCAGTCCCGGATCCGGCCGACGGGGAAGAGGTCGGCGGCGAAACCCGGCCGCCACGGCGAGCGGCCCACCGAAAGCGCGCACCGGACCCCCGGATCCAGCTCCTTGGCCCGGGCGACGGACCCGGCGAACCCGGTGGTGAACACGTACTCGTCCCGGCCGTCCTCGCCGAAGACCTCCCGGGCCAGGGCCAGGACCTCCTCCTCGTACCCCGGCTCCTTCAGGTCCAGATGAGCCTTGGCCCTTCCCCGCACCGCCCGCAGCGCGTCGGCGAGCCGGTGGTGGCCGTCCCCGGAGAGCGGGTCGTGCCGGACGACCAGTTCGCCGGTTTGGGAGCGCCGGATGTCCAGTTCGACGTAGTCGGCGCCGCTGTCCAGGGCGCGGACCAGCGCGGCCGCCTCGTCGTCGGTGTCGCGACGATGGGCGGAGACCCTCGCTTCTGCTGGTTTCATAGAGATTTCAAGGTACCTGTCGGGTGCCCCGCCGTTGGTAGGTTGAGTCATCGTGAGCACGCCCAGGTTTCTGGATCTTCCCCCCGTCGTGCGCCGCGCGACCGTGCGGACGCCCCGCGGCCGTTTCGCCGTCCTCGAGGCCCTGCCCGTGGGCGAGCCGGAACGGCAGCCGGCCCTGCTCGTCCCGGGATTCACCGGCAGCAAGGAGGACTTCCTCGGGGTGCTGCAGACCCTCACCAGGGCGGGCCGCCGGGTACTGGCGCTGGACATGCGCGGCCAGCACAACTCCCCGGGCTGCGACGAGCCGTCCCGCTACCTGCTGCCCGAGCTGGGCGCCGACCTGGTGGAGATCATCGAGTCCATGGGGCCCGAGCCGGTGCACCTGGTCGGCCATTCCTTCGGCGGGCTGGTCACCCGGGAGGCGGTGCTGGCCGAACCCACCCTGATCGCCTCCTACACCCTGATGTCGTCGGGCCCCGCCGCGATCGGCGGCCCGAGCGCCCAGCAGGCCGCGGCCCTGCGCGACGCCCTGACCGGCGCGCTGACCATGGAGCAGATCTGGGAGATCAAGCTCGGCCCCGACGCCCGCGCCGCGGGCTGGGCCGAAGAGATCATCGACTTCCTCTACCGCCGCTCCCTGGGCAACTGCGTGACGGGCCTGGTCGCCATGGCCGGTGAGCTGCTGTCGGCCCCCGACAGGACCGCGGAGCTGGCCAAGGTCGCCGACGACACCGATCTGCCCCTCATGGTCCTGTACGGCGAGGACGACGATGCCTGGCCCCCCGAGGTCCAGGCCGCCATGTCCGACCGCCTCGACGCGTCCCGCGTCGTCATCCCCGGCGCCGCCCACTCCCCCGCATGGGAGGCCCCGGAGACCACCGCCCACGCCCTCACCGACTTCTGGAACTCCGCCGAACGCCGCTGACCCGCCCTCTCCACCGTGGAACCCGGTGGAGAGGGGTGATCCGGGAGGGGAAGTTCAGTAATGATACATTTACCGAGCTTTGTCTCACAGGAGGTGAGTGATGGCGGCTACGGTGATGGCACCGGAGAGCGTCACCTGGCGGGTGCACATCGATCGGACCATGTGGGTGGGCGGGGTGCGCAGCCTGATGCTGCAGGCCCTGCACCCGATGGCGATGTGGGGTGTCTGGCAGAACAGCAACTTCCAGGAGGACCCGTTCGGGCGGCTGCAGCGCACGGCCGACTTCGTGGGGGTCGCGACGTTCGGGTCGCGGGAGGAGATCGAGACGCTCGCCGCGCGGGTCCGGCAGATCCACCGCAGCCTGCGGATCCTCAACCACGACACCGGCAGGAAGGAACCGCTCGACCAGCCCGAGTTCCTGCTGTGGGTGCACTGCGCCGAGGTCTTCTCCTACCTCGAGACGGCGCGGCGGGCCGGGCTGCCCCTGACCGACAGGATGGCCGACCAGTACCTGGAGGAGCAGCGCGAGGCCGCCGCCCACGTCGGGCTGCACGCCGAGGACGTCCCGGCGACCGTGGCCGAGACCGAGGCCTACTTCCAGGACATGCGGCCCCGGCTGCGCGTCACCGACGAGGCCCGGGAGACCGTCAAGTTCCTGCTGTGGCCGAGGATGCCCGAGAACCTCAAGTTCCTCGCCCCCGGCAAGCCCGCCTGGTTCCCCTTCGGCGCGCTGTGCTACTACTCGCTGCCCAAGTGGGCCCGCGACATGTACGGGCTGCTGCCGGAGGTGCCCCAGCCGGCGGTGACGGCGGCGCTGCGCTCGTTCCGGATGGCGATGAACTCGATCCCCGAGAGCGTGCACGACCTCGCGTTCATGAAGCCGACCCGCGAGATGCTGGAGCGCAGCCGGCAGGCGCTGGCCGCCGAGGGCTACGACCTCGGCGGAGGGCTGATCGGCCTGCGCGATCCCCGGCGCTGGCCGTCCGGCAGGACGCTCACTCCGGCCTGACCGCCCTCTCCCCGTCCGCCAGGGCCGCCCAGGGCTCCTTGAGCTCCGCGGCGGCCCTGCCCTCGGGGCAGTGCCGGGCGAAGTCGCACCAGCCGCACAGCGGCCCGGTGCGGGGCGGGAACACCTCGTCGTACGGGGCGTGCTCGACGACCCCGTTCACCCTGCGCGGCGCGGGCCCGTCCCGGTAGGACTCGTCCGCGTCCGCGCACTCGGCGGCGATCTGCTCGGCCCGGCCCAGCTGCCGGGCCAGCGACTCCTCGGTGTGCTCCCACACCGCGACCGTCCTGGTCGGCAGATGGTGCAGCTCGACCGTCCGGCAGGGACGGCGCAGCACCCGCGAGGCGGCGACGGCGTACAGGGCCAGCGCCAGCGAACCGCGGGCGTCGTCCTGCGTCAGCGGACGGCGCCCGGTCTTGTAGTCGACGACGGCCAGCCCGTCGCCCCGGTGGTCCAGCCGGTCGATCCGGCCGGAGAAGGCGATCGCCTCGGTCCGGGTGGCCACCGTGCGCTCCACGCCCGCCGGCTCCCGTTCCGGGTCCAGCCCCGCCGCGTACTCCTCGACCATGACCCGGGCCCGCTCACGCCACGTACGTGACTGCTCGGCGTCGCGGAACCCGTCGGTCAGCCAGCCCCTGACCAGCAGCGCGCCCGCCGCCTGCGGCGTGCGCGCCGCCACCGGCAGCCGCCAGTAGCCGGCCAGGGCGTTGTGGACGGCCGCGCCCAGGCTGTTGTGCGCCCACGGCAGACCCCTGGACGGCTGCGGCCGGTCCAGATACGTCATCCGGTACCGGCGCGGGCAGTCCAGCCAGGTGTTCAGCCGCGACGGGGTGCACGGGTACAGCCTGCGCGGCATCCCTTCGAGCCCGAGTTGCTCCACGGGCCGGACGTCACTCCTCTTCGGAGGAGGTCTGCTGCAGGGAGTACCAGGACTCCCAGCGGTCGGCCTCGTCCCCGATCGTGGTCTCCTCGCCGCTGCCCGGCAGGACCCGGGTGTCGGCCGGAAGCTGGCCGAACTGGGCGGTGATGGAGTTCAGCTGGGTGTGCAGGTCCAGGAAGACGTCGCCGTGGGCGCCGGGACGGCCCCGCCACAGGGTGCCGCCGGTGAACAGGATGCCGTCGCTCTCGCCGTACAGCGAGACGCTGCCCGGGGTGAAGCCCGGCGTGTGCAGCACCTCCAGCTGGATCCCGGCGATCTCGAAGGTCCCGCCCTCCTCCAGGTACTGGTCGGGCTCCAGGGAGCGGAGCTCCTCGTCGTCGGTCTCCTTGGCCAGCTTGCGGAAGTGGTCCCGCCACAGGCTGCGGTCGCCGCGGTGCATGAGGATCGGGGCGTCCCCGAGCTCCTCGTCCGCGGAGACCTCCAGGACGGTGCTGACGATGTTGTCCCTACCGTTCGTGCAGACCACTGCCATGACCTCGCGCTCGCCGACCGCCTTGAGGACGGCCTCGGCGTCGTTGGCCGGGTCGATGACGATCACGGCCTCATCGTCGCCGACGATCCAGGTGTTCACCTCCGCGGTGAAGACCTCGTCGTCCACGGTCACGGGGCCACTGGTCACAATCTGTTCAATGCGCGCAGTCACCCGCGAAGCCTATCCTTCCTTGCCGAATGAACGCACGGCCTGAGCGGAGAGCGTGCGTACTGTGAGGGCGTCTTGTCGCCTCTGATCCCGTCATGTCTCGAAGAGACCGCCCAGCCGGGGGCACGGCGCGCCGAAGGGGAGGTCGAGGTCCATGCCCGGCTCCCTCAGGTCGATGAGCTGGAGGTGGTCGGCCATCAGCGCGCCGGCCTCCGCGGGCCACAGGATCGCCCACAGCCAGCGGCCCCTGGCCTCACCGGCGTAGACGGCGCGGCCGGGCCCGGCGTCGACCGACCACAGCGGCACCGGCCTGCCCTCCGCCTGGATCTTGGCGTGGGGCGGACCCTCGTCGAACCCGGGGCCAGGGTCGGCTCCGCGCAGCCCCGCGAACCGCGCGCCGAGCCCCACCCCGACCTCCTCGGAGATCAGCAGCAGGTCGGCGGGCCCGGCGGTCAGGCCGGGTCCGGACAGCGCCACCGCGATGGCGCGGGCGCCCGTGCGCTCGTCCCCCGCGTGCAGGAAACCGGTGACCAGCCAGCCCGCCGGCAGCGGCCAGGTCAGCCAGATCGGGACCCGCGCCTGGGCCCGCACCACCGCCAGGCCTTCCTCGGACGGGCTGGCGGGCGGCTGGAGCGGCAGGACCGCGCCGTGCACCGCGCAGGTCCACTCGGCGGACCCGGCGTTCGGCGGCACTGCCGTTCTACCGCAGCGGGGACAGGTGGGTTCCGATCTCACGCTTACCCACAGTCGTTGTCACGGCCCGTCAAGTCAAGACAGAGGAACCCATCAACTCCCCCAGGAGTCTTTACTGGAGATATGGCCGAGGGTTCGCGTTGTGTGGGCGGGGTGGTCGTGCGCCGCGGGGAACTGCTGATGGTCCTGCGGGGCCGTCCGCCGGGCGCCGGGCTGTGGTCGGTCCCCGGCGGACGGGTGGAGCCCGGCGAGAGCGACGTCGAGGCGCTCGTCCGGGAGATGCGGGAGGAGACCGGCCTGGCGGTCGTCGTCGGGAAACTCCTGGGATCAGTGAAGATCTCCGGTTTCGAGGTCCACGACTACCTGTGCACGGTGACCGGCGGGCACCTGGAGGCCGGCGACGACGCGGCGGACGTCCGATGGGTTCCCCTCGCCGAAGTGGGAGGACTTCCGGTGACCGCGGGCCTCCTCGAAACGCTCAGTTCCTGGAAGGTCGTACCGGAGTAAAATCGAGATCCGTGCCCGAACCGGGCCGGACGGATCCGCGGAGGCCTGGAGCAGGCCACGTCGTTTCGAGGGGACTCACCCGATGCAGCAGATCGAATTCCGGCTGGAGGAGCGCCAGCGGCGCCTCTACCTGATCCTGGCGGGGGTGTGGGGTGTGCTCGGGCTGCTGCGGCTGTTCAACAGCGTCGGCAGCGCCGTGGTCGCCTTCGTCGTCGCCGGCATGATGGTCCTCTACTACTTCCAGTTCGCGAAGTTCGGCCTGACCCTCACCCCGCAGGGCGTGACCATGAACGGCTGGCAGACCCACACCTACCCCTGGGCTCAGATCCAGTCGGTGGAGAAGCAGAAGTGGTGGTTCCAGGACCGGGTCCTGCTCCGCTTCGCCGACGGCACCAGCCGCCGCGCCTGGGCTCCCCTGCACTACTTCTCGATGCCCGACCCCGAGTTCGACCTCAAGCTCCAGGGCCTGCAGCAGTGGCACGCCCAGTACTCCGGCATGCCGCCCGTCCAGCCCCCGCAGCCGCAGTTCGGCGCTCCCCAGCAGGCCTTCGGCGCCCCGCAGCAGGCGTTCGGCGGCCCGCAGCAGCCCTTCGGCGCCCCTGCTCCCCAGCAGCCTTTCGGCGCTCCGCAGCAGCCGCCCGCCCCCCAGTACGGTCAGCCCCAGCCCCCTGCCTACGGCCAGCAGCCTCCCTACCCGCAGCAGCAGCCGCAGGGCTACGGCCAGCCGCCCGCGCCCGCCCAGCCGCAGTACGGCCAGCCCCAGGGCCAGCCGCAGCAGCAGCCCCCTGGCGAGTGGACCCAGGTCTTCGGCGCGGGGAACAACAACCCCCCGGCCTGACGGCTCAGGCCTCCGTGATCAGCCCGGGGTCACGGTGGAGATGTTCATGCGGCGGCGCAGCCACAGGACGAGCGCGGCGAAGACGAACAGGGGCGGCAGGTCGGCCAGCAGGTAGTACCAGGGGGCCGCGCCCTGCTGGAGGGAGTCCTCCAGCTCGCCCGCGGCGGCGGTGACGCCGAAGGCCAGCAGGTTGTTGAGGACGTGCAGTGCGATGGGCGCCTCCAACCCTCCGGTCTTGACCGCGAGCCAGCCGCAGACCACGGCCCAGACGAAGATGTCGACCATGGCCCAGCTGCGGTAGCCGTGCCCGGCGACGAAGAGGGCGCTGCTGATGGCGATGGCGGGCCAGGGGGTGCCGAACGCCCGGCCCATGACCCGGGTGAGGGCGTTGCGGTAGGTGCCGTCGGGGCGGCGCAGGGTGCAGCCGCCGATCGCCTGGAGCACCCAGCCCCGGAAGACGAACTCCTCGGCGCTCGACTGGAACGGCACCAGCAGCAGGATCACCAGGGCAGGGCCCAGGAAGGCCCGCCATCCCACCCAGTCACCCAGCAGGGGATCGTCGGTGAACACGGCCGTCACGATCATGCCGGTCACCAGGGAGACCGCGATGTAGACCAGCGCCGCCAGCAGGCAGGCGCCCAGCCAGCGCCAGCGCATCCGGCCCAGCACCGAGATCACCGTGCCCATGGGGCGGCGGGAGAAGATCCAGACGGTCAGCGGCACCAGCGGGATCAGCGCGCCGAGCAGGGTGAGCTGGAGGGCGAGGTCCTCCAGCGGGCCGCCGACGAGCTGGTTCTCCTTCTCGGCGACCTGGGGCGGCTCCCCGGTGACCACGGCATGCCCCACCATCCAGGCGACGAACACCACGATGACCGTGACGAAGACCGCCGCCGTCAGGGAGAACGTCCCCAGCACCGGACGCCACCAGCGGTGCCGTTCGGTGCGGTCCTGCTGATGGAAGGGGGTGCCCGGAGGCGCCGCGACGACCCCCGGCCCCCGCGTGGCCGGGTAGCCGTAAGGCGGATACCCGGGGACGGCGTAGCCGGGCGGCGGATACCCCTGCGGGTAGCCCTGCGGCGGATACCCCTGCGGGTGGCCGGGCGTCAGATGCTCCGGCGCCCCGTAGCCGGGGCCCTGCGGCACGTGCCCCGGCACGTCGTAGCCCTGGAACGGCCCGGCCGGGCCGGCCCCCGGGGCGACCTGCCCCGGCAGCAGGTAGCCGGGGGCGTGCGGGGTGGGCGCGGGTCCCGACGGGGCCGGGGGCGGGGGCGACGGCCGCACCGGGTAGGTGTGCTCCGCCGGCCAGGACGCCTGCGGTTCGGGAGGGGCGAAGAGCGGACGTCCGGAGTCCGGCGGGTGCCAGGCGCCCGGAGGCTCCTCCCGGCCCGACTCGTCCGACTGGTCTCTGTCCGGTTCGTCCGACCCGGGGGGCGGGGTGGCGGATGGCGGCTCCATGAGGAGGAGCCTACGCACCCGCACCGCCCTGCGAACCGGGCGAGCCCGTCTCAGCGTGTCAGGGCGCCTCGAAACGCCGGGTGCGGGCCAGGCCCGCGGCCCGGCCCTTGGCCGCGACGACCAGCGCCATCTTCCGCGACGCCTCGTCGATCATCTCGTCGCCCAGCATCGCCGCGCCGCGCTTCTCCACCGTCGTGTAGTACTCGTAGGCCTCGAGGATCAGCTCGGCGTGGTCGTAGTCCTCCTGCGCCGGGGAGAACACCTCGTTGCCCGCCTCGATCTGCGACGGGTGCAGCACCCACTTGCCGTCGTAGCCGAGCGCCGCCGTCCGCCTGGCCGCGCGGGTGAACGCCTCGGTGTCGCGGACGTTGAAGTACGGCCCGTCGATGGCCTGCAGGCCGTACGCGCGGCAGGCCATCAGGATGCGCATGTAGATGTAGTGGTAGGCGTCGCCCTCGGTGTAGCCGGGCGGCTGCTCCCCCACCACCAGCGTCTTCATGTTGATGGACGCCATGAAGTCGCCCGGCCCGAAGACGAGGGTCTCCAGTCTCGGCGAGGACGCCGCGATGTCGTCCACGTTGATGAGGCCGCGGGCGTCCTCGATCTGCGCCTCGATGCCGATGCCGCCGACGGGGAGGCCGTTGGCCTTCTCGATCTGGGTGAGCAGCTTGTCCAGCCACCGCACGTCCGAGGGGTCGGTGACCTTGGGCAGCATCACGCAGTCCAGGCGCTCGCCCGCGCCTTCGACCACCTCGATGACGTCGCGGTACGTCCACTCGGTGTCGAGCGCGTTGACCCGGACGACCCGGACCTTGTTCCCCCAGTCGCCCTGGTTCAGCGCCTCCACGACGAGCTTGCGCGCGTCGGCCTTGGCGTCGACCGCGACGGCGTCCTCGAGGTCCAGGAAGATCTCGTCGGCGGCCAGTCCCTGCGCCTTCTCTATGAAGCGCGGGTTGCTGCCGGGCACGGCCAGGGTGGTACGTCGGGAACGCTGCATGGTCCGGAGATTACCGAGGTGCGGTCCGCCGGTGCGCGGCCGGGTTCTCCCGGAGCGGGCGGGACCGTCATGATGGACGCATGACCGAAGCTCTGGTGGATGAGGCGATGAAGAAGTCCGGCCTGGTCTGGATCGCTCTTCCCGACGGTTCCCGTCCCCGCCCGGCCTGGCATCTGTGGTACGGCGGCGCGGCCTACGTCCTGACCGGCGGGTCCGGTGAGCAGCCGCTGCCCGGGCTGCCGGAGGCCGACCGGGTGACCGTGATCGTGCGCAGCAAGGACAAGGGCGGGCGGCTGGTGTCGTGGCGGGCCGCGGTCAGCGAGGTCCCCTCGGACGACCCCGAATGGGAGGAGGTGGCTCCGCTGCTGTTCAAGGAGCGGCTGAACGCCGTGCCGCAGCCGGACGAGGCGGTGGAGGAGGGCGAGTCCTACAGCCCGGTCCCCCGCTGGTCCAGGGAGTCGTACCTGATGAAGCTCACCCCCACCGGCCTGTGTCCGGAGACGCCGGGCGAGTACGAGTCCTACTCCTCGGTCCGTCCGGTGCCGACTCCCGCGGTGAACACCACCCGCAAACCGTTCATGCTGGGTGGCAAACGTCGCAAAGCAGACCTTTAGCGTTGACAAGTCCCGATCTTGGGTAACGTCAGGAACATGAGTTCGGGGTCGTCACGTGTGTTCCTCGCGCGCCTCGCCGGCATCGCCGTCTTCGACCCGTCGGGCGACCAGGTCGGCAGGGTGCGGGACGTCGTGGTCGCGCTGTGGTCGGGCACCGGCCGTCCCCGGGTGCTCGGGCTGGTGGTGGACGTCCCGCCGCGCCGCCCGGTCTTCCTGCCGATCACCCGGGTCACGACGTTCGACCCCAAGGCCGTCATCTTCGACGGGCGGCTGAACATGCGCCGCTTCTCCCAGCGGCCCGCCGAGACCCTGGCGATCGCCGAGATGCTGGACCTCCACGTGCGGGGCGAGGACGGCGAGGAGTACATCGTCATCGACATCGGGATGGAGCCGATCAGGGGCCGGGAGTGGCGCATCACGAAGGTGGCGGTCCAGCGGCCCGGCCGCGTCCGGCGGACCGGCGCGGTCAGGCGCCGCCGCGCCGAGACGCTGATCCTGGACTGGGAGGAGGTCCGTGGGCTGCACGTGGCGGCCGAGCAGCAGGGCGCCATCGGGTTGATCAACGCCTTCGAGAAGCTGAAGCCCGCCGACCTCGCCAGCGTCATCCACGAACTGTCCCCCAAGCGCCGCGGCGAGGTGGCCGCCGCCCTCGACGACGAGCGGCTCGCCGACATCCTGGAGGAGCTGCCCGAGGACGACCAGGTGGAGATCCTCGGCAAGCTCGACGTCGACCGGGCCGCCGACGTCCTGGAGGTGATGGGCCCCGACGACGCCGCCGACCTGCTGGGCGAGCTGCCGCCCGAGCAGCGCGAGCGGCTGCTGGCCCTGATGGAGCCGGAGGAGGCGGCGCCGGTGCGGCGGCTGCTGAGCTACGCCGACGACACCGCGGGCGGGCTGATGACCACCGAGCCGGTGATCCTCCAGCCGGACACCACGATCGCCGAGGCCCTGGCCCAGATCCGCAACCCCGACCTCAACCCGGCGCTGGCCGCGCAGGTCTACGTCTGCCGTCCGCCCACCGAGCCGCCGACCGGCCGCTACCTGGGCACGGTGCACTTCCAGCGGCTGCTGCGCGAACCGCCGTCCACGATGATCGGCGCGATCGTCGACCCCGCGCTCTCCCCGCTGCGCCCGTCGATGTCGCTGCACACCGTGGCCGGGCACCTGGCCACCTACAACCTGGTCTCGGCCGCCGTCGTGGACGAGGACGGGCACATGCTGGGCGCGGTCACCGTCGACGACGTGCTCGACCACCTGCTGCCGACGGACTGGCGCGACACCGTCATGGACGCCGAGGACGAAGCCGGAGGCTCCGAGCTGTTCGGCTCCGGGGCCGAGCCGCTGCGGGGCGGCCGATGACCAGTCCCCGGGTCCGCCTGGACCAGCCCCGAGAGGTCCGCCGCCGCTTCCCCCGCCCGCAATACGACCCGGAGGTCTTCGGCGCGATCTCCGAGAAGATCGCCCGCTTCCTTGGCACCGCCCGGTTCCTCGTCTACATGACGGTCTTCGTCGCGGGCTGGGTGCTCTGGAACTTCCTCGCCCCGCCGTCGTGGCGGTTCGACCCCTACCCGTTCATCTTCCTGACGCTGATGCTCTCGCTGCAGGCCTCCTACGCCGCCCCGCTCATCCTGCTCGCGCAGAACCGGCAGGACGACCGGGACAGGGTGCAGTACGAGCAGGACCGCAGGCAGACCGAGCGCACGATGGCCGACACCGAGTACCTGACCCGGGAGATCGCCGGGCTGCGCATGGCCCTCGGCGAGGTCGCCACCCGCGACTTCCTGCGCTCGGAGCTGCAGCAGCTGCTGAAGGAGCTGGACGCCGCGCGCGAGGACGGACGGAGAGGCGACGGGCGTCCTCAGGCCGACAACGCCACCGGCTGATCGTCCTCCGAGAGCTTGTGCAGCAGCGCCATGAACTGGTTCTTCTCCGCGGCGTCGAGCCTGCCGAGCAGGTGTTCGCGGATGCCCTGGTGGTAGGTGGCGGTCGCCTTGTGCAGCCGCTCCCTGCCCTGCATGGTCAGGACGGCGAACAGCCCTCGCGCGTCGCTGGCGCAGGTCTCCCGGCGGACCAGGCCGTCCCGCTGCAGCCGGTCGACCAGCCGGGTCAGGCCGCTGCGCGACAGCAGGACCCGGTCGGCCAGGTCGTTCATCCGCAGCCGGCCGTCCGGCTGCTCGGCCAGATGCTGCAGCACGTCGTAGGAACCGAGCGCGAGATCGTGTTCGAGCAGCAGGTCCTGGTGCAGATGTCGGGAGATCCGGACCTGGGCCCGCAGGAGGCCCCGCCAGACCGCAAGCTCCTCGGGAGAGATCGTCGCCCCGGGGAGGGCGCTCACGTCAGTCACGCAAACGATCGTAAAACGCCAGGTCTCCCGGTGAGATTCACTTCGTCGATGTTTCCGAAACGTTGCCCGCCCCGGACGGCGCGTGACCTCTCGCGGGAACGATCTACCGGCCCCGCGTTCGCCGCGCTCCCGAACGTTCCATACCATGGACCCATGGCCTCCCCTTTGACGACCGAGCAGGTGACCGCGGCACTCGCCACGGTCAACGACCCGGAGATCCGCCGTCCGATCACCGACCTCGGCATGGTCAAGAACATCGAGATCGCCGCGGACGGCGCGGTCACCGTAGGCGTCTACCTGACCGTGGCCGGCTGCCCCATGCGCGACCGGATCACCAGGGACGTGACCGAGGCGGTCACCCGGATCGGCGCTCCGTCGGTCAAGGTGGAGCTGGACGTCATGAGCGACGAGCAGCGCAAGGAGCTGCAGAACACCCTGCGCGGCGGCCAGCCCGCCAAGGAGATCCCGTTCGCCAAGCCCAGCTCGCTGACCAAGGTCTACGCGGTCGCCAGCGGCAAGGGCGGCGTCGGCAAGTCCTCCGTCACGGTCAACCTCGCCGCCGCCTTCGCCGCCCTCGGCCGCAAGGTCGGCGTCGTGGACGCCGACATCTACGGCCACTCCGTCCCGCGCATGCTCGGCGTGGACGACCGGCCCACCAAGGTCGAGGACATGATCATGCCGCCGTCGGCGCATGACGTGAAGGTGATCTCGGTCGGCATGTTCACCGCGGGCAACCAGCCGGTGGTCTGGCGCGGCCCGATGCTGCACCGCGCGCTCCAGCAGTTCCTCGCCGACGTCTACTGGGGCGACCTGGACATCCTGCTGATGGACCTGCCGCCCGGCACCGGCGACATCGCCATCTCGGTGGCCCAGCTGCTGCCGTCCGCGGACATCCTGGTGGTCACCACCCCGCAGCAGGCCGCCGCCGAGGTGGCCGAGCGGGCCGGCGCGATCGCCGCCCAGACCCACCAGCAGGTGGCGGGCGTCATCGAGAACATGTCGTACCACATCTGCGACCACTGCGGTGAGAAGCAGTACATCTTCGGTGAGGGCGGCGGCCAGACCGTGGCCGACGAGCTCACCAAGACCCTCGGCGCCAGGGTGCCGCTGCTGGGCCAGGTCCCGCTGGACACCCGCCTGCGCGAGGGCGGCGACGCCGGCAAGCCGCTGGTGCTGTCCGACCCGGACGCGCCCGCCGCGGCCGAGCTCAGGAAGATCGCCGAGAACCTCGCCGGACGCAGCCGCGGCCTGCTCGGCCGCCAGCTGAGCGTCACCCCGGCCGGTCGCTGACCGCACGGCCGAGTTCCCCGAAAACGCAGATCCCGCGCCCCTGAGGGGCGCGGGATCTTTTTCGTCTCTCTCCGTCCGCGGCCTTCGGCGTCCGGGCTCAGGTGGCCTCGTCGTCGAACGGCGGACGCTCGTCCTGGCCGAGCTCGGAGCGGCCGCGGCCGGGCGGTGCGTCGAAGTCGTCGTCGAGGTCGCGGCCGAGGGTCTTGACGCCCATCGGGTCGTCGTCGCCCTCGAACAGGTGCTTGCGGACGAAGCTCTTGGGGTTCAGGTCGCGCGGGTCGAAGTCCTTGAACTCGGGCCCCAGCCCCTCGCGCAGATCGGCCTGGGCCGACTGCGCCATCTGGCGGAGCTGACGCAGGGTGCGGCCCGCCTGCTGCGCCGCGGCCGGCAGTTTCTCCCCGAAGATGACCAGGGCCAGCACGGCCAGGAGCAGAGCCTCACCGAGTCCGACGTCGAACAACTTGCGCCTCCATGGACGGGGGGGGCCGGGATCGGTCCCGGCCCCCTTAGAGTATCCGCCGTGCAGTGCCTGACAAGTCGCAGGTCAGCCCTGGCCGAGGGTCACTTTGGCCGTCTTCTCCTGGCCACCTCGGCGATAGGTGACCGTCACCGTGTCGCCCGGCGCGTGCGAGGTGATGACCACGACCAGCGACTCGGTCGAGGTGATCACCTTGTCGTCGACCTTGAGGATGATGTCGCCGGGGCGCAGTCCCGCCTTGTCCGCGGGGCCGTTCTTCACGATGCCCTCCCGGTCGTCCTTGAGGATCTGCACGCCTTCGCCGACGTACTGGCGGTCCATGCTGATGCCGATCACGGTCTTCTTGACCGTGCCGCCCTGGATCAGGGTCTTGGCCACCTGGCGGACCTTGTTGCTGGGGATGGCGAAGCCCAGGCCGATGCTGCCGCTCTCCCCGCTGCCGTTGCTCAGGCTGGCGATCGCGGTGTTCACGCCGATCACACGTCCTGAAGAGAGGTCGATCAGCGGGCCGCCGGAGTTGCCGGGGTTGATCGCCGCGTCGGTCTGCAGCGCGGTGATCATGCTGGTCTCGGCGCCGTTCTCGCTCTGGGTGGGCACCACCCGGTCCTTGGCCGAGATGATGCCGGTGGTCACCGAGCCGGACAGGCCCAGCGGCGAGCCGATCGCCATCACCTGGTCGCCGACGGCCAGCGCGTCGGAGTTGCCCAGTTCCAGCGCGGGCAGTCCGTGGTCGCTCTGGGTCTTCAGCACCGCCACGTCGTTCTGGGAGGAGCTGCCGACCACGTTGGCGCTGAGCTGCTTGTCGTCGTTGGTGACGACCACGACGCTGGACGCCTGGCCGAGGCCCCCGGAGGAGACCACGTGGTAGTTGGTGATGATGTAGCCGCCCTCGACGACGAAGCCCGTCCCCGAACCGCCCTCGCCGTTGCCCATGCTGACCTTGACCGTCACCACGCTGGGCAGCACCCGCTGGGCGATGCCGGCCACGGACTCGGGGTCGCGGGCCTGGGAGGCGTCGCTGTTGTCGCCGCCCAGGGAGATGCGGTCGGACGTGCTGTTCTCGGTCAGCGTCACGGCCAGCCCCGCGCCGACCGAGCCGGCGACCAGCGCGATCACCAGCGCGGCGATCGCGAAGAGGCCGAGGCCGGGGGTGCGCTTGGGTCTGGGCGGAGGCCCGGGGACCGGCGCCCAGTTGGGGCCGCCGGGGCCGGAGGGGCCGCCCTGGCCGGGGACCGATGGCGGCGGTCCGCCCATGCCGGGGACGAGCAGCGGAGGCTGCTGCGGCGGCGGAGGCGGGGGCTGGGTGCCCGGCCAGAAGGCGCCCTGCTGGTGCGGGGCGAACCCGGGCCGCTGCTCCGCGTAGGGCGCGGGCTCACCGTAGGGGGGAGGGCTGTCCTGGTAAGGGGGAGGCGCCGCGTTCTCGGCCTCCCGGAAGGCGTCCGGTTTCGCGAAGTTCGGCTGGGGTTCGGACTTCTGCTGCTGGGGCAGTGGCTGTCCCCCCGACGCCCACTGCGCTTCGCCGTCGTCCTGCCGGACGCTCATGCCGTCCAGCATGGTGGCCGCGGGGGCCGCGGCCTGCGCCGCCTCCCGGGAGACCACCAGCTTGTCCGCCGGCGGCTCGGCAGGCGCGTCCGGGGGAGTGAACCCCGGTTCCCCCGGTGACTCGACCGAGCCTCGGCTTTCGTCCGTCATTACCCCACTCCTTGACGAGCCTGAGATGTACGGGCTTATCGTGGCCCGCCCGCCGTGTGATTGCCGTAAGCACCTTAGACGGTAGGCCGGGATAATGCCGAAAGCGCTTGTTTTCAGCGCTTCTGCTCGTCCTGGCGCCGGGGCAGCCTCACCTGGGAGACCCCACCATTGTGCACCGTGACCGGGCTCCAGCTCGGCGACACCTTCGGAGCCCGTACCGGGCCGGTGTTGACGTAGGGGGCCGAGCCGGCGCCCAACGCGGCCAGGGTGGCGGCGCCCGCCACCAGATAACGGGCCCGCGGCAGCCTCCGGCGGTGGGCCGTCCGCTGCACGCCGCTCACCGGGCGGTTGTCCTTCGGCCTGCGGTGACCGGCCGGCTGCGGCTCCGCGTCGCGCTGGTCCTGCCCGTCCATCCGGTACAGGCGCCGGATCAGCTCGTCCGACGGGCTGGGCCCGTCCAGCTTGACCTGAGGCGGCCAGAGCAGATCCGGCTTCGGCGGGGCGGACGGCGCGCCCCCCATCTCGTACAGGCGGCCCAGCAGGCCGTCGCCGGCCGAGAGGTCCTTCAGCGAGCTCAGCCGGCGCTTGAGGCGGCGCAGCGCCTCGGCCTCCGCGCGGCAACCGTCGCAGCCGGCCAGATGGGCCAGCGCCCGGTCCCTGCCGTCATGGTCGAGCTCGCCGTCGACCAGGGCGGTCAGACGGTCGCCAAGGCAGCTCACTTGGTGATCCCTTTCCCCTTCTCCGCCGGAGCACGATGGGCGAGGGCGGCGCGCAGCTGCCCGCGGCCCCGGTGGATGCGGCTGCGGACGGTGCCGAGCTTCACCCCGAGCGTCGCGGCGATCTCCTCGTACGACAGGCCCTCGATGTCGCACAACACGACGGCGGCACGATAGTCGGGCGCCAAGGCGTCCAGCGCGGCCTGGACGTCGTCGTCGAAGTTGGTGTCCTCGTACACCTGCGCGGGGGTCTTCTCCCGGCCGGGCAGCCGGTCCGCCGCGTCGTCCGCCAGGTTCTCGAAGCGGATGCGCTGCTTGCGGCGCGCGGTGTCGAGGAAGAGGTTGGTGGTGATCCTGTGCAGCCAGCCCTCGAACGTGCCGGGCGTGTAGTTGGCCAGCGAGCGGAACACCCGCACGAAGACCTCCTGGGTGAGGTCCTCTGCGTCGTGCTGGTTACCGGTCAGCCGGTAGGCCAGGCGGTAGACACGCGCGGAGTGGTCGCGGACGACCTGGTCCCACGAAGGCGGGGACCATTGTGCCGCCGGGGCGTTCTCCCTGCCGACGACCCCTCCGGCCGCGCCCTGGAATGGAACCGCTGAGACAGACATGGTGTCTCAGATCACCCTCTCGTCTTCCGCGCCGAGGGAGCATCGTTTCCTCCGGCTGGTGTTTTTTAGAACGTCGCGGACCGCGACGACGTTCCCTGTCGGCGCTATCGTTTTGCCCCCGGAGGGTTCTGTGACGCTGGAGGCGGCCATCAACGAGGTGCAGACCTACGGGGAGTGGTTCTCCCCGGAGGATGAGCCGCTGCGCGAGGCCCGGCGGCTGGGCGAGGAGTTCGGCGCCGAGCCGATCGGCGTCACCGGCGGAGCGGCGCTCCGCTTCATCGCGTCGCTGATCAAGGCCAGGACCGTGGTGGAGATCGGTTCGGGCTGCGGCGTGTCGGGCATCTGGCTGCTGCGCGGCATGCACCCCCAGGGGGTGCTCACCAGCGTGGACGTCGAGCCGGAGAACCAGCGGCTCGCCAAGATCGCCTACTCCGACGCCGGGTTCGCGGCGAGCCGCACCCGGATGATCAGCGGCCGGGCGCTGGACGTCCTGCCCCGGCTCACCGACGCCGCCTATGACCTGGTGTTCTGCGACGCGATGCCGCGCGAGTACCCCGACTACCTGTCCGCCGCGCTGCGCCTGCTGCGGCCCGGCGGTGTGATCGCCTTCGACGACGCCCTCACCCCCCTGCCGGACCCGGCCGACGCGCACGGCGTGCGCGCGGTGGCCCGGCTCGTCGCCGAGGACGAGAACCTGATCCCGTTGTTCCTGCCGCTCGGGGACGGCCTGCTCGTCGCACAGAAACAAGGATGACCATGACGTCCACGTCCCCCCGCCCCGCCTCCCCCACCGAGGTCCGCCTGCGCCCGTCCTTCAGCGGCTCCGGCCAGGCGCTCGCGGTGCTGATCCTGCTGTTCTGCTCGGCGATGTTCATCGTCGGCGGGATCGCCGACCCCGCCAGCCCGGGCGGGATCGTCTTCCTCGTGCTCGGGATCACCGGGGTGATCGCCTTCGGCCTCTCGCTGGTGGTGATCACCGGTCATCTGCTGGGCCGCAGGCCGCTGCTCGTCCTGGACGGGACGGGGGTGAGCGTCCCCGCCAAGTGGCCGCTGCCGCGCTCGAGGGACAGGTTCCTGCCGTGGGCCGAGGTCGCCTCGGTCTGCGCCTGGACCGACGGGGTGCCCGGCGGCAAGGGCCTGGCCCACCGGCTGGCCTTCCTGCCCTGCGAGGAGAGCCCGCACGCCCGGCACACCTCCGGCGCGGAGATGTTGCGGGTCAAGACCCAGGGGCTGCCGGGCGTGGCGGTGCTGCGCTGGAACGTCCCGGTGCTGGCCGGCTGGACGGTGCCTCAGGACGAGGTGATCAAGGCGGTCCGCGCCCTGTCCGACGCGCCGTTCGAGGACCGCCGGATCGGGCTGCCCAAGCGGCGCCGGGTCGTCAGGCCGAAGCGGAAGTGAGCCACTCCAGGAACAGCCGCACCCCGTAGCCGGTGGCGCCTTCGCCGCCCCGAGCCGGGCCCGCGACGTCCAGGTGCGCCCAGGACCGGCCCCCGGTGAACCTCTCCAGGAACAGCGCGGCCATGATCGCGCCGCCGCCGAAGCCCCGCTTCTCGATGTTGGAGACGTCGGCGATCTGCGACTCGATGGCCACCCGGTAGTCGTCGGTCAGCGGCATCCGCCACAGCGGCTCGTCGGCCCGGCCGGCGGCCTCCAGCAGCGCGGCGGCCAGCTCCTCGTCGGTGGCGAAGAGCGCGCCGTGCCTCAGGCCGAGGGCGAGCTTGGCGGCCCCGGTGAGGGTGGCGATGTCGACGACGAGATCGGGGTCGAGCACCTTGTCGGCGTAGGCGAGCGCGTCGGCCAGCACCAGGCGGCCCTCGGCGTCGGTGTTGAGCACCTCGGAGGTGATGCCGCCGTAGTGGGTGATCACGTCGGAGGGGCGCATGGCCGAGCCGGAGAACGCGTTCTCGGCGGAGGGGACCAGCCCGGTGACCTTGACCGGGACGTCCAGGGCCCGCAGCGCCGACATGACGCCCATGACGACGGCTCCGCCCGCCATGTCGGTCTTCATGGTCTGCATCGCGGCGCTCGGCTTGATCGAGATGCCGCCGGTGTCGAAGGTGATGCCCTTGCCGACCAGGACGATGTGGCGGGTCGCGCCCTCGGGCGCGTAGGTGAGCTCGATCAGCCGGGGCGGCCGGGGCGAGCCGGAGCCGACGGCCAGCAGCCCGCCGAAGCCCTCGGCCTCCAGTTCCCGCTCGTCCCTGATCCGCACTTCCAGGCCCGCGTCCCGGGCCAGCGCGACCGCCTGCTCGGCCATCCAGGCCGGGCCCTTCTCGACCGAGGGGGTGTTGGTCAGGTCGCGGGCCAGCGCGGCCGCGGCGGCCAGCACCTCGCCCCGCGCGGACGGCTCGCCGCCGACCAGGACGATCTCTCCGACCGGCTTCTTGGCCTCACCGGTCTTCATGCTGAAGTCGTAGCCCGCCAGCAGCGCGCCCTCGGTGAAGGCGGTCAGGTCGCCCTCGGGCACCCGTACCGCCAGCAGGTCCTTGCCCTTGGCGCGGCGGGCCAGCGCGGCCCCGGCCTTGCGCAGCGCGGCGGGCGAGCCGTCTCCGGTGCCGTACAGCAGCAGTTCCCGCAGGGTGCCCTCCAGCCGGACCGGCAGGGAGACGATCTCCCCGGCCTCTCCCTTGGCCTCGTGGAAGGACAGGAGCTCCTCCACCGGCAGGCCCGGGTCGAATCCGGGGTCGCCGCCCTGCGGCACCGCCAGCAGGCGGGCGCCGGGCACCTGGGCGAGCTGCCCCTCGGACGCGCGGACACGGGTCAGGACGGGCATGAGGGCCCCCTAAGACAGAAGACGGAGATGGACCGGAAGACCGGCGAACCGGCGGAAAACGGAAAGACAAAGAGAACGACCCGGTCCCGGCGGCGTAAACCGGCCGGGACCGCACGGTCGTGAGGACGCCCGCCCTCGGGGGTGGGTCAGCCGACCACTCCGCCGATGGCTTCGCCCAGCTCCTTGGCCTCATCGGGAGTCAGCTCGACCACGAGCCGGCCGCCGCCTTCCAACGGCACGCGCATGACGATGCCGCGGCCCTCCTTGGTCACTTCGAGCGGACCGTCACCTGTCCGCGGCTTCATCGCCGCCATGCGTGCATCCCCTTCCTTCCCGGCCCAGGGCCGTTCGGGCCCATGCGAGCCGCTGGCCGCCGAAGCGTCCGCGTCTAGCAGTAGTGGTCCATTATCCCGTGTTCCGGGCGCGAAGTGGTAACGATCAGACCCGCGAGATCGGTCCCGGCCCCGAGCCGGGCCGGGCCGGGCAGTCCAGGAGGTGGTCGTTGACCAGCCCGCACGCCTGCATGAGGGCGTAGGCGGTGGTGGGGCCGACGAAGCGGAAGCCATGACTTTTGAGTTTTCGGGCCAGGGCCTGAGACGAAGGAGTCCGTGAGGGAATGTCCGACCTTTTTCGCGGGGCCGGCGCCTCCGGGTCCGCGTACTCCCACACCAGCTCCGCCAACCCCGCGGGCAACTCCAGCACGGCGCGGGCGTTGCCGACCACCGCCTCGATCTTGCGGCGGTTCCGGACGATCGAGGCGTCGGTCATCAGCCGCTCCACGTCCGTCTCGCCGTAGGCCGCCACCAGGGCGGGCTCGAACCCGGCGAAGGCCCGCCGGAAAGCCTCCCGCTTGCGCAGGATCGTCAGCCATGACAGGCCCGACTGGAAGCCCTCCAGGCACAACCGCTCGAACAGGCCCCGGTCGTCGCGGACCGCCCTGCCCCACTCGTCGTCGTGGTAGGCGACATAGTCCGGAAGAGAGGTCTCCCAGGCGCACCGGACGGTCAAGCGAAGCCTCCACCTTCATCGGGCTTGCGCGGCTCGGCCGGCTCCTCCGGCTTCAGCAGCCGGCCGGTGTCGTCCTCTCGCGTCTCCTCCGGCTTCCTCAGCCAGGAGGCGCTCAGCTCTCCCCCGGCCCCGTACGCGCTCAGCTCGGCGACCTTGCGCCTCAGCTCGGCGACCTCGTTCTCCCGCTGCATCAGCGCGTACACCAGCCGCCCCAGCGCCTCGTCGGTGACCGCCATGTCGTAGCCGAAGAACCCCTTGGGCAGCCTGAGCATCGCCCCGTCCATCCCGGTCGGCAGCCGGTCCTCCGGCAGCCCCGTCGGCAGCCGCTCCGCGGGTTCGCGCAGCTCACCGCCCCGTCCCGAGGCCAGGACGGCTGTGGCCGCGACCACCGCGACGGCGGCGAGCAAGAGCACTACGGGCACGGGGTCCTCCTTCACCGGTACGACGATCGTGCCATGCTCAAGGGTATGGACGCGCGAAACCGCAGTGATCTGGTGTGGGCCGGCGCCCTCGCGGACCCGGAGGACCTGCTGGACGCGGGCATCGACCCGTCCGCCGAGGAGGTCGAGGCCCTCCTGGCCAAGGGGCGCCCGGTGAAGGTCACCGTCACCGGGTCCGACTCCGGTGCCCTGGCCGCCGCCGCCGTCTACGCCTGGCTGGGTGTGAGCGCCTTCCGCTTCCCCGGCGACCCCGGCGAGCTGCGCCAGGTCCTGGACATGGTCGCCTCGATGGCCGGAACCCGTCCCCCCACACTGGGGAGACGGGCTCTGGCCTGAGGGGAGGTCCGGGTCAGCGGTTCCGCAGCCGCTGCCAGGGGCCGCGGATCGCGAAGGTCACGCCCGCGCTCTGCCGGTTGGCGAAGAGCGTCCGCCCGTCGGGCGAGAACGTCACACCGGCGAACTCCGACCCGTTCGCGGCGTTACGGGCCAGCGCGAAGGGCTCGCCCCGGCGGGTGGTGCCGACGAGGAACTGCTCACCGTCGCCGTCCTCGGCGAGGATCACCCCGCCGCCGTACGGCGAGACGGTGATGTTGTCCGGGGAGTCGAACTTCCCGCCCGGCTTGAAGACCAGTTCCAGCTCAAGCGTGTTGCGGCGCGGGTCGTAGGCCCAGACCTGACCGGCGTGGTCACCGGCCGCGCCGCTGGCGGTGCGCGAGTAGGAGGCGACGAAGTACGCCTTGCCCCTGCTCCACCAGGCGCCTTCCAGCTTCTGCGAGCGGGTGATGTCGTCGAACTGCTTGCGGGTCGAGGTCACCGCCGCGGACGGGTCGGGCACGTCCACCCACTGCACGCCCTTGAGGACCGTTCCAGCCTCCAGCACCTGCGACAAGTCGGAGACGCCCGGCACCCGCATCGCCTGGAGGGTGCCGCCCGCCCGGTAGGAGTGGTAACCACCCTTACGGGCCTCGGGGAGGAAGCGGTAGAAGAGCCCGAAGGGCCGCGACGCGTCCTCGGTCAGGTAGGCGGTGTTGTCGCGCGGGTCGATGCAGACCGCCTCGTGCGCGAACCGGCCGAGCGGCTCGATCGGCTCGGCGACGGTCCGGCGGCCGGTCGGGTCGACCTCGAACACCCAGCCGTGGGACTTGGTCTGGCCGTTGAAGCCCTCGGTCTCCTCGCAGGTCAGCCAGGTGCCCCAGGGGGTGGCGCCGCCCGCGCAGTTGGTGGAGGTGCCGGCCAGGCTGACGTAATGGCCGAGCAGCTCGGCCTTGTCGTCCACGTGCAGGGTGGTGGTGCCGCCGAACGCGGCCGGGTCGTAGGTCCACTCGGGACGCGCCACGGCCTTGACGCCGCTGGCGGTCTGCTCGTGGTTGCGCACCAGGCGCAGGTCGTCGTGGCGGCGGCCGGGGAAGACCGCCATGCCGTCGGCCCTGCCGGGGACGCGGTTGCCGTCCGGCATCGTGTCGCCCTCGGTGGAGAGCATCTTGTACTCGAAGCCGCGGGGCAGGTCGAGGATCCCCGCGGGGTCGGGGACCAGCGGGCCGTAGCCGTAGGCCTCGCCCTCGGCGGCGCCCGCGGCGGTCATGAAAACGGAATCAAGGCTTCCGGCCAGCGCGATGGAGACTGCTCCACCGGCCACGAAACCGCGACGGGAGACACTCATGGGGTCAGGGCTCCTTGCAGGTGACTTGTCGATCCTGCGGAGCCTGACCGAGGGAGATGAACCCGCCGTGAAAGCCGGGGAAAGGCCCTCAGAACTCCAGGAGCTCCTCGCGGACCCGCCGGAACTCGGCCTCCAGCAGATCCAGGGCCTGGCCCACCTCGGTGGCGTAGGAGACGGCCTCGGCCGCCGCGGGCCGGTTGAAGCCCTCGGCGAGCAGATGGTCCATCAGCGTGCGCAGCGGCTCGTACACCTCGTACGGGTCCAGCACCACGATCGGCTTGGTGTGGAAGTTCAGGCTGCGGGCCGTCCAGACCTCCAGCAGCTCCTCCAGCGTCCCGATCCCGCCGGGCAGGATGAGGAACCCGTCGGCCCGCCGGTCCATCTCCGCCTTGCGCGAGCGCATGTCGGGGGTGCGGATCAGCTCGTCGTTCTCGGTGTCGGCGCCCTCCTGCGAGTCGGGCATGCCCGCCGGGACCACCCCGACGGTCCGGCCGCCCTCCGCCCGTGCCGCCCTGGCGATCGCGCCCATGCAGGACCTGGTGCCCCCGCCGGTGACCAGGGTGTGGCCCCGCCGCGCGAGCTCGGCGCCCACCGCGGCCGCCACCTCGACGTGCTTGGCGTCGATCCGCGTGCTCGACGCGCAGAAGACGGTGATCGTCATGGGCACCGCGGGCTCCTCCTCGTCCTTCGGCCTGCCGGTTCCAGGATCATAGAACCGGCGGCCCGGAATCCCGGCCGGCCCTTCGCTCATTCCGAGGGGATGACCTCGCAGTCGTCGTTGCTGGTGTCGGCGTTCTTCGACTGCGGCTCCCACTGCAGGCCGGTGGCCGGAACGTCGACGAAGGCGTAGGTCTCCCCCGCCTCGAGGCAGTTGTCGTGGTCCTTGCCGGCCTTCGTGCCGCCCAGGTCGGTGACGACGAAGCCGCGCCCGGGGTCGAGCGTCACCTTGACGGTGAAGTCGCCGGTGCGCTTGGCGCGGAAGGGCGCGTCGATGGGCAGGACCCACATGCCCGAGGGCTTCTGCTCCACCAGCGCCTGGTCGCCCTTGTCGGCGTTCTCGTCCCATCCGTCGATGTAGACGGTGGTGTTCGGTTCGATCTGGCGCAGCGCGGTGTCCTCGACGGAGCAGCCCGCCGCCAGGCCCAGGACCGTCAGTACCGCGACGGCCGGCATTTTCTTACGCGTCATCATGATCTCGAAATCATTCCATAGCTAACATCCATCTATATAGAAGACAAAGATGACGATTAATCGACAATTCGCCTACAGGTCCTTGCCCGGGAACACCTGAAGGTCGGGCGACGGAGGGACCTTCGCCCCTGAACGCCGGAAGGCACGGATTCCATGCTGGAAAACGAGCCGCCCGTTCCAGTGAGGAGACCTCGTGACCGTCTTGGTGAGCTACGCGACACAGCACGGATCGACCAAGGAGATCGCCGAACGCGTCGGCGAACGCCTGCGGGCGGCCGGGGTGGCGGCCGAGGTCCGCGCCATGACGGAGGTGCGGGACCTCCAGCCCTACGACGCGTTCGTCCTCGGCAGCGCGGTCCACGACCAGGCCTGGCTGCCGGAGGCCTCCGACTTCCTCGGCCGCCACCACGCCGTGCTCGTCGAACGGCCGGTCTGGCTCTTCAGCGTCGGCATGCCCGCCGCGCTGCGCGGGCCGTGGAAGAAATTCGCGACCAAGGAGGAGGCGGCGCTCTCGGCCGAGCTGCGCAAGTCGCTGCAGCCGCGCGGCCACCGCTTGTTCTCCGGGGTCTTCCGCGCCGAGCACATCCCCCGCCCCGGCCGCCTGCTCTTTCGGGTCGTGGGCGGCCGGTACGGCGACTACCGCGACTGGGCGGAGATCGAGGCCTGGGCGGACGAGGTGGCCCGCCGACTCGTCACCGTCCCCTGAACCTCGGCAGGGGCGGCGTCGTCCCCGCCGCTCACGTGCCCGCCTCCTCCGCGGCGGCGGTCTGGACCTGGGCCTCCAGCTCGCCCTGCCGGGACCCCCGGTGGGCGTCGACGACGATCTGGACGACCTCGTCGGGATCGTCGGTGAGGTACAGCAGTTCCGGGTCCTCCGGGGAGACCGTGCCCTCGGCGACCAGGGTGCCGCGGAACCAGTCCAGCAGCGGCGTCCAGAAGGCGCGTCCGACGAGGACGATCGGGAAGCGGGTGATCTTTCCGGTCTGCACCAGGGTGAGCGCTTCGAACAGCTCGTCCAGGGTGCCGAACCCCCCGGGCAGCACGACGAACGCCCGGGAGTACTTGATGAACATCGTCTTGCGGACGAAGAAGTAGCGGAACGAGATGCCGATGTCGAGGTGCTCGTTCAGCTTCTGCTCGAACGGCAGCTCGATGCCCAGGCCGACGGACAGGCCCTCGGGGTTGGCGCCCTTGTTGCCCGCCTCCATGATCCCGGGGCCGCCGCCCGTGATCACCGCGTACCCGGCCGCCGCCAGGCCCCCGCCGATCCGCTCGGCCAGCTCGTAGTACTCCGAGCCGGGCTTGAGCCTGGCCGAGCCGAACACGCTGACCGCCGGTCCCACCTCGGCCAGCAGGCCGAAGCCCTCGACGAACTCCGACTGGATGCGCAGCACCCGCCAGGGGTCCTGGTGCAGCCAGTCCACCGTGCCCCGGGTGTCCAGCAGCCTCTGGTCGTAGGTACTGCCCGGCAGCGCCTTGCCGCTCAGCACCGCGGGGCCCTGCCGGTGGCTCCTCTTCCGCATCTCATCCATCCGATCACGGTAGCCGCCGGGCGGCTCCGTCGGGCCGAGCGCGGAAGTAAGCTCGGTGAACATGGATCTCTCGATGGACGTGGCCGAGCTGACGCGCACCCTGGTGGACATCGAGTCGGTGAGCGGCAACGAGAAGGCGGTCGTCGCGGAGATCGAGGCCGGGCTGCGGGCGCTGCCCTGGCTCGAGGTCGTAAGGGACGGCGACACCCTGGTCGCCGCCACCCGCCTGGGCCGCGCCGAGCGGGTCGTTCTGGCCGGCCACACCGACACGGTGCCGGTGAACGGCAACCTGCCCTCCCGGGTGGACGGCGACACCCTGTGGGGCCTGGGCGCCTGCGACATGAAGGGCGGTCTGGCCGTCCTGCTGCACCTGGCCGCGGTCCTGGAGGAGCCCACCCGGGACGTGACGTTCGTGGCGTACGAGTGCGAGGAGGTCTCCGCCGACCGCAACGGGCTGAAGCGGCTGGCCGAGACCCGGCCGGAGCTGCTGGCCGCCGACTTCGCCGTGCTCATGGAGCCCACCGACGGAGAGGTCGAGGGCGGCTGCCAGGGCACCGTCACGGTGGAGGTGACGGCGCGCGGGGCGCGGGCGCACACCGCGCGCTCCTGGATGGGCTCCAACGCCATCCACGCGATGAAGCCGCTGCTCGACCTGCTGGACGGCTACGAGGCGCGCCGCCCCGTGGTCGACGGCATCACCTACCACGAGGGGCTGAACGCCGTCTTCGCCCGCGCCGGCATCGCCCGCAACGTGGTGCCGGACGAGTGCGTGGTCTCGGTGAACCACCGTTTCGCGCCCGACCGGGACCTGGTGGCCGCCGAGGCCTGGCTGCGGGAGCTGTTCGAGGGCCGCGGCTACGAGGTCGAGGTCGTCGACCGCAGCGAATCGGCCCGTCCGGGGCTGCTGCACCCCGCCGCGCAGGACTTCGTCCGGGCCGTCACGGGCCTGGAGCCCGCCGCGGCGGTCGAGGCCGGACGGGTGCGGGCCAAGCTCGGCTGGACCGACGTGTCGCTGTTCTCCGCGCTGGGCGTCCCCGCCGTGAACTACGGTCCCGGCGACCCGACTCTCGCCCACCACAAGGACGAGCGGGTCTCCCTGGACTCGGTGCGGTCCTGCGAGCGGCGCCTGCGCGCCTGGCTGTCCTGAACTGTGGCGGGAAAAAGGTACGGTCTGGTCATGGGTTGGCGGGGCTTGTCCATTGTCGTCGTGGTGGTTCTGGTGATCGGCCTCGGCGGCTACCAGCTGTTCTCCAAGATCGACAAGGCTTTGATGGGTGAGGGCTGCTCGGCCACGGCCGAGGGCGGCGAGATCCAGCTCGAGGTGCCGCAGGCGGCGAACGCCGCGACGATCGCGGGGGTCGCCCACCGCGAGAAGCTCCCCCGGCGCGCGCTGGTGATCGCCTACGCGACGGCCGAGCAGGAGTCGCACATCGAGAACCTCGCCTACGGCGACCGCGACTCCGTCGGCATCTTCCAGCAGCGCCCGTCCCAGGGCTGGGGCACGCCCGAGCAGCTCCAGGACCCGGTGTACGCCGCCACCCGCTTCTTCGCCGCCCTGGTGAAGGTGGAGGACTACACCGAGCGGGAGGTGCACGACGCCGCCCAGCGCGTCCAGCGCAGCTTCGACGGCAGCCTCTACGCCCAGCACGAGACGATGGCCGAGATCCTCACCACCGGCTTCGCCGGGGAGTCCCCCGCCGCGATCACCTGCTGGTATCCGGTGAAGGCGGACGCCGCCGCCCCCCGGCCCGCCGAGGCCGTCAAAGAGCTGCGCCGCACGTTCGGCGACCGGTTCGCCCTGGAGGGGCAGGCCATCGGGCTTCCCGAGAAGGCGTCGAAGGCCACCGGCTGGTCGGTGGCGACCTGGGCGATGGCCCATGCCAGGACCTACGGGTTCACCCGGGTGCGGCACGGCGGGTACAGCTGGACCCCCGAGGAGGGCGAGGACGGCTGGGTGAAGGACGCCTCCGCCCCCGCAGACCGCGTGCTCCTCGACTGACTCGCCGCCCGGAGGGGACAGCCCACGGACCGTCAGAAGACCAGGACCGGCTTGATCGCGTCTCCCCGGCCCGCGGCGGCGACCGCCTCGTTGATCTCGGCGAAGGCGTAGGTGCGCACCATGCGTTCGACCGGCAGCCGGCCCTGCCGGTGGTACTTGATCAGCTCGGGGATGAAGCGCTGCGGGATGCCGTCGCCCTCGATGGAGCCGCGGACGCCCCGGCCGTTCATCAGCGCCATCTGGTCGAGTTCCACCGGGTTGCGCTGCCCCTTGAACCCCAGGGTGACGCATTGCCCGGGGCTGGCCAGCGACTTCACCGCGGCCTTCACCACGTCCGGGTGGCCGACGCACTCCACCGAGTAGTCCATGGCGCCGCGCGGCGCGTCGGCCGGGTCGACGGCCTCGGTGGCGCCCAGCTCCAGCGCCAGGGCGCGGCGGGCGGGGTTGGGGTCGATCGCGATGATCCGGTCGCAGCCCGCGATGTTCGCGGCCATGACGGCGCTGAGCCCGACCGCGCCGAGCGCGAAGACGGCCAGGGCCGAGCCCTTCTCCGGCTTGAGCACGTTGAGGACGGCTCCCGCGCCGGTCTGCACGCCGCAGCCGAGCGGGGCGAGGAACTCGAAGGGCAGGTCCTTGGCCACGCGGATGACGTTGCGCTCGCTGGTGAGGGTGAAGGTGGCGAAGGAGGACTGGCCGAAGAAGCGTTCTCCGACGTAGTTCAGCTCCAGGAAGCGCGCGCAGTAGGCCATGCGCCCACGCGAGCAGTTGGCGCATTCGCCGCACCAGGAGTAGCTGAGCACGACGTGGTCGCCGGGCTCGACCGCCCCGACGTCGTTTCCGACGGCCTCCACCACGCCGGCGCCCTCGTGGCCGAGGATCTGGCCGGGCACGATGGGCCGGGCCGCGGTCACGAGGTCGGTGTGGCAGACGCCCGTGGCGACCAGCCGGACCAGGACCTCGTCGGGCCCGGGCTCGGAGATCTCCCGCTGGCGCAGCTCGAAGGGCCCGCCGGGGGCGCTGAGGTCGGCGACGGTAACGGCGTAAGTCATGGCTTACTTATAGCCGATGCACTCTCCGCCGACTTCAGGTAGGCGGGGTTGGCCACGGCCAGCTTCGCCGCCGTCGCCTCCAGCAGCGCCGCGCGGACCTCCTCGTACCGCTCGTCCAGTTCCCCCGCGCGGATCGCGCGGGCCAGCTCCGCGTCGGAGCCGAAACCCAGCGCGGCCAGGCGCTCCCGGTGCTCCTCGGCCTGTGCGGGCCCGTCGGCCAGCTCCCGCTCGACCATGGCCAGCAGGTTGGCCGCGACCAGCGCGTGGAACCGCTGCCGGCCGGAGGCCGCGGGCAGGACGTCCCGCTCCAGGAACTCCCTGACGGACTCCACCAGCTGACCCGCCGTGGGCACATCGTGCGGTCCGGGCATGGCGCGCTCTCCCTTCACGAGACAGAATGCGATTCTAGTCACAGGAGGGTGAAGCCATGAGCTTTGAGGTACCGGCGTCGGTGCGGCCGCTGCGGGACGCGGTCTACGCGTTCATGACCGAGCGGGTGGAGCCGAACGAGAACGCGCTCCACCAGGGGGACGTGGACCTGCTGCGCTCCCTGCAGCGGGAGGCCAAGGCCGAGGGCCTGTGGGCGCTCGGCCACCCGAAGGAGATCGGCGGGGGCGGCCTGCCGTTCCTGGACTACGTCTACGTCAACGAGATCCAGGGCCGCAGCGAGTACGGCCAGATCGTCCTGGGGACGTACACGCTCCAGGACTCGCTGATGCTGCACAAGTACGCGGCCCGGACGCAGCGGGAGCGCTTCCTCCTGCCGCTGGTCCAGGGCGACATCTCGCCCAGCTTCGCCATGACCGAGCCGGGCATCTCCAGCTCCGACCCGACGCAGCTCCAGACGACGGCCACGCTGGAGAACGGCGAGTGGGTCATCCGGGGCCGCAAGTGGTTCACCACCGGCGCGGAGCGGGCCGCGTACACCACCGTCATGTGCCGCACGGAGGAGAACGCGAGCCCCTACCTGTCGTTCAGCATGATCCTCGTGCCGACCGACACCCCCGGCTACACGATCGTCCGCGACACCCCGGTCCTCGGCCTCCACGACGGCCACTACGAGGTGTTCTACGACGAGGTCCGGGTGCCGGAGGAGAACCTGCTCGGGCCGCGCGGCCACGGTTTCGTCATCGCCCAGGAGCGGCTCGGGCCCGGCCGGATCTTCCACTGCATGCGCTGGCTCGGCCAGGCCCAGCGCGCCTTCGACCTGATGTGCGAGCGGCTGCACCAGCGTGAGGCGTTCGGCGGCCCGCTCGCCGGCAAGCAGCTGCTGCAGCAGCACGTCTTCGAGTCCTACTCCGAGATCCAGGCCGCGCGGCTGCTCACCCTGCACGCCGCCCACAAGATCGACTCCGGGGACCAGGCCCGGGTGGAGATCGCCGCGATCAAGGTGGCGGGCGCGCGGATGCTGCACAACGTCATCGACCGCGCCATCCAGGTGTACGGCGCCGAGGGCCTGACCGAGGACACCCCGCTGGACCGCATGTACCGGCACGCCCGGGCCGGCCGCATCTACGACGGCCCGGACGAGGTGCACATCAGCCGGACCGGCCAGCGCATCCTGAAGGAGTACGAGAAGGGCGGCCGCTGGACGTTCTGACGTCCGGGCGCCCCCTCAGGCCAGTGCCTGGAGCAGGTCCCACTCGTTCTCCGCGACCCGGCGGCCGAGCGCCGCGAGTTCCACCGAGCGCTCGCCGCCGGTCAGGTGGCGGTGGGTCTGCAGGGCGCAGATGACGCCCCAGCGGAACACGCCGAACAGCTCCCACCAGCGCACCGCGTCCCGGTCGACGGCGGTGCCGGAGGCCTCCTCGTAGGCGGTGACGAGCTGCTCGTACTCGCCGAACCCGCCGACGGGCAGGGGCGAGCCGAACCGCCAGGCCTTGGCGCACAGCCAGCCCAGGTCCTCCAGCGGGTCGCCCAGGTGGGACAGCTCCCAGTCCAGGACGGCCCGCACCCCGTCCGGGCCGATCATGAGGTTGCCGTTGCGGAAGTCGCCGTGCACGACGACCCGGCGGACGGCGTCCGGACGGTCCAGCGACAGCCGCCGCAGCGCCAGCTCCAGCGCGGGGTAGGGGGTGCCGAGCCCGTCCAGGATCCGCGCCCAGGCCTCCAGCTGGTCCTCGTCCGGCAGGTCCGGCACGGCCTCCGGCGGGATGCGGTGGATCGCCGCGAGGATCCGCCCGCACTCGGCGGCCAGCCCCTCCCTGGCCCCGGCCAGCTCGGGGGCGCGCAGGACGCGGCGCGGGATCGTCTCGCCCTCGACGAAGGGCATCACGATGTACTCGGGTTCGCCCGAGGATCCGTCGCCCGCCGCGATGACCTCCGGCACCGGCGCGCCCGCCGCGCGCGCCGCCCGCATGAGCGCCGCCTCCCGGGAGAGCGGGCTGCTGGCCTCGCTCGCGCCGGGCGTGGCCAGCCGCAGGACCAGCCGGTGCCGCTCGCCCGCCTCGGTCACCGCCTCGAACACGCTGGTCAGCCGGGACGCCCCGCCGCTGTCGCGGCGCAGCCCCTCGACCCGCACCCCGGGCCCGTAGGCCTCGGCCAGGCCCGCCAACACGGGCCGAATCTCATTCGGTAGCTCCTCCACGGCGGCCATGTTAGGCGCGCGACCCGGCGGGGAGAAGGGGCTCAGACGTCCGCAGAGAACCACATGGCGCGCAGCACGGCCCTGGCCATCGCCGCCGCGCCCCTGGCGTTGGGGTGGAGGGGCGCGCCGCGCCTGGCCGGGAAGAAGGGCTCGATCCAGCGCTTCCGGTCGTCGCGCTGGCACATGTCGTGGCCAGGTCTGGACATGTCGACGAACACCGCGCCGTTGACCCGCGCCTGGTAGGCGAGCATCGCGTTCAGCCTGCGCTGCGCGTTCCGCACCATCCCGACGTCGCCGCGGGCCAGCGGCACACGCGGATAGCAGCCCCCGCCCGTGGGCGGGACGAGCCTCGGGTAGCCCAGCACGTAGACCTCGGCCAGCGGGGAGCGTTCGCGGATCCGGCGCAGCGCCGCCCCGAACCTCGGCCCCGTCCGGGCGACGGCCCGGGCGAAGGGGTCGCCTCCTTCCTCGCGTCGCAGCTTCCTGCGGCACGGCGCGCCCTCGGAGTCGATGAGGCTGACCAGAGCGCAGGTCTTCCACCTGTCGAAACCGATGTCGTTGCCTGCCAGGGTGAGGGTGACCAGCGTGGTGTTCGGCCTGAGCGCGCTGAGCTGGGGCGGATTCGCGCCCTGCGGGGCGGTCAGGTGGCGCAGGGAGGCGCCCGAGCAGCTCATGTCGGTGAAGCTGCGGGGACGCAGCTTGCGGGCGATCCGTCCCGGATAGTTGAGCGCGGAACGGCGGCACGTCAGCGGCGAGCCCGGACGGATCCGCGAGACGTAGGGTGCCGAGGTGTAGGAGTCTCCGAGCGCCACATAACGCAGGGGCGTACCGGCCTTCGCTCCCGCCGGGACCTGCGAGCCGAGCAGCAGGCAGGCCGCGGCGGTGGCGCACGCCGTGCTCTTGAACGGGAAACCATCGCGCATGGTAACCATTCGAACACTTGAATACGGCGGTTCGGGGGACGATACGACGTGCGGGCCGGAGGCTGCGCCGAGCGGTCGATCCGGCAGAATCCGACGAGGAAGATCGCCGGAGCCATCGGGCCGGGGAAACGAGGAGACGGAAATGCGGATCGGGATCTCGATGATCGAGCGCGGCGGACCTGACGCCCTGGAGCGCTTCACCGCCGACGTGCGTCAGGCCGCCGACGACGGGTTCGCCTCCGTCTGGATGACCCACGTGTTCGGCCTCGACGCGCTGACCGGCCTCGCGATCGCCGGCAGCCGGGTGCCCGGCATCGAACTGGGCACGTCCGTGGTGCCGACCTACCCCCGGCATCCGGCGGCGCTGGCCCAGCAGGCCAGGACCACCGCGCTCGCGATCGGCGGGCAGCGCCTCACCCTCGGCGTCGGGCTCTCCCACAAGGTCGTCATCGAGGACATGTTCGGCTACGACTTCAGCCGTCCCGTCCGGCACATGAAGGAGTACCTGTCGGTGCTCGCCCCCCTCCTGGACGGTCGGCCCGCCTCCTTCTCCGGCGAGACCGTCAAGGCCCAGATCTCCCTGTCGGTCCCGAACGAGGGCCGCGTCCCCCTCGTCATCGCCGCGCTCGGGCCGAAGATGCTGAAGGTCGCCGCCGAGCAGGCCGACGGCACGATCCTGTGGATGACCGGCCCCAAGACCGTCCGCGAGCACATCGTCCCGACCATCAGGGCCGCCGCCGAGGCCGCGGGCCGCCCCGCCCCCCGCGTCGTGTGCATCCTCCCCGTCGGCGTCACCGACGACGTCGAGGCCGCCCGCGCTCGCGCCGGCGAGATCTTCGCGATGTACGGGCACCTCCCGTCCTACCGCGCGATGATGGACCGCGAGGGCGTCGCCGGGCCCGCCGACCTCCCCCTCGTGGGCGACGAGGACACCGTCACCGCCGCCATCGAGGACCTCAGGGACGCGGGCGTGACGGACTTCGTCGCGGGCGGCTTCCTCTCGGGCAAGGACAAGGAGCGCACCCGCGCCCTCCTGAAGTCCCTGCTCTGAGACACGGGCGGAACCGGGCCCGTCCAGAACCAGGTGCCGCTCTCCCGCGTCTACCTGTGAGAAGTCCCGCGGGAGGGTGGCATGACCAGGTTCGAAGTCGTGGTGGATCCGCAGCTGCCCCTCCAGGAGCAGCGGATCCTGAAGAGCGCGCCCGAGGCTCTGTACGGCCCTGTGGAGAAGGTCCCGGAGCCGCGTTTCGGCGGGCGGACGGGACGCGACGCGGTCTTCGCGCTCTGGCAGGCGCCGGTGTGGACGTTCCTGCCCGGCCTCATGGGCACCTTCCACGGCCCCAAGGTCAGGGCGGCCGGGCTGGCCGCCCAGGCCGTGCTCATCGGAGCGCTGTTCTGGCAGGCCCAGCTCGTCTTCACGGCGCTGGTGTTCGCGGTCCTGCCGGCGGCGTGGCTGGTGCTCCTCGCGCTCTGCGGAGAGGACGCGGCGGCCAGGCTCGCCCGGCACCGCCACGGGCACTACGTGCAGTACGGCGACCTCGCCCAGAAGTACCGCTCGCTGCTGTACCGGGCCGTCAAAGCCGTCGAGACCGTCCTGGACTCGGAGGTCAACGCCCAGGGGCTGCTCGACGATGTCCGCAACACCGTCACGCTGCCCGCTCAGCAGTGGGAGATCGCCCAGACGCTGATGGAGCTCGACCGCCTCACCGACGAGCACGAGGGCGCGCGTACCGACGACCCCCGCGTGGCCGAGCTGCTGGCCCCGCAGAAGGAGGTCCTGCGTCTGGCCACCGCGTCGGTGACCGAGCGGATCGCGGCGCTGGAGAGGTACGCCGCGCAGACGCGGGCCGCCGATGACGCGCTGGAGCAGTGGCGGACGATCCAGCGGCTCGCCTCCAACGGCGACGCATACCAGGAGCTGCTGGCCCGCACCGTCCGCGACGAGCTGGCCGTCGCCGAGCTCGGCGGCCTGACCGAGCAGGCGCGGATCGTCGAGGAGGCGCTGCGCGCCAGCGTCGCCAAGGCCCGCCGGGCCGGGCTGTCCCTGGTCCCCGACACGAAGGCGAGCTGACCGATGGCCGAGCGGACCCCCTCACGACACGACCCCAGCGCGGGATTCTCCCGAGGCGGCCACCTGCTGTTCTCCCGCGTCCCCGGCTGGGTCAACGCGATCGGAGCGCTCCTGCTGGCGCTGACGGTCTTCGTGCTGTTCCTGGCCTGGGCTTCGGGAACCTCCTGAGCACCGCTCAGCCGAACCCGAGGACGATCCGCGGCAGCATCAGGCCCATGCCCGTCGTGTACCACCAGAGCACGGCGAGCAGCACCAGCCCCGCCGTGCCGAGGAAGACCCGCCACGGAGGCAGCGCCTTCCACGGTGGACTCCACCGCGTGTGCGGGCTGAACGCCTCCGTCACCGAGAGCCTGCCGAGAAGACCCAGCACGAGCATGCCGGGCCCGGCGAACGGCGCCACCGCCAGCATTCCCGACGTCCACACCACGCCGATCCCCAGCATCCCCACCGACACCACCCCCGCCGCCAGCATGCCCACGGCGAAGAACCCCCGCGCGAGCTGCCCGATCGCGACCACTCCGGTGGCGACCTGCCCGATCGCGACCACCCCGTTCGCGATCTGCCCGATCGCGATGATCCCAGTGGCTTCCTGCCCCACCGCGACGAAGGCGACATCCGATCCGTCGGCCGTGAAGATCCGCATGAGCGGAGCATAAGCCCCGCGAGAACCTCCGCATCTTCCTTTTTCGCCCCGACCCGCTGACTCCCGCTGACAATCCCTTGTCATGGCGTCGGCCGCCGTTCGCCCGTACCATCCGGGAAACTCCGATGGCGAGAGTCTCAGGCGGAACGATGACGCGTACGTTCGCGGTACTCCTGGCGATGACGGCGGTTCTTCTGGCCCCCTTGCCCGCCGCGGCGGAAGCCGGGGGCGGATTCCCCAAGGGGTTCATGTGGGGCGTCGGGGTGTCGGGATTCCAGCATGAGGGGCATTTTCCGGACAGCAACTGGAAGCGGTACCTGGCCGCGCGCAAGGACAAGGCTCCGTACCGCGACAGCGTCGACTTCCGGCACCGGTACCGGGAGGACCTGGAGCGCGCGGCCTCGCTGGGCGTCGACGTCTTCCGCGCCTCGCTCGAGTGGGCCCGGATCGAGCCCGAGCGCGGGAGGATCGACTGGAAGGAGGTCCGCTACTACGACGACCTCGTCGCGCGGATGGCCTCCCACGGAATGCGTCCGATGCTGAGCCTCAGCCATTTCGTGCACCCCGGATGGGTGCACGACCAGGGGGCGTGGAAGAACGAGCGGACCATCGAGGACTGGCTGGACTTCGCGCGGTTCGTCGTCAGGCGCTACGCGAAGTACGACGTCCTGTGGGTGACGTTCAACGAGGCGAGCTACTACATCCTGGACGAGGTCCGGAACAAGGCGATCAGGCTGTCCGAGGCGCCCGTCATGAGCGCCAATCTCATCAAGGCGCACCGCAGGGCCTACGACCTCATCCACCGGATCGACGACGACGCCATGGTGACCGCGAACGTCGCCTACAGCACGGTGCTCAACCCGCTGTTCGACCGGGCCCTCTTCACCGAGGTGCCGGACAAGCTCGACTACATCGGCCTCGACTACTACCTCAGCATGAGCGCCGCGAACCTGACGGTGCTCCGCGTCTTCGGCGGCGAGTACTGGCGGATCGAGGCCGAGCCCGACGGGCTGTACCACGTGCTGCACGACTACCACCGCAGGCTCCCCCACCTGCCGATCTACATCATCGAGAACGGCGCGGCCACCGACGGCGGCAGGCCGCAGGCGGACGGCTACCAGCGCTCCCACTCCATCAGCGATCACGTCTACTGGATCCACCGCGCCATCAAGGACGGCATCAACGTGATCGGCTACAACTACTGGGCCCTTCTGGACGCCTACGAGTGGGGCTCCTACCGTCCCCGTTTCGGCCTCTACACGGTGGACGTGGAGAGCGATCCGGCTCTGGAGCGCCGCCCCACGGAGGCCGTGGCGGCCTACCGCGGCATCATCCGCCGCAACGGCCTTCCGGCGGGCTACGTCCCGGTCAAGGAACCGGCCCGGTGTTCTCTGCCCGCACTGGTGACCACCTGCCTTTCGCCCCCGGAAACCCCGCCTTACCCCTAGAAAGCAATCACTTACTGACCTAGGCTGCTGGGCCATGAGCACACCGTCGATCTCCGCGCCCGGGCGGGTCGCCCAGCCCGAGGTCGCGCTGGCCCGGTACGGGGAGCGCGCGCAGGTCTTTCTCGACGCCCTCACCTGGGGCGACCCCACCGCGGACGCCGTCGTCGCCGACCTGGTGGCCATGGGGCGCGGCAAGGGCATGAAGATGATCCGCAAGGGCCTGGCCGAGGGCGTCGAGAGCCTGCAGGATCCGCCCGAGTCGATCAAGAAGCTCTTCGCCGAGATCGACCACCGGCCCGAATGGCTGCGGCAGGACCTGCTGGACGAGGCGTCCCGCGCCTACTGCCGGCACCCGGTCACGATCGGGCTGGCGCTCGGGCCCGCCTCCCTGGTGGGCAGCTACGTCAACGGCGCCGCGGTCGAGCCGCTCGCGCTCACCCGCAGGTTCACCGACCAGGGCCAGGTGCGCACGTTCGAGACCGCCTCCTGGCTGTGGGCCACCACCCGCCCAGGCGGGCTGGAGCGCTTCGCGTCCGGGGTCGCCACCACCGTGCGGGTGCGACTGATCCACGCGTTCGTCAGGCACCACATCCTCGACGGCCTGCCCTGGGACTCCGAGCGGCTCGGCCACCCGATCAACCAGGCCGACTCGGCCTACACCCTGATCGAGTTCAGCCTCATCCCGCTGCGGGTGATGAAGAGCTTCGGCATCCGCCACACCGCGCGGGAGCGGGAGGCGGTCTACCACCTGTTCCGGTACGTCGGCCACCTCATGGGCATCGACGAGCGCGTCCTGCCCAAGACCGAGGACGAGTTCGTCGAGCTGGAGCGGATCTACCATCTGACCGGCTCGGAGCCCAGCGACTACAGCCGCGAGCTGGTCGCCGAACTGCTCGACACGATCATGCCCGACAGCCTGGCCGACCAGAGCGGCAGGCTCGCCCCGCTGGTCCGCAGGGCCGCCCGCCCGATGGGCCACGGCCTCTCCCGCGCCTTCACCGGAGACCGGACCGCCGACCTGCTGAACGTCGAGCGCAACGTCTGGCGCCACCTGCCGGCCGTGCTGGCCCCACCGGTCTTCGTCTTCAACGAGCTCCAGCGGCTCATCCCCGGGGAGCTGGACCGCAAGCTGCGCCGCAGCCTGAAGTTCATCGACGACGCCTCCGCGGCCACCGCCGAACGCCTCGGCGTCGGCCACGACCTGGTGGACGCGGCCGACGGCGGCGCGGCCCATCCGGCCGCGGCCGCCGACGGCTGAGTCCCCGCCCGGAGGCGGGTCAGGCCAGGGCGAGGAAGAGCCTCTCCAGCTCCTCCTCCGTCATCGGGGGGGCGTCTCCGTCGGCGGCGGCCATGCACTGGCGCATGCCGCTGGCGACGATCTTGAATCCCGCCCGGTCGAGGGCGCGGGAGACCGCGGCGAGCTGGGTGACGACGTCCTTGCAGTCACGACCCGCCTCGATCATCGCGATGACCCCGGCCAGCTGGCCCTGGGCACGGCGGAGCCGGTTCAGGACCGAACCGACGACCTCCTCGTCGACTTTCATGTGGACCTCCTGTAACAGGCTCCGTCTTGAATTCTCATGATACCCGCGGGGGTATATGGAACCGCCGCCGGACGGAGACCGTCCGGCGGCGGTTTCCTCCGGGGGCCGGACTCCTGCCCCCGGGTGGGGCTCAGGCTTGCTCGGACTCGGCGATCTGGCGACGCACCTCGTCCATGTCCAGCTGCTTGGCCTGGTCGACGAGGTCCTCCAGTGCGCGCTCGGGGAGCGCGCCCGGCTGGGCGAAGACCACGACCTTGTCCTTGATGACGGCCAGCGTGGGAATCGAGGTGATCTGGAAGGCGCCGGCCAGTTCCGGCTGCGCCTCAGTGTCGATCTTCGCGAACACCACGTCGTCGTGCCGCTCCGAGACCCGCTCGAAGACCGGCGCGAACTGGCGGCACGGGCCGCACCAGGACGCCCAGAAGTCCACCAGAAGGACGCCACCCTGGTCCACAGCCTCCTGGAACGTGTCCTTGGTCAGTTCCACGGTCGCCATGTTCTCTCCTCTCAGAATACCCCTACGGGTATGAGAACACCTGCGGGGCGGAATTTGTTCCCGGAGGGATCAGCGTACGGTCCAGCCGCCGTCGACCGTGATGGTCTGCCCGGTCATGAAGGAGGACGCGTCGCTGGCCAGCAGGAGCAGCGCGCCGTCCAGCTCGCCCGTCCGGCCACCCCGTCCCATGGGCGTGTTGCGCACCATCCAGCGGTGGCTCTGCTCGTCGGAGAACATGTCGTCGGTGGCCTCGCTGGGGAACCAGCCCGGGGCCAGCGCGTTGACCCGCACGCCCTGCCGGGCCCACTGCACGCCCAGGTCGCGGGTGAGGCCGACGACGCCGGACTTCGCCGCGACGTAGGAGACCTGGGAGGAGGGGTAGGCGGCGACCAGGCCGAGGATCGAGGCCAGGTTGATGATGCTGCCCCCGCCCGCGGCGATCATCTCGCGGGCGAAGAGCGTCGCCAGCGCGAAGGTCGAGGTGAGGTTCAGCGCGACGATGCCCTCGAACTCCTCGACGGTCTCGTCCAGCGCGGCCTTCTGGTAGCCGTGGCCCGCGTTGTTCACCAGCACGTCGACGCGGCCGGTCTGAGCCAGGGACGTGCGCAGCAGCTCCCGTCGCGAGGCGTCGTCCGTCACGTCGCAGACCGCGGGGACGATGCCGGGCACCCGCTCGGCCAGCTCCTCGAGCCGGTCCTTGCGCCGCGCGGCGGCCACGACGGTGGCGCCGGAGCGGGCGAGCAGTTCGGCGAACCGGGAGCCGAGTCCGCTGGAGGCCCCGGTGACGACCGCGACCCGGCCGGACAGGTCGGCGGTGAGCGAGCCCGGCCCCGTCGGGAAGGCGTTCTCAGGCTGTGTGTTCACAGTGCGTCTCCAACGGATCAATAGGTTATTGACGAGGAAATGATGCCACTTGTACCGTACCGATCGGTCGGTACGCAATGTGTGATAGATCCCTGTACGCACGATCAAAGGCCTGGTCTGAGTTGTCCCCGCAGCGTGAACGCATCCTGAAGGCAGCAGCCCACCTCTTCGCACGGGACGGCTACCACGGCGCGGGCATGGCGCAGCTCGAACAGGAGGTCGGCCTCAAGCGCGGCGCGCTGTACCACCACATCGGCAACAAGGAGTCCCTGCTCTACGAGATCAGCCGCACCCAGCTGGAGCACATGGTCGGCATCGCCTCCCGAATCGTCGAAGAGACGCCCGACGAGACCGAGTGCTTCCGGCGGCTGGCCCGCACCCTCCTGCGCAACATCGCCGACCACCGGCTGGAGTGGACGGTCCACTACCGCGACTTCAACGCCCTCACCGGCGAACGGCTGGAACACGTGCTGGAGCTGCGCCGCCGGTACTCCGAGATCTGGCAGCGTGTCTACGCCTCCGGCGTGGAGCGCGGGCTGTTCCAGCCGGCCGAACCACGCGTCGCCGTCCTCGGCATCCTCGGGATGTTCAACTACTCGTACCTGTGGATCGAGGCCGACGGACGGCTCGACACCGACCGGATCGCCGACCTGTACTGCGACATCTTCCTGCGCGGAGTCCTGCTCCCGCCCCACCCCGCACCCGAGGAGTAAGGCACATGGAATCGTTCGTGCAGTTCCGCAAGGGCAGGACGCCCGACCACGTCCACCGGGACCTCGACGGCCTGAAGGACGACGAGCTGGGCCGGATGGGCTTCACCGGCAGGCAGGCCCAGCTCTACCGGCGCAACGACCCGACCGTCTACCGGGCCGAGGGCCCGATCCAGATGCACGCGACGTTCGTCGACCGGCTGGAGCCCACCGACCTGACGGACCCGCGCGGCAACCCCGTGGTCCTGTACCACAACGACGACGTCCGGTTCCTGCTGAGCCGCCGCGCCGAGGCGATGCCGTTCTTCGCGCGCAACGTCGGAGGCGACGAGCTGTTCTTCGTCCATCGCGGCACCGGCGTCTTCCAGACGGAGTTCGGCTCGATCCCCTACGAGCCGGGCGACTGGGTGCTGCTGCCCAAGGCCGTCACCTACCGGCAGCTCCCGGACGAGGGCTCGAACGGCGCCTTCCTCATCGTCGAGACCGTCGACGAGCTGCGCACCCCGCCCGCCGGGATCCTGGGCAGGCACTTCCCGTTCGACTCCTCGACCGTCTTCGTGCCCGAGGCGGAGGTCCTCACCGACGGCGGCCCCGAATGGGAGATCCGGCTGACCCGCCGGGAGGAGCAGGGCTCGATCTTCTACCCCCACAACCCCTGCGACGTGGAGGGCTGGAAGGGCGACTACTTCCCGTTCAAGTACAACATCCGGGACTACAACGCGATCACGTCGGCGTCGATCCACCTGCCGCCGACCGTCCACCTCTTCCTGCAGGCCGAGGGCGTCGTCGTGCTGAACTTCATGCCGCGGCCCGCCGAGACGCGGCCCGGCGCCGAGCGCATGCCCTGGTACCACCGCAACGCCGACTACGACGAGGTCGCGCTCTTCCACGACGGCAGCCTGTTCGGCATCGACATGCCCGCCGGGCTCATCACCCACTCGCCGCAGGGCATCCACCACGGCCCGCCGGAGAAGGCGCGCGAGCGCTCCCGCCGGAAGTTCGACCAGTACGACGAGATCAACTGGGTGGTCATGTCGATCGACGTGCGCCGCCCGCTCAAGGTCAACCCCGCCCTCCTCCCCGAAGCGAGCCAGAACGCATGAGCGACACCGCGCCGGCCAGGCCCTACGACCGCATCCCCCTGCTCGTCACGTTCCTCGACGATTCGCCCGTACGCGACACCTACGGCGGCACCGGCGAGTTCGTCGTGCTCGAAGCGCACCTGCTGCGTCCGCAGAAGGCGTCGGACACCGTCATCATCTTCATGCACCCGATCGGCGGCGGCGCGTACCTGCCGATGACCGTCGCGCTGGCCAAGGCCGGGCACCACGTCATCTACTGCAACAGCCGCTACCGGGGCGTGGACAGCGCCCTCATCATGGAGAAGGTCACCCAGGACCTCGGCGCGTGCGTCCGCCACGCCAAGGAGAAGCTCGGCTACGGCAAGGTCGTGCTGGCCGGCTGGAGCGGCGGCGGCGCGCTGTCGGCCTTCTACCAGGCGCAGGCCGAGAACCCCACGGTCACCCGCACCCCGGCCGGGGACGCCCCCGACCTCACCTCGCTCGGCCTGATCCCCGCCGACGGCCTGATGCTGCTGGCCGCGCACGTCAGCCGCCACCAGACGCTGACGGAGTGGATGGACGCCTCCATCCTCGACGAGCACGACCCGTCCGTCCGGGACCCGGAACTCGATCTCTACAACCCCGACAACCCCAACCAGCCCCCGTACGGCCAGGAGTTCCTGGACCGCTACCGCGAGGCGCAGATCGCCCGCAACCGGCGGATCACCAGGTGGGTGAAGGCCAAGCTCGCCTCTTTGAAGGCCGCCGGGCGTCCGCACGACGAGTTCGCCTTCGTCGTCCACGGCACGATGGCCGACCCGCGCTGGCTGGACCCGGCCGTCGACCCCAACGACCGCCGCCCGAACTGGTGCTACCAGGGCGACCCGCGCGTGGTGAACATGAGCCCGACCGGACTGGCCCGGTTCACCACCCTGCGCAGCTGGCTGTCGCAGTGGAGCTACGACGAGGCCAACGCCGACGCCGAGCGCTGCGCCCCCGGCGTCTCCGTCCCCGTGCTGGTGATCGGCAACTCCGCCGACGACGCCTGCACGCCCAGCCACACCAACCGCATCTACGAGGCCTTCACCCACGAGGACAAGGAGATCCACGAGATCAAGGGCGCGACCCACTACTACGCGGGCCCCGACCAGCGCCCCCACCTCCAGGAGGCCGTCGGCCTCATCACCGGCTGGCTGGACCGGCACGGCCTGGCCTCCTGAGCGCGCCGCGCCCGGCCTGGAGCCCTCCTCGAGTTCCAGGCCGGGCGCCGGGTCAACGCCGGCGTCCCCGTCTGCCGGCCGGCTCAGCCCTGGCTGCGGGCCGAGCGCAGTTCGTGCTTGAGGATCTTGCCCGGGCCGGAGATGGGGAGCGCGTCGACGAACTCGACGCTCCGCGGAACCTTGTACCCGGCGATCAGGCCGCGGACGTGCTCCCGCAGTTCCTCCTCGGTCGCGGCGGCGCCCTCCGCGAGCACGACCACCGCGTGCACCCGCTCGCCCCACCGCGGGTCGGGCAACCCGATCACGGCGCACATGGCCACCGCGGAATGACCGGCGAGCGCGTTCTCGACCTCGACGGAGTAGACGTTCTCCCCGCCGGTGATGACCATGTCCTTGTACCGGTCGACGACGAACAGGTAGCCGTCGGCGTCGAGGTAGCCCGCGTCGCCCGTGTGCATCCAGCCGTCGCGCAGCGCCTCGGCCGTCTCCTTCGGGCGGTTCCAGTACTCGATCATCGCGTTCGCGCCGCGGACCGCGACCTCGCCGACCTCGCCGACGGGCAGGACCGTCCCGTCCTCGCCGACGACCCGGACCTCGGTGTGCGGGGCGGCGCGGCCGGCCGAGCGCAGCCGCCCGGGGACGTGGTCCTCGTGGCCGAGCAGCGTCGCGACCGGCGACAGTTCGGTCATCCCGTAGGCCTGGGTGAAACGCGTCCCCGGAAGGACGGACATCGCCGTCTCCAGGGTGGACTGCGGCATCGGGGAGGCACCGTAGAGGACGCGGCGCAGGGTGCTCACATCCCGTTTCGGCAGGGTGGGGTCGGCGAGCAGCATCGTCACCATCGTGGGGACGAGGAACGTGGCCGTGACGCGGTGCCGCTCGATCGCGTCGAGCACGGCGTCCGGCTGGAATCCGGGCACCATCACATGGGTGGCGCCCGCGAGCGAGCCGATCAGCCAGGAGGTGAAGCACGCGATGTGGAACATCGGCGCGACGTGCAGCACCCGGTCGTCGGGGCTGTTGTGCAGGTGGCCGGTGGCCGCCGAGCCCATCGCCGAGGCCAGGACGTTGTCGTGGCTGAGCACCACGCCCTTGGGGGTGCCGGTGGTGCCGCCCGTGTAGAAGATCCCGGCCGGGGAGCCCCCGCCGCGCCGGACGTCCGGCACCGGTCCGGCCTCCGCGATGAGGTCGTCCAGGTGGCGGCCGTCGCGGTTCTCGCCCATGCCGATGACGGTCAGCTCCCGGGTGAGCTGCGGGACCAGCCCGGCGAACGCCTCGTCGACGAACAGGACGCCCGCCTCGCAGTCGTGCAGGGACAGGTCGATCTCCGCGGCGCTCCAGCGGATGTTGACCGGGACGACGACGGCGTCCGCCCACGCGACGGCCAGCAGCAGTTCGGCGTAGTGGTCGGAGTTCTGGGACAGGATCGCGACCCTGTCCCCCGGCCGGACGCCGAGGCCCAGGAGCGCGCCGGCCGCGCGGGCGACCCGGTCGGCCTGTTCGGCGAAGGTCCTGGTCCGCTCGCCGCAGATCGTCGCGACCGCGTCGGGACGCTGCTGCAAGGCCCGGTGCAGACCCTGCGTAAGGTAGCCGCCCATCCGAATAACCCCCTACTTATTACTCAAGAACTTGAGTATTCATATCAATGACCATCTCTCGTGACAAGAGCCACATAGGAGTCCGTATGGCACTACGCCACGCCGTCCTCGCCGCGCTGCTCGACGGTGAGGCCAGCGGCTACGAGCTGGGAAAACGGTTCGACCGGGGAGTGGGCGAGCTGTGGAACGCCCGGCCGCAGCAGGTCTACGCCGAGCTGAACACGCTGGAGCGGAGCGGATTGATCCGCGGCAGGGAGGTCCCCCAGCAGGGGCGGCCCACCAAGCGGGTCTTCGTGCCCACCGAGGCGGGATACGCCGAGCTCGCACGGTTCGCCGCCGACTCGGCCAGGCCGGCGGCGCACCGGGACGACCTGCTGGTGAAGGTCTACGCGGCGGACGCGGTCGACGCCGCCTCCCTGATCGCGCAGCTGCGCGAGCGGGCCGCTCAGTCGCGGAGCAGGGCCGCGATGCTCGACAAGGTACTGGAGCGCCTCCGGGACGGAGCCGAGGAGACCGAGTTCCTCGGCGGCTCCTCCCGCGTCGGCCCCTACCTCGCCTGCATGCGCGGCCGGATGTTCGAGCAGGACACCCTGCACTGGTGCCTGCGGGCCATCGAGGTACTCGAGGCCAGGGGGTGACCGGGCGGCCTCCGGCCGGGGCCTGAGGCCGCCCGGTCACCTGATCAGGCCAGGAGGGTCTCGCCGATCCAGCCCCTCTCGTCGCAGCCGGGGGGCATCGCGAAGACCGCCGAGCCGATCGGGACCGTCCACGCGTTGAGGAGGTCGGACTCGGCCAGGCGCTTCTGGACCGGGACGAACTGGCGGGCCAGGTCGGCCTGGTAGGCGACGAACAGCAGGCCGGAGTCGACCACGCCGTCGTGCGAGACGTCCTCCTCGTAGTTGTAGCCGCGGCGCAGCATGCGCAGGGCCGGGTCGCCCGTCCGGGCCAGGCGGATGTGGGCGTCGTCGTCGATCACGGGGAAGCCCACCTCGTCCTTCGCCGTGAAGTCCGGGTCGTCGGTCTCCTTTCCGCCGGTCAGGGGGGCTCCGTCGGCGAGTTTCCGGCCCATGGAGAACTCCTTGGCCGCCTCGTCCGCGGCGTCCCACTTCTCCAGGTCCATCCGGATGCGGCGGAGGACCATGAGGGTGCCGCCCTTCAGCCAGGCCGGGCCGCCGCCGGAGATCCACACCGCCTTGTCCAGGTCGGCGGGCTGGACGGTGCCGTCGAGCTGGCCCATGAGGTTGCGCTGGGTCTGCCCTGGCGGCTGGGCCTGGGGGCTGCGCCGGAAACCGCGCTGGACCCAGCGGACCGTCGCGAAGTCCCGCGCGTCCTTGACGATCAGCCGGAGCGCGTGGGCGAGGGTGACCGCGTCCTCCCCGCACAGCTGGACCAGGAGGTCGCCTCTGCTCCAGCGGTCCTCCAGCCTGTCGACCTTGAAGTCCGGCAGGTCGGTGATCGGGCGCTGATGCTCCAGGCCGGTCTTGGTGAACAGACCCGGCCCGAAGCCGAACGTGACGGTCAGCCGGGCCGGGAGGCCGGCGAGTTCCGGCTGGGCGTCGGCGAGCCCGGGCCGTCCTTCGGTGAGCCGCCGGGCGTCGTCGGTGAGCAGCCGCATCAGCCGTCCCAGCGACTCCTTCGTGGTCCCGGCGCGCAGGTCGAAGGCGACGAAGGCCCCGTAGGTCTGCGGGGGTGTGGCGACGCCCGCCTGGTGGACGCCGTGGAACGGGACGGTGCCGGGCTGTTCGGCCGCGTTCGCCTCGGACTCTCCGGGCGCCGTCCCCCTGCCGGTGAGGTAGCCGCCGGTGGCGGCGAGCCCGCCCGCCGCCACCGCGCCGCCGGCGAGGAGCCCCCGCCGGCTCAGTCTCCGCCCGGACATCAGTGTCCCGGAGCGTAGGTCTCGTTGCCGCCCATGAAGGACTTGACCACGGCGGTGACGTCCACCTTGGCACCGTCCTTCAGGGTCAGGGTGAAGGCGACCTCGTTGCCCGGCTCGAGCTTCTGGGTGAGGCCCATGAGCATGATGTGGTAGCCGCCGGGCTTGAGCTCCAGCCTGCCCCCGGCGGGGATGACGAATCCGCCTTCCTTCTCCCGCATCTGGGTCTGGCCGCCGGCTCCGGCGACCTCGTGCAGTTCGACCATCTTCGAGGCCGGGGTGGTGGCGGACACCAGGTTGATCTCGGCGCCGGTGGAGTTGACGAGGGTGCCGAACGCCCCGGTCATGCCCGACTCCGCCGCCTTCACCCAGGCGTTCTCGAAGGCCAGCGGGGCGGAGGCGGGGTTGGAGGCGGTGCTGGATGCGGGGGCCGAGGGGGAGGGGGAGGCCTCCTTGTCCGTGGCGTCCTCGCCGCAGCCGGTGAGGGCGACCGAACCCACGGCGAGGGCGGCGAACAGGGAGAGAAGACGAGAAGACATGCGGATTCTCCGTGAAAGGTCTGTGTGAAGGGTTTCCGATTCACCCGCGCGGCGGGTGTGAAGAGCGGCCTTGGCAGGCCGGTGGCTCCGGTGGCGCTCAGACGGTGGAGAGCGCCGGGAAACCCCGCGGCGGACCACGGAGGACGAGGACGTGCCTCAGTTCGGAGATGGCGCGCGGCGGCGGGACGTCCGAAGGCGCCGCGACGTGCCGGACGGGCTCGGCGAGCACGGAGATGATCGGCAGAAGCGGCCGGATCAGTGCCTTGGCCGCCTGCCGGGCCAGCCGCCAGACCCGGCGCTCGCCCCGGCGCAGCCACCAACCGGAGCCCAGCGCGGCGAGCAGGTGCGCCGCCGTCATCTCGGCGCCGTTCACGGCGGGGTCGAGTTGCGCGAGGTTCTCGTGGTGGTCGGCGGCCGCGGTGAACAGCGAGTGGAGCATGAACTGCCCGCCCAGCAGCCCTCCGGTGATCACGGCGAGGGAGCGTTCCCGCTCGGCCAGGATGATCGCGACCACGAGGGCCCCGGCGAACCCGGCCAGCACGGCTCCCGGGCCCAGCGGCCGCCCGGAGGCCGTCGTGTGCCCGGCGGACGCCAGGACGACGCACACCGCGGCGAAGACCGAGGCGCGCACCAGGCGCAGCGGGGGCAGGACGTTCATCTCGCCCGTCATACTGCCATGCCCTCGCGGCCTCTCCGAACCGGGTCGCGGCGGGGCCGCCGCCCGGATTCCGGGCCCGGCCCGACGCGCGGGAAGAAATACCCCCTGGGGTATGTTGGACGAAACGAAGGGAGCAAGAACATGATTCACGAGGTTGATCTGTCCTCGTTCGCCACCGCCCACGGAAACGGGGCCTACGTGGTGGACGTCCGGGAACCCCACGAGTACATCGCGGGCCACGTGACGGGCGCGGTGCCGATGCCGCTGGGCCAGGTCCCGGCCAGGATGGGCGAACTGCCGACGGACCGGCCGGTGTACGTGATCTGCGCCAGCGGCAACCGCAGCCTGACCGCGGCCGAATGGATGAACGACAAGGGCGTCGACGCCTGGTCCGTCGCCGGAGGCACCGGCGCCTGGATGCGCGCCGGAGGCCCGATCACCCGGGGTGCCGGCCCCGCCTAGAGTGGAAAAAAAGGGGGCGATTTACATGATCGAGATCATTCCCGTGGACACTCCGACCCTGGGGGATCGCAGCTACCTGGTGACCGACGGCGAAAGCGCCTTCGTCGTCGACCCGCAGCGGGACATGGACCGCATGCTGGACCTCGCCCGGGACAGGGGCGTGGCGATCAGGCACGTGTTCGAGACGCACATCCACAACGACTACGTGACGGGGGGCCTGGCCCTCGCCCGGGAGACCGGGGCCGCCTACCACGTCAACGACGACGACCCCGTCGCCTTCGAGCACTCCCCCGTCCACGACGGCGACGTGATCGAGGTGGGCCCGCGGATGCGGGTCCGGGCCATGTCGACCCCCGGCCACACCCACACCCACCTGTCCTACGTCCTGCTCGACGGGGACGAACCCAAGGCCGTGTTCACCGGCGGCTCCCTGCTGTACGGCTCGACGGGCCGCCCGGACCTGCTCGGCCCCGACCACACCGACACCCTGGTGCACGCCCAGTACCGGACGGCGCGGCGCCTGGCCTCCGAACTCCCCGACGACACCGAGGTCTACCCGACGCACGGGTTCGGCAGCTTCTGCTCCTCCACCCAGTCCGAGGCCTCGGCGTCCACGATCGGGCAGGAGCGGCGGACCAACCCCGTGCTCACCCAGGACGAGCAGGAGTACGTGGAGACCCTGCTGGTCGGGCTCGACGCCTACCCCGCCTACTACGCCCACATGGGCCCGCGCAACGCCGAGGGCCCGGACGCTCCCGACCTGTCGGAGCCGCGCAGGGCGGACGCCGCCGAACTCCGCCGCCGCCTGGAGGCCGGGGAATGGGTGGTCGACCTGCGCTCCCGCAAGGCGTTCGCGGCCGGGCACCTGGGCGGGACGTTCAACTTCGGCCTGGACGGCGCCTTCTCGACCTACCTGGGGTGGCTGATCCCCTGGGGCACTCCGGTGAGCCTGCTCGGGGAGAGCCCCGAGGAGATCGCCGAGGCGCAGCGCGAACTCGTCCGGATCGGCATCGACCGTCCGGCTTCGGCGGCCGACGGAGGCCCCTCCGCCTGGGCGGGGGGCGAGCCCCTGCGGGAGTTCCAGCTCGCGAGCTTCACCGAGCTCGCCGCGGTGCGGCACCACCGTCCGGTCGTCGTCCTGGACGTCCGGCGGAACGACGAGTGGAGGCAGTCGCACCTGCCGGGGGCCGTGCACATCCCGCTGCACGAGCTGCTGTCCCGGATGGACGAGGTGCCCGACGGCGAGCTGTGGACGCACTGCGGCTCGGGTTACCGGGCGGCCATCGCGGGCTCCATCCTGAGCGCCGCGGGACGCCGGGTCGTGGTCGTCGACGACGACTACGCCGATGCCGTCAACAGCGGCATCGAGGTGACCGGCTGATCCGATCGGCGGTGAGGGCCCGCGGCGCGTCCCGGGCCCTCACCGGTTGAGCCAGACGACCGTCCCGTTGAGGCCGGTCGTGACCAGCGTCCAGACCGCGAACGGCGCGATCAGCAGCCCGGCTCCGCGATCCACCCGCCACGCCCTCCGGACCAGCGCGAGGTTGAACAGGTTGAGCCACGCGATCTCGCCCAGGGCGCTCCGAGGAGACCTGGTTCCGAAGAACAGGCAGCTCCATCCCGCGCTGAGCAGCAGGCTGCCTCCGAGGTCGCGGGCCAGCGCCCGCCGCTCCGGCTCGGACGCCCGGTCCATCGCCCGGCTCCCCGCGTAGGCGATCAGCCCGTACAGCGGCGTCCACACCACCGGGAACACCATGGCGGACGGCTGCCAGGACGGCTTGCGCAGCGCCCGGTACCAGGCCGAGTTCGTGTCCGCGGCCAGAGAGCCGACCCCCGCCGCGGGGAGCGCGACCAGCGAGATCTTGAGCAACGTCTTCATATCCCGCCCGTACCCATGAACCCGCCGCGGCCACTCGGCGGAACGCCGCCGTCGCCGCTTCGTCCGATTCGGACCCCTCGCCGGAAGCACCCGCCCCCTGCTGTTACATTCTGCTTATCAGAAGTTACTCGGCGTGACGACCTTCGTGTTCTCCGGCCGCACGCCGCAGGAGGAGGTGCGCCCGATGGGCGAACGAGGATCCCGGTGGCCGTCATGATCGACGAGGTCACCTCGGCACTGGCCGAACTACTACGCGTCCGCGGCGGCGACCCCGACTGGGTGGCGATCAGCTCCCTGGACGCCGGCACCGCCTTGACCCCCCACCAGATCCACCTGTGCCTGTGCGGCATCACCGAACACCCCTATCTGCGCAACGCCCCGCTCACCGGGCCGCCTGGACGGCTCCAGCGCCCGCCGCTGGGCCTGCGGCTGACCTATGTGGTCACCGGCCCGGGCTTCCAGCCGCTGGAACTGCAGGCCCGGCTGGGCAGGGTGGCGCAGATCTTCCACTCGGTGCCCTCCCTCGGCCCCGACGACCTGGGGCCCGGCCTGGCATCCCGGCTGCGCAGGCTCACCGTCCGCCTGCTGGACCTGCCGCTGACCGACCGCACGGCCCTGTGGTCCGCGCACGGCCGTCCCATGCAGCTGGCCCTCTACTACGAGGCGGACATGGCGCTGACGCACCCGCCCGAGCAGGAGGACGTGGAGTTCCTCCTCAAGCCGCGCGTCACCGTCCTGGAATCCGTCCCCTGAGAGGTCCGGTGCGCCTTCGTCGGGCCCCGTCAGTTCAGCCGGACGATCGCCCCGTTGAGGGCGGTGGCGAAGACCACCCACGCCGCGTACGGGAGCAGGAGGATCCCGGCGGTCCGGTCGGCGCTCCAGGCCCGGTGGACGAGCAGCGCGTTCGCCAGGTTGAGCAGCAGGATCTCGGCCAGGGCCGCCTCGGGCGACTCGAAGGCGAAGAACACCACCGACCAGCCGGCGTTGAGCACCAGGTTGACGGCGAGGGCCAGGATCACGCCGCGCCGCGCGTGCGGTCGCGCCCGGTCGATCGCACGCGCGCCCGCGTAGGCGATGAGGATGTACAGCGGCGTCCACACCAGGGCGAACGCCGGTCCCGGCGGCTGCCAGGAAGGCTTGGCCAGCTCCCGGTACCAGGTGGAGCCGGTGTCGTTGGCCAGGTTCCCGATGAGCGCGGTGGCGAAGACGGCCAGCGCGGTCAGGAGGAGGGTCTTCGCCCTCGTCTTCCGCGCGCTCCCGTGTTCCCCGGAGGTCCGGGGGCGGGGGTCCGTCGACGGCATCGCGGCCGCTCAGCGGTTGCGGCGGGCGATCGCGCCGTTGAGGAGGGTCGCGAAGGCCGTCCAGCCCGCGTACGGCAGCAGGAGCAGGCCCGCGCGGCGGTCGACGAGCCAGGCGCGTCGGACGAGCAGCACGTTGGACAGGTTGAGCGCCATGATCTCGCCGAACGCGGCGCGCGGCGACTTCGCCCCGAAGAACAGCAGCGACCAGCCCGCATTGAGCGCCAGGTTGATCCCGAGCGCCTGGGCCACGCCCCGCCGCTCGTCCTGGGACCCGAGGTCCATGGCGCGCCCCGCCGAGTAGGCGATCAGGCTGTAGAGCGCGGGCCACACGATGCCGAACGTCTGGGGCGGCGGCTGCCAGGATGGTTTCTCGAGTTCGCGGTACCAGTCGGACTCCGGGTCGGTGGCCAGCCCCCCGGCCCCGGCTGCCACCCCGACCGCTACCGACGTCTTGAGCAGGGTGTTCGCTTTCGTCGTCGTCATATCTCACCCCTTACCCGGCTACCAGGGGCAGAACCGGTAGCCACATGCGCACCTTCGGCATCCGCCACGGGCGCGGACGGTCAGGGTTGCTCGGAGCGGGTGCGGGCGTAGTGGCGGGAGGCCTTGGCACGGTTGCCGCAGGCCGTCATGGAGCACCAGCGGCGGGTGCCGTTCTTCGAGATGTCGAAGAAGTGCAGGACGCAGGCGTTGTGCGCGCATTTGCGGAGCCTGTCGGGGCGGCCGCCGATCAGGAGCAGGTAGTTCCGGACCGCCGTCCATGCCGGGTAGTAGGCGAGATCGTCGAGTTCGAGGCGTTCCACGGGGCCGCTCGGTGAAGCGGAGAGCCTGAGCGCCCCGTGGGCGAGCACGGCGTCGGCCGTCGCCGTGTCCGCGGGGTCCTCCAGGAGCTCCGCCAGCCCGTCCCGCGCCCGCAGCACTGCGGCGAGCGTCGCCTCGTCGGCCCGGACGGGATGTTCCTCCAGTTCCGAGGCGACCGTGGGCGAGGCGAGCCAGATCGCCAGGCCGTCGGGCGAGGTGAGCAGGTCCTGCGGCTCCCCGCCCTGTATCCACCGGGTGTTCAGCAGCTCTACGGAGATCGGTTCACCGGTCAGTGGGCGGGGGTCCATGCCTCCCATGCTAACCACTCACGTCCACACGACCGGTTGACGATCATTTCTCTAACCTTTAAAGTCATAATCACCGGTTAGGGAAGGCCTCTGACCGGAGGAAGGACCACGCCCATGAGCACGCTGCAAACCGGCCATGTCGGCCTGAACATCACCGACCTCGACCGGTCCGTCGCCTTCTACACGCAGGTCTTCGGCTTCGAGGTGGTCAACCTCGCCGACACCTACGCCCTCCTGGGCAAGGACGGGCGGCTGACCGTCACCCTGTGGCGGCAGACCGAGACCCCGGCCCGCACCGACGTGGCGGGCCTGCACCACCTGTCGTTCCAGGTCGACACGATCGAAGAGGTCCGCGAGGCCGAGGAGACCCTGCGCGGCCTGGGCGCCCGGTTCGCCTACGACGGCGTCGTCCCGCACGGCGAGGGCGCCTCCTCCGGCGGCATCTTCTTCACCGACCCCGACGGCATCCGCCTGGAGATCTACGCCCCGTCCGGGGCCGAGACCGTCCCCGCCCCCGTCGCGGGCGCCCCCACCTGCGGTTTCTTCTAGGAGTCACGGCCATGGCGACCTACCACAGCGGAGAGCTCTCCGTGCAACGCCGAGCGGGCCTGCAGGGCCGCGCCGAATCCGCCCTCCGAGCCATCAAGACCGCCCTCCCGGAGGTCGCCATGGCCTTCCTCTCCCAGCAGCCGATGATCGTCGTCGGCGCCGCCGACCCGTCCGGCCGCCTCTGGGCCACCCTGCTCACCGGCGAGCCCGGCTTCCTCCAGCCCACCGAGACGGAACTTTTCGTCAAGGCCCTCCCCCATCCGGAGGACCCCCTGGCCGAGTCCCTCGCCGCCCCCGCGAAGGTCGGCATGATCGCCATCGAGCCCGACACCCGCCGCCGGATGCGCATCAACGGCACTTCCTCCCCCGTGCCCGGCGGCCTGCTCGTCGCCTTCGACCAGGTCATCGCCAACTGCCCGAAGTACATCCAGCAGCGCACCCCCGCCCCGGCCCCGGCGCCCTCCGGCCCCCGCGAGGTCCTGCGCGGCTCCGAACTCACCCCGAGCCAGCGACGCGCCGTCCAGGAGGCCGACACCTTCTTCATCGCCACCGCCTCTCCCGAAGGCGACGCCGACGCCTCCCACCGGGGCGGCAACCCCGGCTTCCTGCAGGCGCTCTCCCCCACCCGCCTGCGCTGGCCCGACTACCCCGGCAACACCATGTTCCTCACCCTCGGCAACCTGGAGCTCAACCCCGCCGCCGGCCTCGTCGTCCCCGACTGGGCCAACGGCTCCCTCCTGCACCTCACCGGCACCGCCGAAACCGTCTGGGACGAGGACGAGGCCGCCGCCTTCCCCGGCGCCCAGCGCCTGGTCGACTTCACCATCGAGGAGGTACGCGAGGCCACCTCCGCCGTGCCGCTGACCTGGACCGCCCCCGGCTACTCCAAGTTCAACCCCCCGACGCCGTTGCCCCTCTGAGCACCCCGACGGCACACGGGCCGTTCACACGACCCTGAACTCCAGGGGTGCGAAGACCGCGCAGACGGACCGTCCGGCGGGGCCGCCGAACCAGCCCCAGCTCGCCGCCGTCTGCGCGACCGTCCACAGGCCCCGCCCGGTCTCGGAGTACTCGTCCTCGGGAAAGGACGTGTTCGGCTCGCCGTCCCCGCCCTGGTCGGACACGCAGAGCGCCACGAGCTCGGTCTCCTTGTCGTACGCCCCGCAGGTCCCCCGCCAGCGCCGCACCTCGACGGTGAACCGGCCTCCGGGCAGGCCCGAACGGGTGTGCCGGACGGTGTTGGCGACCAGCTCCCCGCACCCGAGCAGCACCTCGTCGGCGAACGGACAGTCCGCGAGCAGCGCGCCCACGAACCGGCGCACCGCCCGCGCCTGCTCCGGGTCGCCGGGGAACTCCCGGCGCCAGCACTCACCGTCCCTGGTTTCGATGAACATCACTCACCTCACACAGAAGAAGCGGAACGAAGCCCATCGTCACCATTCGTCGCCGAATAATCAGCGGAACCCGTTGACCGAACGAGAAAGTGCGCACACCCGCCGAACGTTCGGCCTCCGCACGCACGGGAGGGGTGCGCACGGACGGCGAGCGTGCGGGAGGGGTGCGCACTTTCTCGGGCGGGATCGGCGAAGCGGTTGCGTGGACGCGGAGCGTTGCTGTTCGATGCGGAGAGTAGCCGGAAGAGCGACCGGACGGCCCCCCGACCTGCACGGATGACGGTTCGTGAGGAGGAACGCCCTTGTCCAGTCCGTTCGTCCGCCGGTTGCGGCTCGGCGCCGAACTGCGCGCGCTGCGGCGGCGGCGCGGACTCACCGCCGAACAGCTCAGCGGACTGTTCCACCAGTCGCGGATGAAGATCTCACGACTGGAGAACGCCCAGATCCGGCCCGACCTCGCCGAGATCATGGACCTGCTCGACCTCCTGCGGGCCACCGACGACGAACGCGCCGAGATCATCAAGATCGCCCGCGAGGCCGCCGCCAAAGGCTGGTGGGATGCCTACGGCGACACCATGGGCGACCGCCAACGCCTCTACGCCGACATCGAATCCGGCGCGGCCACCATCCGCGAGTACCAGCCCGGCACCATGCCCGGTCTGCTCCAGACGCCCGAGTACACCTGGGCGCTCATCGAACACGCCAAGGCCGAAGGCCCCATCACCTATGTGCCCGACCGTTTGATGGAAGCCCGTTCCAAGCGCCAGCAGACCGCTTTCCGCTTGGACGGCCCGACTTATGAGGTCATCCTCGACGAAATCAGCATTCGTCGGTTCAGCGTCCCGCCGGCCGTCATGAGAGCCCAGCTTCACCACATGGTCGAATCCATCGAAACTCACGTGAAGCTCACCATGCGCGTCCTCCCCGTCGACATCGGCCGGGTACCCACGCTGATGCCGAGGTCGCAGACGATCATCTTCGGTTTCCCCGATCCGTCCGACCCGCCCCTGGCCATGACCGAGACCCTCTCCAACGACTTCATCCACACCAGTCCCGTTGAGGTGGCCAAGCACATGAAGCGCTACGAAACGGTGCGCAATGCGGCACTATCAGAGGTGAGCAGCAGGGAATTGCTCACCGAACTCGCCGACAAGATCACAGACAAGGTCTGACATCACCGATGACCCAGAAGTTCACGAGTTGGCGTAAGTCAAGTCGCAGCGAGCCCAACGCCTCCTGTGTCGAAGCCGGTCGCTCACAGGCCGGAACCGTCGGGGTCCGAGACACCAAAGCCCACGGCACCGGCCCGATCCTGGAGTTCACGCGCGCCGAGTGGGCGGCCTTCACCCGACGCCTCCGCTCGTAGAACAGATGAGCCGCCGCTCGCGGCCTCTCACTGAAACCCGTTCATTCGGAACTGTGGAGACGAATGATGTCCTTCATCCCTCACGCCAGTCTCAAAGGGCCCGCCGGGCTTGTTCGGTTGTCGGCCGGGCAGCTCGACTCCGGCGAGGGGAAATGTGCGGAGTTCGCGGCGTTGAAGGCACGGCCGAGGGTGTGGCCGCAGCGGTTCGAGGAGCGGCGGGATTCGCCTTGGGAGGGGTTTCCGCTCGGGTTGGTGATGGCGGCCCTGGACGAGGTGGAGTTCGGGGGGCTCGACGCCGAGGTGGCCGTCCACAAGGTGCTGGAAGAAGCGCGGAAGACCGTGCATCCGGGGGTCGAGGTCTGGGTCCGGCACGCGGTGGCCACCTATCTGGAGGACGCCCGGTGGCTCGCCGATGAGATCGGCGACGGCGTTCTGCTGCCGCAGCGGGAGTCCCGGGTGCTGCAGCACGTCACCTCCCCTCTGGAGGCACGGGTACTGACCGGGTGGGGGCGCTGGTACTCGTCCGCGGACGGAGCGGTGCGGGAGGTGCGGCGGCCGCGGGTGAGCCGGGTGGGGTCGGGAGACGACCCGTCCAATCTGGCGTTGGCGCAGCTGGCCGCGTTCGGGGCGCGGGCCGTCGGGTCCGTCTACCGGGATGTGCCGGTGGACGTGCAAGGGGATCCGGGGCCGGCGCGGCGGGTGCGGGTCGTCGAGGTGGTGGTGAGCGACGAGCGGGTGCCCAAGGTCGTCGTGGACGCCGCGCCTGAGGAGGTCGCGCGGAGGTACCGGGAGCGGGCCCAGCCGGTGGCCGCGGACGTGGTGTTCGGGGGGCGCAGGCAGCCGGGGTCGGACTGCGCGCAGTGCAAGCTGCGGGCCGAATGCGACGCGCTGCCGCATGTGCCGGGGCTGCTGGGGCTGGATGGCGCCGGGACGCATCGGCGGGTGTGGTCGGCGGCCACGGCGGGGCAGTACCGGATCTGCCCGGCGCAGGCGCATCTGCGGGACCAGCGGCTTCCCGGGGACTGGAGCGACCATCCCGCGATCCGGCGGGGGACGCTCGTGCACTCCTGGCTGGAGGCGGCGCACTCGCGGTTCCCTTACCGGGCCTGTTCCGAGGAGGACCTTCCCGAGGACGACCCGGGGTTCGCCGCGGAGTTCATGACGCCCGACGAGTACCGCCAGGCTCGGCCCTTCCTGCTGAGCCACCTCGAGGTGTGCCCGCTGCGCCGGGACGTCACCTCCGTGACGGCCGAGCCCTCGATGGCCGCCTACGACCCGTCGGCCGACGTGCTGGTCGTGGCCCATCCGGACCTCGTGTACGTCTCGGGGGGACGCACCTTCTACCGGGAGCAGAAGACCACGGGAGGCGGCTCCGCGTGGGACGCCGACACTCTCTTGGAGCGGGTGCCGCAGCTCGCGCTGGCCGTCTGCCTGATCGCCGACGGGGCGTTCGGCGGTGAGGCGCCGGTGGCGGGGACGGTCGAGCTGGAGGTGATGTCGCCCGCCGGGGCGTCCCTCTTCTCCTTCGACACCGGGGACGCGGGCGTCGTCGCCCGGGCGCGGGCGGAGCTCGCCCGGCTCACCGGGGACTGGCACACCGACGTGGAGTTCCGTCCACGGCCCGGACGGCACTGCGCGACCTGCCCGGTGGCCCGCTGGTGCCCCGACCGGCACGCGACGGACGCGGGGCCGATCGAGGTCGACGGCGTGCTCATCGACCCGCGGACCGGGGAGATCCTCAACGAGACGCCGGTGACGGGCCTGGCCCAGGCGGTGGCCTCGGCGGTCGGCGAGCCCGACCTCGACGACGAGCCCCCGTTCTGAGCACTGAACCTAATGAGCGTTAGGTTATAAATTCGGGGGTCGCCGCCTCCCGACCGAACGGCGTTCCGTACGATTCCCACGAAAGCTGAGGAAAGGTACGGGGCGCATGGGCATCAACGAGGCACTGGCGGAGATCTTCGCGCTGGAGCGGCAGGACGAGGACCACTTCGTGGTCCAGCCCGTGGACTCCGAGATGCAGCGCACGTTCGGCGGGCAGGTCGCGGCGCAGAGCCTGCGGGCCGCCCAGCTGACCGTGGGAGCCGAACGCCCGGCGCACTCCCTGCACGCCTACTTCATCCGCGGCGGGCAGCCCGCCAAGCCCCTCCACCTGGACGTGCGGCGCACCCGCGACGGCCGGACGTTCTCCACCCGGCACGTCACCGCGGTCCAGGACGGAAAGGCGATCTTCGAACTGGTGGCGTCCTTCCACGACCCCGAGGACGGCGAGGAGTGGCAGCCGTCCGAGCCGCTCGACGTGCCTCGGCCCGAGGAGCTCCCCTCCTACCGGCTTCCCTCCTGGTTCGGCGACATCCCGAACTTCGACATCCGCCCGGTGAACCCCCTGCGCGACGAGGAGTTCCCCCTGCGCCACCCGTTCTGGTTCCGCTCCCTGGACGAGGTCGCCGAGCCCGCGCTGCACCCGTGCGTCCTGACCTACGTCTCCGACGTCGCCGTCGTCGACTCCTCCCGCGCCCCCGGCTCGGCCGTCCGGTACGCCACGGCGGTCAGCCTCGACCACGCGGTGTGGTTCCACCGTCCCGCCCGCGCCGACGAGTGGCTGCTCTACTCCATGGACTCCAGCATCAACCACGGCGCCCGCGGCCTGGCCCGCGGCACCATGCGCACCCTCGACGGCACCCTCGTCGCGTCGATCGCCCAGGAGACCCTGCTGCGCCCCGCGCGCTGACGGTCACCGGCCTTTCAGCGCCTCGGTGAGACGGCTCTCCATCTCCTCCAGGCCGAGCCGCTCGGTGCACGCATCCCGAAGGCTGCAGTGCAGGGTCTTCTGGAAGATCCGACTGAATTCGGGGTAGTAGGGGCTGATCGGACGGGCATGGGCCTGTTCGACGGCCCGGCGCAGCGTGGGCAGGTACTCCTCCGGCAGGTGGCGGACGACGTGTTCTTCTGATTCACCGGAATCGGAGGAGCCGCAGGCCGTGGGAGTCGGCTCGGCGTACACCTCGGTGCGGACGGGGGCGAATCCCCCGCACCAGAACAATTTCCGCTGGACCGGGGCACCGGTCAGCTCCAGGATGAGCCTCCGCGCCTCGTCCTTGTACGGAGAGTTCGCGGCGATGGCCAGGCTCTGCCCTCCGAGGACTCCCCCGCCGGGAAGGACGGTGACGCCGTACCTGTCGGTCCGCCGCCCCTCGTTCCCGGGGCCCGAGCCCTCGGCCAGGCTCCGGTAGGCCGTCGGCCAGCCGCGCAGGAACAACGTCTTTCCGGAGGAGAACGCCTCGGTCGCGTCGCCCTCGTACCACTCGAAGGAGTCACGCGCGATGAGCGAACGGCCGCCGGTGAGCAGGAGCTTGTCCCGGATCTCCCGCAGCGCGTTCTGGTCGAGCGTGACCTGTCCGTCGTGGACCGGCCCGCCACCCCCGTGCGCCCGCATCAGTTCGAGGAGGTTGACGGTGAAGCCCTCGTAGGGGGCGAGCTGGGCGGCGTATCCGGCGCTGAGGTCACCGGCGGGCTCGTCGAGCAGGTCCTCGGAGCGTTTCCACACCTCGTCCCAGGTGGGGGACTTCTGAAAGTCCTCGTCGTCTCCGATCAGGTCCTTCCGGTAGTACAGCAGGGGGGCGTCCGCGCTGAAGGGCACGGCCCACAACTTTCCGCCGTGGTATCCGCTCCTGCGCAGGTCTCCGGCGAGGAACGATCTGAGCGGCTCCTTCTTCTCCAGCTCCTCCAGCGGCCCTTCCGCGAACGGGTGGAGATGGCCCGCCTCGGCGAACTCCGCGGCCCACGGGCCGTCGAGGACGTAGACGTCGACGCCGCAGCCGCCGTCCTGCGCCGTCGCCGCCATCTGGGCGTGCTGCAGGTCGGCCACTCCGGACAGCTCGCGCAACTCGGCCTTCATCCCGCCGGGTTCGGACCAGTTCCGGATCTCCTCCCTGCGCTGCCTGCCGAAACTGACGTCCTTGTCCCCCAGCACGGTGAGCGTGCGGTCGGAACGCTCGGGGCAGCCGCCGTCCCCCCAGGGCCGGGAGGAGACGAACAGGAAGGCCCACACGATGAGAGCCGCGACCAGCGCTCCGATGAGCGTCCTGGAGTTGAGGAACCGGTGCCGCATGCTCAGTCCCTCCAGATCTCGCGGGACAGCTCGGCCCGCAGCTCGCCATCGGACTTCAGGCTCCCGTGCTCGACGCACGCGAAGTCGTCGAGTCTGTCCAGCGTCCGGAGGAATCCCGCGCACCCGCCGCCGGCCGGCACCACCACGACGACGCGGGGCGCCCCCGGTTCGTCGAACTCCGCCCGCACCTCGTCGGCCTCCTCGTCCCCCTCGTCCTGACCGAGCTCGCTCTCACGCCCGTCGGTGAAGACGACGAGCGTGCCCGGAAGCCTCCGGGAATCGAACGCCCTGACCCGGGCCTTGATGGCCCGGTACAGCGGGATGGAGTCCCTGTCCGCCTCGAGGCCGTTCACCTCGTCCTGCACTCGGGAGCGTGTCTCGTCAGCCGCTCCAGGGGGCAGGAGCACCCCGGTGTCCTCGCCCTGGCCGGGGAACACCGAGAGCCCGACCCGGTCTTTCTCTCCCAGTTCGTCCAGGATGCCGCGGGCCAGGTTCTGGGCGGCCAGCAGCGGCACCCCGTTCTCGACGCTCCATTCCATCGAGCCGGACCGGTCGAAGAGGAGCTCGACGGCGCGTCCGCCGCGGACCTCCTTGAACCGCCGCTGCGTGGCCTCGACCATGCCGGCTTCGAGGGGAAGGGAGCCCGGACGCCATGAGTCGCCCTCGGGCGGGTGCCCGGCGACCCAGAGCCGGAACCGCCCGGCGTAGCGGTCTCGGTCCTCCTTCCCTGCTCCGGGCCAGACGACGCGCACGAACGGGTAGTCCAGCCGGTGGGCCCCTTCCACCTCCAGAACGGACAGCCTGCCGGGGCCGCCGGAGCCGCCGCAGTCCTCGCCCGCCTCGGAACCGGCCTTGTACTCGGCCAGAACCCGCTCGGGCACGATCGCCACCGCCCTGTCCAGCTCGACGGCCGCGCACAGCGCGGCTTTGGCGTCGGTGAGCGAGGAGTCCGCCACCTGGTTCTCGAAGGTCTTCAGCATGCCGCTCCGCACGGTCTCGGAGTCGGTGTAGAAGCCCACGCTCCCGAGGGTTCCCGAGGCCGCCGTGTCGGGGTCGGGGCGCAGCACCGTGACGTCCCGCGCCTCGGCCCGCCTCAGCAGTCCGGTCCAGTCCCGCCACGCTCCGGACCTCCGGTCCACGTCCAGGTCCTCCCATGCCTGGCTCGTCGCGACCGCGACCATCGTGGACTTCAGCCCGGTGTCCCCGGCGAACCTCACTTCCGGCGGAGGCTCACCGAACACGTCTTCGCTCCTCGACGACGACCGGACGTACTCCGCCTCGGCCCTGCTCATCGGCACCCACACGTCGGGCTGCGGGTCCGTGAGCAGCCGGTCGGCCCATCCGCTCCCCACCCCCGAACGCACCGCCTCCAGGGAGGGCTGCGGGAACACCGTCACACGGACGGGCCTGCACGCGTCGTCGGCCTCCTTCTCCTCCTCGTCCTCGAAGCCCCGCGCCAGCTCGCGGAACAGCTCCAGGGACTCGGACGGGACCATGACCCGCAGTTCCGTCGGAGGCGGACATCCCGCCCTTTCTTCTTTGATCCACAGCACCAGCCCCGAGACGAGGCCGACCGCCAGGAAGCCCGTGAGGAACCCCGCCGCAGGCGGCTGCCAGAGCCGTCCTCCGAACCGCCGGGCCGGCGGGCGCAGCCGCGTCCCGGCGGCCCTCACCGCTCTTCCCGCGGCGACGGCGGACGTCCGGGCCCGGCGGAGGAGGCCCGCTCTCAGCCGCAGGGACCACCGGGGCTCGCGGCTGAAGCCCTCCAGCCGCCTCCGGACCTGGCCGGCGGAGGGACGCTTGGCCGGCTCCTTCTCCAGGCAGTCCAGGAGCAGGGAGCGGAGGGGCTCCCGCAGGGAGCCGAGTCCGGGATCTCCCCGCTGGACCCGGTGGTAGACCGCCTCCAGCGAACCCGAGCCGAAGGGGTAGGTGCGGGTCGCGAGGTACACCATCGTGGAAGCCCAGCTGAAGACGTCCGACGCCGTCCCGACCTGCTCGCATCTCACCTGTTCCGGAGACATGAAGGCCGGGGTGCCGATCGGGGAGTCCCGCTGGGTCACGGTGGCGTCCAGCGCACGCGCGATCCCGAAGTCGATCACCCGCACCCTGTCCGGCCCGTCGATCGCGTTGGCCGGCTTGAAGTCCCGGTGCACGATCCCGGCCTGGTGGAACGCCTCGAGCGCGGTGATCGTGTCGATCGCCACCCGCGTCAGCACCGCCCCCGAGAGCTCTCCGTCCTCCTCGAGGACCTCGCTCAGGGTGCGCCCCGGCAGGTACTCCCGGACGAGGTAGGGAGGCATCGCGTCGATGTCGGCTTCCAGCACCCTCGCGGTGTACTCCGGCGGCACCCGCCGTATCAGCGCCACCTCTTTCAGAAGCCGCCTGCGGGTCTCCTCCCCCAGCCCGGAGAGGAGCTTCAGGGCGACTTTCTCGCCCGACGGCCCCACCGCCAGCCAGACCTCGCCCTCTCCTCCCGCGCCCACCACCTCGACCAGCCGGTATCCCCCCACCTCGTCGCCCGGCTGCGGCCCGCTCGTCAATCCGACCTCCGTGTCCCGGCCTCGCTGATCGGCAGAGAGATCCGTACCACTCATGTGACCAGAGACACAATGAAAATTTCAGTCGAACAGGCGACTTGGCCCTTTCCGGCAAGGCACGGGGGTCTCACCGCGCGGGGCGAAGGGGACAGGGGCCCGCGGGTCCCGGCGGGCGGGCCTCGCGCATAGCGGAGAGGACGCCGACGAGAAATTTCCGGTGATGCGCCGGGACCTGCGTTCGGACCATCTCGGCCGAGAATTGACAGAAGGCCCTTCGGAATCGCGCCGAAGGGCCTTCGAAGGAAGGACAGAAGCGGAGACCGCTCCTTTTTCCTAGCGAACGGAACGGGCCTCTCTCGCCTTCGTCGCCATCCTCATCTCACTGCACGGGGCAGGCTTCTTGCAGTAGTGCTTGCAGTAGCATTTGCAGTAGCACTTGCAGTGACATGGCTTCGGTGGCGTGCCATTGCCGTTCTCGTCAGGGATGTACTGGGGTGTGTAGTGCGAGACCGCTTTACCACTGGAGTGGGAGATGACGACCGTCTTCTGCGGCGGGACGACCTGATAGAACTCGGGGCCGTCCCCCTGCCCCGCAGACCCCGCCTTCACGCAGTATCCGGAGATCAGAAAGCCCTCGGGAGCCGTCACGGTCACCGTAAGCGGGTCCCCCTCGGTGTCCACCTTGATACCGCCGTACGGCGAGTACGACTGGGGACAGGTGTTCCCCGGCAGTGGCTGCGGCCCGATGATCTCGGCGTTCGCCGGAGCGGCGAAACCCGCCACGAAGAATGCCAGCACCAGGCTTGAAATCAAGCCCATCATGGACATTCTACCCTTTTTCCTCATGCGATTCCCCCCGCTTGAATGCTTCTAGCATGTGGTGCCGGATTTGCACTCGCAGCCCAGAGAATGCCGAGGTCTTCACAGGCGCCCGGCCGCTGCCCCCTTCACATGCCGAACGCAGCATAACAAGCGCATCACTATTTCAACAATACGTCCGAGGGGAATTGACATGCGCCCCATTCGCGCCCAACGCCCGCGATTCAGATCAGCGCATTTCTCATGAAAATATGCTTAACGGGCGTTCTCCGGGACGCCCGAGGAAGATGTCCAGCAGGTCGTCCGGGTCGGTCTGCGGGGTGTCCTCGTCCGGGGAGGGCACGAGGTAGCCGCCCACCCAGGCGCGGAGCATGAGCAGGGCGCGGATCCGGGCGTCGGGTTCGGGGAAGCCGACGCCCGTGAGGGAGCCGGCGAGATGGTCCAGGAGGGTGCGGTCGGCGAGGCGGACGGCTTCGGCGGCTTCGGGGTCGTGCTGGGCCCACAGGCGCATCGCCCGGTCGAGGGGGGCCACCTCGCGGCCCAGGAGCAGGACGCGGCGGAGGCGTTCCCTGGGGTCGGAGGTGGTGCCGAGGGCGAGGGAGAGGACCTCGCCGGTGCGCTCATGGGCCCAGCGGTCGAGGAGGGCGCGCAGGAGTTCGGAGCGGTCGCGGAAGTGCCAGTAGAAACTGCCCTTCGTGACGCCCAGGCGCGCGGCCAGCGCGTTGATGCCGACACCGGGCTCGCCCGCCTTGACGAGTTCCTGATAGGCGGCCTCGACCCAGTCGCGTCTGCTCACCCTGGGTCGGGAGCGCTTCACCGCTTCCACGCGCGTCCTCCTGCGCCCTGTCAGACCAGGGTCATCGAGTCGGGGGCGATTCCGAGCGAGACCCTGCCGTACAGCGCGTACGTCGCGTCCGCGTCGAACACCACGTGGCCCGAGATCGTGTTCACGTCCCTCTGGGCGCGCTGGAACGGCGAGTGCATGAGCTGCACGCTCGCCCCGGCGGCCGCGCACAGCTCGTTCACCACAGTACGGGCGACGCCGACCACGTGCGCCGCGACCAGACGCGCGTGCGCCCTCTGCGACATGTCGTAGTGGCCGCCCTCCTCGTACGTCGTGGCCAGGTGTCGCACTGCGTCCTCCAGCAGGAGCCGCGCGGCGGTGAGGTCGGCGGTGGCCTTGGCGAGACGGATCTGGCCGCTCATCAGGTCACGCTGCTTGACGCCGGTGTAGGCCATCACCCGGCCCTGCATCCGTTCGGCGAACCGGGCGAGCACGCTCTCGGCCGCTCCCAGTATGGGTGCGGCCCCTGTCAGCACGAACGCCGGGACGAGGGGGACGCGGTAGATCGAACCGGAGTGAACCTGCGAGCCGGGCGACCGGCCTTCGGAGAGATCGAGCAGCGGCACCGACCGGTACGTCGGCACGAACCTGTCCGGCACTTCGATGTCGTTGCTGCCGGTCGCCCGCATTCCGCTGGTGTGCCACACGTCGTGGACGTTCACGTCCTCGCGGGGCAGCAGGAACAGCCTCGGCTCGAGGGTGTCGCCGACGGTGACCAGCGCCATGACCATCACGTGGTCGGCGTGCATCACCCCGGTGCCCCACGACCAGCGCCCGGTGACCCGGTAGCCGCCGTCGACCGCCTCGGCGGTGCCGCCCGGTGACAGCGTGCACGGGATGAGCGCGTACGGGCGTTCCGCCCACACCTCCTGCTGCGCCTCCTCGGGGAACAGGGCGAGCATCCAGTTGTGCAGCGTGTAGATCGCGCTCAGCCATCCCGTCGAGGCGCAGCCCGCCCCGATCTGTCGGCACGCCTCGACCATGGCGGCGAAGTCCTGTTCCCCTCCGCCGAAACGCTTGGGGACGAGCAGGTCGAACACCCCCGTCCCGGCCAGGTCCGCGATGGTCTCGTCCTGCACCCGCCGTGCTTCTTCGGCGGCCTGTGCCCGCTCGGCCAGCACCGGCGTCAGCTTCCGCACCCGACTGATCACTTCAGCTCCATACTCCATGGTATGGAACCATACTTGTAAGTATGGACTTTGCACAGGGCCCCGGGCGCCCCAACGGACGACGGCCGTCCCGGGGAGGGACGGCCGTCGCGGATCGCCGATCAGTGAGCTCTGACCTCGGCGCGATCAGAACGGGCAGCTGGAGCGGTACTCCTCGACGTCCAGGCTCCGACTCGGGCCGGGGCACAGGAACTGGGTGTAGCGCGTGTCGTCGTCGATGAAGCGCTTCAGCCAGGAGATGGAGTACTTCGCGATGGTCGTGTCGGAGGTGTTGGGCGCGAAGTGGCTGGCGCCGTTCAGCTCCAGATACGCCTTCTCATAGGTCGACGACAGGCTGTTGTAGAACGGCTCGGAGTGGGTCGCGACGGGGGCGATCGTGTCGTTCTCCGCGCCGATGATGAACGTCGGGACCCGGTTGCCCGACCAGTTCTTGGTGAGGTTCCACGGCGTCATGCCGATCGCGGCCTGCAGGGACGGCCGGTCCTTGGACGCCTCGAGCGTGCCGCCGCCGCCCATGGAGTGGCCCATGACGCCCAGACGGGTGGCGTCGACGCGGGAGCGGACGGAACTGCGCTGGGTCAGGTAGTCCAGGGCGGCCAGCAGCTGGTCGCCGCGGCTGGCCGGCTGGTCCATCGTGGTGATGGTGTCGATCGTGAAGACCACGAAGCCCTGGGAGGCCAGGCGCGGGCCGAGCCAGGCGATGCTGGACTCGTAGGCGGTGAAGCCGGGCGAGATGGCGACCGCGCCGAACGTGCCGTCGCTGGTGGTGGTCGGGTAGTAGATCGTGCCACCGCCGAAGCCGACCGCCGCGAGCGAGGACACCGAGGTCTGCGAGACCGAGTAAGGACCGCGGGACGCCTCGATGCTGCTGTTGGTCGGAGCCGGGCCGCGCTCGTAGGGGTTGGCGGCGTGGGCGGGCGGAGCGGCGACGAGGCCGGCGGCGGCCACGGCCACGGCGAGCGGGGCCAGGCGCAGGGCTCTGAGTTTCTTGCCGAACATGGGGGCTCCTCTGGGGGGTCGTGGCCCGGGCGGGCGGGAACCTCGGGCCGTGACCAGGAGTCTGGCCCTCCCGTCAGATCCGCGCATCGGGGAAATCACCAGTCGCCCGCGGACCCGGATTGGCACGTGCGAAACCGGAGCAGGGCGGGCATGCCCCCTGGGGAGAACCGGGGTCCGTGGGGAGAGGGAGGCACCTGTGCCTGACGCGGTGGTGATAGGCGCCGGCCCGAACGGGCTCGTCGCCGCCAACGTCCTGGCGGACGCGGGCTGGGACGTCCTGGTGCTGGAGGCGCAGGACGTGCCCGGCGGAGCCGTCCGCAGCGACCGCGGCGTGCATCCGGACTTCGTGAGCGACACCTGCAGCGCCTTCTATCCGCTCGGCGTGGCCTCCCCCACCATGCAGGCCCTGGAGCTGGAGCGGTACGGGCTGCGCTGGAGGCACGCCCCCGCCGTCCTGGCCCATCCGCTGTCCGACGGGCGCTGCGCGGTACTGGAACGCGACCCGCACCGGACGGCCGCCGGGCTGGACGCGCTCAGCCCCGGCGACGGGGACGCGTGGCTGCGCCTCTACGGGCAGTGGCAACTGCTCTCCGACGACCTGCTGCGGGCCCTCTTCACGCCTTTCCCTCCGGTGCGGTCGGGGCTGGCTCTGGCGGCGAAGCTCCGGACGGCGGGCGGGCTGAGGCTGATGCGCTTCCTGACGCTGCCCGTCCGGCGGCTGGGCGAGGAGGAGTTCACCGGCGAGGGCGGACGGCTCCTGTTCGCCGGTTCGGCCCTGCACACCGACCTGTTCCCCGACTCTCCCGGCAGCGCGGCCTTCGGCTGGATCCTGACGATGCTCGGCCAGCAGTTCGGGTGGCCCGCTCCGGCGGGCGGCGCGGGCGAGCTGACCAAGGCGCTCGTCCGCAGGCTGGAGGAACGCGGCGGCAAGGTGCAGTGCTCGACCCCCGTCACGTCGGTGATCGTGCGGGAGGGGCGCGCCCTGGGAGTGCGCACCGCTGACGGCGAGGCCGTACGCGCCCTCAGAGGCGTGTTCGCCGACGTCCCCGCGACCAGCCTGTACGGCGGTCTCGTCGGCTGGGAGCACCTGCCCGCGCGGCTGCGCGACGACATGCGCCGCTTCCAGTGGGACGCGCCCGCGTTCAAGGTGGACTGGGCGCTGTCCGGCCCCATCCCGTGGACGTCCCAGGAGGCCTCACGGGCCGGGACCGTCCATGTCGCCGACAGCGTGAACTCCATGACGGAGTACAACTCCCAGATCGTCACCGGCCAGGTCCCCGACGACCCGTTCCTGCTCCTGGGCCAGATGACGACCACGGACGACACCCGCTCCCCCGCCGGCACCGAGTCGGCCTGGGCCTACACGCACGTCCCCCACAGGACGACCGGCGACCGCGGCCCCGACGGCATCACCGGCGTCTGGGACGAACGCGACGAGCAGGCGATGGCGGACCGCGTCGAGGCCATCGTGGAACGCCGCGCCCCGGGTTTCCGGCGGCGCATCCTGGAACGCCGCATCCTGTCCCCCCGCACGCTGGAGCAGCACAACGCGAGTCTCGTCGGCGGCTCCATCAACGGCGGGACGTCCAACATCCACCAGCAGCTGGTCTTCCGTCCCGTTCCGGGCACGGGCCGTCCCGAGACTCCGGTGCGCGGCCTCTACCTGGCCTCTTCCTCCGTCCACCCAGGCGGCGGCGTGCACGGCGCCTGCGGCTCCAACGCCGCCCGCGCCGCCCTCAGAGCCGACGGCGCCCTCCGCCGGCATCTGCTGCACCCCGTCCTCTCGGCCGCGCAGCGCATGCTCGCTCAGCCGCGCAACTGAGTGAGCAGCAGGAGCCCGGTGGAGACGAGGGTGATGACGATCATGACGCCCACCCCGAGGTAGAGGAACGGCGAGGCGCCCGGAGCCCGAGGCCCGGAAGGTTCGGAACGCCCGGAACGCTCGGAAGTACGGTCCGTGAGGGGGCGTTCCCGCAGAGCCTCGCGGAACTCCGCGGCGGTCCGGTACGACCGCCCGGGGTCGGAGGCCATGGCCGTTCCGACGATCTCGTCGCACCATCCGGGGACGAAGGGGTTGAGCTGCGAGGGCAGGGACGGCGGCGGGCCCGCCCGGAGGCTCGGGCACGGGCCGGGGAAGGGCGGCGAGCCGGTGAGGAGCTCGTGGAAGAGGCAGGCCACGGCGTAGAGGTCGTCGCGGGGGTCGGGGTGCGGCGGAGCTCCGTCGGGAGCGGTCAGGTCCGGCGGCCGCGAGTCGAAGGTGAGGAACCGGACCTCTTCCCGCGCCGCCCCTCCGACGAGCAGGACCGTGTCGGGGGTGAGGCCGGGATGGGTGAGTCCGTCGGCGTGGCCGCGTTCGAGGGCTCGCAGGACGCGGTCGACGAGCTTCACCGCCTCCTGGGCGGGGACGGGGCCGTCCGTCAGAAGGGCGCGCAGGGGGCGGGCCTGCTCCAGGCCGAAGACGGCGAAGGGCAGCGTGACGGTGACGGGGCTCTCGCCGGTCTCCTCGACCCCCATGACGGGGCCGGGACGGGAGAGTCCCGTCTCCAGCTCGCGGAGGAACTCCTCCCGTGAGGAGACGTCGCCCAGGAGGTCGGAACGCAGGAGCCTGAGGGCGACGTCGCGGTGGAGGCGGACGTCGCGGGCGAGGTAGGTGTCGGCCAGGTCCGTGGAGGAGAGCCGCCGGACGAGTTCGTAGCGGCCCTGGAGGAGGCGGGGAAGGGAGCGTTCGATCAGCCTGATGCGGCGCAGGACGGTCTCCGCGTCCGGGGGGCGGTCGTCGGGGTCCTTCTCCAGGAGTTGCAGGACCAGCCGGTCGAGTTCCTCGGGCAGGTCCGCCGGCCCGGCGGAGCGCAGGCTCTGGGGGCGTTCCTCCACATGGGCGTGCAGGACGGCCGGGGGCTCGCCTTCGAAGGGCGGCCGGCCCCGCAGCAGCTCGTACATCATGATGCCGAACGAGTAGAGGTCCACCCTCGCGTCGGTCTTGGCGCGCCGGATCCGTTCGGGGGCGATGTAGGCGTAGGTGCCGAGCATGCCGTCGGCGGTCAGCCCCTTGGTGGAGTCGCGGGCCTTGGCGATGCCGAAGTCGCAGATCTTCACCCTGCCGTCGGGCAGCACCATGACGTTGCTCGGCTTGACGTCGCGGTGGATCACCTCGGCGGAGTGCGCCGCCCGCAGCGCGTCGATGATCTTCGCGCCCAGCTCCAGGGTCTCCCGGACGGAGAACGCGCGCTCCTCCAGCAGCCTGCCCAGGTCCTCGCCGTCGAGGAACTCCATGACCAGGGCCAGGCCCTTCTCCCGGGCGGCGAAATCGTCGTCGAGCCGGTACTCGATGAGGTCGTGGATGACGGTGAGGCCGGGGTGCCGGAGCGTGGCGCCGATCTTGGCCTCCTGCTGGAACAGCGCGACCACGGTGTCCGAGGCGGCCAGGCCCAGCCGGATGCCCTTGATCGCCACCGGCCGGTTCAGCCGCAGGTCGAAGCCCTTCCAGACCTCGCCCATGCCGCCGCGCGACACCAGGTCGAGCAGTTCGTACCGGTCCTCCAGGATCATGTGCCGGCGCAAGGCGACCTCCTTCCCCTCCGGTCAGGAGCCGGGCACCACATAGGGGGCGAGGTCCTCGGGCAGCGTCGGCAGCTGGGAGTTCCCGGCGATCTGCCGGATCGGGATGGTGCGGCCGGCGGCCCTTCCCCCCTGCGCCCCGAAGCTCAGCTCGCCTGAGGCGGCGCGCACCACGTTGGCCAGGTTCATCCTGCTGAACTGCGCCTTCACGTCCTGCGGGGTGGGGACCGGCATGACCTGCGCGTCCACGTCCTGCCTGCGGGGGACGGCCGCCAGCCCGATCGCCGTCGCCGCCGTCGCGAGAGCGTCGTGGTGGGCGATCGCGTATCCGTCGCTCAGCAGGCCGGCGCTGAACCCGTGGGACAGGAACGCCTCCTGGAACGCGGCGTAGTGCCGGGGCGTTCCGGGGGCTCCCTTGGCCCAGACGTCGGAGTCGGAGGAGGTCGCGTAGACGACGGTGACGTTCGCCTCCCGCAGGACCTTCTCGTGGCGCTCGGCCCACGCGAACCCCGTCGCGCCGACGAGGATCGTCAGCGGGTCCTCCCGGCAGATGCGCTCCGCCAGATAGTCGACGAAGACCTCGAAGTCCGCGAGCCGGCCGGCGTAGAACACCATGTCCAGCGGCTTCTCGCGCCTTCCCGTCGCCGCGCAGAGGTTGTCGATGACCGGCTTGAACGCGTTGGCCGCCAGCGGTTGCTCGGCGGTGCTGCCCGCGTAGCTCTGGCTCGGGTACGTCTGCGTGTAGGCGCCGAGGACGGTCTGGTACGCGGCGCTCAACGTGGTGGTGTACGGGTCCTTGTTCAGGTCGTGGACGATGATCCCCGTCCTGAGCGCCTTCTGGTCCGGCCGGTCGAGGAACGCTTTGAGCGCCTGCGCGTACTGGGTGTTGCCCGGCGAGACGCTCCACAGCCCCGGGACGCCGGTGAGGGTGTCGGCCGAGGCGACGGCGCTGACCAGGGGGATGTCCCGCGCCGCCAGGGCCCTGGCGATCTTCTCGGTGTTCTCCACGCTGGAGCCGAGCCCGACGACGGCCACGAGCGGATGGTCCGGCTCGGACACCGCGAGCAGTTCCTCGACGAACTCGGGACCGGCCTCCTGCCTGCTGCCCTGGTTGGCCAGAATGAGCTGGATCTGCACGGCCGACGGATCACTGAAGACCGACGTGTGGTTGGCCCGCATGAGCGCGGTGTAGGAGCCCTGCAGCGTGTTCCGGATCTGCGGGAGGGACATGGCGGACGGAATGCTCTTCGACACCGTCAGCGGGGAGAGCAGCACCACTTTGACGTAGTTCTTCGTCCCGGCGACCCGGCGGTTCTCCTCCGCGATCCTCCGCTGGACCGCATTGCTCTCCTCAGCGGCGAGGAAATCGGATTCCTCGCCGCCCTTCTCGCTGGCGTTGAAGAGATAATCGCCGTCGGTGACCCCGATGCATTCGCCGTGCTCGGCGCCGTTCAGCCTGATGCCCTTCGGCGCGCCCGGGCAGCCCTCCGGCCCCGGAGGGCCGACGAAGTAGGCGACGGACAGGATGATGGCGAGGCTGAGAGCCACCGCTGCGGCCACGGTCCAGGCCATGGCCCGGCTACCTCTGCGCAATGCCAAGGACTCTTCCTCCGCGTCGGAGACCGCCCCTTCAGATTGGCCGCAACTTATCACCGCATCCGGTCTATTCTAAATAGAGATCACCCTCATTTTTTTCGGATATTCCGAAACACCTGTTCAGAGGGCCTTTATCCGGGGCCGTTCAGGGTCGAAGGCGGGCCGCGCAGAGCCGTCACGCCCGCCGGGCTCTCTCGGCGGCCCGGCGGCGGTCCCGGAAGCCCGGGGCGAGAGGCGTCCGCCCCTCGGGGAGCCTCAATCGAGCCCGAGTTCCCGCTTGAGCCGGTCGCGTTCGATCGCCAGCACCTCGAGCTGGGTCGAGAGCTCTTCGCGCTGGGCCAGGGCGGCTCCCGCGTCCCCGTAGTCCTGCGGGTCGTCCGTGCGGTCGGGGAACTCCCGGAGCAGCCCGGCGATGTCCTCCTCGATCTCCTTGAGCCGCGCCTTCTTCTCCTCTGTGGTCGCCACCTTCACCTCCCGTGTCGACGGCCGTCTAGGTATTGCCTTGCCCGTCCAGCCCCTACCTAATCGGGCAATCGTCGCCAAAGCCCCATGGCCCTACAGGTCGAGCGCGGGGGCGGATCCAACCCCGAACGATCTTCTGGACTGGGCAAAGTTCCCTTGCATCATCCCTTTCTAGAATTTTATGACTTTTGTTCCCACTTAAGCCTTAAGCCGTATTAATACAGTGAGAGGAAACCCTTGGAGGTCCTGTCAGGAGGTTCGGTTCTCATGGCTCTACCAGCACAGCAGACACGTCGGCTCTTCCCGATGTCAGAGCTGCTGGACTTCCCTTTCAGTGACTGGCAGTCGCTTCTCTCTCCGTTGGCCGAGCAGGTCCAGGCCATCCGGGTCGAGGACTACATCGACGACGGCCACTACGTGGTGCGCGCGGAACTGCCCGGAATCGATCCGGACAACGACGTCGAGATCACCGTCTCCGACGACGACGTGCTGCGCATCCACGCCGAACGCCGCCAGGAGCAGCGGGAGGGCCAGCGTTCGGAGTTCCGCTACGGCTCCTTCACCCGCTCCCTGGTCCTGCCGCACGGGATCGAGGCCAAGGACGTCCAGGCCGACTACGACCAGGGCGTGCTGACCGTCCGGATGCCGCTGCCCCAGGACAAGCCCGAAGCCCAGCGGATCACCGTGAAGAAGGCCGCCGAAGTGGAATCCGGCGAGTCAAAGAAATCGGGTGAGTCCTCGAAGAAATGATCAGCCACCAGGGCGTCGGGGCCTTCCGGCGCCCTTTTTCCTGCTCGTTCAACGGCCCAGGAGAAGATTCATGCCTTTCACCGGAGTAGAGCACCTCGACCACAGCATCGACACCACCAACCGCTGGCTGGACGACCTCGCCGAGGAACTCGGCACACAGGAGCGCCGGGAGGCCTACCGGGCACTGCGCGGCTGGCTCCACACGCTCAGGGACCGGCTGACGATCCAGGCCGGCGCCCACTTCGCCGCCCAGCTTCCCGAGATCTTCCGGGGTGTCTACTACGACGGCTGGTCACCGTCCAACGTCCCGGTGAAGTACAACCGCGAGCAGTTCCTCGAGGCCTTCTGCAATTCCGCGGCCATCCGGGGCCCGGCCGCCGCGCCCGCCCTGGCCTCCGTCACCCGCTGCATGCGCCGCCACCTCGGCCGCGGCGCGCTCGACCACGCCTTCGACCAACTGCCCAAGGACGTCAGGAGCCTGCTGGAACCCGGAGACCGCGACGTCGCCTCCGACACCGGCAACGACGCCTGGTAGCCCGCGCTCCTGGACGGCCCGGCTCCGGCCGGGTCAGTCCGGACGCACCTCGAAACCGAACATCGCCGCGACCGTCGTCGCCTGGTACTGGTCGATGACGGCTCCCCGGAAACGCGCGTTCTCCAGGTCGAACGCCGTGAGGTCGCTGCCTCGCAGGTCGCAGCCGGTGAGGTCGGCGCTGTGCAGCCACGCCCCCGAAAGGTCGCAGTCGCGCACCTCGGCCGACTCCAGCCGCGCCCCGGTCAGATCGGCCTCCCGCAGCCGGACCGAGGAGAAATCGCTTCCCCGCAGATCCGCCCCGGGCAGGCCGACGAAAGACCAGTCGCCGCCGGAGACCTTCAGGGCGCCGTACGTGCAATCGCTGAACATGCTCCCGGTGAGCTTGCACCGGGTGAACGCGGAATCGAAGAACCCGCACCGGGTGAACGTGCAGTTGAGGAAGGCCGCGTCCTCGTGCACGGAGCAGTTGAACCGCACTCCGCGGAACGTGCACTCCTCGAACACCGAGCCCCGGTTCACCGTCTCCGTCAGGTCGACGTCGACGAACAGCACCCGCCGGAAGGTCTCCTTCTCCAGGTCCCGGAACTCCCACTCACGAGATCTGATCGTCGTCTCCGTGGGGGGAGCCGCCACGCCGTGCCTGCGCTCTGCCATGACCGCACCTTAGGAGCCCCGTCTGACATTCCCGCTCACCGCAGGGTGGGGACCTCCCCGTTGTCCGCCCATGTGACCCGCGCGCCCGGCACCGTCCAGCGCTCCGCCGCTTCGGCCAGTTCCGCCGCGTCCAGGGGGTCGCGGCCCAGCCCGATGGCGTACCGGCTCACGCCGGAGCCCGACTCGAACGGCCGCGGCCACGCGTGGACGTCCCGGGCCCCGGCTTCCTCCAGGAGGGTCAGCAGCGCCCGGAAACGCCCCCTCGCCCGTCCAACGGCCTCTTCCCGGACGGTCAGGACGGCCCAGGCCGCGTGACGACGGTGCATCGGCGGCGGAGCGAGCAGCTCCGGCCAGGGATCCCCGCCGGACTCCAGGAGCTCCCAGGCCCGGAACAACTCCCTCGTCAGCAGGTCGAGGGTGCCGGGTCCGACCTGATCGGTGCAGGAGCGCACCGGCGCCGTCGGCGTCAGGATCCGCAGCGCGGAGCCGTCCGGCGCGGCGAATTCGTCCGGGTGCAAGGTGATCGGACGCCGCCAGTCCCAGGCCGCCCAGGTGGCGAAGAACAGGGCCGGCAGTTCTTCCGCCGGGCCGCCTTCCCGGACCGTCCGTGCGGCCAGGATCGCCCACGCCAGTCCCGGCAGCCCGCCCAAGGGCGCCGAATCCAGCCCGCGGGCCCGCGCCCACGCCTTCACGGCCCGCGCCAACGAGGCGAACTCCTCCCGTCGAGCTCCCACCGAAGCGGTCACCTCGTCCGCGTCGGTGACGGCGCTGAGCGCGATCCTCTCGCTTTCGCCGGGTTCCGTCCCGGCCCGGACGACGGCGAGGTCCACCCCGAGCCCCGCGGCGCGCCACCGCAGCCCCGGCACCTTGGCCCCTTCGACGGCCGTCACGCGTTCCCCGGGGAACGCCCTTTCCACACGCGGCCGGAGATCGACTTCCTCCGGCAGGCTCACGACGAGGTCGAGGTCCGATCCCTCCAGCTCACAACCCATCCGCCGGGAACCCGTCAGCTCGAAGACGCCTTCCGGCGCCGCCTCACGCAACCGGCGCAGGACGTCCTCGACCCGCCCGTCGCCGCGCGGCTTCCCCGGCAGAGGACCGCCCAGCGGGTCCAGCCAACGCGGTTCCCCACCGCCCAGCGGCAGTGAAGCACGTGCCCGCATGGGCTCGTCCCCCCGTCGCGACAGCAGGAGAAGCTCCCCCACCCGGGCCTTCATCGGGGGAATCCGCACCCCGACGGGCTCTCCCAGCGGCACCTTCCCCAGCGTCAGATGCGGCGTGTAGCCCTCCGCCCGGCCCGTGCACTGCGGGAACCGGCTCTCCATCGCCCGCCGCAGGTCCTTCCAGGGTCCGGCTCCCCCCGCCGCCGGATCCAGCCAGAGCGTCGCGTCCTGACGGTGCGCGAACGTCCGGACCCCTTCCAGGCGAGCCGTGAACGGAGCCACTTCACCCGCGGCGTCGCACAGCCCCGGCAGGGCGTCCTCGAACGAGGATTCCGGCACGAACCCGAACAGTACGTTGACGTGCGGCGGCCAACGGTCCACCTGCGGGTCCCGTTGCCGCCGGATCGGCTGGACCGCCTCCTGCATCTCTTCGTCAGGGATCCAGGCCACCGCCGTACGCGCCGTGGGCCGCGCCCCCACGCCCGCGCTTCCCACGTCCTCGGCGTACAGCTCCGCGAACACCCCGTAGTGGTCGGAGATGTACAGCCCTTCTCCGTCCGGGGCGTCCCCCACCAACCGCGCCGTCCCGACGTGCAGATCGGGCCCTCGCAACAGCACCCGGTCGAGCCGGGCGGGCACCCCCGAAATCGATGACAGGGCGGCGAGCGGGTTGACCACCGGGTCGAACGTCGGAGTCGTGTCCTCCCGCCCGTGCGCCTCGCCCCAGACGTCCCGCAGCCCCAGCACCTCGGCGGGCAGCGGGCCTTTGTCGTTGAAGTCCCCCATCAGGACGACGTCGCAGTCCAGCCCCGCCAGGATCTCCGCGAGCCGCCCGAGCTGCCCCCGCCTCCGGACCTCCCCCCGGTAGGAATGGTCGCTGCTCAGATGCGTCGTCGCGACCACCACCGGCCCGCCGGCCGTCTCGACCGTCATCGCCGCGACCGCCTTGTACGGCCCCAGCGAATGCCGTCCGACCTCCCGTACGGGCAGCCGGCTCAGCAGCAGCAACCCGCTGTCCGCCACGTCCAGCCGTGCCTTCCCCGTGCTGAGCGTGTACTTCTCCCGCACCCACGGAGCCCGCGTCAGCATCTCGAGCAGCGGCTTCTCGACCTCCTGCAGCGCGACGACATCCGCGTCGACCCGCTCCAGCTCCTCCAGCAGCCGCGGCCTGCGCCGCCCCGTGAACACCTTGTCGCTGTCGTACCGGTCCCAGAGCGTGTTCCACGTCAGCACCCGCAGCGGCCCGGCGACGCCCTTGCGCCCGCTCTCCCCCGCCTGCCAGCCGCCCTCCGCCCAGGAGAACGCCCTGCCCGTCTCGAAGAACCGGGCGGGCAGCAACCGGGAGACCCGCACCAGCCCCGCCGGGGAGGCCCCGACGAGGTCCACTCCTCTCTCCCGGTCCCACACCACCTCACCGTCGGCCTCGATGTACACGATCCGATGCCAGGGGATGTCCCCGCCGGGCGTGAACCCCGCCAGCGCCACCCGCTTGAGCGGTCCCCCGCGTGTCGCGACCCCGAGCACGAACCGCGCAGGGTCGAACCGCGGATCCCACTTGACCCGGTGGTAGATCTCCTCGCTGGTCCTCACCGCGCGGACTCTAAACCGTCCCCCCGCCCCGAGGCCACCGATTAATCCCCGCCTCAGCCTTTTCTTCCACCCTTGGGTCCTCCTCCCGCAAAAGAACCCCCGCCGAATATGTCGCCTGACCTCTTTGCCTGAGCCCAAGGCCCTCCATCCGGTTTACCCGAACCCCAGGGAGGTATCGCTCTTCAAACCGTCCACGCGGAGAAGAAAATGATCGCCATAATAGCCATCACCTGCATCTCCTTCCTCTTCCTGACCTTCTACCTCTGGCTCGTCCTCACCTTCGGCCTCCGCACCAGGCGAACCGTCTTCCGCACCGACCGCGAGACCCGCCCCTCCCGCCGCCAGAAGCGAACCCTCTGGGTGATCTCCCACTCCCCCTCACCCCCGGCCCGCGACCCCTCTCCCGAGAAATCCCCCACCGAAACCGAAAGCAGCAGCTGACCAAAAGGAGAAAAGAACAACCAGACCGCGGTCAGCCGATCTCGGCGAGGAGCGCCCGGCAGGCCTCGGCGCAGCGGCGGCAGGTCTCGGCGCAGACGCGGCAGTGCTCGTGGTGGTCGGCGTGGCGCTCGCACTCCGCGGCGCAGACCGAGCAGGCCTGCAGCTGGGCGCGGGTGACGTCGGCGTTGATCTCGGCCGGGTACGTCTCGATCATTTTGGTGACTGGCGTTCTTCCCCCTTCGCAGTGGCCGGTCGGGCCCCTGAAGACTTCCGTCCCCGATCGGACACCGCCCGATCCAGCAGAGGGGATGTTCAGCGAGAGCTCAGCCACTCCGCGAGGACGGCCGCCTGGCTGTGGTCCACGTCGCGGGCGGCGGTCAGGAGCGTGAGGCGATGGTGGGCCGCGAGGTCGCGCAGATGCTCGACAACCTCCCGGCGGTCGGCGTCGTGGAGCTCCTCCAGATAGCGGCGGCGGAACTCGGCGAACCGGTCCGGATCATGGCCGTACCAGCGGCGCAGCTCGGTCGAGGGCGCGACGTCCTTCAGCCACTCGTCCAGATGCGCTTTCTCCTTGCTCACGCCCCTCGGCCAGATCCTGTCGACGAGCACGCGCTTGCCGTCCTGAGACGCCGTCTCCTCCTGGACCCGGCGATAGGTGATCCGTTCGGTCATATCAAGAACCTCCCGTCCTCCCAGGGTATGCAGCGGTCAGATCTCAGCCCCGACCATCCCGGCCACGCACAGGGCGGTCGCGGCCAGCGCGAGCACGATCGTCGTGCGGACGAAGACCTTGCCCGGGCGGCGCTCTTTTCCGAGCAGGAAGGCCAGGACCAGAGGCACCGGGGTGAGGACGAGAAGGCCGAACGCCGGAAGCGCCAGGGTCGCGAGCCGTCCCGCGGTGCCGGACGGGCGCGCCCACTCGCCGTCCGGACGCATCTGAGCGCGGAACTCCTGCCCCTCCCCTGACTCCGGAGGAAGCTGGACGTACCGCGGCGAAAGACTCGGCTCGTCGGGAGTGAACCAGCCCCGGCAGTCCGTGCGGGTCTGCTTACCCGAACCCGTGGTCACGCATTTCTCCACCGCGGCCGTTCCGGGCTGCCCGGTCAGACCGAACGCCAGCCGAATGTCCGGCCAGCCGTACCACAGTGACGCCAGGCCGAGCCAGAGCCACAGCCCGCCCGCGATCAGGAGGCCGATGCCTCCCCCCATACTCCCTGAATCCGCGGGTTTCTTCCCCGCCATGGGCTCCCTCCTCATGCGGCCAGCGCCCAGTGGCCGGTGGGGAAGAAGCGTGTGCGCAGGCGTCCGTACGTGGGGACTTCGGCGAAGGCGGCACGGCCCCTGCGGTCCCAGAAGCGTCCGTAGGCGCGGCGGGCGGTGGACTCCACGTCGGACAGGAGGCCGACGGCGTCGGCGGGCCGGTCCTCGGGCAGCTTGGCCAGGCCCCGCCGGACGAGGTGGCGCAGCGACTCGGGCACCTCCTCGTCGGGGATCGGGGCGTGCAGGTGCTGGGCCGCCAGATGCGGCAGGTAGCGCCCCTGGTAGGGCCGGTGGCCGGTCAGGCATTCGAACAGGACGGCCGTCGCCGCGTACAGGTCGCCGGACGGCGAGGCGGGCATGCCCTGCCACTGCTCCGGCGGCATGTAGGCGGGCGTCCCGATCGAGGCGGCCTCCTCGCCGACCCGGCCGGCGACCCCGAAGTCCACCAGCGTCGCCGCGCCCCGCTCGCTGATCAGCACGTTGCTCGGCTTGCAGTCCCGGTGCACGACCCCGGCGCGGTGCGCGTCGGACAGCCCGCGCAGGATCTCGCGGAACAGCGCGAGCGCCGTCTCCGGCCGCAACGCCCCCTGCGCGGCCAGCACCTCCTTGAGGGTGCGCCCGGAGAGGAGTTCCATGACGATCGCCGGCGATCCGCCGTGATCGACGTACTCGACGAGCCGCACCACGTGCCGCGAGCGCACCGCCCCCAGCAGCCGCGCCTCCTCCGCGAACTCCTCCCGACGCCCCGCGTCCGTCAGGCACTTGACCGCGACCCGCCGCCCGTCGGCGTCCCGCGTGGCCAGCACCACCCGCCCGAAAGCCCCCGCCCCCAGTTCCCTCAGCGCCGTGTAACCCGGCACGTCCCAACCGTCCATGAGTCCGGTCTCCTTCCACGACCGAACCCAGAATCCGACATCGGGGTACAAGAACACCTGAGCACCAGGACCCGCCCTGCCCGACCACCCGGGACCCGTGTCCCGGCCCCCCTCCGCTCCCGGGAGGGACAGATCACCAGGTCACAGGAAACGCACCCGTTCCTGGACGTCCGATCCCGGCTCCTGGACGTAGACCCTGCCACCGTCCCGGATGATCTTGTCGAGGAAGTCGTAGACCTGCAGGGCGCGGTTGATCGCGTCGGTCTTGGTGTCGCCGGTGCTCTTCGTGAGCGCCTCGAGGGCCTGCGCCGCCTTGGGCGTGAGGTTGACCGTGATGCGTTCCTTGATGGGTGCTTCGGCCTTCGACATGCGGGCTCCTTTGCCGGGCACTGGTTCGTCTCCGCCCGCCGGCAGGCCGACTGCGGACCATAGGCACGCTCAGTATGTCTTGTTGCCACATCGCCGACAAAGCAAACACAGGTTTCTGTTCACTTACTCAGCTATAAGTGTCACGATACACGCCTTCTATACATACATCATATGCATGATGGATGTACGAAGCCCGCCTGATCGCTGTCTAGGAGGCGGGACCCGTACCGGAAGGGGATCCACGCCATGGGGGAACAGAAGGCCGGTCCGCCCGCCACCCGAGTCGAACCCCGGGTCAGGCGACGGAGGCTGCGAGTGCTGACCGTGGTCGCGCTCACCAACGGAACCGTCTTCTTCGGCGGTGTCATCGTGCGGGATCCCCGGTCGGCGATCCCCGCCCTGAGCCTGCTCCCGTTCCTGCTCCTGCTCCTGCTCTCACTCCTGCTGTGGAGCATGTCCCTCATCGGCCGATTCGACCTCCCCGCCGGTCGGCCGCCGACCGGCCGGCCGCACTTCGCCTGGCAGTTCGCCTCGGTCCTGTTCGTCGACATCGTGGGCTTCGGCTCTCCTCACCGCACCGACGCGGACCGGGAGGTCGCCCGTGACGCCATGTACGAGACCGTCCGCAAGGCCTGCTCGCGGGCCGGCATCCCCTGGCCCCGCTGCCACCTGGAAGACAGAGGCGACGGCATGCTGCTGGTCCTTCCCCTGCGCACTCCCACCAGGAACGCGCTGGGCCCCTTCCTCCTCCCCTTGGCCGAACTCCTACAGGAGCACAACCACCGGGCCGCGGAAGGCACACGGATCCAGTTGAGGGTGGCCCTGCACGTCGGGCCGGTGAAGTCCGTCCCGAACGGGGTGACAGGTGAGGCGATCATCCACGCCGCACGGCTCCTGAACGCCGGACCGGCCAAGGACGAGCAGCGCAGGACCGGCGCCGACCTGACGTTCGTCGTCTCCTCGCTGGTCTACGAGACGGTCGTCCGACACTCTCTGGACGAGCTGCGGCCCGCCTCTTACCAGAGGATCATCGCCCGGGTGAAGGAGTCAGAGCTGACCGGCTGGCTCTGCCTGCTCGGCGCGCACCGGCACGCTCTCCTCCTCCACCACCTGGAGGATCCCGGCGAGCTCCTCCCGCGGGAGTACGGCACCGATCGGTTTGCTGAGAAGCTGCCCTGACGGGGTCTCGTCCTCGGTGACGCGAATACCGGGGATCTTGGTGAAGCCCTGGCCGATGTAATACGCGTGGAGCCTGCGATTGGTGCTCCAGGTGTCGATGCGCAGTTCTTCGGCCGACGGTTTCTCCGCCAGACCTCGGTGCGCTCCCCAGTCGATCAGAAACGACCCGATCCGCATCCCCTTGTAATGGCGGTTGATCACCAGGCGGTGCAGGTAGACGGCCGGGGTCCTGAGCTCTTCCTCACTCCACAGTCCCGGTTTTCCCGACACCTCGACGGTGACGCTCGCGACCAGGGTCCTCCCGTCGTGGAGCAGCCAGGTCCGCCCCCTGTCCACTCCGTCCCGCACCCGTGCGTCCCTGGCCTTCTCATCGGGCCAGGGACGGTTCCATTGGTCGGTCCCGATCTTGTCGCGCAGCCAGGCTCCCGTCTCGTCGATGAGCTGGGTGATCTCTCCGACGTCTTCGGCGGTCGCGAGATGGAGCAGAAACGGTCTGGTCATCTTCTCAAAAGGCGATCGAGGCCCGTCTCCTCTTCGAGAAGGGCGCAGCGGAAAAGGGTCAGCCGTCGAAACTCGCCTGACCAGGTTCGTCGATCACCCGCTGAGGCACCCTACCGACGTTGTAGTGGAGACGGTTGCGGTCTGCAGGCCATATCGTAACAGTGAAACGGAAAGCCTTTCCGTTTTGATCGTAGGCCGTGCGGAAAGTTTCATAAACGGGAATGGACCCGCTTTCCGGAAGTCCAAAGAAATCCGCTTCCGTCCGGTTCGGTGGACGGACGTTGATCTCATCGTGGTAACCCACCTGGGTGATCCCGAGCTCGGTCTCTCCGAGGTAGGCCACCACCCCCTGGGGAATGTCCTTGGCCTCCAGCAGCCTGGTGGCACCCCGGGTGACGAACTCCAACGGGTAGTAGCTGGTCTGCATCAGCCACGGCTTGCCCTCGATATAACGGGTCTGGTGCCTGAGGACGACCTGGCTCTCGACGCTCACGTCGAGCCAGTGCGCCACCCTCCCTGAGGCGAACTGCACCTCCACCCGGGGTTCGGTGTCGGAGGGAGTGCGGCCCTGTACCGAGGCGTCCTTGCTGTAGTCCACGCCTTCACCACCGCCCGGCACGGTGATCTCGTCCTTGCCCGGGATCAGACGGCGCGGCGAAAGCGTCACGTGGAACGGCTCGGGCTTGAAGACCACGAAAGTGCCTTTGCCCGCCTCCGTCTCCACCATGCGCTGGTCGGCCAGCCAGCGGAGGGCGTCGCGGATCGTGTTGCGGGACGCGTCGTAATGACTCTGCAGGTCCAGTTCCTTGGGGAGCTGAGCCCGCCCCGTCTTCACGTTGAACTCTCCGGCCTCGATGCGCTTGCGCAGGTCCTCCGCGACCACACGCCACTTCGCATGTCTGGCCATCCGCTCGCTCCTTCGTCTCGGACTTCCCCGAGGCCCGCCGGACCTCCGACCCCTACCGATGAGGTACCCAGCATAAAGGTCCAACATGCCCGGCCGGTACAGAGTTTGGCATAAGCCAGTTGTTGGTATAGGTCGACTGAGGCAAAATACGGAAGAGGTCAACCGAGCCGTACGCGCACAGCCGCCGAGTAAGGAGAGGCACCGTGAGCAAGAAGGAAGCGAGCCAAGTGGCGGAGGTGGAGCACCTCGACCTGTCCGAGGAGGCACCCACCGACCGCGCCGACCTTACGGTCGTCCGCCGATAGGTTCGGGCATCGGCTCGCTTCGAATCCAGCGGGGGCGAGGACGCCGGAAGGCCGGACCGAGGTGACGCGAAACCACCCGGACATGCGAGATCCCGATGTGCTGCGGGGCCCGGGATCTCAACCGGCCTTTCGGCCAACCCGTATCGCATTATCGGACAAAATACCCACACAAATGAGTAAAGTACAAATAGGGTGCATTGAATGATATAGACGAACAATCAAGACACCTGTATCTTTTCTTCAAGGTCTGGCTTCTTACCCCGCAGAGAGGCATCAACGTGACCATGAAGACACCGCTGCCCCATCCCGACCCCGAGGTCGACGAGTCCAGGGGCTACATCACCGCCGTCACCAGGGAACTGGTTCTGCAAGGCGTCGACATCGACAGGGTCTGGCTCGATCCCAGCGGGCCCGTCGACGCGACCATCGTCACCGGGACGCACGCACTGGTCTGGAACGAGACGCACGGCTGGACCGCCGGGCGCTTCGTCTCCGGTGAACAGGGCGTCCGCACCGTACTGGCCGATCCGCTCCTCCTGGGCGGCGGTGTTCTCCCGCTGCCGTCCGAGATCGCGCTCCGGGCGGTCCTCGGGCGGAGCGAGCCTCTCGTCGTCCGTCGGATCAGGGCGCGCGACGGCTTCCAGGAGACCCTCCGGAGCTACCTCCCCCTGTCCTGACCGGGCCCGTCCTCACCGGGCGGGGCCGCGCCGGCCGTCCCGCGGGTGAGGAAGGGCGGGGGCCGGCGGTCAGGCGTGTTCGGGAGGGGGTGCCGGGCGCAGGTGGGTGCGGAGGGCCTGGGACTCGCAGCGGATGCGGACGGTCAGGGCCGCCGTGTTGAGGGCGGTGAAGACGAGGGCCGTGATCCAGGCGGTGTGGACCAGGGGGAGGGCTACGCCCTCCAGGGCCACGGCCAGGTAGTTGGGGTGGGGGAGCCGGGAGAGGCGGTAGGGGCCGCGGGTGACCCTGGGCAGGCCGGGGACGACGATCACCCGGGTGTTCCACTGGCGGCCCAGGGTGAGGATGCACCACCAGCGCAGGACCTGGGCGGCGACGGCGAGGGCGAGCATGGGCCAGCCGAGGACCGGGATGAAGGGGCGGTGGGCCAGGGCCGTCTCCAGGAGGCAGCCGGCCAGGAGACCGGTGTGCAGGAGGACGAGCCACGGGTAGTGGGCGCGGCCGACGACGATCCCGCCGTGGGCGAGGCTCCAGCGGGTGTTGGCGCGGGCCACGGCGAGCTCTGCGAGGCGTTCCGCCGCGACGAGGAGGATGAGGGCCGGATACCAGAAGGACACGGGGTCACCAGCGCAGGAGGACGAGTTCGGCGCAGAATCCGGGGCCGAGGGCCATCAGGAGGCCGTGGGTGCCGGGTTCGGGACGCAGAGCGAGGGTGTCGCGCAGGACGTGCAGGACGGACGCGGACGAGAGGTTGCCGTTGCGGGCCAGGGAGCTCCAGGTGACGTCCAGGGCGCCGTCGGGCAGGTCCAGGGTCTCGGCGATCGCCTCGAGGACCTTCGGGCCGCCGGGGTGGCAGACCCAGGCGGTGACGTCCTTGGCGGTCAGGCCGTGTTCGGCGAGGAAGTCGTCGACGTCGTGGGCGAGGTGGGCGCGGACGAGGTCGGGGATGCCGGGGTCGAGCATCACCTGGAAGCCCTTCGCGGAGACCTGCCAGCCCATCACGTGCCGGGTCCCGGGGTAGAAGCGGCTCCGGGTCGCGACCACGGCGGGGCCGTCGGTCTTCCGGGCGGCGCCGCAGGCCACGGCGGCCGCCGCGCCGTCGCCGAACAGGGCGCTTCCCACGAAGTTGGCGACGGAGAAGTCGTCGCGCTGCAGCGTCAGGGAGCACAGTTCGACCGACAGCAGGAGCGCCGTGTGCTCGGGCCAGCCGCGCAGGTAGTCGTGGGCGCGGGCGAGCCCTGCGGCCCCGCCGGCGCAGCCGAGCCCGAACAGCGGGAGGCGTTTGACGTCGTGGCGCAGCCCGAGCCGTTCGACGAGCCGTGCGTCCAGGGAGGGCGCCGCGACGCCGGTCGTCGACACCAGCAGGATCAGGTCGATGTCGCGGGGGTCGAGCCCCGCCTCCGCGATCGCCGTCCCGGCCGCTTCGGCTCCGAGGTCGAGGGCGCTGTCGACGTAGGCGTCGTTCGCCTCCCCGAAATCGGAGATTTCTATATAACGCTGGATAGGCAGGGCGAGGTGCCGGAATTCCACTCCGACGTTCCGGTGCAGCCGCTCCAGCAGCGCCCGGCTCCCGTCCCGAAGGCCCCACTCCCGGACGAACGTCCGGGTGATCTCGGACTGCGTGTAGCGGTGCCCGGGCAGTGCGCCGCGGACGGCGGCGAGATGGGTCATGGGGACCTCGTCGGCAGGTGGGACAGGGTGCGGAGCCGTCGAGCCCGCAGGGAGCCGACTCTATGTTCATGGAACCCGGCCCACCAAAAACATCCCCCATAAAGGCAAAATAAAAATCCACGAACCGGCTTTCTGGGAAATCAACCCGATTTAGCTACAATTAAAGGATCTGAATTCACCGGAGGTCGGTCATCATGGCTCGAACATCGGGATCAACCGGATCAACGATCACCCGCCGCGGCACGAAGCCGGCCGTCTGCAAGGCGGCGATGGCGGTGGGCGCGCTCTTCCTCCTCGTGGGGATCCTCGGCTTCATCCCCGGCATCACCACGAACTACGGGTCCATGGAACTCGCCGGACACACATCCGGGGCCATGCTGTTCGGCATCTTCCAGGTGTCGATCCTGCACAACCTGGTCCACATTCTCTTCGGCGTCCTGGGCCTCACCCTGGGCCGCTCGCCGGGCACCGCCAAGGCCTTCCTCGTCTGGGGCGGCGCCGCCTACCTGGCCCTGTGGATCTACGGCCTGCTGATCAACAAGGACCATGCCGCCAACTTCGTGCCCGTCAACAGCGCGGACGACTGGCTGCACTTCGTGCTGGGCGCGGGCATGATCGCGCTGGGGCTGCTGACCGCGCGCAAGACCATGGCCGCCGTCGAGGGCGGCCGCGCCGGAGGCGGCCTGCCTCCCGGTTCGGCCGCGCCCCGGGGACGCCACGAGACACGCGACCCGCGCGACATGCGCTGATCCGCTCTCCGGACGGGCCCGGCACGGCCGGGCCCGTCCGGACGTTCAGCCCAGCCGGGTCGGGCGCAGCGGCAGCGGCCTGCCGTGCGCGATGACCTCCTCCGCCGGACGGCGCGCCGTGAGCGGCGTCGTCTCCGCCGCGTAGCCGAACCGCAGGATCGCCTGGACGTGCGTCCGTCCTGTGGGGTCGGCCAGCAGCGCCCGCAGGTCGGAGTGCTCCAGCGGCTGGGTGAACAGGCTGATCGCCAGCCCCAGCCGGGTCGCCTCCAGCAGGACGCGTTCCAGCGCCTGCCCCGCGCGCAGCCAGTCGGCCGGCGTGTCCTGGCCGATGATCGACAGGACGGCGATCACCGGTTCGGACTCGAACTCCCGGCCCGGCGTCCCGGACCGCTCCAGATCGGGGGTGAAGTCCCGGATCGGAACGGTGTCGTCCTCGTTCCAGGGGCCCAGGGCGTCCAGCGGGACCCCGTCCTCCCGGTAGGGGTCGTCGGTCGTCCAGTTGCGCAGCTCGGCCCGGTAGGCCGCGTCGTCCCGCTTGCGCTCGTCCGCGGTCCGCGCCAGGCCCAGCAGCAGCTCCCTCTCGGGCGCCCCCACGAATTTCAGCACCGCTCCCTGGAGCAGCGCGGCCTCCTCCAGCCGGCGCGACGCCTCGGGCGGGACCGGGGTATCGAGGAACGGGTGCCGGTTGGTGCGCCGCTCCCCGATCGCCGCGTACAGCCCCCGCTCGTCGTCGTCCATCGTGTAGGGCCCGTCGACCGTGACGGTGGCGACGTGCCGCGTGTCCCCCGGTGTGGGCAGCAGGTCGAGGAAGGGCCGGCGGCCCGTCGCCGCCACCGCGAGGCAGAGGTTCAGGACGGCGGCCCCCAGGCTGAGATGCAGCGCCCTCCCCTGCGGGTCGACGGAGGGCAGCCTCCGCGACGGGTCGGCGTGCACTTCGATCCTGTCCCCTTCGGGCAGGAACAACCAGGGCTGCGTGTTGTGGATGGAGGGCGCCCTTCCAGCGGCCTCCACACAGGTCAGGACCTCTTGTTCGGTCAACGGCGCCATGACCTGCCTCCTTCTTCCTCTACCCATTCCTCCGCTTTTGAGCCTCCCACCTCCCCTTCTCCGGCCGCAGACCCCAAGGTCCCCGTGCCGAGGGACCTTGGCCCCTTCAAGAAGGCCCGCCCGCGGATCCGCTGGTCCGAGGCCTCCGGGAAGCTGCGGGCCGCGCCGTCAGGCGGGGCCGCACAGGGCCGCCATGGGCTCGGTGGGGCCGACGCACGGAGGGGCGCCGAGCCGCTCGAGGAGGCTCCTGGCGGTACCGGTGGTGAGGAAGGTGAGGAAGGCCGAGGCGGGGGTCCCGTTGGCCGGGACGCCGCGGGTGTACAAGACCTCAGGGGCGATGAAGGGGTAGCCGCCGGGCTCGGCGGAGGCGTCCGGCTTCCGGCCGTCCAGGGCCAGGACACGCAGGTTCGGGTGCCTTCGGGTGTCGGCGGCCTCCTGGAGTTCGGAGTAGCCGATCGCGCCGGGAGTCCTGCCGACCAGGTCGAGGACCTGGCTCTGGCTGCTGCGTTCGCAGCGGATGAGGCGGGAACCCGCGTAGAGCTCGTCCCTGGTCAGGCAGTCCCGGGACGACAGGCGCGGCTCGGGTCCGGTGAGGACCCGCTCCTCGAAGATCGTGCGGGTGCCGCTGCCCTCGTTCCTGCCGATCAGGCGGATGGGCAGGTCCGCGCCGCCCAGGCGCCTCCAGTTCACGGGGCCGGCGTCCTCGGCGTAGACGGAGCGCAGGTCCGCGGCCGACAGCCCGGCGACGTCCGTGTCCTTGTTGACGACGACGGCGAACGAGACGAGGGAGACCGCCAGGCCCTGGAAGCCCCGGAGCCTGACCTCGGCGGAGTCGGCCCGCAGATGGCCGTCGTGCATCGCGATCGTGGTCGCGGCGTCGGTGCCGGGGTCGGCCAGGAGGCGCGCCCCCTCGTTGGAGCCGATCGCCTCCACCTCGACCGTCGCGTCCGGGCACAGCTCCTCGTAACCGGACGCGACGGTCCGGGCCATGTGCTCGAAGGCGGTCGAACCGACCAGTCGGAGGGTGCCCTCGAAGCAGGAGCCCCCCGGCGGGTTGTCCACGACGACGCCGGCCAGCGCGCCCGAGGCGAACAGCGCCGCCCCGATCACCGCGGACGCCGTCCGGCGGACGTACGGGTGCCGCCACCGGCCCGGCCGGGCCTCCTCGTCCGCGGCGAGGCGTCCGCGCAGCTCCGCCGCCTCGGCCCGGACCGCCGTGAGCCGTTCGCGCAGCTCGGCCGCCTCGGCGCGGGCCTCGGCCAGCCGCTCGAGGGTCTCGGCCTGGGCCTTCTTGAGGCGGTCGCTTTCGGCGCGGGCCTCGGCCAGCTGTTCTGCCGCCTCAGCGGCCTCGGCACGGGCGCGGACCGGGTCGTCCGGCGGGGGCAGGTAGCGGAGCCGGTCGTAGCCCTCGACCCAGCGGGCGACCTCCGGTTCGGGCAGGCCGCAGGCGGCCGCGAAATAGCCGATCCTGCGCCGCTCCCGGTCGCTGGGCGTCCGCCAGCGGTCCTTCTGGAGCATCGCGCTGACGGTGGCGTCGGGCAGCGCGCCCCACGACCTGCGTTCGAGCTCGGTCTGGGGCGGGGACCCCGCCCAGGTCCGCAGCCGCGCCAGCAGTCCGTAGAACTCCCGGAGGTCGCCGGCCGAGGCCGGGTCGGGAAGGCTCCGGACGGCCTCGAAGGCCGGTTCGGCCCACGGTTCGAACGTCACGGGGTGCCGCGCGGTCAACCGCCGCCACGGGACCTTCGGCTGGAACATCTCGACGATCTTCGCCGGCCTGCCGCGGGGGTCCTTCTCGAACGCGGCGCGCGGCCCGTCCCCCCGCTCGTCCCACATGGCCCGCTCGACCGCCGCCCACCGGCCGCGCATCCGGCCGGCGGCCTCGTCATCGGCTGCGGCCAGGCACGCGCTGACGACCTCCCAAGACATCAGTTCGCCGTGCCCGGCCAGCAGGGACCGGACCGTCGTCTCCAGCAGCCCGGTGCGTTCGGTCAGCACGCCCGGCTCTACGCCGTCCAGACATGCGACCAGATCGCGGGAAAACTCCGCTTTAAGGTCGAGATAGGAAGTCAACGCCCTATCTATCCCTCTCGCCCGTCCCCCGGATCATTGCCACCCCGATGTGATACATCAGGATGCCCTCCGCTTCGGGGAGAGATCATCTACTTGGTCGGAAGTTCACCGACCGGACATCTCTCCGCCGGTTCTCCACCTCTTCCAGGACGCCTTCTCCGCCGGATCAGGCCTTCCTGGAAGGCACCTGGAACCGCGAAATCCCACCAAGACGCCTGCTCACCGACCACTCCCCCCGGTCTTCGGCCACGCTGGCGGCATGAGTCGAGGACGCCTCCCCACCCCCGTTCCGTTCACCGAACCGGCCATCGACCGCTTCCGCGACTGGCCCCTGGTCCTGTGCCGCGCAGACGCGCCCCCCGGCCAGGCCCTGTCCCTCTCCGGCCGCCAGATCGTGCACTTCCACCACGACGACCGGGCGGAGGTCCGCCTCGCCCATCCCCTCATCCACCGGCTCACCCCGGCTCTCCTGGACTCCGGCCGCGTCGACATCCCCCCGCACAGTTCCTGGATCCGCGTCCGCCTGGACTCCGACAGCGACCTCTCCCTCCTGGAATCCCTGGTGAGCCTCGCCATCAAGGCCAACGACCCGGCCCGCCTCCAGCCCCCCGCCCTCTGCCCCCACGCCTCCCTCATCCGCCGCCGCGCCGCTCCCCTCGTCGGAAGACCCTGACCGCGCCCTTCTCCCGGCACTCGCCCGTCCGCCCCTTTGGACCGTTCCGATAGCGGTCCGGGCAGGCTGCCGGGCGGTGCCGCGGCCGGCTGCCGGAGCCCCCACCTCCGATCATCACGTACAGCGCCGATACCATTACGGAAAGAGACATCAGCGTTCCCGTCCGCCGGGCGCCCGCCCGGGAAGCCGGACCGGCACCGCGATCGTGACCATGCCAGGAACCACCGGAGGGACAGTGGAGACGGCCGTTGCCTTTCGCGAACTGGTCCGCATCACCTCGTTCCTGGCCACGCTGCCGGCCTGGCTTTCCGGCCTGCTGCTCATCGTCGGCCTGCCCATGCTGGTCGCCGGGCTGCAGGCACTGATCCGCCGGCACTTCCCGGTGCTGGGCGAGCGGCGCCACAACGACGTCGCGGGATTCCTTCTCGCTGTGATCGGTGTCATCTACGCGGTGTCGGCCGGGTTCATCCTGGTCGACCTGCACGAGAACCGCGTCGAGGCGAAGAACGCGGCGCGCTCCGAGGCCTTCTCGCTCATGGCCATCGCGCAGACGAGCCAGGTCATGGGGAAGGACGCCCAGCAGCGGATCGTCGAGCACGTGCTCGCCTACGAGAAGGCGGTGGTCGAGTCATGGCCTCCCGGCAAAGGAAGCCCCATGGCGCCCCTGCACGCGTTGGACCGGCTGCTCACCGAGATCTCGAGGCTCCAGCCGACCAACGCGACGCAGGCGGCGTTCGTCGCAGAGGCCACCCGCGAGCTCATGGAGGTCAGCGTCGCGCACCAGGAGCTCGACATCGGGGGCCGCGAAGGTTACCTCGACACGTCGCTGTGGGTGGCGATGCTCATCTCCAGCTCGGCGACCCTCGCGTTCTGCCTGCTCTTCGGGTTGGAGAACGCCCGCCTGCACTACCTCATGGTGGCCGGAGTGACGACCGTGATCGCCGTCAACCTGTTCCTCATGGTGCAGCTCAACCACCCGTTCAAGGGCGACCTGGCCGTACAGCCGAACTCCCACCAGTACGTCGTTCGCGAACTGGAACGGTGAGCGGCCTCCCTGAGCATGAGAAAGGCCGGCCGCCTCACCCGTGTCCCAGAACCCGGGACACGGGTGAGGCGGCCGTCTCGTCGTGACGGGCGTCAGCCCTCGGCCGCGGTGACGACCGGGAGGTAGCCCCGGGCGTGGCCGGTGGCGGTGGGGTGGACGTTGGAGGCGTCGATCCACTCGTCGGCGGTGCAGATCTCGTGCCCTGCGAAGCCGGGGCGGGCGTCCGCGAAGGTGAAGCCGGCCGCGGCGGCGCGGGAGGCCAGGACCTCCGCCAGGACGTCGGAAGCCGCGTTGATCATGTCGCGTTTGGTGGAGCCGAGACCGCCCAGGCACAGGCCGCCCTGCTTGTAGAGGTGGGGATAACCGACGACGACCACCTCGGCCTGGGGCGCGCGGGAGCGGATCTGGGAATACAGCGAGTCGAGCTTGGCGGGGAGTTCCTCTCGGACGAACTCCTGGCCCTCCTCCAGGGCCGACCGGCACTGGGTGGTGGTGCTGTACTTGCAGGAGAGCATGGTGTTGGCGAAACCGGCGTCGTTGCCGCCGATGCTGATCGTCACCAGGGTGGTGTTCGCGCTGAGCGCCGAGAGCTGGTCGGCGACGACGTCGGGGATGGTGGCGCCACCGCACGCGACGAACTTGAACGTCGTTCCGGGACGGCCGGCCGCGAGCAGGGCCGGGTAGGCGTTGGCGCTGCGCGTGCACAGCAGGTTCGTGTACGAGCCCGCGCCCGTCCCGGACGAGTAGGAGTCGCCGAGCGCCACGTACTCGGGTGCCGAGGCCTGCGCGGGCGCGAGGAAGAGCGAGGACGCCAGGCCCGCCAGGGCCGTGCCCATGAGAAGGCGGAAAAGCCGCATGTTCTCTCCTTTGGAGGGGGGTGGAGTGCGACGCCGCCATTCTCAAAGGATCCCGGTGGAAAAGCCCTGTTCCGCGGAACAGCGTGTGGCCCGGCTCGGTGTTCGCCGGCATAGACCTCTGCCCCCGGGCGTGGAGGCCGGTGGTCTCCCCGATGCCGGACCGCCGGAACAGGCGGACAATGGCCGGCTCACCGCATGACGCGCGCTGCAGCCGGCGGGAGATCGCGGGGCTGAACGCGCGGGGACTTCCCGGGAATGGAAAAGGCCGGCCACACGCGCCCGCGGCCGGCTCCGTCCTCAGGTCATCGTCACAGGTCCGTGGCGATGATCTTCTCTATGTTCCGTTCCGCGAGCGCTGTGATGGTGACGAACGGATTGACGCTGGTGTTGCCGGGGATGAGGGCGCCGTCGATGACGTACAGGCCGGAGTAGCCGCGGAGGCGGCCGTAGTTGTCGGTGGCCTTGTTCAGCACGGCGCCGCCGAGCGGGTGGTAGGTGAGGTGGTCGCCCCAGATCTTGTAGGTGCCGAAGAGGTCGGTCCGGTAGATCGTCCCCTCCTTGGAGTTGATCTTGTCGAAGATGGTCTTGGCCATGGTGATGCCCGGCTGCTTCCAGGCGGTCTGCCAGTTCAGGTCGGCCCTGCCCGCGGCGGCGTTCCAGGAGAACTCCGCCCGGTTGGGGTTGTTGGTGATCGACAGGTAGAGCGAGGCGTAGGTCTCGAGGCCGGCGGGAATCGGCGCGACCTCGGCGAACGCCCCTCCGGCCGCCCAGTTGTCGATGCCGGCGGTGGGCATGGACGACTGGACGCTGCCGGTCGGATCCCACATGTGGTTGGCGCGGCCGCACATGACGTTGCCGTTGTCGCCCCAGCCCTTGCCCACCTCGCCGTTGAGGTTCGGCAGCGCGCCGGTGGCCCTCAGCTTCACCAGCAACTTGCTGGTGCCGACGCTTCCGGCCGCGAAGAACACCCGGTCGGCGGTCACCGTCTTGGTGGCGACGGTGTCGCCGGTGGTGTTGATCTGCTCGATGGTCACCGTGTAGCCGCCGCCTGCGGCGGGTGCGACCGAGGCGACCTTGTGCAGCGGCGAGATCGCCACCCGTCCGGTCGCCTTGGCCTGGGCGAGGTAGGTCTGCTGCAGCGTCTTCTTGCCGTAGTTGTTGCCGTAGATGACCTCGGAGGCCAGCGCCGACTTGGGGGCGGCTCCCGCCGCCTCCTGCTCCATGTAGTCCCAGTCGTAGACGTTGGGCACGAAGACGAAGGGGAAGCCGGAGCGCTGGGCGTGCTTGCGGCCGACCCGGGCGTACTGGTAGCAGGCGGCGCTCTCCCACCAGGCCGGGTCGACGTTGGCGACGCCGAGCCCCGCGTTGGCGCGCGGGTAGTAGACGTCGTACATCTCGTTCGCGTCCACCGACGGGAGGATGCCGCCGAAGTTCGCCCGGTTGGGCGTGACGGCCATGCCTCCGTTGACCAGCGAACCGCCGCCGACGCCGCGGCCCTGGTAGACGGTGATGCCGCTGAACTCCTCGGCGTCGAGGATCCCGGTGTACTTGGGGATGGTCTTGTCGATCGGGAAGCCGAGGAAGTTGCTGAGGGGCTGCTTGGTCTTGGTGCGCAGCCAGTAGGCGCGCTGGTCCGGGCTCAGCATCCCCGAGAAGATCTTCCCGTCGGACCCGGGCGTGTCCCACGCCATGCCCATCTCGACCATGTGCACGTCGACGCCCGCCTGCGCCAGCCGCAGCGCGGCGACGGACCCGCCGTACCCGGTGCCGATCACCAGGGCCGGAACGTGCGAACCGGACGCGATCGGCGCCGCGGGCGCCGCCGCCCGGGCCGAAGAGGGCCGCAGCCCGAAGGCGGCGACCCCCAATGTAGAACCAATTCCAACCATGAATCCCCGACGCGACAACGCAGGAAACCCCGGTCTGTGCACGCCATCTTCTTGCATGTGACACTCCTCACTCTGACGAACTGAAATAAGTTCTACATCGCCAAGTGAGCCAAGTCACCCCCTACTTGAAAGTAATTCGCGTTCATCCGCTCAGCGGCCGAGACCCGCGTCGCGGGCCCGGATGATCGCCTCGGCGCGGTCCGCCACGTGCAGCTTGGTGAAGACGTTCGACACGTGGTTACGGACCGTCTTGGGCGACAGGAACAGGACCTCCGCGATGTGGGCGTTGGACCTCCCCGCGGCGACCAGATCGAGGATCTCCCGCTCACGCGGCGTGAGCCGGGGGAACGCCGGATCGTCGGAACGCCCCCGGGACGGCGGCGTCGGACCCGTGAAGAACTCCGCGACCCTGCGCGCGACCGACGGGCCGAAGATCACGTCGCCGTGGGAGGCCGCGACGATCGCGCGGACGATCTCCGCCTGGTTCGCGCCCTTCAGCAGGTAGCCGCGCGCCCCGGCCCGCATCGCGGCGAAGAGCGTCGCGTCCTCCTCCGACATCGTCAGCACCACGACGCCGATGTGCGGGCTGTCGGCCACGACCCGGCGGGTCGCCTCGATCCCGTCCAGGCCGGGCATCCCCACGTCCATCACCACGATGTCCGGCTGGAGCTCCGCGGCGCGCTCCACCGCCTCGAACCCGGTCCCGGCCGTGCCGACCACCTCCAGGCCGGGATTGGAGTCCAGCAGCATCGCCAGCCCGTCCCGGTACACCGGGTGGTCGTCGGCGAGCAGCACCCGGATCGGCTCATCGGGCATCGGTGGTCTCCCTCTCCCACGGCAACCTCGCGCGGACCAGTGTGCCGCCCTCAGGCGGGCAGACGACCGCGCAGTCGCCGCCCAGCTCGGACGCGCGCTCCCGCAGCGACGACATCCCGACGCCCGCCTCGGTGTCGGGGCCGATGCCCGAACCGTCGTCCTGGACGAGGACCTCCAGCACCCCCTCGCGCACGTCCAGCGTGATGTCGCACCGGCCCGCGCCCGAATGCCGCACGACGTTCGCGAGCGCCTCCGACACGATCCGGTACGCCGCGACCTCAACGGCGGCGGGCAGCGCGTCCAGCCCCTCCCCGCCGGACACGACGATCCGCAGGCCGCTGGAGCGCACCCGGTCGGCGTGCTGCTGGACGGCGCGCAGCAGCCCGAGCTCGTCCAGCGCGGGCGGGCGCAGGTCGTGGACGAGCCTTCGCACGTCGGCCATCACCCCGGACACCTCGGCGGCCGTCTGCTCCAGGATCGCGTCGGACCTCTCCGGCTCGGTGCGGGCGAGGTTGCGGGCCAGCTCGATCCGCAGCGCCACCGCGCCCAGGCTCGGCCCGAGCCCGTCGTGCAGGTCGCGCCGCAGCCGCCGCCGCTCCTCCTCGCGGGCCACGACGAGCTGCGCGCGGATGCGCTGCAGGTCCTCGCTGAGCTCGCTGGCGCGCGCCGCCGCCGCGGCCTGCCGGACGAGGTCGCCCAGCAGCCGCTGGTCCCGCTCCGACAGCTCGGCCCGGCACAGCACCAGCCGTCCCACCGCGTCCTTGGAGTAGACGACCGGCAACGACACCGACGGGCCGCGCGGCGTACCGTGCTCGACCACCGAACGCGCCCCGTCCGGCCGTTCGATCTCCACCCGGACGTAGGGCAGCCGGAACGCGTCGGCGACCGTGCGGGCCAGCGCCGCGAGCTGCTCGTCCGGGCCGCTCGCCTGGTCCAGCCGCGCGGCGAGCGTCGAGACCGTGGCGTACGGGTCGTCGCGCGAGCCCCGCACCAGCCTGCGCGCCGCCCGCCACAACCAGGTCCGCAGCGGCGCGTACCCGACCGCGACGATCACGATCGCGGTGAGCGCGGAGTCCCGTTCGCCCAGGACGCTGCCCGCGACGGTGAACACGGCGACGTCGATCGCGACGACCAGGGCCGCGAGCACGCCGTACAGGAGAGTCGCCGGGAGCACCCGGTCGATGTCGTACAGCCGGTACTTGCTCACCGCGACCAAGACGGCGCCGGAGACCAGCGAGAACCCGAGGAACAGCAGCAGTGAGGGGATCTGCGACGAGGTCACCAGCACCAGCATCACCACGAACATGTTCACCAGCGCCGCCCAGGTCAGCCAGCGGATCTGGGCCCGCCGCTCGGCGTCCGAGCCCCGGTAGCGGTGCACCATGACCGCGAACGGCACCACGAGGCTCAGCGCTATGACGAGCTGGGCGGTCTGCAGCACGGGCCGCCAGAACGCGTCCGGCAGGCCGACGCCGAGGGGGTCGAGGTCGAGCCGGATCTCCTCGGGGGGCAGCGGCTCGCCCTGGACGTCCATCACCACGTCCGCGGGCACGAACGCCCACACCACCGGGAGCAGCGCCGTCAGGACCAGGCTGGCGGCCGACGGCCACCGCCACCCCCTGGCCGCAGGCAGTCGCCCGTCGGGGAACAGCAGGAGCAGCAACGGCAGTCCGAGCATGAGCGCCGCGCCGAACCGGGTGAAGAGCCAGTAGGCGAGCGGGACGCCCGGCAGATCCGGTGACACGTAGAGCCCGCGCACCGCCCAGGCCCCCGCGAACCCGTTCACCGTCCAGTGCAACCCCGACAGGGCGAGCACCCAGGCGACGGGATGCCGCGGCAGCCGCCGCAGCAGCAGCGCTCCCGGCAGCGCCTGGGCCAGTCCGGACAGGGCCGCCAGCCGGCCGTACTTCTCCAGCCCGGTGTTCGGCGGCAGCGTCACCCCCCGGTTGCCCGCGTCCAGCACCACCGTGCCGACGGCGAACGCGACCGCCAGAACCGTCAGGACCGCCGGAGCCACGGACGAACGCGCCGCCCTCACACCCTCCGCCCGCGTCGTCTCCGCCATGTCCACCGTGCCCGAACGCGCCGCGCTGACCTCTGCCACACCGACATTGTGGACGTCATTTCCGCTTTTGCCCTGGGTCTGGAGTCCTAGGACACAGCCCGAGATTTCCGGGCGCGGATCCGGGATGGGCGGCTCTGCCGGCTTGGGACGCCGGGTACGGATCGTGGACTCACCGCGGCGCACCTGGGCCGCGCTTCGAGAGCCCCAAGAGTTCCGGGAGAAGGAATCATGGAAACGCACATCACCAACCAGCCCGCCAGGGCCCGCACGGACCTCGGCGCCGGGGACCCTTCCTCCGCCGACGGCGGACCGGTCGACGCCCGCGCCGTCCGCCTCGCCGGCCTGGGCCTGACCACCGGGGCGCTCTGCTGGGCGGCCGCCACCCTCGTGCTCGGCAGCGAGGGCGGCAAGGGAGCCGGCGTCCGGATCGTCGACCTGACCGGCCTGCTGTTCCAGCTCGGCGTGTTCTGCCTGCTGTGGGTGCAGATGAGGACCCGGGCCATCGGCACCTCCCGCGCCGCCCGGATCGCCCTGCGCGTCGAGGCCGTGTTCCTGGGCCTGGCCGCCGTCTGGTCGCTGCTGCACGGCGTCCTGCCGAGGTCCGTCGGCGACGACGCCTGGCTGATGACCCTCGACCTCTTCTGGCCGCTGTCGATGCTGGGCATGGCGATCATCGGCGTCAAGCTGGCCTTCGCCGCCCGCTGGCGCGGCGCCCTGCGCTGGTGGCCGCTGATCGCCGAGAGCTGGGCCCTGGTCGCCGTCCCCTCCTACGCCATGTTCGGCGCCCAGGTCTCCGGCTGGGTCGGCGGCACCCACCTCATCGTCGGCTACGCCGCCCTCGGCGTGCTCCTGGCCCGCAACCCCCACCTCACCTCCCCCCGCCAGTGACCTCGAAGACACCCCGAAACGAGTAAGGCCGCCGGAAGACCGCCCCAACGGTCCTCCCGGCGGCCTTCACAGGTCCCCTCGATTCCGCGGGGTCAGGGAAAGGTCATCCTGACCGCTCTGATCGCCCGTGTACGCTCCGCCTCGGAGCGGCGGATCTCAGGGGCGTGCTCCATATGGACGAAACGACCGCCCTGCGCTCGGGTGTGGGCGCCCTGGACGTTGCGGGTGGCCCCCAGGTCACGCCAGCGGGTTCCGTCGAACACTCCCGCGCTGATTCCCCGCGCCCGCAGATTCCGTTCCAGACGACGCAGGTGGGCGGGCGGCCTGGCCCCCGTACCCTTGCGGTCGACCCCGTCGCTGATCACCACCTGCGGATACCGTGCGCGCCCCGCGCGCCCGAAGCCGTGGTACTGCAGGACGAGAGTCCCCCTGGCGGTGAGCCTGCGGTGGACCGCCGTGAACGCGCTGCCCCCGTTGTGCGCCACGTCCGACGCCGCACTCCTGTTGGCAGCGCGATGCGTGCCGGCGATGAGAAGCGCCGAGGCGTTGAGGGCCTGGAACGCCTCGGTCCCGAAGGCCTCGGTGTGCTCGTCGGAGCGCGGATGCGGCACCTCGACCACGGTCGCCCGGCTCCGCCCGCCCGCCGGCAGCACGTAGGTGCCCCAGCACCGGCGGCATGGCGCCGGCTCCCGGATCACCAGATAGTCCCGGCGCGTGCCGGTGTCGGTCACCCGCACCACCCGGTAGCCGACCCGCGCCAGCACCGTTCGCGCCCAGGCGAGCCGTCCGGACCGGGCGGCCGACACACCCGCCCCCACCCTCGCCACTTCCGCGCCGCGCCCTTCCACAAAGCGCTCGCTCCCCCTCCCGGGAAGCGTCCGCATGATCTCCTCCAGGTAATCCTGAAGGGAAGTGGTCACGGCGAGCGCTCTCACCGTCTCTTCTCGTGGACGAGCAGAAGCAGGCGCGACCAGACCGACCGCGAGCCCCAGCACTCCCAGCCCGGCCCCGACAGCGTGATAGGACGTGCGAATCATCCCCGACATACGGTGTCGCCCCCTTCGTCACCTCTGCCAGCACTATGCCCCCGAGTGACTCACGTCACACCCGCCCGTACGTCACGCCGTCCGGGTCGGCCCGGTCGGCGCGCCGCGGGAGAGCCGGGGGGACCACAGAACGCCGGATCCGCCACGCGCCGACGGATCCGGCCGTCCGTCAGAGGCCCATGTCCTTGGCGATGATCATCTTCATGACCTCGGAGGTGCCGCCGTAGATGCGGTTGACGCGGTTGTCGGCGTAGAGGCGGGCGATGGGGTACTCGTTGACGAAGCCGTAGCCGCCGTGGAGCTGCAGGCAGCGGTCGATGACGCGGTGCGCGACCTCGGTGCAGAACAACTTGGCGGAGGCCGCCTCGGCGGGGGTGAGCTCACCGGCGTCCAGCGCCTCCAGCGCGCGGTCGACGACCGCCTGGGCGGCGTCCACCTCGGCCTGGCAGGCGGCCAGCTCGAACTTGGTGTTCTGGAAGGACGCCACCGGCTTGCCGAAGACGAGACGCTCCTGGACGTACTTCTTGGCGAACTCCACCGCCGCCGTGGCTTGCGCGTACGCGCCGTAGGCGATGCTGAAGCGCTCCTGCGGCAGGTTCTGGCCGAGGTAGGAGAAGCCCTTGTCCACCTCGCCGAGCAGGTCCTCGACGGGCACCTTCACGTCCTGGAACGCCAGCTCCGCCGTGTCGGACGTCTTCAGGCCGAGCTTGTCGAGCTTGCGCCCGACGGAGTAGCCCTCGGCCTTGGTGTCCACGACCAGCAGCGAGATCCCGAAGCGGCGGTCCTCCGGCTTCGGGGGCGAGGTGCGGGCGCAGACGATGACGCGGTCGGCGTGCACGCCGCCGGTGATGAACGTCTTCGCGCCGTTGAGCACGTAGTGGGTGCCGTCCTCCGACAGCTTCGCCGTGGTCGTCATCCCGGCGAGGTCGGAGCCGGTGCCCGGCTCGGTCATCGCGATCGCGAACATGGTCTCACCGGTGACGAACGGCGGCAGCCAGCGCTGCTTCTGCTCCTCTGTGCCCAGGCTGAGCAGGTAGGGCAGGCACAGCGCGACGTGGACGCCGGAGCCGCCGAAGGACACCGCGGCGCGGGCCGTCTCCTCGGACTGGATCGCGGTGAACTTGAACGAGTCGATGCCGGCGCCGCCGTATTCCTCGGGCACCTCGATGCCGAAGACGCCCAGTTCGCCGAGCTTGTAGTAGAACTCCCGCGGCACCTGGCCCTCGGCGAGCCACTGCTCGTAGTGGGGGGTCACCTCGGCCTCGATGAAGGCGCGCAGGGTCTGGCGGAACGCCTCGTGGTCCTCGTTGAAAACGGTACGGCGCATGTCGGGGTCCTCCCGGGTCGTGGTCTTGGACGGCGCTGGCGCTAACCTACCACTGCTAGTTTCTTTGGCCAGAGGGAGGCGCAGGACGAGACGTCCGCCTCCGGAAGGGTTGCCGGCGGCGTAGACGCGGCCGCCGTAGGCTCGGGCGATCTCACGGCAGATGGCCAGGCCCAGACCGGTGCCTCCCGGCTCCTTACGGCGGGCGAGATCCGAGCGGAAGAAGCGTTCGAAGATCCGCTCACGCTCGCCCGGCGGGATCCCCCGCCCGTCGTCGACGACTTCCAGCACCGCGTCAGGCGGCTCGGCGGCCACGCTGACCCGGATCTCGCGCTCGGCGTGCCGGTCGGCGTTGGTCAGCAGGTTGCCCAGCAGCCGGGCCAGCCGGACCCTGGAGGCGAACACGACGACGCCGTCCGCGAGACGGGTGACGACCGGATGGGTGAGGTCGTGGCGTTCGAGCTCCCACATGACGAGGTGCCCCAGATCGACCGGTTCGGCGGGGGCGGGCGCTCCGGCGTCCAGGCGGGAGAGTTCGAGCAGGTCGGCGACGAGATCGTTGAGCCGCTGAGCGTCCTGCAGCACCGCGGCCAGGACCTGCCGGGGGTCGGCCTCAGGGTCGGAGAGCGCGTCCTCCAACCGGATCTGCAGTCCGGTGATCGGGTTGCGCAGGTCGTGGGAGGCGTCGGAGACGAACCGCCTTTGCCTTTCGATCGCTTCCTGCAGCTCCGTGGCGAGCCGACGCTGCTGATCGTGGGCCATGGTGAGCCGTGCGTTGAGTTCCTGGAGCTCGCGGCTGCGCGCGTGCACCTCGTTCTCCATGCTCTCCAGCTCCGCCCGGGCGTCGGCGCCGGCGGCCTCGCGGGCTCTGCGCAGCCGGTGCAGCAGACCGGTGATCTCCTCGACCCGGTGAATGATCATCTCCACCCGGCCGTCCGGGCCCGGGACGGGCGCGTTGACCACGCTCCAGTAGCGCTCCTGGAACTCCCCCTGCCCTCCGGGCGCCTCGACGCTGTACTTCTGCAGCGGCATGATGTCCCGTATGCCCGTCTCCAGCACCCTTTTAAGAGAGGCACGCAGCCTCCCCGGCCCGTTGGCCTCCGGGTCCGTGGGATCACCGGGAAAGACCTCGAAGATGACCTTGCCGACCAGGTCCTCGGAACGCCTGCCGGAGACCTTCAGGTAGGCGTCATTGGCCGCGAAGATGACGAAGTCCGGCGTCAGCAGCGCCGTAGGAGCCGGTCCGTATCGGAACACCTTCTCGTAAACGGCCTCAGGTTTCCCCACTGCGACCTCCACAGGGGACCCCAGAGCAGACGGACGGCGCGCGCCCTACCGCAGAGAACGGGCCCCTAGATCCTCTTGACACTCAACGAGATCAAAGATGACTCTCCGTCAGCTTATCCGCGCTTCATCTCCCCGGAGAGCCCGCCCTCGGGTGCTCCCCGCACCGGCCCGCCCGCAGGCTCCGCAAGGCCTCCGAGCCGAGCCGTCGGCGGGCGTCTACTCCCAGCGGAAGAGTTTGACGGCCAGGCCCGAGAACAGGGCGAGGCCGGCGGCCATGACGGCCACGTGCTGGAGCCGGGGCCAGTCGCCGGACCAGGTGTCGCGCATGGCGTTGACGAAGGGGCCTACGACCGAGTAGTCGCTGATCGTGCGGAGGAGGTCGGGCATGATCTCGCGGGGGATCCACATGCCGGCCACGAAGAGGAGGGGGAACATCACGAGGGAGCCGATGGTGGGGGCGGTCTTGCCGTTGGACGCGATCGAGGCGATCACCAGGCCGAGGGCCAGCATGGCGGCGGCGCCCAGGAGGAAGACCAGGAGGAAGCCCAGGAGCTGGGCGGGCAGGCGGGAGCCGAGCACCAGGCGTGCGGAGACGACCACCAGGGTCGCGCCGAGGGCGGCGACGGTCAGGTTGAGCAGGAGCTGGGCGCCGAGGAGGCGGGACGGGTGCACCGGGGTCGTCGACATCCGGCGCAGCACGCCCTGCTCGCGGTAGGTGGCCAGCGTGGTGGGCAGGACGGTGAAGGAGACCGTCAGCAGCGCGAGCAGGATCATCTGGGCGGGGAGCTGGGCGTCTATGAAACGTTCCCCGCCGAACGCCGGGTCCGGTTTCCGCAGGTAGGGGATCTGGCCTATGCCCACGACGAGGAGGGCGGGGAGCAGCAGGGCGAACGCCCCGGCGGCCCAGTCACGCAGGAACAGCTTGGCCTCGACGGCCAGGATCTTCTTCACGCCGGCTTCCTTCCGGTGAGAGCGAGGAACGCGTCGTCGAGCGTGTTCTCCTCGAGGTGCAGGGCACCAGGGACGATCTTGTGTTCGGCCAGCGCGAGCGTGACGGCCACGGCGAGGTCGCCGGTGCCCGCCACCACGACCTGGTCGCCGTCGCGGCTGACGTCCGTGACCTCCGGCAGGGCCAGCAACAGGGAGTCGTCGACCGGGGCGGAGGGCTGGAAGCGCACCTTTTTCCCGCCGCCCACCCGCGCGATGAGCCCGGCGGGAGTGTCGGTGGCGACGACCCGGCCGGAGTCGATGAGCGCGATCCGGTCGCAGAGCCGCTCCGCCTCCTCCATGAAGTGGGTGACGAGCACGACCGTCACGCCGGAGTCGCGCACGTGCTCGACCAACTCCCTGGTGTCGCGGCGGGACTGCGGGTCCAGGCCGGTGGTCAGCTCGTCGAGCACCGCGATGCGCGGCCTGCCGACCAGGGCGAGCGCGACGGACAGCCGCTGCCGCTGGCCGCCGGAGAGCTCGCCGAACCTGCTGTCGCGCTTGGCGACCAGGCCGACCCGCTCCATCAGCTCCCGCCAGTCCTCGGGGTCGGTGTAGAAGGACGCGTACAGGTCGAGCGCCTCCCACACCTTGATCTTGTCGGGCAACGCGGCGCTCTGCAGTTGCACGCCGAGCACGCGGCGCAGCGCGTCCCTGTCCTGGAAGGGGTCGATGCCGGCGACGCGGATCGTGCCGCGGTCGGGGGTCCGCAACCCGGACACGCATTCCACGGCGGTGGTCTTGCCGGCGCCGTTCGGGCCGAGGACTCCGAAGATCTCTCCGGCCCGGACCTCGAACGACACGTCTTCCACCGCCACCTGGTCCTTGTAGCGTTTGTGGAGGTTCTTAACCTCGATGACGTTCATAGACCTTGACGCTAGGAAAGCCGTCCTTTCCCGTGAATCGCGTTAGATACCAGCCAGGGGTGTATCTAGGTGCAATGTACGGATCGATGACCGTCGCCCACACTGGTGGCATGCTGCGGAAGTTCGGTCACGTACTGGTGCTGTCGGCACTCCTCGTCGCCGAGCTCCTCACCCTCGCGTCCACGTTCCTGTGCCTGATCCTCACCTTCGGCCTGGGCATGGTGTTCCTGTTCCCGCCGCAGGTGCGGATGATCAGGCGGGTGACGGGAAGGACGAGGCGCCTGGTGGCCGACTCCGCCGGGGTGCGCATCGACCCGCCGTACCTGCCGGAGCCGCCGCCCCCGCAACCGCAGGCCGACGGCCTGTACCGATCGCACCGCACCCTCTACAAGACGCCTCGGATACCGGCCTGGAACGACCGCTGGAGGTGGATGGTCACCGACCCGGCGACCTGGCGCGACGCGCTCTGGCTGCTGCTGGACCCGCCGGTCAAGGTGATGCTCCTGCCGCTGCTGGTGCTGCTCCCCGGACGGGGGTTGCGCGTGTACGCGCTCTGGTGCGAGCTGCTGCTCGCCGCCACCACGTCCAGCCGCATGGCCGGACGGCTGGAACGCCTCAACAGGGCGCGCAACTTCGCGGTGGACACGCAGGCCGCCGAGATGCGCAGGATCGAACGCGACCTGCACGACGGCACCCAGGCCAGGCTGGTGGCGCTCGGTATGACGATCGGGGCCGCCGAACGGCTCATGGACTCCGACCCTCGGGCCGCCAAGGCGCTGATGGCCAAGGCCAAGGAGGCGTCGGCGGAGACGCTGACCGAGCTGCGCAGGGTGATCCGCGGCGTGTATCCGCCGGTGCTGGCCGAACGCGGACTCGGTGACGCCGTGCGGGCGCTGGCCCTGGACATCCCGCTGCGGGTGTCGGTCGAGGTGGACCTGCCGCACCGTCCGGAGGCGCCGGTGGAGGCCGCCGCCTACTTCGCGGTCAGCGAGCTGCTGGCCAACGCCGCCCGGCACGGCGGAGCCGAGTCGGTCCAGGTGGACATCAGCGGCAACGGACCGAACCTGCGCGTCACGGTCACCGATGACGGGTGGGGTGGAGCCGACCCGGCGAAGGGCAGCGGTCTGGCCGGGATCGAACGCAGGCTGGCGGCCTTCGACGGGGTGCTGGCGATCGACAGCCCGCCGGGCGGGCCGACCACGGCGTGCATCGAGCTGCCCCGGGTGCTGCCCCAGCACTGGGCCGGGGACATCTCCGAGCTGCCGCGCTGGAAGGCCGCCGTGCTGGTCTTCCTGTGGACGACGTCGTGGTGCCCGCTCTTCCCGCAGGGGATCGTGGCCGGCGTCTTCAAGGCGACCGGCCCGGAGAACAAGAGCTGGTTCCTCGCGCTGTACCTGCCGGAGCCGTGGCAGTGGCCGTTCATCGCGTTCATGATTCTGCTCGGCACCGCCATGTACGTGGCGGCCGCCGTCCTCCCCTCCGTCTACAACCGCGAGAACCGCCTGCGCCGGACCGAGCCGCGGAGCGTATCGTGCCTCCGATGAACCGGGTACTCGTCGCCGAGGATCTCTACCTGCTCCGGGACGGGCTGGTGCACCTGCTGCAGGCCCACGGCTTCGAGGTGGTGGCGGCCGTGGAGAGCGGCCCGGAACTGCTCAAGGGCCTGCTGGAGCTGCGCCCGGACGTCTCGATCGTGGACGTGCGGCTGCCGCCGACGTTCACCGACGAAGGGCTCCAAGCGTCGCTGGAGGCACGCAGGCGAGTACCCGGATTGCCGATCCTGGTCCTGTCGCAGCACGTCGAGCAGCTCTACGCGCGCGAGCTGCTCGCCGACGGCTCGGGAGGCGTCGGCTACCTCCTGAAGGACCGGGTGTTCAACGCCGAGCAGTTCGTCGACGCCGTCCGCCGGGTCGCCGCCGGCGGCACCGCGATGGACCCCGAGGTCATCTCCAAACTCCTGGCGGGCAACGCCAGGGACGAGCCGCTGGCCGCGCTCACGCCGCGCGAGCGCGAAGTCCTGGAGCAGATGGCCGAGGGCCGTTCCAACGCCGCCATCTCCCAGCGGCTCTACCTGAGCGAGAGCTCCGTGGCCAAGCACACCGCCGGCATCTTCACCAAACTCGGCCTCGTCCCCTCAGACGACGACAACCGCCGCGTACTGGCCGTCCTCGCCTACCTCCACAACCACCAGTCCCGATGAGCGAAGCCCCTCGGAGGGGCACCCGGTCCGGTCACACGGTCAACCGCGCGAGTCACACGATCAACCACCACGGCGCGGGGGCGGCGAGGCTGAGTCCATGACGACTCGATCCTCCTCACCCCCTTCCGACGCCCCTCCGCTCAAGACCCCGTCGACGCCCGCGAACCGGGCCTGGCCTCCGCTCACCGCGCTCGCGGCCGGGATCGGGGCCCTCGTGGCCAGCGAGTTCCTGCCGGCGAGCGTGCTGCCCGCCATGGCCGCCGACATCGGGGTCAGTGAGGGCGTCGCCGGTCTGGCGGTCGCGGCGACCGCGATCGCCGGCGCGGTCACCGCGCCCAGCATCGCGGTGCTGCTGCCGCGGGCCGACCGGCGCACGGTGCTGGTCGCGCTGCTGGGCGCGGCGGTCGTCTCGAACCTGGCGGTGGCGGTCGCCCCCGGCTTCGCCGTCCTGCTCCTCGGCCGACTCGTGCTCGGCATCGCGATCGCGGGGTACTGGTCGTTCGCGTTCGGCGCGGGAACCCGTGCCGTGCCGGGGCGGGACCACATGGTCTCGACGTCCATCGCGCTCGGCGTCACCGTCGCGACCATCGCGGGCGTCCCCCTCGCGTCCCTGTTCGGCGACGAGGTCGGCTGGCGCGCCGTGTTCGTCGGCGCGGCCGTCCTCAGCGCCCTGAGCGCGCTGGCCGTCGCCAGGACGCTGCCGTCCGTGCCCGCGCACCCGTCCGCCGGTTTCACCATGCTGCGGCAGGCGGTCGCCAACCGGCGGCTGATGGCCGGTGTGCTGTGCGTGGTCCTCGTCGCGTTCGGCAACTTCGCCGCCTACCCCTACATCAGGGTCGCCATCGAGGAGGTCGATCCCGCGAGCACGACCTGGCTGCTGCTGGCCTGGGGCGCGGGCGGCATGGTCGGCAACCTGGCGGCGGGCCGGTTCGCCGGCCGGCTGCGGGTGGTGGCCGCGGCGGCGCCGCTTCTGCTCGGCGGCGGCCTTCTCCTCACCGCGACCGCGACGACGCTGCCGCTGCTGACGGTGGCGGTCGTGCTGTGGGGCCTGGCCTTCAACATGGTCCCGGTCGCCACCCAGCTGTGGGTGACCCGCGTCGAGCCGGAGCGTGCCGAGTCCGCCTTGTCGTTGCAGGTGACCGCGTTCCAGATGGCGATCACGTTCGGCTCCGCGTCAGGAGGCGCACTCCTCGACGCGTACGGCGTCACGTCGGCGCTTCTGCTCGGCACGGCGTCGGCCGTCGCGGCCGGTGTGGGCTTCGCGCTGCTCCGGGTCCCGCGTGGTTGAGGCACCGCGCCACGCCTGCGGCGCGACCCCGTGGTGCGAGGAGAACGCCCGGCTGAAAGCCGCGGCGGACCCGTAGCCGACGGCGAACGCCACGTGCTCCACCGGCCGGGAGTGGTCGCCGAGCAGCCGCCGCGCCTCCTGCATCCGCACCTCCCGGAGCACCTCGACGGGGCTGCGGCCGAGCGCGCGGCGGAACCGCTCACCGAGCGCCGAACGCGACAGATGCGCCAGACGCGCCATCCGCTCGACCGTCCAAGGCTCTCCCGGCCGGGCGGTGACGGCGGCCACAATGGCGGCGACGACCGGATCCGGCGAGGCGTCGCCGCCGTCACGCCTCTCCTCCTCGAGCCAGGAGGCGGTCATCGCCGCCCCGATGAGGCTGCCGTAGCTCTTGACGAAGAGCTCTGTCCGTCGCCTGTCTTCGAGCGGACACTTCCCGACGAGCGCAGCGACGCCGACGTGACGGGTCCCGAAGTCACGGACGACCAGCGGACTCGGCAGCCGATGCACCGGGACGACCAGACGCAGGTCCGCGACGACCAGGTCGGAGTGCTCGGACGCGATGAGCCGGTGGGCGGTGCGGGCGTCGACGAGAACCGCGTCCCCGCCGACGAGCAGCTCCGTTCCACCCGCCGTCTCGAGCGTGACCGCGCCGTCCCGCACCAGCGACCACCTCGGGCCGGGAAGATCGGCGAGCGTCATACCCGACGGCAGCCGAACACAGCGCAGACTCGACATCTCCCATGTCGATCCCGGCACGGCCTCAGCCGCCTCGGATCGTGTCACCTCCACGACGTCTGTCACACGCAATGCAGCATGAGCGAAGCCGCCGGATATTCCCGACGCCCCATCCCCGCAAGCCATTGCGTCCAGGCCTGATTCGGCCGCCATGCTCGGACCGAGCTGAGGCCCGCGGACCGGCTGCGGCTCCGCGCCCTGGTCGGAACCCAGGGCACGAACAGCATCTCGCTGATACTGGACCTGGGCATCCCAAGCCAGCCCCGGATCGTCCTCATAGGAGGCAGAAGGACGCCGGGGACTACAGGCTGATCGTTCGGGTGTGCCGAGAAAGGCTTGCCGGCCTGCGGGTCAGTCCAGGAGGACGAGGAGGAAGAGGAGAGCCTGGAAGAGGACCAGCAGAGCGCCCAGAACACTGAGGCCTGTGGGGATGCGGAAGAAGAGCACATAGGCGCCGAACGAGATGGGGAGCTTGGCCAAGGTGGGCTTTCGGGGCATCAGCCGGCCTTCCGGGCGGGGGTGTCGGGGAGCAGGGCGAGACCCGCGCGGCGGGCGTCGGCGACGCTGGCGCGCAGGGCGTGCTCGATGATCCTGGCCTGTTCGGTGAGGTCCGCGATCTCGACGGCGGCGAGTTCGTCGCGGACGGTCCTGGCCAGGAGTTCCTGGTAGGCGTCGCTGTGGGTCGCCACACGCCGCAGGATCTCCCACTGTTCGAGGGCGCGGTCGGCGGCCCGGACCTGGGCGGCGTACCGCTCCAGCGCCTCGATGCGGGTGAGGGCGGACCGGGTGGCCAGGTCCAGGACCTGGAGCTGGGGGGCGAGCAGCCGCCTGATCTCGGCGTCCGACAGGTCGGCGTCGCGATGGTGGGCGGCCAGGACGCTCACTTCCCGCAGGGTGTGGGCGGCCTCCCACAGCTGCCGGGGCAGGGTGACGGTGTTGCGGATGTCGTCGAGCAGCCCCTCCCGGTTGACCCGGGAACGTGACACCGTGCGGACCGCCGCGCGGGCGCGTTCCAGTAGTGCCTCGCTGGGCCCGTCGAGGTCCTGCACGCGCACGTAACGCCCGTAGTGCCTGCGGGCGAGGCGTCCCACCGGTCCTTCGCCGCAACGGTGGAGCAGCACGAGGAACACGACCGGCTGGACCACCATCATCAGCAGGAACAGCGTCCAGTCCGCGAACCACGTGAACCCGCCGACGATCGCGGCCTGCATCGCCCACCCGGAGGCCACGGTCCGCCGCGGATACATCTCGCCGACCACCCCGATGAACGGGACGACCAGCGCCGGAAGGAACGTCAGCAGCGGCGCGGTCCACAGGCAGAACAGCACGTCCACGGGCTTGCGCCCCCCGAACAACCGCCTGCGCGGCAACCCGCCCGCCGGATACAGCGCTCCCGGCACGAAGTACATCTTCCGCTTCACCGACGCGGGCAGCTCCGGATCCAGAACCGGGTCGTCGTCGTCCTCTCCCAGATGGGACATGTAGTCGTTCAGCGAGCTCAGGTTCCTCAAGAAAGCCACACCTCCCGGACTGCCTGACAGCACCGAGCGGTTCCCTCGCCCCCTGTCCGCAACCGGCCTCGCACACCCGGTGAGAAAGCGCGGCTCCCTCACGCCGGACGGGAGCCGCCCTCCGTGAAGACGGCGAACAGGCGGTCGTGGTCCAGGCCGGTGGTGATGAAGGTGCGGGTGCCCCGGGCGGGACGGGCCGCCCAGCCGCCGGGCTCACGGGTGATCCGGGCCTCGGCCCAGTCGGCGACGGACGGGTCGATCGCGGCGCAGGCCGCCGTCGGGTCGTGCAGGAGCTTGCCGCCGGGGCGGCGACGCAGATAGAGCTCCATGCCCTGGTGGATCAGGGCGAGGCCGGCGGTGCGGTCACGGCACGGCGCGAGCCGTTCGTGGAACACGCGGTCGTAGCGGACGCCGTGGGTGACGTTCTTGGAGACGAGTTCGCGCCGGACGATCGGGGCGGAGTCGTCGAGGGCCATCAGGGCCGCCACCGGCTCGCCGTTGAAGTTGAAGGTGGGGCAGGCCGTCAATCCGTCGAACTTCGCCAGCCGCCGCTCCGCCGGGACCAGCGGGTCACCCGCGAAACCGCCCTGGGCCACCCAGCGCGCCAGCCGCACCGGGCGTCCGCGCTCCAGCAGCAGACGCAGGTTCCGCAGCGGGCCCCCGGTCAGCAGCACGGCCTCCGGATGCTCCGCGAGCACCTGGAGCAGGACGTCGGCGGGGTCGCCGTCCGGCTCGGCCGGAGACCACCCGCCGAGCCAGCGGCGGTGGAAACCCGACACGTACTCCTTGCCGGTCTCCGGGTCCCGCGCGCCCACCGGGACGTCCTCCCGGCCCAGCAGCCTCAGCACATGCCGGACGAGACCCACCTGACCGGCAGAGCCGGGCGTCACCGTCACCGCCCGCAGCCGCACCCGAGGATGCCGTGCGACCAGGCACAACGTCAGGACGTCGTCGGGATCCTGGGTCTCCAGGTCGAAGCACAGATCGAGCACTGCCCGCCCCCTCGTCGTCGGCGGCGGGGGACGAACAGCGTCATCCTAAGAACACCCCTTCCGCCGCACAACGCGTTAAAAAGGGGCCGGACGGTCGTCTTCCTGCCCTGATGCCACCGACGACGTCAGGCCCCGTCCGGCGAAACCGGACGGGGCCCTCTCTTCACCCGCCGCACGCTCGGCGGCGATGGCGTCGTCCGTCGACCGCTGACGCCGGGCGGCCGGGTGGCCGTCAGGGGGCCATGTCGAGCCAGCCCTTGAAGCCCGACGGGTCGTGCCGGCCCATCACGGCGTGCTCGAACATGCCGTAGCCGACGCTTCCCTCGCAGGTGGCGCGGGCGATGTGGTCGACGGTGGAGTACGGGAGCCGGCCAACGATCCCGGGGTCGGTGAGGTCGTACTCGGAGGCCGAGGACCAGTCGCGGCCCTTCCACTGCCCGTGCTGCCAGTCCGGGTCCCCGCCGTACCCGGCGCCGACCGTGAGCGACACGCAGCCGAGCGTCTCGATCTCCACCACGAGCGGCGAGCCGTCGGGCTTGGTCAGGTGCAGCCGGGCCGACTCCGGGTAGCGGGTTCCGCTCCGGTAGTCGATCTCGGTGCGCGGCCATCCCAGCTGTTCGACGCGGCCGTCGGCGAAGGTGCGGGTCGCGTGGTTGAGCGTGCGGTGGCCGTCCGGGCTCTCCTGCATGATGACGAGCAGCGCGTAGTCGTCGAACCTCAGCGGGGCGTAGGTCCACCAGTGCCCGTCGGTCGGTTCGTCGCCGAGCCGGCCGGCGGGGTCGGCGTCGCCGACCGGGCGGATCCCCCAGGAGCGGTCCCGGCTGCCCATCCAGGTGCCGGGGTCCACGGCCAGTTCGCCGCCGTCGAACGCCAGCGTCCCGGACCAGCTGCCGACCTGCGCGAACCGGGTGGCGTCGAGGATCGAGCGCGGCCCCGCGTCGAGGACGTGGCGCTCCTCCAGCGCCGCCGGGAACGACCCCTCCCAGGTGAGGTCGAAGGAGAGGCTCTCGTGCTCGCAGACCACCCGCAGCTTCTGCAGGGGTTCGATCACCTCGACCCGGAAGCCGCCGACCTCGGTGCGCAGCTCGCCCGCCTGGTGGGCGTCGGAGAAGCGCACCGCCCACTGCCGGTCGCCGGACCGCAGGGTCGCGAACGCGTCGATCACCCCGAGGTTGGGGTAGATGCCCGTGCCCATGACCAGGAACCGCTCGCCGGTGCGGTCGTGGGCGTTGAAGTAGTACCGGTCGTAGAAGTTCTTGTCGGTGCTGGCGACGCGCGCCATGGACAGCGGTGCCTGGTGGACCGGCAGTTCGTCGAGGGGTGAGGGCTTCATCGGGGCTCTCCGTCGTAGTGGTGGGTCATAGCGGGCTCACTTCCAGTCGTAGGTGCCGTCGATGAGCTGCCGCAGCATCTGGTGGTGCAGGACGTACTCGTTCGGGTCCTCCGGACGTTCCGCCTCGCCGAAGTGCATTCGGCGGCGGTGGATCCGGGCCATCACGGTGCCGTGCCGCAGCGCGGCGTAGGTGAGGTAGAAGTCCAGGTCCCGGACCTCGACGCCCGAGGTCCGCTCGTAGCGGGCCACCACGTCGTCACGCCGGAACATCTCCGGAAGCCCGGGCATCTCGAACACATCGGCGATGTCCTGGAACATGCTGTGGAAGAAGACGAACCAGCCCAGGTCCATCTCGCGGGGGGCCAGCCACGCCGACTCCCAGTCGAGCACGCCGACCGGCCGCGTGCCGTCGTACATGATGTTGCCGACGCGGGAGTCGCCCCAGCACAGCACGTCGGCCGAGGGTTGCGAGGGCCAGTGCTCCTCCAGCCAGGAGAACGCCTCCTCGAGCAGCGGGATGCGGACGCCGTCCTCCTGATGGCTCCACTCGTAGTAGCGGCGCTCGTTCTCGAAGTGGGCGCGCAACCCGGCGTTCGCGGCGAAGCCCTGGAACTTCGAGGCCGGGTCCGCGATCGCGTGGATGCCGGCCAGGACGTCCACGCTGGCGTCCTGGAGCTCCCGCCGCCGAGCCGGGTCGAGCTCGGCGAGCCACCCGCCGAAGACGTACGGCGGGTTGTCGACCGGCACCGAACCCGACAGGCGGTCCATGACCAGGAACGGCTGGCCGAGGACGTCTGCGGACGGCTCCACCCAGCGCACCCGCGGCACGGGGACCTCGGAGTGCTCGTGCACGCCGGTCATCACCTCGTACTGGCGCTCCAGGTCGTAGCCGGGGAACACCGGGACGGCCGAGGCCTCCGGGGCCAGCCGCGCCACGAGCTCGGCCCGCCGCGGCGCACCGCCCTCGGTCCATGAGGCGTCGAAGAGCACCGACACGCTGGACATGCCCGAGTGCTCGGGGCGGCGCAGGTTCTCCAGCCGCACGTCGGCGCCGGTGCGCTCGGCGAGCCAGGAGCCCAGGGTGACCCGCAGCGCGTCCAGGTCGGTCTCGCTGGTCTTGATCTCCTGCTGTATCTCCTGCTCGGGCGGCACGGGCGCGGCGCCGCCGGCGGAGGGGACGCCCTCCTTGACGCTGAGCACGTTGACCTGAAGGAAGTCCTCCACGCCGGCCGACCCTCCCTCACGTCCGAAGCCGCTGCCCTTGACGCCGCCGAACGGCAGCTCCACTTCCAGGGCGTTGTGCTGGTTGACCCACACCGAGCCCGCCTCGACGCGTCCGGCGACCTGGACGGCCCGCGCGGTGTCCGCGCCCCACACCGAGGCGCCGAGCCCGAACTCCTGCCCGTTGACGGTCTCGATGACCTGCTCCAGGTCGCGGTAGGCCACGACCGGGAAGACGGGGCCGAACTGCTCCTCGGCGACGATGCCCATCGCGTCGGTGCAGTCGCGCAGCAGCGTCGGCTCCAGGAAGTGCCCGGGCAGGTCCGTGCCCCGCTCTCCTCCCTTGACCAGGGTCGCCCCGTCCGCGAGCGCCTTGTTCAGCAGGTTCCGCACCACGTCCAGCTGCGCGCGGTTGTGGAGGGGGCCCATGGTGACGCCGGGCTGCGTCGGGTCGCCGACCCGCATGCCGCCCATGGCCTCGGCGAAGGCGTCGCAGAAGGCGTCGACGAGGTGCTCGGGCACGTAGGCGCGTTTGGGCGCGACGCACATCTGGCCCGCGTTGAAATAGGCCGAGGCGGCGAGCCTGGCGGCCGCGTTCGCGATGTCGGCGTCGTCGAGCACGATCGCCGGGTCGTTGCCGCCCAGCTCCAGCGTGACCGGGGTGATGGACGCGGCGGCCGTGCGCATGATCTCGCGGCCCACCGCGGTGGAGCCGGTGAACGACACCTTGCGGACCAGCTTGTGCTCGATGAGCCCCCGGCCGACGGCGGCGTCGCCGTTGACGACGCTGATCACGCCCTCGGGCAGCACCTTGTTCAGCAGCTCGATGAAGCGGGTCACCGTCAGCGACACCGACTCCGCGGGCTTGGCGACCACGGTGTTGCCGGCGGCCAGCGCGGGCGCGGCCTTGGCGGCCAGCAGGAACACGGGGAAGTTCCAGGGGACGATCGCGCCGACGACGCCGTACGGCTTGCGCACGATCTGCGCGGTCCGGCCCGGCGCGGGCACCGCCTCCTCGGTCTCGGGCCAGTCGACGCGGGCCATGTGCGCGAAGCAGCGGCCGGTGATCCACACCTCGCCGGACGCCTCGGACATGCTCTTGCCCTGCTCGCGGACGAGCAGTTCGGCCAGCTCCTGCTGGTTGTCCATGATCACGAACGAGCAGGCGGCGAGCATGCGGCGGCGCCGGTCGCGGTCGGTGCGCCAGTCTCGCGACGCGCGGTCGGCGGCCCGAACCAGGCGGTCGAGCTCCTCCAGGGTGGTGACCGGCGTGCTGCCGAGTTCCTCGAGGGTGGACGGGTTGACGGAGATCAGGGACTCGCTCACGCCGCGCCTCCTTCGGCCATCGCGGCCATCGCCGGGGCGATGTAGTTGCGGAAGACCATGGCGTTCAGGCCGCCGTCGACGGCCAGGTCCACGCCGTTGATCCAGGTGGCCTGGGGGGAGGCCAGGAAGAGGATGGCGTCGGCGACCTCTTCGGCGGCGGCGTGCCGGCCGGCCCAGGTCACGGTGCCGTTGATGTTCTCCTCGCCCATCGTGGCGACGAAGTCACCCAGCAGCGGCGTGCCGACGGTGCCGGGCGAGACGCTGTTGGAGCGCAGGTTGATGTGCTTGCCGTTGACGGCGAGGTCGCCGGCGTTGACGATCGCGATCTCCTTGGAGAGGTTGTAGCAGGTCGTCTCCAGGCCCGGGTACTCCTTGACCAGGTCGAGCGCCTCCTCCCAGTCCTCGGTCCTGAGGAACCGCTGGATGAGCCCGTAGTTCTGCGCCCACATGAATCCGGCCATCGACGCGGTGGTGACCACGACCGGGTCGGGCCTGAACTGCGGCATCAGCAGCCGGGTCAGGTCGCGGGGGGCCAGCGCGTTGACTCCCAGTACGGTCCGCCACGGCTGCGTGGCCGCCACGCCGGCGTTGTTGATCAGGATGTCGATCGGCTGGTCGAGACGTTCGGCGATGTCCTCGACGCCGGTACGGGTGCTGAGGTCTCCGACGATGTGGAGGTCGGCTCCCGCGGTGGGGACGCGGTCGACACCGATGACCTTGGCGCCGCCTGCTCGGAACTTCTCGACCGCCACGGCGCCGATGCCGGATGCCGAACCCGTGACCACCACCGTGCGGTCACGGAACGCCATGCGGTCCTGGAACTGGGACATGACTTCTCCTCTGGGGGCAGTCCGTCGGGGCAAAAGTTGGACTGCGGTCCAATCTGTACTCCAGGTCACACTCACGGCAGCACTGTGGTCCCGCTCACTAAGACAGGCTTCCTCCAGGTCGGAGAGGGTCACGCGATACCATTCCGCTTCACTGGCGACCCGTGCCGGGCGGAGGGGAAAGTCGAGTTGACCGGACGGCGCGAGCAGAACCGGCGGGAGACCCGGGCCAGGGTTCTCGACGCGGCCAAGAAGCTCTTCCTCGAACGCGGGGTCGAGGGCACCACGGCGGTCGATCTCGCCTCGGCCGCCCGCATCTCGCGCGCGACGTTCTTCAACTACTTCGGCACCAAGGACGATCTCCTCCTCGCCCTCTGGCAGGAGCAGGTCGGAAACCTCGGCTCCCTGATCACCCAGCTCCTCGCACGGCCGGCGCCGACCGAGGAGCGCATCCTTCTGCTCTTCACCGACCTGGTCGAGGCCGTCGACCGGCGGCCGGGATACCTCGCGATGGTGGCCTTCGAACTGGAGCGGGCCGAGAACCGGGAGACCACGGCCGTCCGCAGCGCGCTCTTCCACGAGCAGCTGCGCAGGATCATCGACGCCGGCCTCGAACAAGGCGACGTGCGGACCGACTACGGCCCGGCGCTGCTCACCGAGATGGTCGGCGCCGTATACCTTTCAGTGCTCCGCCACCTGCGGCTGGAGAGCGATTACGACCTGCGCGCCCATGCGCCCGAGGCGGGACGGTTCATCGCCGGCACCATGGCCACGCGGCGCCTCAGCCCAAAGCCAGGTCCCGGCGTCTGAAGCCGGCCAGGCCGAGGGCCGTCAGGACGGCGGCCACGATCAGCAGCCCGATCAGCGGCACCGGGGTGAAGTCGGCGGAGCCGATCCGGGGGACGTGGCTGAACGGGGAGAGGTCGCGGACCGTCTGGCTCAGGTCGAGCGCGGCTCCGAACACCATGATGATCCCCGCTGCGGCCACCGCCGCCCAGGACAGGGCAGTGAGCCGGGGAAGCAGGCCGAACAGGGCCACGCAGATCGCGGCGATCAGCCAGACGGCGGGCAGCTGGACCATCGCGGCGCCGAACACCTCCGGCAGGTCGTCGCGCAGCCGCCCGGAGTTCAGCCCGTGCACCAGGCCGGCGGCCAGACCGCCGGCCGCCAGTACCGCCGCCGAGCCCGCCGCGGCCACCGCCAGGTGGCCGGACGCCCAGCGCAGCCGGCCCGTCGGGGTGGCCAGCAGCGGCTCGACGAGGAGGGCGGCCTCCTCCGAACGCAACCGCGAGGCGGCCGCGACCGCATAAGCGGCGGCGATGACGCCCAGGATCCCCATCACCGAGGCGAAGTAGGCGTCCACGAGTCCGCCCTCACCGCCCAGGCGGGTGAAGATCTGCCGCAGGTCGGGGTTGTCCGCGATCATGTCCTGCACGCCGCCGGCGAAGCCGCCGTAGACGGCGCCCAGCGCGGCGAATCCGGCGAGCCAGCCGTACAGCGTGCGGCCGTGCAGCCGCCAGGCCAGCGAGAACGGCCCGGCCAGACGGGGCGCCGCGTCGGCGGGTCCGAGCCGCTCGGGCAGCATTCCCGCGCCGAGGTCACGACGTGCGGCCAGGCGTCCGGCCGACCAGGCCAGCGCCACCGTGACGGCGCCGGCGACGGCGAGCGGCCACCAGCGTTCCGTGGCGTAGGGCCGCAGCCGCTGGGCCCAGCCCAGAGGGGAGGCCCAGGCCAGCCACGACGGGCCGCCGGCGTCGGCGGCCATCCGGATCAGGAAGGCGGAGCCGAGGACCGCGAGGCTCAGCCCCCGCGCCGCCGCCGCGCTGACGGTGAGCTGAGCGACCAGGCCCGCGACCGCGGCGAAGACCCATCCGCCGACGACCAGTTGGAGACCGAACGCGACCGACCCCGCGGCGGGCATCCCCTGGCCGATCATTCCCGCGGCCACCAGGGCTCCGCTGGCCAGGCAGGCGGACATCGCCACGGCCAGGGCGGCCGCCAAGGGCGCGGCCCGCCCCGTCCCGGTCGCGCCGAGCAGCTCGCGCCGTCCCGCCTCCTCCTCCGCACGGGTGTGCCGGATCACGGTGAGGGCGCTGATCAACGCGATGACCACGGACAACATCCCGGCGCGCTGCACCACGATGCCTCCCACGCCCGGGTCGTACAACGGCCCGTAAAGGGCAAGGAAAGTGGGGTTGGTCCCGGTGGTGCGGGCGTACTGCAGTTGCTCGGCGGCGGTGGGATAGAGCTGCTCGGTGGCCGAGACGAAGCTCGACGGGACCAGCCCTAGCAACAGCACCCACAGCGGCAGCCGCACGCGGTCACGGCGCAGTGCCAGCCTGATCAGGCCGCGCGTTCCGGTGAGCGCTCTCATCACGCGGCCTCCGACTGGTAGTGGCGCAGGAACAGCTCGTCCAGCGTGGGCGGCCTGCTGGTCAGGGTGCGCACCCCGGCCGCGGTGAAGCGGGCCAGCACCTCGCCCAGGCGGGCGGTGTCGACCTCGCAGCGCACGCGGTTCCCGTCCACCCGCAGGCCGTGGACGCCGGGCAGCGCGGCCAGCCCTTCCGGCACGGTGTCCAGAACCACGTCGACGGAGGTGCGGGTGAGGTGGCGCAGCTCGTCCAGGGTGCCGGTCTCCACCGTGCGGCCCTTGCGGACGATGGTCACCCGGTCGCACAGCGCCTCGACCTCGCTGAGGATGTGGCTGGACAGCAGTACGGTGCGCCCGGCGCGCTGCGCCTGGCGGACGCAGTCCTGGAACACCTCCTCCATCAGGGGGTCCAGGCCGGAGGTCGGCTCGTCCAGGATGAGCAGTTCGGCGTCGGAGGCCAGCGCGGTGACCAACCCGACCTTCTGCCGGTTGCCCTTGGAGTAGGTGCGGCTCTTCTTGCGCGGGTCGAGCTCGAAACGTTCGAGCAGTTCGGCCTTGCGGCGGTGGTCGATGCCGCCGCGCATCCGGCCGATCAGGTCGATGACCTCGCCGCCGGTCAGATCGGGCCACAAGGTGACGTCGCCGGGCACATAGGCCAGGCGTCCGTGCAGCACGGTCGCGTCCCGCCAGGGGTCGCCGCCGAGCAGCTCGACGGCGCCGCCGTCGGCGCGCAGCAGGCCGAGCAGGATCCGGATCGTGGTGGATTTTCCTGCCCCGTTCGGGCCGAGGAAGCCGTGCACCTCGCCGGCCCGGACGGTCAGGTCCAGACCGTCCAGGGCACGGGTCGGGCCGAACGACTTGGTCAGGCCGGACACCGAGATGGGGGGCGTTGCCGGTGTGTTCATATCCAGCGCCTCTTGAGGGTCGGAGGGGATTGGGCGCACGGCCGCCGACCCCTCCGCCGCCTAGTGCATGGACCGGCCGGACGGGGTGAGGGACCGCGCGTGGAGAACAGGGGAAATCGGCGGGAGAGTCCACACGGTCCGGGGCGGATCGGAGTCGGCCTTGCAGGCGCCGGCGGCCGAGGTCGAGAGGGAATCAGTCCGCATCGCCGCTCCGCCCGGTGGCCGGTAGCTGCTGCAGCGCCGCGCGGGCCTGGGCGACGAGCTCCGGGCTCATCAGCCTGTCGTCGTTGACGTCCAGCATCGCCAGCGCCAGCCGCCTGTATCCCTCCCTGCTGAAGGTGTCGACGCCGAGCGTTCTCGACAGATGCTCGTGTAGAACCATCAGCCCGAAGCTCATCCCCGTCAGCACCGCCGCGTAGGCGTGCGGGTCCGAGGTGTTCGGCGCGTTCACCCCCGGGGCACCGCTTCCGAGTAGTTCCTCGCTGAAGGCCACCGCGTCGTCGAACAACCGGGTGGCCGCCGGTGACCCGTCCACCAGAGCCCGGGCCATGTACCGCTGGATCGGCAACCCGACCTCGACCGCCGCCGACAGGAACTCCGGATCGCCCATCTCTTCGCCGAGCCCCTGCCGCTTGATCCCGCGGATGGTCTCCAGCGCGTAGGCGTCACATGCCTCACGCAGCTCTTCTTTCGTGCCGAAGTGGTGCTGCACGAGCCCCGGCGACACTCCGGCGGCCTTGGCGATCCCCCGGATCGTCGCCCCTTTGACACCGTGCTCGGCGAACTCCAGCAGCGCCGCGTCCCTGATCCGCGCTCGCGCGGTCAGATCCTCGGCCGCGGGCTTCCGACGACCACTCAATTCAGCCCCCAATACGATTGTTCAACCGACAATACATCTGTATACCATACGTTTGTCCAGCCCTCGGAGCGGCGGGAATCGGCCCGACTTCGACGACTCCACCGCGCTCTGGCCGCGGACTCCGGCTCGGTGAACCGCGAAGGGCAGTTCGGCTGCTTCCTTGCACGCCGCGGGGTCGCCGGCTGCGGCCCCGCGGCGTCACTGCTCAAGGGGCGGTGAGTGCGTCGCGCCCGGTCGGGGACTCCGGTCCTGGCACGGGGCGCGGGGACGGCAGGGTCACCGCCGCCAGGACCGCTCCGGCGAGGGCGATCAGACCCGCGCCGAGGAAGGCCGCGGAGAAGCCGCCGGTGAGGGCGATCAGGTTCCCCGGCTGGTCGGCGCCGCGGGAGGCGGCCAGGGCGGTCATCGCGGCCAGACCGAGAGCCGAGCCGACCTGGTAGCCGGTGTTGACGATCCCGGAGGCCAGGCCGCCCTCCTCGGGACGGGCGGAGGAGATCGCGGTGCCCAGCGAGGGGATGAAGGCCAGCGACATGCCCAGCGCCGCCACCAGTGAGGCCGGCAGGACGTCCACCCGGAAGGTGCCGTCGGGGCGGACCAGCGACAACCAGACCATGCCCGCCGCCAGGACGGCCAGACCCGCGACGGTGACCGCTTTGGGGCCGAAGCGGCCGATGGCGCGGGGGGCGAGGACGACCATCCCGATCATGATCAGCACGGTCATCGGCAGCAGTGCCGCGCCGGAGGGGAAAGCGCTGTAGCCCAGCACCTGCTGCAGGTAGAGGTTCAGGAAGAACCACATCGGGATCCACGCCGCGCCCAGCAGCAGCTGGGCCAGGTTGGCCGCACCCAGCCCGGGCGCGCGGAAGATCGACAGCGGCATCAGCGGTTCCCTGCGGGTCGCCTGGATCGCCGCGAACACCGCCAGCAGCACCAGGCCTGCCACCAGCACACCCCAGACCTCCGCCGACGCCCAGCCGACCTCGGGTGCCCGCACCACCGCGTACACCACAGAGCCCAGACCCAGGGTGACGGTCAGTGCACCGGCCACGTCGATCGAACCGCGCGCCCCGGAGTTCCCGGCGGGCATCAGCGCGGGTGCGGCCGCCAGGGCGAGGACGGCGATGGGGATGTTGACGTAGAACACCCACGGCCAGGAGACGTACTCGGTGATGACCCCGCCCAGGAACACGCCCGCGGTGCCTCCGGCCGGAGCGGCGGCACCGTACAGGGCCAGAGCCCTGGTCAGTTCACGCGGGTCCGCGCCGAACAGCATCATCAGCAGCGTCAGCGCCGAGGGCGCGATGAGGGCGGCTCCGGCCCCCTGCACGGCACGTCCGGCGAGCTCGACCGCCACACCATCAGCGGCCCCGGCCACCGCCGAGCCGACGAGCAGCACGAGCCAGCCGATCCCGAACAGACGACGCGCGCCGAACAGGTCCGACAGCCTGCCGCCGAGCAGCAGCAGACCGCCGAAGGCGACGACATAGGCATTGAACACCCAGGACAGGTTCTCCTGCGAGAAGCCCAGGTCCTCCTGGATGCGGGGCAGCGCCACTCCGATGATCGATGTATCCATGATCACCATGAACTGGGCCAGGGCGATGAGCGCCAGCGCCCACCAACGGCGGGCGGTCGGCGGAGACGAAGAGACAGACATGATCACTCCTTACCCCCGGGGGGTATCTATGAGACAAGCAGATACGGTAGGGGGGTATATCCCAAAGCACAAGTCTCCAGATCCGAAGGCGGCCGCCCGGCCTCTGGGCGACCCGGATTCACAGATCCGGCTCCAGAGTCATCACGGCGGTCTTGCCGGTGGCGGTCAGCTCCTCGCGCCAAGCGCCGAGGTCGAGGTATCCGCGCCGGTCGTGGCGCGTTCGCTCATGCCCGGTTCCTCGTCGCCGCGGCTCGGGCGGCCGGTCGCTCGGGGGTTTCGGCCCGGTCGAAGGTCTCGACGTGAGGCGAGGTCGGAGGCGGCGCGGTCATGGTCGGCGCCGGGGCGGGGTGCCAGCGGCGCAGCCGGTTGGCGTTGGTGACGACCGACAGCGAGGACAGGGCCATGGCCGCGGCGGCGATCATCGGCGAGAGCCGGATGCCGAGGAACGGGTAGAGGACACCGGCGGCGATGGGCACGCCGACGGCGTTGTAGGCCAGGGCGAAGAAGAGGTTCTGCCGGATGTTGCGCATGGTGGCGCGGGAGAGGGCGATGGCGGTGACGACCCCGGTGAGGGAGCCGGAGATCAGGGTGATGTCGGCGGCCTCGATGGCGACGTCGGTGCCGGTGCCGATGGCCAGCCCGATGTCGGCCGCGGCCAGGGCGGGGGCGTCGTTGATGCCGTCGCCGACCATGCCGACCCGGCGGCCCTCGGCCTGGAGCCGGCGGATCTCGTCGGCCTTGTGCTCGGGCAGGACCTCGGCGAGAACGCGCTCGATGCCGACCTGGGCGGCGATCGCCGCGGCCGTCCGGGCATTGTCCCCGGTGATCATGACGACGTCGAGGCCGAGGCTTCGCAGCCGGGCGATCGCCTGGGCTGAGTCGTCCTTGATGGTGTCGGCGACCGCGACCACTCCGGCGGGACGTCCGTCGACGGCCGCGAACACCGAGGTCTTGCCCTGGGCGGAGAAGGCGGCGGCGACCTGCTCCAGCGCCGCGGCGCTGATACCGGCGTCGGCCAGGAGCCGGGCGGTGCCGACCAGGACCGTGCGGCCTGCCACGACGGCGCGCACGCCCTTGCCGGTGACCGAGGTGAACTCGCTCACCGGCGGCAGGCGGAGATCGCGGTCCCGGGCCCCGGTGACGATGGCGGCGGCGAGCGGGTGTTCGCTGTCGGACTCGGTGGCGGCGACCAGGGCCAGCAGGTCGGCCTCGTCCATGCCGTCGGCGGTGTGGACGTCGGTGAGGGCGGGCTTGCCCGCGGTGATGGTGCCGGTCTTGTCGAGCACGATCGTGTCGAGCCTGTGCGCGGTCTCCAGGGCCTCGGCGGAGCGGATGAGGATGCCCGAGGTGGCGCCCTTGCCCGTCCCGACCATGATCGACAAGGGTGTGGCCAGGCCGAGCGCGCACGGGCAGGCGATGATCAGCACCGCGACGGCCGACACCAGCGCCAAGGTGAACGCCGGGACGGGACCGAAGACGAACCACAGCGCGAAGGCGGCGATCGCGATCGCGACGACGGCGGGCACGAAGTAGGCCGAGGCGGTGTCGGCCAGCCGCTGGATGGGCGCTCTGGACGCCTGGGCCTGCTGCACCATCCGGATGATCTGGGCGAGCATCGTGTCGGAGCCGACCTTGGCGGCCCGCACCCGCAGGGAGCCCGTGCCGTTGATCGTCGCCCCGATGACGGTGTCCTCCGCGCACTTGGCGACCGGAATCGGCTCCCCGGTGACCATCGACTCGTCCACGGCCGAGGAGCCGGACAGGACCGTCGCGTCGACCGGGATCCTCTCCCCGGGGCGGATCACCAGTTCGTCGCCGACCACCACGTCCTCGACGGGGAGCTCGGTCTCGGCCCCGTCGCGCACGACCCGGGCGGTACGGGCCTGCAGGCCCAGCAGCGCGCGGATGGCCTCGCCGGTTCCGGCCTTGGCGCGGGCCTCCAGCAGCCGCCCCAGCATGATCAGGGTGAGGATCACCCCGACCGCCTCGAAGTACACCTCGCGGACGTCCTCGGGCAGCAGGCCGGGCGCGAGGGTGACGATCAGGCTGTAGACGTAGGCGGCCGTGGTGCCCAGGGTGATGAGGCTGTTCATGTCCGCGGAGCGATGGGCCAGGGTGAGCCAGCCGGTGCGGTGGATCGGCAGGCCCGTGTAGAACATCACCGGTGTGATCAGCGCCAGCTGCACCCAGGGCTCCAGCAGGAAGCCGGGCACCCAGTGGGCCATGAACAGGTCATGCGCCATCACCGCGACCAGCACCGGAAAGGTCAGCACCGCTCCGACGACGAACCGGCGGGTCAGGTCCCTGATCTCCGCCCGCCGCTCGGCCGCCTGCGCCGCCTCGGTCTCGGCCGCCGTCACGCTCTCATCGGAGTCTCCCGAGGTGGCTTCCGCCTGTTCGGGTTCCCGCTGAGCCGTGGGCGGCGGCCCCTCGGCCGGTTCGACGCGCAGCGTCCCGTGGATCATGTTCATCCCGCACGCGAAGGGGAACGTGCCGGCCTCGTCCGCGGGCAGCCGCACGGTGGTGCGCTGGAAGGCGGGCAGCGCGGCGTTCACCCGCAGATCGGGAAAGACCACGTGGGAGGTGCAGTCCCCGCTCTCCTGCCGGTCGAAGACCAGCTCGACCGGCACTCCCTGGCGGACCCGGATCACGTCCGGACGGTACCCGCCCCGCACCGTCACCTCGATCCGCTGCACCCCGCCTTCCAGCTCGGCGCCGTGCGCCCGGCGCGGACCGAAGAAGAACCATCCCGACCAGGCGATCAACCCGATCGAACCGAGCAGTACCAGGAAGTCAGCCCAACCCATCACCGATCACCTTCTCCGCGGTCGCCCTCCATCTCCAGCCTTGGCTTCGGACGCCCGTGACGGTTACAGCACAAGGCCCCGCCTTTCAAGGGACCTTCGGCCCTGCCGCCGTGAGGACGACGAGCGCGGACGTGGTCAGCGCCATGGGTCTCCTCGGGTATCGCGGACGATGACACCGTCGGCGGGACGGGCACGATCCGGCCGGGCGAGCGACGGTCGGTGAATTCCATCACAGGAATCGCCGGAAAATGATTCCGTCACATTACGGGATAACTAAGGATCAGTTACCCGAAGCACGAGCACAATGGACTCCATACGCTTTGGCAGGCGACGCCTGCCCGGCCGGAAGCCGAACACGACGGAAATCCGGCGCCCCGCCGCGTGGCCTTCGTTACAGTCACAGCCGCCCCGGACCTCGCCTTTCCTGTGCGCCCCGTCACAGGAAAGGCAGAAATACCAGGTCACCGGGTATTCACGGCGGGCGAACCCGCCGGTCGCACGACTGCCGGTTCCGGCACCCGCTCCGCGGCATGGCACAGACAGTTCACCGGGTCTTGCACAATGGATGGCGAAAGCCATTCGTTCCGCTCTTGACCCCCGAGAGAAGGACATGATGTTCAGTTCGAGTCTCTCCCAGGCCGCTTTCCTCTTCATCCTGTTCATCGCGATGCTCGTTCTGGTCGCGGCCTTCTATTCCGACGACTCGCACAGCCACCACGAAAGCGACAGGCGCTGGAGCCGCCGCTACTGACACGCCCTGAGCCCGCCCACCGGCGTGTCCCCACACCCTCTCCATGCCGCGACGCTCCAGTTCGGCGAGCACCCGAAGAACGCCCGGCTCCCAAGGGATCGGGCGTTCCCGCGGCTCCGCAGCGGCCCCCGCCCTCGAGTTCGAACAGCGAGGCAGCGTCGCGGGTAGCCCTGGTGACCGAACTGAACCGTGACGGCTGATCTGCTGTTCGGTTCCGCATGGTGACATGCGAAGTCAGGATTCCGTTTCGTCGACGAGTGCGGTGTCCCAGAAACCACGGACGATCAGCAGCGCGCTGGGAAGATCGGCGGGGAGATCGGTGAGTCCGTCCGCCTGGACCGGATAGACGTCTGCCCAGAAAGGGGGCGGGTCGGGAATGGACAGAGGCAGTACATGCGTGGCACGTACGTCGAAGACATGGCGGGCCACCGACACCAACTCGCGATCCGGTTGCAGGCCGTCCTCGATCAACAGCACCAGGTCGATGAGGTCCTTCACCCTGGTGTTGGGCCGGTTACCGTAGTCGCGGGTGAGAGCGTGCAGCTTCTCTGCGAAGTGCTGATTTCTATGGACGGCTTCGATCTTCCGGGGGGCGATATCAGCGAATGCCAGTACACCCGGCAACTCGATCTGCTCGGTGGCCGCCAGCTCTTCTGCCCGCTGTACCACATCCAGCCTGACCGACGCGTACAGCTTGCCGGCCAGGAACCCTTCAACGGAGAAACGCCAGGCCGCACGGCCCTCGGAGTCACGTTCGAGTTCCCGAGGCGGTCCCACCCGGAAAACGAAACAGTCGCCGTCGACATCTTCCGCCAGGGTCTCGATCAGTTCATCCTTCAGGGCGGCACCGCTGAGATCTCCGTCCCGCAGGGCGAGATCGAGATCCTTCGTGGCACGCGCTCGATCGAGGAATCGGAACTCCAGGGCGGTGCCGCCCTTCAGGACCCACCAGCCGGGCTCGGTGGCGGCGAGTCGGGCGGCAATCCGATCGAACAACGCGCGTCGGCGAAGTCGACCCAGGTCGGTGCCGTCCGCCTCGGCCTGCCGCCTGAGCCTGATCTCCAGCGCCTTCCGCAGGTCGGCAGGCGACTTGTACGAGTTCATTAACTCTTCTCCTGGAGTGCCCGTTCCACTCCCAGCGAAGCCTGGGCACCCAGCCGCTGTGCTGCGTGGAGGAGTTGCCGCCGGGTGGCTTCACCACGTTCCAGGAGCTCCGAGACCGCTGAGTCGATGACATCCTGATCGGCGGGGATCGCGGCGGATTCCGCGATCGAGCGCAGCGGGGAGGTCACCTTGAAGCCCTCGCGCTGGACGATGTCGTCCTCGTCGAGGACGGCACGGTGGAGGACGACAGCCGGATCGTTCTGCCTGAAGCCTGGTGGCACGGTCAGATGGACGGCGCGGGGATTGGCGATACCGAGATCGTGGACGGCGAGCGCGGTGAGATGCGAGACGACCGCACGGTTCTTGCTCCACAGGCTCCACCGGGCCAGCGAGGCCGTGTCGCCGGTGTCCAGTTCGAGGAACTCCCGGAATCGGTAGATGCCTCGATCGATGCGGATCCAGTTCCCCCGCTGGGTGTGGAACCGCTGCGCCTGGTAGGAGTAGCCCTCTTGGAGAGCTTGGGCTGCGGTGAAGTAGCCGCTCTGCCCCGCCGCGACACGCCACAACCTGTCACGCGCGTTCCGGGGCTCCACCAGCATGGCAGCAGCTTAGCCGCTGACAACCCATAGTCACTTTTAGTTTGCTGAAGACGCAATGCATAAAACTAAAATTTCTATAGAGTTCTACGTCCGACTCACTGACGGACGCGCTTCCCGAAGCCCTCATCCGCGCCGAACCCGTCCACCGCGCCTGGTTCGAAGCGGACCGCCGAGGAGCGGACTCCCCCATACCGCCAGAGAAGCGGACGTTCTTCGGTTCGCGTGTGGAAGACGCGTCGTCGCACCACCATGGAACGGTGAGTGACACGCGGGTACGTTTGGTGACCGAATTTCCCGACCACGGCCTGGGCGAGTTGGGGCGGGTGGCGCACGGGGTGCTGCACGGTTGCCGGGAGGCCGGGCCGACGGAGGAGGCGCGGCTGTTCCTCGGGTTGAACACCCTGCCGGATCAGCCGTCTCCGTTCCCCGGATACATCGGGTTCCCGGCCCAGCCGGGAGCGTGGTCGGCGTGCGGCGGGAACCTGATGGTGTTCCTGATGTCGGCGGCCCGGTCGATGCGGGCGCAGCCCGCACCGCCCGGATCGGCGTTCGGGCCGGAGTACCACCGCATCCAGAAGCTGCTGCGGCAGGACGCGATCCTCATGTCCTACCCCGCCTACGATGAGAATCCCCAGGCGTGGCGGCGTTTTCCGGTTCCCGCGCGGGACCTGGCGGAGCGAGAGGCCACGTCCTCACTCGGCCGGCCCGGGACTCCAGGTAGCGCTGCTCGGCGAGGCCGGCGGTGGCCTTCGCGGCGCGACGGTAGTGCTCGTACGCCCCTGCCGCGTCGCCGGTCTTCTCCAGCAGATGCGCCCGTACGGACAACAGCCGGTGATGCCCGGCCATCCGCTCGTCGCTGTCCAATGTGGACAGCAGGGCCAGCCCGGCCTGCGGGCCTTCGGTCTCGGCGAGCGCGATCGCCCGGTTGAGGGTGACCATCGGGTTGGGCGCGATCCGTTCCAGGATCAGGTAGAGGGCGTGCACCTGCGGCCAGTTGGTCTCCTCGGCCGTGGCCGCGTCGGCGTGCGTGGCGGCGATGGCGGCCTGCAACTGGTAAGGCCCCAGCGCCGGGCCGGCCAGCGACTCCTTGACCAGCCCGATGCCCTCATCGATCATTTCGCGGTCCCACTTCTCACGGTCCTGCTCGTCCAAGGGCACCAGGTCTCCGGCCACCGTCGTCCGGGCCTCCCGGCGGGCGTGGGTCAGCAGCATCAGCGCGAGCAGCCCGCTCACCTCGCCGTCCTCGGGGAGTCGGGCGTGCACCATCCGGGTCAGCCGGATCGCCTCGCGCGCGAGGTCGGCGCGATGCAGCCGGCTGCCCGAGGACGCGGTGTAACCCTCGTTGAAGATCAGGTAGAGCACGTGCAGGACGACCCGCAGCCGGTCCTCGCGCTCCGCGCCGTCCGGCAGGCCGAACGAGCTGCCTGCGGCCTTGACGCGCTGCTTGGCCCGGCTGATCCTGACCGCCATCGTGCCCTCCGGCACCAGGAACGCACGGGCGATCTCGGCTGTGGTCAGACCGCCGACCGCCCGCAGCGTCAACGCGGTCTGGGAGGCCGGGGTCAGCGCCGGATGGCAGCACAGGAACAGCAGGACGAGCGTGTCGTCGGTGTCCGGCACCTCGGGCGCCGCCTCGACGGCCGTCGCCGACTCCCGCTCACGGCGCGCGTGGTCGCTGCGCATCTGGTCGATGAGCCGCCGGGACGCCACGGCCACCAGCCAACCGCGCGGGTTGCCCGGCACGCCCTCGGCCGGCCACTGCACGACGGCGGCGAGGACGGCCTCCTGCACGGCGTCCTCGCATTCCTCGAACCGGCCGTGCCGGCGCACCAACGCGCCGAGGACCCGCGGCGTGAGCTCACGCAGCAGGTCCTCGATGGGCGGGGCTGTCATGCCTCCAATTGTCCGTCGGCGAACATCACCTGCCGCACTTCGACACCCAGACCTTCGATCGCGGCGTCCGGGATCCGCGCCGCCAACTCGATCGCCCGCTCCTTGTCCTGACAGTCGATCAGGTAGAAACCGCCCAGGTACTCCTTGGACTCCAGGAACGGGCCGTCGGTCACCGCCGGCTGGCCGTTGCGCACCGACACCACGACGGCCTGCGACGGGTCGACCAGCGCCTGCGTGGTGATCAGCTCGCCGGAATCCTTCAGCGCCTCGATGAACGCGCCGTGGCCCTCGCCGATCGCCGCCTTCTCCTCGTCGGTCAGCGCGTCCAGCACCGCCGGATTGATGTGCATGCTGATCAGGAACTGCATCTCGCACCCCTCGTGGTTCACGGGCCCGGACCGGGCCCTTCCACCGGTTGGTCGGAGCCGCCTCCGCCGTCTTGACATCCAAGCCAGAACTTTCGCATGGAGCTCCCGTACCGATGTCAAGAATCCTCCGGCCGCTCCGACCAACCGGCGGTACATCGAGAGAACAGAGAGAACAGAGAGTTACCAGAGATGCGAATCAACCGGGCATGGCTGGGAGCGGCCCTCCTCATGCTGCCGACATTCCTCGTCGCGATGGACACGACGGCGCTGCTCCTCGCGCTCCCGAGGCTGAGCGCCGACCTGGGCGCCACCGGCGTCCAGCAGTTGTGGATCAGCGACGGCTACGGATTCCTGGTGGCCGGCATGGTCATCACGATGGGCACGCTCGCCGACCGGGTCGGCCACCGGCGGCTGCTGATCGTCGGCGCGGCGGCGTTCGCGGCGCTGTCGGCCGTGGCCGCCTTCGCGACCGGCCCGCTGATGCTGATCGTCGTGCGTGCGCTGCTGGGCGTGGCCGGCGCGGCCCTGGCACCGGCCACCCTCGCCCTGCTCACCACCATGTTCCGCGACGAACGGCAGCGCGGGAAGGCCATCGCGATCTGGGCGGCCTGCCAGTTCACCGGCGGCGCGCTCGGACCCGTGCTCGCCGGACTCCTGCTCCAGCACTTCTGGTGGGGATCGGTGTTCCTGGCCGCCGTACCGGCGATGGCGCTGCTGGTGCTCGCCGGGCCCGTCCTGCTGCCGGAGTCCCGCGGCGACCAGGTCGGCCGACTGGACCCGGTCAGCGCCGGACTGTCGCTCGCGGCGGTGCTCCTGATGGTGTACGGCATCAAACGACTGACCGTCGAGGACGCGCGGGCCGTGCCGGCGGCGGCCCTCGTCGTCGGCACGGCCATCGGAATCCTGTTCGTACGCCGGCAACTGCGGCTGGAGACCCCGCTGCTGGACCTGCGGCTGCTGCGCAACCGCCCGTTCACGGCAGTGATCGTCGCGCTGGTCTTCGCCGGCATCGCCATGGCCGGCACGGGCCTGCTGGTGACCCAGTACCTGCAGAGCGTGCTGGGCTTCTCGCCGATCGCGTCCGCGATGCTCTTCGCACCGATGGGCCTGGGCGTGGCGGCCGGCACCATCGCCGCACCGGCGCTGGCCCGGCGGATGAGGCAGACGACCGCGATCGCAGGCGGGCTGGCGGGGTCGGCGCTGGGCTGCCTGCTGCTGGTCGGCGTCGACGGTACGGGCGACCTGCCACTGGTGATGACCGGCATCGCCGTACTGGCGTTGGGCACCGGCCCGCTGTTCGCGCTGGGCACCGGACTGGTCGTCGGATCCGTGCCGCCCGAACGCGCCGGCTCGGCGGCCTCGATGTCGGAGACCGGCAACTACTTCGGCGGTTCGCTCGGCCTCGCGCTGCTCGGCGTGGTGGCCGCGGTGGTCTACCGCAGCCGGATGGACGGCACGTCCGACTCCCTGGCCGACGCGGTCGCCGCCAGTCGCCGTCTGCCCGACGGCCAGGGCGCGGAACTCCTGCGCACCGCGCGAGAGGCCTTCACCGCCGGCCTGCATGTCACCGGCGTCATCGCCGCGGTCATCTTCGCCGGGCTGGCCGTACTGATCCTGGCCATGCGCCCGACGACCCGCACCGCCCCGGACCCTCTCCCCGACTACGAGGTGGCTCGCTCATAGGGTCCCGCGGGAGAGCCCGCGCTGATCGAGGGCCGGGGCCACCGGATCGGTCAGGAATCGAGAAGCCTCCCCGGCCGCCCCTTCTCTAGCGTGAACGTGACGGGCGTCGAAGCGAATGGCTGGAGGCAGCAGATGTCAGGTGAGCGGAAGACGGGAAGCGGTGCAGGACACGGGGCGTTCTCCCGGTGGATGCAGCACCGTATGAACGCTCGCGTGAATCGTAAGCTCCGGGGCGGGCGCGGGTCGTTCATGGGGATGGACGTCCTGATCCTGCACACTGCGGGCCGCCGGAGCGGCGAGATGCGGGAGACGCCTGTGGCGTGGTTCGCCGACGGCGAGGACGCTTGGCTGGTCGTCGCCTCGGGAGGCAAGGGCCGGCACCCGGACTGGCATCTGAACCTGATGGGGCGCCCCGACCGGGCATCGGTCGAGCTGCCCGGCCGCGGCGCCGTTCCGGTGGAGCCGCGCGTGCTCGACGGCGCCGAGCGCGATCAGGCGTGGAAGCGCATCGCCGCCGCCCAACCCCGGCTGGAGAAGTACCAGCGCAAAACGGACCGCGAGTACCCGGTGGTCAGGCTCACCCCGCGGTGAAGCATCGGGCGGAGTCAGGCGGGGGCGGGGGCGGGGAGGGTCGACAGGCCGATCGTCGGGCAGAAGGACCGGGCTCGGACGGCCGCCCGCCGGGTGACGGCGCGGGAGTTCGCGAGGGCCTGGGAGGAGGCGGCCTCCATCGCCTGGGAGCCGAAGCCCATGCCGCCGAAGCCGGAGCCGCCGAAGCCGGAGCCGCCGAAGGGCGACGAGCCGATGTTGCCGATCACCGCCATCGAAGTGAGATGGGAGCGGCGCAGGGTGTCGGAGGTCAGTACGGCGTGCAGCTGGCCGCGCTGGCGCAGGCGCAGCATTGCCCGGGCGGCGGGCACGCCGAGGCCGTCGGGGGTGCGGGTGGGCAGGAGCACCTGCGGGACCTCGGTCGGGGAGCCGTCCTTCCGGCCGACGTTCTCGGTGATCATCATGCCGGTGTCGTGGTCGATGTTCGCGCGTTCGGCGTGGATCCACCGCAGTTCTTCCAGGTCTGCCGGGGAGACCGTGATCCGCCGGTAGACCTCCCGGTGCTCCGGTGCCGCCGACAGTGCCGCCAGGCCCGGTTCCGTGACGGCCGCGACGCAGTCGTTCCAGCCGGTGGCGACCGCCGCGCGGAAGTGCTCGATCCCGTCCGCGGTGTTCCCGAGCCGTCCGCAGGCGTCGGCGAGCAGGGCGTGGAGCAGTCCCTCCATCCAGCGGGGGCCGTGTTCGCGCACGGCGGTCAGTAGTCCGCCGAGGTCCCGGCGGGCCTGCTCGTGGTCGCCGCTGATCATCGTGCCGCACGCCTCGTGCAGCTCTTCGAAACCGATCTCCATACCGTCCACGGTAGGGACGCGGTGTCCGGCCGGGAGGTGAGCGGCGTCCCGTCGAGGGCGGGAAGATCAGCCCGTCTTCTCACCAGATCTTCGTCCAGGGTGGCGGGATCACGCGGTCAGCGGGTTGATCTCCGCGCCAAGTGGTCGCGGATCGCGGAGAAGCGGATCCGTTCCTGCTCGAGACGTATCGATGGGCCGTGGCGGTGGGTGGACAGATCGTTCCAGAGCGCTGTCTCCGCCGGGTTGAGAGACTCAGGCAGCCCGGCTTGCACGGGTTCGAGGGTCCAGTGCGTGCGGTGCGAGAGGAGAGTCGCCTCGTCCATGAGCATGGACTCGGTGTGCGGGAAGCCGGCTCGGAGGCGACCGAGGATGGCGAGTCCGTGGGTGTCGATGTCCCCCCAGTAGACGAGGTCGGTATCGGCGAGCCAGCGGAGGGACGAGAGCAGGTTGACCGCGTACCCGCCGCCGAGAACGGCCATGGCTCCCGGTGTGTCAGGGAAGGCCAGATAGGTGATCTCGTTCTCGATGACGTAGACGGTCGTCACGCCCTCCGGCCGACTGATGAACTCGGCGGCGCGAACCGTGAGCTCGGAGAATCCGGACAGGCGCGAGCCGTTGAGGAGGCGGAACCGGATCTGCTCCGGTTTCTTCTGGAACCCATATCTGGCCTCGAAGTCCGAGCGCGGCTGCTCATCCCGGATCCGGCGGGGGTCGAGCTGGAGGTCCAGCAGAGTCGCCAGCACCCCTCGATGGCGTTCGATGAACTTCGTGTCGACGCCCGGAGCGTCGATGTGGCGGAGGAACATTCCGGGATCGGCCCGTTCGTCGATCCAGCGGACGGCGGCGAGGATCGAAGGCCAGGCGTCGGACAGAGCGAGGGCTTTCATCGGGTTGGCGGCGACCCATGCCGCCAGTTCCTGTGACTGCGCCGCCGTGTCATCCAGAAGGGTGCGGAAGGTCCGGACCGAGTCCGCGGTGTCCAGGAGCGCCCAAAGCGTCTCCCGGTCGTCGACCCACGCGCGGAAGGGGATCGTGTTGGCGCCCAGGGTCCGGGCGCCGATCTGTTTGTGTTCGATCCGCAGACGGCGCTCGTTCTCCCAGAGCGCGACCCAACGTCTGACCTCTTCGAACCGGGACGCCAGCTCGGCCGCACGCGGTCCGCGGATCGGCACGGGCAGCGGCTGCCAGGTCTCGCCGGAGGCCAACGCCGTCAGGTAGGCGCCGGACGACCACCGCTTGCGGAGCTTCTCCCGCACGTCCCGCGGGGTGGTCCAGGTCACCGGGCCGCCGCGTGCGCGTTCCGGCGGGCCTTGTACTCCTGGATCGTCAGGGTCTGCAGTCTGGAGTACCGGCCGTTGACGTTGTCGACGTAGCCGACGGCGGAGATGAACGGCTCGATGACGTGGATCTTCTGGAGCGGCGTGACGATCATCAGTTGGAGGCCGAGGTTGCGGAAGAGCCGGAGAGCGAAGCGGGTCGACTCGTCCGAGCCCCGGCCGAACGCCTCGTCGATCACCGCGAACCGGAAGGTCTTGGATCTGGCCACGCCCCACTCCAGCTTGAACTGGTAGGCCAGGGACGCGGCGAGGATCGTGTAGGCCAGTTTCTCCTTCTGGCCGCCGGACTTGCCACCGCTGTCGGAGTACGTCTCGTGTTCGGTGTCGTCGGCACGCCACCTCTCCGACGCCGAGAACACGAACCAGTTGCGGACGTCGGTCACGCGCCTGGTCCAGGCGCGATCTTCGCCGGTCAGGCCCTCCCTTCCCCTGAATCGTTCGATGAGGCGGCTGACCTGCAGGAACTTCTCCTCGGAGTACTGGTCGGAGACGTTCGACGACAGGGTCCCGGCCGTGCATTCACGCAGTTGGGCCTGGAACTCGCGGACGTCGGTGTTGGGGCTCGCCTCGGCCTGGAGCCGGATGTAGCGGCCGGGGTTGTACTCGACGGCCAGCAGCGAATCGTTGATCACCGCGACCCGCTGCCGGATCAGATCGGCCTGCTGGCTGAGCTTCGAGCTGAACCCCGCGATGTCGTTGATGGTGTTGGTGTTCAAGTAGGTCTTGAACCGCTCCCGGAATCTGGGCAGGTCGTCGTCGACCAGCCGCGCGTGCAGTTCCCGGTATCCGGGCGCCGACAGCACGGAGTCGTCGAAGTCCGTCGTCTCGGCCGGATGGCGCCTGCGGAAGTCGGCCATCTGGGCGACGATCCGGTTGGCCGAGGTGCTCTGCGCTTTGGACCGCCCGTCTATCCTGCCGGTGAGCGCCTTGGCCGCCTCGGCTTCGGCCCGATCGCATTCGGCCGGATCATCTGGTCCGGGGAAGCCGCGGACGAGAGCGGGGAAGTATGCGGCAGCGGCGGCAGCGGCGGGCTCGGCCAGCATCGTCGAAGCCTTCTCCGCTTCGTCTGACGCGCTTTTGATCCGGTCTTCCAGCCTGCCGATCGCTCTCAGGCAGTCTCCCCGGGTCGACTCCGCCCGTTCGATCCCGGCGTTCACCGCCTCGATCTGCTCGGTGAGACGTTCCAGCTCCCTGGAGGACTCCCGCAACGCCTGCAGTTCGTCGGACAAGCCGGCGATCAGGTTGACCTGGCTCTGCCAGTCGATCTCGGTGAAGTCAGTGGTCTCCCCGAGCAAGGCGAGGACCTTCTCGTGGGAGAACACGGTCTCCCGTTCGCGTTGGAGCCGCTTGTGCCGTGTTTCCAGCCGGCTCTGCTTCTCCTGGAGCTCCGCCGCCTGCCGCAGCAGAGCCTCGATCTTCTGCTCGTTGGTCCAGCCGAGGACGTAGGCGCCGCGGTCGTCGATACGTCTGGTGTCGTCCTTCTCGTGGCGGCCGCCGCCGCTCTTGATCTGGCCTTCGACGGTGACGGCTTTCGGCGCCCGGCGGAACTCGGCCATGTTCTCCGCGCACAGGTGCCCTGCCCGCCCCGCCAGCTCACGTTCCAGCCAGGGGTAGAACTCGCCGTCCTTGATCTGCAGTTTGGTCGCGAGCGCAGGACCGTGTCCGCGCGGGTCCGGGCTCCGGGCGGGAAGATCGGCCGGCACCCGGTAGTAGACGAGCCTGGCGCCGAGATGATGCTCGTTGATCCAGTCGGAGACCTCGGTGTAGAGGTTTTCCGGCACCAGCATCGACAACGCGAAGGGACGCAGCAGCCGTTCCGCCGCTCCCTCCCAGCGGCTCTCCTCCGGGCGGATCCGGATCAGTTCACCGGCGAACGGCAGGTCCTCCTCCCGCACGTCCAGCTCCCGGCAGAGCCAGGCACGCAACTCCAGCCGGTGGGTCGGGATGTTGTTCTTGCGGTCGCGGAGGCTGCGGATCTCCTTGTTGAGCGCCTCGGCCCGGTCTTTGAGCTGCCGTCCTTCCACGCCGAGTTCGTCGAGGCCCGCCTGAAGGTCTTCGCGCGACTCCCCTGTCTTCCGGACGGCCTCGCGGATCTCCCGCGACCGGACGGTGAACTGCTCGGCGGTCTCCACCGTGGCGAGCCCCACCTCGGCGAGCCTGTCACCGAAGACCCGGGCCCGGCCCGACCGCTCGTCCCTGACGTGTTCGGTTTCTTTGATGCGTGTCTCGAGTTCGGTGAGCCGAGCCCCGCCTTTGCCTTCGCGTTCGCTGACCAGTGCGGCCTGCCTGGCGCGCAGCTCTTTGATCCGCTCGCTGAGTTCTCTGTGCTCCCGGCGGCGCGCGTCCAGTTGCCCGTTCAGTTCGTCGAGGCGCTGCCGCAGCAGTACGGCCTTGTGGTCGGCGAAGAAGTAGCGAAGAGCGTCCCGCTGCCCGCTGAGGCCGTTGATCTCGTCGCGCAGCCTGTCGTGCCTGTCGCATTCCTCCAGCAGCGGGGTCAGCGCTTGGAGCTGCTCCTCGGCCCGTTTCACCGAGTCGTGCGCCCGGGTCAGGTCGTCGAAGTGCGCGATGAGTTTCGCCGTCCAGGCCGCGGCGTCGAAGGGCTCGAGCATATGGTCGCGGACGAACTTGTTCAGGTCGCTGACGGACTTCATGGAGACCGTCTGGTGGAACAGCTCCATCGCTTGTTCCGATTCGATGCCGAGCCTGCGCCGGAAGTCCCGGCCGTAGGCGGGAAAGTCGTCGTGGACCTTCGTTCCGCCTTTGCGCAGCCGCCGTTTGAGCGCCGCGATGTCGGTGCCGAATTCGGTGAAGTCCCCGGCGATCGAAAGGTCGTGGTCGGCGACCGCGTAGAAACGGTCCGGTTGGTTGGCGTCCTTCATCCAGAAGACCTGGGCGAGGCTCACCGTCGTCTCGTAGCCCTCGTTGGCGAACACCCCGACGATCACCGAGAAGGAGTCGGAGCCGCGCAGCGCCACCGGCTGGGACACGCCCGTCTCCTCGTTGCGCTGCGACTTGTGGAATCCCAGCACGTAGGAGCGGAGGCTGCGTTCTCTGCCTTCCGCGCCGGCCGCCTTGTTGTAGGCGATGCGGTTCGCCGGCAGCAGCAGCGTGGTCACCGCGTCGACGACCGTGGACTTGCCCGAGCCGATGTCGCCGGTGAGCAGGCCGTTCCTGCCGTCGGTCCGGAAGGTCCAGACCCGCCCGTCGAAGGTGCCCCAGTTGTAGAGCTCCAGCCGCTTCAGCCGGTAGCCCGCCAGGGTCTCCCCCTCGGCGTCGTCGAGTTCCACCGAGCTGAACAACGCCCCGGTCATTCGCCCGCCTCCCCGGACAGCTGACCCGCGTAGGCCGCGAGGCCCTCTTCGAATCCCGCCAGCCACTGGCCGTCGACGAACGCCTTGAGGATCCGGCGCACCTCGAACAGGTCGTCCTGCCCGGTCACCCGCCGCAGGAAGCCCAGCTCGATCACCTTGTTGATGTGGGTGTCCACCTGGTTCACCAGCCGGGCCTCGTTGCTGCCGTCGGGCAGGAAGAGCGTGAGCATGTCGACGATCTGCTGCCGGGTCAGCATCAGCCGGGTGTCGGCGCCGCGGGCGTCGAACTCGGCCAGCCGTTTGCGCAGCAGCGCGAGCAGCAGGCTGACGTGGAAGGAGAGGGAGCGTCTGGGGATCAGCCGGGGCGGCCCGTCCTGTTCGTCGTCCTCGGGCCTCGATCTCAGGAACGCGTAGCCTTCGGCCTCGTCGACGACCAGGACCAGCCCGAGCACCGCGACATGGTCGCTGACCTGGGACCGCAGTTCGAGCAGATGCCGCCAGGCCTTCTCGTGGCCGTCCCTGTAGACGACCCCTTTCATCACCTGGGTGACGGCGAGAGACAGCTCGGCGCTCACCACTCGCCTCCCGTGCGGCAGAAGTTGGCCCTGGGCAGTGTCGCCGTGCGTTCCGCCCCGTCGTCGTCCTGCCAGGTCACCTCTTCGGTCCTCGTCTCGTCGTACACCAGTTGGAAGGCCTCGTCGGTCAGCCCGAGGTAGCCGACGAGCTCCGCCAGCCCCTGGGACAGCGGGCGTTCGCGGATCAGCTCGGCCAGCCCGATCTGGGATCTGTTCTGCAGCGCGCGCCGGACTTCCGCCGCGAGTTCGGCCCTGTCGACGTGGAACTGCTCGAACAAAAGGTCGACGGCGAAGTCCTCGCTGCCGGCCGCGATGCCGGTGCTCTTGATCGGCTTCTTGACGCGCGGGGTGTAGAGGGGCCGTTCCATCGGCAGGCCCAGCTCCGGCGCGGTGCCCTCCAGCCGGGTGGTCACGGGGACCGGCCCCTCGACCCGGACGGCCAGCGCGTGTTTCTCGATGCTCCGGACGATCTCCACGACCCGCCGGTTCTCCGCCCACACCTGGTCATCGAGGAATCGTCTGAGCTGTTCTGACAGCTGCCGTACCGTCGTCTGGGTCTGTTCGCCCGCGTCGAGCCAGTCGTAGTGCACGTAGCGCAGCCGCGGATCGGGGTCGTCGATCTCCTCCAGGGACTGCACCTGCTCGAGCAGCCCGGAGAGTTCCTCCTGGCGTGCGCTCGAGAGCAGGAAGTCGTAGAACGCCTGGAAGCTCTTGCCCTGGTCGGAGTCGGTGATGCTCTCCCGGTTGCCCAGGATGTCGTCGAGGAGGGCGCCCTTCGGCCCCTCCCAGGTGGAGATCTTCTCCCGGAGCCGGCGGTCGAGCGCCCGGAAGTTGGCCTCGACCTCCCGGAAGTCCGCCAGGAGTTCGCGCGCCGTGCCGGTGACCTGCTGGTAGCGCTCCCGTTGCGCCGTGGGTTCCAGCGTGCGGAAGTCACCCGCCTCCACCCTGGCGATCTCCTCGTCGATCTCCCGCCGACGCCGCCTCAGCTCCTCCAGCCGCGCCTCGGGGTCGCTCGCCGCGCCGTAGACCATCTGCCGCAGCAACTCGAAGATCGTGTTGAGCCGCGACTCGGTGCCCACGAAGGACCGCTCGGTCAGCGCCCTCACCCAGCCCAGGGCCTTCTCCACGGCCGGAGTGGCGTCGAAACAGGGCTCGTCGGTCCCTTCCGGATAGTACTTACGCAGATACCCCATCCGGGGGTCCGCCCAGTCGTCCAGGTAGGCCTTGGCCGCTTTGGGGAAGGTCCCCTGCCCGAGCCGCTCGTTCAGCGCGTACAGCTCGTCGTCCAACCGTCCGGCCAGATCGGCGGCCGAGATGGACCGCACGTTCTCGCTGACGAACACCCTGCCGAGGAAGCTCAGTACGAGAGCCGCGTTGTCGGCCCGCAACAACCGCCATGCCGCGCTCTGCCGCCGCAGGTCGCTGATCTCCTCGTAGTCCACGCCCCTCACCTCGCGCGCAATGCTACGCACCAGGGCGGCATGCCACCTTTGGATCAGCCGGACTCCGTGCCGCTCCGGGTGCGTTTCCTCTTCGACTCGGTCTTCAGGATCTATGGTCTGCTCTCAGACGCACTCAAGGCTGAAACAGAAGTGAACCTGAGCGCTTCCCAGCTGGATCGGAGACGACGAGGCCGCCTCTCCACCTTCCGGTCTCGTCGCGGTAACGGTGCTGCAGTCCACGAACCCTTGCCCCGTATGCCGTCCGCACGGCGAAGTAGCGACCGGAACCATGTGCCGAACCAGACGGTGCGCCGTACGAACAGGCCGCCATGGGGAAGACCAGGGTGGAGGCGATCAGGTCCGCCAGCTGCAGACCAACGTGATTGTCGCTATGCGCGAACAACGGAACCTCCAGCATCGCTGGGTAAGGATCGCCTCCTGTGCGCCACTTCTGGGTAAACACCGAGTGCGCCACCGGGATGTTGAGATTCTGGCTGCGGCCGTCAGCGATCAGCACCCCGGTGGCGTTCCTGCCCAGAAGAAACTGGCTGAAATGCAGGGCGATGTCCTGAACCGCATAACAATAGGTCGCTTCGGGCTTAAGAGACTTACCCACCTCTTTCACCCACACCCGGCCGACCAGCCGACATCCATAGCCTTCGACCAAATCCAGAAGACCGGTGCGGAACAGGTCGGCCTGACGGCGTTTGTTCCGGGACGGGCTGCGGGTCATCTGCAGAATCTCGCTGCCTTTGATCTCGGTCAGCACATGATCCAGAGCCGGGCTGCGCGTGAACCGACCGGGGAAGAACCGGCGTTTGAGGGCCAGGAAGTCCCGGGTGAGCGCCGGGACGTGACTCGCCTCGATGATCAGCCCTCCGATCACCATGGCGGGAGTCGCCTCTATACCGAGGTCGGGAGGTTCACACCCTCCGGATTCATCCAGGTAGCAGAAGTACACGGAGAGTAAAGATAGCGCTAAGGCCGCTCCGAGGAGCGGCCTTAGGATGTGGTGTTCGGCCTGCGGCCTAAGCACCGATACAGGTTGCTGCCCTCAGACTACCCGACGGCAGGTCAGGCCGGGGCCCTCCGTACCGAGAGCCGCGTTGTCGGCCCGCAACAACCGCCACGCCGCGCTCTGCCGCCGCAGATCGCTGATCTCCTCGTAGTCCACGCCCCTCACCTCGCGCGCAATGCTACGCGCGAGGGCGGCATGCCATCTTTGGATCAGCCGGACTCCGTGCCGCTCCGGGTGCGTTTCACCACGGTGGGAGTCGCCTCCATACCCGAGACCCGCTGGTACCCCTGCGGAGCGTCCCCGCGTGTGCGTCCGCGCATCGAGGACGCGCGGCGGGTCAGGGCCGCAGGGAGCGGGTCAGACCTTGGTCGCGCCGTGGTCGATGGGGAGTTGCGCGCCGGTGATGGTGCGGGAGTCGTCGGAGGCGAGGAAGAGGACGGTGTTGGCGATGTCCTCGGGCTCGGAGAAGACCGGGTCGGTCAGGATCTGGCCCATGGAGGCACCGTAGGAGGGGTGGTCGGTGAAGATCTTCTCGGCTTCCGGTCCCATCTCGCCCATCGGGGTGCGGACACCCCACGGGTGGATGGTGTTGACGCGGATGCCGTAGGGCGCGAGCTCGATGGCGGCGGACTTGGCGAAGCCGACGACGCCGTGCTTGGCCGCACTGTAGTGGGACTGGCCGGGCAGCGACTTGATGCCCGCGACGGAGCTGGTCGCGATGATGGAGCCCCCGTTGCCCGCGGCGATCATCGCGGGGACGGCGGCGCGCAGGGTGTTGAAGACGCCGGTGAGATTGATGTCGATCATGTCCTGCCAGCGTTGCGGGCTCATCTCCCAGAAGCGCCCCCAGTTGACGACGCCGGCGTTGGCGACGACGATGTCCAGCCGGCCCAGCTCGTCGACGCCGCGCCGCACGAGCTCCTCCAGCGCCTCGAGGTCGCGCACGTCGGCGACGCTGTGGACGACGCGGCGGCCGAGCTTCTCGACCAGGGCGACGGTCTCGGCCAGCTCCTCGGGCGTGGCCGCCGCGTAGTCGGTCTCGGTGGGGGACGCGCACAGGTCGGTGAGGATCAGGTCGGCGCCCTCTTCGGCGAGCCTGACGGCCTCCGCGCGGCCCTGGCCGCGCGCGGCACCGGTGATGAAAGCGACCCTGCCTTGAACCCTGTTCATGACGTTCCTTTCGAGGGCGGACCCGGACGGACGGCGCGGGGTCTGCTCTCCCCGCGCCGGACCGTAGGAGGGCTCGGTTCCGGGGCCCGCCGCACACCGCGCGCCCCGAAGCGACATACCGGGGCTCCAGGCGTTTAAAACATGAATTACCAAGTTGACAAGACATGTCGGTTTTGTCCCGCCATGGACTCGCACGGAGGCAGGGCGGTTCTCAGCGAGTCGGACGATGAACGGTCACAGCCCGAACTCGCCGCGCTTCACCCGCGAAACGAGCCCGGCGAACGCCTCCCGCCGGACCTCCAACTTCCCGAGGCCACGATTCTTGGAGTCCCGCAGCCCGATCCTGCTTCCCAAAGCCGCCACTTCGACGCAGACGTTGTCGTTGCCGGTGCCCGTGTAGGAACTCTTCCGCCAATTGGTCACTCGTACATCCTCATGGTCCGAATGATCAGGTCCCTCGAAGCGTCCCGGGATTCGGCGAGCGCCCCGATTTCTTCGAACTTTACTGCGAGAGCATCAGCCTCGTCACCGGCCTCGATCAGACGTCCACCGAGCTGCGCACCGGCGTAGGCGATCTCCCGTCCCTTGATCTTCAACACTTGGAAGGGGCCGTCATCTCCAGGGTGCGGACCAGCCAACCGTGGGATCACGCGAACACTGACATGTGCTCGCTCTGAGATCTCAAGGAGGTGCTCGCACTGCTTACGCATAACAGCAGCACTCCCGACCGGACGCTCAAGAACATCCTGGTCGATGAGAATCCAGAGGCGTGGCGGCGTTTTCCGATTGTGGATCTCCTGCCGTTTCATCCGTGCCTGAGTTTCCTCTTCGGCGATCTCGACATGTCCCGCCGCCCTCAGCACCGCGTCGGCATAGGCCTCGGTCTGGACCAGAAGCGGGATGCCCTTCCCGTGGAAGACCTTGATGACCTCGGCCGACGCCTCGTACTGCACGTACTGCCGGAACCAGTCCGGATCGTGCCCCTGGGTCGCATACCGGTGCAACCGCTGAAAGTGGCCACCCGTGTCCCACGCCTCGTCGAGAAGCTTCAGGTGCCGGTCGGACGGCCGCCCGCGCGCCGCCTCCCAGTTGGATACAGTGCCGCGCGTCACATACACGATCCGCGCCGTCTGAGCCAGCGAGAGTCCCCGCCGAGTCCGGTGAAGCCACAGGTCGAAGGCCAGCCAGGCCCACAAGGAGGAGTCCGGGTCGATCGTCTCCCTGACGGTCATCGCTCACCCACCCGTGTATGGCGTATCCGGTAATGCACAGCACGCTAAACCAATGACACGGAGAGTGAGAGTGACTTCGAGTATTTCAGGGAGGCCCCATGAGCACCGACGAACCGTCCGCTCCCGACGACGCCGAGATCCGCCTGACGATGCCCCGGGGCGGCGACGCCCTGACCCGGCTGCAGGCCGAACACCCCGGCTGGCGGATCTTCCGCTCGCGCAAACGAGACGGGCGCGCCGGGGACGACTGGGTGGCGTCGCGGCGGGACGTGCGGGCCGGGATCGACCCGACGGTGATCTGCCGGAGCGCCGAAGAACTCCGGCAGGCGCTGCGCGAGCAGGCGCGAAGAGCCCAGGGTCCGGTCCTGCCCGACCCGGCGGCACTCGACCTGCCGGGCTGGACGGTCACCGTGGAAGAGGGATGGCTGTTCGCCGAGGCACGAAGGTCCTACAGCCTCTACCAGTGGATGGCGGGGGCGCAGAACCAGGCGTCAGCCCGGAGCGTGGAGGAGTTGCACATCCTCTGCGACGCCTACGACGCGCTCACCGAGGCCCTGATTCGAGCCGAGCGGACGCACCGGGCCTGGTTCGAGGCCACCCGCAGCCGATGCGGGGCCGACCGCCCCCAACCGCATACCGCCAGATAAGCGGACGTTCTTCGGTTCGGGTGTGGAAGACGCGCGGTCGCGCCGCCGTCCATGAGCTCCGGTTGACGAGGGCGGGCGTCCAGGTCTGGTCCGGCTTCCCGTGCGGAGAAAGGCGTTCGCGCATCGGCGCCGTTCTCCTGTCCGGCCACTACGATCAAGGCCGACCCGCCCAGCCGTTCCCACGGTGGACTTGGTCGTGGGCCTGGTGATCACACGCACAGGTAAAGATCAAGAGCAGGTCAACTGATCTCACCTTCTGGCAACGGTTCCTGAGTTAATGTGCGGGAAGACCCTGAAGTAGGGCCAGGCTCGCGGCCAGAATGTCTGAGACCGCAGGTTAACTCGTCCATGGACGACATCCGCCCGAAGGAGGAGCCCGTGACCACGGTGATCAGCCGCTCGAACGCCGAGTTGCGGCAGGAGCGCAGGGACCTGCTCAAGCGGGCCGGGCTACCCGAGGCGGAGCTGCGCCGCCTCGCCGCCACATACCAGCTCACCACTGAGCAGCTGGACATTCTGGATGCCATCGACAACATCGATTTCCTGCTGAACGATTGATGTCAGAAGACGACGAGCTCCGCCGTCAAGCCGAGAACTTCGCCAACGCACTCACCGCTACCGTGTCCGGCGTCCTCGGACCAGGACACCCGAGGGCGGTCCTTCCCCCGCCATCCCGATCAAGATCGACGGCACTCCGCGCCTTGAACTGACCGTCGCCCTCCAATGCACCTGGGACGGCGAACAGCACTTCCTGGCGATCGAGGACTCCAGGGCCCACGTCCGGATGGTCGGCGGCCGTCCCGAGCCCCTGTTCCGCTGGGAATACCTGCGCAAGCCCGAGAGCAACGTCCCCAGCGCGCACTTCCACATGCACGCCCACCGCGACGAGATCGTCTATCTGCTACTCACGGGCGGGAAGAGCAACCTGCGGATCAAGAAACGCGCGCAGCAGCTCGGTGAAGCCTCGCCCACCATCCCTCAGCTCTCCAGCCTCCACCTTCCCCTCGGCGCTCCGCGGTTCCGGCCTTGTCTGGAGGATGTCCTCCAGTTCCTCATCGAGGAGTTCGGCATCGACTGCGAGGCCGGCTGGAGGGAGGCGATCCATGAAGGCCGCCGCGCCTGGCGCAGAGTGCAGACGGGTGTCGTGGTCCGGGACTGCCCCGACGAGGCGGCCCGCGTACTCAAGGAACTGGGCTACACCGTCGTGGCCCCCGAGAATCTGCCGCAGGAAAGCAGCAAGCTCGCCCTGTACTGAAAACCGTCCGGGCCTCGCCCCTGGCGCTGTGGCGAAGGCCTCGGAGCCCAGGACCCCGAGGCCTTCGTCATGCGAGAGCCGTCGTACACGCGGTCGGCACCGCACACCGGGTTCCCCAGCGCCGAAGAACTCCGGCAGGCGCTGCGCGAGCAGGCACGGAGAGCCCGGAGTCCGGTCCTGCCCGACCCGGCGGCACTCGACCTGCCGAGCTGGACGGTCACCGTGGAAGAGGGACGGCTACTCGCCGAGGCCCCGAGCCGGGCCGAGCGGACGCACCGGGCCTGGGGCTCACACGTCCACGGCGCCGCCCGGACGATCACACACGGCAACCGGCACTTACCGGATCAGCATGCGTCGAGGAGCTCTACCCGACCTGCCTCACGAGTCTTGAAACCGACCTGGAAATCGGCATCGAGAGCACGGGCGAGACGCCGCAGCAGCGGAATGGTCGGGATGGTACCGCCCGCCTCAAGGACCGACAGGGCCGGCTGAGTCATCCCCGCCCGTGCCGCGACCGCGGCCTGGGAGAGTCCCAGGGTCTTGCGCCGTTTGCGCGCCCACTCGGCCAGCTCATAGGCGAGTCGAGCCTCTTCGTAGCCCTGGGCGACCTCTTCGGTATCGCGCTCGGCGCGCTCCCATTTCCTGTGCCCGCTCATCGCGGCTCCCTGTCGTAGATCTTCTCAGCGTGGCCATGATGCTCCGCCTCACACGTCTCCTGAGCACGCACCGCCCGGTCGATCTGCTTCTGCTCACTGCGTCGCGTCTTGTTGAAGACCGTCAACAGCACGGCCCGCCTTTCGCTCGTCAGCCAGTAGGTGATACGGGTCTCGACGCCCAGGATCGCCGGACGCGACTCCCATACCTTCCCCTTGAGATGGCCGGCATACGGGAAGCCCAGCGAAGGACCCCTGGAAGCGAGAAGATCGCGATAGAAGAGCGCCTGGCCGTATGCCTTGTCGGGCAGCTCCTTCAGCCACTGCTCCATCTCGATCTCGTATCCCCCGCTCATACAGTCAAGCATATATATGCCCAAACATATAGAGGGGTGAATCACAAGAGACCTTCACGGCTGCCGCAGGAAAGCAGCAAGCTCACCCTGTACTGAAAACCGTCCAGGACCCGCTCTCGAAGCCATGACGAAGGCCTCGGAGCCAGGGCCCCGAGGCCTTCGTCATACGAGAGCCGTCGTGCACACGGTCGGCCGACGACGTACCGGCCCGCCGATCTGACGCCGCCCCATGAAGAGGCAGATCAGGACTAGGCGAACAGGCTGCGGCCGATGATCTCCTTCATGATCTCGGTGGTGCCGCCGAAGATCGTCTGGATGCGGACGTCCTGGTAGGCCTTGGCGATCGGGTACTCGGTCATGTAGCCGTAGCCGCCGAAGAGCTGGACGCAGGTGTCGACGACCGTCTTGCACATCTCGGTGTTGCGCCACTTGAGCATGGCCGCGTTGTCCGGGGTCAGGCTGTGGGTGGTGTCGGCCAGGATGCACTGGTCGGTGAAGGCTCGGGCGAAGGTGAGCTCGGTCTTCATCTCGGCGAGCTTGAAGCGGGTGTTCTGGAAGGCGCCGATGGGCTTGCCGAAGGCCGTGCGGGTCTTGCAGTACTCGAGGGTCTGCTCGAAGGCGGTCTCGGCGCCGGCGAGGGCGGAGACGCCGATGGACAGGCGCTCGCGGGCCAGGTTCTGCATCAGGTAGATGAGGCCCATGCCCTCCTCGCCGAGGAGGTTGGCGGCGGGGACGCGCACGTTGTCGAAGAACAGCTCGGCGGTGTCCTGGGCGTGCATGCCGACCTTGTCAAGGTTCCGGCCGCGCTCGAAGCCGGGCATGCCGCGCTCGACGACCAGGAGGGAGACTCCGCGGGAGCCGGCCGACGGGTCGGTCTTCGCGACGACGATCACCAGGTCGGAGAGGATGCCGTTGGAGATGAAGGTCTTGGAGCCGTTCAGGACGTAGTGGTCGCCGTCCTTGAGGGCGGTGGTCTTGATGCCCTGCAGGTCGGAGCCGGCGGCGGGCTCGGTCATCGCGATCGCGGTGATGATCTCGCCGGAGCAGTAGCCGGGGAACCAGCGCTGCTTCTGCTCGTCGTTGGCGAGCTGGCGGAGGTAGCCGCCGTTGATGTCGTTGTGGACGGCGAAGCCGGGGCCGTGCACGCCGGCGCGGGCCAGCTCCTCGTTGAAGATCACGTAGTAGCGGTAGTCGTCGTTGCCGCCGCCCCCGTACTCCTCGGGGATGTCGATGCCGAGCAGTCCGGCGCGGCCGGCCGCCAGCCACACGTCGCGGGAGACGATGCCGTCCTTCTCCCACTGCTCGTGGTAAGGCGTGATCTCCTTCGCGATGAAGGACCTCACCATGTCGCGGAACGCCTCGTGTTCCTCGTTGAAGATCTCGCGCGCCACGGGCCACACTCCCAGGTAAGTACTCACTGACGGCGTCAGATTAGCACCCGCTTTGTCAGCCGATGAGCATCCGGGTCCGGGTACTGACAATCTGCCGCGTACGGGGGAAGGTGTGCCAGGCCCGCCACTCCAGACCCCGCTTGACCTGCCGGACCAGCACCCCGCCCAGCTCGTCCTTCTGGAGGGGGAAGACCGCGGCCAGGGCGTCGTCCCGGCCCGTCAGGTAGTTGCGCAGGAAGGCCACCGCGCGGTTGAAGTCGGCGTAGTCACGCTTGTAGATGTCGGCGGTGAAACCGTACGACCAGCCGCCGACCTCCCGGTGCAGTTCGTACGGCAGCGGCCCTTCGAGCCCGTAGAGCTCGGCGACGGTCTCTGCCAGCGGGCCCGCCACCACCTGGTGGCCGGTGCTCAGCAGCCGCGCCTCCACCGCGATCCCCGCCACCGTCCAGGCGCGGGAGGCCAGGGCCTCCTGCGGCGGGAGGTCCAGGGTGAAAGCCAGACCGTCGGCTCGGACGTCGACGGCGGGGCGTGCCAGCTCCAGCATGGGAACCTTCCAAAATCTCTGATTTCCCCGGATTGTACGTCGGACTGTCCCGACTCAGTCGTCCAGCGCGGAAGGGATCACCTGCACATTGCAGACCTGCCCGTCGCGGTGCACGGCGAGCGTCAGGGTCCGGCCGACGCGGTCCCCGCCGAGCTGGTCGTACAGCGCCGCCCGGCCGTCGATCTCCACCCCGTCGATCGCCAGCAGCGCGTCCCCGACCCTCAGGTCGTGGTTCACGTCGCGCCCGATCCGGGTGACGACCTGGCGTTTGACGGTCCGCCCGTCGATCTCCACATGGCGTTCGGCGATCGCGATGCCCAGCGAGGCCCGGCTGACCCGCCCCTGCGCGATCAGCTCGGCGGCGACGGCCCGGACCGTCCCGGCCGGGACCGCGAAGCCGATGCCCGCGCCGTCCGCCCGGATCGCGGTGTTCACGCCCAGGACCCGGCCCCGCGCGTCCACCAACGGCCCGCCGGAGTTGCCGGGGTTGATCGCGCAGTCGGTCTGCAGCACCCGCTCCAGCGACCGGGCGGAGCCCCTGGTGGGCAGCGAGCGGGCCAGCCCGCTGATGATCCCCAGTGAGACCGACTCGGGGTACAGGCCCAGCGGCGAGCCCAGCGCCAGGCACAGCTCGCCCAGCCGGGCCGGCTCCGGCCGCAGCTCCAGATGCTCGGGGGTCTCCCCCTCCAGCTCCAGGACGGCCAGGTCGGTGAGCCGGTCGAACCCGACGACCTTCGCGGGCCGCGACGGCAGCCCGGGCAGCTCCGCGATGATCTCGTCGCCGTCCTCGATCACGTGCTGGTTGGTGACCACGTGCCGGTCGCCGTCGAGCACGAAGCCCGACCCGTACCCGACCTTCTGCCCGCAGTGGACGCTCAGCGCCACCACGCTCGGCAGGACCCGGCCCGCCAGGGCGGCGAGCTCGTCACTGAACTCCGCGAGCCTCACACCATCACCGCGTCGTCGTCCTCGTCGTCCTCCTCGAAGGACTTGTGGCCGCTGAAGCTCTCCTGGAGCTCGTCGTCGAACTTGTCGGCCAGCGAGCCGATCGCGTCCGCCGCGTAGGAGAGGTTCTCGACGGTGACCGTGTCGGCCAGCAGCTCCGTGCTCATGATGACGTCGCCGTCCTTGAGGTAGACGCGCGCCTGCAGGATGCGGGAGTTGAGGTCGTTCAGCGCCTTCAGCAGGCTCCGGCCGCCCGCCGCGTTGCGCAGGACGACCGACCACACGCAGACCAGCGCCGGGTTCTCCCCGCGGTCGATCACGTCGATGTGGAAGAGGGCGCTGCCGCGCCGCACCGGGATCGAGCCGTCGTCGTCGACGTGCAGGGGGCCCTCGCCGCCCAGCATCTCCAGCACGATCTTCTCCACATAGGCCCTGACCATGGCGATGGGAGCCATGCCGCACACCTCTCAGTAGACCGACAGGGAAGTGATCATTCTTCCCAAAATGGTCGCTTCGGGGAGGCGAAACTCAGAACTCGCTCCACTCGGAATCCTCGTAGCCGACGATCACCGGCTTGACCAGGGTGTTCTCCTCGACGTCCGAGCGCCGCAGGTCCCCGGCGAACACCGTCGACGCCTCCAGCACCCGCCCGTCCAGGAAGCGCGTCGCGGGGGCGCCGGACGGCATGGCCGGCGCGGGTTCCGTGCGGGAGGCCAGCACGAACCCCCAATCCCCGAAGCTCGGCACGTCCACGTGATACGGCACCGTCTTCAGGCCCGCCGCCCGGATGCTCTTCTCGATGCACCAGAACGACTTCGGCGCGAAGAACGGCGACCCCGCCTGCACGACCATGCGCCCGCCGGGCGCGAGCAACCGCTCGGCCAGCCCGTAGAACTCGACGGAGTACAGCTTGGCGGTCGCGACCGCGTCCGGGTCGGGGAAGTCGACGACCACCGCGTCGTAGACGGCCCGGCCCTCCCGGGCCCAGACGAAGGCGTCCCGGTTGACGACCTCCACCCGCGGATCCCCGAAGGCGCGGGCGTTCAGCGAGACCAGCGGCGGATACGTCCGCGCGATCGTGATCATCGCCGGGTCGAGTTCGACCAGCGTGACCTCCCGGACGTCGGGGTATTTCAGCACCTCCCGCAGCGCCAGCCCGTCCCCGCCGCCGAGGACCAGCACCCGGGCACGCGGCCCCGCCAGCGCCGGGTGCACCAGGGACTCGTGGTAGCGGTACTCGTCCACCGAGGAGAACTGGAGGTCGCCGTTCAGGAAGAGCCGCATGTCCTCGCGCCCCGACAGCGACACCTTCCGCGTCAGCACGATCTCCTGGTAGTGGGTGCGCGTGGAGAACGCGATCGGGTCCTTGTAGAGCGCCTGCCGCGCCGTCATCTCGAACCGGTCGGCCAGCCCGTACACGCCTGTCAGCACGACGAGCACGCCCGCCATCGCGCCCCACAGGACGGCCCTCGTCGTCCTCCTCACGTCGGCCCGGAACACCCACAGCACGACCGCGACACCGGCGACCGCGTTCACCGTCCCGACGACCAGGGCCCCCTTGATCTGCCCGAACACCGGCAGCAGCAGGAACGGGAACGCCAGACCGCCGACGAGCGCCCCCACGTAGTCGGCCGCGAAGAGGTCGGCGACGGCACTCCCGGCCTCCTGCTCGCGGATGCGTTGGAGCAGCGTCATCAGCAGCGGGATCTCCGCCCCGATCAGCGCGCCCAGCACGAACGCCGCGCACACCAGCGCCGGAACGTACAGGTCGAGCCACGCGAACGCCGCGTAAAGCAGCAGCACCGACAGGCCGCCGAGCAGCGCCAGCACCGCCTCGATCACCGCGAACGCCACCAGCGCCCGGGACTGCAGCGGTTTGGCCGCCAGCGACCCCACGCCCATCGCGCACACCATCACCGACAGGACGATCGACGCCTGCGTGATCGAGTTCCCGACGAGATAGCTGCCCAGGGCCACCAGCGCCAGCTCGTAGACCAGCCCGCAGGCCGCGCACACGAAGACGGCGGCCAGCACCATCACCCGCGCTGCGCGCGCGGGCAGCGCGCGCCGCATCAGGCGACGGCTGCGGACACGATCGCCGCGGTCGCCAGGTCGGTGGCCGCCACCACCCAGCAGGAGGCGTGCGGGGTGGACCCGCCCGACAGCAGGGTCTCCCCCAGCCTCCCGGGAGTGATCCAGTCGAGGATGAAGAAGGCGACGACGCTCAGCGCCAGCCCGACCAGCGCGAACACCGCGGTCCCGAGCAGCCCCTCGGCCAGATCGTCGGAGCTGGTGGCGATCGCCGTCGTCACGATCGCCCCGATGCCCAGCAGCTTGGCGGCCAGGACGATCGCCCCTCCCCGGCCGTCCTCGGTCCAGATGACGTGGCCGAGCCGCCCCGGCGTCAGCACGTCCACGACGAGGAAACCCAGCGCCAGCAGCCCGACGCCCAGCACCCCGTAGGCCAGGGTGGCCAGGACCTCGTCCAGGAGGCCGTCGTAGATCACAGGCCCCTCCTCCACTTCCATTCCTTGACGGCGCTCCTGATGATCCACAGGAGGCCGAGACCGACCAGCAGGGAGCCGAGGCCGACCAGGAACCACCAGCCGGCCCCGCGACCGGAGTCCAGTTCGTCGTCGACGGTGGCGGAGGGGGAGAAGACCTGCTCCTGAGCGGGGAGCGCCGGCGCGAGATCCGCCTCCGCCGCCAGCAGGGGCAGCGAGCCGATCGCGTCGGCGAGCTGGGCGACGCCCCGCTCGCCCAGCTCGGTGCCGTCCAGCACACCGCTGGAGGTCAGCTCGTCAAGGCTGAACTGGACGGCGTCGTAGCTGTCCAGGACGGTGTAGCCGACCGAACTCCACTCCTTGTCGAGGTAGAAGTAGTCGGCCTTCAGCACGATCCACTCCGGGCAGGTGGCCTTGTCGGCCTTCCTGGCGTCCACGCCGGCACCGAGGTTGGAGCCGACCTCCACCGGGGCCCCGGTGTCCGCGTCGACCTCCCAGCCGTAGCAGATCCCGTGCCGCCGGGACGCCTCCTGCAGCCGTTCCGCCAGCCGCGCGGTCTCGGCCGGCCCCAGCGCGACGGCCGTCATGTCGTCCGACAGGTCGGGGTCGAAGGCCCCCTCGTCCCACAGCGACCAGCCGATCGGCAGCACGACGGTCAGCGCGAAGGCCGCCAGGACGATCAGGCAGCCGATCCAGCCGCCGTTGCCCTTCTTCTTTTTCCTCTCGTCGGGCTTCGCGCCGCCCCCGCTCATTTGCCGCCCCCCGGGCCGCCGCCGCGGAACAGGGACGCCCGGCCGCCGGGACCGCCCCAGCGCCCGTTCACGTACCCGCGCCAGCGCTGGTAGCCGCGTTCGGGGGTGTCGACGTGGATCACGCTGCCCGTCGCCGCCGGAAGGACCGCGACCACGGCACCGGGATAACGCAGGAACACCCCGGCCGGGTCGTAGACCCGGTCCACCGGCCTGGAATGCCCGATGATCTCGCCGGCGGTCCGGATCGGCGGCTGCCCCGACTGGTAGCCGCCTCCGCCCGCCGGGAACCGCCCGGAGATCCACTCCCGCGGTGAACGGGTGCCGCCCCGCACCGTCAGCGCCAGGATGATCACGCCGACCAGCATGAGGATCCCGCCGCCGATCATCGCTTTCTTCATGCCCTCACCATCCGGGTGGCCGTCTCCACGAGTTCCCCGGTCCCCGGATAGGTGTGCCAGGTCCGCCAGGCCGCCCCCGCGGGCAGCGCGTCCAGCACGATCCCGGTCAGTGCCCCGGGCGCCCCAGGGAACACCCCGCTCAGCGAGTCCGGGCCGTCCAGCAGCCGCTCGACGCGGACGATCTCGGCGGAGAAGTCGGCGGGACGGTACCTGCGCGCCGAGAACGTGTACGTCCAGCCGTCCAGGGAGCGCTCCACCGCGCACGGCAGCTCGCCCTCCCGTCCGGGCAGGCACGCGACCGTCTCCGTGACGGGCCCGGCGACCACCTGGTGGGACGCCCCGAGCAGCCGCAGCTGCACGTCCAGCCCGGCGACGGTGAGGTCCCGGACGGCAAGCGCCTCCAGACACGGCTCGTCCAACGCGAAGACGAGCGCGTCGGCGCTCGTGTCGCGGTAGGGCACATCCAGCGCGCTGGGCACTCGAACCATCCGCTGTCCGGGGGGAGAACAGCCGGATGGTATCGGCCTTTCAGCCGAGGCGGGAGACCGCTTCGGCGACGCGTTCGTCGGTGGCGGTGATCGCGACGCGGACGTGGCGGGAGCCGGCGGGGCCGTAGAACTCGCCGGGGGCCACGAGGATGCCGAGGGACGCCAGGTGGGAGACGGTGTCCCAGCAGGGCTCGTCGCGGGTCGACCACAGGTAGAGGGACGCCTCGGAGTGGTCGACGCGGAAGCCGTGGGCCTCCAGGGCCGCCTTCAGGGCGGCGCGGCGGGCCCGGTAGCGCTCGATCTGCTCGGCGGCGTGGGCGTCGTCGTCGTAGGTGGCGGCCATCGCGGCCTGCACGGGGGCGGGCATGATCATGCCCGCGTGCTTGCGCAGCTCCAGCAGCCCCTTGACCAGCGCCGGGTCGCCGGTGACGAACCCGGCGCGGTATCCGGCGAGGTTGGAGCGCTTGGACAGCGAGTGGATGGCCAGCAGGCCCTCGTGGGAGCCGCCGCAGATGTCCGGGTGCAGGATCGAGACGGGCTCGTCGCCCTCCCAGTACAGCTCGATGTAGCACTCGTCGCTGACGAGCGTCACGCCGCGTTCACGCGCCCACGAGACGACCTTGCGCAGGTGGTCGGGCGGCAGGACCTTGCCCGTCGGGTTCGACGGGGAGTTGATCCACAGCAGCTTGGGCCGGGTCGGGCCGAGCTTGAGCAGCCCGTCGGTGGCCACGCCGGTGGCCCCCGCGATGCGGGCGCCCACGTCGTAGGTCGGGTAGGCCAGTTCGGGGAAGACGACGGTGTCGCCGGGCTTGACGCCCAGCAGCAGCGGCAGCCAGGCGACGAGCTCCTTGGTGCCGATGGCGGGCAGGACCGCGGCCGGATCGGCCCGCACGCCCAGCCGGCGGTTCAGCCAGCCCGCGACGGACTCGCGCAGCGCGGGCGTCCCCCACGTCTGCGGGTAGCCGGGCGCGTCGGACGCCTCGGCCAGCGCCTTGCGCGCCACCTCGGGGGTCGGGTCGACGGGAGTGCCGACGGACAGGTCCACGAGCCCTCCGGGATGGGCCGAGGCCGTCTTCTTGTACGGCTCCAGCCGGTCCCACGGGAAGTCGGGCAGCTCCATCGGTCTTCTCCTCCAGACATGCCTCTCGGCCGTGACCTGAGGTTGGTCACGGCCGAGAGGGGGATACGGCTGTTACTCGCCCTGCGGGGGAAGCGCAGCAGTGATCGGGTGGTCACGCTCGATCTTGCCGACCTTGGAGGCGCCGCCGGGCGAACCCAGCTCCTCAAAGAACTCGACGTTGACCTTGTAGAAGTCCTTCCACTGGTCCGGAAGGTCATCCTCGTAGTAGATCGCCTCTACCGGGCACACGGGCTCGCACGCACCACAGTCGACGCACTCGTCCGGGTGGATGTAGAGCTGACGCTGCCCCTCGTAGATGCAGTCGACAGGGCACTCCTCGATGCACGCCTTGTCGAGAACGTCCACGCAAGGCTGCGCGATGACGTAGGTCACGCCGTACTCCTCTCAGAACTTCCCGGCCCCGCCGTCAGCCACGGCTCACCGTAAGCTTGTGGGCAATAGTATTGCGGTCCACGGGTCTTCATTTCGACGTGGGGGTGCCCACTTGCCATCCCGTTTCGCCGCACACCTTGTCGTCAAGGTCTCACCAGCCGATATGGGCGAGCGGGTCTCGCTGCGCCGCCGACTGCAGACCGGAGAGTACTCCGATGTCGTCGGCATACTCGAATCTTGGTCCGACGGCGTGCTGACGGTGCGGCGCCGCGACGACGAGCTCGTCGAGGTCCCCGAGGAGATCATCGTCGCGGGCAAGGTCGTCCCGCCCGCGCCGCCACGCCGCCGGCGCTCCTGAAAGTGTCCCTCAGTCCTCCCGGTGCCGGGGGAAGTCCGGCACGACGTCCGGCAGGTCGCGGGAGACCTTCATCGGGAAGACCGGCGGGCGTTTGTTCAGGAACGACTCGATGCCCTCGGCCACGTCGGGCGCGGCGCCCAGCACGGTCATCAGCCGGGAGTCGTTGGCGTGCGCCTGCCACGGCGTCTCGGCCGACAGGCCCGCGTACATGAGGCGGCGGATCGAGGCGACCGCGACGGCCGAGGTGTTGTCGACGACCTCGCGGGCCAACGCGTAGGCGGCCGGCAGCAGCTCCTCGTGCGGCACCACCTTGGAGACCAGCCGCCCCTCGAGCGCCTCGGACGCGGGGAAGACCCGGCCGGTCATCGCCCATTCCATCGCCTGGGAGATCCCCACGATGCGCGGCAGGTACCAGGAGGAGGCGGCCTCGGTGACGATGCCGCGGCGGGCGAAGACGAACCCGAACCTCGCCTTCTCCGAGGCGATCCGCACGTCCATCGGCAGGGTCATGGTCGCCCCGACGCCGACGGCCGCACCGTTGATCGCGCCGATGACGGGCTTGAGGCAGCGGGCGGTGCGCAGCGCGACGGTGCCGCCGCCGTCGCGGGGCGTGCCGTCCTGGAGGCGGTCGTCCCCGCCGAACATCTCCGGGGCCTGGTCGTAGTCGAAGGTCCCCGCCCCGGCCGAGAGGTCGGCTCCGGCGCAGAACGCCCGGCCCGCGCCGGTGACGACCACGACCCGCACCTCGTCGTCGGCGTCGATCCGGTCGAACGCGTCCAGCGTCTCCAGCCGCATCCGGTTGGTGTAGGCGTTCAGCTGGTCGGGCCGGTTCAACGTGATCGTGGCGATGCCGTCCTCGACCTGGTAGCCGATCTCCTGGTACTCCATGGTCCACCTCTTCCGGCTCGACGTCGGGGGCGAGTCTAAGAGATCACCCCTCCGGCGCCCCCGGAGGCCCTGGCGCCGCCGATTCCAGCGGGCACGTCCCTCCACGCACGTGGACTTTCGTCAGCTATCTTCACTTCTATGAACTGGTCCGTGGCGACGTACGACTCCGCCTTCGGATACGTCTCCGCGCACGGCGCGCCACTGATCGACCTGCTGGACCCCCAGCCCGGCGAGAAGGTCATCGACCTGGGCTGCGGCGCGGGCCTGCTCACCGCCGAACTGCACGCGCGCGGCGCGCGCCCGCTGGGCATCGACGGCAACCCCCACCTCATCGCCCAGGCCACGTCCCAGTTCCCCGAACTGTCCTTCGCCGTCGGCGACGCCCACGACTTCACCGTCTCCGACGCCTACGACGCGGTGATCTCCATGTCGGCGCTGCACTGGATGGCCCGCGACCCCGACGCGGTGATCGCGCACGTGTACTCGGCGCTGCGGCCCGGAGGGCGGTTCGTCGCCGAGATGGGCGGGGCCGGCAACTGCGCCGAGCTGATCGCCGCGATGCAGACGGCCTGGCGGGAGTTCGGGCTGACCGAGCCGGAACTGCCGTGGTTCTTCCCCACCCCGGCCGGCTACGCCACCCGGCTGGAGGAGGCTGGCTTCACCGTCCGGCTGCTGGAGTACTTCGACCGCCCCACCCGGATGACCGAAGGGCCCGACGGCGCCGCCGACTGGGTGCGGGTGTTCGCCGCCGAGCCGCTGCGGGACGTGCCGCCGCCGCTCATCCAGCCGCTGCTGGAGCGGGTGAACGAGCTGGCGGCTCCGGCGCTGCGCCGGGAGTCCGGCTGGGTCGCCGACTACGTCCGGCTGCGGTTCGCCGCCGTCCGCAAGGCCGACAGCGCCCCGCCCCCCGGCTTCGACGCCTTCCCGACCGGCCCCTTCTAACGGGTCCCGATGGCCGCGGGCAGCTCCAGCGCCAGGATCTGGTCGAGCTGCAGGACGGTCTCCAGGCGCGAGCCCGGGGCGACCTCCTCGTCGTCCACGAGCCGCTCCAGGACGGCCAGGGCCCGCGGGACGTCCAGGTCGTCGCAGAGGGCCTCCAGGGTCTCCTCGGCGTAGGGGCCGTGGATCGGCCGGGACGGCAGGGTCGCCCACTGGGCCAGCCGGCCGCGCCAGCGCTCCAGATCGGCCGCGGCCTCGCTGACCGCTTCCGGCCCGAGGTCCGCTTCCTGGCGGTAACGGTGGCGCAGCAGGGCGAGCCGAAACGCCGCGGGTTCGGCGCCCTCATGCCCGGACGACTTCCATTCCGCCACCCCGACGGCGGCCCCGGAGGTGAGGTTTCCCACACCCACCGCCCCTGGAAGGGGCTCTCCGGCCTCCAGCGGGGGGATGTTCAGCCATCCGTGATCGGCCGTGTGAGCTGCGGTGGTGAGGACACGGCGGCGCAGCCTGAGCCCCACTCTGCGGAGCACGTCCGCGGTGAGACAGACGCGCAGGTCATCCGGCTGGTGGACGTAGAGTCTCAGAGGCCCGGGCCGGACTCCGACGACCTGTCCGGTCCGGGCCTCCATAAGGCGCAACATGCCTCCAGCCTAGGCACCCGCCTCAGACGCCCCGGGCTCCCCGCCGGTTCGCGTGAGTCTCGCCACGAACGCTGGCCGCCCGGTCATTTCGTCTTAACACGTTGGTAGCCTCCGGCTTCTGATGATGAAGACAGCACCCGGCTTCGGTGCGGCACCGGCCGCCGTGCCGATCACAGCCGAGAGCCAACCGGATCTGTGGCTGCTGGTCGCCGACACCGCGGCCCGGCTCGGCGTGCCGGCTCCCGCCGAGATCGACCTGTATCCGGTGCCGGAGGTCGTCGCCCTGCCCGGCAGGCTGCTGCTCGGGCTCCCCTACGTCCTGGACCTGCCCGCCGACGAACTGGCGGCGGTCGTCGCCCACGAACTGGTGCACCTGCACGCGGCCTCGCGGCTGGTGCCCGCCGGAGGGACCGGCGCCGAGGCCACCGCCGACGCGCTCGTCGCGCAGGTCGTCTCACCCGAATCGGTCGCCGCCGCGCTGGTGCACGCCTCCTATCTCTCCCTGAACTTCGAGCGTTTCGTGCTGCAGTACGTCGGGCCGCTGGCCGCCGCCGGCTGGTACCCGGTGGACTTCTGGGCGGCCTGGCGCTGGCGGCTCGGCCAGGAGCGCGAGAGGTTCGAGCTCCCCGAGCTCGCCGGACGGGTCACGGCCCTGCTCGGCACCCCCCGCGTCCCGGCCTCGGCGCCGGGCGTCCGTCCGGTGCCGCTGCGGCCCCTGCCCGTCGAGGTGGAGGCGGGGTTCGCCAAACTGCTGGCCGAGCGGCTCGGCAGCGCCGCGCCCGGGCCGGTCACTCCCCCTCCGCTGCCGCCCGCGCCCTGCCCCACGTCGGCCAGGTTCGGCAAGCGGGCCCCTGCCGGGTCGGAGCCCGCGGGTCTGCGCGCGGTGACCTTCGACGCGGTCGACACCGCGGTGTGGGAGGACGCCGCCACCCAGTGCGCGGTCCTGGTCCGCGGGGTCGTCGCCGAGATGCTCGGCCACCCCGTGGTGCTCGCCCGGGACGTGCTCGAACTCGTTCGGCAAGGGCGGGCCGCGGCGATCCTGGGAGCGTGCGGCGGGCAGTCGCCCGAGTTGTTCCCGATCAGCCGGATCCTGGTCCCGCTGGTCAGCGACGTCCTGCGCCGCCGGGGGTACCGGCCCGAGCACGTGCTGCGCCAGCACGTGCTGGTCGGTCCGGACTTCGACCGGATCGACCTGGACGAGCTGATCGACCCGCTGGAACGCGGAGCCGAACCGGACCGGCGACTGCTGGCCCTGCTCGGCTGACCGGAATCTTCCAGAGGTGCTTCGGCCAAGACTTGGTCGAAGCACCTCTGGGCCGCCCGGGGCGCTTCTAAGCTCCCGGCCCATGCGCCCCGCCCTGGCCTGTGCCCTGGTCCTCCCGTTGGCCGCCTGCGCCTCCCACGCCTCCGGCGGCGGGTACGCGCCTTCGGGGACGGCTCCGCCCGCGCCTCCCCCGCCGCGGTCGGCCGGGCCGCCGCCCCTGGCCGTCCTGGACGCCTACCGGGAGTTCCACCGGGTCCTGGAGTCCTCGCTGGCCACCAACACGGCCTCCCGGATACCGGAGGTCACCGCCGAGCCCTTCGCCTCCCGGCTCACCGGCCTGGTCGAGGAGCAGCACCGCCGGTCGGTGGTGCGGCGCACCCATCTGGCGCTCAACCCGCGGCTCGCGTGGATCGGGAACCGGACGGCGCTCGTGCTGGACTGCGTCAGCTCCCCCGGTCTGGCCGTCTTCGACGCCTCGACCGGGCGGCGGCTCGGGCCCCGTCCGGTGGCCGAGCAGAAACTGGTGGAGATCCGGCTCAAGCTGGAGGACTCCTGGCTGGGACAGCACTGGAAGGTCGCGCGGATCAGCGAGGTGCGGGCATGCTGACCTCCTTGATCCTGGGCCCGGTGCTGTTCGCCCCGCCCGAGCCTCAGCCTGTGGAGCCCCGGTGCGAGATCGCCGCGACCGTCACCTGCCTCCAGACGCTCTCCGGCGGGCGTCCGGCGCAGTCGCGGTACCCGCGGCAGGCCGACTCCTACGTGCTGGTCCGCTGCCCGGAGGAGTCGCGGTTCTGCGTCACGACGTTGATCGCGGCGCCGAAGGTGAGCACGGCGGAGGTCGCCCGGATGGCGCAGGCGCGGCTGGAGATGCCGCTTCCGGTGCCGCGCACCCGGCCGTCGCCCACGAGTTATGTCGGGCTGCGGACCTTCCTGTGGCTGGAACCGGACCTGTGGAAGGTCTACCAGGCGAAGGCCGATGCGGCCGGGCAGCGGGTCGTGCTGACCGGGCGCCCGTTGCGGGTCCGCTGGGACCTGGGGGACGGCCAGGAGGTCTGTGTGGGGTCCAGCGGCCCCGACGGCCCCTGCTCCCACGTCTGGACGCGGTCCTCGCCCGAGCCCTACACCGTCACCGCGACCGTCGAGTACGAGGTGTCCTGGAAGTGCGAGGGCGACTGCGACGCGCCTTCCGGGACGCTGCCTGTCCTGGAGGTCTCCGGGCACACCCGGGTGATCGTCCGGGAGATCCAGACCAGCGTGCATGCCCCCGGGTAAGGATCGGTAAATTTCGCCCGCCCCTCTTGGCAACCACCCGTAGGCGAGTGACTCTGAATAGTCACGGGGGAAGGGGGCTTCCATGGACTATGCGGCGGAAGTAGCCGACTACGGACGTTATGTACTGATCAACGTTCACGGGGAGCTGGACGTCGTCTCCGAGCCCAGGTTCCGCGAAGCGCTGCTGGAGTCCATCGGCTTCGGTGACCGCGCCCTGATCGTCAACCTGCGTGATGTGCGCTTCTGCGCGGCGGCGGGCCTCAACAGCATCGTCACCACGCAGAAGATGACCCGGGGGCTCGGCCCTGGGGTGGCGGTGGCCGGTGCCATCCCCCGGGTGCGCAAGGCCTTCGAGATCACCCGTCTGGACCGGGTGATCCCCCTGTACGACACCGTTCCGGAAGCCGTACGGGCCCTGTTGGACTCCGCCTGATCGGGCGGACGCCTCAGGAGGACGCTTTGGCGCGCCGGGCTCCGCCTCGGCCGCGCAGGGCGACTCCGTGGTCCACCAGGAGCCGGTGCACGGCACCGTAGGAGCGTCCCGTCTCCGCCGCGAGCTGCCTGATGCTCCGGCCCGACTGGTAGGCCTCCGCCAGGTCCTTCGCCAGCTGCTCGCGCCGAGCACCGGTCAGACGTTCACCCTTTTTCACCGCTTCGGTCATCCGACGCCTCCTCATCTGGTGAATCGCTCGTGTAGATCACAGTAACTCGCGAAGATCGCAGATTCTATGGCTATGGGCGAGTCATCCGTCACTGACCGAAATCATGACCTTAACGAGAGGATGGCAAACTGCCCGACATGAAAGTCAGAATCGCGATCGCCCCGGAGGCTGCGATCGAGGGGGTGGGACGCCCCACCGACGTGTCCGTGGGCCCCCTGCGGGAGCGGGTGGCGCGGGCCGTCGAACGCGGCGGCGGCGAGGTCGTCCCCCTCCCGGAGGCCGACGCGCTGGTGTGGCTGCTCCCCGGCGGCCCCGAGCCTCTGATGGAGGTCCTGGACGCCCACCCGCGCCTGCGCTGGGTGCAGCTCCCCTGGGCCGGGGTGGAGCACTTCACCGAGGTCCTCTCCCGCCCCCAGGCCTTCACCTGCGCCAAGGGCTCCTACGCCAAGCAGGTCGGCGAACACGCCCTCATGCTCGCCCTGGCCTGCCTGCGCGACCTCGTCCGGCACGCGCGGGCCCCGCACTGGAACCCGATCGACCCGCGCTCCCTGGGCGGGCTGAACGTGACCATCCTCGGCGGCGGCGGCATCGCCACCGAACTCGTCCGGCTCCTCCAGCCGTTCGGCTGCCGCGTGCGGGTGCTCCGGCGCAGCGCCACCCCGCTGGAGGGCGCCGACGAGACCCTGCCCGTCTCCGAGCTGCACGCCGTCCTGCCGTCCACGGACGTGCTCGTCGTGGCGCTGGCGCTGACCCCCGAGACCCGGCACATCGTGGGGGCGCCCGAGTTCGCGCTGCTGCCGCCCGGAGCCGTCCTGGTGAACGTGGCGCGCGGCCCGCACGTCGACACCGAGGCGCTGCTCAAGGCCCTGGACGCCGGACGGCTCACCGCGGCCGGACTGGACGTGACGGACCCCGAGCCGCTACCCGACGATCACCCCCTGTGGGGTCACGACCAGGTATTGATCACTTCTCATTGTGCTGATTCGTCGGAATACGTGGCGACGATGCTGTGCGAGCGGGTGGCGGAGAACGTCCGTCTGTTCGCCGCCGGAGAGCCTCTCGTCGGGCTCGTCGACCCGGCCGCCGGCTACTGAGGGCCCGCCCGCGGCCCGGCCCCCCGCTCGCGGAGCCGGGCCCGCCCCGCTTCTACGCGGCGGCGACGGCCTCGTCGACCGTGTCGTGCAGCCGGAGCGGCTGGTCCAGCCTCGTCGTGTGCAGCACCTGGGAGATGCTCGCGTTCGCCTCGGCCAGCGCGAAGGAGCCCTCGTGGTAGCGCAACCGCTGCCAGATGCCCACCAGCACCGCCAGACCCGTGCTGTCCAGGAAGGACACGTCCGACAGGTCTACTACGAGCCTGCGCATGCCTCCTTCGAGGAGTTCCAGCAGGAACTCCCGCAGCGCCGGCGCGGTGAACACGTCCACCTCACCGCCGGGCCGCACCACCGTGACCTCCCCTTCGACCCGGTGCCGCAGCCGCAACCGCTCCTCGGCTCCCACCATCGTTCACCTCCACGCCTTCAGGGGGCATGACCACCGTTCGGTAAGTCTGTGCTTGCGGCCCCACGGTCTCACGTTCCCGGCTGGTACGGCAGCGGGGGTGCCTGCGGGCCGTCGGCGGGCGGCGGGCTCCCTGCGCCCGGCTGCCCCGGCGTCGCGAACGGCAGTTGCGGGTAGGGGACGGGCGGCGGCTTGGGCATCGCCCGCCAGCGCGACGGCGGCGCCGACGCGACCAGCAGGGCGCACCCCAGCACCAGGAGCATCCCGGTGCTCTCCAGGGCCAGAAGCCCGAATCTCATCCCCTCCGGCAGCACGTCCGTCACATAGCCGGACACCACATACGGGTCGAACGTCCAGACCACGCCGTAGGCGAAGAGCACCAGCCCCGGGAACAGCGAGGCCAGCGGCGAGAGGCGCGATCCGCAGAGGAGCCCCAGGAGCGCTCCCCCCGCCCCCACGGCCACGAACGCGAGCGGTGATGTCTCCCCCATTTCGCGGTAGACCTGGGCGAACTCCACGATTCCGTAGCAGAGCAGCGCCACCAGAGCCGGCAACGCCAGCACCCCGACCCCGAACCCCAGGACATGCCTAGCCGCGTTGTTCATCTCGTCCTCTCCTCCCGATCGCAGAGAGTCTCCACCACTCTTCTCCGCTCGACAACGTTTCAGGGGGCCCGAGCGGACGTTCCTGACAAACAATCACGGTCGTGATGCATACCCTTAGAAGGGATGCCCAAAATTTCAACTTCTTGGTGCGTACCGCCCCAGCTGCTGATTCCGGTGAAACGTCGATAACTCTTGCGGTACAGGGGTTACAAGTGATCTGACGCCTCTGTAGGCTCCCGTCGTGCAATAGCCCGCGACGCCGGATTGAGCGGACACCATGGAGAAAGCCCGGCACGGCCTCCCCGCTGTGACCCTGCTGTTCACACTCGCGCTCTCCGGCTGCGCCTCGTCCTCCTCCAAGGACACCCCCTCCGAAGACGGCGCCTTCACCCCCGCCGGCACCCCGCCCGCCCCGAGGACCGACCCCGCCGCCGCGGCGTCCCTCCAACCGACCGTGTCCCGGGCCGACGCCGACAAGACCGTCCTGGAGCGGTACCGCGCATACCAGCGGGCATACGAGAAGGCCTACGCCACCGGCGATCCCGACCCCCTGGCCGAAGTCGCCACCGACCCGCTCCTCGGCATCATCACCAAGGACGTCGACGCGACGTTCAAGGACAGGAAGGGCGTCATCTGGCGCTTCCGCAACGTCCTCAACCCCAAGATCGGCTCCCGGTCCAAGGACCTCTCCTCCATCGTCGTGGTCGACTGCGTGCGCACCCTCGGCGCCTACAAGTTCTCCGCCAAGACCGGAAAACGCATCGGCGGCACCGACAAGAGCAGCACGTACACCTACCAAGCCCGTTTCCAGTACGACGGCACCACCTGGAAGGCCGCCGAAGCCCGAAAGGGAAAGCGATGCTGACCCCCCTCAGAACAACCCCCTCCCGCTTCGCCCTCCTGGCCCTGACCCTGGCCGCGTCCCTCTTCGCTTTCCCTGTTCCCGCCCACGCTGGCCCCTGTGAAGCGAACGGCGGTCTTGGTTGCGCCGCTGAAGGAGAAAATCCCGGAGCTCCAGGAAACCCTGGTAACGGTAACGGTAACGGTAACGGAGACGACGGCGGAGGCAACGGGGGAAACAACGACCCCGGTGATGGCCTGAACACTACGGACGACGGGCTGATCACCGGAAACAACGGGGAAGTCGAGGAAGCAGCGGTACCCGATACCGAAGACACAATCGCAAAAGCGTTCAATAAGATCGAGTTTCCCGTCCCCACCATCGAGAGCGCACCGGACCCCAAGACCTTCGTCAGAGTGAAGACGTCTTTCTGGATTCCCGCCGATCAAGCTGAAGACCTTACGGTTCAAGCAGCAGTCGGCGCAGCCGAAGGGGTTCAACCGCAGACCATTACGGCCACAGCCGAACTGAAGTATGTTCTCTGGGACCTCGTCGAAGACGAGTTGATCTGCGAAGGCCCGGGCCGACCCAACGGAGAGGGCCCGGGAGAAGAGTGTGACTACTACTTCAAAACCTCCTCGGCCTACCATGGCATGGAGGCATTCGAAATAACGGCCACTCCCTACTGGAACATCACATGGACCTGTGCAGGCACTTGCCCTGATGGCGTCGCGGGTGTCGTCGACGCGGAATATGCGTCACCAGCCGGAGAAATCGAACTTGTAGTCGACGAAATTCAGACAGAAGCGAACGACAACTAAAACGAAAGGGCGGCTTTGTCTAAAACCAGCTCACACAGCACCCTCGCCGGCATGATCTGCCTGGCCATGGTTCTGGCTGGATGCAGCGAAGACGGAGCCAGACCCTCACCGACGGCCGCAGCCACCACCCCTACACCCACTCCCGTTCCCACTTACACGGTCGAACAGGCAGAGGGAGCTCTAATCGATATGAAAGATCTGGGGAGCAATTGGGCCAAAAGCGACCTCCCCATTACTTCCTTCAAGGAAGGAAAGCTACGCGGCTGTTCCAATTCAAAGATCAGCCTCCCCGGGAATCCGAAGACGTCGACTGAAATTTTCGGCGAGCCCAAGTACAGGACAAGAGGGGCCAATTACAGTCATTTTATTGCCGTCTACCCGGACGCTACTCAAGCAACACGGGCAATGGACATTGCGCGCAGTTCACTCGCCAAATGTCCGGCTAGCAAGAAAATCCCACTCGAACGCCTTCCGAAGAAGAAGTTCACCTACCAGCACGATGACGCTTGGAAACTCACCGAGGACGAGATCGCTGGATGGCGTCACCTCCGTGGATTTGAGAAGTCCGTGTACCCGCCTGCCATCAGCAACATCAACGTCTTTTACTTCTCAATCGACTACGCGCAGCGCGGAAACCTGATCTTCAGCTCGATCTACTGGAAGCGTGTGACCCCCAAGGATTCGGGAGAACCAATAGCGGAGAAGGCCACAGAACTACTGATGGATCAGTTGAAGCGATTCGGGTGAGCACTGCCGAATCACTGTCCCGGTACGTCGAGTTGCAAGAACTGGGACAAGGCGCGCAAGGACGAGTGGTCCTGGCCCGGTACACCGAGTCATCGGAACTGGTGGCCATCAAGTTCCTGGCTCCGAACCTGTTGCGCGATGAGCGGCAGGTGAACGGGTTTCGCCGAGAGGCCGAGCTTCTGGCGAAAGTACGTCATCCGCATGTGGCGCAGGTTCGGGAATACCTGCAAACCGGTGCCCAAGCCGCGATCGTGATGGAGGCGATCAACGGAGTCTCTCTGCAGCAGGTACTCAAGCAGCATGGACGGCTGACGATCGAAGCTTCGCTGGCCGTGCTGAAGGGATCTCTGCTAGGACTCGACGCAGCTCATCAGATGGGCATCGTTCACCGGGATTACAAACCCGCCAACGTGATGGTTCAGGAAGATGGGCAGAGCAAGCTCATCGACTTCGGAGTCGCCACCTTGGCAGGCGAACGCTCGATGAGCGGAACCCCCGCTTACATGGCTCCTGAGCAGTGGAGAAGGGAGGAGGCGACACCCGCCACCGATGTATACGCCGCCACCTGTGTGTTCTACGAGTGCGTAACGGGACACTCGCCGTTTCGATCAGGCAACTTGACGGAGATGGCGGCCTGCCACCTACAAAAGCCTGCGCCTTTGCAGGAGCTTCCAGAAGAGCTACGCGATCTGGTCGCCGCCGGTATGGCCAAGGACCCGATGGACCGGCCATCGCGAGCCCTGGTTTTCGTTGGGCAGTTGGAAAGAGTCGCGGCCGACATCTATGGATCGGATTGGGAGCCGCGGGGACTTGCCGCGCTGGCTTCTGGAGCCGTCTCGCTCGCTGCGCTGTTCCCTCTGTCGTTGCTCGCCTTCGGCTCCGGAAGCGCCCAGGCGGGAACAAGTACCGCCTCCACCGTGCTGAGTGGAGGCACAGGAAAAACCGGCTGGCTTACGAAGATCGGTGGTGGAAAAACCGCTGCTGTCGGAGCAGGCGCTCTTGCCACCGGAACCGCTTGCTGGCTGATGCTGAGCGGTCCTGACGTTGGAGGAGCTTCAACAGCCTCCTACGAACAGTGGTTCCACAACGCTTCCCTTGTCACGGGCAATCCGAGTATCCCGGTAGGGAGCAAAGCCGGTCCTGGCACACGTTACCGATTGTCGGTCACTCCGGCGAGAGTCACCCACGGGACCCGGGTCACCCTGCGCGTCTACTTCGAGGCTCGAGCGACGTGGGGTCTGGAATACTTGTCGGAGAACATTTACCGATGCCACGACCCCAATAGCAACGGCCCCGGCACCTATCATCGGCCGTACACCGTAGGGATGGGCGGAATTTTCACAGGCGAGGAGTTCAAGAACGCCGATACGGAAGTCTGGTTGTACCCCGGTGGACGATCAGACCGCTTTCCCTCGGGCGACTCCACTTTGAAGATTCCCGCGAAGCTCACCTCGGACAAGAAGGATCAGCTGTACCGATATTCTGAATGCGCCTGGATTTTCCCTGTTGAGGGGAGCTTCACCTTCCACGTTCCTCATGGCATTGAGCCAGGTGTGTATCTTCTGTCCGCCTACAGCCCGCCCGGTCGAATCGACTCGGCCAAGCTCGGCTCCACTCCGATCCCCCTGGAAACAGCTGGCCTACGCACCGAAGGCCGACTTCCAAAGCTCACCGTGCTGGGCTGACCCGGTCCTGCCTGTCGCCGCCAAGCGCCGTCCTTCATCTGGGCGTCCCGCTCAAGGCTGTTGGAATCCGTGGTCCTGGTGAGGTCGGCTGCTTGGCCCGTCCCGTGGGGTCGTTTCTGCGCTGCGGGGCCGCGTGGTGTCCGGGGTGTGTGGAGGGGTCACTCCGGGTTGGGGGGTGCGCCGGTGAGGAGGCGGCCGGCCCAGGCTTTTCCGGGGTCTATGTCCAGGAGGAGGGCTCGGACCATGAGGGTGAGGGGGACGGCGAGGATGGCGCCCAGGGGGCCCAGGACGGACGTCCAGACGATCAGCGACAACATCGTGAGGGTGACGGAGAGGCCTACGGCGCCGCCCAGGAACTTGGGGAGGAGGAGGGACTGGGTGACGAAGTTGATGACGAGGTAGGCGACGACGACGGCGATGGCCTTGGCGGGGCCCGCTATGAGGAGGGTGAGGAGGGCGGGAGGGATGAGGGCCAGGAGGAAGCCGATGGTGGGGATGTAGTTGGCGATGAAGGCCAGGAGGCCCCACAGGAGCGGCAGGGGCACGTCCAGGATGTAGAGGACTATGACGTCCAGGGCGGCCATGAGGAAGCCGAAGATGGTGCTGACCTTCAGGTAGCTGTAGGTGTCGCGGACGATGCTGCGCATCGCGCGGACCAGGTCGGGCTTGTCGGATTCCAGGACGGTCAGCTGGTGGCCCAGGGCCGTGGCGTCCAGGCACATCGCCACCAGGAGGGTGACCAGCAAGACCCCGGTGGAGGAGACGCTCATCACGCCGTTCAGGAAGGTCTGCAGGACGGGGACCAGGTTGGCCGGGTTGAGCTCGCCGATCTGCCGGGTCAGGTGGCTGGTGTCCACGCCGATGCGGGCCAGCAGAGCGGTCACGTCGTTGCCGATGTTGACGACCTGGGTGGAGTACCGCGGCAGCAGGGAGATCAGCTGGCTGACGGAGACGGCCAGGGCCAGGCCCATCGCTCCCAGGAAGACCAGGATGACCAGGAGCGGCACCAGGAAGCGCGCCCATTCGGGTGCACCCATCCGGGCCAGACGGTCCCGGATGGGGTGCACCGCGATGGTCAGCATCAACGCGAGAGCCGCAGGAGCCGCCCACGCCGACGCCGTGCGCAGGAAAGTGAGCACCAGGGCCGCTGAAGCCAGTCCCATCAGCACCAGGAGCCCCGGCGCCAGCCGTACGGGACGATCCATACGGTGAGGGTTTCTCTCCGTGATCGCCGTGTCAACGGAGCGTGCCGTGCCCGAGGGCTTCTTGGGACGGTCGTTGCCTTGGGCCCGCGCCGCGCGAACCGACGCCCGGCCGAAACGACCGTGGGCCGCTCGGAGTGAGCGGCCCACGGTTCGTCGCGGATGGTGGCACGGGAACCGCCCCCAGTTCACCGTGCCGGTCGAACTGCCCTGGCTGGGTCAGCCCTTCTTCGAGCGGTTGTTGCCGCCCCGGCCGCGGAGTTCGACACCGGCCTCGCCCAGCAACTTGTGGACGAAGCCGTACGAGCGTCCCAGCTCGGCGGCGAGCGCCCGAATGCTGCGGCCCTCCGCGTACTGCTCGGCCGCGGTCCGCGCCAGTTCTGCCCGCTGGTCGCCGGACACCCTGCGCCCCCTGTTGGTTTCCTCCGTCATCGCGCCAACCTTTCCTTCTTCTCCGGTGAGCGCACGATAACCGGCGGTTGATCACGTCCAGGCCACAAGATCGATGCAGTTCCCGTATCAGCGAGATCACGGCTGGAACACGGGGGCCGTGGGCTGCTCGAAGGGAGGCGGGGTCTGCGGGACCGCGGTGTACGGGACGGGGGCGGGTTCCGTCCGGTCCTTCTCGCAGCCGGTGGTCGACGCCAGTGCCAGAACGGAACAGAAGACGAGGAGTCGCATCATGGGTGCATTGTGCGACCAGCCGGGCACTCTTCGCAGCCGAACCGGTCAGTCGGGTATGGCGGTCCGCAGGAGGGGGCCGTCGGGAAGCCGGAGGGATTCGCCCAGGGGAACGGCGGAGCGTTGCTGGTAGTCGCCGTCGCAGGGGATGTCGAACAGGACCGTCTGGCGCCGGGGCAGGTCGAGCAGCAGGTAGCAGGACACGCCGGCCAAGGCGTAGAAGGCGCGTTTGAGGTCTCTGTCGTCGGACGGGTCAGGGGCCGCGGCGACTTCCACGGCCAGGGCCAGGTCGGAGCCGAGCAGGACTTCCCCGGGCCAGGACGAGCCGGCGCGGGGGAACGCCAGGTCGGGGCGCACATAGGCGGGACCGCGCGGCATCAGGACGGTCGGTGCGCGCCGTACCGCCCACTGGCGGGACTCGGCGAAGGGGGCCAGCTGCTCCGCCAGGTACTCCAGCGCCGCGTCGTGTTCGGGAGAGGGCTCTCCCGCGATGACGATCCGGTCGGCGTAGAGCTCCACGCGGACCTCGTCGGGGAGTTCCCATGCCAGCCGGGCGGCGAGGGTCCGGGCGTCCCGGCCGCCGTCGACGCGTATGCGGCCCTCGGACAGGACCATGCGGCCTCGGGGCAGGGCCAGCGCGCGGTACAGGCTCTGCGCGGTGACCGGCGAGGCGAGGGGGTGCCGCAGCAACGTCCGTCTCCTCAAGAGAAACATGACCATGACTTTAGGTCATCGATAGGCGACTCATCGTCATGAACGGCCAACGGACCTGCGCGAACAGGAGAAGGCCGCATGCGTTCTCCCGAATTCTCCGCACATGCAGTGATCGGACGGATACTCTCAGCCATACCCCCGTTCCCCTCACTCGGAGTCACCATGTTCCGTGTCTTTTGTGCTGGATTCTCCTGTTTGGCCGCCACCGTGCTGCCCGCCGCTCCCGTCTCGGCGGACGAACCGGCTCTGCGCCTGATCACCGCCACCGGAAGCGTCACCGTCGACCGTTACCCCGGCGATTCCGGCGTGGTGCTCGATCTCGGCGTCTATCTCGCGGCCGACGAGCGGTTCGAACTGCACGTGAAGCGCGCCTCCTACGACCGGCCTCCGGAGGTCTACCGGCGGGCCGGAAGCCGGGACGTGAGGCTGTCCGGGCCGGTGAAGGACTTCTCCGGCCTGCCCGGCTTCCTCGAACTCAAGGTGAAGAACAAGCGCGGCAGGACGGTGAAGCGGGTCGCCCAGAAGTTCTGTCCGGCAGGCGTCGCCAACCGTGTCCGGCGCGACGCCGCGCCGGTCGACCTCTATCCGGAGTCGTGTCCGGCCCACCCGTTCACGCTCGGCACGGTGTGGGGTGTCCAGCGGGGTTGGGCACTCGCCGTCACACCCGTCGGCGACCGTCTCACCGACCTGAAACCCGGCAGGTACAGCGTCGAGGTGTCCGTCGCGCGGAAGTACCGGAGGCTGTTCGGCGTCTCGGGTAAGGCCCGGACGGTCCGGTTGACCGTCCGCGACGCCGAAGGGCGGTCGGAGCGGCGTGTCACACTCGCCGCCAAGGACGGAAGTACGGAGCCGGGGAGCCGCCCGTCCGGCGAATCAACGGTTCCGGAAGGGCCGAAGCCGAACCTGAGGGCTCTGCCGGCTTGGGACGTCACGGTCTCGAAGGAGAACGACGCCGGGCAAATCGTCAAGAAGCGCGACTACCTGCGGTTCTCCACGACGGTGTGGAACGCGGGCCCGTCGCGCCTCGTCGTCGACGGCTTCCGCCGCGACGGCGAGGAAGTCATGGACGCCTACCAGTACTTCTACGACGCGGACGGCGGCCAGGCGGGCTTCGTGAAGACGGGCGGGTTCGAGTGGGACCCCAAGGACGGCCACGAGCACTGGCACTTCAAGGACTTCGCCGCCTACCGTCTCCTGTCCGCCGACAGGAAGCGCGTCGTCCGGGGTCAGAAGGAGGCGTTCTGCCTCGCGAACACCGACCAGATCGACCTGACGGTCGAGGGCGCGAACTGGCGGCCGGAGAACACCGACCTGTCCAGTTCATGCGGTGAGAACACCTCGGTGTCGGTGCGCCAGGTCCTGGAGGCCGGTTCGGGCGACACCTACGAGCGTTCGTTGCCCGGCCAGTCCTTCGACATCACGCGCGTCCCGAACGGCGTCTACTACCTCGAGGTCACCGCCAACCCGGCCCGCCGCCTGGTGGAGACCAGCCTGGCCGACAACACCTCCCTCCGGAAGGTCACGCTGGGCGGTGTGCGCGGCGCGCGGACCGTCGAAGTCGCCAAAGTCGGATCGATCAAGGGCCACTGAGATACGGTGCCCCCGTGACGAATGAGTACAAAGCTACTTTTGATCTGATCGATACCGACGGCGACGGCTACATCGACATGGACGAGCTGCGCAACCTGATGCGCGCGCTCGGCCAGGAGGGCAGCACCGCGCGGGTGGTCGAGATCATGCTGACCGCCGATCTCACCCTCGACGGCAAGCTGACCCTGGAGGAGTTCTCCACCCTGATGAGCCGGCTCCAGCCCGGCGCGAGCGACTAGGCGCGGCGGCGGGCGGTCAGTCGGTCTCCGCCAGCACGTCCCGCCCGGCGACGACGATGCCGTCGTAGTCGCTGTAGAGCCAGTCGCCGGGCTTGAACTCCACGCCGCCGAACGTGACGGGCACGTCCGTCTCGCCCGCCGCGTCCTTGGCGCTCTTGCGCGGGTTGGAGCCCAGCGCCTTGATGCCGATCGGCAGCGTGGCGAGGGTGACGGTGTCGCGGACGGCGCCGTGGATGACGATGCCGCCCCAGCCGTTGTCGACGGCGGCCTTGGCGATGAGGTCGCCGCACAGCGCGGAGGCCAGGGAGCCGCCGCCGTCGACGACCAGGACCCGCCCGTTGCCGGGGCTGTTCAGCGTCCTCTTCACCAGGCCGTTGTCGCGGAAGCAGCGGATCGTGGTGATGGGCCCGCTGAAGACGGGATTGCCGCCGTACTGGCGGAACTGGGTCTCACAGCTGAGCAGTTCGGCGTCGAAGTCGTCGATGAGGTCTGCTGTCGCGAAGGTCATGACCTGAATCCTACCGACCAGTAGCTCATCGGCCCGTGACCAGCGCGGCCTCCAGCCGCTCCAGCGCCCAGTCCAGCTCCTCCCTGGTGATCACCAGGGGCGGCGCCAGCCGCAGGATCGTCTCGTGCGTCTCCTTGGCCAGGACGCCCAGCTCCATCAGCCGCTCCGACACCGGCCTGGCCGCGCGCCCCAGGCTCAGCCCCGCCCACAGGCCCCGCCCCGACACGCTCCGCACGCCCGGCAGCCCGCCGAGCCGCTCGTGCAGATAGGCGCCGAGCTCGGCGGAGTTGCGCTGGTAGACGCCCTCCCGGAGCATCGCGACGACCTCCCGGCCGATCGCGCACGCCAGCGGGTTGCCGCCGAAGGTCGAGCCGTGCTGGCCCGGCTTGAACACCCCCAGCACGTCCTCGTTCGCGACCACCGCCGACACCGGCGTGATGCCGCCGCCCAGCGCCTTGCCCAGGACGTAGACGTCGGGCACGACGTCCTCGTGGTCGGCCGCGAACGTCAGCCCGGTCCGGCCGAGGCCCGCCTGGATCTCGTCGTCGATCATCAGGACCCCGGCCTCGGTGCACAGTTCGCGGACCGCCCGCAGGAATCCCGGCGGCGGCACGTTGACCCCCGACTCCCCCTGGATCGGCTCGATGAGGACGCCCACCGTGGCGTCGTCGACCGCCGCGCGCAGCGCCTCGACGTCCCCGTACGGCACCATCCGGAACCCCGGCGTGTAGGGGCCGTAGGAGTCGCGGGCGTCCGGGTCGTCGGAGAAGGAGATGATCGTCGTCGTCCGCCCGTGGAAATTGCCGTGGAAAGTGATGATGTTGGCCTGCCCCGCGGGAACCCCCTTGACCTCGTAACCCCATTTCCGCGCGGTTTTCAGCGCCGTCTCGACGGCTTCCGCGCCGGAGTTCATGGGCAGCACCATGTCCTTGCCGCACAGTGCCGCCAGGTCCCGCACGAACGGCCCGAACTGGTCGTGCTCGAAGGCCCTGCTGACGAGCGTGACCCGGTCGAGCTGCTCCTTGGCCCTGGCGACCAGCCTGGGGTTCCCGTGCCCGAAGTTGATGGCCGAGTAGGCGGAGAGCATGTCCAGATAGCGGCGGCCCTCCACATCGGTCACCCAGACGCCCTCCGCCCGGGAGATCACCACGGGCAGCGGATGATAGGTGTGAGCCGAATGTGCTTCGGACAGCTCCAGCAACCGGGCGGAAGTGGTCGTCATGAACTCAGGCTAAATCCGCCCGCCGCTCCCGGAAATGGGCGCGGGATTCATGATGCGTTTTTTACCGGCCCGGCGGCCGGGAGGTCATTCGCTCCTGAGACCGCGGTAGGCGCCCTGGTAGTACAGCAGCGGGTCGCGCTCCGACGGGGTGCTGACGGACAGCACCTCGCCGATCACCACGGTGTGGTCGCCCGCGTCGTGGACGGAGTGGGTGCGGCACTCCAGCGCGCCGATGGCCTCGTCCAGGACGGGAGCGCCGGTGGCCTCTCCGCGGTGGACGCCCCAGCCGTCCATCTGGTCCTCCCACCGGCGGCCCCGGGTGGCGAACCAGGAGGAGGCGGCCTCGGAGCCCTCCCCCAGGATGGACACCGCCCAGGTCGGCGCGTCCAGCACGACCTTGTGGAAGCGGGCCTTCTTCTCGACGCAGAAGAGGACGAGCAGCGGGTCGAGCGAGACGGACGTGAAGGCGTTCATCGTCATCGCGTGGTCGACGCCGTCCACGACGGTCGTCACCACCGTGATCCCGGTGGCGAAGCGACCGACCACGCGGCGGAACTCAGTGGGATCGGGCGGGAGCGTCATGGGGGAGTCCGGTCAGCCAGGAGCGGGTGGCGGGGGTGAGGGCGGTGGCGGCCAGCGCGGCGGCGGCTCCGCCGAACAGGAAGATCATTCCATTGGCTCCGCCGGTGATGATCACATCGCCCTCGGCGCGGGGCATCGAGAGCATTCCGGCGGTGGTGAGCCAGGTCGCGGCGGGGATCATCGCGCCGCCGCGCCCGCCGGCCGCCCAGCCCGCGGCGCGGAAGGCCACCAGGTTGAGCGCGCACAGGCCCAGGGCGGTCAGGAGCGAGCGCCCGAAACTGAACGAGCCGATCAGGGCGAGGAACACGCCCCCCAGCGCGAGAAATCCGTAAAGTGCGCCCGTGAGGACACTGTCCGACCTGTTCACGGAAGCTCAGGTTAGTCCGCCGAACAGGTCGTTCTCACGCCCGTCCGCCCCCAGCGGCCCCTCCGGGCCCGCCAGCCTGGTGTAGTACTCCACCCCGAAAGCCTGCTGGCCGACCTTGTTCGACAGGGCGAAGTGGGTGCCCTCGACGGTGATCTGGCTGCGGTGGGCGGCCAGCGCGGCGAGCTTCCGCGGCAGGTAGGGGCGGCAGTCGATGGCCGTCGTCACCTGGTCGTCGGGGATGCCGTAGGGCAGTTCGTCCACGCTGCCGGGGCTGCGGAACGGGCTGCTGGCCTTGAGCACCGCCACCGAACGGGCCAGCACCGAGCGCGGCATGGCGATGGCGTAGAACTTGTCGATCTGCCAGTCGGTGCCCTGGGACTTCTCGAACGTCCGCCACGAGATCTTGTACGCCTGGATGTGATCGGGGTGACCGTAGTAGCCGTTGTCGTCGTAGGTGACGATCACCTGCGGCCTGACGTCGCGGACGATCTCCTCGAGCTGGGCGGTGGCCTCGTCCAGGTCGGCCTGCCAGAACGCGCCGGGCCGCTCGTTGGAGGACACGCCGGCCATGCCGGAGTCCCGCCAGCGGCCCGCTCCGCCCAGGAACCGGTGGTCGGTGACGCCCAGCGCCTCGCAGGCGTCGGCCAGCTCCGAGATCCGGTGCTCGCCCAGCCTGTCCTCCCGGTCGGAGGCCAGCGCGGCGTACTCCGGCGGGATGACCTCGCCCTCTTCCCCCAGCGTGCAGGTGACCAGGGTGACATGGGCGCCTTCCGCCGCATACCGGGCCATGGTCGCGCCCGTATTGATCGATTCATCGTCGGGATGGGCGTGCATGAACAGGACGCGGCGATCGCTCATGTGCAGCAGCGTAACCAGCGGTACGGACCACTCCGGTTACCAGGGTGCCCCGGCCCGTCGCCCGGCGCCTCCTCCACCGGCGGTGATCAGGACGGGGGCGAAAAAAATGGATGGCATCGTCAACACTTTGTTACTTACCGTCAGAGGATGCGCTCCCTGCCGGTCTCCGATCCCGGGACGCCCGACCATCGCGGGCCCTGGCGGTTCCTGGCATGGCTGGCGCGCGTCCAGGCCCGCGACCTCGTCCCCGCCATCGGGTTGAGCGTCGCGCTGATGGTCGCCCAGGCGATGCTGCCCGCCCTCATCGGCCGGGCCATCGACGCCGGGCTGCTCGCCCGGGACGGCTCCGCGCTGCTGCGCTGGTCGCTGCTCGTCCTGCTGCTCGGCCTGTTCCAGGCCTTCGCCGGGCCGATGCGGCACCGGCTCTCGGTCTTCATCTGGCTGGACGCCGCCTACCGCACCCTGCAGCTCGTCACCCGGCAGGCCACCCGGCTGGGGGCGACTCTCTCCAAGAGGCTGACCACCGGCGAGGTCGTCGCGGTCGGCCTCGCCGACGTCTCCCGCTTCGGCAACGCCATGGAGATCCTGGTCCGCGCCGGGGGCTCGGTGGCGGCGATCGCGGCGGTGACCGTCGTCCTGTTGTCCTCCACGCCCCGGCTGGGGCTGGTGGTGCTGGTCGGCGTCCCGCTGATCCTGCTGGCCGGCGCCCCGCTGATGCGTCCGCTGCACCGCCGGCAGACCGTGCAGCGCGAGCTGTCCGGAGAGCTGACCACCCGGGCCGCCGACCTCGTCGCGGGACTGCGGGTGCTGCGCGGGCTGGGCGGCGAGGAGCCGTTCGAGCGCAGGTTCCGCGCCGAGTCCCAGGAGGTCAGGCGGGCCGGGGAACGCGTCGGCGAGGCCGACGCCATGCTGCAGGGCGCGGCCGTGCTGCTGCCCGGGCTGCTGGTGGTGGCCGTCACCTGGCTGGGCGCGCGCTACACGGCCGACGGCGTCATCACCGCGGGGCAGCTGGTGGCCTGCTACGGCTACACCGCCTTCCTGGTGAACCCGCTGTGGACGCTCGCCGACACCGCCGAGACCTACGCCAAGGCCCATGTGGCGGCCGGCCGCCTCGTCCGCATCCTCGACCTGGAACCCGAGCACCCCGGAGACGGCACCCGCGAACCGCACGGGCGGGAGCTCCTCGACGGGGATTCCGGGCTGCGGATCGTGCCGGGCCTGCTCACCGCGGTCGTCGCCGGGGAGGCGGCCCCGGCGCTGGCCGACCGGCTGGGCGGTTACGCCGACGGCGACGCCCGCTACGGCGGGGTTCCGCTCGACGAGCTGGCGGGCCTGCGCCGCCGGATCCTGGTGGCCCGCAACGAGGACCGGCTGTTCACCGGCGTCCTCGCCACCGAGGTGGCCCCCGCCGGGACCGAAGCCGAGGTTCGGGAGGCGATCCGGGACGCGTGCGCCGAGGACGTCGTGGAGGCGGTCGGCCTGGAGGGGTTCGTGGCCGAAGGCGGCCGCGAGTTCTCCGGCGGGCAGCAGCAGCGGCTCAAGCTGGCGCGGGCGCTGGCCGCCGACCCCGAGGTGCTCGTCCTGGTCGAGCCGACCAGCGCCGTCGACGCGCACACCGAGGCGCGGATCGCCGGACGGCTCGGAGAGCACCGAACCGGGCGGACCACCGTCGTGTTCACCGCCAGCCCTCTGCTCCTGGACCGGGCCGACCGGGTCGTCTGGATCTCCGGCGGCCGCGTCGCCGCCGAGGGAGAGCACCGCGACCTGCTGGCCCGCGTCCCCGGCTACCGGGCCGCCGTCACCCGGGAGCCCGAACACGCGGCTCCCCGTCCCGACCGTCCGACTTCCAGGGAGTGATCATGCGGTTGCCCGTGGCCTCCTCCGCGGAGGTCAAGGCCTACGCCAAGCGCCTGGTGCTGCGGCACCCGGGCGCGCTGGCCCGCACCGTGGCCCTGCACGGGCTGGCCGCCGCCTGCGGACTGGTGACGCCCTGGCTGCTGGGCCGCCTGGTGGAGGACCCGCACCGGCGGATCGACCTGATCGCGGCGGGAATCGCCCTGTTCGTGCTGCTGCAGGCGGTGCTCACCCGGCAGGCGTTCGCCTCCTCGGCCCGGTTCGGCGAGCGGGTCCTGGCCGACCTGCGCGAGGAGTTCGTGAGCCGGACGCTGCGGCTGCCGCTGGCCACCGTGGAGAGGGCCGGGACGGGCGACCTCCTCTCCCGCACCACCCGGGACGTCGACACCCTCACCCGGTCGGTGCGCTACGCCATGCCCCAAGTGCTGATCGCCCTGATCATCGGCGCGCTCACCCTCGGCGCGGTCGCGCTGACCTCACCGCTGCTGCTGCTGCCCTCACTGCTCGTCGTCCCGATGCTCGTGTTCAGCACACGCTGGTACCTCTCCCGCGCCCGCGACGTCTACCTGGGCGAGAACGCGGCCTGGGCGGAGATCGCCGACGGGCTCACCGAGACGGTGAGCGGCGCGCGGACCGTCACGGCGCTCGGCCGCGAACACGACCGCCGCGCGTACGCCGACCGGCAGATCGCCGACAGCTACCGCATGGAGAGGCGCTCGCTGCGGCTGCGCACCCTGTGGTACCCCACCCTGGAACTGGGCTACGTGCTGCCGGTCGCGTTCACCCTGCTGTTCGGCGGCTGGCTCTACCTGGAGGGGCACGTCTCGCTCGCCCAGGTGACCGCGGCGACCCTGTACGTCCAGCAGCTCGCGCACCCGCTGGAGATGCTGCTGGTGGAACTGGACGAACTCCAGCTCGGCGGGGCCTCGCTCGCCCGGCTGCTGGGCGTCGCCGACCTCGTCGAGGACCGCGAGAACGGCGACGTCCCGAACGGGGTGGAGCTGTCGGCGCAGGACGTCCGGTACGCCTACGGCACCCGCGACGTGCTGCACGGGGTCAGCCTCGACCTCAAGCCCGGGGAGCGGCTGGCGGTCGTCGGGCCGTCCGGGGCCGGCAAGTCGACCCTCGGACGGCTGCTGGCCGGGATCGACGCGCCCCGCACCGGCTCGGTGACGCTGGACTCGGTGCCGCTGGCACAGCTGCCGCTGGAGGAGCTGCGCCACCGGATCGCCCTGGTCACCCAGGAGCACCACGTCTTCCGCGGGACCCTGCGCGAGAACCTCACCCTGGTGCGCCCCGCCTCCGACGACGAGCTGCGGAACGCGCTGGACGCCGTCGGCTGGTCCGGCCCCGGCCTGGACGCGGTGGTCGGCTCCGGCGGCGCCGTCCTGTCCCCCGCCCAGGCGCAGCAGATCGCGCTGGCCCGGCTGGTGCTGGCCGACCCGCACACCCTGGTGCTGGACGAGGCCACCTCGCTGCTGAACCCGCGGGCGGCGCGGGAGCTCGAACGCTCCCTCGGCGCGGTGCTGGAGGGACGTACCGTCGTCGCGATCGCGCACCGGCTGCACACCGCGCACGACGCCGACCGGGTCGCGGTCGTCGAGGACGGACGGATCATCGAACTCGGCACGCACGACGAACTCCTCGCGCTGTCCGGCTCCTACGCCGCGCTGTGGCGCGCCTGGAACGGCACCTGATCACGCTGGACCGCCCTGAGCCGACGGATCAGGAGAGGTACTGGACGCCCGGCGGCAGTGTCTCCTCACGCGCCGCCTCGACCAGGAACTCCTCCAGGATCTGCCGGAAGGCGCGGGCGGCGTGCGTGGGCGCGACGTCCTTGCGGTGCGCGATCGCGATGGTGCGCTGCAGCCCCGGCGGGGGCGGCAGTTCCCGCCGGGTGACCGACGCGGAGTTGTCCGCCATGGTGAGCGGGACGCCGCGCAGCCTGGGACGTCCGGCCAGCACCATGCTGGGCACCACCGCGATGCCCAGGCCCACCTCGACGAACCGCAGCACCGCGTCCATCTCGCCGCCTTCGACCGCGAAACGCGGCTCGAACCCGGCCTGGCGGCAGGCGGCGATGGTGGAGTCGCGCAGGTCGTAACCGGAACGGAACATCACCAGGTCCCGGTCGCGCAGGTCGGAGATGGCCATCGAGGAGCGCCGCGAACGCTGGTCCGACGGCATCGCCACGACCAGGTGCTCGCGCAGGATCGGGGTGGTCACCAGCGGGGTGTCCTCGGCCAGCGGCAGGATGACCAGCGCGAGGTCCAGCGAGCCGCGGGTCAGCTCGCGCACCAGGTCGCGGGAGCCGCCCTCCTCGACGGTGAGGCTGATGCCGGCGTAGGCGTCGTGGAAACGGCGCAGCACGTCGGCCAGGAGGCCCGCGCACAGCGACGGGGTGGCGCCCAGCCGGACCCGGCCGCGCACCAGCCCGGCCAGCTCCCGCACCTCCAGCCGCGCGGTGTCGACGTCGGCGAGGATGCGTTTGGCCAGCGGGAGCAGGATCTCCCCGGCCGGGGTGAGGGTGATGTTGCCGCGCGCCCGGCTGAACAGCGGCGCGCCGAGCTCGCCCTCCAGCGAGCGGATCTGCTTGGACAGCGAGGGCTGCGCGATGCCGAGCGACTCGGCCGCCTGCGTGAAGTGGCGGATCTCCGCCACCGCGACGAAGTAGGCCAGTTGCTGGAGCTGCACACTCGCCATTGTCGCTTACCCGTCCGCCACAGCGCCGAACCGGTTCCTCCGGGTATGCAGACACGAGGACCCCGAAGGTGTCAGGCTTCGGAGCATGAGCGACCCGATCATGGAGAACGTGAGTTCCCGGCGCACGATCCTGACGACCGGAGCGGCGGGGCTGGCCCTCGCCGCCACCGGCTGCAGCGTCTACGGCAAGGCCGACCCCGCGGACGACGGCGAGGTCGCCGACAAGGTGATCGGCAAGGCCGCCGATGTGCCCGTCGGCGGCTCCAAGGTCTTCCCCGAGGCCAAGGTCATCGTCAGCCAGCCGACCGCGGGCCGGTACGTCGCGTTCTCGGCCGTCTGCACCCACCAGGGGTGCACCGTCAACAAGATCGAAGGCGCCGAGGCCGTGTGCCCGTGCCATGGAAGCAAGTTCAAGGTGGCCGACGGGACCGTCGCAGGCGGCCCCGCGTCCAGCCCCCTGCCCTCCGCCACCGTCGAGCTGCGCGGCGACGATCTGGTCCTCGTCAAGTAGTCCGCTCCCCGAGACGCGGGGACCCCCGGGCCTTCCGGTCCGGGGGTCCCCTGGGCGAAGAGCCCTCAGGTGACGAAGCCGCTGGTGGAGAAGAACCAGACGGACGACAGCAGCCACACCCCGACCAGCAGGGTGAAGGCCAGGCCGCCCAGGACGGGCAGCGCCCAGCCGGGCAGCCGCTCCACCCGCAGGCCGAGCATCTTGACCGTGAAGACCCCGAAGAACAGGCAGCCCAGCAGCGAGTGCAGCAGGACCCGGGTGTCGCCCGCTTGGAAGCCCAGGGCGTACAGGCAGTGGACTGCCACCGGGATCGCGATGAGGAAGGCGGCCCGTCCCGACCAGCGGTGCACCGCCCCGATCCACCCGGGCGCCGGGCCGAGCTTGCCGTACAGGATCAGCGCGGAGAGCAGCTGGACGCCCGCGAAGACGACGGCTCCCGTCGCGGTCCAGGACTTCGCGGCGGGCGCCGAGGAGAAGCCGGCGAGCAGGACGCCGACCCTCGTCGGATCGTGGAGCTTGCCGTAGACGCCGAGGGCGACCGCGACGAGGCAGCCCGCCAGCAGCGGGACCAGCAGCAGGGCCGCCGACGGGCCCTGTGCGGGCGGAACCTGGGCGGCGGACGGCGGCGGAGCGGGCGGGGGTGCGGTGGCCATGGCTATTCCTCCGGATCGGCGGGAGCTGCGGTGATCTGGGTGCCGTCGACCGTGGCGGTCAGCGTGGCGGGGTCGAGGGCGGGCGCGGGACGGGAGATGCCGTCGGGCGAGGTGGCCAGCCCGACCTGCCCGTCGGACTGGACGATCCAGCCGATGGCCTCCCTGGTGGGGCCCGTCGCCCGGTACAGGCCGGACGGCTTGCGGGCCTCCTGGAGCGTGTAGGAGTACGTTCCTCCGGCGACGGTCACCTCACCGGCGATCCCGCCGGATTCGGACCGCCCGGTGAGGCCTGCGCCGTCCTTGCCGACGAGCCGGAGCCCGGTGTCCGCCGCACCCTTGAACCAGGCCTCCAGGCTCTGGCCGTCGCACAGGTAGGCGATGGCCTTGCCGGCCCGGATCGTGATCGCCAGCGGAACCCGTTTCCCCTTGATCTCGGCGTATCCGGCGTAGCTGCCGTCGGCGGCCGGGGTGCCCGCCGGGGAGGCTGCGGGTTCCGGAGCGTCGGAGGCGGGAGGAGGGGTGGCCGCCGGGGCGGAGGCGGCGGGCGCGGCGGCCGGAGGCCGCCCGTCGTCCTGATTCGCGTGGACGTCGAGCCCGAAGACGACGCCGCCCACGACGACTCCCGCGGCCAGGGTGAGCAAGGGTGTGATCTGCTTCATCAGACGGCTCCCGGAATCGTGTCGCCCTGCCCTGAAGGGGACTGGCGTCAGTCTGCTCCGATTCGGAGAGGGGCGCAGTAGATCTCGGGTGACGATGTGAGATCGATCACGACACAGGTGTAGACCTGTAATGATCCGCAGGAGGCCAGGGGGCGAGCCCGGGTGTCGGCGGCGCGTCTTAGGCTTGATCCATGACGATGAGCTTTCCCCGGCAGAGCGCCAGGACCCGCCGTTTCACCCTGGGCGCGCCACGCGGCATCACGATCGCTCCCGACGGTTCGTCCGTGGTCTTCCTGCGCAGCCGGGGAGGCACCGACCCGGTCACCTGCCTGTGGAGGCTCGATCCGGCCACCGGCCGGGAGACCCTCCTGGCCGACCCCGCCCGGCTGAACGTGGACGAGAGCGACCTGCCGGCCGAGGAGCGGGCCCGGCGGGAGCGGGCCAGGGAGGCCGCGGGCGGCATCGTCGGCTACGCCACCGACGAAGCGGTCCGCAAGGCCGTCTTCGCGCTGGCCGGGCAGCTGTTCCTGGTCGACCTGACCGACGGCGCGGTGCGGCAACTGCCCGCCGTGACGCCGGTCTTCGACCCTCGGCTCGACCCGCGCGGCAACCGGGTCGCCTACGTCGCCGAACGCGCCCTGCACGTGATCGAGCTGGACACCGGCACCGACACCGTGGTGGCACGGCCGGAGAGCCCGCAGATCTCCTGCGGGCTGGCCGAGTTCATCGCCGCCGAGGAGATGGGGCGGATGCGCGGCTACTGGTGGTCGCCCGACGGGCAGAGCCTGCTGGTCTCCCGGGTGGACGAGACGCCCGTGCAGCGCTGGCACATCGCCGACCCCGCCAACCCCGGACGGCCCGCGCAGGAGATCGCCTACCCGGCGGCCGGCACCGCCAACGCCATCGTCTCCCTGTTCCTGGTGAAGGCCGAGGGCACCGGCAAGACCGCGGTCGCCTGGGACCGCGGCATGTACCCGTACCTGGTCTGCGCGTCCTGGGGCGAGCGCGGCCCGCTGATCGTCGTGCAGACCCGCGACCAGCGCACCCTGCGCGTCCTGAACGTGGACGTGCTCGACGGCGACACCTCCGTCGAGCAGGCCGACCACGACTCCATCTGGCTGGAGATCGTCCCGGGGGTCCCGGCCCGCACCGCCTCGGGCGCGCTGGTCTGGACGCTCGACGACGACGACACCCGGCGGCTGACCGTCGGCGGCGCCCCGGTCACCCCCGAAGGGCTCCAGGTCCGCTCGGTGCTGGGCGTGCGGGGCGAGTCCGTGCTGTTCACCGCCTCGCAGGAGCCGACCGAGGTCCACGTGTGGGACTACTCCCCCGAGGGCGGCGTCACCCGGCTGACGGACGAGCCGGGCGTGTACTCGGCGGTCCGGGCCGGGGACGTCACGGTGCTGACGGGCGCGACCCTGGGCTCCACCCGCTCGCGCACCTGGATCCACGGCACGGACGTCGAGGTCCCCAACCTGGCCGAGCAGCCGGTGATCACCCCGAAGGTCGAGCTGTCCTCCTCCGGGCAGCGGGAGATCCGCACCGCGGTCCTGCTGCCGGCCGGTTTCGACCCGGCCTCCGGCGAGCGGCTGCCGGTGCTGATGGACCCGTACGGCGGCCCGCACGCCCAGCGCGTCCTGTCCGTGGCCCGCATGTACTGCGAGGCGCAGTGGCTGGCCGACCAGGGCTTCGCCGTCGTCATCGCCGACGGCCGGGGCAGCCCGGGCCGCGGCCCGGTGTGGGAGCGCACCATCGCCGGCGACTTCTGCGAGGTCGTCCTGGAGGACCAGATCGCCGCCCTGCACGCCGCGGCCGAGCGGTATCCGCTGGACCTGGAGCGCGTGGCCGTCAGGGGCTGGTCCTTCGGCGGCTTCCTGGCGGCCCTGGCCGTCCTGCGCCGTCCCGACGTCTTCCACGCCGCCGTCGCCGGCGCCCCCGTCACCGACTGGCGCCTCTACGACACCCACTACACCGAGCGCTACCTGGGCCACCCCGACGAGGAGCCGGAGGTCTACACCGCCAACTCCCTCATCGAGGACGCCCCCAGGCTGGAGCGCCCGCTGATGATCATCCATGGCCTCGCCGACGACAACGTGGTGGCCGCCCACACCCTGCGCCTGTCCAGCGCCCTGCTCGCGGCCGGCCGCCCGCACACCGTCCTGCCCTTGTCGGGCGTCACCCACATGACCCCCCAGGAGGTCGTCGCCGAGAACCTCCTGCACCTGCAGGTCTCCTTCCTCAAGGACGCCCTCGCCGCCCGCTGACCGCCCGGCGGCGTTCTGCCGGCGACCACGGCCGTCCTTCGTGCGGGTTCTCCCGTTCGGAGGGCGGCCGTGTCCTTTGCCGGGCACCGGGTTCTCCCGGGAGTCCGGTAGCGCCCGGGAAACACCGTGGAGTTCGCCGGGCGGATTCGGCTCAGCCTGATCGGGCCTGGCTCGCGACCAGGCCGTCCAGTCCGGCCAGGAGCAGTTCGAAGCCGAGGCGGAACTCCTCCGGGGAGGGCACCGCGGCGGCGTCGCGGGCCGTGGCCGCCAGCAGGGGGAAGTCCTCGGCGGGCAGGGCGGCCATCCGGCGGGTGCCCTCGCCCGCCAGGGGTGCGCGGTGTTCGAGTTCCAGGGCGCCGAGGAGGTGGGCGAGGACGGCGCGCATGGCCACGACGCGGGCGCGGCCGGTGAGTCCCGCGGCGGTGAGGACGCCCAGCACGCTCTCGCTCCAGCGCAGCAGCGACGGCGAGGACTGCCGGTGCGCGGCCGTCAGGGGGACGGCGTTGGGGTGGGCGGCGACGGCGCGGCGGACCCGTTCGGACAGCGCCAGGAGCTGCTGCTTCCAGTCCCCGTCGGGGACGGTCGTGTCGACCGGTTCCAGTACCCGCTCCACGATGAGCTCCTCCAACTGGGAGCGGTCTTCAACGTAGCGGTAGAGGGACATCGTGCCCATGCCCAGCCGGGCGGCGACGGCGCGCATGCTCAGCGCGCCGGGCCCGTCGGCGTCCAGGACGGCCAGGGCCGCCTCGGCGATCTGGAGCGGTGTCAGCGATCTGGGTCTCGGCACGCTTGACAGCGTACGGCATACGCCTACATTGGAGAGCGTACGGCATACGCCTACATGGCCCCGAGCGAGGAGCAAAAACGATGGCCTTGAGACAGGGAACCCATCTGCGAGCCCGCGAACTGGAATCCGTGACCGGGCCCGCCGTGCGGGTGCCCGACCCGGACGCGCTGATCCATCTGCAGTTCCGGCGGTTCGCCGGCTGCCCCGTCTGCAACCTGCACCTGCGCTCGATCGTCACCCGGTACGACGAGATCCGGACGGCCGGGATCCGCGAGATCGTCGTCTTCCACTCCCCCGCCGACCAGCTGCGCGAGCACGTGGCCGAGCTGCCGTTCGCGGTCGTCGCCGACCCGGGCAAGAGGCTCTACCGGGAGTTCGGAGTCGAGTCCTCCAAGCGGTCGCTGCTGCATCCCCGCGCCTGGTGGCCGGTGCTCCGGTCGCTGGCGCGCTCCACCGCGCTGCTGCTGCGTGGCCGCACCAAGGCCCCGTCCCTCTTCCCCGACGGGGGGAGGTGGGGACTGCCCGCCGACTTCCTGATCGCGCCGGACGGCCGGGTGCTCGCCTCCAAGTACGGCGAACATGTCTACGACCAGTGGTCGGTGGACGAACTGCTCGCTCTCGCCTCCCGCTGACCGCCCGGCGGCGTTCTTTGCCGGAAGGTCGGGCAGCGCCCCGGAGCCGTGGCACTCACCCATGGTCCCAGTTAATGCAATTTGCTATAGTGCAAATTGCATTAGCTAGGAGAGTGCTCATGGCACGTTGGGACCTGGTGGGGACGACGGTGATGGCGCTGCTGACGCAGAAGCCGCGACACCCCTACGAGCTGCACCGCTTCATCCTCGACACCCGCAAGGACTACGTCTCCGGGCTCCCCCGGAGCCTGTACCACGCGGTGGACCGGCTGGCCCGGGACGGGCTGATCGAGGTGGCCGAGGTCGAGCGGGAGGGGCGGGGGCCCGAGCGCACCGTCTACCGGATCACCCGGGAGGGCCGGGAGGAGCTCGCGCACCGGCTCCGGCACATGCTGGAGCGGCCCGACCCGGACACGACCGTCATCCACGCGGCCCTGTCCCTGAGCGGAGTACTGCCGTCAACGGAGATCGCACGCTGCCTCCGGGTGCGCGCCGCCGCGCTGGAGGGGCTCGTCACCACCGCCGACGCGACACTCCAAGGACTCGATCTGCCGCGGATGCTGCTACTCGAGGTCGAGTACTCGCGAGAAGTGAACGCCGCGGAACTCTCCTGGATTCACCGTCTGCTCACCGAACTCGCCTCAGGCGAACTCGCCTGGGCCGGACTCCTGGAGAAAGAGGAGTGAGAGGCATGTCCGACCTCGAAGCCGTCCGACGGCTCTTGGAGAAGCTCAACGAAGCCTGGAACGACGGAGACGCGCGCGCCTACGCGGAGCTCTTCGTGGAAGACGCCGACTACGTCACGTTCTTCGGGCACAACTTCGCGGGAAGGGAGGCGATCGAGGAGAGCCATCGCGGGCTCTTCGAGGGCCCTCTGCGCGGGAGCAGGCTCGGGGAGGGGGAGCCTCCGAAGATCCGGTTCCTCACCCCGGACGTCGCGGTCGTGGTCCAGTCCGTGCCCGCGCCGGCCGACCCGAGCCAGTGGAGCACCGTCACCTTCACCGCCGTCCGGACGGAGGAGGGCTGGCGGTTCGGCTCCTTCCAGAACACCCGGCGCGCCCCCGTCCCCGGGGCGCCCTCCTGAAGACCCGCTCGCCGAAGCGGCGGGGCGGTCAGCGGATGCTGCCGGCGATGCCGTCGAGGACGAGGGCGAGTCCTCCGCGGAACTCCTCGGCGCGGGAGAGGCGCTGGGTGGCGCGGGTGCTCGCGGCGAGGTGGGGGTAGTCGGCGCGGGAGATCTCCGGGGCCGGCCGGGCCTCGACGCCGGGGAGGGAGTCGCGGTGCTCCAGTTCCATGGAGCCGATGACGTAGGAGATCAGGGCGCGCAGGGCGACGGCGCGGCGCTCGCCCCGGAGGCCGGCCTCGGCGAGGACCGCCAGGACGGCCTCGGCCCAGCGGCGCATCGAGGGGACGTGCCTGCGGCGGGCGACGGCCATGGGCATCGTGGAGGGGTGCGCCGCCACGGCCACGCGCACCCGGTCGACCAGGAGTTCGACGCGGTTGCGCCAGGGCGCCGGGGGGAGGTCCAGGGAGACGGAGCCCAGGACTCGCTCCACGATCATGATCTCCAGCTCCGCCCGGTCCTCGACGTAGCGGTAGAGGGACATGACGCCCATGCCGAGGTGGTCGGCGACGGCGCGCATGGAGAACGCCTCGGGCCCCGACTCGTCGAGGACGGCCAGGGCGGCGTCCACGAGCCGTTCCGGCGTGAGCGAGCGAGACTTCGACACCCTTGACAGGGTATGTCAGCACAAGTCAACCGCCTTCCGGGCACCCCGGAGGAAGGGTGCCGGAGCGCCGGGTACGGTGAATTCGAACCCTGTTCCGAAGGAGCACGAGGCGCCCGCCGGGTCGCTCACCCCCGCGAGGGGTTCCCGGTGAGCGTGTGAAGTCCGTCACCGGAGTGGTCTGGACCAACCGGCGTTTTCCCCTGCCCGGCAGCACTCATAGCCTGCGGCTATGGAAACTAGACGGTTCATGACTTGGACCTAATAGTTGTCACATTTGTACGGTTCGGCCCGTGGCTATTGCGACGATCCCCGCCCTCTACCGGTCCACGGTGGGCAAGAAAGCGATCATGGCCGTGACCGGCGGCCTGATGGTGCTTTTCATCATTGGACACATGCTCGGCAACCTGAAGATCTTCTTCGGGCTCGAGGAGTTCAACGGCTACGCGGCCTGGCTGCGGACCATCGGTGAGCCCGCCCTGCACGAGGGCTGGTACCTGTGGATCCAGCGAGTGGGCCTGCTGGTCGTCATCTTCCTCCACTTCAGCTCCGCCGCCGAGCTGACCGCGCGGGCCAAGCGCGCGCGTCCGGTGAAGTACCAGCACCGCGCCAAGGTCAACGGCTCCTACGCGGCGCGCACCATGCGCTGGGGCGGTGTGATCATCCTGCTGTTCCTGGTGTGGCACATCCTCGACCTGACGGTCGGCACCGTGAACCCCAACGGCGTGCACGGTGAGGCCTACCAGAACGTGGTCGCCGGCTTCGCCCCCGACCGCTGGTGGGTCACCGCCTTCTACGCGGCCGCCGTCATCGCGCTCGGTTTCCACCTGCGCCACGGCCTGGTCAGCGCGGTGCAGACGCTCGGCCTGAAGAACCCCAAGCGCGAGATTCCGCTGAACCTCTTCGCCACCGCCGTCTCCCTGCTGATCGTCGTCGGATTCCTGGTTGTTCCCTTCTCCGTGACCGTGGGGTTGATCGACTAATGAGCGAGACCGAATACTTCAGCGTCGGCGAGCCCGTCGCCGACACCAAGGCCCCGGCGGCCACCCCCATCGAGGACCGCTGGACCCAGCGCAAGTTCGACGTGAAGCTGGTCAACCCGGCCAACAAGCGCAAGAAGACCGTCATCATCGTCGGCACCGGCCTGGCCGGCGGCTCGGCGGGCGCCACCCTGGGCGAGCTCGGCTACAAGGTCATCCAGTTCTGCTTCCAGGACTCCCCGCGCCGCGCCCACTCCATCGCCGCGCAGGGCGGCATCAACGCCGCGAAGAACTACCGCAACGACGGCGACTCGGTGCACCGCCTGTTCTACGACACGGTCAAGGGCGGCGACTTCCGCGCCCGCGAGTCCAACGTGCACCGCCTGGCGGAGATCTCCACCCAGATCATCGACCAGTGCGTCGCGCAGGGGGTCCCGTTCGCCCGCGAGTACGGCGGCCTGCTCGACAACCGCTCCTTCGGCGGCGCTCAGGTCTCCCGCACCTTCTACGCCCGCGGCCAGACGGGCCAGCAGCTGCTGCTCGGCGCCTACCAGGCGCTGATGCGCCAGGTCGACCTCGGCAACGTCGAGCTGCACGCCCGGCACGAGATGCTCGACCTGATCATGCACGAGGGCAAGGCGCGCGGCGTCGTCGTCCGCAACCTGATCACCGGCGAGATCAAGTCCTACACCGCCGACGTGGTCATCCTGGCGACCGGCGGCTACGGCAACGTGTACTTCCTGTCCACCAACGCCATGGGCTCCAACGTCACGGCGGCCTGGCGGGCGCACAAGAAGGGCGCGCTGTTCGCCAACCCCTGCTACACGCAGATCCACCCGACCTGCATCCCGGTCTCCGGCGACCACCAGTCGAAGCTGACTCTGATGTCGGAGTCTCTGCGCAACGACGGCCGCGTGTGGGTGCCCAAGGAGGGCGGCGACGCCCGCAAGCCTTCGGACATCCCCGAGGACGAGCGCGACTACTACCTGGAGCGCATCTACCCGGCGTTCGGCAACCTGGTGCCGCGTGACATCGCCTCCCGCGCCGCCAAGAACGTCTGCGACGAGGGCCGCGGCGTCGGCCCCGGCGGTCTGGGCGTCTACCTGGACTTCGCGGACGCCATCAAGCGCCTCGGCCGCGACGCCGTCGCCGCCAAGTACGACAACCTCTTCCAGATGTACGAGCGCATCACGGGTGAGAACCCGTATGAGCAGCCGATGCGCATCTACCCCGCCGTGCACTACACGATGGGCGGCTTGTGGGTGGACTACGACCTCGAGTCGACCATCCCCGGCATGTTCGTGCTCGGCGAGGCCAACTTCTCCGACCACGGCGCCAACCGCCTCGGCGCGTCCGCGCTGATGCAGGGTCTGGCCGACGGCTACTTCGTCATCCCCCAGACCGTCGGCGACTACCTGGCGAAGAACCCGGCCACCCCGGTGCCGGACGAGACCGTCCAGGCGGTCGAGGACGAGGTCAAGGGCCAGGTCGAGAAGTTCCTGTCGATCAAGGGCAACCGCACGGTGGACTCCTACCACCGCGAGCTGGGCCAGATCATGTGGGAGTACTGCGGCATGGAGCGGACGGACGAGGGCCTGCGCAAGGCCATCGGCATGATCCGCGAGCTGCGCGAGGACTTCTGGGAGAACGTGACCGTTCCGGGTTCCGGCGACGACCTCAACCAGTCGCTGGAGAAGGCCGGCCGGGTCGCCGACTTCCTGGAGCTCGGCGAGCTCATGTGCATCGACGCCCTGCACCGCACCGAGTCCTGCGGCGGCCACTTCCGGGCCGAGTCCCAGGACGAGGAGGGTGAGGCCAAGCGCGACGACGAGAACTTCTCCTACGCCGCCGCCTGGGAGTGGACCGGAGGCGACAAGCCGGTCCTCCACAAGGAAGAGCTCGTCTTCGAGTACGTCAAGCCGAGCACCCGCTCTTACAAGTAAGAGGCGCGAACACCTATGAAGCTGAAGCTCCGCATCTGGCGTCAGAAGGACGCGGCTGACAAGGGCCAGATGGTCACCTACGACGTCGACGGCATCTCCGAGGACGCCTCGTTCCTGGAAATGCTGGACGTGCTGAACGAGCGCCTCACCCTGGAGGGCGAGGAGCCGATCGCGTTCGACCACGACTGCCGTGAGGGCATCTGCGGCATGTGCTCGCTGGTCATCAACGGCCAGCCGCACGGCCCCGAGCGCAACACCACCACCTGCCAGCTGCACATGCGCAAGTTCAAGGACGGCGAGACGATCGACGTCGAGCCGTGGCGCGCCAAGGCCTTCCCGGTCGTCAAGGACCTGGTGGTCGACCGCGGCGCGTTCGACAAGATCATCGAGGCGGGCGGCTACATCTCCGCGCCGACCGGCACCGCGCCGGACGCGCACTCCACCCCGGTGCCCAAGGCCGACGCCGACAAGGCGTTCGTCGCGGCCGAGTGCATCGGCTGCGGCGCGTGCGTGGCGGCCTGCCCGAACGGCTCCGGCTCGCTGTTCATGTCCGCCAAGGTCTCGCACCTGGGCCTGCTGCCGCAGGGCCAGCCGGAGCGGGACAGCCGCGTGCTCAACATGGTCAAGACCCATGACGAGCTGGACTTCGGCGGCTGCACCAACACCGGCGAGTGCACCGTGGCCTGCCCGAAGGGCATCCCGCTGGAGTTCATCGGCCGGATGAACAAGGACTGGCTGAAGGCCTCCGGCAAGTAGCCTCCGCCGCTACGGCACGGGTCGGCACGGCCGACGCGAGAGACGCTCCAGGGCTCGCCCTGGAGCGTCTTTTTGTTGGGTTTTGTCACTCCCAGACCGTTACAGGACAGATCTTGAAAGTTGTTCATTTCTGTCACTACTCTTAGCGGGCTCGACGCGAGGGATTCGAGCCTTCTCCTCGCCGTCCCCCCCGAGTTTCGCCCCACGAGGAGCCCTCCTTGAAGATCCGCAAGTCCGCTCTGGCCGCCGCGACCCTGGCCCTGGCCATCACCCCGGCCCTGACCGCCGTCACCCCGGCGCAGGCCGCCCCCTCCAAGGCCGTCGTCCTGGGCGCCGCCGTCGCCGAGGAGCTCAGCCTGGTGGAGCAGGTTCTGGCGGCCTTTCCCCCCACCATGGCGGAGATCGCCCGCCAGGTCCTGGCCGGTGACTTCACCCGGTTCTTCGAGCTGTTCGGCGAGGCCATGAAGCTGACGCCGACCGAGATCAACGCGATCTTCGCCAAGCTCCAGGAGATCATGGGCCAGTTCGGCGGCACCCCGACCGAGCCGGTGCCCACCACCACCCCCGCCCCCACCACCGAGCCCGCGCCCGTCACGGAGCCGACCGCCACCGTCGCGCCCGCCTCCTACACCGGCGGCCCCGTCTTCGTGCGGATCTCCGCCCCCGGCGACTCCGTCCAGGACCAGAAGGTCGCCTGGGTCCTGGACGCCCTGCTGAAGGACGCCGGCAAGAAGCGCAACGCCCCGCTCCTGGCCAACATCCTGGTCAACGTGGCGCTGTCCGCCCAGTAGGCGCCCCCCGGCACTCCGGAAGCCCCCGCCCCTCCCGGGACGGGGGCTTCCGCCGTCCCGGGCCCGGACACGCGAGACCGCCTCGCCCCATTCCCCGAATGGGGCGAGGCGGACAAGGGCGCCCTGGAATTCACCTCCGGATGGTTCTTCACGCTTGATTGATAATCAAAACGAGCATCCGGATAAATGGGCAGGTCAGATGGGCGGTCGCACGATGAATTCACATCGCAAAGAGGACTCCTGATAGCATCGATTTCCCATGAGCCCCTCGATCACCCCGGTCGCGACAGATTCGATAAACGACCGAAAGTTCGGGGCGACCAGTGCAGAAGCGACGAATCCGCGGTGGATTCCCGCAATGGCCGCGCTTTTCTTCGGGGCCGTCTACACGCTGGTCTCCCTCGGACGCCACGCGCGGATGGAGACCAGCGCGTACGACCTGGGGATCTTCACCCAGGCGGTCCGCGGTTACGCGGGGCCGGGTGCGCCGCTCTCGGAGATCAAGGGCCCCGGCTTCCACCTGCTCGGGGATCACTTCCACCCGATCCTGGCGGTCCTGGCGCCGTTCTACCGGCTCTGGCCCGACGCCGCGATGCTGCTGGTCGCCCAGAGCGTGCTCGTGTGCGCATCGGTGTTCCCCATCGCCCGGTTCGCGATCCGGCGAACCGGGCGAGCGGCGGGGACGGCCGTCGCACTCGCCTACGGGCTGTCGTGGGGACTGCAGGGAGCCGTCGCATTCGACTTCCACGAGATCGCCTTCGCCGTCCCGCTCCTGGCCTTCGCGATGGTCGCCCTCGCCGAGAAGCGCTGGACCGCCGCCGCCTGCTGGTCGCTGCCGCTTCTGCTGGTCAAGGAGGACATGGGCCTGACCGTCGCGGCAGTCGGCCTTTACCTCGTGTACCGGCGCAGACGAAGGCTCGGTCTCTTCCTGGCCGCGGCGGGAGCGGCCGGCGTCGTGCTGTCGATCCGGGTGTTCGTCCCCGCCTTCAACCACGCCGGCGTCTACCCGTACGCCGACCGCGCATCCGACGGGCTGTCCGGCGTCCTCCGCCTGCCCGCGGGCTTCGTCGAGCACCCCGAGAAGTTCGGCCTCGTCCTGCTCCTGCTCCTGGCCACCGCGTTCACAGCGCCGCGCTCAAGCCTCCTTCTCATCGCGGCTCCCTCGCTCACGGCCCGGTTGGCCTCCGACAACCCGCTCTACTGGGACACCGGCGACGTCCATTACAACGCGATCCTCATGCCGATCGCCTTCGTCGCGGCCGTCGAGGGAATGACCGCGCTACGCGCGAGCACCCGTCCGCCGCTCCGCCTCCACGCCGCCGCGGCGCCCTGGATCGCGCTCGCGGTCGCGATCGCCCTCGTCCCGCAGCGCTCCTTCGGCGACCTGCTCAGCCCCGCCTTCTACCGCGCCGACCCCCACACCGTCGCCGCCGACCGGGTACTACGCCTCATCCCGGACGGCGCCTCCGTGGCGGCCAGCAGTCGCCTGACTCCCCGGCTGGCCCACCGAACCGACGTCGTCGTCTTCCCCAGCGAAAGCAGCCGCCCCGTCCGCTGGATCGCCCTCGACCTGAAGCGGCGGACGGACGTACCGCGACCGGTGGCCGTCCAGGACTCCGCACAAGCCGACCTTCCGGGGCTCGGCTTCGAGCTCGTCGCCCAAGAGGACGGCGTCATCCTCTACCGGCTGCCGTAGCCGCCTCCGCGGGCCCGCACGGGCGGGCCCGCGGAGGGATCAGGCGCTGGGGGTGTCCTCGCCCTTGCGGACGATGCCGAGCTTGGAGCCCAGCCAGACCAGCGGGTCGTACTTCTTGCCCGCCACCCTCTCCTTCATCGGGATCAGCGCGTTGTCGGTGATCTTGATGTGCTCGGGGCAGACCTCGGTGCAGCACTTGGTGATGTTGCACATGCCCAGACCGTGGTCGTTCTGGGCGATCTCACGGCGGTCCTTGACGTCCGCGGGGTGCATCTCCAACTCGGCGATGCGCATGAGGAAGCGCGGGCCGGCGAACTGCGGCTCGTTCTCCTCGTGGTCGCGGATGACGTGGCAGACGTTGTTGCACAGGAAGCACTCGATGCACTTGCGGAACTCCTGCGAGCGCTCCACGTCGACCTGCTGCATCCGGAAGTCGCCGGGGGCCACGTCGCCGCCGTCGAACGCCGGGATCTGGCGGGCCTTCTCGTAGTTGAACGACACGTCGGTGACGAGGTCGCGGATCACGGGGAACGTCCGGACGGGGGTGACCGTGATGGTCTCGTCCTCGGCGAACGTCGACATCCGCGTCATGCACATCAGCCGCGGCTTGCCGTTGATCTCGGCCGAGCACGAGCCGCACTTGCCCGCCTTGCAGTTCCAGCGGACCGCCAGGTCCGGGGTCTGCGTGGCCTGCAGCCGGTGGATGACGTCGAGGACGACCTCGCCCTCGTTCACCTCGACCTCGAAGTCCTGCAGCGAGCCTTCACCGCTGTCTCCGCGCCACACGCGGAACCTGCCCAGATAGCTCATGAGGGGATCTCCTCCTCGGTGAGGTACTTCTTCAGTTCGGAGGTCTCGAAGAGGGCCAGCAGATCCGGACGCATCGGGTCCAGCGGCTGGCGCCGCAGCGTCACCTTGCCGTCGTCGTCCAGCCGGCAGACCAGGTTGACCTTCCGCCATTCGGGGGACATGGCGGGGTGGTCCTCGCGGGTGTGGCCGCCGCGCGACTCCTGGCGCTCCAGCGCGGCCCTGGCCACGCACTCGGAGACGAGCAGCATGTTGCGCAGGTCCAGCGCGAGATGCCAGCCCGGGTGGTAGCCGCGCCCGCCGGGCCCGGCCTCCTGGACGCCCACGCCCGCGACCCGCTCGCGCAGCTTCTCCAGCGACTCCAGCGCCTCCTCCAGCTCGCTCTCGGTCCGGATGATGCCGACCAGCTCGTTCATGGTCTGCTGGAGCTCGCTGTGCACGGAGTAGGGGTTCTCGCCCTCGGGGCGGCCGAACGGGGCCAGCGCCTCGGCCGCCGCCGCCTCGATCTCCGCCGCGGGCACCGCGGGCGGGGCGTCGAGGGCCTCCAGGTAGTCGACCGCGCCGGCGCCCGCCCGGCGGCCGAAGACCAGCAGGTCCGACAGGGAGTTGCCGCCCAGCCGGTTGGAGCCGTGCATGCCGCCGGTGCACTCCCCCGCCCCGAACAGGCCGGGGACCAGCGCCGCGCCGGTGTCGGGGTCGACCTCGACGCCGCCCATGACGTAGTGGCAGGTCGGGCCGACCTGCATCGGCTCCTTGGTGATGTCGACGTCGGCCAGTTCCTTGAACTGGTGGTACATCGACGGGAGCTTCCTGGTGATCACGTCGGCGGGAAGCCGCGAGGAGACGTCCAGGAAGACACCGCCCTGCGGGGAACCCCGCCCGGCCTTCACCTCGGCGTTGATCGCGCGGGCGACCTCGTCACGCGGCAGCAGCTCCGGCGGGCGCCGGTTGTTGTCGGGGTCGGTGTACCAGCGGTCGCCCTCCTCCTCGGTGGTGGCGTACTGCTCCTTGAAGACCTCGGGGATGTAGTCGAACATGAAGCGCTTGCCCTCGGAGTTCGTCAGCACCCCGCCGTCGCCGCGGACGGACTCGGTGACCAGGATGCCCTTCACCGAGGGCGGCCAGACCATGCCGGTCGGGTGGAACTGGATGAACTCCATGTTGATCAGCGTCGCCCCGGCCAGCAGCGCCAGCGCGTGGCCGTCCCCGGTGTACTCCCAGGAGTTGGACGTCACCTTGAACGCCTTGCCGATGCCGCCGGTCGCCAGGACGACGGCCGGGGCCTCGAAGACCACGAACTTTCCCGTCTCGCGGACGTAGGCGAACGCACCGCAGATGCGGTCGCCGTCCTTCAGCAGCCTCGTGACGGTCGTCTCGGCCCACACCTTGAGCCGGGCCTCGTAGTCGCCGAACTCGGCGTGGTCCTCCTGCTGGAGGGAGACGATCTTCTGCTGGACGGTGCGGATCAGCTCCAGGCCGGTCCGGTCGCCGACGTGCGCCAGCCGGGGGTAGGTGTGGCCGCCGAAGTTCCGCTGGGAGATCTTGCCGTCCTTGGTGCGGTCGAACAGCGCGCCCCAGGCCTCCAGCTCCCACACCCGTTCGGGAGACTCCTTGGCGTGCAGCTCGGCCATCCGCCAGTTGTTGAGGAACTTGCCGCCGCGCATGGTGTCGCGGAAGTGGACCTGCCAGTCGTCCTTGCTGTTGACGTTGCCCATCGCGGCGGCGGCGCCGCCCTCGGCCATGACGGTGTGAGCCTTGCCGAGCAGCGACTTGGAGATGACCGCGACCTTCTTGCCGCGCAGCCGGGCCTCGATGGCCGCCCGCAGGCCCGAGCCGCCCGCGCCGATGACGACGACGTCGTACTGGTGTCGTTCGAATTCAGTCATGAGGGCCTTCAGTTGAAGAAACGGAAGTCGTTGATGATGTCGCCGGCCACGAGCATCACGTAGAAGTCGGCGACCACCAGGGAGCCGAGCGTGATGAGGGCGTACGTGCCGTGCTGGGCGTTGATCTTCGACACCCAGGTCCAGAGGCGGTAGCGGACGGGGTGCTTGGAGAAGTTCTTCAGCCGGCCGCCCATCACGTGCCTGCAGGAGTGGCACGAGAGCGTGTAGAGCCACAGCAGGACGACGTTGGCGAGCAGGATGAGGCTGCCCAGGCCGACGCCGAAGCCGCCGTCCTTGCCCTTGAAGGCGAGGATCGCGTCATAGGTGTTGATCACCGAGATGACCCCGGCGATGAGCCAGAAGTACCGGTGCAGGTTCTGGCCGATGAGGGGGAAGCGGGTCTCGCCGGTGTACTTGGCGTGCGGCTCGCGGACGGCGCACGCCTGCGGGGAGGCCCAGAAGGACCGGTAGTAGGCCTTGCGGTAGTAGTAGCAGGTCAGACGGAAGAGCAGGAGGAACGGCAGGGAGACCAGGGCGTAGGGAATGAAAAAAGGCACGGTCGCGGGTACGAACGTGCCGAAGTGCGCGGCGCTCCCCGTCACACCGTCCAGGGTGACGCTTCTACAGGCCTCGTTCACGCAGGGCGAGTAGAACGGGGTCAGGTAGTTGTACTCCGGGACGTAGAAGGCCCCGCCCCACATCGCGCGGACCGTCGCGTAGACGACCCAGGCGGTGAAGAAGATGAACGTGACATATGGGTATTTGCGCCAGTTGTCGGTCCGGAAGGTCTTCGCCGAGATCCGCGCCCGCGTCTTCGCGGGCGCTTCGACCGTAGCCATCGCAGCCTCCTCAGGGGTCTGAGGAAGGCGACCTTACGCTCTTCCCCAGCCGATGTGACACAGCTAACAACGAGTCATCTCCTTGTGATGCTCATCACATATGCTTCCCCCCTAGTCGATAGCCTGAGGCTATGGACAGGACATCCATAGGGAATTGGTTTTGGCTGAGTGATTTGCCTTTTATGCCCCTTCCCCTTCCCCCGGCACGGGAACCTCACCCCATGTCCGCCCGCGTTCTCCGGGCCCCGCGTTCTAAGGTGGACGCAGGTTTCCCGATGACAGGAGCAGGCGGATGACGACCCCGTCCGAACAGCCGAGGTTCAACCCCCAGCAGTACGGACAGCCGGGGCAGCAGGCCCCGCAGGGGCACCCCCAGAACCCGCCGCGGCAGTGGCAGCCCGGCCCCCAGCACACCGGCCCGCAGCAGGCCTTCCCCGGCCAGACCGGTCCCCAGCCCGCCCTTCCCCCGCAGGGCCACACCGGACCCCAGCAGGCCCTCCCCCCGCAGGGGCAGCAGCGCCCGCCGCAGCCGCCCCCTCCCGGCCAGTCCCAGGGGCATCCCGTCGTCCGCAAGAAGGGCTTCTTCGGGGCGCTGCTGGACACCAGGTTCGACGCGATGGTCACCCCGATGCTCATCCGGGGCTTCTACCTCCTGTCCCTGGCCGTCATCACGCTGCTCAGCATGTTCCTGTTCCTGGGCATCTGGGGCCTGGACGGCAACAGCGGGGACTCCGACAGGTTCTTCTACGTGGCCGTCGTCGTCGCCCCCCTCTTCTGGCTGTTCCAGGTGGTGCTGACGCGGATGGCGCTGGAGTTCGTCATCAACCAGTTCAAGATCACCGAGGAGCTGCAGAAGATCCGCCGCAACACCACGGGCCGCTGAACATCTCAGTTCGAACCCCCTGCGGGGAACCGGACTCTTACTCTGAGGCAACCCCCTACGTCTCAGGAGTCTCCCGTGTTCTCTCGCGTCACGCTGTGCGCGGCCGCCAGCGCCCTGCTGCTCACCGGCTGCCAGGACGACACGTCCACGACCACGTCTCCCCCGTCGCCCGGCACCTCGACCGCCGTGGCCTCGGCCGACCCCGGCCAGGGCCAGGTGCTGCGCTCGCGCGGCTTCACCGTCACCGTCCCCGCCGGGTGGAAGCAGGTCGACCCCACCACGGACACCTCCGAGGTCGTCCAGGTCTCCTGGGGGATCAAGGACAACCCGTTCGGGGACGTCGTGCTGGAGCTGAACAAGGAGCTCAAGGACAAGGGCGCGGTCTGGGCGCTCGACCCGGCCTCGGCCTCCGGCTCGTTCGCCGTCCACCTGGACGCCTCCTGCACCTCCGGAGGCCTCACCGGCAGCGACCTGGAATCCCTGCGCAAGAAGGCCCAGGCCAAGGACGGCGCCCAGGTGGAGGACACGACCGTCAGCGGGAAGCCCGCGCTGAAGATCAGCGTCGCGGGCGCCCGCGCCTACGACCAGACCTCCTACCGGCAGCTGGAACTCCGCGTTCCCGTCTCCGACGACGAGTTCTGCTCCGTCTCCCTAGAAGGCCCGCCCGAGGCTCTCACCCCTGCCGTGGCCGACCCGATCCTCGCGTCCTTCGCCCTGGCCTGAGGCCGGCGGCGGAGACGAACGATGATCTTTGACGATGCCCTGGTGCCGCGGGCCCAGGGCCTGGCGCTGTTCGACGCCCTGGCGTCGGCCGAGAAGACGCTGCACGCCGATCCCGGCGGGCACGGAGACGTGCCCTCGTTCGAGAAGGACGATTCGCTGCGGTTCTTCGCCCGGCATCTGGGCTGATATCCGTCTGCGGCCTCGTTCTCAGTACATCGAGATGTGGACATGGTCCCAGTGGGCCGCCTCATCGAGGCCGCGGACACCGGCGGGCGACCCGCGAACGCGTGACGTGAGAAGGACGGCGCCCGTGTCTATGATGCGGATACCTGGCCGCAGACCTCTCCCCTCGGAGGCCTCATCCATGTTGCGAGCCGAAGACCTCTTCCAGGACGCCGCCGATTTCGAGGCCGTCCCCCTCGCCGAACGCGACCCGCTCAGGGAACCCGACGGCCTCCTGGAGGCCCAACTGCTGGACACCCGGGTCGAGACCCTCGTCTCCCGCGCCGGCCTGCTCCTGGAACTGCGCACCACCATGGGGTTCCCCAAGGGCGACGCCGCCGTCCTCGTCGCCTGCGGCGTCCGCGAGTTCACCTGGTCCGCCGACCCCCGCCCCGCTCCCAGAACCGCTTGGAACGTGGTGGCCTCCACTCCCGGCGCCGAGGACGGCCTGTTCGCCCTCGACCTCGACTTCCTCCCCCGGGCCCGGCTGCGCCTGGTCGCCGAGAGCGCCGAGTTCTACGTGGCCGACGTCCCCCGCCTCGGCCCCCGCGTCCCCGACTACGAGGCCGACGAGGCCGACGCCATCCGCAACAACCTTCCTTCCTGGTCCTCCCCCGTCTCGTTGAGGGGCATCTCCTCCTTCGCGGTCGGATCCCCGGCCCTCTGAGAAGGCCCCGGCCGGGCCTCTGGGCCCTTTTCGTCGATCGTGTCCTTCGGTTGCGGCGGCGAATGGGTGTGAATTCCCGTCACTTGCGTCAGGGGGCACAGAAGACGTCACAGAAGACCCTCCAGAATCGGCCTGATCACTTGTAGAACGCCGTTCAGGGAGTGGACATGAAGAAGGCCTTCGTCGCGTTGACCGCCGTGCTGGCTCTGGCTCTGACCGGATGCGCGGCCCCGGAGGTGACGAACACCCCGGACGGGGCCGACAAGGAGCAGGGGCAGAAGCAGGACGCCGCCAAGGCGGCGAAGGTCGGCGACAAGATCACCCTGGCGGGCAGCGACGAGGAGTTGAAGATCGCGGTCACGGTGCTCAAGGTCGTGAACACCAAGAGCACGGACGAGTTCACCACTCCGGAGAAGGGGAACCGGTTCGTCGCCGTGCGGCTCGCCCTCAAGAACGTCGGTTCCCAGGCCTACGACGACTCCCCCTCCAACGGAGCCAAGCTCATCGACGCCGACGACCAGCAGTACGACGCGGCCCTGGTCACCGGGGTCGCGGCCGGCCCTCTCCTGGACACGGTGAAACTCGCCCCCGGAAAGGGCCGCCAGGGCGTCATCGTCTTCTCGGTGCCGAAGAAGACCAAGCTCGCGGGCTTCCAGTTCGCCCTGGACAGCGGTTTCGCCCCGCAGACCGGAGAGTGGACGCTGGGCTGATCCGGGGAGCCGCCGGCTCCGTCAGTCAGGCGCGGGGATGGCGGATGAGCAGTGCCGCGTGCACTTCCTCGCCCGTCTCCGTCATGTAGAGATGCGGGACGTCCGAACGCCAGGAGGCGTGGGCTCCGGGGGGGATGACGACGGGCGCGTCGAGGGGGCCCACCCTGGCGGTGCCGGCGAACACCGTCAGATGCTCGGTGACGCCCTCGGGGTGCGCCGGGGAGACCTGGCGGCGGCCGGGGCGGATGCGCAGACGGTAGAGCTCGGTGATGTGGTCCCGGTCGTCGAACGTCTCCAGCAGCTCAGCGGAGACGGCCTCGCCGTGGACGGTCTCGGCGGCGCGGGCGCCCGGGTCCGCGAGGACGGCGGCCAGGGGGACGTCCAGTTGCGCCGTGATCGCATAGAGCGTCTCGACGGTCGGGTTGCGGGTGCCCGACTCCAGCGCGGACAGCGTGGCCTTGCCGACGGACGCGCGGTGCGCCAGCTCCGAAAGGGAGATCCCCCGGGCCCGGCGGAGTTCACGGATGCGCCGCCCGATCTCGGCGGCGAAGGTCGGTCCGTCGGTCATGGGCCCCAAGCATGCCCGACGGGGGTGTTCCGTTCACGGAACGGGGCGTTCTACACTCACTGTTCCGTAAACGGAACACTCGGGCTCCCCCGGCCCGCGAGGTGGTGGCGCACGTGAGACTGCAACCGGTACTCGCCGGAATCGTGCTGGCGATCGTCGGCTTCGCCAGCTCGTTCGCCGTCGTGCTCTCCGGCCTGCGCGCGATCGGCGCGGACGAGCGGCAGGCCGCGTCGGGGCTGCTCGTCCTGTCGGTCACGATGGGGCTGAGCGCCGTCTACCTGGGGCTGCGGTACCGAACGCCGATCAGCATCGCCTGGTCCACGCCCGGCGCGGCGCTCCTGGCGGCCGGAGTCGGCCAGGGCATCACCTACCGGGCGGCGCTGGGGGCCTTCGCCGTCACCGGGATCCTCCTCGCGATCACCGGGCTGTCCGCGCGGCTCGCCCGGCTGCTCGCGGCGATCCCCGTCCCGCTGGCCTCGGCGATGCTCGCGGGCGTCCTGCTCCCCCTGTGCCTGGCGCCGGTGAAGGCCGTCGCCGAACTGCCCCGCGCCGCCGTCCCCGTCGTCCTGACCTGGCTGGTGCTGGGGCGTTTCGCCCGCACCAAGGTGTGGGCCGTGCCCGCCTCCCTGGCCGTCGCCGTCGCCGCCATCTGGCTGACCCGCTCCCCCGAGACCCCCGCCCTGTCGGGCTACTGGCCCGTCCTCACCTTCGAGTGGCCCTCCTTCTCCTTCAACGCGCTCATCGGCATCGCCCTACCCCTGTACATCGTGACGATGGCGTCCCAGAACATCCCCGGCATGAGCGTGATGGCCGCCAACGGCTACCACCCCGACCTGCGTCCCATCCTCGCCACCACCGGCGCCGGCACCGTCCTGGGAGCCCCGTTCGGCGGGCACGCCATCAACCTCGCCGCCATCACCGCCCAGCTCGCCGCGGGCCCCGAAGCCCACCCCGACCGCGACCGCCGCTGGATCGCCTCCGTCACCGGCGGCTTCGTCTACCTGCTACTCGGCCTCACCTCGGGCCTGGCCGTCTCCTTCATCTCCACCGCCCCGCCCCTGCTCATCGAGTCCGTCGCGGGCCTGGCCCTCTTCGCCGCCCTCGCCTCCTCGCTGCACGCCGCCGTCCAGGACCCCGACGCCCGCGAGGCCGCCGTCATCGCCCTCGTCGTCTCCGCCTCAGGCATCACCGCCCTGGGAATCGGCGCACCTTTCTGGGGCCTCCTGGCAGGCCTGGCCTACCACCGGCTCACCTCGCGCTCCTCACCGCCGAAGAAAGCGGAGACCCACCCCACCAGGAGCCCGTGACACCGCGGCGCTCTCCTCCTGCGAAAGTCCCCTCCGATGTCACACTTCGGCGGGCCGTCTCGTGCTCTGGATGTGAACGATCTCGTGACCGACGGCTTCGACGTGCTGCGGCCCCGGCTCGTCCGGGTGGCCTACGGGGTGCTCGGCGACCTGGCCGAGGCCGAGGACGTCGTCCAGGAGGCGTGGCTGCGGATGTGGCGCGCCGGGGTCGACGGGGACGTCGAGGGCTGGCTCGTGGTGACGGTGTCGCGGCTCGCCCTCGACGTGCTGAAGTCGGCCCGGCACCGCCGGGAACGGTACGTCGGGCCCTGGCTTCCAGAGCCCGACGTCACCGCCCCGGACCCGGCCGACCGGGTGACCCTGGACGAGTCGATGAGCCTGGCCCTGCACGTCGTCCTGGAGTCGTTGAGCCCGGCCGAACGCACCGTGTTCGTCCTGCACGACGTGTTCGGGCTGGCCTTCCCCGAAGTGGCGAAGGCCGTCGGACGCACCCCGGAGGCGTGCCGTCAGCTGGCCTCACGTGCGCGTCGGCACGTCCGCGCCCGGGCTCCCCGGTTCGACGTGGACGAGGCGGAACACCGGCGGGCCGTGGCGGCCTTCGCCGAGGCCGTCTCGGGCGCCGACCTGGAGAAGCTGCTGGGCGTGCTCGACCCCGACGTCGTCCTGCGCACGGACGGCGGCGGGCGGGTGCGCGCGGCACGCAACCCCGTGGCCGGCGCCGAACGGGTCGCCCGGTTCCTCGTCGGAGTCCGGACGAAGTTCGCCTCCGCCTCGGTGTTCGCCCCGGCGACGGTCAACGGCGCTCCCGGCCTGCTGCGCGTCCAGGACGGTTCGGTCAACGGCGTCTTCGGCTTCACCGTCGTGGACGGACGGATCCGCGAGATCGACATCCAGATGAACCCCGACAAACTCAGGAGCCTCGATGAGGATTGACCTCCGGAACACCGCCCCCGATCTCTACAGAGGGCTGGCCTCGATCGAGAAGTACATACGGTCGTCCGGGCTTCCCGACTCCACCATCGACCTGCTGTACCTGCGCATCAGCCAACTCAACGGCTGCGCCTACTGCGTGGACCTCCACAGCGCCGACCTGAAGAAGAACGGCGAGGACGACCGCCGGATCTGGGGCGTGGCCGCCTGGCGCGAGTCGCCCTTCTACACCCCGGCCGAACGCGCCGCCCTGGCCCTCGCCGAGGAAGGCACCCTCCTGCCCGGCCGCGAGGGCGTCTCCGACGCCGTCTGGGAGGAGGCGGCCGAGCACTACCCGCAGGAGCGGCTCGCCGCCCTCGTCGCGGTCATCACCGCGATGAACGCCTGGAACCGGATCGGGGTGATCAACCGGCTCTCGCCCTGAACCAGGCGGACGTCCGGAGACTCTCATCGAGGAAATCCCCCCCTTTCTCAGGAGTCCCCCATGTTCCCCCGCCTCACCCGACGCGGCTCGTGGCGCGCCTGCACCGCGGTCCTTCTCCTCCTCACCGCCGCCTGCACCGACGGCACGTCACCGTCACCGTCGCCATCGCCGGAGAAGACGGCCTCCGGGCTGCCCGCGCCGCCCGCCGGACCGGACACCCGGCCCGCGCTCGCCACGGTCGACGTCGACACCAACGACAGGTCGCGGCTGGAACTCGTCGGGCTCAACCGGTACGGGCCCGAGCACGTGCTCGTCCAGATCCGGATCACCAACACCCACGACGACCACCTCAACCCGATGCACCAGATCAACGACCACGTCAGCGACCGGCCGGACTTTCAGCACGCGACCGGGATCGCCCTGGTCGACGCGGAGGCCCGGCAGGTGCTCGCCCCGCTGCGGACCCCCGGCGGATGCGTCTGCTCCACCGACGAGGACGACTACAAGTCGTATCTCGACCCGGGCGAGCACAAGACGTTCTTCGCGGTGGTCCCCGCCCCGTCCGGCGGCGCCCGCACGACGACGGTGCTGCACCAGATGGGCGCCCCGTTCCTCAACGTCCCGATCAGCGACGAACCCCCGACGGCTCCGCCCGGCCAGGCCGTCCCGCCGCCCGTCGGGGAGAAGGTCGTCTACCCGATCGAAGCCCACTCCGAGGACCCCGACACCGAGGTCCGCGACAACGGCCGCGAGGTGGAGGTCAGCATCTCCTCGGACGTGCTCTTCGCCGTCGACTCCTCCGCTCTCGCCCCCGCCGCCGGCCGCCTGCTGGAGAAGACCGCCGCCCGGATCGGCGGCGGCACCGTCAGGGTCGAGGGCCACGCCGACTCCACCGGCACCGACGAGATCAACGATCCGCTCTCCCAGCGTCGCGCCGAAGCCGTCGCCGAACGTCTGCGCGCCCTCGTCCCCGGCGCGGTGTTCGAGCCGAAGGGCTTCGGCTCCCGCCGCCCTCTCTACTCCAACGACGAGGAAGAGGGCCGCCGCCGCAACCGCCGCGTCACCATCACCTTCACCCGCACCGAGGCCACGCAGACCCCCGCGCCCGCCACGTCCTCCACGAGCTCCCAAGCCGACGGCTTCACCGTCGCCCCTGACGCCTTGCGCCCCATCGGCGGCGGCCTCGGCGTCCTCACCTACACCGTCACGAACACCAACCCTGAAGAGACGTGGCGCCACGAGATGTCCCACGACGAGGGTTGGCAGCGCATCCGCTTCAACGCCGCCATCAACGTCGAGCTGGCCGACGGCGACCACCGCATCCGCCCCGCCCGCTACACCGTGAGGGACAGCAGCTCCCGCGCCAACCTCTGCCTGTGCTCCTCCACCTCGGGCGTCTGGATCGGCGCCAACAACTTCGACCCGAAGGAGACCAAGCACTTCTGGGCACTCCTCCAGCTCCCCTCCGCTCCCACGACCACGGCCGAGATCGGCGACCTCCCCGCCGTCCCCGTCTCCGTCACGCAGTGACCCCGCAGGGCCGGACGCGCGCTCCCGCGACCGGCCCTGCTCCCCGTTCACCCGTCCCGACGCGCATTCGCCGTCTCCTCCGCCAGCGCCGCGCGCAGCTCCTCCTCGGAATCCATGATGATCGTGGGGATGAGGTCGGGTACTGGACGCCGCCGGACCGCGCCCCAGTACTCGCCGTGCCGCGACAGCCATACCTGCCAGTCGGGGAAGTCCCGCTCGACGCCCGCCGTAGCGCTGTTCTTCATGCTCCGCGTGTCCTCTCACCTGGGCCGATGCACGCCCGGCCGAATGCCGGAACCACCGGACAGGCTGCCGCCAGGCGATTACTCTCGGCTACGAATTCGCGTCAACCGGACGGCCACCCGCCCGTTCCCCCGCCAACCACGCGCCGGAGGACACTGATGTCCCATGCCGCCTACGAGTCCGACCCCGACGCGCTACGCGCCCACTTCGCGATCGAACTCCGGCGGCAGCGCACCCGCGCCGGCCTGTCCATGAACCAGCTCGCCAGGGCCCTCGGCTGCACGCCCCAATGGGTCTCCCAGCTGGAGCAGACCGTCAAGCCCGTCCCCGAACAGTCCGCCCTCGACGTGGACACCTACTTCAAGACCGACGGCTGGCAGGAGAACGACGGCCTGTTCATCCGCATCCACCGCGCCATCCAACGAGCGGGCCAACGCCGCGTCCTCCGGCAGGATTTCGAGACCTACCTGAAGTTCGAGCAGCAGGCCCAATGGTTCAGCTCCTTCGCGAACCAGGCCGTTCCAGGGCTACTCCAGACTCGCGAATACGCCACGGCGCTGATGAACCCCCACCATCATCCGGAGGCACTCGCGGCGAGAGTGGACGGACGGATGGGCCGCCAGGAGATCCTCAACGAGTCCAGGCTGAAGAAGGCGATGTTCGTGGTCGACGAAGCAGTACTGCGTCGCCCTCTCGGCGGCCCCGAGGTGATGGCCGAACAGGTCGAACGGCTCATCTGCTATGCGGAATCCCCCACCGTCCAGATCAGGGTTCTCCCATTCGCCCACGCGACCTCGCTTGCTTCAGAAGGCAGCTTCGTCATCCTCGGCTACGCTCGCGAGGACGATCTCGTCTACTTCGAGAACATAGGAATGGGTCAACTGATCGAGGAGCGCGACAAGGTTTCAGACTGCACGATCCGATTTGCTGACATCCTGGGCGAAGCCCTGCCCCGAGCTGAATCCATGCAATTCCTGAAGCAAGTCCGTGAGGATTACCTGTGAACCCCCGGCTCTCCACTCTGCACTGGCGTAGAAGCAGCCACAGCGACGGTTCCGGCGGCGAATGCGTTGAAATCGCCCCGGTACCGGGCCACGTCCTGGTCCGCGACTCCAAAAATCCCGAAGGCCCCGTCCTGGCCTTCCGAAACACCGCTCTCGGTGCGCTGCTCAGCGAGCTCCGCACGAACGGGCACTGACGACAGGGCTCCAGCCAAGGGCGGGCAGCGTGGCTTGCCCGCCCTCGACAGCTCTGCTCGGATGGCCTGTCGCCCGGATCAGGCGGACCACTCGTCGGCGAAGGTCTCCAGTTGGCGGAGCACGTCGTCGATGGCGTCCTTCTCCTCCTCGGGCGGGTAGCCGTGGCAGGCCAGGAGCCGTTTGATGATGGAGCGGAGCTTGGCCTGGACATCATCGCGCCGCCCAGTCCGTGGTCAGGTTCCGGCGGACGGCCTTCACCAGGTCCCGGGCGATCGCGGCGAGCTTCGCCTCTCCTGCCGTCTTATCGCCGCCGCCCCCGCGAAGGACACCACCCAGCAGGCGAAGGTCGGTGACCAGATCACCCTCACCGGCATGGACGGTGGGCTGAAGGTCGCCGTCACCCTTGTGAAGGCCGTCCGCGATGCCAAGGGCAAGGACATGTTCTCCCAGGCGGCGAAGGGCAAGCGTCTCTTCGCCGTCCAGCTCGCCCTCAAGAACGTCGGCACCGAGACCTACCAGGATTCCCCGAGCAACGGCGCCCTCGTCTTCGACGCCGACGACCAGCAGTACAACGCCGACTTCCGCGAGGTCGCCGCCGGCCCGTCCCTCAGTAGCTCGCTCAAGCTCGCTCCGGGGCGCAGCGGCCGCGGTTTCCTCGTCTTCGAGGTGCCCGCCAAGGCCAAGGTCACCCGCTTCCAGCTCGCCCTCGACAGCGGCTTCGCCGATCAGTCCGGCGAGTGGCTGCTGAAGTGAGACCAGCCCCTTAAAGAGCAGGTAGATCGACTTGAGAAACCCTTCGGGCGGCAAGGCCGCTCTGGCATGGTTGTGCCGCCCGGAGGGGGTGTGGCGTTTACCGGATTGGTTAATACTGATAGACAGTAGGAGGCCGAGAGCTTGGAGGTGTTCTTTGCCGACGGTCACCTGGCCGCGCTCTGCGGATCGCACCGGGGCCTGCGCGCCAAGTACGGGGACGCGGGTGCCAAGAAGGTCCTTCAGAGGCTCCGGCTTCTACGACAGGCCGAAGATCTCGATGAGATCATGGCCGGTCCCGGTAAGTGCCACCCCCTCAAAGGGGCTTACTACCAGGACTGCCACGCGCTGCGGCTCCATGGAGGGTTTCGGCTGGTCTTCCGGCTGATGACGGACAAGGAGAAGGCGGAGGCAGGGGTCATCACGCAGAACTCAGCCCTTGTGATCCAGATCATTGACTACCACGAAGGCTGAACCAGGCCGGGAGGAGCCGAGAACCATGGCGGGCGCGGTCCAGTTTCATCCTGCGAGCGAACCTGATTTCGCCGTCCCTCCGGGAGAGAGCATCCGCGAGTTCCTGGACGAGCTGGGGATGTCCCAGCGCCAGCTCGCATCACGCCTCGGCTTGAGCCCCAAGCACGTCAACCAGCTCATCCAGGGGCTGGTCTCGCTGAGCCCTGAGGTGGCCACGCGGTTGGAACTCGTCACCGGTATGCCCGCCAAGTTGTGGAACCGGCTGGAGGCCGACTACCAGACCGCCCAGCAGCGTCTCAGGGCCAGGGACGACCTTCAGGAGCTCACCGAGTGGCTGAAGGAGTTTCCCCTCAAGGAGATGCAGAAGCGAGGCGTTCTCCCCGACCGGCCGGACGACCCGGTGAGCCGGGTCCAGCAGCTCCTCGCGTTCTTCGGCGTCGCTCACGTCTCGACCTACCGGGAGCTCTACCAGCGGCCGACCGTCTCCTTCCGCCAGTCCAAGGCATTCGAAGCCGACGAGGGCTCGGTGGCCGTCTGGCTCCGGATCTCCGAGCTGGCGGCCCATGACGTCCGCTGCCGGCCATTCGACCGCGATGGCTTGGAGGATGCGCTGGAGACGTTCCGCGAATTGACGGTACGGCCCTTCCGAGAATCGTTGACGGCGATGCGTGAGATCTGCGCCCACCACGGCGTCGCCGTCGTCATCGTCCCGGAGGTCAAGGGGGCACGGGTGTGCGGGGCGACGAAGTGGCTCAACTCCGAGAAGGCGATGCTCGTCCTCAGCGGGCGATACCGTACCGCCGACCAGTGGTGGTTCACCTTCTTCCACGAGATCTGTCATGTCCTCCACCACGGCAAACAGGGCATCTGGATCGAAGACAGCCGACTCGACGGCGACCCCAAGGAAGAAGAAGCGAACCGCTTCGCCCGCGACCTTCTGATCCCACCCCGGGAAGCCCGCCGCCTGCCCTCGCTGAAGACCCTCGCCTCAGCGCAGCGGTTCGCCGACGAGATCGGCATCGCCCCCGGGATCGTCGTCGGCAGACTCCAGCACGAAGGCCTCCTACCGTTCCACCATGGCCGAAAACTCAAGGAGGCCATCGAGCTGAGCGACTTCGCCGACGCCTGACCAGAGCTGAATAACCCGATCCGCGCGCGATGCACGATTCTGCGAGTAGAGCCGGCTGAGGGCAGGAGTGTCTCGTGAGCCGACTCATGCACTCGGCGGGCGGCTCCTCGGCTCGTCTTCCTGAGCTCTACAGGTCTGAGGCGATCAGGCGGCGGGCGGCGGTCCTGGCGCCGTCGGTGCGCGTCTCGGCGGCGACGGTCCGGGCGCGGGCCGCCACGTCGGGGTGGAGGACCTGCCGGAGGGCCCCGATCAGCGAGTCGGCGGTCGGCGTGACGGGCGGGTGGCCGGTGCCGATGCCGAGGCGGTCGACCTGCCGCGCCCAGTAGTGCTGGTCGTAGACCTGCGGGATGACGAGCTGGGGCGCTCCGGCCTGTGCAGCCGCGGTCGTGGTGCCCGCCCCGCCGTGGTGGACGACGGCGGCGACCCGCCCGAAGAGCTTCCGGTGATCGACGTCTCCGATGGACAGGCAGTCGGGGGCGTCGCCCGCCAGAGACAGGCCGGACCAGCCACGGGAGACGATCACACGGCGTCCGAGCGCGCGGGCCGATTCGACCATCGCTTCGGCGAGGCCCCGCGGGGCGTGCATGCGGCTGCCGAGGCCGAAGTAGAAGGGCGGTTCGCCGGCCTGGAGGAACTCCACCAGTTCGGGAGGCAGCGGACGCCGGTCCGGCAGGATCCAGGCGCCTGTCTGGACGACGTCGCCGCCCCCGGGCCAGGGCGCCAGCACCGGATCGGCGGCCAGCCAGGGCCGGTCGGTGAGGATGTGGCCGCGCACGTCCTCGACCGGCGCCAGGCCGAGTGACGCGCGGTGGGAGCCGAGCGCGTCACCGAACATGGCGTTGAAGCGCGCCGCGTCCCGCGCCCACAACTCGTCGTCGCCGACCGTCGCGGGAGGCTGTCCCGGCATGGGCGGCGGCGCGTGGTGCGGCGACGGCAGGACCGCCGGGCAGTAGGCGGCGAAGACGTAGGGGATCCCCATCAGCTCCGCCACCGAACGGGCGGCCACCTGCAGGGCCGTCGCCGCGACGATGACGTCGCAGCCCCTGGCCGCCTCCTCGATCGTCCCGAACTGGGCGGCGACCGAGTCCCGGGCCAGCCGGCGCAGCTGCTCCGGCGAGGGCGGCGCCGACGGAGCGTCCGCGGACCGGCGCAGCTCGGGCCCGGCGGGGGTGACGGGGATCGCGAGACCGTCGATCCAGTCGCGGAAGTCCGGAGGCACGCACAGGTGGACTTCCTGGCCGAGCCCCCTCAGCTCCAGCGCCAGCGCCACCAGCGGCTGGACGTCGCCGCGCGTCCCGATGGTGGACAGCAGAAAACGCATGTGGATTCCCCCTGGCTTCGTTCGCGGCCCGAATGACCGCATGGCGAATATGAGCCCGCATACGCATGCGACCGGCTTTTTCCGCGCCGATCCGGCTCACGGCCACCGATTCTGAAGCAGCACCGGGGCCTTGCCGCAAGCCCCAGGTGCAGCTATACCTTGAAAGTGGCGACGAGAATGCAGCGCTTCTGACGGAGCCTTTCTGAACACGGGCGCTCACCGCAGCCGTCCGGCCCCGGCGTAAGGAGCCCATCGAGCCCGCCTACCGGGCCGAGCCACCCGTCGCTCCGTGAGCGTCCCGGGCGGCGGTCACCCCAGCATCAGGTGACCGTACAGCGGTACGGCCGCCAGCCAGCCGACGGCCGTCGCGGCCGTCGCCCACGGGGAGCGGAGGAACGCCGACCCGGTGATGACGAGGGCCGTCACGACGCAGGCCACCACGACGGGCGCGAACAAGCGCTCATGGAAGTCGAGGAGCAGGGTGGTCAGGGCCACCGCCGCCAGGGAGCCGAACACGCTCCAGACCAGCCGGAACGGGTGGAGCCGGTGAGGGGTGAGCCCGCTGCCGAGGGCCACCGCGCCGCCGGCGACGGCCATCGCCAGCCCGCAGGAGTACGACACGAGCCACAGCTGGTCGGGGGACGCCCGGAAGGACTCCCAGATGATCCAGAACGGCCAGGTCGGCAGCGTCCCGGCGAGGAGCGCCGCGGCCGGTTGCCGGATCGGCGGCACCACCATGGCCCCGGCGACGGCGATCAACAGCAGGTAGGCCAGATAGGCCTGGGGGAGGACGAAGCCCCGCCCCTCCGTGGCCACGACGAACACGGCTCCGGCCGCCATCGCGAACAACAGGCCGATGCCCGCGAAGAACGTCCAGACCGTGTCCGGCACGCCTGAGGGGTGTTCCGCCGTGTTGCTCCGCGTGTCCGGGCCGGTCATCGCGAGGCGGTGGCCGCCGCCCGGCGGGACGTGCGCGGGCGGGTACAGCGGGATCGGCGGCAGGAGATCCGTCGGAGAAGGCGGACCGGTGTCGACGGGCATCGGGGCGCGGGTCGGCACGAGCAGGGCCTGGAGGGCGTCGCGCATGGCCGTCGCGGAGGCGAAGCGCTCCTCGGGGGCCTTGGCCAGCGCGGTCATGACGATCCGGTCCCATTCCGGCGCGAGGCCGGGACGCAGCGCCGACGGCGGCTGGGGTGTCCGCTGGAGGTGGCCGAGCAGCACCACGGTCGGCGAGTCCCCGGTGAACGGCGGACGGCCCGTCAGCAGCTCGTACAGGACGCACCCCAGGGAGTAGAGGTCGGACGCGGGCAGCGCGTCCTCGCCGTTGGCCTGTTCGGGCGACAGGTACGCCGGGGTTCCGATGAGCATGCCGGTGGCGGTCAGCCGGGTGGCGGTGTCCGACAGCAGCCGGGCGATGCCGAAGTCCATCACCTTCACCCGCGGCCGGACCCCCGCCTCGTCGAGCATGATGTTGGACGGCTTGATGTCGCGGTGCACGATCCCCCTGGCATGGCAGTGCTCCAACGCGTCCAGCACATCGACCGCCACGGACGCCACGTGTTCGGGTTCCATCGCCGCGCCGCCGGCGGCCTCGGACATCGTCCGTCCGGCCACCAGCTCCATGACCAGGTACGGCGCGTCCCCGTCCTGCCCGATGTCGTGCACCACCGCGACGTGCGGGTGCGACAGCCCGGCCGCCACCCGCGCCTCCCGCTGGAACCGGGCCAGGAATCCGGGCTGCTTCGAGAACTGCTCGGGCAGCAGCTTGACCGCCACGTCCCGGCCCAGTTCCAGGTCGGTGGCCCGGTAGACCACGCCCATCCCGCCGCGTCCGAGTTCCTCCTCCAGCGCGTACCGTCCCGCCAAGACCCGCACCGACACCTCCACGGACACCCGGACAATCCAAAAGAACAATAATGTCTAAATGGATTCGGCGGGCCGGGGCGGCCGGGCGCCGTCGGCCCGTACGGTGCCGCCAAGAATGTGTGTCGGGTGCGTCCGGGTTCGTGCGCGGTAGGCTCGCGGCGTGGACGACCCGCAGTGGACGCGACGGGATCCGGGAGTCACCAGCCGGGATGCGCCGGGGGCGCACACGGGAGGGGACTCCCTGGTGCGATTGCCGGGGGTGCTGGGTTCGCGGTTCGCGGTCGAGGGGGAGTTGCCCGTCCAGGGGGCCGAGTCCGACCTCCTGCTCGTGCGGGAGCACTCCGGCGGCGACGAGCGGTACGTCGTCAAGATCTACCGGCGCGGGTATTCGGCGGACCGCGAGGTGTGGGAGGTCCTGCCGCGGTTGACGTCGCGGCATGTGGTCCGGGTGCTGGAGACGGGGCACGCGGACGGGCGGGACTACGAGATCCTCGAATACCTTCCCGAAGGCAACCTGCGGGACCTGTCGCGGGGGCGGCGGGTCGATCCGACCACGGCGGTGGCGCAGCTCGCCGAGGGGTTGAAGGCGCTGCACGACGTGGGGATCGTGCACCGGGACCTCAAACCCGAGAACGTGCTGGTGCGCGGGAGCGAACTCGTCATCACCGACTTCGGGCTCAGCCGGGTGCTGGAGCAGAGCGTGGTGTTCGCGTCCTCCTCGCGGACGCTGGCGTACGCGGCGCCGGAGTCGCTGTCGGGGCAGGTGTCGCCGGCGCGGGACTGGTGGTCGCTCGGAATGATCGCGCGGGAGCTGATCACCGGGCGCAAGCCGTTCGACGGGCTGAGCGAGACGGTCGTCGTCGACCATCTGGCGACGCGGGCCATCGAGAACGACGACGTGCAGGACCCTCATCTGCGGCTGCTCTGCCAGGGGCTGCTCACGCGGGATCCGCGGCGGCGGTGGGGCCACCCGCAGATCATGGAGTGGCTGCACGGCGGGACTCCTCCCGTCCCGGACGAGGCCGTCGAGCCGGTGCGGCCGTATGCGCCGCCGCAGCCGTCCAGGCCGTCCTCGACGGCGGGGACGGGCGGGCTGCCGCTCGACGTGGACGCGGCCGCGGACGCCTACCGCGCCGAAGGAAGAGCCGCGCTGTGGGAGCGGCGGGAGAACGAACGGAAAGAAGGACGGAGCGCCGCGCGGGTGCGGGCCGTCCTGTGGTCGCTGGCCTTCCTCGCCCTGTGGAGCGCCGGGAGTTTCGCGATCGCGGCGATGGCCGGGCAGGCGCAGCCCGGTGAGACGGCGAGCGTCGGCGGGGTGCAGCGGGCCGCGGCGGTGCCGCTCGGGCTGATGCTGCTCGTGGGCGCGGGCGCCTGGCTCGTCTCGGCGGCCGTCGAACTCGCGCTCGCCCAGCAGCAGGGCTCCGACTACCTGGCGGGCGGGCCGTGGGCGGCGCTGGCCAAGGGCGGCAGGCTCGTCAGCGGCGGGTTGTCCAAGACTTCGCAGGCGATGTCGAACACGGCGCGGCGAACGGGTGCGCGCGGGTGCGGGATGGCGCTGCTGGCGGCGACCATCCCCCTGCTGATCCTGTTGATGCTGGTGTCCGTTCTCAGTTCTCTGGCCTGGCTGCTGTGGCTGCTGCTGGTCGTGGCGGCGACCGTCGGGCACGCGCTCGGCGGGGGTATGCGAAGCCATCGGTGGCGTGAGGCGAACTCCGAGCGCCGCCGGGAAGTCATAGAAGGCTGACTCCGTGTGCATCGGGGCGCATCAGGAAGGGGCACCAGTTGAGCAGTGGCGTGGAGGCGGAGATCGTCCTGGACGCCGCGGTGATCGCCAGCCTGGGGATGAACCGGCTGCTCGGAGCGGGTGCGAACGCCGGGTCCAAGACCGCCGAGGTGCTGGCGGCGCTGGCGGAGAAGAAGGCCGGCGGACGGGCCGAGGCACTCGCCGAGGTCGAACGGTATGAGCGTGCGCTGCGGGAGGTCATCGACCGGAACGCGAGGATCCGCGCTCTCGGGGATGTGCTGCGGCGAACACACCAAGAACACGGTGTCGTCCTGTCCGTGCCGCTTCCAGCGGAATTGAACTTCACCGGCGCAGAGGACTACGGCGAGCTCGTCACATGGTGCGCGGCCGTCGACGAAGCGCTCGACAAGGCGGAACGGGCCATCGCCGAGGAGCTCGGACGGCTCGTGACGGCTCAGCTGAAGACGCCCGCGAACCGCAGCGAAGACCTCTCCCGGGTGCTGTCGCGGTTGCTGCCCGACACCTCCGAGGCCGACCGCCGACGCGTCCAGGAAGCCGCCGTACGCGTCGCTCAGGCCACCACCGACGCGGAGGCCGAGGCGATGCTCAGCGAGGTGCGTCTGCGCGTCCAGGAGGCCGGTAAGAACGTCAAGGCCGAACGCGAACGCCTCAAAGCCTGGGCGCTGGAGCAGGACAGGCTCGCGCAGGCCGAGGCCGAACGCCAGTACATACTGGCGACCGTCACGAAGACCTTCGAAGAGCTCGGCTACCAGGTGGACACGGGCTTCTCGACGTTCGTCCCGGTGGAGGGGTCCCTGCTGCTCACCCGCTCCGAGTGGCCGGACCAGGCCGTCCGGATGCAGCTGGACGACTCCACTCTGCGCGCCAAGATGATGCGCACCCGCCCCGCGTTGAGCGAGGACGACCGCCGCCGCGACGCCGAACGCGAACGCGAATGGTGCGACGCCTTCGAAGCCGCCAAGGAAAGGCTGCGCGAGGACGGGCTGGACATGGCGCTCACGTGGCGTCTGGAGCCCGGCGCCGAGGAACTCCCCCTGGGTGCACAATCGACGACGACCACCACGCAGAAGAAGAACAAGCCGAGGGAACGCCGACTTGAGCACTGACCAGCCCACACTCGGCGGCCGCCTGATGGGCTGGCCTCCGTTCATCCGCGAACTCGACGCGACCCTGTCGGTGCACTCGCAGTACGTCCTGTCGGGCAACCTCTACGACAGCTTCCTCTTCCCCAACAGCGGCGAGATCGCGCTGCTGCCGCTGCGCGAACTGCTGTGGGAGGCCCTGCAGTCCAGCGGGTTGTCCTGCATGTTCATCTACGACCTGGTGGACGGCCTGCGGGTCTTCCCCGAGGACGACGACGCCCTGGCCGCCGCCGAGAAGCTGCTCGGCAAGTGGGACGCCAAGCCGTCCCTGGAGGGGCTCACCAAGCATCTGGAGGCGCTGGCCCGGCCCAAGGAGCAGATCCGCGCCGCCTTCCTGATCGAGGGCGCGTCCCGGATCGCGGCGTCCCCGACCGAGCTCCAGCCGCCGGAACGCGACTTCTTCCGCTTCTGCGAGAAGCTCTCCCGCACCGCCCGGCCCGTCCGGGCGCCGGGGGTGCGGCCCAAGCCCTTCTACAACCCGATCCTGTGGCTGGTGGAGCGTCCCGGCGACCTCCCGTCCTGGCTGGTGGCCGAGAACGACTCCATCCGCGAACTGACGCTCCCCCGCCCGCACCTGGGCGACCGGCAGGTGACGGCCCGGCTGCTGGCCCGCGCCTTCGCCGCCGACCCGGAGGCCGACCAGGCGGCCGCCGAGGCCTGCGACGCCTTCGCCGAGCAGGCCGACGGGCTGACCCTCCAGTCGATGATCGAGGTCACCCGTCTGGCCAAGGAGCGCAACGTCGACCTGGCCGACCTGCCCGACGCCGTCCGCACCTACAAACTGGGCGTCCTGGACAACCCGTGGTCGCGCGGCCACCTGCGCCGCCGGGTGCTGGAAGGGGAGCGCCGGGTGCCCGAACGGGTCCTGGGACAGCCCCAGGCCGTCACCAAGACCCTGGACATCCTCAAGCGGGCGGTTCTCGGGCTGTCCGGAGCACAGGCCACCAAGTCCGGCTCCCGGCCGCGCGGCGTGCTGTTCTTCGCCGGCCCGACCGGCACCGGCAAGACCGAACTGGCCAAGTCGATCACCGAGCTGGTGTTCGGCGACGACTCGGCCTACCTGCGCTTCGACATGTCGGAGTTCTCCGCCGAGGGCGCGGGCGACCGGCTGATCGGCTCCCCGCCCGGCTACATCGGCCACGAGGCCGGCGGCGAGCTGACCAACGCGGTGCGCGAGGACCCGTTCCGGGTGATCCTCTTCGACGAGATCGAGAAGGCCCACCCCCGGATCCTCGACAAGTTCCTGCAGATCCTGGAGGACGGCCGGCTGACCGACGGCCGGGGCCACACCGTGCACTTCTCCGAGTCGATCCTGATCTTCACCTCGAACCTGGGCTCGGCCAAGGTCGTGCCGGGCCTGGGCTACGCCGAGATCGAGCACCGGATCAAGGGCGCGATCTCCGAGCACTTCACCTCGACGCTCAACCGTCCGGAGCTGCTCAACCGGCTCGGCGACAACGTGATCGTCTTCAACTTCATCGGCGCCGAGGCCGCGTCGAAGATCTTCGACCTGCAGCTGGCGAACATCTGCCGCCGGGTCACCGAGGAGCACCGGCTCAGCCTGGCGGTGAAGTCCGAGGTGATGGGCACCCTGCGCGAGTGGTGCACGGGCGAGCTGGACAAGGGAGGCCGGGGCATCGGCATGGCCCTGGAGTCGCACTTCGTCAACCCGCTGGCCCGCGCCCTGTTCGAGCTCGACCTGCCGTCCGGCACGCGGATCACCGTGCGGGGGATCAGGCGCGAGGGCAGCATCGTCGAGCTGGAGCTCGACTCCGCCGACCCCGATCCCCCCGCCGAGGAGTCGTGAGCGCCCGCGGCGGCGAGGGCGGCGGCTCGGTCAGGCTGGCCAAGCTCCACCATCCGGTGACCGCGCTGGGCCCGGGAGTTCGGGCCGGGATCTGGTTCCAGGGCTGCACCCTGGCCTGCCCCGGCTGCCTGTCCCGGGACACCTGGGAGACCGACGAGAGCCTCCGGGTCCCGGTCTCCTCGGTGCTGGAGTGGGTGGCGGGCCTCCCTGAGGTCGACGGGGTCACGATCTCCGGCGGAGAGCCGTTCCAGCAGGTCGGGGCGCTGCGAGAGCTGCTGGAGGGGCTGTGGGAGTGGCGAGGATCACGTACATTGGACATCCTGGTCTATTCCGGATATGTAATCTCGAGGCTCTCGCGGAATCCGGAGTCGCGGGACATCCTTAAACTGTGCGACGCTGTGGTGACCGGTCCGTACGTGGAACGGCTCAACGACGGATCCCCGCTCCGGGGATCGGCGAACCAGCAACTCATACCGCTGTCCCCTCTCGGGCGCCGGCGGTACGGGTCGGACGAGATGGACGGGCGGCGCATGCAGGTGTGCGTCGAAGACGGTGCGGAAGGACGGCGGGTGTACTACATCGGCATCCCGCGCCGAGGCGACATGGATCGTCTGAGCGCGGTGCTGGACGGGGCGGGAGTACGAGCCGGGGAGGCCTCATGGAGACTCTGACCTGCGAGGTCTGTCAGACCCCGCACAATCCTGGCGACCTGATCTGCATGACCTGCGGGAACAACCTGACCCGCGGGCGCCGTCGGCGCCCCGCTCCGGCGGAGCAGCCCTACGCGTCGCAGCCGGGTCCGGCGGGAGGCTACGGGCAGCCTCCGGCACAGGACCCCTACGGGCAGCCCGCCCAGTACGGCCAGCCGCCCGCTCAGGACCCGTACGGGCAGCCCCAGCAGGGCTACGGGCAGCCCCCCGCCCAGGACCCGTACGGCCAGCCCCAGCAGGGCTACGGCCAGCCCCAGCAGGGGACTCAGCCGGGCTACGGGCAGCCTCCGGCACAGGACCCCTACGGGCAGCCCCAGCAGGGCTACGGGCAGCCCCCCGCCCAGGACCCCTACGGCCAGCCCAACCAGCTCGGCCAGCAGGCCCCGCAGGGCGGCTACGGGCAACCCGCGGCACAGGACCCGTACGGCCAGCCGCAGCCGCCGGACCCGTACGGTCAGCCCCTCGGCCAGCAGGCCCCGCAGGGCGGCTACGGCCAGCCTCCGGCACAGGACCCCTACGCCCAGCCCCAGCAGGGCCAGGGCCCGCAGCAGGGCTACGGCCAGCCCCCCGCCCAGGACCCGTACGGGCAGCCCCAGCAGGGCTATGGGCAACCCCCGGCACAGGACCCGTACGGGCAGCCCCAGCAGGGCTACGGGCAACCCCCGGCACAGGACCCGTACGGCCAGCCCCAGCAGGGCTACGGGCAACCCCCGGCACAGGACCCGTACGGCCAGCCCCAGCAGGGCTACGGGCAACCCCCCGCCCAGGACCCGTACGGCCGCCGTCCCGGCCAGTTCGACCCGCCGCCGGCCCGTGACGGCACACTGATGCAGCCGGACCAGCGGCAGCACGGTCACCCGCACCAGGACAGCACCGCCGCGATGTGCCCGCACTGCGAGAGCGTGCTGGCCAACCCCGCGGCGGCGCAGTGCAACGTCTGCCTGAAGCCGCTGCGGCCCGGCGGCATGGGTCCGGCCCTGCGGCTGAGCTTCCCCACCGGGGAGCTGAAGGTCATGCCGGGCCAGCAGCTGATCCTCGGCCGTGACGCCGGCCAGTCTCCGGCCGCCTCCACGTTCACCCAGTACGACAACGTGTCCCGCAAGCACGCGACGGTCTGGCTGGACCCGGCGGGCGTGGCCAAGGTCCGCGACGAGCGCTCCACCAACGGCACGTTCGTCAACGGCGAGCGGCTCTCCCCCGGCGTCGAGGCCTTCCTCCAGGACGGCGACTCGCTCCGGCTGGCCGCCGACGTGACCGGCACCGTCCACCTGGGCTGACCCCGTCGGTCCGGGGGTCGGCCCCCGGACCGACGAATCGGGGTCAGGCGTTCCTCGCTCCACCGTGATCGCCTGACTCCGGACCGGAAAGTTATGGATCTTACCTTCAGGCGGGTCCGAACTGTCACAGCCTGTCTATACGATCTCGTCATCAGACGAAGGCGAGATGACTTTGCGGCGTTCCCTCCCTGTCCTGACCGCGTTGACCTGCGGCCTGGGCGTGCTGCCCGGCCTGCCCGCACGGGCGGCCGCTCCACCGGTCGAGGCCGTCCTCACCCTGTTCGCCGACCCGAAGGCGATCGCGGCGGGCGGTGAGGTGCGCCTGAGCGGAACGCTCCAGGGCAGGACCGAGGCCGGCGACGTCATCCCGATCCCGGGCGAGGCCATCGAGATCGACAACCTGAACACCGTGGAGGACGACGGCCTCGACGCCCTCACCCGCACCGACGGCTCCTACTCGGTGACGGCCTCCCTGCGCGAGACGGGCACCTTCCGGGCCCGGTTCGAGGCGGACGGGCAGAAGGCCGACAGCCCCCGGGTCCAGGTCCGGGTGCTGGCCACGGCCGTGCTCCACGACTTCGGGGTCTCCTACTCCCCCTCACGCAGGTTCAAGGCGACCGGCCGGCTCACCCTGAGCGCCGGCCCGAACGACGACCCCACCCGGATCGACGTCTCACTGCAGTACTCCCCCGACGGCAGGCGCGGCTGGCGGACGGTCACCCGCACCCGCCCCGACGCCCACCGCGGACTGCGTTTCGGGCCCTTCACCCACGCCCCCGGCTGGTGGCGGCTGCGCTTCCCGGGCGACGAGCACTACGCCCCGGCCACGAGCACCGTCCGCAAGGCGTGGCGCTGGAAGACGTCATTCGACGCGCTCACCTTCACCCCGCGCCGGATCAAGGTCGGAAAGAAGATCACCGTCTCGGGTGTGCTCTACCGCACGGGCGCCAAGCGCAAGGGCCGCTTCCCCTACGCCCGCCAGAAGGTGGCGGTGATCTTCCTGTGCGGGAAGACCTGGCGGGTGGCGGCCAAGGGCCGCACCGACGCCAAGGGCAGATTCAAGATCAAGGCCGGTACCTGGTGCGACGCCAGGTACCAGGTCGTCTTCGACGGCACCGCCAAGGGCGACACCCTACGCGCCTACTCCAAGTCCGCCAAGATCGACACCCTCGGCAGACCCACCCTGAACTGACGACCACCCGGCGGAACTCCGCCCTCCCGCTCTCCGGCACCGGGAGGGCACCGCCTCTCAGCCGAAGTCCCAGGACAGCCATTCGTCAGTGGAGATCGTCACCCCGAAGTGCCCGGGCAGCTCTATCTCCTCACCGAACTTCCACGACTCCTCCTGCAGATACGCCCCCGTGGCGGAGTCGGGAATCGAGTACAGAACGGCGGAGGCGATCCTCGGGTCACGGTCGACCAGCAGATAGTAGGGAACACCGCATCGCGCGTAACCACGCCACTTGCCACGCCCCTCTGCTCCCTTCGCGGGACACCGGTCGACCTTGGCGTTCGAAGGCGACGTCACCTCGACGGCCATCTCGACCTGGTCGGAGACGAGTCGGCGCCGCACCTCCCCTTGCAACGCCTCCCGGGAGATCTGCTCATCCAAAATGATCAGATCCGGGATGTAGCCCGCCTCGATCCCCACCATGTCCAGACCAGTGGACGAGCAGAGCCACGAGAAGGACTCATCCAGGACTTTCGCCCGGTTGAAGGCGAAGATGATCGCATGAATGATCCGGTCACGCCCGAAGGCCGGTGCACGCGACACGACGATCTCCCCGTCGATGACCTCGGTAGAGAAGAGTTCGGGGAGATGTAGGTAGTCCTCGAGTTCACCACGCAGCCACATGCCGTACGGCGTGTCCTCTTCGGGCATCGAGACGGAGTACTCCGGCGGAACCGAGACAGCTACCATCTGCGCACTTCTCCTCACGCTCAGCTCCCGTCATCGTAGGACCCGCCGTCTCTCAGCGTAGTCAGAACGCAGCGAAAAAGCCCGGCTCCCCGAAGGGAGCCGGGCTCAGACCGACGCTGACCGCTCTCGCAGACCGAGGCATATGGCGTCTGCTCAAACAAAATCCCAGGGGAGCCATTCGTCGGTGGGAATGATCACATCGAAGTGTTCAGGCAGGTGGATCGCCTCTCCGAACTTCCACGACTCCTCTTCCAGGTACGCCCCTGTGCCGGCGTCGGGAATCGAGTACAGAACGGCGGAGGCGATCCTCGGGTCACGGTCGACCAGCAGATAGTAGGGAACACCGGCCCGCGCGTAGGCGCGCCACTTGCTGGGCCTGGCCCTCCCTTTGGCGGGGCGGCGGTCGTTCGCCGCGTTCGAGGGCGACGTGACCTCGACGACCAGCTCGACTTGGTCGGAGACGAGCCTGTGCTCGCGCGCCGCCTCCCGGTAGATCCTGGCGTCTATGACCATCAGATCCGGGAGGAGGCCCTGCTCGATCCCGACCATGTCGAGTCCGGTGCCCTGCGCGCAACGCCATGGAAACGAGGGGTCGTTGAAGAGCTTTCCCCGGAACGGCAGCCCGATGCCCTCGATGATCTGGTTGTGGCCATGAGCCGGTGCACGCGACACGACGATCTCCCCGTCGATGACCTCGGTAGAAAAAAGTTCAGGGAGATGCAGGTAGTCCTCGAGCTCACCACGCGACCACATGCCGTACGGCGTGTCCTCCTCCGGCAGGGAGACGGAGACCTCCGACGGAAACGAGATGGTCACCATACGATCACTTCCCATCACGCTCAGCTCCCGTCATCGTAGGACGCGCCGTCTCTCAGCGTAGTCAGAACGCAGCGAAAAAGCCCGGCTCCCCGAAGGGAGCCGGGCTCGGATCGACGCGGGTCAGCCGCGCTTGGCCCGGGCTGCCTGGCGCTCGCGCTCCTTGGTGTCCAGGATGACCTTGCGGAGGCGGACGGCGGTCGGGGTGATCTCGACGCACTCGTCGTCCCGGATGAACTCCAGGGCCGCCTCCATCGACAGCTTCTTCGGCGGGACGAGGCGGTCGAACTCCTCGGCCGTGGAGGAGCGGATGTTGGTCTTCTGCTTCTCCTTGGTGATGTTGATGCTCATGTCGTCGGCGCGGGAGTTCTCCCCGACGATCATGCCCTCGTAGACCTCGGTGGCCGGGTCGACGAACAGGGTGCCGCGCTCCTGCAGGTTGAACATCGCGTAGGTGGTGGCGACGCCGGACCGGTCGGAGACCAGCGAGCCCGTCGGGCGGGTGCGCAGCTCGCCGAACCACGGCTCGTACTTCTCGAAGACCTGGTGGGCGATGCCGGTGCCGCGGGTCTCGGTGAGGAACTCGGTGCGGAAGCCGATCAGGCCGCGCGCCGGGACCAGGAACTCCATCCGCACCCAGCCGGTGCCGTGGTTGGTCATGTGCTCCATGCGGCCCTTGCGGACCGCCAGCAGCTGGGTGACCGCGCCCAGGTACTCCTCGGGGATGTCCACGGTCAGCCGCTCGACCGGCTCGTGCAGCTTGCCGTCGATCTCCTTGGTGACCACGCGGGGCTTGCCGAGGGTCAGCTCGTAGCCCTCACGGCGCATGGTCTCCACCAGGATGGCCAGCGCCAGCTCGCCGCGGCCCTGCACCTCCCAGGCGTCCGGGCGCTCGGTCGGCAGGACCCGCAGCGAGACGTTGCCGATGAGCTCGCGGTCGAGCCGGTCCTTGACCAGGCGGGCGGTGACCTTGGTGCCCTTCTCCCGGCCGGCCAGCGGGCCGGTGTTGGTGCCCAGCAGCATCGAGATGGCCGGCTCGTCCACCGTGATCAGCGGCAGCGGGCGCGGGTCCTCGGGGTCGGCCAGAGTCTCGCCGATCATGATGTCGGAGATGCCGGCGATGGCGATGATGTCGCCGGGGCCCGCGGACTCGGCGGGCTTGCGCTCCAGGGCGTCGGTCATCAGCAGCTCGGAGATCTTGACCCGCTCGACCGTGCCGTCGCCCTTGCACCAGGCGACCTGCTGGCCCTTCTTGATCGTGCCGTTGTGCACCCGGCACAGCGCGATCCGGCCCAGGTAGCTGGAGGCGTCCAGGTTGGTGACGTGCGCCTGGAAGGGGGCGTCCGGGTCGTAGGACGGAGCCGGGATGGTCTCCTTGATGACCTGGAACAGCGGCTCGAGGTCGGCGTTGTCGGGCATCTCGCCGTTGGCGGGCTTGTTGAGGCTGGCCCGTCCGGCGCGGCCCGAGGCGTAGACGATCGGGAAGTCGATCTGCTCCTCGGTCGCGTCGAGGTCCATGAACAGCTCGTAGACCTCGTCGATGACCTCGGTGATCCGGGCGTCGGGCCGGTCCACCTTGTTGATCACCAGGATGACCGGCATCTTCGCGCCCAGCGCCTTGCGCAGCACGAACCGGGTCTGCGGCAGCGGCCCCTCGGACGCGTCGACCAGCAGCACCACGCCGTCGACCATGGACAGGCCGCGCTCGACCTCGCCGCCGAAGTCGGCGTGGCCGGGGGTGTCGATGATGTTCAGCAGGAGGTCACCGTGGCGCACCGCGGTGTTCTTCGCGAGAATGGTGATGCCCTTCTCGCGCTCCAGGTCGTTGGAGTCCATGACCCTGTCGTCGACGGACTGGTTGTCGCGGAAGGCTCCGGACTGCCAGAGCATGGCGTCGACGAGGGTGGTCTTGCCGTGGTCGACGTGGGCCACGATGGCCACGTTTCGAAGGTCGTCGCGGGTGGCGATGGGCATGAAGGCACGCTCGGTTTCGTCTCGGGATTCGCCGCGTCCGAGGGTCGTCCGAGGGTCGGAAATCCGGAACCGGGCGGCGCAGATCAGCTGTCTACATCAGATTCTAGTGCGTCTTGACCTGTTGACCCGCCGTTACCGAGGACGCCGGAGGACGCCCCGGCCTTCGGACCGGGGAGGAATCCGGTCGCCCGCTCTCGGCGGGGTGGCAGGTCACCCGCACGGGTGATGCTCGTCCGGGCTGGTCTGGGCCCCGGCCGGCACTGATCGTACGGGACCTGGCGGGCCGTCGGCCGACCGGGCTGCGTGAGCCGGTGATCTCCCGCCTTCGGGCAGGAGAGCGGCCAAGAAGTGTTCCACGTCACCCCGGGCCCCGGGCGGACCCTCTAGCGGCGGCCCGACGACAGCAGATGACGTCGTACCGCCTCGACGGCGGGGAGATCCCCGGGGAGCCAGGCGACGTCGCCGAGTTCGTCCGGGCCCAGCCAGCGCAGCGCCATGTGCTCCAGCGCCTCGGGTTCCCCGGCGGCCAGCCGGGCCGTCCACACGCGCAGCACCTTGCCCTCGCCCAGCGGCCAGTCTCCGTCGATCCGGTCGGCCAGTTCGATGAGGACGCCCAGCTCCTCCTTGCATTCCCGGATCAGGGCGGCCTCGTCGGACTCGCCCGGGTCCACCTTGCCGCCGGGCAGCTCCCAGCCACCCGCGAGCGACGCCGGAGCCGCCCGCTGGGCCGCGAGCAGCCTGCCGCCGGAGATGATGGCCGCGCCCACCACGATGACCATGAAGCCTCCCCCGTAGGTTCCCCGCAACCTACCTTCCGGCGGGGCTCAGATCGTAGGACGTCCGCAACACTTCTTGTACTTGGCGCCCGATCCGCACCAGCAGGGGTCGTTGCGTTCCGGAGGCCAGGGGATCAGTTCCCCCTCGGGGGTCAGGATGCGCGCGGACAGGTCGACGCGCATCTGCCGTTCGATCTCCAGCGGGTCGGTGCCCGCGTAGACGAAGCGGGGGCCGGTCGGCAGCCGCTTGACGCCGCGCTGCTCGACGGGCGGCAGGTAGTCGGCGACCAGGGCCTCCAGCCGGGGGTCGGAGCCGCCGAGGCGGCGGAAGTGCCCGCGGTGGATGAGCACGAGGTCGGGGTCCCAGCCTTCGGAGACTCCCCGCCGCAGGTCCTCGGCCAGCCAGCGGACGGCCGTGTCCCGGTCGCCCAGCTCGCCCGCGAGCACCAGGGTGTTCATCAGCGCGTCCAGCGGCTCGGCCTGCCCGCGCAGTTCCTCCAGCAGCGCGCGGGCCGCGGCGTGGTCGCCGTTCATGGCGTGCAGGTGGGCGATGGCGCCGAGTTCCTCCAGCCGGGCGGACTCGTCCACCTCGATCAGCCGGTAGGTCGCCTCGATCGCCTCGGGGTAGCGCTTCAGCTCGGTGAGCTGGTCGATCAGCTCGTCCAGGTACTCCGGCAGCGTCTCGTCGCCCTTGGCCCGAGGGTCCTCCAGCGCCCGCTGCAGCAGCGCGACGGCCGCCTCGCGCCCCCCGGCCTTCTCGGCCTCCTCCAGGGCGTCGTCCAGGCGCAGCGGTTGGAACAGCTCATCAGGCAGCATTCGCCCAGTCTGCCAGAGCCCCCCGGCTCAGCCGACCGCAGCGAAGCGAGGATCGGCTGAGCCGCCCCGGGGGCCTGGGGGTCGCCCCCCAGACAAGACAACCCGCCGACCGCAGCGAAGCGAGGATCGGCTGAGCCGCCCGGGGGCCTGGGGGTCGCCCCCGGACGGACGGTCAGCCGAGCTTCTCCAGCTTGTCGGCGACGGTCGGGTGCTGGAGCGGGCGGGTGAAGCCGACCAGGGTGCTGATGCGGTAGGGCCTGACGGCGATGGCGGGGCGGCAGGCGGTGCAGCGGGCGACGATCATCTTGTTCTCGCCGATGACCATGCCGACGTGGCCGGGCCTGCCCGGCGCGGTGTTCGGGCCGGAGTCGAAGAAGACGAGGTCGCCGGGCTGCTCCGTGCCGTCCTTGATCTTGACGCCGAACGGCCACTGGTCGAAGGTGACGCGGGGGATGTCGAGGCCGACGTGCTTGTAGGCCATCTGCATCAGGCCGGAGCAGTCATAGCCGTCGGGGCCGGTGCCGCCCCAGATGTAGGGCTTGCCGCGCTGGGCGAGCGCGAAGTCGATGATCCGGGCGACGACGTCGTCGGTGTAGGCGGGCAGGTCGTCGGTGTCCTTGCAGTCGGGCAGCCCGCCCGCCTGGATGACCTTGAACTCGCCGGCGGCGTACTTGGCCGCCCAGTCCAGGACGTCGTCGACGTAGTCCCAGGAGTGGTTGTACTGGAACAGCGCGGTCCGGACCTTCTCCGGCGCCTTGTTGTGCTTGAGGTAGCGGGCGGCGGAGGGGATGGCGTCGGCCGGGTCGTAGCGGTTCTTCGCGCCGTCGCCGTCGCCGTCGACGGCGAAGGCCTTCCATGTCGGCTCCAGGAACTGCATCGGGCCGCCGGCTCCCGCGTAGTTCTCGCCGCTGAGGACGCCCTCGCTCTTGAGCGTTCCGTGGATCGTCTCGACCCGGCCCACCCCGGCCAGGATGTTCCACGGGATCCCGTACTCCTCGCCCGCCTTCTTGTAGAGGGCCAGGTAGTTCTCCGGGATGCCCTTGGCCGCCTCGGCCTCGCCCGGCTGTTCGGCGGCCTCCGCGGTGTCCACGCAGTTGCCCCTGCCGCCTCCCCCTCCGAAGAGGAACTGGGAGGCGCCGAAGAACGTGGGGACGATGAGAAGCGCGAAGAAGAGGGCGGCGAAGACGCTGACCGCGCCGACCGCCAGCAGGCGCCTCCTCATCCGGATTCACCGTCCTGTCCCACTTCGGCCGGGTCGAAGGAGTAGACCTTCCACGATCCGCCGGTGTTCTGCACCGTCACCGCCCACTGCTTGCTGTCCCTGCCGGTGGCCCCGGCCTCGGTGACCTGTTGCACTCCGGTCACCAGGAAGGTGACCGAGGTGCCGCCGATCGTGCGGATGGAGTTCAGCGAGGCGCCGCCCTCCGCGACCGTCTGGTCGATCCTGCGCTGCTCCAGGATCCCGGGTGAGGACGCGGCGGCCAGCAGGTCGTCGTAGACCAGGTCGTTCACCAGCGGCCGGAGCCTGTCGAGATACGTCCGGGGTTCCTCGTCGTACCGGTAGGTCCCGTACCGGGCGACGAACTGCTGGGCCGTGGTGGCCGCGGTCGCGAAGTCCTCCCGGCCGAAGGGCAGCAGCCGGTAGATGTCGAAGCTCTCCGGGTCGACGAGTTCGTCGATGCCCGGCGGAGGTGTGGCGGGGGCGGGCGGCGCGCTCGCCACCGGGGTGTCGTCACGCTCCACCGGTTCGGTGTCGGGCCTGGGCCACCACAGCCACAGGCCCAGCAGCACCAGTGCGACGGCCACCCCGGCGAACACCATCCGCCGCTGACGGTCGTTGTTCAGATCCATGGCGGTCTTAGTCGTCGGAGGAGTCGGCCGAGTTCAGCCAGAACGGGGCGGGGGGCTCGGTGTCGGCGACCCGCTTGGCCCACAGCGGCGGAGCCTGGTCGCGTGCGGCGGGCGCGGGGGTCTCCCGCTGCCTGGGCACCGACGCGCCGGTGACGCCGCCGCCCGGCTTCGGCTGAGGAGCCGGCTTGGGGGCCGGTTTGGGGGCGGGCCGCTCGCCCGACGAGGCGGGTCTGCCGCCGCCTCCGCCGCCCTTGCGGGAGAGCGGGCGGGGGTTCGACGCCGGACGGCCCGCGCCCGTGGACGTGCGGCCGCGGCCCGCCACGGCGACGCTCCCGCCGCCTCCGGTGCTTGCGGAGCCTCCGCCGCTCCTGCTGTTGGGCAGGTTCAGCGGCGGCGCGGTGTCGGCGACGCGGCCGGATCCGGCGCCCGCCGGATCGGCGGTCCGGACCTTGGTGCCCAGCGAGCCGGAACCGGACTTGACCGCGGGTTCGTCGGGGCCGATGCCCGACAGCGCGGGCGCGCCGTCCTCGCGGCGGACCAGCCGGGACAGCGCGGCTCCCGGAGCCGCGGCCTGCGCGACGCCCAGGGTGTTCTTGCGCATCGTCGCGATGGACTTCTCCAGTTCGCTCTCCGAGCGGGCGCGGGAGACCGCCGAGTACCCCACGGACGCGAACAGGTGCTGGAACGGCTTGCGGTAGATGAACGCCGCTCCGGTCACCAGGGCGATGAGCATGATCTGCAGGCCCCAGGGCAGGCCCTCTCCGAGGATCACCCCGTAGGCCCACAGCAGCAGGGCCAGCACCCCTATCAGCGCCGCCTGTTTGAGCAGCATCGACAGCAGGAGCTCCAGCCATCTGACGGCGATCACCCGGCCGATCCCCGGGTGGATGCCGATGCCCAGGAAGATCGGGCCGGCCACCAGCAGCAGCAGGAACGCGATCTTCACGATGATCAGAGCGACCGAGATGACCAGGATGAGCAGGCCCGCGACCAGCGCGGCGAACAGCGCGCCGAACGCGACGGCCAGCCGCGACGTCCACTGCTTGCCCTGGAAGAGCGGGTAGACGCCCGGGTACTCCGACTTGATGCTCTTGGCGACCTCCTGGTAGGCGTCGGCCTTGGCTCCCATGTCGGGCTTCTCGTCCCCGTACGTCTCGGGGAGGTCGACGGCCTGGGCGTACAGCAGCTTGTCGGCGTGATCCTTGACGATCTCGGCCTCGGGGTCGGTGGTGCCGAACTCGCCCATCAGCCACGGCTTGCAGACCAGGGCCACCCACAGGCCGTTGGCGTTGCGGGTGGTGGCGTCCAGCTTGGAGGCGTCCAGCGTCGGCTTGCCCTCGGGTGTCGGGACGCACGTGGCGCCCGTCCCGCTCTGCGGCAGCGCCGCGTTGAACGCCGCGCCGGTGGCGTTGGAGACGGTGGTGCCGAGCGTGGTGAAGTCGCCCGGGCGGGCGATCAACCAGATCAGGCCGACCATCGCCGCGACCATCCAGATGGTGCCCTCGGCCACCTTGGACGTGCGCTTGCGGACCAGCCCCCACCAGGCCAGGGTGAGCGCGCCGAGGATGACGACCGGCGTCCAGTAGCGGGCGTTGAACGTCTTGCCGATGCCGGTGATGACCTCGTCGACGGTGTCCTTCAGCCAGCCCAGCAGCGACTCGGACGCCGCCGCCTGGTAGACGCTGATCGTCGTGCGGTCGATGGCGCGGACCAGCGTGAAGAGCGTGTTGGAGACGGAGTTGCCGATCATGGCCATGGCGTCGCCGCAGCCCATGTCGACGGCGTACCACGTCTGGCCCGCGGTGCCGTAGCGGTCGTAGTAGGTGAGCTGGTCGGCGGCCGTGGCCTTCAGCTGCTCGCTCGGGTGGTCCGGCGGCTTGATCAGCCCGTCGGAACCGGAGCCGTACGCCTCGGGGGCGGGGGCGGCGGCGGGCGCGCAGGCGTCGTTGGGGTTGGTGCTCCACGGCGGGTCCGGGGCGGCCGCGGCGGCGGGCGTCATGAGCATGAACGCGGCCATGCACAGCAGCAGCACCACGGATCGTCGACGACCCGCTCCCCGGCGAACACGGCCGACGGCACGTCGGAGTCTCATCCGGCGTTCTCCTCTGGGTCAGCCCCCGTCTTGGACAGAACCGGCTTCTGGCGGGTCGGGTTGGTGTCGAGCCAGCGCAGAAGCTCCTCGGAGATGAGGTCCACGCCCACCCGTCCCGCCCGTCCGTCCAGATCCCGGAAGATGCACTCGCCGTTGCCGAGGTTGCGCAGCACGCCCTTGTGCTCGTCGGAGGCCTCGACACCGAGCAACGCCATGACATTGCCGACCTCTCCCCGCTCGCTGGAGCGGAAGGAGAAGACCGACGAGAGACAGTTCGTCACCTGCTCATTCAACAGGTCACCGGCATTTTGCGAAACCAAGATCAACGCAGTGTTGCGGGAGCGGCCCATCCGCGATACTTCCGGCACCAGTTTGGCGCCCTCGGGTGTCGAAGTGATGGCCCACGCCTCGTCGAGGAAGATGGCCTTGGGCAGCCTTCGGTCCAGCCCGTGCATGAGCCGGCGCGCGAACTGGGAGACCAGGTACATCAGGGCGACCGAAAGCCGCTGTTCGTAGGAGTAGTCCTCACGGTTGATCGCCACGTCCGGCAGGGTGAGTCCGCCGAGCGTGAAGACGGTCGTCCAGCCCTCGGTGTCGATGCGCTCCCCCCCGTACGGGTCGAAGCACAGGGACGCCAGCCGCATCTCCGACATCGACCGCAGTACCGCGCCGAGGTTCTTGGACGCCGCGTCCTCCGCCGCCTCCAGGTGGTCGACGACCTTGCCCAGCGACGGGCGCTCGCCGTTGGCGACCGCGCCGACGGCCTGGATCATCGCCGACTCGCGCTCCTCCGACATGCGCGGCAGCAGCAGCCGCAGCGTCTCGGTCGCCATCGTCTTCTTGGCCGCCATGTCGTCGCCGAAGCCGAACGGGTCGAGCAGGCCCGGCGCCGCCGAGCCCAACGGCAGCGTCCTGGCCTTGCGCCCGCGCGCCTTCAACAGCTCCACGAGTGCTTCCGCGTCACCTTTGGGGTCGATAGCCGCGATCGTAACGCCGCGTAGTGCCATCTGATAGATGAGCAAAAGGGCCAGAGTGGTCTTACCGCCGCCGGGCTCGCCGGTGATGGCGATGGCCGTCGGACGGTTGCGCGCGGCTGCGACCAGCGGGTCGAAGTGCACGATGCTGCGCGCCCGGCCCAGGGTCTCGCCGATGTAGGGACCCGTCCAGCCGCCGCCCACGTCGTCCCTGCGGTCGCCGAGGTCGACGGTGGCCACCGGCATGCCGCCCGCGATCGTCCGCAGCGGCTGGCGCTGGGCGTAGGCGTTCAGGCGGATGCGGTCGCCCGGCAGGGACTCGCTGAACAACGAGAACTGGTCGCCGGTCGAGTTCACCACGTCGATGCCGATGTCGCGGTAGTGCTCGACGACGGCGTCCACGCGCTGGACGAGCAGCTCCTCGGTGTGGGCCGTCACGATGAGGCGGTGCCAGCCGTAGACGAACGGGAGGCGCTCCTTGGTGATGCCGTGCTCCAGCATCCGGGCCGCGTCGATCTGCTCCGCCAGCGCGATCGGCGCCTCGGCGCCCGCCTCACGGATGTGCGCGTCCATGTCACGGGCGTGCGCGAGCTTGCGCGACACGTCCTTGGAGGCCAGCGCGGGCGGGATGAGACGCATCCGCGAACTGATCTCGACGGGGAAGGAGAGCGAGTCCGCGTAGTGCAGCCACGGCTCGCCGTCCGGGAACGGCATCAGGTCGGGGAAACGCGCGAACGAAAGGTACGCGGTGTAGGACTCGCCGCCCGGCTGCTCCATGCGCAGGTGGGAACGCCCGTTGTGGATCGCTCCTTCCACCAGCGCCTCGATCTCGCCCGCGCCCCAGCGGCGCTTGGAGACGGCCGACGGAGGCGGGTCCGCGAGCGCGCCCGTCACGGCGTGCTGGAACAGCCACGCCACCTCCACGGACGTCGCGTGGCGGGCGCGCAGAGCACCGCTGGACAACGCGCGGCCCAGACGTTCCGCCTGCTCCGTCCAGCGCTTGATCTCGCGCTCGTCGACCGCGTCGTCCTCCAGGCCGAGCGTCCGCTCGGACTTGCGGTAGAAGCCCAGGAGCGTGCCGAGCGAACCCTGCAGCTGCACGCCGCGCTTACCGAGGCGGACGCCGAGGTAGACCTCCTTGGACCAGAAGTCCTTCGCCCAGACGTGCGAGTACATCTCCTCCAGGTACGCGCGCCAGCCGGGGCCGTTGTCGCTCGTCCTGTCCAGCGCCAGGGCCCACTCGGCCGCCGGGTACGTGCGGTGCGCGATCCGCAGGTGCACCTCGGCGTCCTGCATGCGGATCGTGGCGAGCGCGATGGTGAGGTTCGTCGCGAGCGCCTCGCGCTCCTCGGCGGTGGTGAACTCGTAGCTGAACGTCGGCAGCCGGAAGTAGGCCCAGGCCGAGTGCTCCGCGAGGAGGATGCGGTCGTCGAAGTACCGGACGGCCAGCCGACTCGTCTTCGTCCGACTCACTGCGTGCGCTCCTGATGGTAGGGGGACGGGTCCTGGTACCGCTCGGGCAGGACGGAGAAGCCACCCGCGACCACCGCGCTCAGGGCCAGGTAGGCCCGTCTCGTCGGCGGCCTGAGGGCCTTGAGTTCGTTGCGGGGCGACCGGTCGAGGCTGAGGTGGTCGTCCCAGGGGATGCGGACCAGCGCGCGGCACTGGCCGCGCGCCACCTGCTCGGCCTGCTCCACGTCGCCCTGGCTGCGGCGGCTCACCCCGTTGATGACGGTGACGGCGCGCTGGCGGAGGTCGTGGTAGCCGTGGCCGTCGAGCCACTCGAACGTCATCGCCACCGCGCGCGGGGCGTCCGCGCTGGCCGGGGCGACCAGGACGATCTGGTCGGCGTGCGGCAGCACCCTGCTGACCACGCCGGCGGCGGCGTCCAGCAGGGTGACGCTGTAGAACCGGTCGAGCGTGCGGATCGCCTGCGCGTAGTCGCGGTCGTCCAGCGAGTGCAGCGGGGTCTTGCCCGCCGCGACCACGTCCAGGCCCGACTTGGAGCGGCTGGTGTAGCGCCGGATTCCCGACAGGCTGCCGATGTGCTCGGAGTTGGCGATGAGCGACGTGAGCGTCTCATGCGTGTCGATCTTGGTGCGGCGGGCCAGCGCGCCGGGACCCGGGTTGACGTCGAGCGCGACGGTGGGCTCCCCGCAGTACTGCGCGAACGTGTGCCCCATCATCAGCGTGGTGACCGTCTGGCCCGCGCCCCCTGTGCAGCCGAGCACCACGATGTGGCGCTTGCCCTGGAACGGGCGCTGCAGCCGCTCGATGTAGTCCTGGTCGACGGGGTTGCCGCGGCCGAGCAGGCGGCGCAGGCCGCCCGGCTCCTCCATGGGCTGGTCCGGAGGCGTGATCGCCTGGACCCGCTCCACCGGCGGGGCCGGCACCGGTGTAGGCCGGGGCCGCACCGGAGAGGCCGGGCCGGAACGCACCTCGCGGGGCGGCGGCGGAAGCTCCTCACGCGGCGGCACGATCCTCGGCGGCTCCGGCTTGACCGGCCGCCCCCGCACCGGCTCGGGCAGCCGGTCCCTGCTGGGCGCCCCCGGCCACACCGACCGCTCCGGAGCCCGTCCGCCGAGCCCCTGGTCGCCCTCGACCGCGGTGATCCGCGGACGCTGCCCGCGCCCGCCGAAACTCCCCGGCGGTTCCCCCGGCCCGCCCGGCCGCTCGTCCTCGTGCCCCGCCGCCGGCACCGCGTACCCGCCGGACGGCGCCTCCCGACGTTCCCGCTCCACCGGCACATCCTCGGGCATCCGGGACCCCGGACCCGCCATCGGCACCACATGGCCGCCAGACGGCGTCTCCCGCCGTTCCGGCGCTCTCTCGGACGGCCGGGGCCCCGGACCCGCCATCGGCGCCTCACGGCCACCGGACGGGGCCTCCCGCCCCGACGGCGTCTCCTCGGACGGCTGAGGTCCCCGAGCCGCCGCCGGTCTCGCGTGTCCGCCGGACGGCGCCTCCCCGCGTTCCCGCCGGTTCGGGTCCGCCGGCGTTCCTTCGGCGGGCGCGGAGCCCGAGGCCGGCGTCGCGGAGGCCGGGGGCACGGGGGCCTGCGGGGCCGACGAGGGCGTGACCTGGGGAATGTCCGGTGCCGTCGTCGGCGGCGGGGCCACCCGTGCGGGGGGCAGCTTGCCCGGAGCCGGAACGGGAGGCCAGATCTGCTGGTCCGTCCGGTTCGCCACCGAGTTCACCGGGCTCACCTGCGCGGCGGGCGCGGCGGGCGCGGCGGGCGTGCTCTCACGCTCGGGCCGCTGCTCCGCCTCGTCTCCCTGAGGCCGTTCCTCTTCTCTGAGCCGGGGCGGCGGGGTCGAAGCCGCTCCGAACGAACCCGGCACCCGTGGGATGTCGGGCATGGTCGCGGGCGGCTGCCCCACCACGGGGCGCTCCGCGCTCTCCTCGTCCGCCTCGGCTGGCGTGTGCTCCTCGTGCACGACGGCCTCGTCCCCCTCCGGAACGGGCCCGGACGAACCGGGAGGTCCGACCGGTGTCTCTCCGCCCGCGTGCACCGCGTCCCCTTCCCCCGAAGGCGACGGCCCGTCCAGGCGCCGTCCGGCGTCGTCTCCCTGCCGAACTTCCTCGTGGGCGCGCGGCTCCTCCGCGTGCTCCGCTTCCCCGGGCCGCTCGGTGTCTCCGCTCCGCGCCGGCTCCTCGTCGCGGGCGACGTCCTCGGTCCGGTCGATGTCCAGCGGCCGCACGGACTCCTCGTCGCGGATCCCGGCCTCGGGCCGCGCGGGCTCCTGCGCCTCGGTTCGTGCCTCCTCCTCCGCCCGGATGGCCTCTCCCGTCCGCGCGGCGTCCTCGTTCCTCTCGGACTGCCGCGGACCGGCGGTCTCGTCCGCACGCGGCGGCTGCTCGGCCGGGGCCGTCTCGGCCGAGCGGGCGGGCGTCCGCGGGCGGGGAGGGGTCGGGGGCCGCTGGGCGCGGGCCGCCTCGGCCGCGCGGGCCGCTTCCTCCGCGCGGGCCGCCGCGGCGGCCTGGCGGATGGCGGCGGCGTCGAAGGTGGTGCGGACGGCGTGGGTGGGGGTGCCCGCGGCGTCCGCCTCGGCTCCCGCGGGACGCCAGTACTGGAGTTCCTCGCCGGGGCGGCGAATGCCGGAGATGAGGGCGCGCTTGGGGGGCTCGGCGCGGGACGGCGCGGCGGAGGCCGGTTCGTCCTCGGGTTCGGTCGCGGTCTCCACCCGGACGGGCTCGACGGGCTCGGCGGGGACGGGCTCGGCCGGCGGGACGGAGCCGGGCGGCACGGACTCGGTGCGCAGCGGCTCGGCCGGCGAGTCGAGGGTGGGGGTGACCGGGATCGGCATGCGCTCGGCGGGCTCGGGCGCCGGGACGTGCTGGACGTTCATCTGCGCCTGCATGCGGGCGACGGCGCCCTGGTGGGCGGCCGCGTACTCGGCGGCGTACTCCGACAGCGGCTGGGGGGCGTCGGCGGTCGCGGGGGTCGGCGCGGCGGGGGCCTGTGGGCGTGCCTGCGCCGGCACCTCGGTGAGCGCGTCGAGCGAGGGGGTGAACTGGCGGGGCGAACGCCACACGCGCGCGACGACCACGACCTCGCGCGGTTCCCGGATCGGCGTCAGGCGGCACCAGGTGCGGGGCTCGCTGAGGTAGCGCGCCTGCGACTGCAGCAGCTCGTTGAGCCGTTTGCCCTCGATGACCGGACGGGTCGCCAGCCAGGCGACGACCCCGGGCGGGACGAGGTAGAGCACGTGCCACGGCGCGCTGAACGGCACGCCGAAGAACTGCAGGAGAACGATCCAGGGCAGGAAGGAACCCGCGTACACGCCGATCGTGACCAGCGGAAGCGGCATCGGCAGCCGCAGGTCGTAAAGCTTGTACAGCCGTTTCTCAATACGCCAGACATTGGTGTATGTGGGCAGATCCATGTGCCGCTCCCCTCGCCGTCGGCCGACCTCAGTCCAGGTCGACGCCCAGCGCCTTGGCGATGGCCTTCGCCGTCACCTCGATGATGTTGGGCACGTAGAAGATGATCCCGATGCCGATGGCCAGCAGGATGAACTGCGCAAACCGGGTGATCTCCCGGGTGAAGAGGAAGAACAGCGCGACGATCGAGACGATCACCAGGAACAGCGGACCGAAGAGGTTCCGCAGCCAGGTCGCCAGGTCGTCGGTGTTCAAATCGTCCGCGGCTGCCAGCGTCTCCAGGGGGAGGGTCGCCGCCAGATGGTGGAACAGCACTAAAACCTCATTTCTAGGACCCGGCCCGCACGGCGCCGCGGATCGAGCGAACATTCCACTGGTCGCTCTTCTTCACCACGACGAGCTCGTAGGTCTGCGTGAGCCGACCTTCCGTCCCACGAGGCTGGGTCGGGGGGACCTTCCACTGCACGGTCGCGGTGACCGTGCGTTCGTCGGAGTCACCGGGAGGGGCGTCCACCTCGAGGATCGTTTCGAGGTTCACCGCCGACCCCAGGCCGGTGATGGCTCCGCCCTCGGTGTAGCGCTGCAGGTTCAGCGCGTTGCTGTTGCCGTACGCCTCGAAGAAACCGGTCAGCTGGGTCTTCAGCTGCGCTTCCAGTTCCTCGTCGTGCTCCCCGCCGCCCTCCTGCGGCAGCTGCGCCTTCTTCGGCGCCTCGAGCAGCGCGGGCGGCCCGGAGATGACGAACGCGCCGTCCCTGGCGTACACGGGGACCGCCAGGGTGATCCAGCGCGAGCCGACCTTCGCCGCGATGTCGACGATCGCGTTGTTCACGTCCTTCACCTGGACGGACAGCAGCTGGATGTGCTGCGCCGACAGCTGACCCAGGCCGTCCCACCCGAACTGCGCGTCGGCTCCCTCGGGAAGGAAGCGCGCCAGTTCCTCCTGGCGTCCGCCGGACGCGTTCTCGTCGTAGTTCAGGTACACCTGCGCGAACTGCAGCGCGTACGCCGACGCCTGGGTCTGCGGGAACTTCGGCTTGCCGTCGTCGGCGCTCGTGGTCGAGGACGGCGTCTCCGCGGTGAACCGTTCGAACGGCGCGCGGATCCCGTTCACTATGACGACCAGCACGAACGTCCACAACAACGCCCGTCCGACCCAGATCCACCAGCGGCCGCCGCCTCCGCTCCATTGCTTCCTGGGAGCCTTCGGCTCCTCGTCCCACGGCTCGTCGAGCGCAGCAGGACCCTCGTCCACAGCCGACCTGCGAGCCATCAACGCCTCCGCCTATGCGCCTCGCCCCACCGGCGCGCCTCATCCGTCATGTGGCCCCAAGCGTAGCCACGAGAGGCAATTGTTCCAGTGACTCACCAAGATGCCCAGTCTCGGCGCGCGGATGTGCATGTCGCACTACCCACACACATCACACAAACCTCACCTCATCCACCAGAACGCCCGCGTTCCCTAACAAGCCGGACGAATCCCCGGACACATTTCCCAGATCCAGCGCTTTCCACACACCTTCGAGCGACCGGCGAAGACATCCCGGAGCCCCTTCACCGGACAGCGTGCACGCACCCCGAGGTAAGGCGCCGCAGAGCGATGCGTGCACTCTGGAGAGTGAGGGGACGACGAGGTGAGCGGGGCCGGGGGCGGCCACCGCCTCTGACGACGATCGGAACGCGGGGGCGTGATCGTGGGACGACTGATCGGAACGCCGCGGGTCGACGAGGCGGCCGAGGGAGCACCGCACATCAAGGCGCTGTTCATCCCCCTCGCCGTGCAGAACTTCCTGATGGCGTACACCTCCACGGCCATGAACGTCGCGCTGGCGGACATCATCCGGGACCTGGGCACCACGCTGACCGCCGTGCAGTCGGTGATCTCGCTCTACGCCCTGGTGATAGCCGCGTTCGTGATCGCGGGCAGCAAGCTCGGCGCGCGCCGCGGCCACTGGCGCGTCTTCATCGCCGGCGCGGAGATCTTCGCGCTGGGCTCGCTGGTCACCGCGCTCGCCCCGGGCATCGGCGCCCTCATGATCGGCTGGTCCCTGCTCCTGGGGATCGGCGTGGCGCTGATGCTCCCGGCGCTGCTCTCCCTGCTCACCGCCACACTCTCCGGAACGAGCCGGACGAAGGCCCTGGCCTTGATCGGGACGATCGGAGGCCTCGGCGCGGCGGCCGGCCCCCTCCTCGGCGGGGTGATCACCCACTATCTGAGCTGGCGGGCGTCGTTCCTCATGAGCGCCGTGCTCTCGGTCGTGGTGGTGCTGCTCCTGCGGCGGGCGGGCGATCCCGAGCCGCGCCACGAGCGCCCCCGGCAGCCCTTCGACCTGCCCGGGGCCGCGCTCTCCGCCCTCGGATGCGGGCTGCTCGTCGTGGCGACCCTGCTGGCGGGACGGTACGGCCTGCTCACGGCCCGGCACGACTTCGAGGCCTTCGGCCGCACCCTGCTCCCGCAAGGCGGCCTGTCACCGGTGGCCCTGTTCGGCTTGATCGGGGTGATGCTCCTCGGCGCGTTCGCCGCGTGGGAGCTCCGTCTCGTCAAACGCGCGGGAGACCCGCTGGTGCGGGTCTCGGTGCTGAGCAACCGCACGGTCCGGTTCGCGTCCGCCACCCAGGCCCTCCAGTACCTGGTGCCCGCGGGCGCGCTCTTCCTCCTGCCGGTCTTCGTCCAGACCACCCTGGGCTTCAACGCGCTGCGGTGCGGGCTCGTGCTGCTCCCCACGACCCTGGGCCTGGTGACGGCGGCACCCGTGGTCACCAAGCTCGTCACCAACGGGCGGATGACCCAGCGCGCCGCGCAGGCCTGGTCGTTCCTGCTGATGATCAGCGGCTGCGTCCTGATCGTCGCCATGTTCCGGCCCTACGAACAGGGGGTGTTCTCCACGGGCCTGGGGTTCGCGCCGGGCCTCTTCCTCTTCGGACTGGGCCAGGGCATGTCCACGACCCTGACCGACCTGGTCCAGTCGGCCCCGCCGCCCCACGAGGTGAGCGACGTGGCGGGCCTGTCCCGCAGCGGCAACTACCTCGGGAGCGCCATGGGAATCGCGCTGGCCGGCGCGCTCATGACCGTGACGCTGCTCTACTCGTTCGAGGCCGGAGTGGACCAGAGCACCGTCCTGACCGGCGGCGAGAAGAAAATCGTCAAGGAGACGCTCGAACGGCAGGTCCAGCTCACCGCGGCGGGCGACGAGACGCTCCGCGAGAGGCTCAGGGCCCGGGGCGTCAGGGACGCCGCGGCCGACGAACTCGTCCGGATCAACGCCCGCGCCCGGGACCGGGCGCTGACCTCGGGAATCATCGGCATGGTCGTGCTGGCCGTGGGCGGATGCCTGGTGGCCCTCCGGATCCCCCGCACCCCCGTTGAAGCGAAATAACGCCACACAAAGGAGCGTTTTACTTGCGTTGCGCATTCGGAAGAAATCCGAGAGGTACCCGTGGGGTCTTCTGAGATCGACTTCGAGGCCGCCTGGTCGGCCATGCCGCCAGGCGCGCTGCTGCTGACGCGGGACCTCGTCATCGTGGCGGCCAACGACTCCTGCGTGCGGTGGTCCGGACGCCCCCGCGAGGAGATCGTCGGCCGGACGCTCTTCGATGCCTTCCCCCACGACCCCTCCGACCCCGAGGAGTTCGAGGGAAGGCAGGCCCTGCGCCGCTCCATCGAACGCGTGTTCGCCACGGGCAACCCCGAGACCATGCCCCTGCAGAAGAACAGCGCCCAGGTGCCCGGCAGGCCCGATGTGTTCGAGGAGCGCTACTGGAGCCAGATGAACATCCCGGTCCCCGGCCCGGACGGCCGGGTGGCATTGGTGATCAACCGGTTCGAGGAGGTCACCTCCGCCCTTCAGAGGCTGCGGCGGCTCGAACCCGACACCCCTCTGCGGGCCCAGCTCGAGGTGATAGAGAACGAGGTCAACACGCGCTCCCGCGAACTGCAGGACCTCAACGAACGGCTCATGCAGGCCTACGACATCCAGCGCCGGCAGGCCGAGGCGCTGAAGGAGGCGGTCGAGCGGCAGAGGCAGTTCGTCTCCGACGCCTCACACGACCTGCGCACCCCGATCACCGGGCTGCAGATCCGGCTCGAAGACGCCCTGGCCGACCCCGACGCCGACCCCCAGCAGGTCCTGCAGGCGGTGCTCCAGGACGCGATGCGGCTCAACGACCTGGTCTCCGACCTGCTCGAGCTCTCCCGCCTGGACGCCGGAGCGCCCGCCCCCGTCGAGGACGTCGACCTGGCGGAACTCGCCACCGAAGAAGTGCGGCGTCAGAGCCTCACCCACCACGTCTCCCTCCACCTCGAGCCCGGCGTGGTCGTGCGCGCCTCCCGGATCCGGATGTCCCGGCTGCTGGGCAATCTGCTGACCAACGCCGACCGCCACGCCGAAAAAGAGATCCAGATCATCATCTCCGACGAGGCACCCGAGGCCGTCCTGGAGGTCAGGGACGACGGCCAGGGCATCCTCAAGGGCGAACACGAGAAGATCTTCGAGCGCTTCCACCGCTCGGCCCTCTCCCGCAAGAAGGACCCCCGCGGCACCGGGCTCGGCCTGTCCATCGCCCGGGAGATCGCGAAGACCTACGGCGGACGCCTCTACGCGACCGACAACCCCGCCGGCCGCGGTGCGCGCCTCGTCCTGCGCCTCCCACTGGCCGGGACGGGAACGCCTGCGGACCGCCACGGCACGATGAAGACACCGGAAGCGGCCCCGGGCAGACGTTGAAGCGGAACATAGAGCGGGGCGTGCAAGGCTGGATATTTGGAGCGGTGCCGGCCTTCGCCGGGTCAGGAAGCCGTTCCGCCCAGGGCCACGAGGACGGAGGAAACGGCCGCGTAGGCCAGGAGCGACGTTCCCATCAGCGGTCCCGCGTAACGGCTCGTCGTCACGTCGCTGCGGCGCAGGGGCCTGGCGAGCAGGACGAGGCCCGCGCACTGCAGCAGGCCGAAGACGGCGATGCTCGCGTCGTCGAGCAGAGCGGACAAGGGCAGGAAGTGCAGTCCTACGACGAGCGCGACCCACCAGGCCATCCAGCGCCCGGCGTTCCACCGGGCCAGGACGGCGCAGCCCAGCCCGGCGGCCGCCGCTTCGGCGGCCACCAGCACTCCGAACCAGTGGTAGCGGTCGGCGAGGGCCGTACCGCCGGACCAGTGCCGCGCGGTCAGGACACCGAAACCCAGCGCCAGGGCGATGCCGAGCACCGAACCGAGGCCGAGCCACTTACGCCACGACGGAAGCGGATCCTCCTACGCCCAGCCGAGCCACACGACGGCCATCCGGCCGAACCACGCGACGGTGAAGGTCTGGTCCCGCACGAATTCAGTCAGCACCGGATGTTCGAGCCGCCGTTTCCCACTCCGTCGCCGGGGTCATCGTTCAGACGTTGAAGCGGAACTCCACGACGTCGCCGTCCTGCATGACGTAGTCCTTGCCCTCCATGCGGGCCTTGCCGGCGGCGCGGGCGGCGGGGATGGAGCCCTCGGCGACGAGATCCGCGAACGAGACGACCTCGGCCTTGATGAAACCCCGCTGGAAGTCGGAGTGGATGACGCCGGCGGCCTCGGGGGCGGTGTCGCCCTTCTTGATCGTCCAGGCGCGCGCCTCCTTCGGGCCCGCCGTCAGATAGGTCTGCAGGCCGAGGGTGTCGAAGCCCACCCGCACCAGCTGGGCCAGGCCCGACTCCTCCTGGCCCATGGACTGCAGCAGCTCCAGGGCCTCGTCGTCGGGGAGCTCGATCAGCTCGGACTCGATCTTGGCGGAGAGGAACACCGCCTTGGCGGGGGCGACCAGGGCGCTGAGCTTGTCGCGCAGGGAGTCGTCGCCCAGCTCGTCCTCGTCCAGGTTGAAGACGTAGATGAACGGCTTGGCCGTCAGCAGGTGCAGCTCGCGCAGCAGGGCGAGGTCCGCGCCGGACGCGTACGCCGTCACGCCCTCGTTCAGCTTCTCCTGGACGGCCTTGACGGCCTCCAGGACCTGCGGGGCGTCCTTGTCCTTCTTGAGCTTGACCTCCTTCTCCAGCCGCGGCACCGCCCGCTCGATGGTCTGGAGGTCGGCGAGGATCAGCTCGGTGTTGATCGTCTCGATGTCGCGCAGCGGGTTGGTCTCGCCGTCGACGTGGGTGACGTCGGGGTCGTTGAAGGCCCGGATGACCTGGCAGATCGCGTCGGTGTCCCGGATGTTGGCCAGGAACTTGTTGCCCAGGCCCTGCCCCTCGGACGCGCCCTTGACGATGCCCGCGATGTCCACGAACTCGATGGTCGCGGGCAGGATCCGGGCCGACCCGAACACCTCGGCCAGCTTCTGCAGCCGAGGGTCGGGTACCCCGACCACACCGACGTTCGGCTCGATGGTGGCGAACGGGTAGTTCGCGGCCAGCGCGTCGTTCTTGGTCAGGGCGTTGAACAGCGTGGACTTGCCGACGTTGGGCAGGCCGACGATCCCGATCGAAAGGCTCACGACTGAGGAGTTTAGTGCTCACCGGGAGGTGAGGAACTCGCCGATGCTCCGCAGCGCCGCCTTGGCCTCGGGAACGAAGTCCGCGAAGACCGGGAACACGTGGACCTGGCCGATCCACTCGTGGTGCACCACCTCCGCCCCGGCGGAGGAGGCCAGCCGTGCCACCAGCCGGGCGTCGTCCCGCAGGATCTCGGTGGTGCTGGAGATCAGAAGCAGCGGCGGGAAGCCCGCGTAGTCCCCCCTCGCCGGATCGAACAGCGGGCTGTCCTCGGGGGCACCGTCGCAGAAGACCCCTCCCAGCCAGGCCAGTTTCACGGCGGGGATGAGGTGGTCGCTCAGCTCGTTCGAACGGTGGGACTCGGCCGCGCACAGCAGGTCGGCCCAGGGCGAGATCGCCACCACGGCCCCGGGGAGCGGGGTGCCGCGCCTCTTGAGCGCGTGGACCAGGCTGAGCGCCAGGTGGCCGCCCGCCGAGTCGCCGGCGACCGCGATGTCCTGCGGCAGGTGGCCCCGGGCCAGCAGGGCGTCGTAGGCCAGCAGGGCGTCGGTGAGCGCGTCCGCCGGGGTGTGCTCGGGCGCCAGCCGGTAGTCGACCATGAGGACGGGACGGCGGGTGGCCGCCGACAGCCGCCAGGACAGGCCCCGGTAGAGCCCGGGGCCGCCGAAGAAGTAGCCGCCGCCGTGCAGGTAGAGGACGACCTTCTTCTCGTCGCTGCCGGCCCTCCGCCCGGCCCTGACCCATTCTCCGGAGAACAGCCCGAAATCCTCCTGGAGGAAGCGCACTCCCGCGGGGGTACGCAGGGCTCGGGCGGCCAGCTCGGTGGTGCGGCGGAACCGCACCAGCCCGGCGGGGGTGTCGGGGGTGCCCGCCCACAGCCGCTTGCCGCTCAGGCGGACGGCCGTCCCGAGCAGCCGCGCCCGCCGGGAGGGCGGCGCGTCGGGGCGCAGGGCCAGCGCGCGGCGGAAGGCTCGTTCGAAGGCTTCGCTCATGCCCCGCAGTCTCGCCCGGCGGGGCGGATCACACAACCGACAAGCCGCGTCGTGAAAGGGCTTTCGGCCCGTCCCGTGCGACGATCAGAGGCATGAGCGTGGCGCTGCTGACCGGACTGGTGATCGGGGTCGTGCTCGGATTCGCCCTGGCGACCGCCCGGCAGTCCTCGCTCATCGCCCGCGCCAGGGCCGCCGAGGACAAGCTCGCCTACGCCGAGCAGCGCATGGGCGAGCGGTTCGCGACCCTGTCGGCCCAGGCCCTCGACGCCTCCAACCAGCGTTTCCTGGAGCTGGCCGACGCCCGGCTCAAGGCGGCCGGCGCGGAGGCCGCCGGTGAGCTGGAGCAGCGCAAGCAGGCGGTCGAGCACCTCGTCGAGCCGTTGAAGGAGACGCTGGGCCGGGTCTCGGAGCAGCTGCGCGAACTGGAGACCTCCCGCCGGGAGTCCCACGCGATGCTGGCCAAGCAGGTCGAGTTCGTCCGCCACAGCTCCGAGCAGCTGCGCGACCAGACCCAGAGCCTGGTCCGGGCGCTGCAGCGGCCGGAGGCTCGGGGCCGCTGGGGCGAGCTGCAGCTGCGCCGCGTGGTGGAGCTGGCCGGGATGACCCCGCACTGCGACTTCTCCGAGCAGGCCAGTGCCCGCACCGCCGACGGCACCGTCCGCCCCGACCTGGTGGTCCGCCTGACCGAGGGGCGCACCATCGTGGTGGACTCCAAGGTCTCCCTCGCCGCCTACCTGGAGGCCGCGGAGGGCAAGGAGCACCGGCTGGACGCGCACGCCCGGCATCTGCGCGAGCACGTGGACAGGCTCGCCGCCAAGTCGTACTGGCAGGCCTTCAGCCCGGCCCCGGAGTTCGTCGTCCTGTTCGTGCCGGGTGAGGCGTTCCTGGCGCCCGCGCTGGACCGCGATCCCGGCCTTCTGGAGTACGCGATGGCCCGCAAGGTGCACCTCGCCACCCCGACCACGCTGATCAGCATGCTGCGCACCGCCGCCTACACCTGGCAGCAGGCCGCGCTGTCCCGCAACGCCCGCCAGGTCTTCGACGTGGGCCGGGAGCTGTACGAGCGGCTCGGCGTGCTGGGCGGCCATCTGGACGACCTGGGGCGTGCCCTGTCGGGCGCGGTGCGCGGCTACAACCGGACGGTCGGCTCGCTGGAGAGCCGGGTCCTGGTCAGCGCCCGCAGGCTCAACGAGCTGGGGGTCACGGACGCCGTGCTGGAGGCCCCGGGGCCCGTCGAGGAGTCTCCGCGCGCGCTGTCCGCCGCGGAACTTCTCGGAGCCGAGATTCCCGGCACCGTCGACAAGGTAGGTTTCGCTGCGCGGCCCATCTCCGGCCGGCCGAGTTCAGAGGACGCCTGAATGACCACTCGAACCGGCGGGAAGACCGGGAAGACCAGGAAGACCGGTAGCACCGGAAAGGGCGGGAAAACCGGGGGCTCCGAGAAGAAGGCTGCACGGACGGAGGAAGACGTGCAGCGGCGGAGGCAGGGCCGGCGGCAGAAGAAGCGGCCGGCGGCACCCCTCACCCTCACCGCGCGCGGCGGGATCGCCGCCGTCTTCGTGCTGAGCCTGCTCGGCGCGCTGGTGGACGTCTCCTTCCTGCCCGGCCTGGTCTTCGTCACCGCCTGCGTGCTGGCCGCGCTGTTCACCAAACCCGCGGACCTGCCCACGCTGGTGGTGGCCCCGCCGCTGGTGGGCTTCCTGGCGACGCTGACCGCCGAGGTGGCGGGCGCCCTGAACGGGGGCTCGCTCCTGCGGAGCCTGCTGATCGCGGTGCCGCTGGAGCTGGGCGCCCGCGCGCCGTGGCTGCTGGCGGGCACCGCGCTGACCGCGGTCATCGCCTTCCGGCGCGGGGTGCTGGAGGCCTGGCGCGAGATCAGCCTCAAGGCCTCGGGCTTCCGGCTCACCCAGGAGCGGCAGACCGAGGAGGACCCCGTCCGCTGGGACGAGTGAGCGTCCGGGGCGGCCCGGCCGGGCCGCCCGCGGCTCTCAGTGGCTCAGGACGGCCGCGGCGCGCGCAGGTCCTCGCGCAGCTCGCGGGGCAGCCCGAAGACCATGTGCTCCTTGACCGACTCGATCTCCTCGACGTCCTCGAAGCCGTGCGAGGCCAGGTACTCCAGCACGCCGCGCACCAGGATCTCCGGGACGGAGGCGCCGCTGCTGATCCCGACGGTCCGCACGCCCTCCAGCCAGGACTCCTCGATCTGCTCGGCGTAGTCGATGAGGTGGGCGTCCTTGGCCCCGTAGTCCTTGGCCACCTCGACCAGCCGCTTGGAGTTGGAGGAGTTGCGCGAGCCGACGACCAGGACCAGGTCGGACTCGGCGGCGATCTCCTTCATCGACGTCTGCCGGTTCTGAGTGGCGTAGCAGATGTCGTCGGACGGGGGGCTCTGCAGCGACGGGAAGCGCTCCCGCAGCGCGTCGACCGTCTCGTTGGTCTCGTCCACCGAGAGGGTCGTCTGGGAGAGCCATACGATCTTTTCGGGGTCACGCACGGTAACGTTGGCGACGTCCTTGGGGCCGTCGACCAGCTGAATGTGCGCGGGGGCCTCACCGGTGGTACCGATCACTTCGGGGTGGCCCTGGTGCCCGATCAGCAGAATGTCGTAGTCGTCCTTGGCGAAGCGCACCGCCTCGCGGTGCACCTTGGTCACCAGGGGGCAGGTGGCGTCGATCGTGCGGAGGTTCAGCCGCGCCGCCTCCTCGTGCACGACGGGGGCCACGCCGTGCGCGGAGAAGACGACGATCGCGTCCTCGGGGACCTCGTCGGTCTCGTCCACGAAGACCGCGCCGAGCTCCTCGAGGGTCTTGACCACGTGGACGTTGTGGACGATCTGCTTGCGGACGTAGACGGGGGCGCCGTACTGCTCGAGCGCCTTCTCCACCGTCTGCACCGCGCGGTCCACGCCCGCGCAGTAACCACGAGGCTTGGCGAGCAGTACCCGGCGAGTGCTTGAAGAGGCCATGGTCACATTTTACGTTCCGTCACCCGTGTCTCGATACCACCACTCGAATGTGATCCAATCCACCGCTGGACACCCCATATTTCCGTTCACCGGGGGTGACCATCCCCGAACGCGTACGGCACAGTGTTATTGAGTCATCGAGTCACCTAGTTATCGACGCCTACTCCCACACTTCCCGTACGAGCCAGACACTGCGCTGTCGGACGAAACAGGAGCTGAACGATGCCGCGTACCCCGCGAGAAGTGGGCAAGCAGGTCCAGGAGGCGGTGAACGAGCAGGTCAGAGACCTGCCCCTTCACGCGGCGCGCCTGGCCATGTTCGGCGTGGGCCGGACCCTGCTGCTCACCGACAGGGTCACCAAGGACTACAAGGACCTCCGCGGCGGCGAGCTGCGGCCGGTTCTGGACAGGCTGATGGGCGACGCCGAGCGGCTCACCCACAAGGTGGGCTCCCGGCTGGAGGGCACCACGGTCGGCCGCGTGCTGGAGCTGGTCGTGCCCAAGCCCGCGCCCGTCCCGCAGGAGACGCCGGTGGCCCGGCCTCCGCGTCCCGCCAAGGCCAACGGGACCGTCGCCGGGACCGGCGAGATCACCATCGGCAAGCCCGCCACCGTGCCTCCGCCCGCCCCGGTCCCCGAGCCCGTGGACGAGCGGCCCGAGCTCGTCCCGGTCCTCGAGCCGGAGGTCGACCAGGAGCTCGTCGACGCGGTGGTCGAGGAGATCATCGAGCCCGAGCCCGTCCCGGGGACCACGCTCACCGAGGCCGACCTGCCCGTCCCGAACTACGACCAGCTCACCCACGCCTCGCTGCGCGCCAGGCTGCGCAAGCTGACCGCCGAGCAGGTGGAGATGCTGCGCGAGTACGAGGCGGCGAACGCCGGCCGTGAGGAGCTCATCACGATGTACGGCAACCGGCTGGCGAAGCTCGCCGAGCAGGCCTGAGGACACGGTCTGGAAGGGCCCCGTACCGCTGCGGAAGACCACGCGCCGGACGGGGCCTTCCGCTGTGCGAGGAAGCGATCGGCGCATTATCGTCTAGACGTGGATTCCGACCGGCCCGTGCCCGTGCGCGAGATGAGAGCCTCCGACGCCGACCGCGAACGCGTCGCGGAACTCCTCCACGACGCGGTGACCGACGGGCGGCTCACCCTGGAGGAGCACTCCGAGCGCATCGAGGCGGTCTACCGGGCGCGGACGCTCGGCGAGCTGACCGCCTTCACCCGGGACCTGCTGCCCGCCGAGCAGCAGCCCTTCAAGGTGGACGCGCAGAGCCTCCTGGCGCTGTTCGGCTCCCAGCGCCGGGACGGCCGGTGGGTGGTCCCGGCCAGACTGCCGGTCGCCGCCCTTTTCGGCACCGTCGAACTCGACCTGCGCCAGGCGATCTTGCAGCGCAGGCACGTCACCCTGGACGTGAGCGCCTTGTGCGGGCGGCTCCGGCTGATCGTCCCGGACGGGGTGGAGGTCCGGGTCACCGGGCGGACCGTCCTGAGTTCCGCCCGCCACGGCGGACGGCACGATCTGCCCGAGGAGGGCCCGGTCGTCGAGGTGACCGGCACCCTCCTCCTCGGCTCGGTGAAGGTGATCAGGCCGAAGCGGCCCTGGCGGCCGTCGCTCAGACGGGGCCGTCGAAGTTGATCGCCGAGTAGGCGCGCAGCTTGCCCAGCCGGTGCTCGCCGTCCACACGGCGGATGGTGCCGCTGCGGCCGCGCATGACCAGCGAGTGGGTCTTGGCCAGGCCCTTGACGTAGCGCACGCCCCTGACCAGCTCGCCGTCGGTGATGCCGGTCGCGGCGAAGAACACGTCGTCGGACCTGACCAGGTCGTCGGTGGTCAGGACCCGGTCGAGGTCGTGGCCGGCGTCGATGGCCCGCTGCCGCTCGGCCTCGTCCTGCGGCCACAGCCGGGACTGGATCACGCCGCCCAGGCACTTCATGGCGCAGGCCGCGATGATGCCCTCGGGCGTGCCGCCGATGCCCAGCAGCAGGTCGACGCCGGTGCCCTCGCGGGCCGCCATGATCGCGCCGGCCACGTCGCCGTCCCGGATGAACTTGATCCGGGCGCCCGCCTCGCGGATCTCCTTGACGATGCCCTCGTGGCGGGGGCGGTCGAGGATCACGACGGTGACGTCCTGGACGGACGAGCCCTTGGCCTTGGCGACGGCGCGGATGTTGTCGCCGATCGGGCGCTCGATGTCCACGGCGTCAGCGGCCTCGGCGCCGGTGACGAGCTTCTCCATGTAGAAGACCGCGGAGGGGTCGTACATCGAGTGCCGGGGCGCCACGGCGAGGACGGCGATGGCGTTCGGCATGCCCAGGGCGTTCAGGGTGGTGCCGTCGATCGGGTCCACCGCCACGTCGCATTCGGCGCCGGTTCCGTCTCCCACCTCCTCGCCGTTGAAGAGCATCGGGGCGTTGTCCTTCTCCCCCTCGCCGATGACCACCACGCCCTTCATCGAGACCGTGTTGATCAGTTGGCGCATCGCGTTGACGGCGGCGCCGTCCGCGCCTATTTTGTCTCCGCGGCCCACCCAGCGGGCCGCGGCGAGCGCGGCCGCCTCGGTCACCCGGACGAGTTCCAGCGCGAGGTTGCGGTCCGGCGCCTCCGGCGCGGTGGCCAACGGTGAGTTTTCAGACATAGCGGACCCTTCGGTCGAGGCGGGTTCTCCCGGATTCTCTGATCCTGGAAGGTCATCTCACAAATTGGACCAGACCAGAGGGCAGGGCCCGACGCCGACCTCCCCGCCGGTGGCGTAATCTCGACGTTCATGAGCAGCGAGATCGAGGAGACTTCCACCAGGGTCTCCGAACGGGGCCAGGCCACCAGGGGCGCCCTGTTGCGGGCCGCCAGGGAAGTCTTCTGCGAGCAGGGCTTCGCCCAGGCCGCCGTGACCGACATCGTGGCCCGGGCCGGAGCCAGCGTCGGCAGTCTTTACCACCATTTCAACGGCAAAGCCGACCTGTATCTGACGCTGTTCGAGGAATTCCAGGTGCGCCAGCAGGAACGCACCCGCGAAGCGATCCACCAGATCCGCGAGAGCGGCGACGACGACCCCAAAAACCAGTTCCTGGCCGGCGCCGCCGCCTACCTCGAGGGCTCGGTGGCCGAGCGGGAGCTGTCCCGCCTGTTCATCTCCGGCGACGGCCCTCCCGGCTTCGACCGCATCATGCGGGAGCGGCTGAACAAGTGGGCCCGCCGCAACGCCGCGCTGTTCCACTCCCGGGCGGGCGGCTTCAACGAGCCGCTGGTCATCGTGCTCACCGGCGCGATGATCAGCGCGGTCGACGTCGTCTCCGCGGGCGAGGACATCGAGCGCTCCCGCACGCTGGCGAAGAACATCATCAAAGTGCTCGCCACCATCCAGCCAGTCGAATGACCGAGACCGTGACTCCAGAGACCGGACAGACCGACCAGACCACCACGCCGGAGGGTGCCTCCTCCGGCGGCCCCAAGCGCGAGACCAGGGTGGTCACCGAGGGCACGCTCAAGCGGTACCTCTCGGGGCCCGGGCAGTTCGTGCTGGCCATCGGCGCCTGCTTCGCGCTGATCCTGGCGATCTTCCTCATCACCCCGACCGAGGACGACGAGCCGCTCCCCAGGACGATCGACTACACCTGGGACGCCAAGGAGTTCACCCGCAAGGCCCCCTACCGGACGTACGCCCCCGAGGGGCTGCCCGCACCGTGGGCCGCCACCGGCAGCCGCCTCACCGGCACCAACGCCCCGGTGAAGGACGCCGCGAAGGGCACGGTGGCCTGGCACCTCGTCCTCGTCACGCCGAGCAGGCGCTACGCCGCCTTCGAGCAGAGCAACGAGGACCCCGACGGGCCCAAGGGCTTCGTCGCGCGGATGACCAACGTGCCCGGGTCCACCCCCCAGAACGCGGCCGGACGGCAGACCGTCGGCGGCCTGGTGTGGGAGCAGTACCACCAGCGGGACAAGAAGCAGTACTCGCTGGTCCGGCGGCTCCCCGACAGCACGATCGTGCTCACCGGCACGGCCGGGTACGACGAGCTGGCCGTCCTGGCGGGCTCCCTGGTCGCCCAGCCGAAGACCGGCTGAGCGGACGCGGAAGGCCGCCTCAGAAGGGCGCCGCGTCCTCGCCCGGCTGCGGCGCCATCACGGCGGCCAGCCGGGCCCTCGCCCCTTCCAGCCACTCCTCGCAGATGCCGGCGAGCTTCTCCCCCCGCTCCCACAGCGCCAGGGAGTCCTCCAGCGTGAGGCCCCCGGTCTCCAGCCGCTTGACCACCTCCGCGAGCTCGTCCCTGGCCTTCTCGTACGAGAGCGTCTCCTCCGACATACGGCCAGCGTAACGCCACCCGGGGTCTGGGGGTCCGTCCCCGATGAGCGCTAACCTCGCGGGCATGGCTTTGCAGACCTCGGCGGACTCGCCCGTGCCCGTACGGACCGTGCTCCAGCTGGTGGGCGGCTGGATCGGGCGGCTCGGACGGGTCTGGGTGGAGGGCCAGATCACCGAGCTGAACCGGCGCGGGCAGACCGTCTACCTGACGTTGCGGGACCCGGCGGCCAACATGTCGGTGCGGGTCGTGGGGGCCCGCGGGGTGTTCGACAACCCGGCCGTCGTCGACGGAGCGCGGGTCGTGGTGCACGCCAAGCCCGACTTCTACATCAACCGGGGCTCGTTCTCGCTGACCGCCATCGAGGTGCGGGCGGTCGGGATCGGGGAGCTGCTGGCCCGGCTGGAGCAGCTGAAGCGGACGCTGGCGGCGGAGGGCCTGTTCCGGCCCGAGCGCAAGAGGCCGCTTCCGTTCCTGCCGGGGACGGTCGGCCTGATCTGCGGCCGGGACTCGGCGGCCGAGCGGGACGTGCTGGAGAACGCCAGGCGGCGCTGGCCCGCGGTGTCGTTCAAGGTCGAGCCGGTGGCGGTCCAGGGGTCGTACGCGGTCGGCGAGGTGGTCGAGGCGCTGCGGAAGCTGGACGCCGACCCGGAGGTCGAGGTCATCGTCATCACCCGGGGCGGCGGTTCGCTGGAGGACCTGCTGCCGTTCTCCGACGAGACGATGGTCAGGGCCGTGGCCGCCGCCCGCACCCCGGTGGTCTCCGCGATCGGGCACGAGCAGGACAACCCGCTGCTCGACCTGGTGGCCGACCACCGCGCCTCCACTCCGACGGACGCCGCCAAGCGCGTCGTCCCGGACGTCCGCGAGCAGGTCGCGCTGGTCCACCAGTTGCGGGACCGGGGGCGCCGTGCGGTCACCGGGCGGATCGAGCGGGAGCGGACGTGGCTGGCCTCGGTCCGTTCCCGTCCGGCGCTGGCCGATCCGGTGCGCGAGGTGGAGCGCAAGCACGAGCAGGTGCTGACGATGCGGGACAGGGCGCGGCGGGCGGTGGGCGCGGCGCTGGACCGCGCCGGGGACCGGCTCACCCACACCCGGGCCCGGCTGACGGCGCTCTCCCCCGCGGCGACTCTGGAGCGCGGGTATGCGATCGTCCAGCGGCCCGACGGCGCGGTCGTGCGCAGCGCGGAGGAGCTGGAGCCGGGTGACGGGCTATTGGTGAGGCTGCCCGATGGCAAGCGGAGCGTGACGGTGGAGAATTGACCCCTTGACCGGGGTCCGGCCGATCCATAACCTTCCGTGAACCTTTCTCACCTTTTGGGAGTGAGTAATGCGGGATCGGCAGGCCAGGCTCGCCACCTACGCGGCCTTCGGCATCCAGGGGCTGTGCTTCGCCTCGCTCGTCACCCGCGTCCCCGAGATCCAGGACGCGCACGGCCTCAGCGACGCCGATCTCGCGATCGTGCTGCTGCTCGTCCCGGTCGTCGCCGGCCTGGGCAGCGTGCTGTCCGGCCTGGCCTTCAAGCGCTTCGGCAGCGGCCCGGTGCTGCGGATCGGACAGCCCGCCGTCGCCCTGTCCATCGTCCTCATCGGTCTGACCGGCGGAGAGCTCCTCCCCCTGTACCTGTCCGTCGCGCTGTTCGGCCTGGCCGTCGGAGCCGTGGACGCCTCGATGAACGCCCAGGCCGTCGCCGTCGAACGCCACGAGGGCAAGAGCGTCATCTCCGGCTTCTACGCGGTGTGGAGCGCCGCGGGCATCCTCGGCGGACTGTGGGCGTCCCTGGCCGGCCGGCTCGAACTGTCGCTGTACGCCGGCTTCGTCGTTCCCGCGTTCCTGGGCCTCGGTGGCTCCTTGATCCTCGGATCGTTCCTCTACAAGAAGCACGAGGAAGGCTCCGGACCGTCCGCCGAGGAGCTCAAGGCCGCGGGCAGGCTCGTCCCGTGGAAGCCGGTCGCCCTGGTCGGCACCGCGATGGCCTGCTTCTACATCGCGGACGCGGCCATCTCCAACTACAGCGCCAAGTACCTCCAGGACGAGCTGGGCTCCTCCGCCACCGTCGCCCCCCTGGCCTACGTCGCCTACCAGGTCGCCATGGTCCTCAGCCGGGGCGTCGCCGACTTCGGCGTCCGGCGGTGGGGTCCGGTGAACATCGTCCGAGCCGGAGCGGTGGTGGGCTTCCTGGGCATGGCCGGGGTCATCGCCGCGCCCAACGCGGGCCTGGCCATCGCCGGCGTCACCGTCATGGGCCTGGGCGTCTGCGTCGTCGCGCCGATCGCCTTCGCCGCCGCCGACCGGGTGGACTCCACCGGGCTGGGCATCGCGGTCTCCCGCGTCAACCTCTTCAACTACGTGGGCTTCGTGCTCGGCGCCGCCATCATCGGCGCGTTCGCGCCCGCCGAGGGGGAGAGCAACCTGCGGGTCGCGTTCATGATCCCGGCCGCGCTCATCCTCGTCATCCTCGCGCTCGCCCCCTCCTTCTCCCCCCGGCCCGTCAAGAGCGCGGCCGCCCCCGCCTGACCGCCTCCGCCAGCCGGGCGACGGCCTCGGCGAGCCGGGCCTCGGTGAGAGCCGAGTAGCCGACGATCAGGGCGGACGGGCCGCAGGTCTGCACGAGCACCCCCCGCGCGGCGGCGGCCTCGGCCAGGTCCGGCACCGGATAAGGCAGCCGCAGGAACAGGTGGAGCCCCGCCGAGATCCCGTCGATCCCGGCCTCGGGCAGCCGCGCCGCCAGCGCCCCGACCAGGGCGTCGCGCCGGGACCGGTAGATCCGGCGCATCTGGCGCAGATGCCGGTCGTAGGCGCCCGAGGCCAGGAATCCCGCCAGGGCGTGCTGTTCGATCACCGGGGACCCCAGGTCGGTGTCCATGCGGTGGTCCGCGACCCTGGCGGCCAGCCCCGCCGGGGCGACCAGCCAGCCCAGCCGCAGGCCCGGGGCCAGGGTCTTGCTGACCGAGCCGAACAGGACCGTGCGTTCGGGGGCCAGCCCCTGCACGCAGCCGACGGGATCCCTGTCGTAGCGGAACTCCGCGTCGTAGTCGTCCTCCAGGATCAGCGCGCCCGCGGCCTCCGCCCACTCCACCAGCGCGGCCCGGCGGCGGGAGGACAGCACCACCCCGGTCGGGAACTGGTGGGCGGGGGTGAGCAGCACGGCCCCGGCCCCGGAGCGGGCCAGCGCCTCGACGTCCATGCCCTCCTCGTCCACGGGCACCCGGATCAGGGGCGCCCCGGTGGCCCGCAGCAGGGGGAGCTGCCGGTCGGAGAGGGGATCTTCGATGGCCAGGGGCACTCCGGCCAGGCGGACGACCGCCGACAGCCCGTGCGCGACCCCCGCGGTGACGACCACCTGCTCGGGGGCCGCCACGGCCGCCCGCACCCGCCCCAGGTATCCGGCCAGTTCCCGGCGCAGTACGGGCGCCCCCGCCGGATGGGGGTAGGCGAAATCGGTGTGGGCCATCTCCTCCAGGGCCAGTTTGAGGGCCGCCGTCCACTTCGCCCGGGGGAAGGAGGTCAGGTCGGGCGTGCCGGGGCGGAGGTCGTACTCGCCTCCGGGATCCGCGCCGGCGGCCGGCAGGTCCCGCGGGGTCGGGACGGCGGGCAGGCGGGCGACCCTGGTGCCGTCCCCGGGACGGGAGACGAGGAACCCCTCGGCGGCCAGCTGCTCGTAGGCGGTGACCACCACCCCCCGGGAGACCCCGAGGTCCTGGGCCAGGGCGCGGGTGGAGGGCAGCCGGGCGGACTCCGGCAGCCGTCCGGCGCGGATCGCCTCCCGCAGCCGGACGGCGAGCTGGACCCCGAGCCGTCCGGCCGCGCGATCGAGGTCGAGGTGGAGGTCGAGCACGAAATGGTCCTTGATTTTGCGGCATCAATGGACCTGTTTCCAGGACCAATTGCTTCCTACCTTTGCACCTCATGGACCTGTTGACCAGACCCGAGACCTCCGCGGCGCCGGCCGGCCGCCCCCGTTCCACCCGGCCGGACGGCGGGATGCGGGGTGTGGCCGGAGCCGCGTGCTCGATGGTGCTCATCGGCACTCTGATGGCGGTCTCCGCCACCATCGGGGACTACCCGCTGTTCACCGGCCAGGCGATCCGCTACGGCCTGGCCGCGCTGATCCTGCTGCCCCTGCTGCTGCGCGCCCCCGTGCTGCCGCGCGGAATCCGGGAGTGGGGCCTGCTGACCGCGCTCGCCGCCACCGGGCTGGTCGGCTTCAACTACTGCCTGGTGGAGGCGTCCCGCTCGGCCGACCCCGCCACGGTGGGCGCGGTCGTCGGAGCCTCCCCGGTCGTCCTGGCCGTCGCCGGGCCACTGATCGGCGGCTACCGGCCCTCCACCCGGGTGATCGGCTGCGCCCTGGTGGTGGCCGCCGGGGCCGCGCTGGCCAACGGCCTGGGGGACGGCGACCCGCGCGGGCTGCTGTTCTCCCTGGGCGCGCTGGGCGGCGAAGTGCTCTTCTCCCTGCTGGCGGTGCCCCTGCTCCCCCGGCTCGGCCCACTGCGGGTCTCCGTCTACAGCACCCTGCTGGCGCTTCCCCTGCTGCTGGCCGCCGCCCTGCTCACCGGCGAGTCGCCCCGCCTCCCCACCCCCGCGGAGGGCACGGCGTTCGCCTACGTCGGAGTGGTCATCACCGCGGGCACGTTCCTGCTGTGGTTCGACGCCCTGGGCCGGCTCGGCCCGGACCGGGCCGCGCTGTTCGGCGGCCTGATCCCCGTCTCGGCCGCCGCGACGGGCGTCGTGCTGGGGCTGGGCGCCCCGGCCCCCGGCCAGCTGCTCGGCTGCCTCCTGGTGGCCGTCGGCGTGACCTGCGGGGTCAGGCGCTGAGAAGGAAGGTTTACTCTTGGTTCGGCCAAAAGCCGGACTCTCTGAAACTTTCACAGTGCGAGGGATGGAATGCCTGAGTTCGCCTACACCGACCTGCTGCCGCTCGGCAAGGACACCGAGACCGAGTACCGGCTGCTCACCACCGAGGGCGTCTCCACGGTCGAGGCGGCGGGGCGGACCTTCCTCCAGGTGGAGCCCGAAGCGCTGCGGCTGCTCACCGAGACCGCCCTGCGCGACATCTCACACCTGCTGCGCCCGGCGCACCTCGCCCAGCTCCGCAAGATCCTCGACGACCCCGAGGCCTCGCCCAACGACCGGTTCGTCGCCCTGGACCTGCTGAAGAACGCCGGCATCGCGTCCGGCGGCGTCCTGCCGATGTGCCAGGACACCGGCACCGCCATCGTCATGGGCAAGCGCGGCCAGAACGTCCTGACCGACGGCATGGACGAGGCCCACATCTCCCGGGGCGTCTACGACGCCTACACGAAGCTGAACCTGCGCTACTCCCAGATGGCCCCGCTGACCATGTGGGACGAGAAGAACACCGGCACCAACCTCCCCGCCCAGATCGAGCTGTACGCCGCGGGCGGCGACGAGTACAAGTTCCTGTTCATGGCCAAGGGCGGCGGCAGCGCCAACAAGTCCTACCTGTACCAGGAGACCAAGGCGGTCCTGAACCCCAAGCGCATGCTCTCCTTCCTGGAGGAGAAGATCCGCAGTCTGGGCACCGCGGCCTGCCCGCCCTACCACCTGGCGATCGTCGTCGGCGGCACCTCCGCCGAGTACGCGCTGAAGACCGCCAAGTACGCCTCCGCGCACTACCTCGACCACATGCCCACCGAGGGCTCGATCGGCGGCCACGGCTTCCGCGACCTGGAGCTGGAGCAGCAGGTCTTCGAGCTGACCCAGAAGCTCGGCATCGGCGCCCAGTTCGGCGGCAAGTACTTCTGCCACGACGTCCGGGTGATCCGCCTGCCCCGGCACGGCGCGTCCTGCCCGGTGGCCATCGCGGTCTCCTGCTCGGCCGACCGCCAGGTCCTGGCCAAGATCACCGCGGAGGGCGTCTTCCTGGAGAAGCTGGAGACCGACCCGGCCCGCTTCCTGCCCGACACCACCGACGAGCACCTGGACGACCAGGTCGTCCAGATCGACCTCAACCGGCCGATGGCGGAGATCCGCGCCGAGCTCTCCCGCTACCCGGTCAAGACCCGGCTGTCCCTCACCGGACCGCTGGTGGTGGCCCGCGACATCGCCCACGCCAAGATCAAGGAGCGGCTGGACGCGGGCGAGGGCATGCCCCAGTACCTGAAGGACCACGCCGTCTACTACGCCGGCCCGGCCAAGACCCCCGACGGCTACGCCTCCGGCTCCTTCGGCCCCACCACCGCGGGCCGCATGGACTCCTACGTCGAGGAGTTCCAGGCCGCGGGCGGCTCGATGGTCATGCTCGCCAAGGGCAACCGCTCCCAGCAGGTCACCGACGCCTGCGCCGAGCACGGCGGCTTCTACCTGGGCTCCATCGGCGGCCCCGCCGCCCGCCTCGCCCAGGACTGCATCAAGAAGGTCGAGGTGCTCGAGTACCCCGAGCTCGGCATGGAGGCCGTCTGGAAGATCGAGGTCGAGGACTTCCCGGCCTTCATCGTCGTCGACGACAAGGGGAACGACTTCTTCAGCGAGGGCCGGCAGGTGACCTTCACGCCCACCGTTCCGGCCCGCCGGTAGGGCGGTCCGCCGTCGCTCATCGATGACAGAAGTGGAGCGGGTGCAGGCCCGCTCCGCTCTCCGTCATCGGCACGAGTTTTGGCGGCGAGTGAGCAAGAAAGCGTTATATCTAGACATTGCATCCGGTGTCTGACAAGCCTCTTGCTCCTGTATCTTTGCCCGCATGACTCAGACGGAGCACTTCGTTCTGGCGAAGCGTTACCGCCTGCTCCATGCACTCGGACACGGGGCGATGGGCACGGTGTGGCGCGCCCACGACGAGCTGCTGGAACGCGATGTCGCGATCAAGGAGATCCGCTTCCCCGCGGAGCTGGACGAGAACGACCGCGTCGTGTTCTACCGGCGTACCCTGCGCGAGGCCCGCGCTCCCGCCCGCGTGCGGCACAAGTCCATCATCGAGGTATACGACGTCGTCCAGGAGCACGCGCGGCCCTGGATCGTCATGGAGCTCATCGAGGCGCCGACCCTCGAACAGCACATCAAGGAGCACGGCCCGCTGCGTCCCGAGGACGCGGCGGGTCTCGGCCGCCAGCTGGTGGACGCGCTCGAGGAGGCGCACGCGGCGGGCGTCCTGCACCGCGACATCAAGCCGAGCAACGTGCTGCTGGCCCCCGGCCGAGTGGTGCTGACCGACTTCGGGCTCGCCGTCACCAACGGCTCGTCCACCATCACCAAGGTCGGCACCTTCGTGGGCTCGCCCGCCTACGTCGCGCCCGAGGTCGCGCGCGGGGAGAAGGCGACCCCCGAGTCCGACCTGTGGTCGCTCGGAGCGACGCTCTACTGCGCGGTCGAAGGGCGCCCCCCGTTCGACCACGAGAACGTCATGGCGACGTTGTCGGCGGTCCTCACCGAGGACCCGGCCGTCTCCCAGCGGGCCGGCGACCTCGGCCCGATCATCAGCGGGCTGCTGCAGCGCAACCCCAAGCGGCGGCTCAGCCACTCCAGGCTGGCCGAACGGCTGGAGCGCGCCGCGATGCCCAAGCGCAGCGCGACCTCCACCATCCCCCCGGAGGGCGCGAGCACGCTGTCCTCCGCGGGGCTGCCCAGCCGGCGCAGCGGCGCGCACCGGGCCCGGCAGAGCTCGACGGGCAAGCTGCACCCGTACCTGCTGATCGGGATTCCGGTGGCCGGGGTGATCGCGCTGATCGCCGCGCTGTTCGTGCTGCTCGGCGGCGACTCGGAGGAGCCTCCCGTCGCCGCGCCGACGTCCGACGAGTCCGCCACCCCGCTCAGCGCGGACATGGACGTGGTGGTGGTCAGGGCGCGGGGCGGCCAGTGCAAGCTCACCACGGTGATCGGGCGGGAGGGCGGCGCGGCCGGAACCGTCAACAACGTGACCGTCGGCGACGGCCAGATCGCCCGGTACAACTCCGTCCCGATGGACCTGACGGTCAGCGACGGCAAGATCTGCCAGGTGACGATCAACGGGAAGCTCCAGGCGGCCGAGGCCGGCGAGCAGACCTACCGCGACATCGAGCGCGAATGACCGGCCGGGCCCGACCGGCCCCCGTGCCCCAGGAATAAACCGCCCTGCCCGGGACATCACCCTGAATATGGATGACTCTCGGGCAGGCGGTTTCCGGGTCGAACACGACTCCATGGGCGAGGTGCGGGTACCGGCCGAGGCCAGATGGCGGGCGCAGACCCAGCGGGCCGTGGAGAACTTCCCCGTCTCCGGGCTGCGACTCTCCCGCGCCCACATCCGGGCGCTGGCGCTGATCAAGTCGGCCGCGGCCACGGTCAACGCCGAACTGGGCGTGCTGGAGCGGGACCTGGCCGAGGCCGTCGCCTGGGCCGCCGACCGGGTCGCCGAGGGCGAGTGGGACGAGCACTTCCCCGTCGACGTCTTCCAGACGGGTTCGGGCACCTCCTCGAACATGAACGCCAATGAAGTGATCGCCTCCCTGGCCGAGGAGAGGCTGGGCCGCCCGGTCCACCCCAACGACCACGTGAACGCCTCTCAGTCCTCCAACGACGTCTTCCCCTCCTCCATCCACCTGGCCGCCACCGAGGCCGTGGTGACCTCCCTGAGCCCCGCGCTGGCCCATCTGGCCGCCGCGCTGGAGCGCAAGGCCGAGGAGTTCGCCACGGTGGTGAAGGCGGGCCGCACGCACCTCATGGACGCCACCCCGGTGACCCTGGGACAGGAGTTCGGCGGGTACTCCGCGCAGGTGCGGTACGGGATCGAGCGGCTGGAGGCGGTGCTGCCCCGGCTCGGCGAGCTGGCCCTGGGCGGGACGGCCGTGGGCACCGGGGTGAACACCCCGCCCGGCTTCGGCGGCCGGGTCTCGGCGCTGCTGGCCGAGCGGACGGGGCTGCCGGTGCGCGAGGCCAGGAACCACTTCGAGGCGCAGGGCGCCCAGGACTCCCTGGTGGAGACGAGCGGGGCGCTGCGCACCATCGCGGTAGGCCTGAACAAGATCGCCAACGATCTGCGCTGGATGGGGTCGGGGCCGCGGGCGGGCCTGGCCGAGCTGCGGCTGCCGGACCTGCAGCCGGGTTCGTCCATCATGCCGGGCAAGGTGAACCCGGTGCTGCCCGAGGCCGTCGCCATGGTCGCCTCCCAGGTGGTGGGCAACGACGCGGCGATCGCGTTCGGCGGGGCGTCCGGGTCGTTCGAGCTGAACGTCCAGCTGCCGATGCTCGCCCGCAACCTGCTGGAGTCCCTCTCGCTGCTGGCCAACGTCACCCGCCTGCTCGCCGACCGCTGCGTCGACGGGCTGGAGGCGGACGTCGAGCGCTGCCTGGAGTACGCCGAGGGCTCCCCGTCGATCGTCACGCCTCTCAACCGGCACGTGGGCTACGAGGAGGCCGCGGTCATCGCCAAGCAGGCCCTGGCGCAGCGCAGGACGATCCGCGACGTCGTCCTGGAGCGCGGCCACGTCGAAAGCGGCGCCCTGTCCCTGGAGGAACTGGACGCCGCCCTCGACGTCCTGCGGATGACCGGCCACCGCGAGGAGGAGACGCCCCCTACCGGGAGCGGCGGCTGAGGCCGGTCAGTACCAGCCGGAGGCCCCGAAGTGGGCCCAGGCCCCGCAGGGCGTCCCGTAACGCCCCTTGATGTAGCGCAGGCCCCACTTGATCTGGGTCTCGGGGTTGGTGCGCCAGTCACCGGAGATCCCGCCCATCTTGGAGCCGGGCAGGGCCTGCGGGATGCCGTGCGCCCCGGAGCCGGGATTGCGCGCCATGTGGTTCCAGCCGCTCTCCCTGGTCCACAGCCGTTCCAGGCAGCGCCACTGCCGCCTGTCGTCCCATCCGAAGCCTGCGGCCAGCTCCATGCCGATCTGCTTGTTGCGCTCGACACGGGACGCGGACCTGTACTTCCTGCTCTTACGGGAGAGCTTCACCGCCTTCGCGGCCTTCTGCAGTGTCTGCAGCTTCTGTACCTTCTGGATCACCTGAGCCGCCGGAGCCCTCCCGGGCGTCCGGACCCTGTGGACCTCCGCTGCGCCCTCCACCCGGTGGATCCGGTGGATCCGGTGGATCCGGTGGATCTGGGGCATCGGACGTGCCGCGGTGTCGAGTCCGGACGGCCGGCTCACCGCGTCCGCCCCCGCCGCGGCGGGGGCGGACCACAGCCCGGTCGAGGCCAGGACGGCGATGGCCACGACCGGCAGGCGGCTGATCCAAAGCGGGCATGTTCCGATCAAGATGTTTCCTCCGTCGATCGCGGCACCGGCCGTGCCGCATGCGGTTCCGCCCCGTCGGCGTGACCCGCGCGGCGGGATGCCGCGCGGGTGGCCGGACGCCTTCTCCTGCGAGCGACCCGCGCGGACGCGGATCTGCGGGGCGCTGGTGGGGCGCGGGAACTCCCGCGCTCCCCTCACCGTGCGAGGTGACACGGCAGGTACCGTCACCGGGAAACAAACGGATCGATCATGGAATCCGCCGATCGGGACCGGGATTTTCCCGGGTCCCGGGCACGTCCTGACCGGACGGCGCCGGCCTTGACCGCGGGATCAGTACCAGTTGCGGGAAAGGAAGTGCGCCCAGGCCCCGCAAGGCGTCCCGTAACGTCCCTTGATGTAGCGCAGGCCCCATTTGATCTGGGTCTTCGGGTTGGTCCGCCAATCCCTGCCCGCGGAGCTCATCTTCGACGCGGGCAGCGCCTGCGGGATCCCTCCGGCGCCCGAGGAGGAGTTGTAGGCCCGGTGGTTCCAGTTGCTCTCCTTGGTCCACAGCTTCACCAGGCACCGGTACTGCTGGTCGGACATGCCCCTCTTCTTCAGCATCTGCCGGGCGATGGCCTTGTTGCGCTGCTTGAGGGAGAGCTTCTTTTTCTTCTGTACCGCCTTGGCGGCGTTCGACGTGGTGTTCGCCGTTTCGGTCGCGGCGTAGGCGTTCGTGCCCGTCGACGCCGACCCGAGGCCGAACGCCAGCCCCGTCACCGCTGTAACGAGTGCCGCGCGCATCCCGATGGAGGCAGTAGATCGGCTAAGTCGGTTCTGGGGGGCCTGGGGGTAGTTCTGTCCGGACATGGGGGATCCTTTCGTCGGCCGGACGCCGATCACGTCACGGTCATGGACCACCCCGGGCAGAGCCGTCGCGGGCGAGGCGACGATCGGGCTCCGGGAAGAGGACGCGCGAAGGCGCGCGGGCGCGGGCTACGTGCCCGCTCATCCGGGGTGGACGCGGCGAGGGAGGCGAGGGCCTCTCGGGACTGCTCACCGCTTATGGGGTTGTGAGCCCGCTCCGGTGCGGGCGAAGCGTGCCGCCCCGGAGGGACGGCGGAGGCGACTCCTGCGTCGCCTCACCGGGCACGGGGCCCGGAGACTTCGGAGGTACCGGCCGACGGCCTAGTACCAGTGGTTGGCCTGGAAGTGCGCCCAGGCGCCGCACGGGCTCCCGTAGCGGCCCTTGACGTAGCCGAGGCCCCACTTGATCTGGGTGGCCGCGTCCGTCCGCCACTTCGGCCCGGCGCTGGCCATCTTCGAGCCGGGGTTGGCCTGGGGGATGCCGTAAGGGCCGTCGACGCGTCCGGCGGTGGTGCGCCAGCCGCTCTCGCGGTTCCACAGCTGGTAGAGGCAGCCGAACTGCTCGTCCGCCTTCCAGCCGAACTTGGGCAGCATGGACTTGGCGACCGCCTGAGCCGTACCGGGGCTCACGGGCGGGCCCGCGGGGACCTCGGGCTCGGTGGGTTCGGGAGTCGGCCCCTTCTTCAGGGTGTGCGAGGGGACCTTGTCCTGCCGCGCGTCGCTGACGGCGCGCTTCTTGAGCTCCTTGCGCTGCTGTTCGGCAGCGGCCTTCGGGTCGACCGTCTCGACCGGCGGGGTGTCGGTCGGCACCTGCTTGGTCGGCTCGACGACACTGGCGCTGAGCGACTCCTTGTCCGTGTCGGATCCACCGGACAGGAGGGTGAACACCGAGGCTCCGACCACCACGACCAGAGCGGTGACGGCTCCGGCCACGAAGATCCGGCTCGGCTTCGGCTGGGTGCGGGAGCCGAGGTCGAGCTGCTCCGCCGCGGCGCTCCCGGCGACTTTGACGTCGGGATGCGGACTCTGCGGACCCGCTGGTTCCCAAGCCTTGGGCGGCGCGTCGATCGGCACGCTCTGGCTCCCTTCCAGCGAATTGGTCCGGCTCTCACACTTCCGGGGGAAACCATGCCGCAGAGTCGGGGGTGTCCCGCAACCCGATCCTGGTGTTTGCATGACTCCGACCCGTGGTCGGCTTGCCGAAAAATTTACGAAATCCCCGCCAGAGCTGCGGTTCTGGGAGCTACCGATAAGTTCTGTGATCCTTGTCACAGGCGAACGTAACGGAGAGGTCACGTCACCGGGAGTCATGACGAAAACACCGTCCGCACCGAAGTGCGGACGGTGTGTGAACGGATTCGTCGGCCGCCCCGCCTCAGCGAGGCGTCGCGGGCATCTCCCGTCGCGCCTTTCTCACGCGCCGATGTCGTTCAGCAGATCGGTCACCAGAGCCGCGATCGGCGACCTCTCGGAACGGTTCAACGTCACGTGCGCGAAGAGCGGGTGCCCCTTGAGACGTTCCACGACCGCCGCGACGCCGTCATGCCGGCCGACCCTCAGGTTGTCCCTCTGGGCCACGTCATGGGTCAGCACCACCCGCGAGTTCTGGCCGATCCGGGACAGAACGGTGAGAAGTACGCCACGTTCCAGCGACTGGGCCTCGTCCACGATCACGAACGAGTCGTGCAGGGAACGGCCGCGGATGTGGGTGAGGGGCAGGACCTCGAGCATGCCGCGGTCCAGCACCTCCTCGATGACCTCGGGCGTGGTCACCGCCGAGAGGGTGTCGTAGACGGCCTGCCCCCAGGGCGACATCTTCTCGTTCTCCGAGCCCGGCAGGTAGCCCAGATCCTGCCCGCCGACCGCGTACAGCGGCCGGAACACCACGACCTTGCGGTGCTGGCGGCGCTCCAGTACGGCCTCCAGGCCCGCGCAGAGGGCCAGGGCCGACTTGCCGGTGCCCGCCCGGCCGCCCAGCGAGACGATGCCCACCTCCTCGTCCAGCAGGAGGTCGAGCGCGACGCGCTGCTCGGCCGAGCGACCGCGCAGCCCGAACGCCTCCCGTTCGCCGCGCACCAGCCGCACCGACTTGTCCGGCAGGACCCGGCCCAGCGCCGAGCCGCGCTCCGACAGCAGCCGCAGGCCGGTGTGGCAGGGCAGGTCACGGGCTGCCTCGAGTTCCAGCCGCTGGCTCTCGTAGAGCTCCTCCACGTCCCCCGCCGGCACCTCGATCTCGCGCATGCCGGTCCAGCCGGACTCCACGACCATCTCGGCGCGGTACTCCTCGGCGGGCAGGCCCACCGCGGAGGCCTTGACCCGCAGCGGCAGGTCCTTGGAGACCAGGACGACGTCCTTGCCCTCCACGGACAGCCAGCGGGCCACCGACAGGATGCGGGTGTCGTTGTCGCCCAGCCGGAACCCGTCCGGCAGGACGCTGGGATCGGAATGGTTGAGCTCCACCCGCAGCGTGCCGCCGTGTTCGCCGATCGGCAGCGGATCGTCCAGCCGGCCGTGCTCCACCCGCAGGTCGTCCAGAGCGCGCAGCGCCTGACGGGCGAAGTAGCCCAGTTCAGGGTGGTCGCGCTTGGCCTCCAGCTCGGTGATCACGACGATCGGGATGACGATCTCATGCTCGGCGAACCGGGTGATGGCCGCGGGGTCCGCGATGAGAACGCTGGTGTCGAGGACGTAGGTGCGACCGGCCGACGCCGGACGCGTGGAGGGTGTGCCCACTCGCTCTCCTTCGGACGCTGGTAAGCGCCCTTACCTGGGAAATTGCTACCTCGGCTCCTGAAAGAGAACAGCCCCGACATGACAGATGCATGACGGGGCTGTGAACTCGGAGTTCGGATCGACTCTTCTCAGGTGCCGAAGCGACGGTGCCGCGCGGCGTAGGAGCGGAGCGCCCGCAGGAAGTCCACCCGGCGGAAGTCCGGCCAGTGGACCTCGCAGAAGTGGAACTCCGAGTGGGCGCTCTGCCAGAGCATGAAGCCGGAGAGGCGCTGCTCCCCCGAGGTCCGGATGACCAGATCCGGGTCGGGCTGGCCGCGGGTGTAGAGATGCTCGGCGATGTGCTCCACATCGAGGGCTTCGGCAAGCTCCTCGATGCTGGTGCCCCGGGCCGCCTGCTCCAGGAGCAGGGAGCGAACCGCATCAGCGATCTCACGTCTACCTCCATACCCAACGGCGACGTTCACAATCAGCCCGTCGGCATTGGATGTGGATTCCCCGGCATCTTTCAGGACACGAGCCGTCTTGTCGGGCAGAAGATCGAGAGCTCCGACCGCCTGCACCCGCCAGCCCTCCCGGACCAGCTGCTGCACGGTGTTCTCGATGATCCGCAGCAGGGGCTCGAGCTCCCCGGCGGGCCTGGTCAGGTTGTCGGTCGACAGCAGCCAGAGGGTGACCACCTCGACCCCCGCCTCGGTGGACCAACGCAGCAGGTCGGAGATCTTGTCCGCGCCGACCTGGTGCCCGGAGTTCACGTCCGACAGGCCCATCTCCCTGGCCCAGCGGCGGTTGCCGTCCAGGATCACGCCCACGTGCCGGGGCACCTGGTCCTTGGGCAGGTGCTTCTCGACGCGGCCCTCGTACAACCGGTAAGCCAGGTCACGGATCGCCCCGTAGGGACGGCTTCGCTTGATCCGGTCCTTGATGCTGCGTTTGACCTCCACTACGACAGTCCTCCTCGGTTCGGCCGTTTCAATTATCGCCGCCGAGGCCCCTTTGTCTCGCCAGATCACGGATCTGTGTCGGACCCGTCCGCTCCCGGCCGTTCAGCCGGCCAGCCGCGCGGCGGCCTTCCGGTCGATCCTGACCGCGCCGCGGAAACCCCGGAAGTACACCTTCTGGATCTTGACGAAGTCGCCGGTGCGCGGAGCCACCAGCATCTCGTCCCCGCCCAGGTAGAGGGCGATGTGGGAGATGCGGCCCGGAGCGGTGGGGTCGTTGGCCCAGATCAGCAGGTCGCCGACCCGCGCCTGCTCGAAGGGCACGACCGGGCCGGTGCGGGCCTGGTCCTCGGCCACCCTGGGCAACCGGATCCCGGCCTGGCGGAAGGACCACTGCAGCAGGCCAGAGCAGTCGTAGCCGCCCTCGGCGTCCGACTCCCCGCCCCACACGTACGGCATGCCCAGCTTGGTCATGCCCGCGTTGATCGCCGTCTTGATCTCCAGAGCGCTCAGGTAGGCGCCGCTGCCGCCGGAGGACTTGAAGTCGAGGCCGGGACTGAGCGTCCGCAGCGTCCCGGTCTTCGCGGGCACCAGCCGTCCGACCGCCTTCTTCACCCTGCCCGCGGCCTTGGAGTCCTTGGCGCTCTCGGCGTCCAAAGCGATCAGCAGGACGTTGTCCTCGACCATGCCCAGACGGCGGGCCGTCGTCTTGGAGACCACCGCGTCGATGTCGCCGATGCCCATGGTCGCGTGCGCGCCGACCCTGACCCGCTCGGCCCGGGAGCCGCCGCTGACCGGCACCTGGCTGTCCAGCCCGACGCCGCCGTCGCTGCCGAGCACGAACGAGACGGCCACGTCGCCGGCCGCGACGTTGCGCCACAGGCCGTCGTGCTCTGCCGTGGGCTTCGGGGTGAAGTTGCGGAACGAGGACGGGTCGACGCCGAAGATCCCGACCTCCTTGCCGGCGAGCTTCGCCCTGGCCCCGTCGACCCGTTCGACCCCGGCGACGCCCTTGATCCGGCGGACCTTCTCCAGCAGCTCGTCCGAGATCGCGGCACGGTCCCGGGAGACGACCATGAACCGGGGCTCCATCCGGCGGCCCAGGGGGGCCACCTCCTGGGCGAGCCGCCCGTCGCCGGCGGCGGCGACCAGCTGCTCGGTGCGCTCGGCGGAGGCCTTCCGGGTCGCCTGCTCGGCCAGGATCGCCACGTCGACCGCGAGCACGGTGGCGATGGCCACCCCGATGGCCGCGGGAACGGCACGACGGCCCGGTACGCGCACCCGCACTCTTCGATCCCCCGGTCACTCAGAAACGACATACGTCTACAGCAGGCTCAACAGACCTTAAAACGTGAGTTCCCTCACTGTAAACATTGACAGCGCATCCAATATCGCCGGGGTCCCTCCGCGCGCCCTATCCCAGGGCCAGCTCCGCGCTGAGCTCGGCGGGCGTCGTCACGGGCATGCGGCAGGCGAAATCGCGGCAGACATAGGCGGCGGGCCTGCCGTCCACCGGCTCGCGTCCCGCCAGCAGGGGGATCTCGTCCCCCCGGCCCACCGTGACCACCGCGCCGGGCGAGGTGCTCATCAGGGCCGTGCGGTGCAGGGCCCTGGTCTCCGGGTCCTCCAGGGAGCCCACGATCGCGATCTCCAACGGCCCGTGCAGGGCCGCCGACGCGACGGCCAGGCCCCAGCCCACGAAGCGGGCGTGCTTGGCCAGCGGGGCGACCACCCCCAGCGCCGCCAGCGCGGCGGCCCGGTGCTCCTGGGAGCCCGTCAGCGCCGCGTAGGTCAGCAGCGCCCCGGCCGCGCCCGACTGTCCGCCCGGCGTCACGTTGTCCGTGGGGTCCTTGGGACGCCGGAAGAGGGCCTCGGCGTCGTCGGCGGTGTCGTAGAAGCCGCCCCGGCCGTCGCCGAAATGGGCGAGAACGGCGTCGAGCAGGACTCCCGCGCGCCTCACGTACTCCGGACGGCCCGTGACCGCGTGCAGCGCGAGCAACCCCTCGGCGACGTCCGCGTAGTCCTCCAGGACGCCCGCGTTGGCGCCCGCGACGCCGTCCCTGGAGGTGCGCAGCAGCCTCCCGTCCACGACGTGCAGCTCCTCGATCAGAGCCGCGATCCGCTCGGCGGCCTCGACCAGGTCGGGCCGGTCGAACAGGGCGCCGCACTCGGCCAGCGCGGCCATGGCCAGCCCGTTCCAGGCCGCCACCACCTTGTCGTCGCGGGCGGGCCGCACCCGGGAGGCGCGGGCCTCCAGCAGCCGGTACCTCAGATCCTCCGGCAGGTCGCCCTCCAGCTGGAGGGTGGACGAGCCGTGCTCGAACGTCCCCTCCCGGGTGACCTTGAAGGCGTGGGCGGCGCGGGCCGCGTCCTCCTCCCCCAGCACCTCGGCGAGCTGCTCGGGCGTCCAGACGTAGAACCTGCCCTCGACGCCCTCGCTGTCGGCGTCGAGCGCCGAGGCCAGGCCGCCCTCGGCCGTCCCCAGCTCCCGGAGCATCCAGTCGCAGGTCTCCAGGGCGACGCGCCGGGCCAGCGGCGCCCCGTCCCGGCGCCACCAGTGCGCGTAGACCCGGGCGAGCTGGGCGTTGTCGTACAGCATCTTCTCGAAGTGCGGAACGATCCACTTCTCGTCGACGCTGTAGCGGGCGAAGCCGCCGCCGAGCTGGTCGTAGATCCCGCCGCGGGCCATGGCCTCCAGGGTCCGCGCGGCCATGCGGCCGGGGTCGCCCTGGCGCAGCAGGAACTCCAGGGCCATGGACGGCGGGAACTTCGGCGCCGTGCCGAACCCGCCGTACTGCTCGTCGAACGAGCGCCCCAGTACCTGGACCGCCTGGGCGAGCGTCGCCTCGGTCGGCCCGGGCCCGTGCTGGACTCCCTGCTCGCCGAGCGCCTCCACGATCTGCTGCCCCTGCTCGACCAGCTTCTCGCGCTGGTTCCCCCAGGCCCCGGAGACGGCGTTCAGCAGCCCCTGGAACCGGCCCCTGGGGAAGTAGGTGCCGCAGTAGAAGGGATGCCCGTCGGGGGTCATGAAGACCGTCATGGGCCAGCCGCCCTGCCCCGTCAGCGCCTGCGTGGCCTCCATGTAGACGGCGTCGACGTCCGGCCGCTCCTCGCGGTCGACCTTCACGTTGACGAAGCGCGCGTTCATGAGCTCGGCCGTCTCCGGGTCCTCGAAGCTCTCGTGCGCCATCACATGACACCAGTGACAAGCCGCATATCCAACACTCAGGAGGATCGGAACATCCCGCCGCCGCGCCTCCTCGAAGGCGGCCTCGCCCCAGGGGAACCAATCGACCGGATTGTCCGCATGCTGCAGCAGATAGGGGCTTGTCGCATCCTTCAGACGGTTCATGGCGTCACCCTAAACTGGCGATGTTACGGGGACAGTGGGTAGACCCTTACCCAGTCGACGTACATCGTCACGCGTTCCGGGGTCGTTTCGTCGCGGCACTGGTCCTTGGCGTAGCAGACGACGTCGTTCTGCAGGGCCAGGTGCATGTCGGCCTTCTTCGGGATGTCGTCACCGGTGTGCTCCCACACGATCTTCCCGTCGATGAAGAAGGTCACCCGGTCCGGCAGCCACTCGACGGCGAAGACGTGCCACCGGGTGAAGTCGCGGTCGACCGACCTGGAGGAGGTCTTGTCGTCCTTGCCGTGGTGCACGAAGAGGCCGGTGGTCCGGCGCAGGGAGTCGGGGATCTCCGCGAAGTTGATCTCGGCCCACTCGGGGTCGCCCTGCCGGGTGGGCCACAGCAGTATGACCGCCGAGTAGCCCGCGCCCCGCTCCACCCGCATCCGGGCCTCGAACCTGCCGAAGGTCTGGGCGTAGTGGGCGGCCACGCCGCCGGAGAGGTTCCTCCCGCCGTAGAGGGCGCCGGTCAGGCGCAGGACGCCGTCCCCGACCGAGACCGCCTTCCTGGTGCGGGGGTGGGCGCCCTCGGGCTCGTGGTAGACCGCCCAGCGGGAGAGGTCGATCCGGTCTCCCTCGAAGTCCTCGGCCAGGGCCGGCGGCCCCCACCCCACCGGCGCCCGGGACGGCCCGGTCGGATGCGCCCTCACCGCCGCGGCACGAGGCTCCGGATCGGCCTCCGGGGCGTTCGGGGCCGACGCCGGGGGCGCCGCTCCGGTGCTCCCCGTGGCCAGATGGGAGCCCACCGGGATGAGCAGGAGAGCCGCCGCCAAGCCGTACCCGAGCCGCTTCATGCAGGCCATGCAAGCAAGGAACGCCGCGCGGGCGGCTCGCGCCCGCGCGGCGTTCAATCGATCATGAAGTTTTCCTGACCGGGAGCGGACCCGGCCCGCGCGCCCGCGGCTACCCGGCGCCGTTCTCCTCGCCGCGCGCGGCCTCGGCCTTCTCCCAGGCCTCCTGGTCCAGGTCGGCCTGGCTCGGGGCGTCGACGTTGGAGATGCGCTTGTTCATCGACTTGATCAGGAACACCAGGGCGATGCCCAGGCAGACCACGACCAGCGTGCCCAGCGCGCCGGGCGAGACGGTCTCGTCGTTCAACTCCTGCGCCAAGATCCACATCACGCGCCCACTTTCTCCCGGACTCCGGCGAACAGATCGTCCTCCGGCAGTTCCGTATCGACCAGGGACCTGGCCAAATGGTAGTCCTCGGTCGGCCATGCCTCGCGCTGGAGGTCGGGCGGGCAGGCGAACCACCAGCCCGTGGGGTCGATCTGGGTGGCGTGCGCGATCAGCGCGGCGTCGCGGACCTCGAAGAAGTCGCCGCACGGCACCTTCGTGGTGACCGGCCACTTCATCGGCCGGTCCTCCCAGTTGGCGATCCAGTCCAGGTAGGGCGACTCCTCGCCCGCCTCCACCAGGGCCCCGTGCAGGGCCAGCAGGCGCTCCTTGTGGAAGGTGAGGAAGTAGTACATCTTCAGCGGCTGCCAGGGCTCGCCCAGTTCCGGGTAGCGGTCAGGGTCGCCGGCCGCGTCGAAGGCCGCCGCGGAGATCTCGTGGGTCTTGATGTGGTCGGGGTGGGGGTAGCCGCCGTTCTCGTCGTAGGTGAGGACCACGTGCGGCCGGAACTCGCGCATCACCCGCACCAGGGGTGCCGCGGCCTTCTCCGTCGGGACCAGGGCGAAGCAGCCCTCCGGCAGCGGCGGCAGCGGGTCGCCCTCGGGCAGCCCCGAGTCCATGAAGCCCAGCCACTCCTGGCGCACTCCCAGGATCTCCCTGGCGGCGTCCATCTCCGCCTGCCGGACCGCCGCCAGGTTCTCCTTGACCTCGGGGCGGTCCATCGCCGGGTTGAGGATGTCGCCCCGTTCACCCCCGGTACAGGTGACCACCAGCACGTCGACTCCTTCGGCGACGTAGCGGGCCATCGTCGCCGCTCCCTTGCTCGACTCGTCATCGGGGTGAGCGTGCACGGCCATCAGCCGCAAGGTCTCAGCCACTGGGGGCGCTCCCTATGCTTAAGGTGAAGCTGACTACGAGATTGTCGCAGTCAACACCGACAGAACCGCGAGGATTCCATGACCGTCCACGCCGAACCGGCCCGGCACGGCGAGCCCGCTCCGGAACAGCCGAAGAAGCGTTCCGCGGGCACCTGGATCGGCTACGGGGTCATCGGCCTGTTCGTCGCCGTGTGCATGGTGGGCTGGGCCATCGTCATGGGCAACGCCGGCGACAGCCGCAGCGGGATCCACGGCATCTCGGGACGGACGATCACCTTCGTGGTGCAGGGCGAGTCCTCGGTGCAGATGACCTTCCAGATCCTCAAGCCGGCCGACGCCAGGGTCACCTGCACCGCCCGGGCCCAGGCCGTGGACGGCCTCGTCGTGGGGCAGCAGGAGGTGGTGGCGGAGCCCGGCAAGAGCACCTCCACCCAGATGATCTACCTTCCCACCAGCGGAAAGGCCACCATGGCCGAACTGAGGGACTGCGTACGTTCCTGACCATCGGATGGCAGGTTCCAGATCGCCGTCGGTGGGAACCTTTACTCTGATCGACCGGATAGGCTTGAGGTTTCCCGTACGGTCCCGACCTGGGAACGGCGTCGAGACACCCCGGCCACATCGCGTGGAAACTAGGAGTACCCGTGACCGAGACCCGCACTGACAACGTCACCTGGCTCACCCAGGAGGCGTACGACCGCCTGAAGGGCGAGCTCGAGTACCTTTCGGGTCCTGGCCGCAAAGAGATCGCCGCGAAGATCGAGGCAGCTCGCGAGGAGGGCGACCTCAAGGAGAACGGCGGCTATCACGCGGCCAAGGAGGAGCAGGGCAAGATGGAGGGCCGCATCCTCCAGCTCCGCCAGATCCTCGACAACACCCGCGTCGGCGAGGCTCCGGTCAGCGCCGACGGCAAGGTGACCCCGGGCATGACCGTCACCATCTCCTTCGAGGGGGACGACGAGGAGGTCACCTTCCTGCTGGCCTCCCGGGAGGAGCAGGGCTCTCCGATCGACGTGTACTCCCCCAAGTCTCCGCTGGGCGCGGCGATCAACGGCAAGAAGGTCGGAGACAAGGCCTCCTACACGCTGCCCAACGGGCGCGCGATGACCGTCGAGATCATCGACGCGGTGCCCTACGCCGGCGCCTGATCCTCCCCGCCTTTCGCTTCCCGCAGCGTCCACGGTCCCCGTGGACGCTGTTTATTTGTCCCTCTTTACCCATCAAGACACCTCCAATGGAACATCAAGTCGGACAATCGGTTGGTTTGAGCGCGCGATTCCCGGCGATCTTGCGACTATGACGCAACCGCAGCAGGACCCCTGGGAGCGACCGGGCGGCGGGAGGCCTTCGGGAGGCCTTCCTTTCTCCCAGGACCAGCCCGGTCCCCACCAGAGCCACGGCGCCTCCGACCCCTACGGCCGGACTCCGCCCCCTTACAGGGGCCAGACTCCGCCCCCTTACGGGGGCCAGACTCCTTACGGCGAAGGGCAGCCGCCCTACGGAGGCGGTCAACCTCCATACGGGGGCGGCCAGCCGCCCTATGGAGGGGGCCAGCCGCCCTACGGCGGAGGGCAGCCCCCTTACGGGGGCGGTCAGCCGCCCTACGGAGGGGGAGGATACGAGGGTGGCTTCGGCGGAGGCTACGGAGCCGCTCCGCCGATGATCGCCGGCAAGGGAAAACGCTTCCTCGGCATCTTCATCGACTGGATCATCTACTCGGTGGTCGCCTGCTGCCTCGCGCTGCCCTTCGGCACCAACCGGGGCGACTTCGTGGTCACCAGGCCGGACGGCAGCACCGCCTACGAGTTCGACCGGCTCTACTCCACCGGTCAGGTCTTCGCCAGCCTGGCGGCGGCGGTCCTGGCGTTCCTGTACTTCTGGCTGCTGACCCACCGCTGGCACGGGCAGACCCTGGGCAAGAAGGCGGTGGGCACCCGGGTGGTGCGGGAGTTGGACGGCGGGCCCGTCGACTCCGGCGCCGCGGCGGTCCGCGCCGTGGTCTTCGTCGTGCTGACCTATGTCTGCTGCGTGGGCTTCCTGGTCGACGCGATCTGGATCTTCACCAATCCCAAGAACCAGACACTGCACGACAAGGCCGCGAAAACGGTCGTTGTCGATGCCACAGGCCCCGACCCGTACCAGTCCGGCGCTCCAGGACAGCCCTACTGATCTAACACATCAGTTGCCCGATTCCCTCATGACCCGGCAATCTGGGCAGCGTGTATAACCGACGTCCCGCAGCGGCGGCCCTCTCCCTCGCCCTGGTGGCCGCGCTGAGCGTCGGCTGCCAGGTGGGGGAGCCCGGCCCAGCCCCTCTCCGCCCCACCCCGACGACCACGACCGGCGCCCAGGCTCCGCCCGACTCCTCCCCCATCGTGCCCACCCAGAGCTCGGCCGGCGACCCCTACGTGCCGGGCAACGGCAACGGCGGCTACGACGTGCGGCACTACTCCCTCAAGCTGAAGATCGTCCCGTCGGACGCGAAGAAGTCCCTGGACGCGGTCGCCACCATCAAGGCCCACGCCCAGCGGGAGATGGCGGAGTTCAACCTCGACCTCACCGGCCTGGACGTCTCCCAGGTCAAGGTCAACGGCAGGAAGGCCGACTTCGACCACGAGGGATCCGAGCTCGTCGTCCAGCCGTCCGCCACCGTCGCGGGCGGCAGCGACTTCACCGTCACCGTCGCCTACTCGGGCACCCCTCGGGCCGTCAACGACCCGATCCTCGGGCAGTACGGCTGGATCGAGACCCCCGACGGCGTCGCCGTCGCCTGCCAGCCCAGCGGGGCGCACACCTGGTTCCCCGGAAACGACCACCCCAGCGACAAGGCCACCTTCGACCTCGCCCTGACCGTCCCGCAGAACCTCACCGCCGTCGCCAACGGGGAGAGCGGCCCGGCGTCCACTGCGAACGGCCTGACCACCACCAAGTGGACGGTCGAGCAGCCGATGGCCACCTACCTGGCCATGATCGCCGTCGGTGACTTCCGGGTGAAGGAGGGGGTGACTCCCGGCGGAATCCCGATCATGGTGGCCGTGGACTCCTCCGTCCGGACCCCCTCGATCGACGACTTCTACCAGGCCAAGGCGAAGATCACCGACGAGTGGGTGAAGCTGTTCGGCCGCTATCCGTTCGGCTCGACCGGCGGCGTCATCGACAACGCCGCGGTGAGCTTCGCGCTGGAGACCCAGTCCCGCTCCATCTACGGCGACTTCGACCCCAGTGAGACGATCATCGCGCACGAGCTGGCGCACCAATGGTTCGGCGACAGCATCAGCGTCACCCGGTGGCAGGACATCTGGCTCAACGAAGGCTTCGCCAGCTACGCCGAGTGGATCTGGGGCGAGCGCATGGGCGGACAGTCCCTCCAGTCCCGGTTCGACTCCCTCTACCAGGAGACGCCCCCCTCCTCCTGGCAGGTCCTCACCGGCGACCCCGGACGTGAGCGGCTGTTCGACTCCTTCGCCGTCTACGACCGCGGCGCGATGACCTTGCACGCCCTGCGCGCGAAGATGGGGGACGACGAGTTCTTCTCCCTGCTGCGCAGGTGGGCCGAGGACCACCGGTACGGCAACGCCACCACCGAGCAGTTCGTCGACCTCGCCGAGAGCGTGTCGGGGCAGGAGCTGTCCTCCTTCTTCCAGGCCTGGCTGTACGAGCCGGTCCGCCCTCCGCGCTGAGTAGATCGGTGGTCAGCACTCCGTCAAGTGCCGTGTGCGCCCGCGACAGCGCCCACCGCCCCGCGCAAGGTGGGTCCCGTGCATGGGTTTCGAACAGTGGCGGCAGGGACCGCGGCGGCGCTTCTGGTGGGGATCTCCCCGGGAGCGGGCGCCGGAGCGATGGCAGGAGCGGCCGGACCCGGGGATCCCGGGCTCGGTGACCGCTACTTCCCCAAAAGCGGGAACGGAGGCTACGACGTCCGCAACTACGAGGTGGATCTGAAGTTCACCCCGGCGGGGCACCGGGTGGACGCCATCGTGGGGATCGACGCGAAGGCGTCGCAGGAGCTGACCTCCTTCGACCTCGACTACCGGGGTCCGAAGATCACCAGGGTCACCGTGGACGGAAGGCCCGCCGAGTACAAGCGGGAGGGGCAGGAGCTGGTCGTCACCCCGGCCAGGCCGATCGAGAAGGGCGCGGCTTTCAAGGCGGTCGTCGGCTACACGGGGACGCCGCCCGCCTTCAACAACCCGGGGCTCGGTTCCTACGGCTGGAACAAGACCAGGGACGGCGCGCTGGTCGCCGCGCAGCCCGACGGCGCCGCGGCCTGGCTGCCGTCCAACGACCACCCCAGCGACAAGGCGACCTACGACTTCTCGATCACCGTGCCGTCCCGGCTGCGCGCCTACGCCAACGGCGAGCCGGACAGGCCCGTCACCAAGGGCGGCCTGACCACCTACGGCTGGCACGAGCGCACGCCCATGGCCACCTACCTGGCGACCGTCGCCATCGGCAGTTTCGTGGAGCGGCGCAGCCGGCTGGGCCGCATCCAGGTCATCACCGCGGTGGACCCCAAGTACCGCAAGTCCCTCAAGCGGGTGCACGACACCACGATCAAATCGCTGCGCTGGCAGCAGAAGATCTTCGGCCCCTACCCGTTCACCACCGCCGGCGGCATCGTCGACGACCCCCAGCTCGGTTACGCGCTGGAGACCCAGAGCCGGCCGGTCTACGGCGGTTTCGTGCCGGACGAGGCCTTCGTCGTGCACGAGCTCGCGCACCAGTGGTTCGGCAACAGCGTGAGCCTGCGCCGCTGGGAGGACATCTGGCTGAACGAGGGCTTCTCGACCTACGCCGAGTGGCTCTGGAAGGAGCACAACAACCGGCACGAGAGCACCCGCAAGATCTTCGACCGCTACTACCGGCAGTCCGGCGGCTCACCCGCCCTCAGCCCGGTTCCCGGCAACCCGGGACGCGCGGAGATGTTCGGCTTCTCGGTCTACATCCGGGGCGCGATGACCCTGGAGGCGCTGCGCCGCAAGGTCGGCGACCGCGACTTCTTCCGCATCCTGCGCACCTGGGCCACCGACAACAGGAACGGCCACGGGAGCACCGCGGAGTTCGTCGCGCTCTCCGAGCGCATCTCCGGCAAGCAGCTGGACCGGCTCTTCAAGGTCTGGCTCTACCAGAAGGGCAAGCCCGCCAAGGGCAGCTGGTGATTACAGAAGCAGCCGGTGATTACAGAAGCAGCCGGTGATCCGTCATCGACCCGCCGGTGATCACCGGCGGGTCGGTGCCGGACGTGTCGTTACCGCCGATACGGTGTCGCACGGGTGAAGATGGAAAGACCCCCGTGACAGGAGACACCGTAGATGACCGTTCCCCGGCTGCTGGCCGCCACCACTCTGACGGCATCGCTGGTCCTGGTTCCGGTGTCCGCCGACGCCGCGGTCGACTACCGTCCCGGCTCGGCGGGCGCCGGAGACCCCTACTTCCCCAAAATGGGCAACGGCGGGTACGACGTCCGCCACTACGGGCTCCGGCTCGAGTACGCGCCGGCCGCCAAGCACCTGACCGGCACGGCGACCATCACCGCCATCGCCCTGCAGAACCTCTCCCGCTTCAACCTCGACCTGCACGGCCTGACCGTGCAGAGCGTCCGGGTCGGCGGCAAGGCCGCCAAGTGGAAGCGCTCCGGCTTCCAGGAGCTCACCGTCACCCCGGCCAAGGGCCTGCGGCTGGGTGAGAGGTTCACCGTCACGGTCCGCTACAGCGGGCACCCCGACAAGATCGCCGACCAGCCGCTCGGCACGTCCGGCTGGATCACCACCTCCGACGGCGCGGTCGCCCTCAACCAGCCGTTCGGCGCCGCCAGCTGGTTCCCGGTCAACGACACCCCCAAGGACAAGGCGACCTACACGTTCGCCGTCACCGTCCCCAAGAACCTGACGGCGCTGGCCAACGGCGACTTCGTCAGCCGCAAGGTCAAGGGCGGCAAGGCGGTCCACCGCTGGCGGATGCGCCAGCCGATGTCCAGCGAGCTGTCCATGGTCGCGATCGGCGACTACGAGGTCCTGCGCACCAGGAGCGGCGGGCTGCAGAGCGTCACCGCGTTCGACTCCGCACTGGCCGCCTCCAAGAAACAGCTCCAGACCTACGACAAGAAGACCAGGACCGTCCTGAAGTGGCAGTCGAAGCTGTTCGGGCCCTACCCGTTCACCTCGACCGGCGGCATCGTCGACAAGCTCGACGTCGGCTACTCCCTGGAGACCCAGGCCCGCCCGGTGCACGACTGGAACACCTCCGGCCAGAACCCGCCGGACGACCTCGTCGTCCACGAGCTGGCCCACCAGTGGTTCGGCGACAGCGTCACCCCCGCCAAGTGGCGGGACATCTGGCTCAACGAGGGCTTCGCGACCTACACCGAGTGGCTGTGGAGCGAGCGGAACGGCGAGCGCACCGCCGAGCAGCGCTTCCGCGGCGCCTACTCCGCGGGCCCCGGCGCCGACGTGTGGAAGGGCGTGCTGGGCGACCCCGGCCGCGACCACATCTTCGACAACCTCGTCTACCAGCGGGGCGCGATGACCGTCCACGCGCTGCGCAAGGAGCTCGGCGACGACGTCTTCTTCCGGCTCGTCCGCGCCTGGCTCGCCTCCTACCGCGGCAAGACGGTCAGCACCAGGCAGTTCCACGCCTTCGCCGAGAAGTTCAGCGGCAAGCAGCTGGACGCCCTGTTCAAGAAGTGGGTCTACACCGCCGGCAAGCCCCAGCTCTGACCGGCGAGACGTCCCGTCCCGCTCAGGAGAACTTGACGGTGTAGTTCTGCTTGCGCAGCCGTCCCACGACCTCCTCGCTGTGCTCGGGGCCGCGGGTCTCCAGGTGCAGGACCACCTCGGCGTCCTCCAGGTGCAGCCGGGCCGCCACCCGCTCGTGCACGACGTCCAGGACGTTGACGCCGAGGTCGGCCAGCTCCGAGAGCAGCCGCACCAGCGCTCCGGGCCGGTCGGTGAGCCGTACCCGGACGACCATGTAGCGCCCGGCGGTGGCCAGGCCGTGGCGCAGCACCTTGGACAGCAGGAGCGGGTCGATGTTGCCGCCGGACAGCACCGCCACCACCGGCGGGCGCATCGCGTAGGTGTGCTCCAGCAGCGCGGCGATGGAGGCCGCGCCCGCCGGTTCCACCACCTGCTTGGCCCGCTCCAGGCTGAGCAGCATCGCCCGGGAGATCGACTCCTCGGAGACCGTCACCACCGAGTCGACGTATTCGGAGACCAGCTCGAAGGTCAGCTCTCCGGGACGTCCCACGGCGATGCCGTCGGCCATCGTCGGGCTCGGCGTGATGCCCACCGGCCTTCCCGCCGCCAGCGAAGGCGGGAAGGCCGCCGCCCGCTTGGCCTGCACGCCCAGCAGGCTCCCGGTGAAGCCCCCGCCCTTGAGCGCGACGCCCAGCCCCGAGGCGAGCCCGCCGCCGCCCACGGCGGTGACGACCGTCCGGACGTCCGGGCACTCCTGGAGGATCTCCAGCCCGAGCGTCCCCTGGCCCGCGACGATGTCGGGGTGGTCGAACGGGTGGATGAACACCGCCCCGTTCTCCTCGGCGTACTTCTGGGCGGCCGGCAGGCACGCGTCCACCGAGTCGCCGGGGTAGATGATCTGCGCCCCGTAGGCGCGGGTCGCCTCCACCTTGGGCAGCGGGGCCCCCGCCGGCATGAAGATGGTCGCCTTGCAGCCCAGCAGCGAGGCGGCCAGCGCCACCCCCTGCGCGTGGTTGCCGGCGCTGGCCGCCACCACTCCCCTGGAGCGCTCCTCCGGGCTCAGCCGGGAGATCCGGGTGTAGGCGCCGCGGATCTTGTAGGAGCCGGTGCGCTGCACGTTCTCGCACTTGAGGTGGACGGGGCCGCCCACCAGTTCCGACAGGTACCGGGAGTGCAGCAGCGGGGTGCGGACGATGACGTCGCGCAGCCCCTCCTCCGCCCGGCGGATCGCGTCGAGGGTGACGGTGTGGCTCATGTCCTCATCCTCGCAGCACGGGGAGGGCGCGCCCGTCAGGACAGGGACTTGAACAGGGCCGTGCTCAGGGACGCCCGGTCGTCGTCGCCGTCCAGGGACCAGAACATGCCGCCCCGGAGCTTCTTCTTCCTGATGTAGGCGGCCTTCACCTCGACGAGTTCCGGATCGTCGTAGGACCACCAGGTGTCGCCGTCGTACTTCCAGACGGCGCCCGCCCTGTCGTCCCTGTAGACGGTGCCCTTCCGGCGTACGAGGAGCTTGTAGTCCTCCAGGCCCACCTCGTGCGCTCCTCTGGCACCGCCCGTCCCGGCCTGCCAGAGGCCCCGGTTCTTGGCGGGGACGCCCTTCCAGCCGCGGCCGTACATCGGGATGCCCAAGGTCATCTTGGAGGCGGGCCATCCGGCGCCGAGGTAGGCGTTCAGCGCGGAGTCCACGCTGAACCTCCCGGGTGTCCCGGGGTCGTCGGCGACGTCGTAGAGGTTGCTCTGGTGGTTGGCGCGCTCCTCCCACTGGCCGTGCAGGTCGTAGCCCTGAAGGTTTCCGTAGTCGAGGTACCGGTGGATCTTCTCGACCTCGAGGTTCTTGACGTCGTTGGGGGCCGCGGGCATGAACATCGTCAGCCCGTAGCGTTTGCCGTCCGCCTCGCCCTGGGCGTCGAGCCCGCGGCGGAACTCGGCCAGCAGGAGGGTGAGGTTGCGCTTGTCCTCCGGCCGGTGGACGTTGTCGTTGTAGCCCGGCGAGGACGGCCACTCCCAGTCGATGTCGATGCCGTCGAACAGGCCCGCGGCCGCGCCCCGGCCGCCCGCGGTCCCGACCTTGGGCAGGTCGCCCCGGATGAACAGGTCGAGGCAGGACTCGACCATCGCCTTGCGCGAGGCCGCGGTGAGCGCCCCGTTGGAGAAGTACTTCGAGCCGGTCCAGCCGCCGATCGCGAGACTGATCTTGAGGTCGGGGTACTGCTTCTTCAACCGCTGCAACTGCCCGAAGTGCCCGCGCAGCGGGGCGTCCGCGGCGTCGGCGACCCCGTCCACGCTGGCCTCGGCCTTGTAGGGGCGGACGTAGTCGTCGTGGGCGCTGCCAGAGCCCGGCTCGGTGGTCACGAAGCACCGGCCCTTGGAGTCCAGCTCGGCGAACGCGTACTGGACCGTCGTGAGGTTGCCGGCCGCGCCGCTGGTCACCAGGTTCTTCACATGGAACTTGCGCTGGTAGGACGCCCAGCGCGGGAAGTAGCCCACTCTCTCGTACTCGCGCGGCCGAGCCGTCTCGTTCCGCTCCGCGGAGTCCGGGTCCGGGGAGGCCTCCTCCTTGATCATGCCCACGGCGAAGGGGAGGGACGCGACCAGGACCCCCGACAAGACGGCGGCCGCGGTCCAGTAGCGGGTTCGGCTCACTGAGTCATCTCCCGGAGTGCTCGGCTCAGTCGCGCTGGTCAGAGGGGACGTTACCGCGCGACCCCCGGCTTCCGCGAGGCGGAGCGGATGTGACGGGTCCTGGGAAACCTTCCCGGTCTTTCCTTATGGGAGGTTCACACCTACTAGGCTGCTGCCCCATGCGCGTGCTTCTGGTGACATTCGTGATGCTGGCCGCCTCCCTGGGATGGACGGGATCCGCCCAGGCCGCACCGAAAGTCCAGACCAAGACGATCGCCTTCGGCAAGCTGAAGCCGCAGCGCATGGACATGTACGCCGCGCCTTCCGCGAAGAAGAAGCGGCCCGCGATCCTCCTCATCCACGGCGGCTACTGGTGGGGCGGCGACAAAGGCCATTGGAAGGCCATCGCCAGGGACCTCGCCGGGCGCGGCTACCTGGTGTTCGCCACCAACTACCGGCTGAGCCAGCAGGCCGTCTGGCCCGCGCAGAGCGACGACGTCGGGGCCGCCGTGACGTACCTGCACAAGAACGCCAAGAAGCTGGGCGTCAACCAGCGGCGCATCATCGCGATGGGCACCTCGGCCGGCGGCCAGCTCGCCTCCATCCTCGCCGTGCGCGGGACCGGCAGCTCCCGGGTGCGGGCCGTGGTGGCCCTCTCCCCCGTCAACTCCCCGCTGGAGGGCTACGAGGCGGGCGGCCGGGACGGCGCCGACACCTACACCCGCAAGCTCCGCCAGGCCGTGGTCAAGCTGCTGGGATGCGCCCCCGTCTTCCAGGACCCCGACTGTTGGCCCCTGCTCACCGACGCCACCCCCGAGGAGCACGTCACCCAGGGCGACGCCCCGGCCCTGATCATTCACTCGGCCAAGGAGTTCGTGGGCGTCGAGCAGAGCACGACCCTGCGCTCGGAGATGCGCGCCGCAGGCGTCCCGGTGACCCTGCGGCGGCTGCCCGGCGCCCTCCACGGCGGCGAGATCCTCAAGAACAAGAAGAACTACACCCAGGTCCTCAAGTGGATCGCCAAGTGGGCCAAGTGACGCCCCCGCGCTAATTCCAGAACATCAGGACCAGGATCACCAGCCAGAGCAGGGCCACGATGCCCGAGAGGGCGGCGATCCTGCCCTGCTCGGCCTTGGTGTCCGACGCCTCGGGGCCGGCCCGTCCCGTCTCCTTTCCGTGGCCGCCCGAGAGCTTGGAGATGGCCTTGCGCTGGTCCCGTTCGACGACCAGCAGCAGAGCGAGGGCGACGATGAACAGGGTCATCGACACCGACAGCCATATCTGGTCGAACCGGCCTTCGGCCAGGAACAGCCCGAACAGGAAGACGCCCAGCGAGCCCAGCCCGTACAGGCGGGTCACCAGCCGCAGATAGCGTAGGACCTCGATCTTGCCGGCCCTGATGTAGCGGGGCGTGGACATGGTCGCGGCGGTCAGCGGGCCCAGGGTGAAGACGGCGAACCCGACGTGCAGGATGAGCAGGATGCGATCAGCTGTCGACATACCACGACCTTAACCCCGCGATCGCAGATAGTCGCTGACCACGTACTCTCCGAGACGGCCCGAGTCCGGGGAGAAGACCCTTCCCCCGTTGCGCCTGGCCAGCTCCTCCACGAACGCCACCAGCCTGCGGTCCTCGGCCAGCATGAAGACGTTGAGGGTGGCCCCGCGCCTGGTCATCTTGTCGATCTCGGCGAACGTGAGCACCAGGGTCTCGGGCGTCGGCGGGTAGTCGAACACCGGCAGCCCGTTGGACTGCAGGTGCGCGGTCGGCTCGCCGTCGGTCACCACCAGCACGATCGGCTCGAAGCCCGGATGGGCGTCCAGGTGCCGTCCGGCCAGCAGCAGCGCGTGGTGCAGGTTGGTGCCCTGGACCATCTCCCAGTCCAGGACGGCCATCTGCTCCGGCTGCAGCACCCGGGCGTGGTGGGAGAACCCGATGATCTGGATGGCGTCCTGCGGGTACTGGGTGCTGACCAGGGAGTGCAGGGCCAGGGCCGTCTGCTTGGCGTCCGCCCAGGCCCCCCGCATGACCATCGAGTACGACAGGTCGACCAGCAGGCAGACGGCCGCGCCGGTGCGCCGCTCGGTCTCCTTGACCTCGAAGTCCTCCGGCAGCAGCCGGACGTCGGACGGATCCCGCAGGAGGGCGTTGGAGACCGTCCGGACCACGTCCAGGGGCTGCTCGTCGCCGAACCGCCACTGCCGCGACGTGCCGGTGAACTCCCCCGCCTGACCGGCGCTCCGCTGGTCGTGCTGACCGTTCCTGCCGCCCTTCAGCCGGGAGAAGACCCGGCGCAGCGCGGTCTGCCCCAGCCTGCGGACGGCCTTGGGGGTCAGCTCCAGCTTCCCGCCCTCCCGGTTCAGGTAGCCCTGCCGCTCCAGCTCGGCCTCGATCCGGCGCAGCTCGGCCAGGTCGTCCACGGCACTGCGGCCCAGCGCCCGCCGGACCGCCTCCTCGTCCACGTCCGTCAGGCTGGCGCCCGGGTAGTCCTGGCGCAGCGCCGACTCCAGCTCGGAGAGGTCGGCGAGGTCTGCCAGCGCGCTGGTGGCGTCGCCCAGGCCGAGGGGGTCGTCACCGTCCATGCTCTCCCGGCCGGTCCAGTCCAGGTCGGGGCGGCGCTGGCGCAGCGCGTCGCCCAGCCGGGCCATCTCCAGCTCCAGGCCGGCGTCCTGCAGCGACTCGGCCATGAGCTCGGCCAGCTCGGCGCGCTGCTCGGGGCTGAGGGAGTTCATCAGCCGGTTCAGCGCGGCCGAGCGGCGGGCCAGGGAGTCCACCAGCTCTTCCAGGGTGCGCGGCTCGTCGGGGAAGAGGTCCCCGTACTCGGCCATGAAGGCGTCGAAGTCCTCCTGGCGGTGCTCTCCCCTGGCGTCGGCCTCCAGCATCGCGTTGAGCGCGGCCATCATGTGCTTGACCCGCTCCGCCTGGGCGGGGTCTCCGCCTTGGAGCGCCTGCTTGAGGCCCTCGAACTGGGCGTCCAGGACGTCGCTGCGCAACATGTTCTTGAGCTGCTCGAACGTCTGCCGCGCCGCTTCGGAGCGCCACTGGTAGTCCCGCAGGGACCGGACGGCACTGGCCGTGTCGGAAGGCAGCTGGTCCAGTTCCGCCTCGCGCAGCCGTGCCTCGTCGGACGGGTCGGGGAACAGTTCGGCGCGCTCCTGGCCGATCGCGGTGTCCAGCAGCGCCCTGACCTGCTCCAGGAGCCCGTCCATGCGGCCGCGCTCCCGCAGCTCGCGGCGGCGCTCCCGGACCTGTCGCAGCAGGTCGTCCAGGCCGCGGCGGCCGTTCTCTCCGTCCAGGCCGCGGCGCAGCAGGTCGCGCAGGGCGTCGCCGACCCGGCCGCCGTTCAGCACCTCCTCGCCGACGGCGTCGAGCGCCTCGCGGACGTCGTACGGCGGTGCCAGCGGGTCGGGTCCCTCCCGGTAGGGTCCGTACCGGTATTTCATGGCTCCCCCTCAGGTGCGCCCTCAGATTCGGTAGGTCGCGCCCTCGCCCGAGACGTCCTTGGACAGGCGCCGGGTGAGGTACAGGCCTTCCAGCGCGAACTCCAGCGCCGCCGCGGCCTGGCCGGGAGAGTCCCCGTCCAGCCCCAGCAGCTCCATCAGCTTGGCCAGCCCGCGCACCGGGCCGAGTCGGCGCAGCAGGTCCGCGGAGGGCACCAGCTCGCCGGTGTCGACGGTCTCGCCCGCGTCGAACCTCTCCAGCAGCCCGGACAGGTCGGCCCCGCCCAGGTGCCGCCGGAAGGTCTCGGCGACGGCCCGGCGCAGCAGGTGCTCCAGCACCTCCTGCTCACGGCCCTCCTCGCTGACCTCGAACTCGACCTTGCCCATGAGGCTCGGCACCACCGCGGGCAGGTCGCAGACCCGGGCCACGGGCCGCTCCTCGCCCGCCAGCGCGGCCCGGCGCAGCGCCCCGGCCGCGACCGTCTCGGCGCCGGCGACGGAGAACCGGGCCGAGACCCCGGAGCGGGCGTCGACGGCCTTGGACTCGCGGACCAGCCGGGTGAACCGGGCGATCACCTCCAGCAGGTGCCGGGGCACCTCGGCGACCAGGCCGGCCTCCTGGACGATCAGCTCCAGCTCGGTGTCCAGCTCCAGCGGGTAGTGGGTGCGGATCTCCGCGCCGAAGCGGTCCTTCAGCGGGGTGATGATCCGGCCCCGGTTGGTGTAGTCCTCGGGGTTGGCCGAGGCGATGAGCATCAGGTCCAGGGGCAGCCGCAGGGAGTAGCCGCGGATCTGGACGTCCCGCTCCTCCAGCACGTTCAGCAGCGCCACCTGGATGCGCTCGGCCAGGTCGGGCAGCTCGTTGACGGCGAAGATCCCCCGGTTGGTGCGGGGCACCAGCCCGTAGTGCACCGTCTCGGGGTCGCCCAGGGTGCGGCCCTCGGCGACCTTGATCGGGTCGACGTCGCCGATGAGGTCGCCGACGGAGGTGTCGGGGGTGGCGAGCTTCTCGCCGTACCGCTCCTCCCGGTGCTTCCAGGTGATCGGAAGCTCCGGGCCCGCCTTTTCGGCCAGCCTCTTGCAGCGGATGCAGACGGGCTCGAACGGATGGTCGTTGATCTCGCAGCCCTCGATCACCGGGGTCCACTCGTCGAGCAGGCCGACCAGTGTCCGGATCAGGCGGGTCTTGCCCTGGCCCCGCTCGCCCAGCAGGACCAGGTCGTGCCCTGCCAGCAGGGCTCGTTCCACATGGGGGAGCACGGTCTCATCGAAACCCACGATCCCCGGAAATCTCGTTTCCCCTGTTTTCAAACGTGACAGGAGATTCTCTCGCAGTTCGGTCTTCACCGGCCGGTGGACATGACCGGATTCGAGCAACTCGGCGAGCGTGGTCTCACGCGGTTGGGAAGGCACCTAAACGAGATTACGTCCCTCATGTCCCAACCGCACTGTTTACACGGGAGTGGTTTCGGATTCGGGTCAAGCCCGGTTGAATCAAAAGCATGACTCGTTTCGGGGACGGACTGGCGATGGGGCCCGATCTCGTCCGCGCGGCCGAGGAGGCCGTACGGCAGGCGACCAGGGCCCTGGACGGGCCCGCCGACCTTCTCTGCGTGTTCGTCCACGGGACGGACGCCCAGGAGGTCGAGCGGGCGGCGCGGCACGCGATGGCCTACAGCGACGCCCGCACGATACTGGGATGCAGCGCCGACGGGGTGATCGCGGCGGGCCGGGCCATCGAGGAGGCCTCGGCCGTCAGCGCCTGGGCCGCGATCCTGCCGGGGGCCCGGCTGGAGCCCTTCCGGCTGGAGACCCTCCAGTCGGACGAACGCCTGGTCGTCGTGGGCATGCCGGAGAGCACACCCGAGGACGTGGTCGGGGTCCTGCTCGCCGATCCGTACTCCTTCCCGGCCGACGCCTTCGTCGAGCGCTCCGAGGAGGTCCTGCCCGGACTCCCGCTGGTCGGCGGCCTCGCGGGCGGCGGCCAGGGCGAGACCCGGCTCTTCGTGGACGACCAGGTGGTCGAGTCCGGCGCGGTCGGCGTGGTCATCAGCGGCCCCGTCCACGCCGTCACCCTGCTCAGCCAGGGCGCCCGCCCGATCGGCCCGCCCATGACGGTGACCAGCGCCGACCAGAACGTCCTGTTCGAGCTGGCCGGGGCCCCCGCCCTGGACAAGCTGGAGGAGATCATCACCGACCTGTCCGAACCCGAACGCGAGCTGGCCACCCAGGGCCTGCTCATCGGGATCGCCATGGACGAGTACGCCGAGGACCATGAGCAGGGCGACTTCCTGGTGCGCGGCGTCGTGGGGGTCGACGCCGACACCGGCGCGCTGGCCGTCGGCGACGTGGTCGAGACCGGCCAGACGGTCAGGTTCCAGGTACGGGACGCCGGGGCCGCCGACAGCAACCTCACCAAGCTGGTGAGGGGTTTCGACGTGGGCCCCGTCGAAGGGGCTCTGCTCTTCTCCTGCAACGGCCGGGGACGCGCGATGTTCGGCGCCTCGGACCACGACGTGCGGGCCCTGGGCCAGTTCGGCTCCGTCGGAGGCTTCTTCGCCGACGGGGAGATCGGTCCGGTCGCCGGCCGCAACCATATTCACGGTTTCACCGCCTCCATTCTCGCCTTCGCAGGCTCCGACCGCAGGAAGGACAGCGCCGTATGAAAGAAACGCGCGTTCTAGCCGTAGACATCGGTGGCACCAAGATGGCCGTGGGAATCGTCGATCCGAACGGAAGGATCGAGTCCTACGAAAGAGCCGAGACCCCCAGAGTGGACGCCGAAGGTCTGTGGCGGACGCTGGAGGCCCTCCTGGACAAGCTGCACACCGACGCCGAACTGATCGGCGTCGGTGTCGGCTGTGGAGGGCCCATGCAGTGGCCCTCCGGCGAGGTCTCCCCGCTCAACATCCCCGGCTGGCGCGGCTTCCCCCTGCGCGACCGGCTGCGGGAGCGCCACCCGGGGCTCCCCGTCCGGGTGCACAACGACGCCGTCGCCGTCGCGATCGGCGAGCACTGGCGCGGCGCGGGCAAGGGCGCGCGGAACGTGCTGGGGATGGTCGTGTCGACCGGCGTCGGCGGCGGGCTGATCCTGGGCGGGCGGCTCATCGACGGGGCCAGCGGCAACGCCGGCCACATCGGCCACATCGTCGTCGATCCGGGCGGCCTGCCCTGCACCTGCGGCGGGCGCGGCTGCCTGGAGGCGATCGCCCGCGGCCCCGCCCTGGCCGCCTGGGCGCAGGCCGAGGGCTGGCGTCCGGAGCAGATGGTGGCCACCGCCAAGGACCTGGCCGCCGACGCCACCCGGGGCCACCCCATCGCGGTCGCCGCCATGCGCCGGGCGGGCCGCGCCCTGGGCATCGGCATCGCCTCGGCCACCCACCTGTGCGACCTGGAGGTGGTCGCCATCGGCGGCGGCCTCGCCCAGGCCGGACCGCTGCTGTTCGCCCCCCTGGAGGAGACCTTCCGCGCCCACGCCCGCATGGAGTTCGCCCGCGGTGTGCGGGTCGTCCCCGCCGCCCTCGGCCAGACCTCCGGCCTCGTCGGCGCCGCCGCCCTGATCTTCGAGGGCGACAGCTACTGGAACGCCGACTGACCGTCCCCCACCGGAAGAACGCCCCCGAACCCCGTCACGCCTTCTCCAGCGCCTGCTCCAGGTCGGCGAGCAGGTCGCCGCACTCCTCGATGCCGACCGACAGCCGCACCAGGTCCGCCGGGACCTCGAGAGGGGACCCGGCGGCCGAGGCGTGGGTCATCCTGGCCGGGTGCTCGATCAGCGACTCCACGCCGCCCAGGGACTCCCCGAGGATGAACAGCTCCGTGGCCTCGCAGACCGCGACCGCCGCCTCCTCCGAGGCCATCCGGAAGGAGACCATGCCTCCGAAGCCGCGCATCTGCTTGGCCGCGGTCTCGTGCCCCGGGTGGTCGGGCAGCCCCGGGTAGAGCACGCCGGTGACCTTCGGGTGCCGGGTGAGCAGCTCCACGACCCGGGCCGCGTTGGCTCCGTGCCGGTCCATCCGCACCGCCAGGGTCTTGATCCCGCGCAGGGTCAGCCAGGAGTCGAACGGCCCGGCCACCGCGCCCATCGCGTTCTGGTGGTAGGCCAGCCGCCCGCCCAGCTCGTCCGAGGCGGTGACCACGGCCCCGCCGACCACGTCGGAGTGCCCGCCCAGGTACTTGGTGGTGGAGTGCAGCACCACGTCCGCGCCGAGCGCCAGCGGCTGCTGCAGGTAGGGGCTGGCGAAGGTGTTGTCGACGACCAGCAGCGCCCCCGCCTCGTGGGCGATCCCCGCCATGGCCTCGATGTCCGCGATCCCCAGCAGCGGGTTGGTGGGCGTCTCCAGCCACACCAGGGCCGTCTCGGGCCGGATCGCCGCCCGGACGGCCGCCGGATCCGCCAGCGGCACGGGTGAGAACGACACGCCCCAGCGCTCGTAGACCTTGGCGAACAGCCGGTAGGTGCCGCCGTAGGCGTCGTTCGGGATCACCACGTGCGAGCCGGGGCCGCACAGGGTCCGCAGCACCGCGTCCTCCGCGGCCAGCCCCGAGGCGAAGGCCAGCCCCCGCCTCCCGCCCTCCAGCGCCGCCAGGCACTCCTCCAGGGCCGTGCGGGACGGGTTGGCGCTGCGGCTGTACTCGTACCCGCCGCGCAGGCTCCCGATCGCGTCCTGCTGGTAGGTGGACACCTGGTAGATCGGCGGGACCACCGCCCCGGTCACCGGGTCGGGTTCCTGACCCGCGTGGATCGCCAGCGTCTCGAAGCTCCGGTCGTTCATCCCCCCAGGCTAGGGGCTCGCCCTCTCCTCCTGAGGGAGGTCACTCTCCCCCGCAGGTACCAGGCCCACTTTCGGTACCGGGGTGGATCACAGACAGGGGAGCCCACCCCTAGATTGCGTAAAGAATCGATAAATCCCTCACAGCAGAGAGGCTCCGAAATGTTCGGACGGCTCGGCAACGCCGTCGTCAGACATCCCTGGTGGACCATCGCGGCGTGGCTTGTGGTGGCGGTGCTCGTCATCGCCCTCTCCCCCAAGCTGGAAACCGAGTCCGACCAGAGCAATTTCCTTCCCTCCAAATACGAGTCGCTGCAGGCGACCGAGATCTCCGCGAAGGCCTTCCCGCAGGCCGAGACCACCTCGGCTCTGATCGTGGTCAAGCGCACGGACGGCAAGCCGCTCACCGACCAGGACGTCGCCAAGACGACGGCGGTCGCCCAGGCGCTGCCCAAGCCCCCGTCGGTCGTCGCGGTCGCCACCGGCCCCGAGGCCGTCGCGCCGAACAAGCTGGTCCAGATCATCACCGTGCCGATGCAGGGCCAGTCGCTGGAGGATCAGGAGAAGCAGCTCGCCGCGGTCAAGGAACTGCGCAAGGCCCTTCCCGGCCAGCTTCAGGGAAGCGGCCTGGAGGCGAAGGTCGGCGGTGACATCGCCAGCTGGGCCGACAACGCCGACTCCTTCGAGCAGGCCTTCACCATCGTCGGCATCGCGACCTTCGTCCTGATCATCGGGTTGATCCTGGTGATCTTCCGCGCCCCGCTGGCCGCATTGATCCCGATCATCGTGATCACGTTCACCATGTCCGTGGTGATGGGGTTGATCGGTACCGCGTCCAAGGTGCTGGACTTCTCCGGCGACGACTCGCTGGAGACGATCATCCTGATCGTCCTGTTCGGTATCGGCGCCGACTACTACCTGTTCCTCATGTTCCGTTTCCGGGAGCGGCTGCGCGCCGGCGACGACAAGCGGACCGCGATGATCCACGCGGTGGAGCGGGTCGGCGAGGTCATCGCCTCCGCCGCGGCGGCGGTGGCCGTGGCGTTCCTGGTGCTCCTGCTGGCGGCCTTCGGGGTGTTCAGCGCCTGGGGCCCGTCCCTGGCCATCGCGGTGGTGGTCATGGCGATCACCTCGCTCACCCTGATCCCGGCGCTCGTCTCCCTGCTGGGCCCCGCGGTCTTCTGGCCGTCCAAGTCGTGGAAGACCCAGCCCGAGGCGAGCACGGCGCGCAAGATCGGCGGCTTCGTCGGAGCCAAGCCGCTGGTGGTGGCGCTGGTGTCCGGCGGACTGCTGATCGCACTGGCCTCGGGCGCCGGGTTCTTCAAGGCCGACTACGACTTCCAGGCCGGTTTCCCGCAGGACACCGAGTCGGCGCAGGCCGTCAAGGAGATGCAGAAGGGATTCCCGCCCGGGCTCACCATGCCCGTCCAGGTCTACCTCAAGAGCGAGAACGGCACCGATCTCACCCAGGCACAGCTCGACGCCTTCGCGGAGAAGGCCAAGTCCGCACCGGGTGTCGGCGGGGTCCAGCAGGCGGTCCTGGGGGTGACGACCAAGTCGATCGCCCGGGTCGATCTGCTGCTCAAGGAGAACCCGAACTCCAACGACTCGATCAATCTGGTCAAGGACGAGCTCCGGCCCGCCGTCCACGATCTGGCGCCGGAGGGCACCCGCGCCTACGTCGGTGGAGCGACTTCGATCTACGCGGACATCAACGAGGTGAACAACCGCGACCTGTCGGTCATTCTCCCGGTCGCGGCGCTGCTCATCGCGCTGATCCTGGCGCTGCAGCTGCGCAGCCTCGTCGCCCCGCTCTACCTGGTGCCCGCGGTGCTGCTGGGCTTCGCCGCCACCATCGGCTCCGCCGTGTACTTCTTCCAGTTCCTGAAGGACGAACCGGGGGTGACCTTCCAGCTGCCGATCATCATGTACCTGTTCGTGCTGGCGATCGGCACCGACTACAACATCCTCATGACCGCCAGGCTCCGCGAGGAGGCCAGGGAGGGCCACGAGCCGAGGAAGGCCGCGGCGCTGGCCGTCGAGCACGGCGGCCCGACGGTCATGGCGGCCGGCCTGATCCTGGCGGGCACCTTCGCCGTCATGATCCTGGCCCCGGTCGCGATGATGCAGCAGATGGGCTTCGGCGTGGCCGTCGGCATCATGCTCTCCGCCTTCGTCATGGCGACGTTCCTGGTCCCTGCCGTCACGGCCCTGCTCGGCCACGCCGCCTGGTGGCCGGGGCACGGCGACCGGGCCAAGGCGAAGGCCGAGCCCCGGCCGGAGTTCGCCAAGCAGTGACCGCACCACCTCACGGGGCGGCCCTCCTCAGGGGGACCGCCCCGTTCCCGTCCCCGGGTTCAGGCCGTCGACAGGAAGGCCAGCAGGTCCTGACGGCTGATCATCCCGGCGGGCTTGCCGTCCACCAGGACGACCGCCGCGCCGTGCTTCTCCAGCACCTCCACCGCGCGGGAGAGCGGGTCGCCGGAGCCGAGCATGGGCAGCGGCTCCGACATGTGCAGCGACAGCGGGTCGTCCGGCCGGGCCTTGCCCGCCACCAGCAGGCCGAGGAGCTCCCGCTCGCCGATCGCGCCGACCACCTCGGCGGCCATGACGGGCGGCTCCTCCTTGAGCACCGGCACCTGGGAGACGTCGAACTCGCGCATCAGCTCGATCACCGAGCCGACGGTCTCCTCCGGGTGGGCGTGGACGAACTCCGGCAGCCCGCCGCCCTTGCCCTCCAGCACGTCCGCGACCTTGGCCTCGTCGGTGGCCGCCGACAGGAAGCCGTAGTTCTGCATCCACTCGTCATTGAAGATCTTGGACAGGTAGCCGCGTCCCCCGTCGGGCAGCAGCACCACCACGACGGCCCCGGGCCCGGCCCGCTCGGCCACCCGCAGCGCCGCGACCACCGCCATGCCGCAGGAGCCGCCGACCAGCAGGCCCTCCTCGCGGGCCAGCCGCCGGGTCATCACGAAGGAGTCCTTGTCGGAGACCGCGATGATCTCGTCGCAGACGTCCGGGTCGTAGGTCCCGGGCCAGATGTCCTCGCCCACCCCCTCCACCAGGTACGGCCTGCCGGTGCCTCCGGAGTAGACCGAGCCCTCCGGGTCCGCGCCGATCACCTTCACCCGCCCGCCGGAGACCTCCTTGAGGTAGCGCCCGGCGCCGGTGATGGTGCCGCCGGTGCCCACCCCCGCGACGAAGTGGGTGATCTTCCCCTCGGTCTGCTCCCAGATCTCCGGGCCGGTGCTCAGATAGTGCGACCTCGGGTTCTCCGGATTGGAGTACTGGTCGGGCTTCCAGGCGCCGGGGATCTCCCGGGCCAGCCGGTCGGAGACCGAGTAGTAGGAGTCGGGGTGGTCGGGCGCGACGGCGGTGGGGCAGACGACGACCTCGGCGCCGTAGGCCCGCAGCACGTTGACCTTGTCCGCCGCGACCTTGTCCGGGACCACGAAGACGCACCGGTAGCCGCGCTCCTGGGCGACGATGGCCAGGCCCACGCCGGTGTTGCCGGAGGTCGGCTCGACGATGGTCCCGCCGGGCCGCAGCGCCCCCGAGGCCTCCGCCGCGTCGATCATCCGGACCGCGATGCGGTCCTTCACCGAGCCTCCGGGGTTGAGGTACTCCACCTTGGCGATCACCTGGCCGGGCAGTCCGTCCGTCACGCTCCGCAGCCGGACCAGTGGAGTGTTTCCCATCAAGGGAATGAGCGAGTCATGAACCTGCACGGGACATCCTTGTCTTGCGCGCTGGAAAGAAAGGGAATACTCGTTATGTTTCCTATCCGTTTCAGCCGGTGTTTCCGTCCGCGAGCACACGGCCGCTCGGATAGATTCCGTTTTCGACACTAACCCAGCCCGCGGGGGTGAGCGAGCGAATGCTGAGGGCTCTGACCACGCGCCGGATAGTGACGGCGGCGGCTTTCGGCGGTGGCGGCCTGACCGTCCTGGGCGGGCTGACCTTCGCCCTCCTGGTGGCCGAGGCCCGGCTCGCCAGAAAGATCATCCAGGGGTCGGCCAGCCTCCTGCCTCCGGTCACCGACGGCCTCTACGGGCGCTGGCTGCCCGGCGATCCGATCTCCTTCGTCATGCTGGGCGACTCCACCGCCGCCGGGATCGGCGTGCACGAGCCGGAGGAGACCGCGGCGGGCCTGCTCGCCTCGGGCCTGGCCGCCAGCGCGGGGCGTCCGGTCCGGCTGACCAACGTGGCGGTCTCCGGTTCCCGTTCCGAGGCCCTGCGCGAGCAGGTCTCCCAGGCCCTGAAGGCCGAGCCGGAGATCGCGGTGATCATGATCGGCGCCAACGACGTCACCGCCCGGGTCGCGGCGGCCGAGTCCGTCCGGCACCTGGAGGAGGCGGTGCGGAGGCTGCGCGCCGCGGGCTCCGAGGTCGTCGTGGGCACCTGCCCCGACCTGGGCTCGGTCGAGCCCCTCATGCAGCCGCTGCGCTGGATCGCCCAGCGCACCAGCCGCCAGCTCGCCGCCGCGCAGACCGTGGTGGTGGTGCGGGCGGGCGGGCGCACGGTGTCCCTCGGCGACCTCCTCGGACGGGACTTCGCCATCGAACCGGGCGAGTTCTTCTCGGCGGATCGTTACCATCCGTCTTCGCGAGGTTACGGTGCGGCGGCGGCGGCCCTGCTACCTTCGGTCTCAGCCGCACTGGGGCTCGAGCCCGAGGCCCGGTTCGGCGAGGGAGTCCTGCCCATCTACCTCGCGGCCGCCTCGGCCGCGGAGAAGCCCGGCACCGAGGTGACGGCACGGGGCGGCAACGGCATGTCCCGCTGGGTCACGCTGCTGCGCCGCACGGGTGGCGCGGCTCCCGCCCGTCCCTCGTCCGACGGCTCGACCCTGCCCGAGGTGGCACCCGGCGTGGTCTGAGCCCGAGGCCCCCTCCTTCGCCTGGAGTTCACCCCATGCCCTCGGCCGCCCTCAAGCGACTACTCTCCGCGTCCTTTTCGGCACTGATGGTGGCGGGATGCTCCGGCGGAACGGACCGGGACACCGCCCACGCCGCGGCGAGCTGGACCGACACCCGGGTGAACGCGGTCAGCAGGGCCTCGCTGGGCTCGGGCGTCGTGGCCGTCACCGGACTGCGCTCCGACGGCGCCCTGGAGACGGTCGTCGACGACCTGGCCACGGGCAGGCGGCTGTGGGCGCGCCCGGCGACGATGGCCGGGCGGCTGCCCGGGATGGGGGTGCAGCCCCCTGCCGTCGCCGGGCCGGTGGTGGTCGCGCTGGAGCCGCGCGCCGAGGGGCCGTGGAAGGCCATGATCGTGGCCCGCGACGCCAGGACGGGCGAGCAGCGGTGGGCGCGGGGCGTGAGATCCACGTTCGGGCCGGTCGCCTGCGGGACGAACGTATGCCTGTCGGAGTCGACCGCCCAGCGCAGCCCCCGGTTCGTGGTGCTGGACGGCGGCACCGGCCGGACCCTGTGGAGGCTGCGCGGGCTGGCCGAGGTCGAGCACGCCGACCGGGACCGCATCGTGGTCTTCCGCATGGCCGAGCGGCCGGTCCTCGCCGCGCACGCCACCGGGTCTGGACGCCGGCTGTGGACGTTCCCGGTGGAGGACGCGGTGGGCTCCGGGGTGGACCTCTCGGGCGGCTGGTCGTTCGGCACGGCGGGCGAACTGCTCCTCGGCCACGTCGCGCCGGCCCGGCGGGGCCGGTCGTTGTCGGCCTACGGCTTCTTCGCGCTGCGGCTGGCCGACGGCTCGCCCGTGTGGGCGCATCCGCGCCAGCTGCGGGTCTACCCGAGCCCGAACCCGGCGGTCGGCCTGATCACCCGGGAGGTCGGCTCCTCCGGGAACTTCGAGGGCTTCGCCCGGATCGACACCCGCACCGGCCGCAAGCTCACCACGATCCCCTCCGCGGACGTGCCCCGCGGCGCATCCTGGTGGTTGTCCTTCTCCGCGGACCTGTCGACCCTCGGATTCCGGATCCCCGGCCGCAAGGGCGCGGCGTTCGACCTGCGCCAGGCCGCTCCCGTCCCCCTCCAGGGCCTGCGGGCCTGGTCCTTCTGCACCACCTCGCCCGAGCCCCTGCGGCTGGCCGGAGGCGCCCCCGGCTTCTTCCCGGTGGCCTCCTTGTGCGCCTACGACCTCGCCACCGGCGAGAAGACCCCTGTCTCGGCCCCGCCTCCCGTCTGGTTCACCGGCTCCGTCGACGGCCACCGGGTCTGGCGGGACGAGCAGGGCGCCCTCCACGGCACCAGGGACACCACCGGCACCACCCCGGGTATGTACGGCTAAGGAGCACCCCGGCACCGCCGGCTTCTCCCCGGATTTCTAGAATCTTGTCCTAGAACAGGATTAGAGTACTTACCGGTAACTTGATGGCCGAGGTACGGCCCCAGGAGAAGAGGAATCCCATGCCCGAGGCAGTGATCGTCGCCACCGCCCGTTCCCCCATCGGCCGAGCCTTCAAGGGCTCCCTCAAGGACCTGCGCGCCGACGAACTGGCCGCGAGCATGGTCCAGGCCGCCCTGGCCAAGGTCCCCCAGCTCGACCCGAACAGCATCGACGACCTCCTGCTGGGCTGCGGCCTGCCCGGCGGCCGCCAGGGCTACAACATGGGCCGCGTCGTGTCCGTGCTGCTCGGCCTGGACACCGTCCCCGGCGCGACCATCACCCGCTACTGCTCGTCGTCGCTGCAGACCACCCGGATGGCGCTGCACGCCATCAAGGCCGGTGAGGCCGACGTCATCGTCTCCGCAGGCGTCGAGCACGTCTCCGGCTTCGCCTTCGGCTCCTCCGACGGGCTGCCCAACACCCAGAACGAGAAGTTCGCGCCCGCCGAGGCCCGCACCGCCAAGCTGGCCGAGGGCGGCCAGGACTGGACCGACCCGCGCGAGGAGGGCATCCTGCCCGACGTCTACATCGCGATGGGCCAGACCGCCGAGAACGTCGCCCGGCTCAAGGGCGTGTCCCGCCAGAGCCAGGACGAGTTCGGCGTCCGCTCCCAGAACCTCACCGAGAAGGGCATCGAGAACGGCTTCTGGGCCACCGACATCACCCCCGTCACGCTGCCCGACGGCACCGTGGTCAACAAGGACGACGGCCCCCGCGCCGGCACCACCTACGAGGCCGTCTCCCAGCTCAAGCCGGTCTTCCGCCCCGACGGCACGGTGACCGCCGGCAACTGCTGCCCGCTGAACGACGGCGCCGCCGCCGTGGTCATCATGAGTGACACCAAGGCCGCCGAGCTGGGCATCACCCCGCTCGCCCGCGTGGTCAGCACCGGTGTCTCCGGCCTCTCCCCCGAGATCATGGGTCTGGGCCCGGTCGAGGCCAGCAAGAAGGCCCTCGCCCTGGCCGGCCTGACCATCGACGACATCGACCTGGTCGAGATCAACGAGGCGTTCGCCGCGCAGGTCCTGCCGTCGGCCGACGAGCTGGGCATCGACATCGACAAGCTGAACGTCAACGGCGGCGCCATCGCCATCGGCCACCCCTTCGGCATGACCGGCGCCCGCATCACCAGCACCCTCATCAACAGCCTGAAGTTCCACGACAAGCAGTTCGGTCTGGAGACCATGTGCGTCGGCGGCGGCCAGGGCATGGCGATGATCCTGGAGAGGCTCAGCTAGCGCTCGCCTAACCCAACATCATCGTTTGTATTCACTTCAGGCCGTCGCTGTGGCAGCAAGCTGACACCAGCCCGTCATACCGGGATGGTGGGTGCCGTGGTACTGCGGAGAGGCGCGTTCGCGCTCTCCGCAGTGCCTTGCCTCAACGAGAGATGCCCTCGGGATTCTCCCGAGGGCATCTCTCGTTGCTTCTGCGCGTCGGCTCGCTCAGTCGCTGCTGTTGAGGATCGCCAGGAGGCGCAGGACCTCCAGGTAGATCCAGACCAGGGTGCTGGTGAGGGCGAAGGCGCAGGCCCAGGAGTACTTCTCCGGAAGGCCTGCCTGCACACCGCGCTCGACCATGTCGAAGTCGAGCATCAGGAAGAAGCAGCCGACGAGGATCGCCACGACGCTGAAGACGATGCCGAGGGCGCCGTTCTCGCGGATGCCGAGGCCGCCGTCGGTGAAGAGGCTCGCGACCAGGTTGACCAGCATGAGGCCGAGGAGGGCCATGCCGGCGGCCAGAACGTACTTCGTGAACTTCGGCGTCACCCGGATGATGCGCAGCGAGTAGACGGCCAGCATGCCGCCGAACGCCAGCGCCGTGCCGAGGACGGCCTGGAGCACGATGCCGTTGTAGAAGTCGTTGTACAGGTGGCTGATCGTGCCGACCGCGACGCCGTAGAAGGCGGCGTAGGTCAGGGTCAGCGCGGCGCTCGCCTTGCCCGAGAAGCTCAGGTACAGGCCGACGCCGAGGCCGATCAGGGCCGAGACCAGGGCCACACCCATGCCGAGGTTCAGGACCCAGGCGAGGGTGCCGGTGAGGGCGAGGGTGCCCAGGCTCAGGAAGCCCTTGACGACGACGTCGTCGACGGTCATGGTCCGCACGGCCGGGGGCGTGTACGCCGGCTGGTTGTACATGTCCTGGAGCTGCTGCGGGGAGGGCGTGTACTCGCGACGCGCCTGTTCACCCATGTGGCGGAACGCGGGGTTCCTGCTCTCCATCATTTCCTCCGGCAACTGAGAATCGTCACATCGATTAGACGGTCCATATCTGGAAAACGTTCCGCGGCGCAAGGGGAATATGCCTCAGCGCAGGATCGAGTCCAGTTCGTACAACCCGATCCTGCCAGTCTCGGCGGCCAGCGCGGTGGTCGCGAGGTGCAGCAGCCAGGTGCGGGCGCGGCCGTCCTCCAGGGGCTCCCGCTGGAGGCCCGCGGCCCAGGCGCGGAGGGTCCGGGCGTAGTCCTCGCGCAGCGCCACCGCCCGCCGCACCTCCAGGCCCACCGCGTCCAGCGCCTCGATGAAGGCCCCGAGCGTGGGCAGCTCCTCGTCGGAGCCGAAGACGTAGTCGCTGGTGAACGGGCGCTGGACGGAGTCCTGCCGGTGCACGGGCTGGCGGACCAGCAGCCGGCCGCCCGGCTTGAGCAGGGCGGCGAGCCTGCCGATCACCCCGTGCAGGGGCAGCACCCCGGCGAGCGCGACGATCACGTCGTAGGAGCCCTCGGCGGGCTCGGCGGGAACCACCCGCACCCCTTCCGGAGGGGTGATGTCGAAGGAGGTGACGGCCGTCACCTCGGCCCCGTGCTCCCGGGCGAGCCGGGCGGAGAAGGAGGCCCAGCCGGCGTTGAGCTCCAGCACCGAGGCACCCGGTTCGAGGGCGAGCCTGGCGGCGAGCCGCGCCTCGTCGGCGTTCTGGGCCTCCGCCAACGTCGTCGCGCCCTCCCAGCGCCCGGTGCCCAGCGCGCGGCTGTCGCCGGCCATCCGGGCGTAGAGCTCCTCGGGGGTCTCCTCCAGCAGGCCCCTGCCGCCCTCCTCCGGCGGCGCCTTCGGCTCGGGTCCCACCGCGCCCAGCATCACCGCCGTCCGGACTATCTCGCGCTTGTCGTCGCCGCTCAGCCGGATCGCCTCGTCGTCGTGGCGCAGCACCCGCTGCAGCGCCCCGAGCGCGGCGCACACGTCGCCCTCGATGTCCAGCTCGCCGGTGACGTAGGCGCGGACCAGACCGATCTCGCCGGGTTTCCACAGCAGCCGCCGCAGCGCCCGCCGGTCGCGGATCACGAACACCGGGGTTCCGGTCGACCCGATCGCGCTGCCGTCCCAGGCGCGCACCCGGACCGGCAGCGGATCACCCAGAATCCGGGTCAGCAAGGGCTCAAGCCGCCCCGCGGCCCCCTCCACCATGCTGTTCTCCCTCGTACGACGCCCCGCTGATCTTAGGCTCGCCCACCCCTATCCCACCCGTCCCGCACGGTGTGTGGCACATGCCGCGAAGAGCGTGGCCATTCGGGGCCGAGATTTTCTTCCGAATCTCCGAACCTCGTACCGGTTTCCGCCATCCCATCTTCTGCAACCACACTCTCGTGACGCACGAGGGTCCAGCGGGGTCACACCTCCGGCGGGGGCCGGAGGCGGGGACGGGTCAGGGCCTGACGGGGGCGTTCAGCGGCGAGTCCGCTGAGCCCGGCCCTGCCCCTTTCCCCATGCCTTCCCCGGTGCCGCGCTCCGCTCAGAGCCCCGCGGCCTCCTTGGCCCGGGTGAAGACCTCATCCAGCATCGCCTCCGTGACCCGCCCGGTGAAGGTGTTCTGCTGGGACGGGTGGTAGCAGCCGAGCAGCAGGGTCTCCTCCAGCCGGACCTCCGCGCCGTGCGTGAACTTCGCGCGCGGGCGCGGCACGGACGTTCCCGCCTCCGCCAGCGCGGGCCACAGCGCCTGCCAGGCGAAGCCTCCGAGCGCGACGATGACCCTCGGCCGGGTGAAGAGGAGTTCCCTGGCCAGCCAGGGACGGCAGGCGTCGCGTTCGGACGGCAGCGGCTTGTTGTCCGGGGGCGCGCAGCGTACGACGGCGACCATCCGGGTGTTCAGCAGTTCCTGCCCGTCCCCGGCGCGTACGCTCTCGGGCCGGAGTGCCAGCCCCACGCGGTGCAGGGACGCGAACAGCCAGTCCCCCGACCTGTCACCGGTGAAGATACGGCCCGTGCGGTTGCCGCCGTGCGCGGCCGGGGCGAGACCGACGATGAGGATCGCCGGGTCCGGCGCCCCCCACCCGGCGATGGGGCGCCCCCAGTACTCCTCGTCCCGGAACGCCTTGCGACGCTCCACCGCGACCCGCTCCCGCCAGTCCACCAGCCGCGGGCACGCCCGGCAGACCGACTGCCTGGCGCACAGCTCCGCCAGGTCCGGCGCCCGCGCCGCGAGCTCCGCCACCTCGGCCGGAGTCCGCGCGACCGGGGTGGACGGCAGCGCCGGGTCCCCGGGCCAGCCGGTGCCGGGAGGGACGAACGGCGCCGGACCCGTCGCCGGCCCCGGGCCGGCGGGGCTCAGACGAGACTCCAGGCGATGCCGTCGAGGATGTCGTGCTCGCTGACGACCACCGCGCCGAACCCGTACTCGCGCATGATGCGGTCGAGGATGAGCGCGCCGGCCCCGATGACGTCCACCCGGCCGGGGTGCATGAACCCCAGGGCGGCCCTCTCCTCGTGGGTCATGTGCAGCAGCTTGCGGGTGGTCTCGTGCACCTGGGCGGCGGTGATGCGCGACAGGTGGATGCGTTCGGAGTCGTAGGTCTCCAGGCCCATGCTCATCGCGGCGACCGTGGTGACCGAGCCCGCCAGCCCGACCAGGGTGCGGGCCTCGGCGACCGGGACGCTCTGGCGGACCTCGCGCAGCGCGGCGTCGATGTCGGCGACCGCGTTGGAGATCAGCTCGGGCGAGGGCGGGTTGGCGCCCTTGAAGTGCCGCTCGGTCATCCGCACACAGCCGATGTTCATGGAGCGGGCGGCCTCGACCTCGGAGCCGCCCACCACGAACTCGGTGGAGCCGCCGCCGATGTCGACGACCAGGTACGGGCGGAGGGGGCGGAGCACGGCCAGCTCCCTGGTGGCTCCGGTGAAGGAGAGCTGGGCCTCCTCCTCACCGGAGACGACCTCGGGCTTCACCCCGAAGATCTCGTTCACCCCGGACACGAAGTCGGCCCTGTTGCGGGCGTCGCGGGTGGCGCTGGTCGCCACGACCCTGACCTTCTCCGCGCCGTGCAGCCCGATGAGCCGGGCGTAGTCGCGCATCTCCTTGAAGGTGCGCTCCAGCGCCTCGGGGGCGAGCTCACCCGTCTCGTCCACTCCTTGCCCGAGGCGGACGATGCGCATCTCCCGTTCGACGTCCCGCATGTGGCCGTCGACGATGTCGGCGATGAGCAGCCGGACCGAGTTGGTCCCGCAGTCGATCGCGGCTACCCGCGTCATGTCCCCTCCCTGAGGCCGCTGGTGACAGCCGTGCCTAGTCGACAATCATCGCATCGACGCAGCATCCGGAACGCCACCACTCGGGCAGCTCGTCCAGCGCCTCGCGTCCGAAAGGGTTCGTTCCGGGGGCCGCCAACTCGTGGGCGACCAGCGAGTGCAGGCACTTGACCCGTTCGGGCATGCCGCCCGCGGTCTGCATGCCCTCGGGCAGCGAGGGCATGCCCTCCTTGGCCGCCGCCCGGTCGCGCCGCTCCCGGTAGTCGCGGTCGGCGGCGCGGTACCGCTCGGCCAGCTCGGGGTCCTCGGCGAGCCTGGCCTGCATCTCCCTCATCCGGCCGCGCTCCTCCAGCCGCCCGATGGCCGAGGCCGCGCGGGGGCAGGTGAGGTAGTACAGGGTGGGGAAGGGCGAGCCGTCCGGCAGGTACGGGGCGGTCTCGATCACGTCGGGGAGACCGCACGGACAGCGGTGGGCGACCTCGGCCGCGCCCCGGATCGGCCGTCCGAGCTGGGCCTGGACGGCCTTGACGTCACGCTCGTCCATCGACGCGGTTACTCCCTGTGCTGAAATACGGGCATGGAGGACGCCCTCGAGTCTATGGCCCGCCACCGGCCGCCGCGGACGGCGGCGTCAGCCCTGCCGGTCCGCCGCCTCCACGGACTTCCACAGGGTCTCGTACCACGGCGGGGTTCGGGTGGGCCCGGCCGCCTGCTCCTGCTCGGACGTGCCGCCCTGTCCGTCCAGGACGACGTAGCACTGCTCTCCGGGCTCGCAGAAGTGCAGCCTGCGCCTGGCTTCGCGCTTGACGTACTCGGGGTCGCCCAGCCTGGCCTTCTTCTCGGTGAGCTCCCGCACGTCCCTGCGCACGGCGGCCTCCCGCTTCTGCAGCTGGGAGATCTGGCTGCGCTGCGCCACGTACTCGCGCACCGGGTAGGCCAGGCTCAGCGCGATGGCGCACACGACGACCGCGAGGATCGCGGCGCGTGAGGTCAGGTGGAACCTGCCCCCCGTGTGGTCACGGGGGGCGGGTCCGCGCCGACCGGGGATGTCAGCCCTCCCAGGCGAACCGGGGGAAGGCCGCGGCGCCGGCGTAGCGGGCGGCGTCGTCCAGCAGTTCCTCGATGCGCAGGAGCTGGTTGTACTTGGCGACGCGGTCGCTGCGGGCCGGGGCGCCGGTCTTGATCTGGCCGCAGTTGGTGGCGACGGCCAGGTCGGCGATGGTGGTGTCCTCGGTCTCGCCGGAGCGGTGGCTCATCATGCACTTGAAGCCGTTGTTGTGGGCGAGCGCGACGGCGTCGAGGGTCTCCGACAGGGAGCCGATCTGGTTGACCTTCACCAGCAGCGCGTTGGCGGTGGAGGTCTTGACGCCGCGCTCCAGGCGCTCGGGGTTGGTGACGAACAGGTCGTCGCCCACCAGCTGCACCTTGTCGCCGATGGCGTCGGTGAGGGCCTTCCAGCCGTCCCAGTCGTTCTCGTCCAGCGGGTCCTCGATGGAGACCAGCGGGTAGTCGGCGACGAGGGAGGCGTAGTAGGCGGCCATCTCCTCGGCGCTCTTGCCGACGCCCTCGAAGGTGTAGGAGCCCTCGGAGTGGAACTCGGTGGCGGCGACGTCCAGGGCGAGCGCCACGTCGCGGCCGGGGGTGAGCCCGGCCTTCTCGATGGCGACCAGGATGAGGTCGAGCGCCTCGCGGTTGGAGGGCAGGTCGGGGGCGAAGCCGCCCTCGTCGCCCAGGCCGGTGTTCAGGCCCTTGCCCTTGAGCACGGACTTGAGGGAGTGGTAGACCTCCACGCCCTGGCGCAGCGCCTCGGAGAACGTGGGCGCGCCCAGCGGCGCGATCATGAACTCCTGGATGTCGACGTTGGTGTCGGCGTGCGCGCCGCCGTTGAGGATGTTCATCATCGGCACCGGCAGCACGTGCGCGTTCGGCCCGCCGACGTAGCGGAACAGCGGCAGGTCGGCGGACTCGGCCGCGGCCTTGGCCACCGCGAGGCTGACGCCCAGGATCGCGTTGGCGCCCAGGTTGGCCTTGTTGGGGGTGCCGTCCAGGTCGATCATGACCTGGTCGATGATGCGCTGGTCGTCGGCGTCGTAGCCGACGAGCTCCTTGGCGATGACGCCGTTGACGGCCTCGACGGCCTTGCGGACGCCCTTGCCTCCGTAGCGCTCGTCGCCGTCACGCAGCTCGACGGCCTCGAACTGGCCGGTGGAGGCGCCGCTGGGCACGGCGGCCTGCGCCTGGGTGCCGTCTTCGAGCAGGATCTCGACCTCGACGGTGGGGTTACCGCGGGAGTCGAGGATCTCCCTGGCGTGTACGGCCTCGATCGCAGACACTGTCGCGCTCCTTGTTCAGCATCACGGGGGTTACGTCCAGAGCCTACCGAAGCGCTTCCCCGCCGGTTCGGAGGGCTCGCCGTCCGGCGACGTCACCCGACCGTACCCACTTTTCCTACCGATCAGGTTGACTTACTAGGTCACCTCTTGCTCTACTTTTCACATCGAATCAGTCGAAAATATCGACCGGGAGCGGGAGAACGATGAAGCTCAGCAGGAGAAAAGCCCTGGCGGCGATGGCAGCAGTGGTGATCGGACTGCCCGCGCTGGCCGCCTGCGGTGACGACTCCTCCGGCAGCGACGGCGGCAAGACCACCGTGAACCTCGGGTTCTTCCCGAACATCACCCACGCCACCGCGCTGGTCGGCCTGGAGAAGGGCCTCTTCGCCGAGAAGCTGGGCTCGGACGTCGAGCTCGAGCCCAAGTCCTTCAACGCCGGCCCCGCCGCCGTCGAGGCGCTCTTCGCCAAGGGCGTCGACGCCACCTTCATCGGACCCAACCCGGCGATCAACGCCTGGGCCAAGTCCAAGGGCCAGGCCATCAAGATCGTGAGCGGCGCCGCCTCCGGCGGTGTGTCCCTGGTCGTCGACCCCGACAAGGTCAAGGGCCTGGACGACCTCAAGGGCAAGAAGATCGCCACTCCGCAGCTGGGCAACACCCAGGACGTGGCGATCCGCTCCTACCTCAAGTCCAAGGGCCTGACCGCCGACAAGGACGGCTCCGGCGACGTCTCCGTCGTGCCCCAGGAGAACTCCCAGACCATCGACACCTTCAAGCAGGGCGAGATCGACGGCGCCTGGGTGCCCGAGCCCTTCGCCTCCCGGCTGATCCTCGAGTCCGGCGCCAAGAAGATCCTCAACGAGAAGGAACTCTGGCCCGACGGCAAGTTCGTCATCACCCACCTCATCGTCCGGCAGGAGTTCGCCAAGGAGCACCCCGACCTGGTGAAGAAGCTCGTCGAGGGCACCGTCGCCTCGAACGACTACATCAACGCCAACCTCGAGGACGCCAAGACCGCGGCCAACGCCCAGCTGGAGAAGCTGTCCGGCAAGCCCCTGTCCGAGGAGGTGCTCGACTCGGCCTTCAAGGAGATCGAGTTCCTCAGCGACCCGATCCCCTCCTCCCTGGTCACCGGGGCGAAGAACGCCGAGTCGATCGGCCTGCTCGAGCCGGTCGACCTGAACGGCATCTACGACCTGACCTACCTCAACGAGATCCTCAAGGCCGCGGGGAAGCCGGAGGTCGAGACTTCATGACGAAGGCCGCTCAGGCCCCCGCGAGCCGGACCGCCACCGCGGTCCGGCTTTCGGGCGTCTCCAAAGCATTCGGTTCCGGTGCGTCGGCGTTGCTCGCCCTGGACGACGTCTCGCTGGACGTCCGTCCCGGCGAGTTCGTCTGCCTGCTCGGCGCGTCCGGCTGCGGCAAGTCCACCCTGCTCAACCTCGTCGCCGACCTGGACAAGGCCGGCGCCGGCACGATCGACCTGGGCGACGCCCGGGTGGCCCTGATGTTCCAGGAACCCGCCCTGTTCCCGTGGCTGACCGTCTCGGGCAACCTCGAACTGGCCCTGCGGCAGCGGGGCGTCCCGCGCGGCGAGCGCAAGCGGCGCGCGTCGGAGCTGCTCGCCTCGGTGCACCTGGCCGGATTCGAGAAGAAGCGCCCGCACCAGCTGTCCGGCGGCATGCGCCAGCGGGTGGCGCTGGCCCGCGCCCTGGCCCTCACCGAATCCGCCAACGACGACCGTCCCACCGTCCTGCTCATGGACGAGCCGTTCGGCGCCCTGGACGCGATGACCCGCGACCTGCTCCACGACGAGCTGGAGCGCATCTGGCGGGAGCGGAACCTGACCGTGCTGTTCGTCACCCACAACGTCCGGGAGGCCGTGCGGCTCGGCGACCGGGTCGTGCTGCTGTCCAGCCGTCCCGGGCGGGTGATCCAGGAGTTCCCGGTGGAGTTCGCGCGGCCCCGCCGCATCGACTCCCCCGACGTGGCCACGCTGGCCGCGACCATCACCGACCGGCTCAAGGAGGAGGTGAGCCGCCATGGTTCTTGAGCGGCAGGAGAGCGGCAGGCTGCAGCGGCAGATCGCCGGCCTGGACGCGCTGGAGCTGACCGCGGGCGCCAGGAAGAGCCCGCTGACGCGGATCTGGTCGGCGCTGTGGCCGATCGCCACCGCGGTCCTGATCTCGCTGGCGGCCTGGGAGCTGGTCGTGCTCAGCGGCTGGCGCGAGCCCTGGGTGCTGCCGGGGCCGCGCGACGTGCTCCCGGTCTTCTTCGACGTCGTCACCACGGGCACCTTCTGGTCCGCGGTCGCCCTGACCATGAAGCGCGCGCTGATCGGCTTCGCGCTCGCGGTGCTGGTCGGCGGGGTCGCCGGAGCGCTGGTCTCCCAGTCCTGGGTGCTGCGCCGGGCCTTCGGCTCGCTCATCACCGGCCTGCAGACGATGCCGTCGATCGCCTGGTTCCCGCTGGCGATCCTGCTGTTCAAGCTGAGCGAGAGCGCGATCCTGTTCGTCGTGGTGCTGGGCGCGGCGCCCTCGATCGCCAACGGGCTCATCGCCGGGGTGGACTACACCCCGCCGATCCTGCTGCGCGTCGGCAAGACCATGGGACTGACGGGCCTGGCCCGCTACCGGCATCTCGTCATCCCCGCCTCGCTGCCGTCGTTCGTCGCCGGCCTCAAGCAGGGCTGGGCGTTCGCCTGGCGCAGCCTGATGGCCGGCGAACTGCTGGTCATCATCGGCAAGCAGTCGGTCGGCACGCTGCTGCACTTCTCACGCGAGGTCAGCGACACCGCCGAGATGATCTCGGTGATGATCGTCATCCTGATCATCGGCATCCTGGTCGACCAGCTGTTCGCAATGGTGGACCGGGCGATCCGCACCCGCTGGGGGCTGGAGCGGGTCGGCGACTGATCCACGGGGACCGTGCGGGGTGGTCCCGCACGGTCCCCGGGTCGCTCAGCGGGACAGGAAGGGCACCTGGAAGGGCGTCATCTGGAAGGGCAGCTCGGGCGTGAACGGACCTTCCTCGTGCGGCGGCGGCCCCTCGTGCGGTTCCGGCCCCTCGGAGAGGGTGAGGACGACGGTGGTGGAGTCGCCGGGGTCGATGCTCGCGCCGGGCGCCGGATCGGTCGAGGCGACGGTGCCCTCGGGGTACCGGTCGGAGTGCTCCTTCGACGAGGAGATCCGGTAGTCCATGTTCATCGCCCGGAGCTTGTCGATCGCCTCGTCCGGCTTGAGACCGCGCAGGTCCGGCATACGCACCTTGTCCTCGCCCGAGCCCTTGCGGAAGAAGTACGAGGGCGGCCTGCGGAAACCCGTGGCCTCGACCCCCCGCAGCGCCTCCACCATGGTGTCGCGCCAGATCGGCCCCGGGATGGTCGCGCCGTAGACCGGGCCGCCGCAGTGCGTCGGCAGGCACACGTTCGTCATCGGGTACTTGTAGCCGCCGCGCGGGTCGCCCACCCAGACGGCCGAGGAGAGTTCCGGGGTGTACCCGGCGAACCAGGCCGCGGAGTAGTTGTCCACCGTGCCGGTCTTGCCCGCCGCGGGACGGCCCAGGCTCAGGCCCCGCGCCGTGCCCTTGGTCAGGACCCCGCTCATCACGTGGTTCACCGCGTCGGCGACGCCCTTGTCGATGACCTGCTCGCAGTTCGCCGACGGCACCTTGAGCTTCTTGCCGTCGCTGCGGGTGATCTGCTTGATGGCGATCGGCTCGCAGTACTTTCCGCGCGCCCCGAACGCCGCGTAGGCGGCGGCGACCCGCAGCGGGGAGACGTCGTTGAAGCCCAGGGTGAAGGAGGCGTACTCCTGCAGCGGCTTGCCGTCGGCCCGGCGGATGCCCAGCTTCTTGGCCATCTTCACCGTGTCGCACAGGCCCACCTCCTTCTCCAGCTTGAGGAAGAAGGTGTTGACCGAGTGCCAGGTGCCGGTGAGCAGGCTGAAGCTGCGCCCGCCCTCGCCGTCGGAGGAGTTGCGCAGCGCGGTGGTGTCGCTGACGTCCTTGCCCTTGCAGTCGCGGAACCCGGTGGGCGAGTACGCGACGGGCGCGGTGATGCGCTCGCCGATCGGCATGTCCTCGTCGAACGCGGCCGCCAGCGTGAACGCCTTGAAGGTGGAGCCGGCCGCCATGCCCACGCTGGTGCCGTGGGAGGCGTCCGCCGCGAAGTTGATCCAGGTCTTGCCGGGCTCCCCGTCGGGGCCCAGCTCCCGGCCCACGTCCATGCCCTTGATCTCACCGGTGCCCGGTTCGACGAGGACCTGGGCCGCTGCCTTCTTCTCGCTGTTCTTGGCCGGGACGTGCCGCAGCAGCGCCTTGTGCGCGGCGTTCTGGGTCCGCCAGTCCAGCGTGGTGCGGATCTTCAGGCCGCCTATCCACAGCAGCCGCTCCCGCTCCTTCTTCGTCTTGCCGAAGATGGGGTTGTCGAGGATCTCCCGCTGCACGTAGTCGCAGAAGAACGGGGCCTTGCTCTCGGTGCAGCCGTTCTTGGTCTCGGTGAGCTTGAGGACGAGCGGTTTGTCCTTCTCCTTGCGCGCCTGCTCGGGGGTGATCCAGCCGAGTTCGGCCATCCGGTCCAGGACGACGTTCCGCCGGTTGCGGGCGCCCTCGCCGTTCAGCCGCACGTTGTAGAAGTTGCCGTTCTTGAGGATGCCGGCCAGCGTCGCCGCCTGGTTGAGGGTCAGCTTGGAGGCGGAGACCGAGAAGTACCGGCGGGCCGCGGCCTCGACCCCGTACGCGCCGTCGCCGAAGTAGGCGATGTTCAGGTACTTCTCCAGGATCTCGTCCTTGGGGTACCTGCGCTCGACGGCGACCGCGTACCGCAGCTCGCGGAGCTTGCGGCCCGTGGTGGTCTCCACCGCCTCCTGCTTTTCCTCTTCGCTCTCGGCGTTCATGTACAGCAGGTTCTTCACGTACTGCTGGGTGATGCCCGAACCGCCCTGCGCCGCTTCACCCCCGTTGTTCAGGTTCGACATGAGGGCGCGCATCGTGCCCCGGGTGTCGAGCGCGCCGTGCTCGTAGAACCGGGAGTCCTCGATGGCGAGCACCGCCTGCTTCACCACCGGGGCCATCTTGTCGAGCGGAACGTCCACCCGGTTCTGCCGGTAGAACGTGGCGATGAGCGTGCCGTCCTCGGCGAGGATCTGGGAGCGCTGCGGCGCCTTCAGCTCGTCCAGGTCCACCGGTTCGCTGAGCAGCCAGTCGGCGGAGTCCCGCGCGCCGACCCCGGCCGTCCAGGCGAGCGGCACCATCAGCAGTCCGGCCAGCAGCCCGGCCAGCATGCTGTACCCCGCGAGCCGTCTCGCCGCGTCGGCTCTGCCGATACCCCCGTCCGCTTCCATGCGGCACACCATAGACCGGACAGATGTCCGATAACCAGCAGGCCCCCGGGGGCGGGCGTCGCTCATATCCGGGTCATCCCCGGCTCTGGCGCTCCCATTCCTCCACTTTTGCCCGGAATCGGGTAGACCAAGCGCGCAGCTCGCGTTCCGCGTCCTCGGCCGGACCGGCCCGGTCGGCGTAGTCGGCGAACAGTTCCTCGGGGACGCCGCCCTTGCGGGCCCGGCGGACGAGCTGGGCCGCCTCCAGCAGCGCGGGCTGGGAGAAGGGCACCCCTTCCAGCAGGCCGCGTTCGCCCTTCTCCGCCTTCTTGATGGCGTCCCAGTTCACCTCGACCTCGGCGGCGCCGGAGACGTCCACCTCGCCGAACACGTGAGGATGGCGCCGGACGAGCTTGTCGACGATGCCCTCGGCGACGTCGTCGATGGTGAAGCCGTCCTCGCCGCGCTCGGCGGCGACCACCGCGTGGAAGGCGACCTGCATGAGCACATCGCCCAGCTCCTCCCGCAGGGCCGTGAAATCACCCGAGGCGACCGCGTCGGCCGTCTCGTAGGTCTCCTCCACCAGATACGGGATGAGCGACTGATGGGTCTGCTTGCGGTCCCACGGGCAGTCGTGGCGCAGCCGCTCCATCACCGCGACCACGTCCAGCAGCCGGGCGCCGGGCAGGTCATAGGAGCCGTGCACGATCTCGACCTCCAGCCCCTCACCGGGGCCGCCGACGACCAGCTCGCCGACCCGGGCGGCGAACTCGGCGTCTCCGTCCGGCGCGGCCAGCCACACCACGTCCTCCCGCAGGGCGGCGTCGACCACCGCACGGGCATCCGGCTCCACCACCTCGACCGCCACACCCGCCTCCCGCAGGAACGGCAGCTGCGGATGGCCCTCGGCGGCGGTCAGCACCCGGGAGTCCCGCAGAACGCTCCACGCCCGCCAGGCGAGCAGCCCGGGCGCGACCCTGTGGGTGGTCGCCAGCAGGATCAGACGCACGGCTCCTCGTTCTCCATGAGCGACAGGCAGGTTCTCACCGGCCGGAGCAGGCCGTCCGCGTAGCCTCCGCCATACCGCGGGTTGACCTTGATGTCCATCTTCTGCGCGGTCTGCGTCAAGGCCTGGTGCACCTGCTCGTTGGCGGCTGCTCCCGAGCTCGCGCCGGTCGCGAGCCTTTCCTCGACGACGATCATCCGCGCGAACTCGCGGCTGTGGCTCGGCGGGACCCCGAAGGAGATCGTGAAGAGGTCGAAGAGGTTCCTTCCACCCTCCCTGGCGACCTTGTCGATGAAACCGTCCACCTGCGCGGAGGTGACCACGATGCCGCGGTCCCTTGCCGCCTTCTCGCTGACCCGCATGGCGATGAGCCTGCTGAGCACGCTGCGCGGCGTCGACTCGGGGTCGGCCAGGGTGAGCTGCTGGGCGGGGAGCGGATTCGCCCGGTAGGAGTCCCGCCACTCGGTGACGGCGTCGCTCAGCTCCGCCTCGCTGATCCGCGGGACGTCGCCGAAGGTCGCGGCGGCGCCCATGCGCGTCTGGTCTCCGCAGGCCGTCGCGCCGAGGGTGAGCGCCGCGACGACGAGGATCTTTCGTATCACCCGTCACACCTTACTTATCTCTTCGCCTGGGAGACGACCCCCGGCTCCTGGAGGAAGAGCGCCTCCACGAGCTCCGTCGCCCAGCGCAACATCTCGCCGTCCCGCAGCGGGCGCCCGCCGATCGGCGCGGTCTTGGGCGTGGGCACCAGGATCTGGCCCGGCTTCATCAGGCTCTTGGGGTAGAGCCGCTGCATGCGGACCTGCCGCGACTCCGGCAGGATGCGGTCCTCGCCGCCCGCCTTGGCGAACCGCACGAAGTTGCCCTGCAGCACCACCTCGGTGAGCCCCGCCCGCCGGGCCTTGGCCCGGAACCGGGCGACCTCCAGCAGGTTGAGGACGGGCACGGGCGGCGCGCCGAACCTGTCCTTGAGCTCCTCGAGGACCTCGGGGATCTCCTCGTCGGAGGCGATGCCGGCGATGCGCCGGTAGGCCTCCAGGCGCAGCCGCTCCCCCGGCACGTACTCGTGCGGGATGTGCGCGTCCACCGGGAGCTCGACCTTGGTCTCGGGCATCGTCGCCTCAGGCTCGGACTTCAGTTCGCGCACCGCCTCGCCGACCATCCGGACGTACAGGTCGAACCCGACGCCCGCGACGTGGCCCGACTGCTCCGCGCCCAGGATGTTGCCCGCGCCCCGGATCTCCAGGTCCTTCATCGCCACGAACATGCCCGCGCCGACCTCGGTGTGCTGGGCGATCGTCGCCAGCCGCTCGTGCGCGGTCTCCGACAGCGGGTTCTCCGGCGGGTACAGGAAGTAGGCGTACGCGCGCTCCCGGCCCCGGCCGACCCGGCCGCGCAGCTGGTGCAGCTGGGAGAGGCCGTAGGTGTCGGCCCGGTCCACGATGAGGGTGTTGGCGTTCGGGATGTCCAGACCCGACTCCACGATCGTGGTGGCGACCAGGACGTCGTAGTTCTTCTCCCAGAAGTCGACCATCACCTTCTCCAGCTGCTGCTCGTTCATCTGGCCGTGCGCGGTGGCCACCCGGGCCTCCGGCACCAGCTCCTTGAGCGTCGCGGCCACCTTGTTGATGGACTTCACCCGGTTGTGGACGAAGAAGACCTGCCCCTCGCGCAGCAGCTCGCGGCGGATCGCGGCGGCGATCTGCTTCTCGTCGTAGGGGCCGACGAACGTCAGGACGGGATGCCGCTCCTCCGGCGGGGTCAGGATCGTCGACATCTCCCGGATGCCGGTCAGGCCCATCTCCAGGGTCCGCGGGATCGGCGTCGCCGACATCGCCAGCACGTCCACCTGGGTGCGCAGCCGCTTCAGCTCCTCCTTGTGCTCGACGCCGAAGCGCTGCTCCTCGTCGATGATGCACAGGCCCAGGTTCTTGAACCGGGTGGACGGGCTGAGCAGCCGGTGCGTGCCCACCACCAGGTCGACCTTGCCCTCGGCCAGCCCCTGGAGGGTCTCGGTGACCTCCTTGTCGGTCTGGAACCGGGAGATCGGCTTGACCACCACGGGGAAGGCGGCGAACCGCTCGGTGAACGTCGACAGGTGCTGCTGCACCAGCAGCGTGGTCGGCACCAGCACCGCGACCTGCTTGCCGTCCTGGACGGCCTTGAACGCCGCCCGCACCGCGATCTCGGTCTTGCCGTAGCCGACGTCGCCGCAGATCAGCCGGTCCATCGGGACCGGCTTCTCCATGTCCTGCTTGACCTCCTCGATCGCGGCGAGCTGGTCGGGGGTCTCGGTGTAGGGGAACGCGTCCTCCAGCTCCCGCTGCCAGACGGTGTCCGGGCCGAAGGAATGGCCGGGACTGGCCATCCGCGCCGAGTACAGCCGGATCAGCTCCCCGGCGATCTGCTTGACCGCCTTGCGGGCCCGGGACTTGGCCTTCTGCCAGTCCGCGCCGCCCAGCCGGTGCAGCGACGGCGCCTCGCCTCCGACGTACCGGGTGAGCTCCTCCAGCTGGTCGGTGGGGACGAACAGGCGGTCGCCCTTGGAGTACTCGAGGATGAGGTACTCGCGGGTCGCGCCCTGGACCGTCCGGGAGACCATCTCCACGTACCGGCCGACGCCGTGCTGCTCGTGCACCACGTAGTCGCCGGCCGACAGCTGCAGCGGATCGATGCCGCCGCGCCGCCGGGACGGCATCCGCCGCATGTCCTTGGTGGAGGACTTCTGCCCCGACAGGTCGGTCTCGGTGAGGACGGCCAGCTTCACCTCGCCGCCGCCCGACCACAGGAAGCCGTGCTCCAGCAGCCCGGTGGTGACCAGGACCGACCCTTCCGCCTCTTGGCGCGAGGCCGGGACGCCCGCGTCGCGCAGCACCTCCACGAACCGTTCGGCCGGACCGTGGCCCTCGCTGGTGAACACCACCTTCCAGCCCTCGTCGTGCCAGCGGCGCACGTCGGCGACGACCTTCTCCCGGTCGCCCCGGTAGGCGTCGGCCGGCTTGACGTCCAGCACGACGTTCTCGTGCTCGTCGTCCCCGGTCATCAGCGGGCTGGTCAGCCACCACGGCAGGTCCAGCTCACGGGCCCGGTCCCGGATCTCCTCCAGGGTCCGGTAGGCGGCCTCGCCGAGGTCGATCGGCGCGACGCCGCCCGCCGCCGCGTTCACCCAGGACGCCTCGAGGAACTCCTGGCTGGTGCTGACCAGGTCCGCCGCCCGGCTGCGGATGCGCTCGGGGTCGCAGATCAGCATCCGGCTGCCCTTGGGCAGCAGGTCGACGAGGAGCTCCATGTGCTCGGCCAGGACCGGGGAGAAGGTCTCCATGCCCTCCACGGCCTCGCCCTCGGCCAGCCGGTCCAGCACGTCGGCCAGCGCGGGGTGCTCGGCCGCCAGCAGCCGCGCCTTCTCCCGCACCGGCGGGGTGAGCAGCAGCTCCCGGCAGGGCGGCGCCCACAGCCCGTCCTGGGCGATCTCCAGTGAGCGCTGGTCCGCGGCCTTGAAGTAGCGGATCTCCTCGACCTGGTCGCCCCAGAACTCCACCCGCAGGGGGTGCTGCTCGCCGGCCGGGAACACGTCGAGGATGCCGCCGCGCACCGCGATCTCGCCGCGCTTCTCCACCAGGTCGACCCGGTCGTACCCGGTCTCCACCAGGCGCCGCACCACCTCGTCCAGCTCGGCCTCGTCGCCCTGGCGCAGCCGGACCGGCTCCAGGTCGCCCAGGCCCGCGACGATCGGCTGGAGCACCGCGCGTACCGGGGTGACGACCACCCGCAGCTGCCCGCCCGCCGGGTCGCCGGGTTCGGGGTGCTTGAGCCGGCGCAGCACCGCCAGGCGCTGCCCCACCGTGTCGCTGCGCGGCGAGAGCCGCTCGTGCGGCAGGGTCTCCCAGGCCGGGAAGTGCGCCACCGAGTGCGGGTCCAGCAGGCTGGTCAGCGCCGAGGTCAGATCTTCGGCCTCCCGGCCCGTGGCCGTGACGGCCAGGACGGCGGCGCCGTCGATCGCGGTGCGCGCCAGCACCGCGGCCAGCACCGGCCGCAGCGCGGGAGGGCCGACGAGCGTGTGCTCGCCGTCCAGGGAGCGGCGCAGCGCCGGATCGGTGAGCACGACATCGAGCAATGGCGAGAGAGACATCATCGACCTTGTGAAAGACGGAGGCCGCGCGCGTCCGCGCAGCCCGAGACCCCCGGAGCGCGGGTGTCCGGGAGCGGCTCCCAGCCTACGCGTTCCCGGCCCCCTGAGGTCGGGTCAAGAATCCCCTCAAGAAAGAGCAAATACCGGACGCACGCCCCTTCTTTCACTACGCTGCGGAGTCATGACCGAGCTTTCTGTAAGGGACCGCGCGGTCGTGGAGGACGACCTCTTCGCCGAGCGGGTCAGGCTGCACGCCCAGGACAAGGGGCTGCGCAGGGTCCACATCCTCGAGGCCGGGTGCGGCCGGGGGTCCGGCCTGTCGCTCCCCGCAGACCTCGACCGGCATGTGACGGGCATCGACCTCGACACCCCGGCGCTGCGGACGCGCACCGCGTCCCGCGGGGATCTGGACACCTTCCACCTGGGTGATCTGCGCAACGCCCCGCTGCCCCCGCGCGCCTACGACGTGGTGCACGCCGACTCTCTGATCGAGCGCATCACCCACGCCGAGCTGGTGCTGGACCGGATGATCGCCGCCCTCAAGCCCGGCGGGCTGCTGCTGGTGCGCTTCACCGACCGCGACAGCGCCTACGGCCTGATCCGCCGGACGCTCCCGCGCCGCCTGCTCGGCCTGCTCGGCGATGACGTCCGCGACTCCCACCCGAGCGTCTACGAGCCGATCACCTCCCTGGAGGGCATGCGCAACTGGTGCCTGCAGCGCGGCCTGGTGATCGCCGAGGCGCACACCGAGACCCGCGGCAGCGGCGGCGTCTGTGCCCTCGCCCGTACGGTCTCCACCTTCACCGGCGGGCGCCTCACCTCCGGCCACAGCGAGCTCGTGCTGGTCATCCGCAAGCCCGAGAGCCGTTTCGCCCGCATCATCTGACCGGCCGGAGCCGGATGTGACCATCGGGGCATCCCGCGACGGCGCGGCGGGCGGTACCTTGGCCCGGTGAGCGCTGGACTGCCCGAAGAACTCCACGACCTGAAGTCGTGGACCCCCGCCCCGACGGAACTCGCCGATCTGGAACTGCTGCTGGCGGGGGCCTTCCGCCCGCTGACCGGTTTCCTCGGCTCGCTGGACACCGCCGCCGTGGTCGCGGGCGGCAGACTCGCCGACGGCACGCCCTGGCCGTCGCCGGTCCTGCTGGCCGCGCCCGGCGAGCTCGCCGAGGAGCGGCGGCTGGTCCTGCAGGACCCCGAGGGAGTGCCGCTGGCCGTCCTCCAGGTCGAGGAGGCCTGGCGGGACCCGGGCCTGCCCGAGGACCGGGTGCGGCTCGCCGGCCCGCTGACCCCGCTGCGCAGGCCCGCCTACGGCGCCTTCCACCGGCTGCGGCGCACCCCGGCCGAGCTGGAGGTCGCCCCCGGCAAGGACGGGCGGCTGCTGGCCGTCGCCACCCGCGAGCCGCTGCACCGCAAGCAGCTCGGACAGCTGCGGCAGGCGGCCGAGAAGCTCGGCGCCCCGGTGCTGGTGCTGGCCCTGCTGTCGGGATCGCACGAACAGGAGCTCGTCCGTGCCCTGCTGGCGGTGCGCAAGGACCTTCCCGAAGGCTCCCTGATCGTCCCGGTGAACCTCGCGCCCCGGGCCGGGGGCCGTGAGCCCGAGCTGCGGGCCCATGTGGCCGCCGCCTACGGCGCCACCCATCTGTTCACCTCCATCCCGCTGGACGGCGACGTCCCGCTGGAGGTCGTCGTGCCCGAGCCGTGGGCCTACGACGTGGACGTGGAGGTCTGGCGTCCGGTCGCCCGGATCGAGGAGGACCACGCGCGGGCCGAGCTGTCTCCCGAGGAGCTCGGCGAGCTGCTCGACCAGGGGGCGCCGATCCCCGAGTGGTTCACCCCGCCCGCGGTCGCCGTCGAACTGCGCCGGGCGCGTCCGCCGCGGCACGAGCGGGGCGTCACCGTCTTCTTCACGGGCCTGTCGGGCTCGGGCAAGTCCACCGTGGCCCGCGGCCTGGCCGACGCCCTGGTGGAGAACGGCGGCCGCACGGTCTCGCTGCTGGACGGCGACGTGGTCCGCCAGATGCTCTCCTCGGGCCTGACGTTCTCCAAGGCCGACCGCGACCTGAACATCCGCCGGATCGGCTTCGTGGCCTCCGAGATCACCCGTCACGGCGGGCTGGCGATCTGCGCGCCGATCGCCCCCTACGCCGCGACCCGCGCCGAGGTGCGCCGGATGGTCGAGGCCGTCGGCGACTTCGTGCTCGTGCACGTGGCCACCCCGCTGGAGGAGTGCGAGCGCCGTGACCGCAAGGGCCTGTACGCCAAGGCGCGGGCCGGGCTGATCCCGGAGTTCACCGGCATCTCCGACCCGTACGAGACCCCCGAGGACGCCGATCTCGTCCTGGACACCACCGGCCTGTCGACCGAGGAGGCCGTGGACTCGGTCCTCAAGCTCCTGACCTCGGGCGGCTGGGTCAGGTAACGCGGGTTATGGCCGACCTGTAGAGTGTTACGGACTATTTCCTAGTATTTCCATGGGATATACCGATGCACTTTGACGTAGCGATGGCGATCGGGTCCTTTCTGGTGGCCATCGTCGTCGGACTGACCGGTATGGGCGGCGGCGCACTGATGACGCCGATGCTGGTGACCTTCTTCGGGGTGCCACCGCTGACCGCCGTCTCCAGCGACCTGGTCGCCTCGGCGGTGATGAAGCCCGTGGGCAGCTTCGTGCACCTGCGCCGGGGCACGGTGAACCTGAAGCTGGTCGCCTGGCTGTGCGCCGGGTCGGTGCCGGCCGCCTTCTGCGGGGTGCTCATCGCCCGTGCGATGGGCGATGGAGAGGCCACCCAGAACTTCATCGAGAAGGCCATGGGCGTGGCCCTGCTCATCGCCGCGACAGGGCTGATCGTCCGGATGTGGCAGGCCATCCGCGACAAGGCCGAACAGCGCGTCGAGGCGGAGCGGATCACCGCCGAGCCGGGCTCCCCCGCCTCGGAACCGACCCCGGAGCTGCGGATCCGCCCCCTCCCGACCATCCTCACCGGTGTCGTCGGCGGCGTGGTCGTCGGCATCACCTCGGTCGGTTCCGGCTCCCTCATCATCGTGGCGCTGCTGGCGCTCTACCCCATGCTCAAGGCCAACCAGCTGGTCGGAACCGACCTGCTCCAGGCCGTCCCGCTGGTCGCCTCCGCCGCGCTGGGCCACATCTTCTTCGGCGACTTCCAGCTGTCGGTGACCGCGGCCCTGCTGGTCGGCTCCATCCCCGGCGTCTACCTCGGCGCCCGCATCTCCTCCCGCGCCCCCGGGCAGCTCATCCGCCGCGCCTTGGCCGTCGTGCTGCTGGCCTCGGCGCTGAAGATGTTCGGCGTCCCGACCGCCGTCCTGGCCTGGAGCCTGCTGGCCCTCATCATCGTCGCGGTGCTCAGCTGGGTGCTGCTGCGCAACCGCACCAAGGACGCCGAGACCGTCGACACCGACGTCTGACGAACGTCCCGCGACGAACGCCCCTGCGAGAGAACACAACAGAACGGGCCTCCCCGAAGGGAGGCCCGTTCGTCGTTCCGATGCCGGATCAGCGCAGCGGGTTGGAGATCATGCCCGCCGCGACCGTGGCGTTGGTGGCCTCGTCGATGAGGATGAAGCCGCCGGTGAGCCGGTTGCGGCCGTAGTCGTCCACGAACAGCGGCTGGGTCACCCTCAGGGTCACCCGGCCGATCTCGTTGAGCTTGAGGCTCTCGGCCGTCTCGTCGCGGTGCAGGGTGTTGACGTCCAGCCGGTACTGGAGGTCCTTCACCAGCGCCCTGACGGTCCGCGTGGTGTGCTTGAGCGTCAGCTTCGTGCGGGGCGTCAGCGCCTTGGCGTCGTCCATCCAGCAGATCATCGCGTCGAGGTCCTGGGTGGCCTGCGGCTGGTTGTTCGGCCGGCAGAGCATGTCGCCCCGGGAGATGTCGATCTCGTCCGCCAGGCGGATGGTCACCGACATCGGGGAGTAGGCCTCCTCGACCGGCCCGTTCGGGCTGTCGATGTGGGTGATGGTGCTGGTCAGCCCTGACGGCAGGTGCACGACCTCGTCACCGGGCTTGAGCACGCCGCCCGCGACCTGGCCGGCGTACCCGCGGTAGTCGTGCAGGGCCGGGTCCGTCGACTTGTGCGGGCGGATGACGCACTGCACCGGGAACCTCACGTCGATGAGGTTGCGGTCGGACGCGATGTGCACGTTCTCCAGGTGGTGCAGCAGGCTGCTGCCGTCGTACCACGGCATGTTCATCGAACGCTCCACCACGTTGTCGCCGTGCAGCGCCGACAGCGGGATGAAGGACAGGTCGCCGATCGACAGCTTGGAGGCGAACGCGGTGAACTCGTCGACGATGCCGTTGAAGACGTCCTCGGAGTAGTCCACCAGGTCCATCTTGTTGACCGCGACGACCAGGTGCGGCACCCGCAGCAGCGTGGTGAGGAACGCGTGCCGGCGCGACTGCTCCTGGATGCCCTTGCGGGCGTCGACCAGGATGATCGCCAGGTCGGCGGTGGAGGCGCCGGTCACCATGTTCCGGGTGTACTGGATGTGCCCGGGGGTGTCGGCGATGATGAACTTGCGGCGCGGCGTCGCGAAGTAGCGGTACGCCACGTCGATGGTGATGCCCTGCTCGCGCTCGGCGCGCAGGCCGTCGGTGAGCAGCGCGAGGTTGGTGTACTCCTCGCCGCGGTCGACGGAGGTGCGCTCCACCGACTCGAGCTGGTCCTCGAAGATGGACTTCGAGTCGTACAGCAGCCGCCCGATGAGGGTCGACTTGCCGTCGTCGACGGAGCCGGCGGTGGCGAAACGCAGGATGTCCATACGCGGGGCGGCCATCAGAAGTAGCCCTCCTTCTTGCGGTCTTCCATGGCTGCCTCGGAGGCGCGGTCGTCGGCGCGGGTCTGGCCGCGCTCGGTGACCCGGGTGGCGGCGATCTCCTCGATCACCTCGTCCAGGCCCACCGCGCTGGACTTCACCGCGCCGGTGCAGGAGATGTCGCCGACGGTCCGGTAGCGGACCATGGCCTCGAAGACCGGCTCGTCCTCGCCCCGGTTGGCCGGGGGCAGGTCGGCCAGCAGCATGCCGTCCCGCTCGAACACCTGCCGGGTGTGGGCGAAGTAGATCGAGGGCAGCTCGATCTCCTCCCGGCGGATGTAGTCCCAGATGTCCAGCTCGGTCCAGTTGGAGAGCGGGAACACCCGGACGTGCTCACCGGGGTGGATCTTGGTGTTGTAGAGGTTCCACAGCTCGGGCCGCTGGTTCTTGGGGTCCCACTGGCCGAACTCGTCGCGGAAGGAGACCACGCGCTCCTTGGCGCGGGCCTTCTCCTCGTCGCGGCGCGCGCCGCCGAAGGCGGCGGTGAAGCCGTGCTCCTCGATGGCGTTCAGCAGCGGGACGGTCTGGAGCTTGTTGCGCGAGGCGCGGCGGCCCTTCTGCTCCACGACGTGGCCCTTGTCGATGGCGTCCTGGACGGAGGCGACCACCAGGCGCAGGCCGAGCTCGGCCACCTTGCGGTCCCGGTACTCGATGACCTCGTCGAAGTTGTGGCCGGTGTCGACGTGCATGACCGGGAACGGGATGGGAGCGGGGGCGAAGGCCTTCTCGGCCAGGCGCAGCATCACGATGCTGTCCTTGCCGCCGGAGAAGAGCAGCACCGGCCGTTCGAACTCGGCGGCCACCTCCCGGATGATGTGGATCGACTCGGCTTCGAGCACGTCCAGCTGGGACATCAAGTAGTCGGCGCGTTGCATGGGTTCCTCAGTTCAGCCCGGAAAGGATCAACTGTGCCAGGGAGGGGTGGCTGACCAGGATATCCGGGAGGTAGGGGTCTTCTTCGTTGTAGACCAACGGCGAGCCGTCGATCCGCGAGGCGTGCGCCCCGGCCGCCAGCGCCACCGCGGCCGGCGCGGCGGAGTCCCACTCGTACTGGCCGCCGGCGTGGACGTACACGTCCACGTCGCCGGTGAGCACCGCGGCGATCTTCGCCCCGGCCGATCCCATCGGGACGAGCTCCACCGTGTGGCCGGCCGCCTCCAGCTTGGCCGTCAGGTCGTGCACGATCTGCGGGGGCCTGGTGCGGCTCACCACGATCCGGATGGGCTCCGCGGCGCGCTCCGCGCTCTCCGGCGGGTTGCCGGTCGAGAGGGTGACGCCCTGGGCCGGCAGCGCCACCGCGCCGGCGGCCAGCCTGTCGTTCTCCCACAGCGCCACGTGGACCGCCCAGTCGCTGCGGCCCTCCTCGCTGAACTCGCGGGTGCCGTCGAGAGGGTCGACGATCCAGACTCGGTCGCTCTTCAGGCGGACCTTGTCGTCCTTGCCCTCCTCGCTGAGCACCGCGTCGTCCGGACGGTACCGGGCGAGCGCCTCCATCAGGTACTCGTGCGAGGCCTGGTCACCGGCGTCCTTGAGGGCGCGACCGTCGGCGAAACCCAGCTCGGAGCGCAGTCTCAGCAGCACTTCACCGGCCTCGGCGGCGAGCCGGGCGGCCAGGGAGTGATCGTCTTCCAGGGGCATTGACTGAATTCCCTATCGTTCTGGTTTAAGTAAGTATGGGGTATTACCGCGGGTGAAGCGGGTGATACCAGGGCACTGCCGGACGCGCCCCGGCCCTCCCCGAGGGAGTAGGCCACACGATCGGCCGGGAACGGGGGTTCCTCGCCCGGAGCCACAGCCCATTGTGGCCATTATCACACCGATATCCGTGCAACCCGACCGCCCGCCGGGGGGAGGCCGACCCTCCCCGGGGTGGGAAGGATCCACCAAGTCTGCCCTTTGGCGACATCCGGCGCGAACCCCCGGTGTCCCCTTGGTGAACCATGATAAAATTCTCGATTTTCTTCGCAAAGTAAGACCGAGGGGATGGTCTGGATCTCCTCGCCGGGCGACCATGGGCATGCCATGACCAGAGAAGAACAGATCCCCGAGCGGACCTTCGTCCCCGACGGACTCGACACCGCCCAGCGCAGAGGCAGGGCCTGCGCCTCCTGCGGCAAGAGATGGCCCCGGCCACGCAGGCCGGTGGGCAGGCTCCTCAACGGAACGCCGATCCGCGTCTGCGACGACTGCACCGTCCAGGCCGAGGCCGTCGAACCGAGCGAGGGCAGCGCCGCCCCTTCCCGTCTCCGCTGACTTCCCCGGCTTCCCTGCCGCCGGCCCGCATTGCTCGATAAACTTGCCCCACTTTGGACGCTCTCGGGGTAGCCAATACAGGTCTGCGGGCACTCGTCGGACAGCTCTGGACCACCGGCGGGTCCGCCGTCGTGCTGGTCCCGCCCTCGGACGGCCACCCGCCCGACGGATACCGGATCGCCGAACGCTACGCCGTCGTCCCCGACCTGCGCAGAGCCCGGTTCCTCGTGCCACTGGCCACCCGGCGCGCCGCCTCGGCCTCACTGCTGCGCTACAACGCGCTGCGGCCCATCCGCAAGCGCGCGGTCCGGGGAGTGCTGGGACTGGGACTCCGGGCCGGGCTGGGCGCCGCGTTCCCCCAGCTCACCGTCGCCGTCCCCCGGGACGCGCCGCCCTCGGCGCTGCTCAGCACCCATCTCGCCGAGGTGCTCGGCCGCGGGCCGCTGGTCTTCGGCGTGGGCGTCCGGCCGCTGGACCCCAACTCCAAGCCGACCCTGCAGCTGTTCTCCCCCGGCGGGACGTCCATCGGCTACGCCAAGATCGGCTGGAATCCCGCGACCCGCGACCTGGTGGCGAACGAGGCCGCGAGCATCACCGCGCTGCCCCCGCTGGAGGCCGCCCACGTCCCCGCCGTGCTGCACCACGGAAGCTGGGGCGAGCGGACCGTCACGGTGACCGAGCCGCTGCCCGCCCGGGTACGGGGCCACCGCGACCCCGACACGCCTCCGCCGCTGGACCTGCTGCGCGCGATCGCCGCCCCGTCGGCCCCCGTCCCGCTCGCCGCCTCCGCCTACTGGAAGCGGCTGCGGGACGAGACCGCGGGCGTGGAGCCGGCCGACGCCGACGACCGGCGGTTCGGTGAGGCGCTGCGCGCCGCGCTGGACCGGGTCGAGCGGACATCCGGCGGCGCCGGACGGGAGTTCGGCCGCTGGCACGGCGACTGGGTGCCGTGGAACGTCGGGACCCACCGCGGCAGGCTCCAGCTCTGGGACTGGGAGCACAGCGCCGACCAGGTCCCTTTCGGGCTGGACCTGCTGCACTGGCGGTTCCAGGTGGCCCTGGTGCTGCGCGGGGCGCCGCTGCCCACCGCGGTGGCCGCGGTCCGCGAGTCCGCCCGGCACGAGCTGGGCGACCCCGCCGCGGCCGACCTCTACCTCCTGGAGATGTCCGCCCGGACCTGGCGGCTCAGACGCGGAGGCGGCGGCTGGAACCCCGCCCTGCACCCGGCGCTCCTCGGCGTTCTCGCCGAGATCGGAGGCACCGTTTGAAAGTCCTGCTGGTCTCCTCCCCCGGCGGCCACCTCGCCCAGCTCTACCGGCTGCGCCCCTGGTGGGAGCGGCACGAACGGACCTGGGTGACGTTCGACAAGGCCGACGCGGTGTCGCTGCTGCGTGACGAGGACGTCCGCTGGGGCCACCACCCGACCACCCGCAACCTCCCCAACCTGCTGCGCAACCTCTGGCTGGCGGCGCGGCTGCTCTCCCGGTCCCGGCCGCATCTGATCGTCAGCAGCGGCGCGGGCGTGGCGCTGCCGTTCTTCGTGCTCGGGCGGCTGCTCGGCTGCCGCACGGTCTACATCGAGGTCTACGACCGGATCGACTCGGCGACCCTGACCGGACGCCTCTGCGCGCCGTTCACCGACCTGTTCCTGCTGCAGTGGGAGGAGCAGAAGAAGATGTACCCCCGCGGCGTGGTGCTGGGACCGCTGCTGTGACCCCCCGACCCCTGGTCTTCATCACGGTCGGCACCGACCACCACCCGTTCCACCGGCTGATGGACTGGATCGAGCCCTGGCTGGCCGGACGGCCGGAGCTCGACTGCGTCGTCCAGCACGGTTCGTCCCGGCCGCCCGCCGGGGCCCGGTGCCACGAACTGCTTCCCCACGAGCGGATGGAGGAACTGCTGCGCGGCGCGGACGCCGTCGTCTGCCACGGCGGCCCCGGCACGATCACCGCCGCGCGTGACGCGGGGCGGCTGCCGATCGTGGTGCCCCGGCGGGCCGCCCTCGGCGAGCATGTGGACGACCACCAGGTGCGGTTCACCCGGCTGATGGCCGAGCAGCGGCTCATAGTCCGGCCGGAGAGCGCCGAAGAGCTGGCGGCCCGGCTCGATCTCGCTCTGGCCGAACCCGCCCGGTTCGCCGTCCGGGAGGACGGCGCCGACCGCACCGCCGCGACGGCCGCGCGGTTCACCACCCTGGTCGAGGAGCTCATGGCCAGGCCCCGTCGCCGCCGGCCTCACTGACCGGACGGCGCCTCAGGGGTTCACGTAGGGGTGCAGGCCGGCCCGGCGGAAGGACTCCAGCATCCCTGGTCCGGAGTCGATGTTCAGGCCGCACTGCATCCCCTGGTTGCGCACATCGGAGTCCCAGCGGATCAGCGCCTTGATCCTGGGGTACTTCGTGGCCAGCGTGGTGGGGATGTCGTCGTGCCAGCGCTGGGCGCGGCCCGGGTCGCCGGGGTCCCAGGCGGTCCCGTACTCCGGCAGGATCAGCGGCTTGTTCCGGCCGATGCCCCGGCTGATCCAGGTGTAGGTGCGGTCGATGGACTCGCCGAAGGTCTCCCAGCCCGTCCGGTGGCACCGGTGGAAGTTGTAGGGGTCCCAGCCGACCCAGTCGACGTGGTCGTCACCGGGGTAGAGCCTGGTCATGCGCTCGGCCATCCGGCCGTAGACGCCGCCGCTGAGCGTGAACACCCAGACGACGTTCGTCGCGCCGACCTCGTCGAAGACCTCGCGGACGTGCCGGGCCGCCGCCACGTAGTCGGCCTCGGTGCCGTGCCGTCCGCCGTCCGGGGTGACGTTCAGCTCCATCTCGTGGTCGAAGGACAGGAAGGCCGGTCTGCCGAACGCCTTCATCCGCTCGGCCGCCGGGCGGACGATCTCGTCGTCGTGGTCGCCGCGGGCGATGGACGCCCATTTGATGGTCTCGCCGGTCTTGTAGACCCGGGTGTCCCACGAGAAGAAGATGTGCCGGGACCGTCCGATCCGCCGCGCCGAGGCGTCGGGGAAGCGTCCCGTGTCGCTGTTCGTCCAGTCGAAGTACCGCATGACGATATCGAACTTCCGGCCGACCCTGCTCTCCAGCGAGGTGACGCTGGAGTCCTCCCAGCCGCGCCGGACGTACACCCCCCACCAGGCGCCGCACTCGGGCACGAGCTTGGCCCCGGTGCCGCAGGGGCCGTCCGGCGCTGGGGCGGAGGCGGTGGCGTCCGGCGGCGTGCGGGTGCGTGATGGGGGTCCGGTGGGCCGCGGCTCCGGCCCGGAGGCCGGAGCCGCGGAGGAACCCGGGCTCGTACCGTGGGGTGACGGCCGCCGGCTCTGTTCCTCGGCCGAGAGGGAGTCCTTCGCGTCTTCGCAGGACGCGGTCAGCGTGCCGGCGAGGACCAGGGCGAGGGACAGAACCAGGGCGTTACGCACGGCTTTCTCCTGATTTAGGGAGCTGTGAGCACAGGCGTTGATGCCGATCGGTTGCCCGCCGCATCCATCGAGCGGACGACATACCTATGAGGAACACCGTCAAGGGCGTCGGTGTAAGACCAGCCTGCCAGGGAGGTGGCTATGACGCGGCCGTCTTTCAGCAGCTCGTATTTCACCGAGGTATCGTTCGGCGTCCCGTCCCACTGCAGCCTCACCGTCGTGGCGTCCTGTGCGCCGATCCGCAGATTCGTCGGCGCCGCCGGAGCCGTGCCGTCCTTCCCGCACAGCCTGCCGAAACCTCCCATCCACTGGTAGGCGCCCGCCCCCGAGTCCCACGAGCCCCGGTTGAAGTCGCCGCCGAACCACAGGCAGCCGTTGGCGTCCTCGACCAGCTCCCAGGGGCCGATACCGGCCCGCGTGTCGAAGCTGGGCGTGAAGTTCGGCAGGAACTCCCCGGTCGAGGCGTTCCACGCGCCGATGCCGTAGACCTGGTGCACCGAGGTGAACCCGCCGTCGGCGTTTGGATCGGAGTAGTTGGTGGCGTCGTTGTACATGAAGTTCCAGCAGTGGCAGGCCCCGTAGATGATGCCGTCGATCTCGACCGCCGCCTGCATGTCGCCGCCCGCCCGGCTGATGTGACCGGTGATCCGGTCGAAGGTGTCACGGGTGTAGACCTGGAAGTCGTGTTCGGAGCCGCCGATCCAGACCGTGTTCCCGGTCTCGCGGACGGTCTGGCGGTACTGCTTGTCCACGTTGGTGGTGCTCGGCACCCAGTTCTGGTCGCCCAGCCCGGCCACCTGGGCGGGTGGCGCCGACGTGGTGACGACGGCCAGTTTGCGGGCGGGCGCGCCCGCGAACTGGGTGAAGTAACCGCCGTAGTAGACCCGGTCGGGGGTGGCGTCCAGTTCGATGACGCTGCCGTTGAACTGGGGCTTCCAGGTGCCGTCCGGCCGGCCGTCGGTCAGCCTGACCCGGGCGGTCCGGCTGAGCGTGACCTGCGAGCCGACCGGGTCACCGCCGGAGATCCGGGTGAAGTTGCCGCCGAGGTAGAGCCAGCCGCCTTCGAGGTCGATCGCCCGGACGAGCGCAGCGGATCCGTCGCTCAGGGTGACCGAGGCCCGCCAGCCGGGCACCACCGCGCCGGTCACCGGATCGAGCGCGGCGACGCCCGCGGTGTGGGCCTCCCCGTTGACACTGGTGAACTCGCCGCCGATGACGATCTTGTCGCCGGCCGCCTGGATGTCCCAGACCTGCCCGTTCAGCACCGGGGCGAAGGCCGGCAGCCAGTCGCCCGTGCTCGCGTCGAACGCGGCCAGATAGGGCCGCTCGACCTTCTCGCCGGTGCCGGGGGTCGCGCCCTTCTGCACGTACCGGAACTTCCCTCCGACGTACAGGACGTTGTTCAGGACGGCCAGGCCCTGCACCTCGATGTTCTGCTCGCCGCTGCCGCCGCCGACGACTCCCGTCACGCCCCAGGTGACCGGGGTGGTCCGGTTGGCCTTGAGAGGCGCGGTGAGCGAGGCGGGCAGCCCCTCGTCCGGGACCGTCCCGTAGTCGGTGGTGGTGGACCGAGGCCGGATGAACACCTGGGAGAAGGCCAGCGGCGAGCCCTCGGCGGCGTTCGTCCACAGGTGGTTGGTCGCGGAGTTGCTGCCTCCGCCGACCCGGGTGCCGTGGGCGAAGCCCTTCTTGTAACCGTGGCTGCTCGACTCGGTCGTGGTCACCCGCTGGTAGGGGGCGCTGCTGCTGTCCTTGGCGATGCTCGCGGTGCTGAGCGACTCGTTGTAGACGGCCGAGTCGAACGACGCGGACGACAGCCGGTTGCCGCCGTCGAACGTCCACGACCAGGAGGTGAGCTTGCTGAACTTCCAGCGCAGCTCCTGCCAGGCGGTGCCGGTGGTGTCGGTGGCCCGTCTGATCCGGACCCCGTCCGGGAGGTCCTTGACCGGGGTGCCGCCGAGCAGGCCGTTGACCGTGTCGCCCGGCAGGGCGGCGGGGGTGAACGCCCCGGTGCCCGCCGGGGTGTTGCGGATCGAGCCGGCGGTGCCCTGTCCGCCGTACTCGAACTTCCAGCCCTCGCGTCCCCGGCCGATCAGTACCCAGCCGCCTCCGTCGGTGGTCATGTCGCAGTAGAACTGCTGGGCGGTGACGAGTTGGGGCGTCTGCAGCCAGTAGACGCCGTCGGGGCTGGCGGGGATCGACTGCTTGACGGCCCAGCAGGAAGGTGCGGCGGTGAGCGCGGTGGTCCCGTCGCCGGGGACCGCGGCGTGAGCCGGGTCTCCCGGCGCGAGGAGGAACCCCGGGCAGAGCAGGGCGGCGGCGGCTCCGACCGCTGCCACCCGATGACGGACACGAATGGACAAAGACATGAAAATCCCCCACAGAGGACCGGCCCGCGCCCCCCGAGGACGGATGAGTCCGCAATGGAGAATTTTATTAATGAACAAAAAATAATGTCAATGAATGAGGCGGAATAAGAAACAGCCTAAACAGGCCACCCGTAATCCGCGCCGAGCCAGGCGAAGAGCTCCCGGTTGTGCTCCCGGTAGAACTCCGTCAGTTCCGCTTTCGTCCCGGGATTCATCGCGGGGGCGGGCAGGTGGTTGTGCCGCTCGGCGACGGTGAGGGGATGCGGCGGCAGGCCGAGGAAGGCGCAGACCCGGTCCACGGCGCGCTGCTCGTCGGCGTACAGCTCCTCGGCCGGCATGACGAGCATGCGCTCCCGGGAGTACAGCTCCGCCCAGCGCCGCAGCTGCGGCAGGTAGACGCCCCTGTCCCGGTAGGAGAAGAAGTCGTGCGGGCGGCTGTAGTAGTACGGGTCGGCCGCCATCCGGTCGAGCTCCCCCTCCATCCGGGCCGGCTCGGCGGCGAGCGCCTCCTCGAAGGTGAGGACCTCGTCGCCCTCGCCCGTCCGCTCCCAGAAATGCGAATAGGCGCGTTTCACCGGGTCGCGGAGCAGCACGACGATTTTGAGCTCCGGCATCATGGAGTGGACCCGCCCGGCGATCCGCGGATCGTACATGTAGTACGGGCACGCCTCACCGGTCAGCGGACGCGCCCCGTGCTGGGCCTCCCACCGGTCCAGCTCGCCCTCGGTCGCGAAGTGCGAGCGGTACCAGGCGTCGCCCCTGGCGTAGTTGGCGTAGAAGTACCAGGGGCTCTTGAGCCCCCGGGAGGGCGGATACATCGGCATCACCAGCGGGTGCCCGACGAGGTAGTTCCACAGCGAGGTGGTCCCGCCGCGCTTCGTCCCGATGATCATGAAGTCCGGCAGGTGCCGCCGCTCCGCCGTCCGCACCGCGTACGCCCGCGTCACGGAGTTCGCCACGTCCTTCAGCCAACGCGGAGAGACATCCTTCAGCCGCGCCGCCATCCCGTCAGCCATGAGCTACCCCTTCGTTCCTCGCCGGTCGCGCACCGCACCCGACAACGCGTCGAGATGGAGCACGCCTCGCAGCACGAACAGCACTCCCGCGTAGGCGGCGGTCGCCACCGCGCAGTAGAGCAGGAATCCCTGGCCGGTCATGCCCACGGTCCCCCGGATCGTGACACCGGTCGCTCCGAAGCACAGCAGCGCTCCGGCCGCCACCAGAAGCGGGCCGCCGGACACCGACCGCAGCCCCATCCCGTACCTGACCTGGAGCACGGCCAGCCCGTTGTCGACCAGGATCGTCAGGCCCCAGGCGACCGCCGCGCCGACGAGCCCGTACGACGGCACCAGCAGGAGGTCCGCCACGACCATCACGCCCAGCGCGACCGCCTTGTTCATCAGGCTCCAGCTGCTCCGGCCGCCCATCAGCAGCACCGTCTGGACGTTGCCCGCCAGCAGCGCCACCAGCATCGCCCCGCACAGGACGGCCAGCGCGGTCGCCCCCTCGGCGAACTCCGCGCCGAACAGCGTCAGCACGAACGGGCCGCCGACGGCCAGCACCAGGTACAGCGGCCATGACCCGGCGACGATCCAGGTGGTGGCCACGGTGTTCAGCCGCTCCGCCGCCGCCTTCTCCCCCCTGGCCAGCAGCGCCGAGAGCTGCGGCGCGATCGCGATCCTGGTCGCGGCCAGCACCAGGGTGCCGGTGGTGACGAACCGGCTCGTCGTGGCGTACAGGCCGGCCTCACGGGTGGAGACCAGGGCGCCGACGATCAGGACGTCCAGCCAGACGATCCCGACCTCCAGCGCGGCCGCCACCCCGCGCGGCCCGGAGAAGGCCCAGAACTCGCGGACGGTCTCGGCCCTGGCCGGGGCCGGGGCCGAGGCGGGCTCGCGCTCCTCCACCCGACGCAGCGCCCGCCACAGCAGGAGGAGCGCCGCCGCGGCGGCCAGGACCGCGGGCAGCGACCACGAGGCCATGACCGTCCAGGCGGGCCAGCCCAGGACCACGCAGCCGAGCACCAGCAGCGGCCGGGCGGCGGGCAGCGCGACATTGTTGACCAGGGTGAACGCGGTGACGCCGCCGAGCCCGCGGGTACCCGCCAGCGCCACGTTCCGCAGGGCCCAGACGGCGACCGCGGGCCCGCCGAGGTAGAGGAACAGCAGGGCGTCGTCTCGGCCGGCCTCGTCCACCAGCAGTCCGGCGATCGGCTCCGCGGCCAGCAGCAGCACCGCGGCGGCGGCGAGGCCGCTCACCGCGACCGGGACCAGCGCGGCCCGCAGCAGGTCGCGCAGCGCTCCGGTCCGGCCGAGCGCGCGGTGGGCCGCGGCGATCCGGACCAGGCCGGTGTCGGCGCCCAGCTCGGTGATCTCGCCGATGATCATGACCAGCGCGACCACGATGAAGAACACCCCGGTCCGCTCCGGGCCGAGCGCGCGGGCGACCACCACGGTCAGCCCGAAGCCCCCCGCCGCGGCGATGATCGTGCCGAGCAGTCCGACCGCCCCGCCCTTGGCGGTCTCGCGCAGCGCCCCCTCGGGGCCGGGCCGGGTCATGTCTCCTCCCCGGCACGTGAGATCGCCAGCGCTCCCGCGACGAAGACGAGCACGAGCTGGGAGCCGTCCAGCCCGTAGAAGAAGAGCATGAAGGACGCCATGAACGGCACGACGTGCAGCCAGATCAGCGGGCCCGGGACGTTCCGGCTGCGGATCGCCAGCCACCAGATGAACCCGCAGAAGAGGGCGAGGCCCACGAACCCGTAGGAGAACATGACGTTCCAGAACTGGCCCTGGGTGCCGACCGAGATGTTCAGAGTCAGCGACGGGCGCGGGGAGCCCGCGCCGAGGAGCGGGGAGTCCAGGGTCCGGTCGAACGCCTCCGCGTACAGGCTGGCGCGGGAGGAGTTCGTCGGGCTGTACTCGGTGCGCGCGCTGATCAGCTCGAACACGCCCATCGAGTAGGCGGTGTACAGCGCGGCGGCCAGCAGCGATCCGACCGCCGTCATGAGGAAGATCTGGCCTCGCAGGGCCAATCGCGCCGAGGCGTAGACGACGCCGACGCCCAGGGACAGGAACATGCCCCGGTTGAGGGTGGCGAAGGCGGGGACCAATCCGGCCGCGACCAGCGCCAGCGCGCCGTACCGCTGCCACTTCGGGACGCTCATCGACGCGTAGCAGAAGGCGAACGGGGCGAGCAGCGCGAAGTGGCTCCCCCAGGTGTTGGTGTAGGCGAACGGCGCGCTGGGCCGGATGAACGGCTCGGGCGCGCCCCACGGGTACTGGATCTCCGCGAACTTCGGATGCACCAGCTCCCACACGTAGGAGTTGCTCTTCAGCGCCGCGGGAAGGAGCTGCTCCATCGGGGTCGTGAGCGACACGCGCGGCAGCAGGACCCCGAGGTAGCCGCCGATGACCACCCAGGTGAGGAACAGCACGAACAGCCCGCAGACCCTGCGCGCCGGAAGCAGTCTCGGCGGGCAGTTCCACAGGTAGACGAACAGGACGGCGGCCGAGCCGTAGCTCAGGAACCGGAACACGAAGCCGATCATCCGGCCGGAGGTGTCCAGCTGGGTGGCCGACAGCACGGTCCAGCCGAGGAACAGCAGCCACAGCAGGAAGCCGGCGGGCAGGTCGATCCCGCGGCGGAACACCAGCCGCAGAAGGATCGGGGCGGCGGCGATGAGCGCGGCGAACCCGCCGAGGCCGAGCAGCCACAGCGCCGGGAAGCCCGCGAACGCCAGGACGAACGACCGGGTGGGCAGATCGGCCTGCCGTACCGTGAAGCGCCGGTCCGCCGTCAGCAGGGCCATGACGGGTCAGACCCCCCGGCCCCGGGCGTTGAGCTCTTTCAGCACCCGCGGCGCGGAGACCAACCGCAGTGCCATCGCCATGGCCAGGTAGGCACGCGGTTCCCGCCAGTTGCCGCGCAGCGCGCACCGCGCCCAGCCCCTGGCCACGGCGTGCGCGCCCGACGCGGCGCGGTAGAAGGCGATCTGCCCCTGGATCCGGGCGAGTCCCGCCGGTTCCGACGCGAACTCGGGATGCTTGTCCAGCAGGTAGGTCAGCGCGTCGGCGATCGTCGCGAAGCGGTCGGCGAAGAACGAGCCGCCCCAGTTGACCACGGTCAGCGGACTCGGCACGCAGGGGATCGGGGCGATCCGCGCGATTCTCAGGACGAAGTCGTAGTCCTCGGCATACCCGCCCGGGATCTCCTCGTCCACCAGCCCCGCCTCGGCCACCAGCCGGTCCCGGTGCGCCAGCACGGACGACGGGTGCAGGGCGAAGACCCGGTCGCGCAGCAGATCCCGGAGACCGACCGCCTCGTACGGGACGAGCCGGACCGTCGAGCCGCCTGGCGAGCGGACCTCGACCCCGGTGCCGGCGGCGAGGCTGCCGGGGTGCTCGGCCAGCAGGGCCAGTTGGGCGCCGACCTTGCCGGGCCGCCAGAAGTCGTCGTCGTCGCAGAAGGCCACGTATTCCCCGGTGGCCGCGTCGATGCCGGTGTTGCGGCCGCCCGGCAGGCCCGGCGTCCGCCGGTTGCGCATCGTGCGCACGGTCCGTCCGGGCGGGAGCACGCCCAGGTCGAGCTCTCTGGGCTCGGTCTGGTCGAACACCACGAGCAGTTCCAGCCGGCCGGGGTGGTCCTGGGCCAGCGCGGCCTTCGCCGCGGTCTCCAGCAGCCCCGGACGATCCCTGGTCGCGATCACCACGGTGACGGAAGCCGCAGAGGCCACTTCGGCCATTTCCGTCTCCTCCGGCGGGCCAGAACAGCAATCGGACGATGGAGATCATCGGTTTCCGAGCAGCCTACTGTCAGTACCGCATAATGCACGCGTCTGCACTTAAGTCTCACCCTCTCCGAGAGCGGGCGCACATGTACAAGATCAGGCGACTCGGCATATCGGCCGCCGTTTCCGTGCTCGCGGTTCCCGCGCCGGTCCCGGCCCTGGCCATCTCGCCGGACTCACCGGCCGCACAGATCATCACCGTGGTCGCCGACGGCGCTCTGGACAATCTCAGCGGTCTCGCCCTGGCCGAAAACGGCCAGCTGATGTTCACCGTCCAGGACGCCCGCCGCTCCACCCTTCTCTACGCGCTCGACCGGCGGGGCCGGACGGCGTTCACCGTCCCGCTGCCGAAGGGCGGCAACGAGGACTGGGAGGATCTGGCGACCGGGACCCTCGCGGACGGCCGCCGGGTGGTCGTCATCGCCGACACCGGCGACGCCTTTCAGGTCAGGCGGGGTTCCGGCCAGAGGTACCGCACGAGCTTCCGGATCCTGCGCTTCGACGAGCCGGACGCCGCGGCCAAGGGCCCGTCGGGCCTGGTCTCCCACCCGGTCCGGTATCCCGACCTCAAAACCAGGAACGTCGAGACCCTGCTGCTGCAGCCCGGAACCGGCCGGATCTACCTGGTGACCAAGACCCAGGCGCCCGCCGCCGCCCCCGGAGCCGCCTCCCAGCCCCCTCCGGCCGCCGCCGAGGTCTGGGAGCTGCCGGAGAACCCGAGCACCGAGAACGTGAACGTGCTGCGCGAGGTCACCCGCTCGCTGCCGGTGCCCGCCGCGTCCGGCGGCGCCTTCTCCCCCTCCGGCGACAGGCTGGTGGTCCGCAACGGCGAGAACGCGTTCGTCTGGTGGGTCGAGCGCGGCGAGGTCGCGAACGCGCTCACCCGCGAGCCGGTCAAGATCCATCTGCCCCCGCAGCGCCAGGGCGAGGGTGTCGCCTTCACCCGCGACGGGCACGCGCTGCTGGTCAACTCCGAGGGGTCGCGCCAGCCGATCTGGCGGGTGCCGCTGCCCCGCTCGGCCGACACCGCCTCTCCCCCGACGCCGCCTACGACAGAAACGCGAGCCGAGGGAATCCCCCGAACGCCGCTCACCGTATTCGCGCTTCTCATGTTCGCGGCGAGCGCGGGAATCGCCATCCACAAGATACGCACCCGGCGGGAATGACCTCTCTCATCTGAATATCCGCAGTTACCGGCACCCATCCATAGATCAACCGCAAATCCTCAAGGTATGTTTGCCCCACACGGCCGGGCGATTGCGGTGGGCGGCAAAGGGGAGCTCGTCTTGCATGATCGAATGAACGCCGTCTCCGGTGTCCCCTCCCAAGGGCTGGCCGACTACCTGGCCATGCTGCGGCGGCGCTGGTGGGTGGTGGCCGAGTCCGCCTTCCTGTTCCTCGCCCTGGCGGCCCTCCTCGTGGTCGTCGTCCCGCCGACATACTCGTCGTTCGTCGTCGTCCATGTGACCCCGACGGGGGTGGAGAACAGCGGGCAGTCCAGCCGGAACAACGAGATCAACCTGCAGACCGAGGCGCAGCGCGTGCGCTCGATGAGCGTCGCCCAGGTGGCCGCGCGGCTGATGAGGACCGGCACGCCACCCAAGCAGCTGTCCAGGCAGGTGACCGTCACCGTCCCCGACGAATCGACCGTCCTCTACCTGACCTGCGAGGCCGCGGACGCCGTCACGGCCCGCGACTGCGCCCATGCCTTCGGGCAGGCCTACCTGAGCAGCCGCGCCGACAGCGCGCTCGGTGTGATCAACTCGCAACTGCAGACGCTGGAGACCCAGATCTCCAACATCACCGAGCAGTGGTCCGCGGAGAAGGACGCCCAGCAGAAGGGCCTGCTCTTCTCCCAAATGGAGAGCCTCACCGACCGGCTGTCGGAAGCCAAGATCAACGCGGCGAACGTCGCCCCCGGCGAGATCATCACCGACGCGGTGCCGTCTCCCGCGCCCATCGACCCCAGCCCCCGCAAGTACCTGCCCAGCGGGCTGGCCGTCGGCCTGCTCCTGGGCGTCATCCTGGCGATCGTGCTGGAGCGGATGGACCGCCGGATCCACACCGCGGGCGACCTCGAACGGCGGCTCGGACTCGTCCCGGCCTTCGTCCTGCCGCCGGGCCGGCGGGGCGGCCCCCCGCTCGGGCTGCTGTCCGCCCGGCACCGGCAGGGCCAGGGCTTCCACGAACTGGCGCACGCGATCTCCACGACCCTCGGCGAGGGCTCCCATGTCGTGATGGTCTCCAGCGCCGCCACCGGCCGGGGCGCCGGCGTGGTGGCCGCCAACACCGCCGCCGCGCTCGCCCGGATCGGCTGGCAGAGCGTCCTCATCACCGCCGACCTCGAGACCGGGGCCGGACATCTCATCCTGGGCGAGAGCCCGGCACCCGGCCTGGCGGAGCTGCTCCTGGGCCACGCCTCGCTCAAGGAGGTCACCCTGCGCTCCGGCGAGTCGCCCAACCTCTCCGTCATCGGCCCCGGCCTCGCCACCGAACGCGCGGTCGACCTGCTGCAGAGCGTCAAGCTGGACGGCATCCTCGTCCGGCTGCGGGAGAAGGTCGACTTCGTGGTGATCGAGGCGCCGTCCGCCACGCTCGGCGCGGACGCGCAGGCCATCGCCGGACGTTCCGACGGCGTGCTGGTCGTCATCGAGACCCACCGGACCAAGACCGACCATGTCACCGCCGCGCTCCGTCAGGTCGACCGGGTCAGGGCCAAGCTGCTCGGACTCGTCGTCATGCCCGAGCAGCGCGCCCCCGGGACCCGGCGGACGCCCGAGCCCGCTCCCCGCCCCCTTCCGCAGGAGTCGGGACTCCGCTCGCAGGCAGGCGCCGACAGCCAGAAGAGCGGCCTTCAGTAGGCCCCTGAACCGCGCACGATGATCGCCGTTGTCCGCCACATGATCTGCAGGTCCAGGGCGAGCGACCAGTTCTCCACATAACGCAGATCCAGCCTGACCGAATCGTCCCAGGAAAGATCGGAACGGCCGCTCACTTGCCACAACCCCGTCATGCCAGGTTTCACCGCGAGCCTCCGCAGTACGTCCTCGGGGAAGCGCCGCACCTCCTCGGGCAGCGGCGGGCGGGGCCCGACCAAGGACATCTCGCCCCGCAGCACGTTCAGCAGCTGCGGCAACTCGTCCAGCGAGTACTTGCGGAGCCTGGCCCCGATCGGGGTGACCCGCGGATCCCGCTTGATCTTGAAGATCACCCCGTCGCCGTCGTTCTGCAGTGGATCCAGCATCTGCTCCGCGCCCTCGACCATCGAGCGGAACTTGAAGACCACGAAAGTCCGGCCGTCCTTGCCCACCCGCACCTGCCGGAAGAGGACCGGGCCCCGGCCGGAACAGCGGATCGTCCCCGCGATCAGCAGGAAGAGGGGGGCCAGCAGGACCAGCAGGAGCAGCGCCGTGCTCCGGTCGAACAGGCCCTTGACCAGACGCCGCCCCCCGGAGAGCTCCGGATGCTCCACATGCAGCAGCGGCAGGCCCGCCACCGGACGGATGCTGATCCGGGGCCCGGCCACGTCCATCAGCGCCGGCGCCACGCACAGCTCGACCTCGTCGGATTCCAGCTTCCAGGCCAGCCTGCGCAGCGCGGCCGCGTCCATCTCCGGGCAGGCCAGCACCGCCACGGTGCGCGCGCCCAGGAGCCGCGCCACGTCCGCGGCCTCGCCGAAGTCCCCGAGCACGGGGACGCCCCTGATCTCCTCGCTCTCCAGCGGTCCCGCGGGCAGGCACACGGCGACGACGTTCAGCCCGTGGCGGGGTTCCCGGCGCAGTTGCCGGATCAGCTCATCCGCCGCGTGGCCGTGCCCGACCACGACCGTGTCGCGCATGCAGCGGCCCCGGGCGCGCAGCGCGTGCAGGCGACGGCGCAGGAAGTAGCGGCAGAAGAGGTCGAGCAACGTGGCCAGGGGCAGCGCGGTCATCACGTAGCCGCGGGCCACGTCCACCTTCATGGCGTAGGCCAGGATCGCGATGGAGGCGATGAGCACGAAACCCGCGTTGAAGACCCTCCGGTACTCCTCCGAGCCCTCGCCGAACACCCCGGGGTCATAGGCCCGGCACACGGCCAGGACCAGCACCCACAGGAACGGCAGCGCGAAGGTAAGTATGAAATACGGCAAATTAGTTACTTGGGGAGCACCTGGAAATCTCAGAACAAAACCCAGCAAGGCCCCGGCAAGCACAACAAGAAAATCGAAAACTACTGCGGAAACTACATAATTCGTCGTCCATGCGTTCGCACCGGGACCTGAGCGGCCCGGTCGCGCCGAAAGCACCCCCGAGGGCCGCCCCTCCCCCGGAGAACGCCGCTCAGAATCGAGCCCCTCCACTATGCGCCCCTTGATCCGCGGGCTTCCCCGCGGGTCGCCGCCCACCGTGCAGCACACGGTCCTCCAGAACTGGAACGCGGCGTTCAGAAGCCTCCAACTCCCGCACATCCGCCCCAGGCCCCGTCAGCATCACCGATGCAACGAAGTCCAAAAATCATGTGAGGCATACGACTGTCAATCCCGTAACAGTTCGTCATATTTCACAGTGATTGCCGCGGCACGTTCACGTGCGGTTTCTCCCGCCGGGCAAGGCCAGGAGCGGCCATGCCCGTCACGTTGCGTGAAGGCGGTCCGCGAAGGCGTCCAGGCGCACCGATGACCGCGTATTACAGCGGATGAAAGGTGTTCTGGGCGGCGGCGAGGCCATCGGTGATCAACGTTTCGGCGGCGTCGGCGGCCCGGTCCACGAAGAGAGGCAGTTCCCTGCGCTCGGCGGCGGAGAAGTCCTTCAGCACGAAGGCCGCGGCGTCCATCCGGCCGGGCGGGCGCCCCACCCCGAAGCGCAACCTCAGGTACTCCTTGTCGGCCAGGGACTTCGTAATGGATCTGAGTCCATTGTGGCCGTTATCACCTCCGCCCTTCTTCAAACGGATTGCCCCGTATGGAAGGTCCAGCTCGTCATGGACGACGACGATCCGCTCGGCGGGCACCTTGTAGAAGTCGCGCAGGGCCTTCACCGGACCGCCGGACTCGTTCATGTAACAACGCGGCTTGGCCAGGACGACCCGCTGCCCGTTCAGCCTTCCCTCGACCACCTCGTTACGGCTCCGGTGGGACTTGAACGCGCCGCCCATCCGCTCGGCCAGCAGGTCGAGCACCATGAAGCCCGCGTTGTGCCGGTTCCCCGCGTAGGCCGGACCGGGGTTGCCCAGCCCCGCCACCAGCCACAGATCCTCGCTCATCGCACCCTTCCGCTCACAGGACGTCTCCCGGATATGGCGAAGGCCCGGACGCACCACGGCGTCCGGGCCCAGCATGACGTGCTCTCACTCCGTGGAGGTCACTCCGCGGCGGAGGCCTCTCCGGCCTCGCCCTCGGCCTCCGCGGCCGCCGCGACACCGGTGATCTGCAGCACCAGCGCCTCGGGGTCGCCGGCGACGGTCGCGCCGCGCGGCAGGTCGAGGTCCTTGACCAGGACGGTGGAGCCCTCCTGCAGGGTGCCCAGGTCGATGACGACCTCGGAGGGGAGGTGGGTGGCCTCGGCCTCGAGCGACACGGTGGTCAGCTCCTGAGCCACCCGGCCGCCCGCCGGGACGTCGCCGGTGACGGTGATCGGGATGTCCACGACGACCTTCTCGCCGCGCTTGACCAGCAGCAGGTCGACGTGCTCAAGGAAGCCCTTCAGCGGGTCGCGCTGCACGTCCTTGGGCAGGGCCAGCTCGTCGCCGCCGGACAGGCCGGAGACGCGGAGCAGGACGTTCGGGGTCTTGAGGGCGAGCATGAGCTCGTGGCCCGGCAGGGTGATGTGCTGCGGGTCGGTGCCGTGCCCGTAGAGGACGGCCGGCACTTTCCCGGCCCGGCGGGTGCGCCGAGCGGCACCCTTACCGAACTCGGAGCGCGGCTCGGCGGCGATGCGTACCTCGGACACGGCGAATACTCCTCGTTGATGATGTCTGCTGAAAGACCTCGGCCCTTTCTAGGGCGTCGTTCGGGCGCATCTCCGGCACAGGCGGCCTGATCCGCTCAGGCTGCCGCGCAGCAGGAGGCGCACACGGTTCATAAAGTCTAGCCGATATCCGGAGCTGAAATGCGCTCGGGCACGGCTTCCGGGCCCGGGGGGCGGAATCGCCCGGGCCCGGAAGACGGGGGACTCAGCCCTCGTCGTCGAACAGCGAGGTGACCGAGCCGCCGTGGAAGACCTCGTTGATGGCGCTGGCCAGCAGCGGAGCGATCGACAGGACGGTCAGCTTGTCGAACTGCTTCTCCGGCGGGATCGGCAGGGTGTTGCAGAGCACGACCTCGGAGATGCGGGAGTTCTTCAGCCGGTCGACGGCCGGGCCCGACAGCACGCCGTGGGTGGCGGTGACGACGACCCGGGCCGCGCCCTGCTCGAACAGGGCCTCGGCGGCCTTCACGATGGTGCCGCCGGTGTCGATCATGTCGTCCACGATCACGCAGGTGCGGCCCTCGACCTGGCCGACGACCTCGAAGACCTTGACCTCGTTGGCCACCATCGGGTCACGGCGCTTGTGGATGATCGCCAGCGGGCAGCCCAGCCGGTCGGTCCAGCGCTCGGCGACGCGCACCCGGCCGGCGTCGGGGGCCACGACGGTCACCTGGGAGGTGTCCAGGGTGTTGGCGACGTGGTCGGCCAGCAACTCCAGGGCGAAGAGGTGGTCCACCGGGCCGTCGAAGAAGCCCTGGATCTGCGCGGTGTGCAGGTCGACGGTGATCATCCGGTCTGCGCCCGCGGTCTTGAACAGGTCGGCCATCAGCCGGGCGGAGATCGGCTCGCGGCCGCGGTGCTTCTTGTCTTGGCGGGCGTAGCCGAAGAAGGGGGCGACCACGGTGATGCGCGAGGCGCTGGCGCGCTTGAGCGCGTCCACCATGATCAGCTGTTCCATGATCCACTGGTTGATGGGCGCGGTGTGGCTCTGGATGACGAAGGCGTCACTGCCCCGCACCGACTCCAGAAAACGGACGAAGGTCTCACCGTTCGCGAAGTCGTAGGCGGCGGTCGGCACCAGTTCGGTACCGAGGTTCTCGGCGACCTCTTTGGCCAGTTCCGGATAGGCCCGGCCGGAGAAGAGCATCAGCTTCTTCTCCACCTGGGTTTTGATCTCGGTCACTTGTCCCCCTCCTGGGTGTTGTTTTCACGCGCCCGTTTCGCCGCTTCCGCGGCGGCAGTACCGGCGCGCTTGCGCTCGACCCAGCCCTCAACGTTGCGCTGCTGCCCGCGGGCCACGGCCATGGCCCCGGGCGGCACATCCTTGATGATCACGGAGCCGGCCGCCGTGTAGGCGCCGTCCCCGACGGTGACCGGAGCGACGAGCATGTTGTCGCTGCCGACCCTGACGTGGTCGCCCACCGTCGTGCGGTGCTTGGTCACCCCGTCGTAGTTCACGAACACGCAGCCCGCGCCGATGTTCGCGCCCTCCCCGATGGTGGCGTCCCCGACATACGTCAGGTGCGGGACCTTGCTGCCCTCGCCCACCTCGGAATTCTTGATCTCCACATACGTCCCGGCCTTGGCCTTGCGGCCCAGCCTGGCACCCGGCCGCAGGTAGGCGTACGGTCCGACGCTCGCCTGGGGGCCGACCTCTGCCTGCTCGACCACGGCGTCGCGGATGACCGCGTCCTCGCCCACGGTGGAGTTCCGCAGCGTCACGTTGGGGCCGATCTCGGCTCCCGCGCCGATCACGGTGGCGCCGTGCACCTGGACGTTGGGGTGGAGCACGACGTCCTGCTCCACGCTGACCTGGACGTCCACCCAGGTGGTCCGCGGATCGACGACCGTGACGCCCTCGCGCATCAGGCGCTCCAGGATCCGGTCGTTGAGCTGGCGGCGGGCCGCGGCCAGCTGCACGCGGTCGTTCACGCCCTGGGTCTCCACCCAGTCGGCGACCTTGTGCGCGCCGACGCGGTGACCGTCCGAACGGGCGATGCCCAGGACGTCGGTGAGATATTCCTCACCGCCGGCGTTGTCGGTGGTCAGCCGCTTGAGCGCGTCGCCCAGCAGGGCCCCGTCGAAGGCGTACATGCCGACGTTCATCTCGGCGATGCGCCGCTGCTCCTCGGTGGCGTCCTTGTGCTCGACGATGCCGGCGACCGAGCCGTCGGCGTCGCGCAGGACGCGCCCGTAGCCCGTCGGGTCGGGGACGTCCGTGCTCAGCACCGTGACGGCGTTGCCCTCGGACTCGTGGGCGGCGACCAGCGCGCGGAGGGTCTCGCCCGTGAGCAGGGGGTGGTCGCCGTTGGTCACCACGACGGTGCCCTTCAGCGGGCCCGCCTGCTCGTAGACCATCCGGACGGCGTGTCCGGTGCCTCCCTGCTCCTCCTGCACGACCGGCACCGCTTCGGGTGCGACCTGCCGGAGATGTTCGATGACCTGTTCACGCCGGTGCCCGACCACCACGAGGACGCGCTCGGGATCGAGCGCCCCGGCGGCGGCCAGCACGTGGCCGAGCATCGAGCGCCCGGCCAGCGGGTGGAGGACTTTGGAGGTACGGGACTTCATCCGGGTGCCCTCGCCGGCGGCGAGGACGATGACTGCGGCCGGGCTCACAGAGTGGCTCCTGGGCGTCAAGGACGGGAAATTTTCGTCAGGGCGTAACTCACCCGACATGTAGAGAGAATACCGCCCGGGCTGATGATCGCCCGCACCGGACCTGCACAGACCTGAGCTCCGGCGCCAGGACTCGAACCTGAACAAAGGGCACCAAAAACCCTTGTGCTGCCGATTACACCACGCCGGATCGTTTCACCGGGGCCACGATACCGCGCCGACCGGCGACCGGCGCGCCCTTATTCCCGTGATCTCCGCCCGCCCCTCCGGCGGAACGCGGGGATCGTCCCACGTGATTCATCTCATGCTCCGGCGGCCGCCGCGGAGGACGGCGGGGGCTCCGGCCGCTCAGCGCTTCCGCCTGGAGGAGGGACGCAGCCTGGGACCGGCCTCCAGATGCGACAGGCCGTTCCACGCCAGGTTCACCAGGTGGGCGGCCACCTCCTCCCTGCGGGGCTTGCGCACCTCCAGCCACCACTGGCCGGTCATCGCGACCATGCCGACCAGCATCTGGGCGTACATGGGGGCGAGCTTGCCGTCGTAGCCGTGCCGGTCGAACTCCTCGACCAGGATGTACTCGACGTGGGTGGCGATGTCGCTGATCAGGCTGGCGAAGGTGCCGGTCCCGGACGCGGCGTGGGAGTCGCGGACCAGGATGCGGAAGCCGTCCGTGCTCTCCTCGATGTACTCCAGCAGGGCCAGGGCCGCGCCCTCCAGCTTGCCCCGGTAGTGCCGCCCCTCGGCCATGCCCTGGGTGACCAGGTCCACCAGCCGGGTCATCTCCCGGTCGACCACGACGGCGTACAGGCCCTCCTTGCCGCCGAAGTGCTCGTAGACCACCGGCTTGGACACCCCGGCCTTCGCCGCGATCTCCTCCACGGCCGTGCCGTCGAAGCCCCGCTCCGCGAAAAGGGCGCGGCCGATCTCGATGAGCTGCTCCCGCCGCTCCTTGCCCGTCATCCGCCTGCGACGCTCTGCCATCCGACCATGATGCACCAGAGACGTCAGGCCTCCAGTGGGGCGATCTCCTCCGCCGGCAGGAGGCTCTGCCTGCGCAGGGCGCGCTCCCTGGCCTTCTCCGCCTTGGCCTGGGCCTTCTCCTGGCGGCGTTCCCGGCGCTCGCGCTCCCTGGCCCTGCGGCGCGGATCGAGCGTGGGCCTCTCCTCCAGCCGGGACAGGCCGTTCCAGGCGAGGTTGACCACATGGGCGGCGACGTCCTCTCGCCTGGGCCTGCGGCCGTCCAGCCACCACTGGCCGGTCATGGCGATCATGCCGACCAGCATCTGGGCGTACATCGCCGCGAAGTCCTCGTCGTAGCCCTGGTGGTCGAGCTCCTTGCCGAGCAGGTGCTCGACCCGGGCGGCGATCTCCGACAGGAGGCTGGCGAAGCTCCCCTGGCCCGTCCCCGCGTGGGAGTCGCGGACCAGGATGCGGAAGCCGTCCGTGCTCTCCTCGATGTACTCCAGCAGGGCCAGCGCGCCGAGCTCGAGCTTGCGCCGGTAGTCGGCCTCGGTGGTCAGCGCGGCGGTGACCGCCTCCAGGATCCGGTCCATCTCCCGGTCGACGACGACGGCGTACAGGCCCTCCTTGCCGCCGAAGTGCTCGTAGACCACCGGCTTGGAGACCTTGGCCTTGGCCGCGATCTCCTCCACGGAGGTGCCGTCGAGCCCGCGTTCGGCGAAGAGGGCGCGGCCGATGCCCAGCAGCTGCTCACGCCGTTCGCCGCCGGACATCCGCCGTCTTCGCGCGTCGCTCATGGACTAGACCTTAAGCGCGTTTGGACTCCAGTCGCTCCGCGGAGGGCCAGCGCACGTCCCACGCCCAGCCCAGCTTCTCGAAGATCCAGATGATGCGGGCGCTGATGTCGATCTGCCCCTTGAGCACGCCGTGGCGGGCGGCGGTGGGGTCGGCGTGGTGCAGGTTGTGCCAGGCCTCGCCGAGGGACGGGATGGCCAGCCACCAGACGTTGCGGGACTGGTCCCGCGAGGCGAAGGGCATGTCGCCGAAGGTGTGGCAGATCGAGTTGACCGACCAGGTGACGTGCTGGACCAGGGTGACGCGGACGAAGCCGGCCCAGAACAGCGCGGTGAAGAAGCCGGCCCAGGACCAGGTGACCAGCCCGCCGATGATCGCGGGAAGCAGGAAGGTGCCGGCGACGATCAGCCCGAAGGAGCTGTGGACGCGCGCGATGTCCTTGTCGGCCTTCAGGTCCTTGCAGTACTTGTCGACGTTCGTGGCCTTGGAGGCGTACAGCCAGCCGTAGTGCGCCCAGACCAGGCCCTTGAACAGCGACTTGGCGTCGTCGCCGTACTTCCACGGCGAGTGCGGGTCGCCCTCCTTGTCGGAGAACTTGTGGTGGCGCCGGTGGTCGGCGACCCAGTTCAGGACCGGGCCCTCCATCGCGAGGCTGCCGGCTACCGCCAGGAAGATCCGCAGCGGGCGCTTGGCCTTGAAGGAGCCGTGGGTGAAGTAGCGGTGGTAGCCGATGGTGATGCCCCCGGCCGAGAGCACGTAGAACACCGCGAAGATGACGACGTCCGTCCAGCCCAGCATCCGTCCCCATGCCATCGGCACCACCGCGAACAGGGTGAGGAAGGGCACTCCGGTGAAGATTGCCACCAGGATCTTGTGCTTGACGCCGTTGCGGCTGTCGGAGAAATCGCTCATAGGCTGCCGCGGCGGCGTGGCGATGGAGGAAGCGGTCACGAGCACCGGTCTCTCGGTCGGAGTCACTTACTTACGCCACCGTAACCTACGGATTCGTAACCTTGGAAGGGCCGATGGGCAAAATCCTGCTTTCCCGCACATGAGAAGACCGGCGGGCCGTCGGAGATTTTCCGCACGACCGCCGGTCGGAGTCGGCTCGTGGATAGGGAGCCGGAGGTGGCGGCAGGTGAGCCGCCGGGGGTAGATGCCGCCCGCTACGGGAGTCGGCAGCACCGCAGGGGAACGTATAGCCGCTTTCCTCCCACTGCGGGCGGCACCTCGTTCAACTGTCTCTTGACATCGAGATACATGATGGCAACAAAAGTCTCTCGACGTCAAGATGAGATGGCGCGGTTCACTCCGACTTTCCCACGGGCATGTGTCTTGATGTCGAGACAGGTAGGGTGCACCCATGAAGGACGAGGTCGACCGGCTGGTCGAGGCCTGGCGTGTGGAGCGCCCGGACCTCGACGTCACGCCGCTGCAGGTGCTGAGCAGGGTCTCCCGGCTCGCACGCCACCTGGACCGGGCCAGGCGTGCGGTCTTCGTGGCCCACGATCTGGAGTCCTGGGAGTTCGACGTCCTCACCGCGCTGCGCCGCGCCGGAACGCCCTACCAGCTCAACCCCGGGCAGCTGCTGAAGGCCACCCTGGTGACCTCCGGCACCATGACCAACCGCATCGACCGGCTGACCGCCGCCGGGCTGGTCGAACGGCACCCCGACCCGCAGGACAAGCGAGGCGTGCAGGTCAGGCTCACCGAGACCGGCAAGCAGCGCGTCGACGCCGCCTTCAGCGACCTGATCGAACGGGAGCGGGACCTGCTGGCCGCCCTCAGCGAGGTCGACCGCAGGCACCTGACCGACCTGCTGCGCACGCTGCTGATCCCGTTCGACCGGGACTGACCCGAGTGCCGCGCCGGGCGGCTCAGCCTTCGGCCAGCTCCAGCCAGGCCATCTCGACCTCGTCCTTCTCGGCCAGCACCGCCTTCAGCTCGCCGTCCAGCCGCATCAGGCGGGCGTGGTCCGTGGCGGCCCCGGCCATCTCCCCGTGCAGCTGCTCCTCACGCTGGGACAGCTTGTCGAGCCTGCGCTCCAGCCTGTCCAGCTCCTTCTGGGTCTTCCAGTCGAGCTTGGCCTGCTGAACGGGCTTCGCCCCGTTCGGGGAGGACGCCTGGTCCGCGGGCGCGGGGGCGCTCCGGACCGCCGAGACGGTGCCGGCCTCCACCCGCTGGAGGTACTCCTCGACGCCGCCGGTGAGTATCCGGATGGTGCCGTCCCCCAGCAGGGCGTAGACGACGTCGGTGACCCGCTCCAGGAAGTACCGGTCGTGGCTGACCACCACCAGGGTGCCCGGCCAGCCGTCGAGGATGTCCTCCAGCTCGGTGAGGGTCTCGATGTCCAGGTCGTTGGTCGGCTCGTCCAGCAGCATGACGTTCGGCTCGCCCATGAGCAGCCGCAGGATCTGCAGGCGCCGCCGCTCGCCGCCGGAGAGGTCGCCGACCGGCTTCCACTGGGCGTCGGCGCGGAAGCCGAGCCGCTCCAGCAGCTGCCCGGCCGTCCACTCGCGCTTGCCCACGGTGATCCGGCGGGCGATCTCCTCCACCGACTCCAGAACCCGGCGCTGCGGGTCCAGCTCGGCCAGCTCCTGCGACAGGTGGGCCAGGGCGACGGTCTTGCCGCGCACGATCCGGCCGCTCTCCGGCTGGACGGTGCCCGCCAGCAGCCGCAGCATCGTCGTCTTGCCGCTGCCGTTGATCCCGACCAGGCCGATCCTGTCGCCGGGGCCCAGCCGCCACGTCACATGCTGGAAGACCGGCTCGCCGCCCAGGTGCAGGGTGACGTCCTCGACGTCGTAGACGGTCTTGCCCAGGCGGGCCGTGGCGAACTTCGTCAGCTCCACCTTGTCGCGCAGCGGCGGCACGTCGGCGATCAGCGCCTGAGCGGCGTCCACCCGGAACTTCGGCTTGGACGTGCGGGCCTGCGGGCCGCGCCGCAGCCAGGCCAGCTCCTTGCGCATGAGGTTCTGGCGCTTGGCCTCGGCGGAGTCGGCGATCCGCGTCCGCTCGGCCTTGGCCAGCACGTAGGCCGAGTAGCCGCCCTCGTACCGCTCGACCCGGCCGTCCACTACCTCCCAGGTGCGGTCGGTGACCTCGTCCAGGAACCAGCGGTCGTGGGTGACCACCACGAGGGCCTCCTTGCGGGCCTTCAGATGGCGGGCCAGCCAGGTGATCGCCTCGATGTCGAGGTGGTTGGTGGGCTCGTCCAGCATGATCACGTCGGACTCGGGCGCCAGCAGCGCGGCGAGCGCCACCCTGCGGCGCTCGCCACCGGACATGCCGGTCAGCGGGGCGTCGAGGTCCAGGCCGGTCAGCAGCCCGGCGAGGACGTCGCGGATCCGGGTGTCGCCGGCCCACTCGTGCTCGGCCCGGTCGCCCAGCACCACGGAGCGGACGGTGGCGTCCGGGCCGAACTCGTCGCGCTGGAGGAGGTAGGCCGGGCGCAGCCCGCCGGTGTGGGTGACCCGCCCGGAGTCGGCCTCGATCCGGCGGGCCATGATCGCCATCAGAGTGGACTTGCCGCCCCCGTTGCGGCCGACGATGCCGATGCGCATCCCCGACTCGATGCCCAGGGAGACCCCGTCGAGCAGCGGTGTGGGCCCGTAGGCCTTGCAGACGTTCTCAAGATTGATCAGATTCACAGCACCACCAGGCTAATGCCGTCGCGCGACAGCATGGACCGGCCCGCGGCCGCGGGTGGTCTCGGAGACGGATTCAGGACAGGACGTGGGCTCCCGGGACCGGTCCGGTGGCGGTGACCAGCGCGCGGGCCACGCCCGCCTCCCCCAGGGCGGCGGCGAGCTCGGCGGCATGCTCGGCGTCGGCGGCCAGGAACGCGCAGGTCGGCCCGGAACCGGAGACCAGCCCGCCCAGCGCGCCGAACTCACGTCCCGCGGCGAGGGTACGGCCCAGGGACGGCCGGAGGCTGAGGGCGGCGGGCTGCAGGTCGTTGCTCAGGGCCGCGCCCAGGGCCTTGGCGTCCCCCGCGGCCAGGGCGGCCAGCAGCTCGGGCGACTCGTGCGGCCAGCCGGCCTCCTGACCGTAGGCCGCGCGCAGCCGGTCGCACTCGGCGAAGACGGCCGGGGTGGACAGGCCACCGTCGGCCAGCGCGAAGACCCAGTGGAACTCGCCCCCGCAGGGCAGCCCGGTCAGCCGCTCTCCGCGACCCAGCCCGAGGGCGGTGCCGCCGAACAGCGCGAACGGGACGTCACTGCCGACGTCGGCGGCCAGATCCAGGAGGGTCTGCTGGGAGACGTCGGCCTCCCACAGGCGGGCGCAGGCCAGCAGTGCGGCGGCGGCGTCCGCGCTGCCCCCGGCCATGCCGCCCGCGACGGGGATCGTCTTGTCGATGTGGATGGAGACCTCGGGTTCGCGGCCCAGGTGTGCGGCGAGCCTCTTGGCCGCCCTCGCCGCGAGGTTGTCCGGACCGGCGGGCACCCCCTCGATCGAGGCTCCCGCGACGGTCACCGCCAGGGGCCCGGGCGTCACGGTGACCTCGTCGAACAGCGAGACCGCGTGGAAGACGTTCACCAGGTCGTGGTAGCCGTCGTCGCGCAGCGGCCCCACCCCGAGCTGGAGATTGACTTTGGCGGGGACCTTGACGGTCACGGACATGCTGGACCTCAGCTCAGACGATGTTCGGCAATGCTGGCAAATGCGTTGACGTCGAGCATCTCACCACGCGCAGTGGGATCGACGTCGGCGGCCCGCAGGATCCGCTCGGCGAGCGCGGCCGACCCCGCCCATCCGGCGAGCGCGGCCCGCAACGTCTTGCGCCGCTGGGCGAACGCCGCGTCGACCACGGCGAAGACCTCTTCCCGGGACGCGCTGGTCGACGGCGGCTCCCTGCGGGTGAAGGCCACCAGTGCCGAGTCGACGTTGGGCGCCGGCCAGAACACCGCACGTCCGACGTTCCCGGCCCGTTTGGCCTCGGCGTACCAGGCCATCTTCACCGACGGCACCCCGTAGATCTTGCTGCCGGGGCGCGCCGACAGCCGCTCCCCCACCTCGGCCTGCACCATCACCAGGCCCTTGCGCAGCGACGGCAGCAGTTCCAGCAGGTGCAGCACCACCGGGACCGCGACGTTGTAGGGCAGGTTCGCGACCAGCGCCGTCGGCGCCGGACCCGGGACCTCCCCGATCCGCATGGCGTCGCCGTGGACCACCTCCAGCCGCGAGGCCAGCCTCGGCGCACGGGCCTCGACCGTCGCGGGCAGCGCCTGCGCCAGCACCGGATCCAGCTCGACCGCCACCACCCGGGCCGCCTCCGGCAGCAGCGCCAGGGTCAGCGACCCCAGCCCCGGCCCGACCTCGATCACCACGTCCTCGGGCGTCAGCCCCGCCGTCCGGACGATCCGCCGCACCGTGTTGGCGTCCACCACGAAGTTCTGGCCGAGCTGCTTGGTGGGCCGGACCCCCAGAGCAGCCGCGATCTCCCGGATGTCGGCGGCGCCCAGCAGCGCCGTCTCCCGCTCAGCGGTCTCGTCGTCCCCCACGCCTCGATTCTCCCAGAGGGATCAGGTGCTTCTCCCCTGCAACAGTTGAGCCCCCCGCGGCGTCCCGGTCATGAAGGAGGACACCCGTGGATCGTTCAGCACGCGTCAGCATGCATCCAGCCACCGGCAGCACGCCGTCAGGCGGGCGTCGTCCGGTGGACCGTTCAGCACGCTCCAGCGTGCGTCCAGCCACCGGCAGCACACCGTCAGACGGGCGTCATCCGGTGGATCGTTCAGCACGCACCAGCGTGCGTTCAGCCACCGATAGCACGCCGCTAGGCGGGCGTCATCCGGTGGATGACACCTATGAGGAATTCGTGGCCTCCCGCGCGCAGTCCCTGCTGCGCTACGGGTACGTGCTCAGCGGCAACCCGCACGACGCCGCCGATCTCGTCCAGGACGCCCTGCTCAAGCTCCGGGGAGCCTGGCCCCGAGTGATCAACAAGCGCGACCCCGAGGGCTATGTGCGGACCACCATGGCCCGCCAGCACATCTCGCTCTGGAGGCGCACCCGCCGGGAGACCCTCACGGACCTGGTCCCCGAGGGCTCCTACACCGATCCGGCGCCGTCCGACGACGTGCTCTGGCGAGCGCTGGAGACGCTACCGCGACGGCAGCGCGCGGTCCTGGTGCTGCGCTACTACGAGGTTCTCAGCGACGAGGAGATCGCCGCCCAGCTCGGCATCTCGCGGGGGACGGTCCGCAGCCAGGCCTCCCGCGCCCTGGAGAAACTGCGCCGGACCTGGAGCCCGGCCGTCATGGAAGGGAGCATTCGATGACCGGACAGTCCGTGGAGAACCTGGAAGAAACCCTGAACCTGACCCTCGAACGGCATGCGGAAAGGGCCCCGGCACCGGCCCCCGACCTGATCGAGCGGGTGGAGACCCGGTACCGGAAGCGGCGCCGGGCCCGGATGACCGGAGCGGCCGCCGCGATGGTGCTCGTCCTGGGCGGAACCGTGTTCGGCGGATGGTCGTCCGCCGGCCCCGACAGGACGGTGGGACCTGCGGACACGGCCGCTTCACCGCTGCCTCCTCCCGAAGAGGCGGCCAAGGACCCGTTCGAGATCACTCCGATCGAGAAGCTGTGGCCCAAGGCCGTACACCGGATCCCGGCCCGGCTGCCGGACGGCACCGAAATCGCGCCGAGGTTGATGATCGACGAACGGACGGTCCTGGTGAACTCCTGGGCCGGCTTCGAGACGGTCTCGGCGTTGTACACCTACGATCTGAGAACGAAGAAGGCCGCCAAGATCATCGACGTTGTGACCCCTGCGGGGAGCAAGTACACCGCCGGCGGGTTCGCCGTCGGTGAGGGGCGGGTCGTCTGGAGCACCGTCTCCGCCGACCGGACCAGCACGATCTGGTCCGCCCCCGTCGGTGGAGGCGCCGCGGTCAAGGCGGTCGAGCGGTTCTCCGGTGAGATCGGGGCCCGCGACACCCTCACCGTCTCCGGCGGGAGGATCTACTGGTCGGAGTTCTCGGCCGGGGTCTACACCGCACCGCTCGCCGGGGGCACCGCCGAACTGGTCCCGGGGACCGAGAAGGAACGGCTGGTGCGGTGGCCCTGGGCAGGCTCCCCGGTCCCTGACCGCTCGCAGGACCAGAACCGGGTGCAGATCACCGGCCGAGAACTGCGGAACCTGGAGACCGGGGAGAAGAGAACCGTGGCCTTCGCCGCCGGAGGCACGAGCTGGAACTGCAAGATCACCTGGTGTCTCGACCGGAAGTCGAACTCGATCACGACCAGGAACGGGACCGGCACGGTCCGGCTCCACGGTCACCTCATGGACGATGAGGTGGCCCTTGACCGGTTCGCCGTGAGCATGGCCGACACGGAAGGCGGGGCCGAAATGCTGTTGCACGATCTCCGGACTCGGCGGACCGGATCGTTCGCGACGGTACCGGGGTACGACCACGGCTCTGGCCCCGTCTACTACGGCGCCGTAGAGGGGCCGGACACGCGGATGTACACCGCCCCGGTGGCGGGCGGCCACCTGATCGTGGACCTGAAGGCGATCGACTGAGCGACGCCCGGGTCACTTCTGGAACAGGAGGCGGCCGCACTGGGGCCAGAGGGACTCCCAGCGGCCGTCTTCTCGGGCGTAGAGGAGCTGGGCGCGCTTGGTCTGCTCGTGGGGGGTGGCTTCGCTGGGCAGACCGGTGCCGCCTACGGAACGCCAGTTCTCGGGGGTGAAGCGGTAAAGGCCGTGGGCGCCGTCGGGAGTGACGGCCTTGGGATCGTTGCCGGAGGCGCAACGGGCGACGGCGTCCCAGTTGAGCTCATGGACCTTCAACTCGTGGACCTTGGCCTCTATGGCCCTCAACCCGGAGGTCAGACCCTTGGCCGCGGAGTCGGCGAGGTGGCCGAGGTCTTCGGTGGGGGTCTTGGGGAGGAGTTCGGGGACCTCGGGCCGGGAGCGCGAGGGCTTGGCCGTGGGAACCACCACGGTGGGAACCTCTGGCGGGGTGATCATCGGATGGGAGGGGAGGCTCTCGGCCGTCTCGGGGGCCTGGCGGTGGCGGGTACCCGGCGCGGCGGCCCTGGACCGGCGCACGTCGCCGCCGGGAACGGGCCGCGCCGGGGCGGCGGTCACCGTCCGCAGGGAGGGCGGCAGGACCAGGTTGCTCTGCTCGCCGGTGAGGGCGAGCTGTTCGGCCTCCGAGGGGGTCTTCGAGAACAGGGACCATCCGCCGGCCGCGAGGGCCAGCAGGAGCCCCGCCCCGAAAACGGGCAGGACCCGGCTCGGAGGTCGCCCTGCCGCCGCATGCCTTCCACTACGAGTCACGGTCACAGAACATTAGAGGCCGAAGCCGCAGCGTGAGCGGCGAACAACACAACGTACCGGTTTGTCGCGTGTCAGGCGTGGATCTCCCGGGGCTTTCCCTGAACTACCCCTGCGGAAAGCCGAACAAACGCGAGCCCGTCCCGGCGATGGCCGAGCACAACTCCTCCACCGGGACTCCCTTGACCTCGGCCATGAGACGGACGGTGTAGGGGATCAGATGGGAGGCGTTCGGCTTCCCCCGGTAGGGGACCGGCGTCATGAACGGGGCGTCGGTCTCCACCAGCAGGAGGTCCAGCGGGGCGACGGCCAGGGCGTCGCGCAGCGGCTGGGCGTTCTTGAACGTCACGTTGCCCGCGAAGCTCATCACATAGCCCTTGCCGGCGCAGACCCCGGCCATCTCGGCGTCTCCCGAGAAGCAGTGGAAGACCACCTTGTCCGGGGCGCCCTCCTCGTCCAGGATGCGCAGGACGTCGTCATGGGCCTCGCGGTCATGGATCACCAGCGCCTTGCCGGTCTCCTTGGCGATCGCGATGTGGGCGCGGAACGAACTCTGCTGCTCCTCGTGCGAGGCGTGGTCACGGTAGTAGTCCAGGCCTGTCTCCCCCACGGCGACGACCCTCGGGTCCCGCGCCAGTTCGGCGATCCGGGCCAGGGTCTCGTCCGTGAGCCCCTTGGTGTCGTTGGGGTGGATCGCCACCCCCGCGTACACGTCGGGGTGCTCTGAGGCGGTCTTGGCGGCCCACTCCGAGGACGGCAGGTCGCAGCCGATCGTCATGATCCGCCGGATTCCCACCTCCTGGGCCTTCGCGACGGCCTCGGCCACCGTCATCTCGAGCATGTCGAGATGACAGTGGCTGTCGAAGACGGCCACGGGAAGCACCGGAACGGGCTCCCGGGCCTTCTCGGCCCTCCCCCGGCCCTCAGGCGCCAAGGCGGGCCAGCTCCTCTTCCACGACGCTCTGGTCGAGCTTGGGGAACAGCGGGACGGGCCGCTGCAGCGGGGTGCCCGCGGTGATCGGCTGGTGCTCCCAGCGGGCCTGGGCCGTGGTGTAGTCGCCGGTGATCACCGGGTAGACCCGCTCGCCCTCGGAGACCTCGTCGATCCGCGGCATGCCGGACCAGACGCCCTGGCCGCCGAGCATCTCGAAGACCTTCTGCGAGCTGTTGGGCAGGAACGGGGTGAGCAGCGTCTTGGCGTCCCAGACGGCCTGCAGCGCCACGTGCAGGATGGTGCCCTTGCGCACCGGGTCGTCCTTGATCTTCCAGGGCTCCTGCTCGGCGAGGTACCTGTTGGCCTCGCGGACCACCTCGAACGCCTCGGTGATGGCGTTCTTGAACCGGGAGCGGCCCAGCTCCGCGCCGACCTTCGCGAACGCGCCGCGGGCGAACTCCAGCACCGCCAGATCGGCCTCGGTGAGGTCCTTGGCCTCGGGGACCGCCCCGTACTCCTTGGCCGCCATGGAGACGCTGCGGTTGACCAGGTTGCCCCACTGGGCGACCAGCTCGCCGTTGTTGCGGTCGACGAACTGCTGCCAGGTGAAGTCGGTGTCCTGGTTCTCCGGACCGGCCACCGCGATGTAGTACCGCAGGGCGTCCACGTCGTAGCGGGCCAGGAAGTCCTTGACGTAGATCACGACTTGGCGCGAGGAGGAGAACTTCTTGCCCTCCATGGTCAGGAACTCGCTGGAGACCACCTCGTCGGGCAGGTTCAGCCTGCCCAGCGAGCCGGGCGTTCCGCCCTTGGCGCCCTCGCCGTTGTAGCCCAGCAGCATCGCCGGCCAGATCTCGGTGTGGAAGACGATGTTGTCCTTGCCCATGAAGTAATAGGCCAGGGCCTCGGGGTTCTGCCACCACTCGCGCCAGCGCTCGGGGTCGCCGGAGCGGCGCGCCCACTCGACCGAGGCGCTGAAGTAGCCGACGACCGCGTCGAACCAGACGTACAGCCGCTTGTTGGGCTGGTCGCGCCAGCCGTCCAGCGGGATCGGCACGCCCCAGTCCAGGTCGCGGGAGATCGCGCGGGGCTGGAGGTCCTCCAGCAGGTTGAGCGAGAACCGCAGCACGTTGGGCCGCCAGTCGCCCTCCTTGCCGCGCAGCCAGCGGCCCAGCACCTCGGTGAAGGCGGGCAGGTCGAGCATGAAGTGCTCGGTCTCCACGAACTTCGGCGTCTCGCCGTTGATCTTGCTGACCGGATCGATCAGGTCGATCGGGTCGAGCTGGTTGCCGCAGTTGTCGCACTGGTCGCCGCGGGCGCCGTCATAGCCGCACCGGGGGCAGGTGCCCTCGATGTAGCGGTCGGGCAGCGTACGGCCGGTGGACGGCGAGATCGCGCCCATCGTGGTCTTGGGGAAGATGTAGCCGTTGTCGTACAGGCCCTTGAAGATCTCCTGGACGACGGCGTAGTGGTTCTCGGTGGACGTCCGGGTGAACAGGTCGTAGGACATGCCCAGTCCGTGCAGGTCCTCGACGATCACGCGGTTGTAGCGGTCGGCCAGCTCGCGGGCCGTCACGCCCTCCTTGTCCGCCTGGACCTGGATCGGGGTCCCGTGTTCGTCCGTCCCGGAAACCATGAGCACCTGGTTGCCCAGCATGCGCTGGTACCTGCTGAACATGTCGCACGGCAGGGCGAAACCGGAGACGTGCCCGATGTGGCGCGGGCCGTTGGCGTACGGCCAGGCGGGGGCGGTCAGGATATGGCGGGACGGCGATGACATGTACCAAGCCTACGGCTTACCCGTGAGGGGACCGAACTGTTATCCACACGGGTGACGCCCGCCTGACGGCGTGCTGCCGGCGGCTGAACGCACGCTGACGCGCACTGAACGATCCACGCGGGTGACGCCCGCCTGACGGCGTGCTACCGGCGGCTGAACGCACGCTGACGCGCACTGAACGATCCACACGGGTGACGCCCGCCTGACGGCGTGCTACCGGCGGCTGAACGCACGCTGACGCGCACTGAACGATCAACAGGGTGGTTCAGACGGGTCGGTAGGTCAGCAGCACGTTCCCGGACGAGAACGTGCGGCTCTGCGTGAGCTTGAGCGGGTGCCTCCGGGTGGCCGTGTGGAAGAGGGGCCTCCCCTCCCCCAGCACCACCGGATGGACCATGATCCGCAGCTCGTCGATCAGCGCCCGCTCCAGCAGCGAGGTGGTCAGCTCCGAGCTCCCGAAGACCGCGAGGGTGCCGCTCCGCGCCCGCAGCAGTCCCGGATCCGTGATCACCTCGGTGTTGTGCCACCCCGCCGAGGTCATGCTGTGCGAGACCACGACCTTGGCGTAGGAGTTCATCAGCCCCGCGACCTCCGGATCCGCCTCCAGCGCCTCTTCGGTGGGCCAGTAGGCGGCCATGTGCTCATACGTCCGCCGCCCGAACACGATCGTGTCGATCTCCCGCAGCTGCGCCACCGCGAACGCGTCGAACTCCTCGTCGATGTTCGGCCAGTCGAACTCCCCTTCGGCCCCCTGGTAGTACCCGTCGACGCTCACGATGTGAAACGAGAAGATCCGATTCATGACCCGCCTCCGCTGAGTGGTCTACCCGGCCGCCGCCACTCCAGCACAGCCCTACGACACTGTGCGCGCTCCTCGTGCGGGGTCTCCTGCGCATCGGCGCCGTTCGATCTCATGCGATCCCTCCGGGCGGAGACCGCGCCGGGGAAGACGGCGGTTCCAGGGGAGGGTCAGGGGGATGGTGGCGATGACGAGGAGGCTGGCGAGGGGGTACCAGCGGCCCCAGGTGGTGTAGGCGTCCGGGGTCAGATCGGTCATGACCAGGTAGCCGACCGCGGCGTAGAGGCCTGCGGCGGTGTGGAACCAGGACGCTCGGGGGGTGGGGGCGGACACCAGGAACGGGGTGGGCCACAGGAGGTACTGGACGCCGTGGGCGGCGGTGACGGCCTGGAAGGACGACGTCGTGGCCAGGGCGATGTCGGTGCAGCGGGCTCGGCGCCAGTACCAGAGGGCGGCCAGGACGGCGGCGAGGGTCAGCAGGGTGCCGATGCGGCGGACGGCCAGGTAGAAGGGGTCGTCCCAGACGTGGGGGTCGGCGGGGCGGAACTCCAGGAGGACGGCGGGCCAGCCCCAGGTGCCGACGTTGGGGCTGTAGCCGAGCATGGTCTTGACGATGCGGGGGAGCTCGTCCAGCGGGGTGCCGACCGTCAGGGGGAGGGTGACGAGGAAGAGGGCGGGGACGGCCGCGGTGGCCGTGAAGGCGCGCAGGCGGTCCGCGTTGGTGCGCAGGCCCAGCAGCAGGGCGGGCAGGAACAGGGCGGGCCAGGACTTCACCGAGATCGCCAGGCCGAGGAGCGCGCCGGCCAGCCAGGGGCGACGCAGCACCAGGAAGGCGCCGACGGCGAACAGCAGGCAGAGCGGCTCCATCTGGCCGTGGACGGCGCTGACCAGGACGGGCAGCGGCAGGCAGGCGTACTGGAAGCGGCGCAGCGCCCCCGTCTCGCGGCCCGCCAGCAGGCCGACCAGGACGACCACGCCCAGATCGAAGGCGATCGGCGCCAGCCGGCTGACGACCAGCCACGGGACGCCCAGGTGCTGCTCCAGCCAGACCGCCGGGGCGAGGACGAAGGCGTAGAGCGGGGTGTAGTTCCAGCCGGTGGGGCGGGTGTTGAGGATCGGGTCCTGGTGGGCCAGGACGTTGGCCCCGGCGGTGTGGAAGTCGTTGACGAGGTCGTACGGCCGGATGTCCTGCGACAGGGCGAGCATCGCCAGGCGCAGGCCCAGCGCCACCGCCAGGGTCGCTTTCAGCGAGGGGCGCCAGCCGCGGCGGGAGGCGAGGAAGAAGAGCGCGAAGCAGACGGCGACCAGCAGCAGGCGCAGCCCGACCAGCCAGGGGTGGTTCACGCAGGGCTCCCGGCCAGCTCTTGCCTCGGCGCGGACACGGGCGCGGGGGCCTCTCGCCGCGACCACGGCTGGGCGAACAGGATCAGCGGGATGACCAGCAGGCTGGCCGGGAAGTACCAGTCCGACCAGGCGCTGTACGTCTGGGGCCGCGAGAGCCCCAGCACCAGGTATCCGACCGCGGCGTAAAGGCCCAGGGCCCCCTGGAGCACCAGGAGCCGGCCGGTCTGGCGCGCGGTGGCGAAGGGCCCCGCCCAGGAGAGGTACTGGACGCCGTGGGCGGCGGTGACGACCTGGAAGGCCGAGGCGCTCACCTGGGCGACGTCCACCGCGTGGGCGCGCCGCCAGAGCCAGATCCCGGCGATGACGGCGCTCAGCGTCAGCAGGGTGCCGATCCGGCCCACCAGGGTCTGGTCCACGTCGGGGGCGAAGGAGAGCAGGACCGAGCTCCAGCCCCAGGTGCCGATGACGGGGCTGTACCCGAGCATGATCTTCACGACCTCGGGCATCTGCGCGACCGGTGTCCCGACCGTGAGCGGCATGGTCACCAGCAGTGCGCCCAGCAGCGCGAACATCGCGGCCAGGGCCTGGCGGCGCTCCCGCCATCCGGGCAGGCCCAGCAGGAGGGCGGGGATGAAGAGCGCGGGCCAGGTCTTGACGGAGATCGCCAGTCCCAGCAGCAGCCCCGCCAGCCAGGGGCGGCGCAGCACGACGAAGGCCCCGACGGCGAACAGCAGGCAGAGGGGCTCCATCTGGCCGTGGACCGCGCTGACCAGGACGGGCAGCGGGAAGCAGGCGTACTGGAAGGCCTCTCGCCGGGTGGCGAGCCTGCCGACGAGCAGCGCCACCCCGAGGTCGAAGAAGACCGGGCCGATTCGGCTGACCAGCATCCAGGACAGGTCCAGGGTCTGGCTCACCCACTCGTTGGCGGCCAGGAACAGCGCGTACGTGGGCAGGTAGTTCCAGCCCAGGTCGCGGACTGCGTGCAGGGCGGGGTCGCGGTGCGCCAGGGCGTTGATCCCGGCGGCGTGGAAGTCGATGTCGAGGTCCTGGGGCCGGACATCGGTGATCACCGCCAGTGCCAGCATCGACAGCCGCAGCCCGAGCCCGGTGAGCAGGATCAGCGCGATCCCCGGCCGCCAGTCGCGACGGTGGGCGAGCACCGCGAGGGCCATGCCGGACAGCAGGAGCAGGCATTCCAGCGCCAGGAGCACCGGGTCGAAGGTGGGCAGCATCTTCAGTCCGTTAGCTCCTGGATCAGGTGGTTAGGCTAACCTCGATCTCAACACCGGCTACTGCAGCACCTCGACTGACCGGGTGGCCATTCGTTGCCGGGTTGGAACCGGATCACACTCTGGGAAACAGCCCGCGAAGGCACACTAGAGGATCAAAGGATACGGGTTTCTGCCCCGGGGGACGCACAGGAGCACCATTGACCCACATCAGAAGAGCCGTGGCCCTGGCTTCCCGGCACCGTGTCTTCGTCTTCCTCGCCGCCCTGGGCCTGCTGCTGCGCGTGGTCACGATGCTCGGTTACCGCTGGGCGATGTGGTTCAACGACTCCTACCAGTACGTCGCCAGCGCGCTCGACGGCGAGCCGCACATCGTCCGGCCCAACGGCTACGCCTTCTGGCTGGCGCTCCTTGAACCGTTCCACAGCTTCGGCCTGGTCACCGCGCTCCAGCACCTGATGGGCCTGGCCACCGCGGCCCTCATCTACGTCCTGCTCTGGCGCCGCTTCGGCCTGCCCAAATGGGCGGCCTCCCTGGCCGCCGCCCCGGTGCTCTTCGACGCCTACCAGGTCCAGCTGGAGCATCTGGTCCTGTCGGACGTGCCCTTCCTGCTGATGATGACCCTCCTGGCCTATCTGGCGCTCACCTGGCGGGAGATCACGGTCCGGCGCGGGCTGGTGCTGGGGCTGCTGACGGCCTCGGTCGTCGTGATGCGCTCGATCGGCCTCGGCCTGATGATCGTGGTCCTGGTCTACTTCGTCGTCAAGCGGGTCAACTGGCGGTCGATCGCCGCGGTGGCGGTGAGCTGCGCCCTGCCGCTGGTGGGCTACGCCGCCTGGTTCAACGCCCATTACGGGCGGTTCGCGCTCAGCAACAGCGACGGACCGTTCCTGTACGCCCGGGTCATGAAGTTCGCCGACTGCTACAAGATCCACCCGCCGGTGGAGGAGAGCGCCCTGTGCTCGGGCCTGCCCGTCGACGAGCGGCCGAGCTCGCAGTTCTACGTCTGGGGGCAGGTCTCCCCGCTCGACCGCTACTCGGGCGCGTTGTTCAGCAACGAGAAGAGCGCGCTGGCCGGCCGGTTCGCCCGGCGCGCGATCATGGCCCAGCCCGGCGACTACCTGAGCGCCATCGGCTACGACGTGATCCGCGTGTTCAAGTGGAACCGCGAGGTCTACCCCGACCCTCCCACGTACAACATGTACCGCTTCCGTACGACGACGGAGCCGATCTCCGACTGGGCGGTGCCCGTTCTGCACCGGTACCAGGCGGGCGACGCCCGTCCGAGGATCGTCGAGCCGTACGCGGGCTTCATGCGGTTCTACCAGTCCTACTTCTTCCTCCCCGGCACCGTCGTCGGAATCGCCCTCGCAGCCGCGCTCGTCGGCATCGCCCGCCGGTGGAGGGAGTGGGGCGGCGAGGCCATCCTCCCCTGGGGCTTCGCGGCCGCCCTGCTGACCGCTCCGGCCGCCACCGCGGAGTTCGACTACCGCTATGTGATCCCCGCGGTCCCCATGGCCTTCCTCGCCGCCTTCATCTCCCTGCGCGACGTCAGGCTCCGGCGGCGCGCCGACCGGGCGGAGGACGGCTCCGAGAAGGAGCCGAAGGAGACCCCCGTCCTCGTGGGGTGAACCGCGAGCCCGGCGTGTCCGGCCGGTGTCCGAGAGTGGTCACCGGCCGGGTGTTCCGGCCCGGAGCTGCGAGAATCGTCCACGCGCTGATCACCATCGAGTGGAACGAGGACGACTGTGCGCAAGGGACTCGGACGCCCGCTCCTGACGCTCTCCCTGGCGGCCGCTCTGGTGGGCGGCACCTCCGTGCCGGCCTTCGCCGCGTACCGGGACTTCAGGACCTCGAACGCCTATGCCGATGCCTCGGGATTCATCATCTGGAAGGGCAGATACATCACCGTCGACGTGCGCGACTTCGAGACGGGGTGCGTCTCGCAGGAGCCGGTCGGCAGGTCTTACCTCTACCTTTCCTATCAAGAAAAGGTTGGAAAGAAATGGAAGAAGCGCAATAAGTCGATCGCTTCACTCAAGCAGTGCGGTGACCGCGATGGATTCAAGGTGAAGACCAAGGTCAAGGGCTCCTACAAGAACGCCAAGGTCACCGTCTGCACCGACGCCGCGTCCTGGGTGTGCGGCAGGCCCGGCTGAGCACGCCGGACGCAAGAAGCGGGGCGGCCCTCGGGGCCGCCCCGCTTCTTGTGCGACGGGTTCCGGGACGGGTCTCAGTCCTCGACCGCGACCTTCACGGACGGGCGCACGGCGTCGGCCACCGTCAGGGTCTCCGTGGCGTCGCTCTCGGTGCCCGGGTGGCTGGAGCGGCGGATGCCCAGGATCGACAGGAACGCCGTCCCCAGGATCATCTGGCAGCTCATCATCAGCGCGGTGGCCGACGGGACGACCATGCGCAGGGTCTCCCGGGCGTTGAGCTCGCCGAACTGGGCGCCGTGCCAGTGGACCACCGAGACGCCCACCCCGGCCAGGCCGGCGACCGCCAGCACCCCGCCGACGACCAGGCCCTTCTCGAAGCTCCAGGAGTTCAGCAGCCAGTTGGCCCTGCGATCGGCCGGCAGGAAGCCCTCGGCGACGCCGTAGGCCTTGGTGAGCAGCGAGAACACCACCCCCTGGAAGCCGATCACCACCGCGGCCGAAGCGCCCACCAGGGTGTCGACGTCGAAGACGACGCCCCGGATCTCGATCGGCCTGGCCGCCAGCGCCACTCCGGAGACCAGGCCCACCGCCATCAGGACCAGGCCGGGGATGAGGAACAGCCAGCGAGGGCTGTAGAGCAGCAGGAAGCGCAGGTGCCGCCAGCCGTCGCGCCAGGTGTTGAGGTGCGGCGGACGGGACCGGCCGTCCTTCTTCAGGGTGGTCGGCACCTCGGTGATCTTCGCGCCGGCGAGGGTCATCTTGACCACCAGCTCGGAGGCGAACTCCATGCCGGACGACTGCAGGCCCAGCGCCAGCGCGGTGTCCCGGCGGAAGCCGCGCAGGCCGCAGTGGAAGTCGCCGATCTTCGAGCCGAAGAACAGCCGCCCGACGAACGACAGGACCGGGTTGCCCAGGTAGCGGTGGAGCGGCGGCATCGCGCCCGGCTCGATCCCGCCGCTGAAGCGGTTGCCCATCACCAGGTCCGCGCCCTCGCGCAGCTTCTCGACGAACGGCAGGAGCGCGGTGAAGTCGTAGGAGTCGTCGGCGTCACCCATGATCACATAGGTGCCCTTCGCCGCCCTGATACCGCCCATCAGCGCGTTGCCGTAGCCTTTGAGCGCCACCGGGACGACCCTGGCCCCGGCCGCCTCGGCCAGGGCCTGCGACCCGTCGGTGGACCCGTTGTCCGCGACGATGACCTCGCCGTCGATGCCGTGCTCCTCGAGGAAACCCACGGCCTTGCGGACACAGGTCTCCACGGTCTCCGCCTCGTTCAGACAAGGCATCACCACGGACAGTTCCATGGGAAAGGGCTCCTTAGGATTCGACTGGGCCTGGTGAAGTATGGTGCCGGGCATTCTGACCGCACATCGGCGCCGTTGCCAAGCCGCAACCGTGGGCCGAGGTCTCGTGCCGGTCGGATCCGAGGATCGGACGGACGAGATCTGGATCAGGTGACCAGGATACGACGGGCCCCCCTGCCGGCCGAGGAGAAGGGCGCCAGCCCCCCGCTCTCCCCGGCCCCTTCGGCCTTCCGCCTGCGGCGGCACCGCGCCTTCGTGGCGGTTCTCACGCTCGGGGCGCTGCTGCGGATCATCGCCGGGCTGGGGTACCGGCCCGCCCTCTGGTTCAACGACAGCTACGACTACGTCCAGATCGCCCTGCAGCCGTTCCCCCACCCCATCCGGCCCGCCGGGTACGGGATCTTCCTGTGGCTGCTGCGCCCCTTCCACTCCTTCGAGCTGGTCGTGGCGGTCCAGCATCTGCTGGGGCTCGCCACCGGGCTCCTGGTCTACCTGCTGCTGTCCCGGCGGGGCCTGCCGCCCTGGGGCGCCGCGCTCGCCGCCGCGCCGGTCCTGCTGGACGGGGGGATCATCGAGCTGGAGAGCCTGATCCTCTCCGACACCCTGTTCCTGTTCCTGTCCGTCGCCGCCCTGACCGCCCTGCTGTGGCCCGGAGGGCACCACCCGGTCCGGCTGGCGGCGGCCGGAACCCTGCTGGCCGCGGCCACGACGACCAGGACGATCGGGCTGCCGCTGCTGCTCCTCGCCCTGGCCTGGCTGCTCCTCCGGCGGCGGTGGGGGGCCGTGGGGCTGGTCGCCGTGACGGGGCTGCTCCCGCTGGCCGTCTACGCGAGCTGGTTCCACTCCGAGAACGGCCGTTACGGGATCACCGCGACGGACGGCGTCTTCCTCTGGGGCCGGACGGCCGCCTTCGTGCGGTGCGAGAACATCCCGGAGGAGCTGCGGTACCTGTGCCCGGCGGGCGAGCCCGGCGAGCGGAAGGCGTCCTCCTCCCAGGTGTGGGCCCCGGAATCACCCATCGGATGGCGCTTCGGCGAGGCGTTCGATCCCCGGATCAACGAGGACGCCCAGCGTTTCGCGGTGCGGGCGGTCCTCGAACAGCCCTTCGATTACGCGAAGACCGTCGCCTACGACTTCTTCGTCCGCACCTTCCGCTGGGAACGCGACGACCATCCGACCGCCGTCACGGCACGCAAGTACCTCTTCCCGGAGCGGGCCGAGGATCTTCCGGTGTGGCCCGTGCTGGGAGGCGGCGCTCCGGCGGACGTCGTCACGGCCTACGACCCGGATATGGCGACGAACAGCGGAACGCGAATCGTCGAGCCCTACGCCGGGATCATGCGCTTCTACCAGGGGTTCGTCACGGTACGCGGCCCGGTGCTCGCGCTGGCCCTGCTCCTGCCCGCCTACGCCTGGTACCGGCGCCGCTCGGCGCCCCCGGCCCTCCTGCCCTGGGCCGCCGGGGTCGCGCTGCTGGCCGTCCCCCCGCTGACCGTCGACTTCGACCACCGCTACGCGCTGACCGCGATGCCGATCATCGCGCTCGCCGCCGGATGCGCGTTCGCCCGGACCCGGGAGACGGCGGAGGGGACCGCCGGGCCCCCGGTCATTTCGCTGCCAGCACCGCGTCGTAGACCACCTTTTTAGGGACCTTGTTCTCCTTGGCGATCTCCGCGATGGCCTCCTTGCGGGAGAGGCCGACGTGTTCCCGGGCGAACACCGCCTCGGCGAGGTCGGCCGGTTCGGAGAGGGTCTCGCGGGGCGGGGTGCCCTCCACGACCAGGGTGATCTCGCCCCTGACGCCGTCCTCCGCCCAGGCGGCCAGCTCGCCCAGCGGGGCGCGGCGGATCTCCTCGTAGGTCTTGGTGAGCTCCCGGCAGACGGCGGCGCGGCGTCCGGGGCCGAACGCGGCGCCGAGCGCCTCCAGGGAGGCGGCCAGGCGGTGCGGGGCCTCGAAGAAGACCATGGTGCGCGGCTCCTCCGCCAGTTCGGCGAGCCGGGCCGCCCGCTCCCCCGCCTTGCGGGGCAGGAAACCCTCGAAGCAGAACCGGTCGGTCGGCAGTCCGGACAGCACCAGCGCGGTGGTCACCGCCGAGGGGCCGGGCAGGACGGTGACCGGGACGTCCGCGGCGACGGCCTCGACGACCAGCCGGTAGCCGGGGTCGGACACCCCGGGCATCCCGGCGTCGGTGACGACCAGGACGTCCCTGCCGTCGCGCAGGTCGCCGAGCAGTTCGACGGCGCGGCTCCGCTCGTTCTGGTCGTAGTAGGAGACGATCCTGCCCGTCGGCGTCACCCCCAGGTCGGCGGCGAGCCTGCGCAGCCGCCGTGTGTCCTCGGCCGCGATGACCGGGGCCTGCGCCAGGGCCGTCCGCAGCCGGGGCGAGGCGTCGTCCGCCCGCCCGATGGGGGCGGCGGCGAGAATGAGGGTGCCTGTGCTCATCCGCCCATTCTCTCCTCCCTTCCACAGGGGCTTCCTGTCCGGCGCCCGATCCCCCCTACGATGGCCGGGTGGCTGTCACCGAGATCGAAACAGCACCGGCGCCCCCGACGCTGCGCGAGAAACTGGCGCCCAAGGTGCCGGGCAGCGCGCTGTGGGGCTGGCTCGGACCGCTGCTCGTCGCCGCCTTCGCCGGATTCCTGCGCTTCGACCGGCTGGGCGTCCCCCGCGCGGTGGTCTTCGACGAGACGTACTACGCCAAGGACGCCTATGCGCTGCTGAAGTTCGGGTACGAGCACTCCTGGGTGCGCGAGCCCGAGGACCTGGCGGACAAGCTGTTCCTCGGTGGCAAGGCCGACCAGATCTGGGCCGAGGGCGGCTCGTTCATCGCCCACCCGCCGGTGGGCAAGTGGATGATCGCGCTCGGCGAGCAGCTGTTCGGGGTCACCCCGTTCGGCTGGCGGTTCATGGCCGCGGCGGTCGGCACCCTGTCGGTGCTGATCCTGTGCCGGGTGGCCCGGCGGATGACCGGCAGCACCCTGCTGGGCTGCGCGGCGGGCTTCCTGCTGGCCTTGGACGGCCTGCACCTGGTCTCCAGCCGGACGGCCCTGCTGGACATCTTCCTGATGTTCTGGATCCTGGCCGCTTTCGCCTGCCTGGTGGCCGACCGCGACCGGTCCCGGCGCGCCCTCGCGGCCGGGCTCGACGCCGATCCCGGCCGCGCGTCCTCCCTCGGCCCGTGGATCCTGCACCCGTGGCGGATCCTGGCCGGGATCTGCTTCGGCCTCGCCTGCGGCACCAAGTGGTCGGCCGCGCCCTTCCTCGCGGTCTTCTTCCTGATGGTCGTCCTGTGGGACGTGGGCGCCCGCCGTATGGCCCGGGTGCGGTTCCCGGTCGGCGGCGCGCTGGCCAAGGACGGGACCGCCACGGTGCTGAGCCTGGGCGTCCTGCCGGTCGTCACCTACGTGGCCACCTGGTCCGGCTGGCTGTTCGCCAGTGGCGGCTGGGGACGCGGCACCCCTGCGAAGAACGTGTGGCTGCGCCCGTTCGAGGGCCTGCCCGACCTGGTGCGCTACCACCGGCAGATCCTGGACTTCCACAACAGCCTGACGTCCAAGCACCCCTACCAGTCCTGGCCGTGGGACTGGCCGATCCTGCGCCGGCCGGTGGCGTACTTCTACGACGACAAGGCGACGGGGTGCGGGGCCGCCAAGTGCTCCCGCGAGATCCTCGGCATCGGCACCCCCGCCCTGTGGTGGGCCGCGCTCGCGGCCCTGGTGGTGATCGTCTTCCTGTGGCTGGCCTACCGCGACTGGCGGGCCGGGGCCGTCCTCGCGGCCTACGTGGCGGGGTGGCTGAGCTGGTTCCCCTCGGCCTTCGGCGACCGGACCATGTTCATGTTCTACGCGCTGCCGCTGGTCCCGTTCATGGTGCTGGCGGTCGTTCTGGTGCTGGGGTTGATCATCGGTCCCGCGCAGGTCCATCCGCGCTCCCGGCGGGTCGTCGGCTCGCTGATCGCGGGCGGGTTCGTGCTGCTGGTGCTGCTGAACTTCTGGTACCTGTATCCGGTGCTGGCCGCGCAGAACATCCCCTACGGCGAGTGGCACTCCCGGATGTGGCTGGACTCCTGGATCTGAGGAGGTCCAAGCTGGAGCCAAGAGCCCTCCAGTTCCGGTTCCTGAGCGTGGTGCGCGCGCCCCGGATCGCCTATCAAGGAAAGGGTGAGCTGGGGTACCGCCGTCAGGCTGGTGGTGACCGCGGTCGCCGCGTACCTCGTGGCCGACCGGATCCTGACGGTGCAGGCCCCTCTGCTGGCCCCGCTGACCGCTCTGCTGATCGTCCAGGTCTCGCTCTACCAGACGCTCCGGCACTCCCTCCAGCGCGTCCTCAGCGTCACCACCGGCGTGGTCGTCGCGGTGGTGGTGGCGGGACCCATCGGGTTCACCTGGTGGAGCCTGGGCCTCGTCATCGGCGTCGCGCTGCTGCTGGGCCGGCTGTTCAAGCTCGGTGACCACATTCTGGAGGTGCCGATCAGCGCGATGCTCATCCTGCAGCTGGGCACCGAGACCCCGGAGGGCGCCGCCGACCGGGTGGTGGAGACGATCATCGGCGCGCTGGTCGGGTTGATCGGCGTGCTGCTGACCGCGCCGATCCGGGTGGAACCCGCGGAGAAGAGCCTGCTGGACCTGGCCTCCCACACCGCCGACCTGCTCGACTCCCTCGCCGACGACCTGCACCTCGAACCGGGCAAGGTGCACGTCACCACCTGGCTGGGCCGCAGCAGGCGGCTGTCGGACCGGGCCGAGGAGACCGAGGTGCGGCTCACCGAGGCCGAGGAGAGCGCCCGGCTCAACCCGAGGGCCAGGACCAGGGGCGGTCCCTCGCCGACCCTGCGCACCGCGGTGAGCGCGCTGGAGCACGTCGCCATCCGGCTGCGGGGCCTGGCCTTCTGCATGGCCGACCGGACGTGGCTGCAGTTGCGCGACCGCACCGGCCTCGGCTCGCGGATGTGGGCGGCGGACGTGCGGACCCAGCTGGCGCTCACCCTGCGCTCCCTGTCCGGCGCGGTCCGGCTGTTCGCGGCGACCGCCACCGCGCCGGGGCCCGAGTCCCGCCTGAGGTACGGCCAGGCCACCCATGAGCTCCTGGTCGAGGGCCGCGGGCACCGCGAGGCCCTGGGCGCCCTGCTCCGCGACGACCCGGGGCACTGGCCCCTGCACGGCGAGTTGCTGGCACATCTGGACCGCCTGCTGGACGGCCTCGCCCCGATCCAGCTCGGAGTCCGCCCCGGCCCGCCCGAGACCGCCTCCTTCTGAAGCGGAGAGCGCCCCTCGGGGCGGAGTCAGAGCAGGCGGTCGATCATCTCGTAGAGGTACCTGCGGAAACGTTCCCGGGTCGCCCGGTCGTGCGGGTCGTGGTGGACGCCTTCGGCGTCGGTGAGGCCGATGTTGATGAAGCCGCAGATGCTCCAGAGCATCGTCCACATGGCGAGGTCCAGGTCCAGGTCCTCGCGGACGGTCAGGCGCATCGTGTCGCTCATCCCCTTGATCAGGGGACGGGAGAAGCGTTCGTCGACGGTGGCCTTCAGGTCCGCGGCGTCGGCCAGCCAGCGGTGGGTGAGCAGGGCGGGCAGCTCGGGGTGCTCCAGGGCGAAGTCGAAGAACGCGTCGATCAGCCCGTGGAAGCCCTCGTTTCCGGGGGCCTCGGGGTCGAACGCCGTCACCGCCTCCGCCAGCCTGGTGTTCTGCTCGGCGAAGAGCTCGGTGAGCACGATGAGGTAGAGGTCCTGTTTTCCGCCCACGAGCTCGTGAAGGCGCTGCGAGTCGATGCCCGAGGCCTCCGAGATCATGCCGAGCGTGGTGGCGTCGTATCCGAGCTGCGCGAACAGCCTCCGGGCCAACACGATGACGCGGTCCCGGTCGGACATGCCCGCCCCCTGTTCGTCCACTGCTTTCCTCCCCCCCCTTTTTCGGCCCTGCTTCTTCTTGAACAACGGACATCCGCTGACGCTTCCACCGCAGATCCTTTAACCGGATACTGATGAAACATCCGTTATCACTCAACTCATGGCTAGCCAGAGAAAACTTCAAGGATCACACTCTTGTCTTCCGAGGAGGAGGGTGATCGGTGGACGCGGCGACCAGGGCACTGAATCCGTGGACGACCTTCGGCCTGATGGGGGTGGCGCTGACCCTCCCCCTGCTGGGGGACGTCCCCGTCCGGGCGGCGGCGCCCGTCCCGGCGGACGGCGGAGCGAAGATCGTGCGGGAGAGGAGGCTCGGCCGGCACATGCGCGACCTGACCGTGCGGACGCCGAACCTCGACGGGTCCGTGAAGATCAGGATTCTGCTCCCCCGGAACTGGAAGAAGAAGACGAAGAGAACCTGGCCCGTTCTTTATGCCTTTCATGGAGGCCAGGACGACTACACTTCCTGGGCCCGCAGCACCGACATAGAGAAATGGGCTCGCCTTTATGACGTGATAGTCGTCATGCCCGAGGGCGGCAACGGCAGTTACACCGACTGGCACAACTACGGGCGGGGTGGGACGCCGCGCTGGGAGACGTTCCACACCTCCGACGTCGTCCAGCTCGTCGAGCGCAACTACCACGCGGGACGGCGGCGCGCGGCGATCGGAGTCTCGGCCGGCGGCATGGGCTCGATCGGCTACGCGGCGCGGCACAGGGGACTCTTCCGCCAGGTCGCCTCACTCAGCGGCATCCTGCACCTCACCGCCCCCGGCATGCCCGCCCTGGCCATGGTCACCAACGCGGCGAACAAGCAGGACCCCGCGGCCATCTACGGCCTCCCCGGCGTCGACGCGGCCAACTGGCGCGCGCACGACCCCTACGTGCTCGCGCCCCGGCTGCGCGGCGTGGGGATCTTCTTCTCCGCGGGCACCACCGGACGTCCGGGACCGGGCGACCCGAAGGTCGGGCCGGTCGACGTCGGCCTGTTCGGGGAGCGCGCCGTCGGCCAGACCAACCGGGAGTTCCGCAAACGCCTGGACGGGCTGAACATCCCCTACACCGCGCGCCTCTACGGCGACGGGCGGCACAACTGGCCGGCGTGGCGGCGGATCTCCAAGAGGCTCTGGCCGGAGCTCATGGTGCGAATCGGCGCCCGGAGGCTTTAGCCGCGGGCGCCGAAGGGCTCAGGGGTCGTTCAGAAGGAGATGATCTCGGCGTAGCCGAGGGCGAAGAGCAGGCAGGGCAGCAGGAAGAGCTTGCCCACCCGGATCATGCCCTTGCCGACGTCCTTGGGCTCGCGGGCCTTGCTGAGACCCTGGTGGTACAGCCAGACGAACACCGGGGCGCAGGCCGCCCACGGCCAGACCATCCACTGCGGGAACACCTCGCCGACCGCCGCCATCGCGACGGTCAGCACCCAGAACCCGGCCCAGCAGACCAGCCCCACCAGGTAGGTGCGCTCGGCTCCGATGCGCACCGCCATGGTGGTGTAGCCGCTGGCCCTGTCGCTCTCGATGTCGGGGATCATCGTCGGGGTGTAGAGGGCGATCTCCACCAGCAGCACCGCGAGGATCGTCCACCAGGGGAATCCGTCGAACGATTCGACCGCCGCCCAGCCGCCCAGCACCGGGAACACGCCCAGCGCGGTGCAGTTGCTCAGCACGTCCAGGCCCGGACGGTTCTTCCATTTCAGCGGGGGCACGCTGTAGACCCACCCGCACACCAGGAAACCGAGGGTCGCCAACGCCATTTCCGGGCGCACCGCGAAGGAGAGCGCCAGGGCCAGTGCCGCGGAGCCGTAGGCCGCGGCCTTGGCTCCGCCGACCGAGAGCCGGCCGCTGGTGAGCGGGGTGTCCTTCCGCGGGTTGAGCAGGTCCCCTTCCAGGTCGTAGGCGTCGTTGATGGCCAGTACCGCCAGCCACACCAGGGGACCCCAGATGACGAGTCCGAGCAGGCCGGTGGCCGGGCCGATCAATTCACCGCTGGCGAGCAGATATCCCAGATAGAAGGGGACCAGGGAGACAAGGAACAGACCGGGGCGCGAAATCTCCCACAGATCCAGGATCAGTTGCCGGGTCCTGCCGAGAACCTGGGGGGTGGCCGTCACCATCAGTTACCTCGCGAATGAGGGGGGTTACAACGGGTAAATGTGCGGGCCGAGATTACCGGCTGGACCGCCGAGAAGATTGAGCGATCCACAGCAATTAATCGCGACAAAACTGAGCGGAGGTAAGTGGTGTGGCTCACTTCGTACGGATTGCCCCCATGTGATGACGGTGAGTCTTTTGACATCTGATCCAATTAAGGGTCTTCAGAATCAGTCGCGGACGCCGCGCGGGACGAGGTCGCTCCAGTGCGTCCGGACGTGGTCCAGGCAGGAGGACCGGTCGGCGGGCCCGTGCACGGCGGTCCAGCCCTCGGGGACCGGGACGAAGGAGGGCCACAGCGAGTGCTGCTCCTGCGCGTTGACCAGGACCAGGAAGGAGGCCTCGGAGTCGTCGAAGGGATTGGTGCTCATACAAGCTCCCTGGGGGAAGGGCCGCCGCGGCCCGTGCGGGCCGCGGCGGACGAGACGGTCAGGAGGCGGCCTTCGCCGCTTTGGCGATCCGCGGGACCACCTCGTCCACGACGTAGGGGGCCGCCAGCACGGTGGGGGTGCGCAGTGGCCAGAAGGCCTTGAGGTCGATCGCGACGTAGGAGCCGCGCTTGACGACCTCCAGGTTCGAGAACACCCCGTTGCCCTCGATCTTCTTCTGGGTCGCGGGGTCGTCGTTGTAGTGGCTGATCAGGACGTCGGCGTCGAGGACGCCGGCCTTCTCGATGCTCAACTCGGCGGCGAAGCCCTCGCCGGGCAGCTTCTTGATCTCCTCGGGCAGCACCAGGCCGAACCGGTTGAGCAGTTTCACGCTGGTGTCGGTCTCGGCCTTCATGACCGCGATGTTCCCGGACGGGAAGACGCTGGTGAAGGCGAAGGTCCTGCCCTTGAGCTCGGGATGGCTCGTCACCACCGATGCGAGCTCGTCCTCGACCTGTCCGATCAGCTTCTCGCCCTCGGCGGACCGGCCGACCGCCTTGGCGACCTGTGCGGTGATCGCCTGCCAGGAGTCCTCGGCCGGCCCGGTCGTGTAGGCGACGGTCGGCGCGAGCTTGGAGAGCTTCTCGTACTCCTGGTCTATGTAGTAGTCCCCGCCGGCCAGGATCAGGTCGGGCTGGAGCGCGGCGATCTCCTCGACGGAGAAGCCGGACTCGCCGGCCTTGAGCAGCTTCGGCCTCTCACCGGTGATCTTCGAGGCGGTCCAGGGGGCCAGTCCGTCCTCCTGGACGCCGGTCAGCTCGGCCATGCCGACGGGCCGCACGCCCAGGGCGAGCAGTGCGTCCTGGTCGGCCTCGCCGAGGGCGACGATGCGCTGGGGCTCGGACTCGATCTTCGTGGTGCCGAGCTTGTGCTCGATGGTGACGGGGAAGGCGCCGGCCGAGCCGGCGGAAGCGTCCTTGGACGGCTCGTCGCCCTCACCGCCGCAGGCGGCGGTGAGGCTGAGGCCGAGGGCCAGGGCGGCCACGGCTCCCAGCCGGCGCATCGTGCTGCGCATGGATAAGGGTCCTTCCTGGAGGGGGTTTTATTAGGTAAGGCTTGCCTAACTTAGCAATCGGGGGATCTCCTGGGAAGCCCCGAGGACGCCGAGGATTCCCGCGACGGTCGGGGCCGCCATCAGCGCGGCGATCTTCAGTCCTGCGCAGCCCGGCTCCCTGCGGATCCGGCGGACCAGCCGCATCGCCAGCAGCGAGTGGCCGCCCAGGTCGAAGAAGTCGTCGTGCGGGCCGACGGCGTCCACGCCGAGCTCCTCGGCGAAGATCCGGCACAGCGCGGCCTCGCGGTCCGGCGACCCGGCGCCGCCGGCGCCAGGCGCCGCGTCGCCGGTGACCTTCCTGGCGGTGAGCGAGGCGGGCAGGCCGCTCACCGGGGCCTTTGGGTCCGCCGCGCAGACGGCCAGCAGCGCGTCGATCATCCGCTCCACGGTGGAGGCGTCGAACAGGTCGGCCGAGTAGTCGACGATCAGCCGCAGGTCCTCCCCCTCCTCGCGGAAGATGAAGTCCAGGTCGAACTTGGCGGCGGCAGGGCCGAACAGCGCGGGCCGCTGCTCCAGGCCGGAGAAGGCGATCTCACCGGCGTCCTGGGCCTCGTACCCCACCATCACCTGGAACAGCGGGTTGCGTCCCGGCACACGGCGCGGCTTCAGCGCCTCCACGACCGCCTCGAACGGCAGGTCCTGGTGAGCGAGCCCGGCCAGGTCGGTGTCCCGGATCCGGGCCAGCAACTCCTCCAGGGTCGGGTCTCCCGACAGGTCGGCGCGCAGCACCAGCGTGTTGACGAAGAACCCGATCATGGAGCCGGCCGCGTCGTCGGTGCGGCCCGCGACCGGGCTGCCCAGCGGGATGTCCTCGCCGCCGCCCATCGTGTGCAGCAGCGCGGCGACCGCCGTCTGGCAGAGCATGAACATGCTGGCGCGGGCCTCGCGGGCCCTGGCCCGCATCGCCCCGGTCAGCGGACGCGGGACCTCCCGGACGGCGGTGCCGCCGCGCTGGCCGACCGTGGCGGGCCGTGGCCGGTCGACCGGGAGCGGGATCTCCTCCGGCAGGCCGGACAGGGCGCCCGCCCAGTAGGCGAGCTGGCGGGCGTGCCTGCTGCCGGGGTCGAGCGGGTCGCCGAGCAGATCGCGCTGCCAGAGCGTGTAGTCGGCGTACTGGACGGGTCGCGGCTCCCAGACGGGGGTCTCCCCCGCGACACGGGCGTTGTACGCCTGCGCCACGTCACGCGCGAACGGCCCGAACGACCACTCGTCGAACACGATGTGGTGGAAGACCGCCAGCAGCAGGTGCTCGTTCTCCCCTTCGGGGAAGACGGCCACGCGCAACGGGATCTGCCTGGAGAGGTCGAAGGGACGCGCGATGACCTCTTCCGGAGCACAGGCCGCGATCTCCAGCGTGGGCTTGGCCTGCTCCGGCGCGAGGATGCGCTGGTAAGGGACGCCTTCGTGTTCGGCGAAGACAGTGCGCAGGCTCTCGTGGCGGGCCACGACGTCACCTATCGCGGCCTCCAGCGCGGTGACGTCCAATGCTCCGCGCAGTCGCACGGCGAGCGGAAGGTGATACGCCTCTCGGGGGCCTTCGTCTTCCCGTAGCAGCTGGTCGAGCAGCCACAGGCGGCGCTGGGCGAACGACAGCGGGATGTGTTCGGGGCGTTCGCGCGGGGTGAGCGCGGGACGGACCTCTTCGCCCGCGCGGTCGTGGATGCGCTGGGCGAGCTCGGCGACCGTCGGAGCCTCGAACAGGTCCCGGATGGCCAGCTCGGTACGCAGCACGGTACGGGCGCGGCCCACCAGGCGCGTGGCGAGCAAGGAGTGGCCGCCCAGATCGAAGAAACCGTCGTCGATACCCACTCTGGCGACGTCCAGAGCCTCGGCGAACAGGGCGCACAGCAGCCCTTCGACGGGCGTACGCGGCTCGCGTCCGGCGCCTCCGGTGGTCTGCCCGTCGGGCAGCGGCAGGGCACGCCGGTCCAGTTTGCCGTTGACGGTCAGCGGCAACGCGTCGAGCGTCACGATCGCGCTGGGCACCATGTAAGAGGGCAGAGTGCGCTTGAGCGCGTCCCGGACCCGGGACGCCAGTGCTCCTCTGCCTCGTGCGGCGGCGGGGTTGTTGGCGTACGAGGCGGGTTTGCGGCCTGCTTCCGCCTGCGGGCGGGCGGCCGCCCTGCCGAAGACGACGTCGTAACGGCCCGGTTCGCCGGACGGGGTGATGACGACGTCCGGGTCGAGCTCGTAGAACACCTCCGGTTCGACGCCTTCGGGCGCGGCGTCCAGCAGAACGCGGGCTTCTTCTGCACTCGCGCCGTTCTCCAACGCCTCCAGGGCGGCGAGTTCGCCGGACAGACGCGGGTCGGGGACGCCCTGGACGCGCACGGGCAGGTCCTCCAGCTGGTCCGCGAGTCCGTCCAGGCCGTTCCAGGGGATCGTGCGTGATTCGGGGAGCGCCTCGGTCTTCCGGAACGTGACGTCATAGCGGTGACGGGTCAGTTCGTTGTGGTGGACACCGCGCTTGGTGCGGATCTCGACGTCCGCGGGCAGGCCGAGGGCGGTGAAGAAGGAGGGCTCCAAGAGGAGTTCCTTCTCCATGCGCAGGGCGCGGTCGATGGCCGCCGGATCCGTGCTTCCCCGCAGCGACTGGATGGCGGAGTGGAACGCGCGGGCCGTCCTGAGATCGCGTATGTCGCCGATGAACAGCGCGCCGCCGGGGGTGAGCAGGCCGAAGGCCTTGGTGATGACCTCGGCCAGGTACTCCGCGCTCGGGAAGTACTGCACCACCGAGTTGATGACGACGGTGTCGAAGTGCCCTTCGGGCAGGCCGGTGAAGTCGTGGGCGGGCCGGCAGCTCAGCGTGACGTTCGTGGCGGCGCCCAGGTCCTCGCGCAGCTTGGCGATGACGGGAGCGGAGAAGTCGGTGCCCCGGTACGTCTCGCACACGGGTGCCAGACGCGACAGCAGGAGACCGCTGCCGACGCCGATCTCCAGGAGGTGGCGCGGGGCCAGCGCCCTGATGCGCTCGACGGTCGTCTCGCGCCACTCCCGCATCTCCTCCAGCGGGATCGGAGCGCCGTCGTAGCTGCTGTCCCAGCCGGCGAAGTCCTCGACGTGGACGGCCGTGCCGATCTCGGTGTACTCCTCGTCGTACACCTGCCGCCATTCGGCGATCTGCGCCTCTTCGGCCTCCGGCCGGGCGTCGGGGACGACGTAGCCGACGAGCCGCTTCACGCCGGGGACGTCGCTGTCCACAGCGATGACGGCGGCCTGGCCGACGCCCGGTTCGGCGGCGAGCGCGGTCTCGATCTCCGACAGCTCCACCCGGTAGCCGCGGATCTTCACCTGGTCGTCGGTGCGGCCGAGGAAGTCGATGATGCCGTCCTCGCGGACCCGCACCAGGTCGCCGGTCCGGTACATCCGGCCGCCCGCCGTGTAGGGGTCGGCGACGAAACGTTCGGCGGTCAGGTCGGGGCGGCCCAGGTAGCCGCGTGCCAGGCCGGCTCCGGCGATGTAGAGCTCGCCCGGGACACCCGGCGGTACGGGGCGCAGCCAGCCGTCCAGGACGTAGGCGCGGGTGTTCCAGATCGGACGGCCCACGGTCGGGGTGGCGCTGTCGGTGGTGCCGCCGCCGAGGGTGTTGATGGTGTACTCGGTCGGCCCGTACAGGTTGTAGCCGAGCACGCCTTCCGTTTCGGCCAGCCGGTCCCAGACGGAGGCGGGCACCGCCTCGCCGCCGAGGAGGACGAGCGGCGGGCGGTGCTCGCCGTCCAGCAGCCCTTCTTCCAGGAGCTGCTGGGCGTAGGTGGGCGTGACGTTGATGACGTCGACGCGGTGTTCGCGCAGGTAGGCGGTGAGGGCTTCGGCGTCGCGCCGCAGGTCCTCGTCGCAGACGTGCACTTCGTGGCCTTCGATGAGCCACAGGAGTTCCTCCCACGACATGTCGAAGGAGAAAGAGACCGTGTGCGCTATGCGCAGTCGGTGTCCGGCCTCGGCCACCACGGGGTCGAAGATGTTGGCGCGGTGGTTGAACTGCATGTTCGTCAGGCCTCGGTAAGGGGTGACCACGCCCTTGGGGCGGCCGGTGGAGCCGGACGTGTAGATGACGTACGCGGGGTGTTCGAGCCGTCCGGGGGTGCCGGGGGCGAAGCCGGGAAGTTCCTCGTCCGTGAGGTCGCCGTGGGGTTGGGCGGCCAGTTCCGCATCCGTCTCGGGGTCGTCCAGCAGGATCGGGGCCGCCTCGTAGGTGAGTCCGGCCGCGATGCCGCGGTGGGAGACCAGGCATGCGGGCGCGGCGTCCTGGATCATGTAGTCCAGGCGTTCGGCCGGGTAGTCCAGTTCCAGGGGAAGGTAGGCGGCCCCGGTACGCAGCACCGCGAACAGGGCGACGACCATTTCCGCGGAGCGGGGTAGCGCGAGCGCGACGACTTTCTCCGGACCCGCGCCGTACTTCAGCAGGAGCCTTGCGAGCTTGTTGACCTCGGCGTTCAGTTCGGCGTACGTGAGGCGTACGTCCGGCTGGGAGACGAGGGCCGTCTCGTCGGGGATCTGCGCGGCGCGGTCGGCCAGGAGTTCGGCGATGGTCAGTTCGGGGACGGGTTTCTCGGCCTCGGCCCAGTCCTGGCGGATGCGTTCCTCTTCCTCGGGGAGGAGCAGGGGCAGGTTCGCGCAGGCCGTCTGCGGGTCGGCGGCCAGCGTTCGGAGGATCTGGACGTACCGTTCGGTGATGCGCTCGGCCTCCGTGTCGGTGAACGCGTCCGTGCGGTACATGACCCGCAGGTTCCCCCCGGGATTCACCACCATGGTGACCGGATAGTGCGTGGCGTCGCGCACCTCGCGGTCGACGACGCGCAGGTCGCCGCCCGGGCCGAAGCCGCGTTCCGTGGGCATTCCGGGGAAGTTCTGGAACACGAAGAGCGTGTCGAACAGCGTGCCCAGCCCGGTGGCACGCTGGACGTCGGCCAGCGCGACGTAGGAGTGGTCGAACAGTTCGGACTGGGTGGCCTGGAGGCGGTCCATCACGGTGCCGAGCGGCTCGGCGGGGGCTGCCGTGACCCGTACCGGGATGGTGTTGAACAGCAGGCCGACGATGGATTCGACGCCGTCGATGTCGGGGTGGCGCCCGGAGACGGACGCCCCGAACACCACGTCGTCACGTCCGGTGAGACCCATGAGCAGCAGGCCCCAGGCGGTCTCATAGAGGGTGCTCAAGGTACTGCCGGTCTCCCGGGAGGCCCGTTCGAGCGCGGCGGCGAGGTCCATGGGCAGGGCCAGATGCCGTTCCCGTGCTGTGGCGAGGTCTGCGGGCCGGTCGAGGAGGTCGGGGCGGAGAAGAGTGGGCTCTTCCAGGCCGCTCAGGCTGCGCGCCCATGCCTTGACCGCCGACTCCCGGTCCTGGGCCGTCACCCAGTCCAGGTAGGCGCGGAACGGCGTAACGGGCCGCCCGGCCTCGGCTTCCTCATCGGTGTAGAACTCCAGCAGAGAGGTGACCAGCAGGCCGCCGGACCACCCGTCGAGCAGGATCAGCTCGGAGGTCAGGACGAGCCGGTGGTCGTCCTCGCCCACGCGGGCCAGTGCAAACCGGATCAGTGGCGGCTCGCCCGGCGTGAACGGGCGGATCCTCTGCTCCTCGACGAACGCGTCCAGATCTTCGACTTCGGCGTACGTCCAGTCGAGGGTGAAGTCCTCGGGGATGAACTGCACGGTCCGCAACCCGTCGGTCCGGAAGCCCGCCGTCAGGTTGGGGAATTTCTCCAGGACACGACGTGCGGCGATGGCGAGGCGGGCTTCGTCGACCGGGCCTTCCAGCTTGATGACGGCCTGCTGGACGTAGATGTCACGTCTGTCTCCGGCCATCATCAGGTGGAAAAGGAGGCCTTCCTGCAGCGGTGAAAGCGGCAGTTCACCGGTGTCTTCCCGTACCTGGACGGACACGGTGGCGTCGGAGGCGGTGCTGTGGCGGGCCAGTGCCTCGACGGTGCGCAGCTTGAACACGTCGCGGAAGGTGACCGCCAGCCCCGTCTTGCGGGCGCGCGCGACCAGGAGGGCGGCGCTGATGCTGTCGCCACCCGAACGGAAGAAGTCCACCTCCGCGCTGATCTCATCGCTGTTCTTGCCCAGCAGTTCGGCGAAGAGCGCGGCCACGGTCTTCTCTCGTTCCGTGCGCGGTGCCCTTCCGCCTTCGGAGGCGGGCTCGGGAAGCGCCTTCCGGTCGAGTTTGCCGTTCGGGTTGAGCGGCAGTTCGTCGCGCCGGACGAGGAGGGACGGGACGAGATAGTCGGGCAGCAGTTCCGCCAGACGTCCGCGCAGGGCTTCCAGGTCGGTTTCACCGACGATGTAGCCGACCAGCCGTCCGGAGCGTTCGGCCACGGCGGCGCGGCGGACGCCTTCCTGGGCGGCCAGGACCGTCTCGACCTCGCCGAGCTCGATGCGGAAACCGCGAATCTTGAGCTGGTCGTCGGCGCGGCCGAGGAACTCCAGGCCGCCGTCGCGGCGGCGGCGTACGCGGTCGCCGGTGCGGTAGAGGCGGGAGCCGGGCGGGCCGAACGGGTTGGCGACGAAGCGTTCGGCGGTGCGGACGGGGTCGCCGAGGTAGCCCCGGGCGAGGCCGTCTCCTGCCAGGTAGAGCTCTCCCGTGACGGTTTCGCGCAGGGAGCCGTCCAGGACGTAGGCGGTGGTTCCTGCGATCGGGAACAGGCCGTCGTCGGCGGAGACCTCGGAGATGAGGCTGTCGCCCGCCGCCTCGGAGCAGCCGTACAGGTCGATCAGCCTTCCCGTCACGCGGTCGGCGAGCGCCTTGGGTAGGGGTTCGCCGCTGCTGATCCAGGTGGTCACCGGGGCCGGGGGGCCTGCCTCCAGAAGGGCGTTGAGCAGGCTGGGGACGACCGTCACCGTGGTGACGCGGTGGCGGTCGAGGAACCCGGTGAGCGCGATGGGGTCGGTGGCGGTGGCGTCGTCCGCGATCACCACGGTGTCTCCGGAGACGAGGCCTCCGAGGAGTTCGGTGGTGCCGTCGATGAACGACGGGGAGCTCTTGGCGGCGCGCACGCCCGGCTCTACCAGGTCGGCTCCCCAGGCGAGGCGGTTGGCCAGGGCCCGCTGGGTGCCGATGACCGCCTTGGGGGTACCGGTGGAGCCCGAAGTGAAGATCACGTAGGCGGGGTGGCCGGGCCTGACCCCGGCGCGGTCGCGGGGCGCGCTCTCGGCCGGGGGCTCGTCGCGCCCCAGGACGAGCAGCGGTTCGGCCGTCTCCAGCATGAGGTCCACGCGGGCCTGCGGGTATGTCACGTCTATCGGCAGGTAGGCGGCGCCCGTCTTGAGCACGGCGAACAGCGCGACCGCGAAGTCCGCCGAGCGCGGGAAGGCGATGCCGATGACCCGTTCGGGGCCCGCTCCGGCGGCGGCGAGGCGGCCCGCCAGCCGCTCTGCCCGTTCGTTCAGCTCGGCGTAGGTGAGCGCCTCGTCGCCGAAGACGAGTGCCGTGGCGTCCGGACTGCGCCGGACCTGCGCCTCGATCAGCTCGGCCGTCAGAGGACCGGTGTACGCCTGCGCGGCCGGGGCGCCGTCCGGGGTGGCGGCCCGCAGGGACGACAGGGGAAGGTCGGGTTCGGCCGTCGCCTTGGCGAGCAGGCCGCTCAGGTCGGCGAGCAGGTCCTCGATCGTCTCGCGGTCGTACAGGTCGGCCGCATAGGCGGCGAAGCCCTCGATCTCCTCCTCGCCCTCGCCGAAGTACAGGTCGAGGTCGAACTTGACGCCGCCGGTCTCGGGCAGGAACGGCGCGGCGGTGACGCCGGGGAGCCGCAGCCGCACGTCGTCCAGCCGCTGGTGCACGACCATCACCTGGAACAGCGGGCTGCGGGCCAGGGAGCGTTCGGGGGCCAGGCGTTCCACCACCCGCTCGAAGGGGACCTCGGCGTGGGAGAAGGCGGCCAGGTCGGTGCGGCGGACCCGCTCGAGCAGTTCCCGGAAGGTCGGGTCGCCCGACAGGTCGGTGCGCAGCACCAGCAGGTTGACGAAGACGCCGACCAGGTCGGTGAGGTCCTCGTCGGAGCGGCCCGCGATGGGCGAGCCGAGTGCGAGGTCCTCTCCGGCGCCTGCGGCGCGCAGGGCGGCCGCGACGGCTGCGTGCAGGACCATGAAGACGCTGGTGCCGGTCTCCCGTGCCAGCTCGCGTATCCCGGCGGCCGGCATGCGGAACGGCAGCAGCCCGCCCCGGTGGGCGGCCTCGGCCGGGCGGGGCCGGTCGAGCGGAAGGGTGCTCTCGGCCGGAAGGTCCGCCAGCGTCTCCTCCCAGTGGGAGAGCTGCTCGTCGACGTCGCGGCCCGACTGCCAGACGGCGTAGTCGGCGTACTGGACGGGCAGCGGGGTCCAGCCCGGCTCTTCGCCCTTCAGACGGGAGACGTAGGCCGTGGAAAGGTCGGCGAGCAGTGGTGTGAACGACCATTCGTCGGCCGCGGAGTGGTGTTGTGCGACGACGAGCACCCATTCCGTGCCGCCCGTACGCCACACCGTGGCGCGGATGGGGAGTTCCTTGCCGAGGTCGAAGACGTGGGACGCGGCGCGGGTCTGGTCGGCGTGCAGCCGTTCCGGCGTCCAGTCGCGGGCGTCGAAGACGTCGAAGGCGACTTCGACGGAGTCCAGGATCCGCTGGACCGGCAGCCCGTCGGCGCCGGTGACGAGGAGCGTGCGCAGTGCTTCATGGCGGGCCACGACGTCTTCCAGCGCACGGTGCAGGGCCGCGGGGTCGAATTCGCCGGTGAGGCGCAGGCCGAGGGGCAGCGTGTAGGCGGCGGACGGCTCGCGCAGCGCCTCTTCCAGCCAGATGCCGCGCTGGGTGTGCGAGGCGGGGACCGTCGCGGGGCGGACCACGTCGCGGACCCGTTTCCTGGCTCCTGCCACCAGCCTGGGTGCCAGAGCGGCCACCGTCGGGGCCTCGAAGACGTCGGCGATGGTGAGTTCGGCGTCCATCACGGCGCGGACGCGGCCCGCCAGCCGGGTGGCGAGCAGAGAGTGGCCTCCGAGGGCGAAGAAGTCGTCGTCGACGCCGACCTCCTCCAGGCCCAGGACCTCGGCGAAGACCGCGCACAGGGCGGCCTCCCGCTCGTCGCGGGGAGCGCGTCCCCCGGTCCTGGCCTCGGGTGCGGGGAGGGCCGCGCGGTCGAGCTTGCCGTTGACCGTCCGGGGCAGCGCGTCCAGCCGCACCAGGGCGGCGGGAACCATGTACTCGGGGAGGCGGTCGGCCAGGGCGGAGCGCACCTCGTCCAGGTCGAGCGGGTCGGGGTCGCCGGAGGCCACGACGTAGCCGACGAGCCGCTTGTCCCCCGGAACGTCCTCCCGGACGACCACGGCCGCCTGCGCCACCCCTGGGGCGGCGTTCAACACGGCCTGGATCTCGGCGGGCTCGATGCGGAAACCGCGGATCTTCACCTGGTCGTCGGTGCGTCCCAGGTATTCCAGGACGCCGTCGCGGTTCCACCGCGCCAGGTCTCCCGTCCGGTACATGCGCGTGCCGGGCGGGCCGTACGGGTCGGCGACGAAGCGTTCGGCGGTCAGGTCGGGCCGTCCGACGTAGCCGCGGGCCAGTTGGTCGCCCGCCAGGTACAGCTCTCCCGGGACTCCGACGGGCACCGGCCGCAGCGCGGCGTCCAGGACGTGTGCGCGGGTGTTCCGGAAGGGGCGGCCGATCCCGTCGGACGGGAGTTCGGTGAGCGTCGCCCAGACGGTGGCCTCCGTCGGCCCGTAGACGTTGAGGGCCTCCTCGGCCGTGGCGGCGAGCCTGTCGGCGAGGGCCCGGGGCAGGGCCTCGCCTCCGACCAGGACGCGCAGGCCGCGGAACGCCTCCGGGTCCAGCGTGCCCAGCAGCGAGGGGGTGCCCTGGACGATCGTGGCCCCGCGCAGCAGGCCGGCGAGCCTCCGGGGGTCCCTTACCGTCTCGCGGTCCGCGAGCACGACGGTCGCTCCGCTGATCAGCGGCACGTACAGCTCCAGCACCGCGATGTCGAAGGCGATCGTGGTCACCGCGACGAGGCTGTCGTCCGTACCGAGCGCCAGCCGGTCCCGCATCATGCACAGGAAGTTCGTCAGCGCGGTGTGCGGGATGGCGACGCCCTTGGGCCGTCCGGTCGAACCCGAGGTGTAGATCACGTACGCGAGGTCGCCGCCCCGGATCTCGGGGCGTTCGAAGTGCTCCGGTCCGGTGCCTTCCGCGAACACGACGTGGTGTCCTTCGGGGACCAGCTCCGCGGTGGCGGGGTCGGCGATCACGCATGTGGGAGCGGCGTCCTGGAGCATGTAGGCGAGCCGGTCCGCGGGGTGGGCGAGGTCCAGAGGCAGGTAGGCGGCGCCCGTCTTGAGGACCGCGAGAAGGGCGACGACCAGGGTGGGGGTTCGCGGGAGCGCCAGTGCCACCACGTCGCCGCGTCCGGTGCCGAGCCGGGCCGCCAGCGCCGTGACGCGGGCGTCCAGCTCGGCGTAGGTGAGGACGCCGGCCGCGGATTCGACGGCCACGGCGTCGGGGGTGCGGCGCACCTGGGCTTCGAAGAGGTCCGTGATGGTCTCGGCCGGGACCCGCCGGTCGGTGGCGTTCCAGCCCGCGAGGAGGGAGTGTTCGGCTTCGTCCAGCAGCGGAAGGTCTCGGATCGCGCATGACGGGTCGGCGATCGCGGCGCGCAGCAGGGTCTCCAGGTGCGCGAGCAGCGCGTCCATGCGTTCGTCGGTGAACAGTTCGCGCCGGAAGGTGGCCTCCACGACCATCCCGGACGGCCGGACGAACGCTTCGAGGGACAGGTCGAAGTGCGTCGTCCCGTTGTGGATGTGCGCCCAGCTGGTCTTCACGCCGGGGAGGTCGAGCTCGCCGATCTCCTGGGCGAGGAACAGCAGCATCGTGTCGAAGTACGGCGACCCGCCGCTCCGGCGGGCGGGACGCAGCTCCTCGATGATCTTGTCGTAGGGCGTCGTCCGGTGGGCGAGGCCTTCGGTGCACACCTCGCGGACCCGGTGCAGCGCCTCGCGGAAGGTCGGCGCGCCGGACAGGTCGCTGCGCAGCACCAGGGTGTTGCCGAAGTTGCCGACCAGCCGCTCGATCTCGGTGTGCTCGCGGTTCATGACGGCCGAGCCGACGGGGATGTCCGTCGCACCCGTGTAGCGGTGGAGCAGGACCTTGTAGGCGGCGAGCATCACCATGTACGGGGTGGCGTTCTCGCGGGCCGCCAGCTCGCGCATCCCCTCCGTCACGTCGTCGCCGAACCGGCGTGCGCGACGTCCGCCGCGCTCGGAGGCGGACGATCCGCGCGGGGCGTCGGCGGGCAGTTCCAGGGGGGCGGGCGGCGGGTCGAGGCGTCCGCGCCAGAACGCGAGGTCTTCGGCGTCGAGTTCGCGCTTCTGCTCCCAGTCCGCGAAGTCGGCGTACTGCACTTTCAGCGGCGGCAGCCCGTCGGGCCCTCCGTCGACCTCGGCCCGGTACAGCGCCGACAGGTCGCGGGAGAGCGAACCCCATGTCATGCCGTCCCAGGCGATGTGGTGGACGACGAGCACGAGCGCGTACTCCGCTTCGCCCAGGCCGAGCAGTTCCAGCCGGATCGGCCGTTCCTCGCGCAGGTCGAACGGCGACGCGGCGAGTTCGGCGGCGCGCGCCTCGGCGTCGGGGCATTCGCGGACGGGCAGTTCCAGCGAGTCGGCCGTGTCGTCGGCGAGGACGCGCTGCACCGGCCCGTCGTCGTAGACGGTCCGCAGGACGGCGTGCCGCCGCAGCAGGCCGCGCAGGGCCGCGCGCAGCGCGTCGACGTCCAGGGCGCCGCTCATGCGGATGAGGAGGCAGACGTTGTACGCGGGGCTGTCGGGGAAGGCCTGGTGGTGCAGCCACATGCTCTGCTGCGCGTAGGACAGCGGAGCGGGTTCCTGTGCCGTTCTCGGGGTGATCCGGTCGGTCTCGGGGCCGATGCCCGCTTCGGCCATCATCCGTCGCATCAGTTCGCGCCGAAGCGCGGCCGTCTGTCCCTGCACGCTCAACTCTTCCGCTGGGGGGAACACCGTGCGGACGAAGATCGCCCACCCGTCGGTTAGGTTAGCCTTGCCTACTAAATATCTGCAAGGTTAGCCTTACCTAAGTTGATCGTGCAGAGGAGTGGGTCAGTTGTTCGGTGTCCGTACACAGATCGCCGTCTCCGTCACGGCGGATCCGGTCCAGCTCGTCGCCCGTCTGGCCCGCTCGGGCTTGTTCACGGACTACGTGGCCTACGAACGTCCGGGCGCCTGGCGGTTCGCAGGCGGCGCCCTCGGCGAGGTGACACTCGATACCGAGACGGTCCGCTTCCGTTGGGCGGAGCGGCCGGAGTCGGCCAGGTCCTGGTCCGGCGACCCGGCCCGCGCGCTCGGCGACGCGCTCACCGAAGTCCCCGGCTCCGGCTGGACGGCCTACGGGTGGATCGCCTTCGAGTTCGCCGGCACCCCCCGCACCGGCAGGCTGGCGCATCTCATCGTCCCGCGCACCGAAGTGCGCATCGAAGACGGCGTCGCCTACATCACCGGCGAAGAGCCCGACGAGTCGAACGCCGTCGCCGAATTGCTGTCGGGAGACCTCCCGCCCGAGATCCCCGTGCCGTCTCCCATCGACGTGCGCACGGGCGGCGACGCCTACCGCGAGAACGTCGCCCGCGCCGTCGCGGAGATCGAGGCCGGCGAGTACCAGAAGGTCATCGTCTCCAGGCGTCTGCCCATCCCGTTCCCCGTGGACGTCATCGGCACCTACCTGGCCGGACGCGCCGCCAACACCCCGGCCCGGTCGTTCCTGCTCGACCTCGACGGCTTCCGGTCCACCGGTTTCAGCCCCGAGGTCGTGGCCGCCGTCGACGAGAACGGCACCGTCACCACCCAGCCCCTGGCGGGCACCCGCGCGTTCGGCCTCGGCTCCGACGCCGACTCCGCCCGCCGGCGCGAACTGCAGAACGACCCCAAGGAGATCTTCGAGCACGCCGTCTCCGTCCGGACCTCGCAAGAGGAACTGCACGGCGTCTGCGAACCCGGCACCGTCAACGTCACGGAGTTCATGAGCGTCAAGGAGCGCGGCAGCGTCCAGCACCTCGCCTCCCGCGTCACGGGCAGGCTCGCGGCGGGACGCACCTCCTGGGACGCGCTGCGCGCGCTGTTCCCCGGCGTGACGGCGTCGGGCATCCCCAAGCGCGAGGCGATGGAGGCGATCGCCCGCATGGAGGAGCCCCGCGGGCTCTACGCGGGGACCGTCCTGACGGTCTCCGACGACGGTTCGCTCGACGCGGCGCTCGTCCTGCGCGCCCTCTACAGCCAGGACGGCCAGGCCTGGCTGCGCGCGGGCGCGGGCGTCGTCTCGGGTTCCACACCGGAACGCGAGTACGAGGAGACGTGCGAGAAGCTCTCCTGCATCGCACCGCATGTGGTGGGCCGTTGACGAAGACGATGACGCCCCCGGGAGTCCCGGGGGCGTCCTTGTCCCGATCCGGCTCAGGCGAGCAGCGCGGCCAGTCGTTTCTTGCTGACCTTGCCGACCGGCGTGCGAGGGAACGCGTCGATCGTCTCGATCCGGTCGGGGAACTTGTAGGCGGCCACTCCCCTGCCCTTGAGGAACTCCTTGAGCTCCCTCAGAGTCGGCGGGGCACCGCCGTCACGGATGATGAGGAACGCGCAGGTCCGCTCGCCCATCACCGGGTCGGGCACTCCCACCGCCGCGGCGTCGTGAACGGCCGGATGGGCCAGCAGATGGTTCTCCAGCTCCTCGGCGGCCACCTTGTCGCCGCCCCGGTTGATCTGGTCCTTCTCCCGCCCCTCCACGACGAGGTGCCCGGACGGGAGCCGCCGCACCAGGTCGCCCGTCCGGTAGAAGCCGTCGTCGGTGAAGGACCGGGCGTTGTGGGCGGGCGCGCGGTAGTAGCCGCGCAACGTGTACGGGCCGCGGGTCAGGAGTTCGCCGACCTCTCCGGGCGGGACGTCCTCGCCTTCGGCGTCCACCACGCGGATCTCGTCGGCGGGCGACATGGGACGCCCCTGGGAGATGGCCACGAGGTCGTCGGGGTCGTCCAGACGGGTGTAGTTCAGCAGCCCTTCCGCCATGCCGAACACCTGCTGGACCCGGCAGCCCAGCACGCCGGGAACCTGTACGGCGCGTTCGGCGGCGAACTTCGCCCCGCCCACCTGCAGCACCTCCAGGGACGACAGGTCCTCGTCCGACCAGCTGACGGCGTCGAGCCACAGCAGCGCGATCGGCGGGACGACCGCGCACACCGTGACGCGTTCGGCCTCGATCAGCGGGAAGGCCGCGTCAGGCGCCCCGGAGGGCGCCAGCACGACCTTGCCGCCCCGGCTCAGTGCGCCGAAGATGCCGGGACAGGCGAGCGCGAAGTTGTGCGCCGCGGGAAGGACGACCAGGTAGCCGGTGTCCGGGCCGAATCCGCAGACTTCTGCGCTGGCCTGGTAGTTGTAGACGTAGTCGCGGTGTGTGCGCCCGATGAGCTTGGGCAGGCCCGTCGTGCCTCCGGAGAGAAGGAACAGCGCCACGTCCGCCGGAGACGGCCGCTCGTACGGGGCGGGTTCGGCGTCCAGATCCGCGAACGAGATGAATTCCTGCGCCTCCCCGTCGACGATGACGAACTCGACGGGGGCCTTCCGTGCGAGTTCGCGGTGGTCGTAACCGCCGTGGCCGTCGGGGATGAAGTACGCGCGGGCTCCGGCCAGCTCGCACAGGTAGCCGATCTCGCTCTCCCTGTGTGCGGGCAGCGCCAATACCGGCAGTACGCCGATGCGCAGCATCGCGAGCAGCCCGATGACGAACGACGGGCTGTTGGGCAGTTGGACGACGGCGTGGTCGCCCTTCTTCAGGCCCAGTCGCAGCATGCCGGCGGCCGTGCGTTCCACACGCCTGTCCAGCTCTCCGTACGTGAGGCGTTCACCACCGCCGACGAGGGCCTCACGTTCCGGGTCCACCCCGTTCAGGACGTCGCCGAGCAGCGTGTCCTTCCAGTAGCCCTCGGCGATGTACCGCTCTTCGAACTCGGCGGGCCAGCCGACGAACCCTTCCAGCGAGCTCATCCGTCACCGTCCGGCGAGCTGGGCGGCCGCGCCGGGCACGGGCTCCGCGGGGTCGGAGCCGAGCGCGACGATGCGGTTGCCGCCGTCCACGTGCACCACCCGCGGCCGGTGGGCCGTCCGCTCGGCCTCCTCCAGTTCGGCGTAGGAGATGATGATGACCAGGTCTCCGGGCTTCACCAGGTGGGCCGCCGCGCCGTTGATCCCGACGACCCCGCTGCCCGCCTCCCCGGTGATCGCATAGGTGACGAGCCTGGCGCCGTTGTCGATGTCCACGACGTGGACCTGCTCGCCCTCCGCGATGTCCGCGGCGCTCATCAGCTCGGCGTCGATCGTGATGGAGCCTACGTAGTGCAGATCCGCCTGGGTCACGGTGGCCCGGTGGATCTTTCCGTTCATGAACGTGCGCCGCACGGGCTTCCCTCTTCCTCCGTGATCGACTAAGGATAGCCTTACCTTACTTACTTCCCCTTCCGAGGAGAACCCCCGAGATGCTGATGGACCTCGGCCCGCTGCGCGACAGCAGGCCCTTCCGCAACGTGTTCATCGCCAGGACCGTCTCCGTCTTCGGCATCGGGATGCTCGCCGTCGCGGTGCCGGTGCAGGTCCACGAGATGACCCGCTCCACCGCGCACGTCGGCGGGGTCGCGGCGGCCGAGGGCTTCGCCCTGTTCTTCGGCTTCCTGTGGGGCGGGGTCCTGGCCGACCGGCACGACCGCCGCCGCCTCATGCTCATCGCCCGCACCGTCGCCGGCCTGGGCTTCGCCCTGCTGGCCCTGAACGCCTTCCTCCCCGACCCGTCCCTCGCGGCCGTCTACCTCCTGGCCGCCTGGGACGGGCTGGCCACCGGCGTCTCGGTGACGGCCCTGCTCGCGGCCACCCCCGCCCTCACCACCCCCGACAAGATGGTCGCCGCCGGGGCGCTGAACGCCCTCACCGTCCGGCTGGGGTCCATGCTCTCCCCCGCGCTGGGCGGCGTCACGGTCGCGGCCTTCGGCGTCGGCTGGAACTACGCCGCCGCGGCCTTCGCCACCCTGGCCACCCTCGGCCTGCTGGTCGGCCTGCCCGCTCTGCACCCCGCCGAGGAGCCCGAGGGCGACCCCCTCAAGGCGCTGTTCCAGGGCTTCCGCTTCGTGGCCTCCCACCGGGTCGTCGGCGGCCTCATGCTGCTCGGCGCCCTGTTCATGATCGTCGGCGGCGTCCCCGTCCTGCTGCCGGCCTTCACCGACCTCCAACTGAACGGCGGCCCCGCCACCCTCGGCCTCCTGTACGCCGCCCCGGCCTGCGGAGCCGTCCTGGCCTCGGTCACCAGCGGCTGGGCCACCGCGCTGAAGGCCCCCGGACGCGCCCTGCTGCTGTCCTCGGTCGCGGGCCTGGCCGTCCTGGCCTGCCTCGGCCTGACCCGCCATCCCGCGCTCGCGGTGGCCGTCCTCTTCGGCTACGGCTTCGCCACGTCCATCGAGGAGATCCTGCGCTACGGACTCCTGCAGACCCACACTCCCGACTCCCACCTGGGCCGCGTCAACGCCCTGTGGTCGGCCCAGGAGACCGGCGGCGAGGCCGTCGGCTCCCTCGCGGCGGGCTTCCTCGGCCGGTATCTGGCCCCCGGCACCGCGATCGTCCTCTACGGCGTCATCGGCGCCGCGCTGGCCGCCCTTCTCGCGCTGACGCTCACCCGCCTCCGCGCCGCGACCCTCCCCGCGGCCTCCGACGGCATCCAGGCCGCCGACTGACCTGCAGCGGACCGGCCGGGCCCCGGGGGGAGTGGGGCCCGGCCGGTCCGCCTCTCCGGACGCGCGTCAGGCCCCGTCCGAGGCGAGCCGCGCGGCCAGTTCCTCCTCCGGCATGTCCGCGACGGACAGCCAGATGTCCGCGACGGCCTCCAGCCGGCCCGGAACGCGCTCCAGCTCGTTCAGGCGGCGGGCCACCCTCTCCACCGTGCGTTCGGCGAACAGGACGCGAACCGGGAGGGAGGTGGTGTCCAGGGCCTCGCGGAGCCGGGCGACGACCGTCGTGGCGAGGACCGAGTCACCTCCCAGGGCGAAGAAGTCCGAGTCCGCGCCCACGGACGCGGCACCCGTCACCTCGGCCATCGTCCGGGCGATGAGCTCTTCCAGCCGGGTGCGCGGCCGCACCCGAGCACCGCCGCCCGTCCCGGCTTCGGCGGCGACGAGCGCGGCCAGGGCACGACGGTCGATCTTCGCATTGGCCGTGAGCGGAAGCTCGTCCAGGGTGACCAGCAGCTCGGGAACCATGTGCGGGGGAAGCAGAGCCGCCGCGTGGTCCGTCAGCTCCCCGTCGTCCAAGACCGCGGGCCCCTCGCGGACCACAGCTGCGGCCAGACGGCCCCCCGACACCAGGGCCACTGCGCGGCGGACGGCCGGATGCGATTCCAGAGCGGCGGAGACCTCGCCCGGCTCGATGCGGAAACCACGGATCTTCACCTGGTGGTCTCGGCGTCCCAGGAACTCCAACGTCCCGTCGGGACGGTAACGGGCCAGGTCACCGGTGCGGTACCAGCGGCGCCCCCGGTACTCCACGAAGCGGTCGGCGGTGAGTTCGGGGTCTCCGGTGTAGCGTTCGGCCACGCCCGCGCCGCCGATCCACAGCTCGCCGGTGGCCCAGTCCGGACGGTCGCGGCCCTGCTCGTCCACGACACGGCAGGCGACACCGCGCAACGGCACACCGTAGGGGACGGACGTCCAGTCGGACGGGACGTCTCCGGCCACTTCCTGAACGGTGGAGTGAATGGCCGTCTCCGTCGTTCCGCCCAGCGCCACGAAACGGCAGCCGGGAGCGCTCTTCTCCAGCAGCCCCGGAAGGTGGGTGCCGACCCAGTCTCCGCCGAGCAGGACGACACGCAGGGAAGGCACGGGCCGTCCCTGCATCAGAAGCATCTCCAGGACCGACGGTACGCAGTTCACCACGGTCACCGACCAGCGTCCGACGAGCTCTGCCCAGCGGGCGGCATCGCGCCGTTCTTCCTCGTCCGGGAGGACGACCGCACCGCCCACGGACCAGACGGAGAACAGATCGAAGACCGAAAGGTCGAAGTCCAGCGCGGAAACGCCGAACGTGACGTCCGAGGCGGACAGCGCGTAACGCTCGATGAGGTCGTCGATCGTGTTGGCCGCCGCGCGGTGCGACACCTCCACTCCCTTGGGTTCGCCGGTGGAGCCCGAGGTGAACAGGATGTAGGCGACCTGATCGGCACGTCCGGGCACGGGAGCCGCCAGCGGTTCGTCCGAACCGTGGTCTCCGCCCGGGACGAGCGAGGCGGAGACGGCTGCCGAGGCACGGATCTTGTCACGGCGTGCCGGAGGCTGGGCGGGGCTGATCGGCACGTACGCGGCGCCCGCCGCAAGCACGCCGAGCACCGCGGCGGTCTGTTCCGCGCCCTTCGGCAGCTCCACGGAGACGCGGTCTCCCGGCTTGACTCCTTCGGCCACGAGCCCCGCGGCGATGCGCAACGCGCGTTCCGCGAGCTCGCCGTACGTCATCGTGCCGGAGTCGCCCCAGTGCACGGCCGGAGCGTCAGGCGTGCGGGAGGCGTGCTCGAAGAAGGGCTCGTGCAGGGTGCGTTCGGGCAGCGCGGGCTGGGAGTTGAGACGTTCCCGAAGCTCCAGCCGCTCGCGCGTCACGCCGAGGCCGAGCGGCTGGTCCCAGTCCGCGTCCGGTGCGCCGAGACGGGTGATGGCCGAGGTGTACGCCTCGAACATGAGGTCGGCGACGCCCTCGGGGAACGCCGGATCGCGCACGTCCCAGTTGAGCAGCAGGCCGCCGGACACCTCGGTCACCTGCGCGTCCAGCAGTACCTGCGGGCCCTGGGAGATGATCCACGCCGGTTCTCCGAACGCCCTGCGGACGCCGTCCGCGAACAGTTCACCGAGGTTCAGTGCGCTCGTGTAGACGACGGGCGCGAGGACCTGCTCCCCTCGGACACGTGACAGGTCGCGCAGCACCTCCAGGCCGGAGTAGTCGCTGTGCGCCCCGGACGTGTGCAGCTTCGCCTGCAGGGCGCGCGCTCGCTCCCGGAACGTCAGCTCGGACGTCAGGTCGACCTCCAGCATGATCGAGCCGGTGAAGTCGCCGACCAGGCGGTCCACGTCCGGGTGGACGGGCTCGCGCTGGAACAGCGGCAGGTTCAGCAGGAACCTGGAGTTGGCCGACCACGCGCCGATCGTCTCGGCGAAGACGGCGGCCAGGGCCATGGCGGGGGTGACGCCTTCGCGATGGGCTCGTTCGATGAATCCCCGCCGGTCGTCGGGGGTGAGCCAGTGGTGTTCGCGCACGACGCGGTCGCCGGGGCGCGGCACGACGGGCAGTTCCGGGGCTCCGGGGAGGTCGTCGAGCCGCTCCGCCCACCATTTCGCGTCCCGTTCGCGAGCCTTGGACCGGGGGTCGGCCGCCAGGTAGCGGGCGTAGCCGTAGCCGAGCGGCTGGAGCGTCTCGCCCTCGTACAGCGCGGCGAGGTCGGCCAGGAGGACGCGGTAGCTCATCGCGTCCGCGGCGATCATGTCGACGTCCAGGTGCAGCCGCGTCCTACCGGAGGGAAGCAGGCTGAGCCGCGCGTCGAACACCCGTCCTTCCTCGATCGGCAACCGCTGGACCGACATCTCCCGGCGCAGCCGTTCCAGTTCCGCTTCGGGGTCGGCCGCCGAACGCAGGTCATTGACGACCACGGCGGGTCCGGGGCGTTCGGCCAGGACCCGCTGTGTACCGTCGTCGCCGATGCGGACCCGCAGCATCGCGTGGCGCTCGACGAGGCCGCGGACGGCCGCCTCGAACCGGACGGGGTCGACGCCGGCGCCGTCCAGTTCCACGTAGAGGTGTGCCGCCACGGAGCCGAGCCGCTGGCCGTCGTCGCGGCCGATCCAGTAGGCGTGCTGCATCAGGGCGAGCGGGAAGGGGCCTTCCGGTTCGGCGTGCTCGTCTTCGGCCGCCTCTTCTTCCCGGGCGTCCGCCGGTTCGATGGCGCCCCGTTCGGCGAGCAGCTCCCACCATTGGGCGAGCGTCGGCCGTTCGGCCAGTTCCGCGAAGCCCACCTCGACGCCGCGTTTGCGCAGCCGTCCGGTCAGGCCCATGAGCCTGATCGAGTCCATGCCCAGCTCGATCAGGTCGTCATGGTCCTCGGCCCGTTCGCCGAGCATCCCGGCGAGCGTGTCCCTCAGTTCTTCTCTGGTCAGCACAGACACCCCTTAACTTAGGTAAGGCTAACCTAAAATAGGGGTGCGGGGGCGTCAACGCCCCCTGCGGCCCTCGATCCCCAGCAGCCAGACCAGGTAGACCCCGCCCAGCACGCTGGTGACCACGCCCACCGGCAGCCGCACCGGCAACCGCAGCGCGACCAGGTCGCTCACCACCAGCAGCGCCGCGCCCATCAGCGCCGACGGCAGCAGCTGCGGCCCCGAACCCCGGGTCAGCCGCCGCGCCAGCTGCGGCGCGGCCAGCGCGACGAACGCCACCGGACCGGCGGCGGCGGTCGCCACCGCGACCAGCCCCACCCCGCCCGCGACCGCCAGCCCGCGGCTCTGCTCGACCCTCACCCCCAGCGAACGCGCCACGTCGTCGCCCAGCTCGACCATCCGCAGCCGCCCGCCCAGCGCGAGCGCGAAGGGGACGAGCACGGCGAGCGCGACGCCCAGCGCCTTCACGTGGTCCCAGTCGCGGCCGTCGAGGCTTCCGGTGAGCCAGAACGCCGCCTCGTACGCCTCGCGCAGCTCCGCCCGCGTGATGAGGTAGGAGTTGAACGCCTCCAGCATCGCCGCGACGCCCACGCCCACCAGCACCAGGCGGTTCCCGTGGACGCCTCCGCGATAGGCCAGCAGGTAGACCGCCGTGCCCGTCAGCGCCGCCCCGCCCACCGAGCTGAAGGCGACCGCGGCGGTCCCGCCGCCCACCAGCAGGATCTGCACCAGCGCGCCCGTCGCCGCCCCCGTGGTGAACCCGATGAGGTCGGGGCTGCCCAGCGGGTTGCGCGACAGGCTCTGGAACACCGCGCCGCTGAGCCCCAGCGCCAGCCCCACCAGGATCCCCGTCAGCGCCCTCGGCAGCCGCAGCTCCGTCACGATGAACCGGTGCACCTGCGTGCCCTCGCCGAACAGCGTCCGGACGACGTCCGCGGGCGGGATCGGAAGGTCTCCCGTGCCGATGACGAGCACCGCGGCCCCGAACGCCGCCGCGGCGAGCCCGAGGCAGACGCAGAGCGTCCGTACGGGGACCCGCGCCCCGCGCACCCGCGTCCCGCCCGCCCGCAGCGTTCCGTTCACAGTCGCGTGGCCTTTCCGCGGCGGACGATGAGGATGAACAGCGGGGCGCCGAGGAAGGCGGTGACCAGCCCGGTCTCCAGCTCACCCGGGGAGCCGAGGAGCCGGCCGAGGACGTCGGCGCCCAGCAGCAGCACGGGCGCCAGGAACGCGGAGTAGGCCAGGATCCAGCGATGGTCGGTCCCGGCCAGCGCCCGCGCGGCGAACGGGACGGCGAGGCCGATGAAGAACAGCGGCCCGGCCGCCGCCGTCGCCCCGCCGCAGAGCAGGACGATCGCCAGCCCGCCCGCCGCCCGGATCAGTCCGGGCCGACCGCCGAGCGAGCGGGCCGCCTCGTCGCCCAGCGCCAGCGTGTTGAGCGGCTCGGCCAGCAACAGCGCCAGGAGCAGGCCGGCCAGCAGGAACGGCAGGATCCGCCACACGACGTCGAGGCCCTGGCCGCCCAGCGAGCCGACCTGCCAGAAGCGGAACCCGTTGAAGGCCCGCGGGACCAGCAGCATCACCCCGGCCGTGACGCCGGCGGCGACCGCGTTGACCGCGACCCCGGCCAGGACGAGTCTCGTCGGCGTCGCCCCGTATCCGCCGCCGGCCCCCAGCAGGTACACCAGCACCGCCGTCACCGCCGCGCCGGCGAGCGCGGCCCACACGTAGACGAGTGCCTCGTCCACCCTCAGCACGCCGATGACCAGCACCACGGCCAGCGCCGCGCCCGAGTTCACGCCCAGCAGCCCCGGCTCGGCCAGCGGGTTGCGGGTGAGGGCCTGCATCAGCGCCCCGGCCGACCCCAGTGCCGTCCCGACCGCGATGCCCAGGATCGTGCGCGGCAGCCGTTCACCGCGCACGATCAGCGAGTTCTCCGAGCCGTCGGGCGCGAACAGCCCGTCGGCGACCTCGCCGAAGGGGATGTGCTTGGCCCCGAACGCGAGGCTCGCGGCCACCGCTCCCGCCAGCGCCAGGACGAGCACGAGCAGCACCGTCCACCGCGGGGCCCCACCGGAAACAGGCACGCAGCTTAGGCTAGCCTAAGCTAACCGGATCTCGGCAGGGCTTTCTCCGGCCGCCAGAAGTGTTAACCCAGAATTCCAGCCCTCTTTGTTCCATAGAATCGGCCCCTATGGCACTGGACTCCGGAAACTACCTCAGCCGTCACCTGCCGGCGGGCCTCATCCTGCTGGGAGTGGGCGCGTCGAGCGCCCTCTGGCTCGCGCCCGCGGGCAGCGGCGGCGACGAACCGGTACGGGTCCAGAGCGGGACCTCGGTCTCGGTCTACCGGTCGCTGACCGGGGCGGTGGAGGGCACCCCCTCCTGGGCGCACACCGTGCTGGAACTGGCCTCCGAGGCCACCGTGGCGATCATGGCCCTGACCCTCGTCGTCGTCTGGGCGCTGGCCGTCCGCCGCGGAGACGCGCGCACCGTGGCCGGGACCATGATGCTGGGCGTCGGCACCGTGGGCGCCTACGCGCTCAGCGAGGGGCTGAAACTGCTGGTCTACGAGGAGCGGCCGTGCCGCGCCCTGGCGGACGCCGCCGCCGTCGCCCCCTGCCCCGCCCTGGGCGACTGGTCGTTCCCCAGCAACCACACCACCCTCGCGGTGGGCACGGCCGTGGGGCTCGCCATGCTCCGCCCCCGCCTCGCCGCGCTCGTCCTGCCCCTCGGCCTGGCCGCCGCCGTCCTGCGGGTCGCGGTGGGCGTGCACTACCCGCACGACGTGCTCGCCGGGACCGTCCTGGGCGCGGCCTTCTCGGCGGCGGCGGTGCTGATGTTCGCCCCGCTGTTCGTCCGGGTGGTCACCCCGCTGCTGGCCCGGCTCGGCCTCGGCTCCCGGCCCGTCCCCGAGGGCGGCCACCGCCTCAGCAGCTGATCACCGGCATCGCCCGGGAGAACCGCCGGTCGGTGAGCTGGTCGACGAGGAAGTCGGCGATGTCCGCCCGGGGCGCGGACATCCCGATCCGGTCGTGGCCGAAGAACCCGGCCCGGACGGGTCCCCTGCTCGGGCCGTCCGTGGCGGTGACGACCCTGGCGAGGGTGTAGTCCAGCCCCGACCCGGTGATCACCTCGACCATCTCGGTCAGCTCGTGCATCGTGTGGGGGAACATCGCCCTGCCCAGGACGAGGCGGAGCGTGCGCTTCCAGTGCGGGGCGTCCCTGGGGTCGGCGACCGACGGGGTGGCCAGGCCGATGAACCTGTCGATCCCGGCCGCCTCCATCGCCGTGACGATCACCCGGACCCCGTCCGCGAGGTCCATCCCCCTCTTCCTCTGCCGCAGCGACGGGCCCAGCGCGCTGATGACGGCGCCGCTCCCCCGCAGCGCCTCGACCACCGCCGCCCGGTCGGTCAGCCGTCCGGGCAGCAGCGTGAGGCGGGGGTCGGTGCGGTGGACACGGGCGGGGTCGCGGACGAACGCCACGACGTCGTGCCCGTCGGCCAGCAGCCGGTCGACCACCAGCCTGCCGATCCTGCCCGTAGCGCCGAACACGGTGACCTGCATGAAGTGCCCCTACCCGGCGACACGCGGACGGCCGCGTGTCAGAGCTTTCCGCGTTCTCCCGATTACCTAAAGTGAGGATCGCCGCGTGATCACCAGCGTGGCGGAGGGAGACGCGCAAATGAGAAAATCTCAAGGCGCCGGCGCGATCGCCGGCGCACTGGCGTTGGTCCTGGCCTGCGGGCCGGGAGCGGTCGCCGCGGCCGATCCGGGCATCGGATCCGGTCGCGGCCTGGTGAAGATCTGCCACCGTACGGCCTCGCTGATGCACCCGTATGAACTGCTGAAGGTGCGCCGCGACTCCGCGCACTTCACCAGGCACCTTCAGCACCGCGCCCACACCGACGAGAACGGCTTCCGCGACGTCGTCGACGGGGTGGACGGAAGGATCCGGACCCTGGAGGACTGCCCCGAGTGGTGGGACCTCCAGACGGATTGGCCCTACAAGCCCTACAAGCACGAGCACCGCCGCGAGTACCGGAACAAGCAGGAGAAGGTGAGGCAGAAGCAGGGCCGGAACCTGCACATCTACCTGTACGACAACAAGAGCAAGCACAAGGCGAACCGCCCGTACGAGACGTACAGGCCGCGCGAGATCAGTCCTTCGCAGAAGCCGAGGATGCGCAAGCTCATGCCCAGGGGCGTCCGTCCCAAGGGCACCGTACGCCCCAAGGGCACCGTCAGGTCCTCCTGACGCACGACCCGCCACGACCGGCGGCCGTTCCTTCGAGCGGCCGCCGGCCTTCTCAGCGGCTTTCGGGGCGCTCGTCCGGCTCCGGTTGCGGGGAGACCGTGGCGTGCGCGGTCCGCTCGGCGTCGGCCGGGTCGAGCTCTTCCTGGGAGACGCCCCGCTCCAGTGCGTCCGAGACCCGTTCGGCGGCGCGCTCGCTCTCCGGCCTGTCGTCGTCTTTCTTCTTCTCGTCCATGGCCACCTCATATGCCCGCACCCGCGCCCGCTGAATCCTTCTCATTTCAGGACAGGGCGATACCCCATCGGGCCGAACGTAAGGCAGCTCACATCTCGATTTGGCCACTATCACAGTCGGACCGCCGGGAGTGCGCCGGTCAAAGAAAATCTAAGAGCCGATCCATCCCCATCGAAACACGTCTTGACCTGCGAAAATATCACGCTTTTGCCATGATCACACCACTCCCCGACACGGACCATCCCCGATCGGGGTGTTTGAGCCGAGAAACTCAGGGCACCCAAAAATCATGGCGACAATTTTGTGGATCATCGCAGTGATCTTTGTGATAGCGGGTCTCTACACACTGCTGGCACGGAGGGATCTGCTGTGGGGAATCATTCTCATCGTGGTCGGACTCCTCATCGGACCCGGCGGCGTCAGCATCTTCAATCCCTAATCCAGAGGACCCCTGAAAGGGCCCAAAAGAAAGAAAGGAAAGAAGAGTGAGCACCATCGAGCAGTCTGTGGAGGTCGACGTTCCGGTCACCACGGCCTACGACCAGTGGACCCAGTTCGAGGAGTTCCCCAAGTTCATGGAGGGGGTCGAGCGGATCGAGCAGGTCACGCCGACCCGCACCCACTGGAAGACCAGCATCGCCGGCGTCCACCGCGAGTTCGACGCCGAGATCGACGAGCAGCACCCCGACCGGCGCATCGCCTGGCACACGCTGGGCAAGCCGCGGCAGGCCGGGGTCGTCACCTTCCACCGGATCAGTGACGGCACCACCAGGGTGATGCTGCAGATGGACTTCGAGCCCGAGGGCGTGGCCGAGCAGGCGGCCGACAAGCTCCACCTCGTGGAGCGCCGGGTCAAGGGCGACCTGCGCCGCTTCAAGGAGTTCATCGAGGCCCGGGGCCGGTCCACCGGTGGCTGGCGCGGCGACGTCGGCTGACGGCGGCGGCTCCGCACGCTTCTCGATGCCTCTCCCTCTCAAGAAAGGGTCTGAAAATGGGTTTTTTCGACAAGCTTCGCAACAAAGCGACTATGGGCAAGGGTCACGCCAAGGAGAATCTCGGTCGGGAGACTCGTGACCCCGGACTGACCGCGGAAGGCAAGACCGACCGCCTCCGGGGCGGCGCCAAGCAGGTCGGCGAACGCGTGAAGGACGCGGCCCGCGACATCCGGCGCAGCACCAAGTGACCCGGGCCCGCCGGCGGGACCGCCGGTGACCGACCAGGGAGACCGCGGTGTCGGGGGTCCCGCGGTCTCCCTTTCCCCTGCGCTTCCCGATCACCCTTCCGCCGTCAGGCGGGACTCAGGGGCAGGGTGATCTCGAGGACGGCGCCACGGACGGCGGGTTCGACCGCCTGAAGCGTGCCGTGGTGGGATCGCACGATCTCACGTGCCAGGGGCAGACCGAGACCGGCGCCGCCCTCGTCCCGGGTCCGGGCGTCGTCCCTGCGGACGAAACGCCCGAAGATCCGTTCCCGGTCGGCGGGAGGGATTCCCTCCCCGTCGTCGGCGACGCGCAGGACGGCGCGGTCTCCTCGAGCGTGCAGCGCCACCCTCACTGACGAGTGGGCGTGGCGCTGCGCGTTGTCCACCAGGTTGGACAGCGCGCGGGCGAGCAGCCTGGGGTGGCCCTCGACCCGGATGCCCTCCTCCAGATCGACGATGATCGGGACCCTGTCGGCATCCGGCCTGGCCGCCAGCTCGTCCGCCACCATCTCCGTCAAGGAGATCACCGAAGCGGGTGGTCGTGCCTCTCCCGCGTCCATACGGGCGAGGAGGAGCAGGTCCGTGGTGAGCTGCTGCAGCCGGTGCACGTCCTCGACGGCACCGGGGAGATCGAGAAGTTCCCGGTGTTCGAGCGCGATCTCCAGTTGCGCGCGCAGGGACGCGATCGGGTTGCGCAGCTCGTGCGAGGCATCGGCGACGAAGCGCCGCTGCTGCTCGACCGAGGATTCCAGGGCGGCGAGCGTCCGGTTGGTAGTCGCCGCCAGCCGGGCGATCTCGTCACGGGAGTCCGGGACGGGCACTCTACGGGCCAGATCACCCGCTTCCGTGATGGACGCCATCTCTCCGCGGATCGCCTCGACGGGGCGCAGTGCCCTCCGGGTGACGAGCCAGGTGGCCGCCGCGACCACGAGCAGCACCAGAGGCAGCCCCAGGAGCATCGAACGCACCGTGGCGGAGACCGCGTTACGGGTCGTCGTCAGATCCTTTCCGGCATAGACCAGGACGGTCGTGCCACCGGGGCTGGTGGCCTCCACGGCGGCGAATCTGTACTCGTCGACGACACCGTCGACCGTGGCGTCACGCGTGCTGAAGACCGCACCGGTGGAGACCTCTCCCCTGCCGGGATCGTCATCGTCCTTGTCGTCGTCATCCATGTCGTACTGGCGGGGCGTGATCCCCTTGACTCCCGCGACGGACGCCAGGTCCTCCGTCGCCGCCAGGACCTCGCCTCGCGGTCCGATCACCTGGACCGGCTCGTCCTCGTCGGGGAGCCGGAGATCGCCGAACGCCACGCCGCCCGCGATCTGGGAGGCGACCCTGCGGGCGCCGACCTCGGCTTCCAGGTCCGCGGTGCGCACCAGGTCGCTGCGGAGCGAGAGCACCACGACCAGGCCCGTGACCACCAGGACGAGCGCCACCACGGCGGTGGCGCCGAGCGTGGTGCGCGCGCGTACCGAGCCCAGATGCACGTCAGCCTCCGGCCGTCAGCCGGTAGCCCGCTCCGCGCACCGTCACGATCGATCTGCGCCCGTAGGGGATGTCCAGCTTCCGGCGCAGCGCGCTGATGTGCACTTCCACGACATTGGGATCGCCCCGGTAGGCGGAGTCCCATACGTGCTCGAGGATCTCCCGCTTGGAGACGACCTGCTCGGCGTGGAGGGCGAGGTGCTCCAGGACGGCGAACTCCCTGGCGGTCAGGACGATCTCCTCTCCGGCGCGCAGGACGCGCTGGGCGTCCGGCTCCACGGTCAGGTCCCCGATCGTGATCACGGGTGCGCCTCCCCGGGTGCGGCGGCGCAGGAGCGCGCGGATGCGCGCCCTCAGGACGACGTAGGAGAAGGGCTTCGTCACGTAGTCGTCGGCCCCCGTGTCCAAGCCCTCGGCCTCGTCGTACTCGCCGTCCTTGGCGGTGAGCATGAGGATCGGGGTCTCGTCGCCGACCGCGCGCAGGGCCGAGCAGACCCGGTAGCCGTTCATGCCCGGGAGCATCACGTCCAGGACGATGAGGTCGTACTCCTCCTCGACGGCCCGGTGCAGCCCCTCGGCTCCGTCGTGGACGACGTCCACCGTGAACCCCTCGGCGGTCAGGCCCCGCGCGAGCGAGAGCGCCAGGCGGCGTTCGTCCTCCACGATCAGCAGTCTCATACCGCCAGCTTGCCAAACCGAACCTGAAGCGGGCTTCAGACTGCTTCAGCGGATCTTCAGCACCCTTCAGGCACGGTGGAGCCATCTCAGCAGAAGGGGAAAGACCATGCAGAAGAGGACCCTGATCGTGATCGCCGCCGCCGGGCTCGTCGCTCTGGGCGGCGGGACCGCCGTGGCGATGGCGGATGACGACACCGTCGGCCGGGTCGCCCGCACCGTCACCGGGGGCGCCCCCGCGAAGACCTCTCTGACGGTCGAGCAGGCGATCGCCAAGGCCCAGGAGACGGTCAAGGGCACCGTCGAGTCCGTGGAACTGGAGGACGACGGGTCCGCCTGGGAGCTCGACCTGCTGGCCGAGGACGGGTCCTGGCGCGAGGTGGAGATCGACGCCGGGGGCGAGGTCACCCACGAGGCCGAGGAGAAGGACGACGACGCCGAGGACGCCGCCGAGGCCAAGGCCGAGGCCGACGCGCTGAAGGCCGCCAAGGTCTCCGCTTCCCAGGCCGCCTCCGCCGCCACCGGTTCCGTCTCCGGGACCGTCACCTCGGTGGAGCTGGAGGACGACGGCCGCGACCGGCCCGCTTGGAAGGTCGAGGTCCGCGACGGCGAGGGCGTCGAGCACGAGGTGTTCGTCGACGCGGCCGACGGCAAGGTCCTCTCCAGCCGGGTCGCAGCCGACGACGACAAGGACGACTCCGGCGAGAAGGACGACGACTGAGTCGTCCTCAAGAGCTGTACGCCGTCCCCGCCTCCGGAAGGCCCCTGCGGAACATGCTCCGCAGGGGCCTTCCGGGCTGACGGCTGCTCCTGGTCCCACGCCCCGCGTGTCCCACCGTCCTTGCCAGTCGCCGCTGAACACGTTGGCCTCGGTATCTAGACAACATGTACAACTAGGGCGCTACCATCCCAGTTGCCACTGGAATGAACGGATCGCGGACAGGGAGCGGACATGCTGGCTTACGAACGCGTCGGGACGGGTGAGCCGCTGGTTCTGCTGCACGGGCTGGCCCACCGCAGACAGGGCTGGTATCCGGTGCTCGACCGGCTCACGGACGAGCGCGAAGTCATCCTGGTCGACCTTCCGGGGCACGGCGAATCACCCGAGCTCGGGCCGGGCAAGCCCACCGAGACCATGCGCAAGGAACTCCGGCTCCTCCTCGACGGCCTCGGACTGGACCGGCCGCACGTGGCGGGCAACTCCCTGGGCGGCAGGCTCGCCCTGGAACTCGCTGCGGAAGGCGCCGCCCGCAGCGCCACCGCGCTCTCCCCCGCCGGGTTCTGGAACACCGGCGCCGAGTTCGCCTACACCCGGACCCTGTTCCAGGTGGTCACCTCCCTCGCGAGCAGGCTCGAGACCCGCTCCGAACGGATCGTCGCCACCAAGGCCGGCCGCGCGCTCCTGTTCTCCTGGATCTACGCCCGCCCCCACACCGCCCTGCCCGACCTCGCCCTCGGCGACTACCGGAGCATGCTGCGCGCCCTGCCGACGATCGAGCGGTTCATCGACGACAGCGAGCCCCTGCGCGCCGCGGTCTCCCCCGACGTCCCCGTCACCATCGCCTGGGGGCGGCGCGACCTCGTCCTGCCGCTCTACCAGTCGTCCGTGGCCCGCCGCCGCGTCCCGCACGCCCGGCACCTCCGGCTGCCGAACTGCGGCCACGTCCCCATGGTGGACGACCCCGCGCTGATCGCGAAGCTGCTGCTGCGCGGGAGCCGTCCGGTGGGCTGAGCCCCGGCTAACGCGCCGACATCAGGGAGCGGCGCAGCAGCCAGGTGCCGAGGGCGAACAGCACGGCGGCGTAGGCCGCCAGCACACCCAGGTTCGGCAGGATGTCGGCCAGGCCGCCGCCGTGCAGGACAAGGACGGAGAACCCGTCGTTGGCCCAGGCGTGCGGGGTGAGGAAGGCCAAGGAGCGCAGAGCCGGAGAGAAGAACTCCAGCGGCATCATCGACCCGCCCACCGCGGCCAGCCCCAGCGACAGGAACAGCCCGACCGCGCCGGCCTGCTGCTCCGTCCGGAAGACGGCGCCGGTGAGCATCGCCGCGCCGCCGCCGACCAGGCAGAACGCCAGCAGCAGGCTGACGGTCCCCACCGGGGAACCCCAGTCGACGCCGAACATGACCGCTGACCCCACCATGATCAGCAGCCCCTGGAGCAAGGACAGGCCGATCCGGCCCAGCGCCTCCCCCACCAGGATGGTGCGCACCGGGGTCGGCGTGGCCAGCATCCGGCGGGCGATCCCCAGCCGGCGCGAGGCGATCAGCGCGACCGAGCCGTTCATCGCGGTCAGGAACATGAAGAGCACCAACTGCTGGCTGGCCCCGAGGTCGAACTGCCCCGCGTTCGCGTAGACGTTCTCCTCACCGGCCAGGACGACCTCGGCCTTCACCGCGGGCACGGACGGCGCCGTCCGGTCGGCCTTCGCCAGCGACTCCTCGAAGGAGCCGTCCTGCTCAGCCGCCGCGAACCGCGCGGCCTTCAGCCGTTCGGCCTCCCCGCCCGCCGCGGCCCGGACGACGAAGCCGATCCGCAGCCCGCTCACGCCCTCCCGGCTCACGAACCGCAGGGTGCCCGCCGAGCCCTCCCGCACGGCCCGGTCGTACCCGTCGGGGATGACGACGCCGGCCTGCAGCCGCCCCCGCTCGACGTCCGAACGCATCCGGTCGGCGTCCGTCATGACCTCGACCTCGAGGTCGGGCAGCGCCTTGAGCTCGGCCGCCATCCGGGCGGCCAGCGGACCCCGGTCCTGCACCACCAGGCCGAGCCTCTCCTGGCCGCTGTTGCCGAAGGCCGCGCCGAAGATGAGGATCAACATCATCGGCATGAGGAACACGAAGAAGATGCTGCTGCGGTCACGCAACAGCAGCATCCGCAGCCCGTTGCCCGCGATGGCCAGAGCCTTCACGCCTTCGCCTCCCTGCTCCAGCCGTACGCGGCCACTCCTCCGGCGAGGACGGCGATACCGCCCAGCGCCGCCACACTGGGCAGGACTCCGACGACCGACGCCCCGCCCGACAGGTCCGCCAGTCCCCGCAGGAACCAGTAGTGCGGGGTGACCGGGCTGACCGCCCCCATCACCCCGCCGAGCTGTGCCACCGGGAAGAACGCGCCGCCGAGCGCGCCCAGGGTGATCGCCACCACCGCCTGCCGCTGCTCCGCCTGCTCGTGTCCGCGCGCGAAGGCGGCGACCGCGGCCATCAGCGCGGTCGCGGCCAGCACTCCCACCGGCACGAGCAGCGCCAGCCCCACCGGGCTGCCCCACTCCACCTTGAACATCAGGGCCATCGCGACCATGAGCAGCACCATGCTCATCACACCGACGAACACGCTCACCAGGACCTTCCCCGCCAGCACGGCCGTGCGGGACACCGGCGCGGTCAGCAGCCGGGGAAGCGTGCCGTTCTCACGCTCCTCGAGCATTCCGGAGACCCCGAACTGCACGGTGAAGAAGAGGAAGAACACCGACATCGCCGTGGCCATGTAGGTGCTCCAGTCCAACTGCTTGTCGGAGGCCGTGATGTTCTCCATGGAGATCGCCTCCGCCGACGCCGCCGACGCCGCGGCCCGCTGGGCCGTCTCCGCGTCGCCGCCCACCATCGCGACGGACAGCCGCACGGTCATCACTTCTGAGGTGAAGGAGGTGGCGATGGACCGCGCGACCTCGACCCCGACCGGCGAGTCCGCGTTGCCGACGACCTCGATCCCGGTCTCCTCGCCCGCGTTGACGGCCGCGGTGAACCCGGACGGGATGACGAACAGGGCCGCCAGGTCGTCGCCCGCGACCAGTTTCTCCCCCTCCTCACGGCTTCCGACCGTCCGCAGGGTGATGGCCCCCGATTCCTCCACCGGCTTCAGGACCCCGTCCACGAAGGCGGTGGCGACCGTCCCCCGGTCGCCGTCCACGACGCCGACCCGGAAGGTCTGTTCCTCTCCGACGCCTCCGAAGACCACGTTGAACACGAACGCCAGTCCGAGCGGCAGGAGCAGCGCGTACATCAGCAGTGTGCGATCTCGCAGGCGTTGTCTGAGGTCCTTGCCCGCGATGAGAAGAGCCGTCCGCATGTTCAGTTCCTCAGCGCTTTCCCGGTGAGGTGCAGGAAGACGGCTTCCAGGTCGGGTTCCACCACCTGGACGGATCTGACCGTCGTGCCTTCGGCGTCCGCCACGTGGAGCAGTTTGGGCAGGAGCGCGCGGGCGTCCTGCGTGAACACCTCGACGCGCCCGTCCGCGACGGTGGCCTCGGACACCTCAGGCAGTTCCCCGAGCCGCGCCGAGAGGGCCTCGAGTTCGCCGTCCCCCGTCAGCGTCACGTGGTCCCGCTCCCCGACGAGTTCGACCAGTTCGCGCTGCGTCCCCTCGGCCCGGATCCGCCCCTGGTCGATGATCGCGACCCGGTCGCACAGCCGCTCGGCCTCTTCCATGTAGTGCGTCGTGTAGAGGATCGCCAACCCTTCCCCGGCCAGTTGGGAGACGCTGTCCAGGATGGCGTTGCGGCTCTGGGGGTCCACGCCGGCCGTGGGCTCGTCCAGGATCAGCAGCCGGGGCCGGTGCAGCAGCCCCAGCCCCACGTTCAGCCGCCGCTTCATCCCGCCCGAGTAGTGCTTCACCAGGTCCTTGGCGCGCTCCGTCAGCCCGACGACCTCCAGCACCTCCTCGACCCGGCGCGTCGCCTCGGCCTTCTTCATCCCGTACAGCCGCGCGAAGAACCGCAGGTTCTCCCGGCCCGTCAGGTCCGGGTAGACGGCCAGTTCCTGCGGCACGTATCCGATCTTCGACTTGAGCCCGACGTTCCCCGCCGTGAGCGGCTCCCCGTCGACGAACACCTCTCCGGCGTCCCGGGACAGGATTCCCGCGATCATCGAGATGGCCGTGGTCTTGCCCGCCCCGTTGGGGCCGAGGAGCCCGTAGGTCTCCCCCTCCCCGATGTGGAAGCTGAGGTCGTCGACCGCCACGAGGTCCCCGAACTTCTTGGAGAGCCCTTCACATCTGAGAACTGCGCCTTCGGCTCCCGCCATGTTCTCCCTGTCCCTCGCTCCACGGCCATGATGTCCGCATAAATCCCACTATCGCGAACTCAACTTGGCAGTCCGAAACAGCGAAGTCCATGGACTTTAGACCCCAATGTCGCCAGAGGTGCCCGGCACCCCGGCACACGACGGTCCTGTCAGCCGGACGGAACGCGGAACGCGGCGGAAGAGCGCGGCCGGCGGAGGTCACCCCGCGGAGAGAAGTTCGTCCAGTTTCCGGTAGCTCTCGGTGACCCACCGCTCCAGCCCTTGGGACGTCAGCTGGTCGCGGTGCTCCACCGTGTCGATGACGGAGAGGGACGTGACGCGGGTGTGCCCGGCTCCCAGGTCCTCGAACGTGACGGTCTCCAGACAGGTGGCGGCCGGAACCTCCTCATAGGTGTAGGTCTGGGCCAGGCGCGGCACGGGCCTGCGGCCGTCGCCCCCGGGAGCCCGGCCGGGATCCACCTGGGTGGTGACGTGCTTGGAGCCCTGCCAGCGCACGGCCAGGCCCGGATCCGTCCAGGCGCGGCGGACGCGGTCGGGCGGGGCCGCGAAATCGCGGGTGATGACGATGGTGGGCAGGTCCGGATCGATCTCGATGCGGACCCACCCGGGTGTCGGCATGGTCATGGTGCGTCCCCTGGTCAGAGGAGCCGTCGGGCCGCGGCGTTCACTCCACGGCGAGGATCTCGTCGAGCTTCTCGAACCCCTCGTTGACGCCGACCTCCATGCCGCTGGCGAGGATCTGGTCGCGGAGCTCCATGCTCTCCACGACGGACAGGATGGTGACGCGGGTGCCGCCGTCGACGTCTTCGAAGGCGGCGGTCTCCAGGGAGACGCCGTCGGGGGCGCCCTCCCAGGTGAAGGTCTGGACGAGGCGCTCGTTCGGGCGGACCTCGTGGAAGGAGCCGTAGAAGGAGGCGATCTCCTGTCCGTCCCTGAGGGACGAGTAACGGTAGTGGCCGCCGGTGCGCATCTCCCAGACATGGATCTTCGTGGGGGTGTCCTTCGGCCCCAGCCACCGGGCGACGAGCTCCGGGTCCGTCCAGGCGCGGAAGACGCGGTCCCGCGGCGCCGCGAACTCCCGGATGATGCGGATGACGGGCAGGTTCGGGTCGGCCTCGATGCGGGTCTCGTGGGTCTTCGTCGTGGTCACGATGCGACTCCTTGCTGGTCGGTGATGCCCTGGGTGTCGTCCATGGCCGCCAGTACGGCGTCGAGGCGGCTGAAACGCTCCTCGGCCTGGCGGCGGTAGCGCTCGATCCACTTGGTCATCAGGTCGAACACCTCGGCTTCGAGGTGGCAGGGGCGGCGCTGGGCGTCGCGGCTGCGGCTGACCAGACCGGCGTCCTCCAGCACCTTGATGTGCTTGGAGATCGCCTGGACGGACATGCCGTAGGGCTCCGCGAGCCGGCCCACCGTCGCGTCGCCTTCCGCGAGCCGGGCCACGATGTCGCGCCGAGTCGGGTCGGCGAGCGCCGCGAACACCCGCGAGAGCCGGTCCGTCGAGAGCTCCACCACCCCTACCCCCTGTTATTCAACCGATCAATTGAATAACAGCATAGGCAGTCCGGCTCCCGTTTTCAACCAAACGGTTGAAAACAGAGGGCAAGCCGGTCAGGCGTGCAGCACGTCCGGCTCGCCCTCCTGCTCGGGGACGGCCCCGCGCGGCGCGGAGACATCGGGAAGCCGCGCTCGCAGGGCCTCCACCTCGGCGCGCAGGGAGCGCAACTCGGCCAGGACGAGCGCGTCCGTGCGCTGCTCGCGTTCGTCCAGCCGCTCCAGATCCTCGTGGATCTCCCCGACGACCTGCGGCTCCATCGCACTGACCGTGATCGCGATGAAAAGATTCAAAACGACGACTTGACATCATCTAAAGGATGTAACTAAGAGTCCTGACAGCAGGGCAGATCACATGGCTCCCACACGGGCGTCACGACGACCTCGGGATGGCCGCGCCGCTCCCCCCGCCGCACGATCACGTGCCGAATCATCTGCGCCAGCATCTCCCTCCGCGCCTCTGCCGCCAGAACCTCCCAGCTCTCCAGGAGGCCGACCATTACCGGCGCGAACGACGCCCGGCCGACGGGCTCGGCAGGCTCCTGTGCGAGCTGCTCGGCAATCCTCGCCCGCTCTTCGAGGAGGCCGTCGCGGGCCGCGTCCCAGACCGCGGCCGGCGTGCGCCCGCCGTCCGCTGCGCGGTCCTTGACGAGCTGGACGAGCACCGCGTCCTTCGCCGCGAGGAGCTGAGTGAGCCGTGCCGTGTCCGGCACGATGCGGACCGACTCGCGCTCCTCAACGACGGGACGGTCGATGTCGTCGCTCCACTCGGCGAGCATCGCCAGGACCTCACGCTCGACGCGGGCCCGGCTGGGGGAGGCGGCCACGCAGTCGCGGTTCCTCTTCCACCGGTTGCACACGTACTGGTAGCCGCTGGGATGGCGGGCGCCTCCTGTGACGACCATCCCGCCATAGCAGATCCCGCAGCGGACGAGCCCGGACAGCGGGTAGACCGCGGCGCGGGCCCGCGGCGCGTAGCGATGGCGGCGCTGGCGGGCTTCCTGGTATGCCTCCCATGTGTCCGTGTCGATGATGGGGGCGTGCGCACCAGGCAGCCACAGATTGTTCGGGCAGTGCTTCCGCTTGCGCTTGTCGCACCGGCAGCCGGAGTCGTGGATGCGCAGCAGGCCCGCGCCGAACCCGGAGTCAAGGACGGCCATGAGCGCCCCATACTCCCAGGTTTTCCCGGTCGCGTTGAGGATTCCGGCGCGGTGGAGCATGTTGACGAGCGCGGTTCCGCCCTGTCCGCCGATGAACCGGTGGTAGAGGTCCGCGAGGACGTCGGCGGTTCCGCCTTCGTAGTCGGGTTCGTAGCGTTCCCCGAGGGGGTCGTTGGGGTCGACGCGGTATCGGGGGGTTGGGGCGGGGTTACCGACGTCGAGGATGCGTCCGAGTCGGAGGTAGCCGTAGCGGGCGGTGCCGTGGCTGGGCAGGCCGCGAGCGAGGCGGTTGTCGAGGGCGGCTCGCCAGTTCTCGCTGATCAGGTCGGACTGCATCTCTGCGAGGGCGAGGGCGTTGGTGCGGGAGTAGCGGCCAATGGCGGTTTCGGCGTCGAGAGGCTCGGTGGCGGACTGGAGCTGCCCGCCGACGGCTTCGAGTCTGCCGATGTTCGCCATGGACTCGAGGGCGTTGCGTCCCCACCGGTCGTACCGGTAGACGGCGATCTCGCGGGCGACTCCGGTCTCGATACGGCCGATCGCCGTCATGACCTGTCGTTTGGAATTCCGGCCCGAGGTGTCGAGGTCGATGATCCATTCGATGATTTTTCGGCCGGTGCGGGCTGCCCATGCGTTGATGGCGTTCTGCTGGATCTCTGGCGAGATCATCTCTTCACGCGCCGTGCTGACGCGAATGTAGCCAATGACGGGGATCATTCTGGTCCTGAGGGTGGGATGGGATGCCGAGAGCCGCCGCCTTAGTTGCCGGGTGCCCGGTGGGTGGCGGGTCGCGCGTGGTGATCTAGCGTCGTTCGTCGAGCTCGTCGCCCATGATGAGCAGGATCGCCGACAGGATGTGCGTTACCCGAGTGCTGCCGCGGTAGAGGAAGGCGCCCTCGACCGGCGGGTATATGCGGCTCCCGGCAGTACCGCCCACCAATTCCTCGTCGTCGCGCCCCACCAGATGCACACACCGGGCCATCGGTGTTGGAGCAGCAGCTCCCGCTTCGTCTCCTTCGCCATGGCCATACCGGCCTCCTCTCGATCCGTATGAGGTCAGCCTAGGGCCGAGAGTAGAGCCATGTATAGCAATCCATGGCCGTAGTTTGGTACGCAGAGCCACATACTCAAAGAGTGGAGGTTCCCGAGTTCAGCCCGGACGGCCCCGACCTCATCTATGTCGCGATCGCCGACCACATCACCGCGCGTATCGCCGTCGGCGACCTGGCACCAAACGAGCGCCTCGCGCCGGAGCGAGAACTAGCCGTCGAGTACGGGCACGCCTACCTCACAGTGCGGCGGGCGATGGCCGTCCTCCGCGAGCGCGGGCTCATCGTGAGCGTCCAGGGCAAGGGCACGTACGTCACAAAGGACGCCACTAAGAAGGCGAAGGCCCGCTCATGGGAGCAGGCCGACTTACATCCTTGAGGAGTATGACGGGGCGAGACCAGGATGTAAGCCACGAAGAACACCCAAGCGCAGGGCCGCTCAGCCATGACCCTGCGGGTGATCTCCGGCCAGCCGTCCGCCGTCATGCTGGGGACCACCGAGATCAACCGGAGCGCGCGCAGGATCCGCAGCGCCCTGAGCACCGACAGGCCGCCCCCGGACGGCAGCAGGGCCATCCCGACGATGATCAGGTCGAACCAGCTCCACGCGTCGGAGAAGAACCCCCTGCGGTAGGCGTGGAGCCGCAGCACCAGCTCCACGACGAAGACGCCTAGGGCGAGGCGGTCGATCGCATGGAGCAGGCCGCCGTACTCCGAGAGCAGGAAAGGCGAGGTCTCGCAGCCGAGGGTGGCGGCGTTGACGAGGATGACCGCAGTGATGAACCGCTGGAAACGACGGGATTCGACGAGCGTGCGGACACGGTCACGTCCGGGCACTGAGGCTCCAGGTCTGGACAGGCGCCGGACGCGGACAGCCCGGCGCGTGCGGGGTCAAATGAAGCTGAGGTTGAAGGCGTGGTCGAGCTGCAGGGCGACCAGTGCCAGGGTTCCGGTCGCCAGCCCGGTGCAGATGAGCGCGACGGGGCCGGTGACGGGGTTGCGTCCGGGGGCCTCGTCCAGGAGTGCTCTCACCCGCTGGACGACGCCGGAGCCGGTGAACCCCATGGCGCCGGGGAGCGCCTGCGAGCGCAGGATCGCGACCCGGGCGATGGTGCGGGCGACGAGTTCCCGGTCCCCGATGGCGTCGGCGGCGTCCTCGTCGGCCCAGCGCTCCAGGGCGAAGCGCATGCGTTCGTTCAGCCACCGCAGCGGGGGCAGGGCGCCGGCGGCGAGTGCGCCGACCGCCAGGTAGCGGTGGTGGCGGTGCCGCAGATGGGAGCCCTCGTGCTGGAAGACGGCCTCCAGCTCCGCCGGTTCGAGCGCCTTGAGCAGGCCGCGCGAGACCAGCACCCCGCCTCGGCGTCCGGGCACCGCGACGGCGACGGGGACGTCGGTCTCCAGCAGGCTCCGGGCCATCCGCTGCGCCGCTCTCACCTCGGTGACCCACCGGACGGACCGCCACAAGATGATCATAAGGCTGACGGCGGTCAGGACGAGCGCGGGGACGCCGAGCCAGGCCGGGACGGGATCGTCGTCACCGACGAGCGTCCATTCGGGCAGCCGGTCCGCGGTGCGGGGGTGGAGCGTGGCCCAGTAGTTGACCGCGACGAACACGAACGTCCCGACCGTCGCCAGGCCCGTCGTCCCGGCGACCGTGCACAGCAGGCGCCCGGACCACATGGGGTGCAGCGGCAGGGGGAGGCGGCCCAGCAGGACGCCCAGCGCGAGCGTGATCCCGGCGGGGAGGAAGGTGAACCAGTTCATGTCCGCTTTCCACGATGTTCGAGGATCTGCCGCAGCTCGTCCACTTCCTCGGGGCTGAGCGCGTCTACGAATTGGCTGAGCACGCTGGAGGAGTCGCTGGCATAGCGGAGGTGGTCGTGCATCTTGTCCGCGACCAGGCGCGCCTCGTCGACGGCCAGCCGGTAGCGGTACTGCCGGCCGTCCCGCTCCCGGGTCACGAGGCCCTTGTCGTGGAGCCGGAACAGGATGGTGTTGATCGTCGTGTAGGCGGGGTCGCCGGGGATCCGCGAGAGGAGTTCGGCCGTGGTGGCGGGCCCGCTCACCGAGACGGCGGCGAGGACTTCGGCTTCGAGCTGCCCGAGCGGACGTCTGGACACTGGGCGGACCCCCTCCGCGTAGATGGTGAGCATGGACCGCCCTCGAGGGTAACCGCCGCGGAGCCGACAAGATCCACAAGCGACTGGCGTTAAGAAATTACAACTGTAATAGTAGACCTCGTCAGCAACCCCCGTCAGCGCCGCCCGAGGCGAGCGCGAAGGAGGAACTCGTGGTCTTCAAACGCATCTTGGGCAGCCTCGGCATGGGCGGCCCCTCCGTCGACACCGTCCTGTCCACGCCCGCCTGCCGTCCCGGCGGCACGCTGAGCGGACAGGTGCACATCAAGGCGGCGGACTACGCCGTCGAGATCCAGCGGGTCACGCTCGGCCTCGTCACCCGGATGGAGTCCGAGCACGGCGACGAGGAGACGAACGCCACCGTCGAGTTCCACCGCGTCGACGTGGCCGGCGCCTTCCAGCTCCAGCCCGGCCAGGACCAGAGCATCCCGTTCGAGTTCGACGTCCCCTGGGAGACCCCGCTGACGTCGGTGTTCGGCACCCACCTGCACGGCATGTCCTTGGGCGTCCGCACCGAGCTCGCCATCGCCAAGGCTGTCGACAAGGGCGACCTCGACCTCGTCTCCGTCGAGCCCCTGCCGTCGCAGCAGGTCGTCCTGTCGGCCTTCTCCCAGCTCGGCTTCCAGTTCAAGGGCGCCGACGTCGAACACGGCCATCTGGCCGGCGTCGACCAGCGGATCCCCTTCTACCAGGAGATCGAGTTCTACCCGCCCGCCCAGTACCGGGGCCGCGTCAACGAGGTCGAGCTGACCTTCCACGCCGACCCGTGGAACCTCACCGTCATCCTCGAAGCCGACAAGCGCGGCGGCCTTTTCAGCGGCGGGCACGACGCCGTCGGCCGCTTCACCATCTCTCACGACGAAGCCCTCACCGCCGACTGGACCTCCGAGCTGCTCGCCTGGCTGGAGTCCCTCACCTCACACGGCGGCTTCCACTCCCACGACTCCCACGGCCACTACGACTCCCACGGCCACCACGGCTCCCATGACTCTCACGGCTCCGGCATGGGAGGCGTCGTGGCGGGCGCGGCCGTCGGATTCGTCGGCGGCATGGTCGCAGGCGAGATCGTGGAGGAGATCTTCGAGGATGACGAGGACGAAGGAGGCGACGAGGACTGACGGACCCGCCGGCCGGTCGTCACGAACCTCCCGGAATGTGCTTCACCTGCCCTCCTCCGCGGGAGCCGCGGACGACGGCGGGCGGGCGGCGAGCCAGGACGGGGCGGGGCGCGGGAACGCGGCGTGCTCCCGGAGGGGCAGCTCGACGCGCAAGAGGGCGCCGCCCCCCGGAGGCGCCGGGGCCAGGACCGCCGTTCCTCCGTGGAGAACGGCCTGCTGCCTGACGAGGGTGAGGCCGAGGCCCGAGCCCGGGCTGTCGGGACGGCGGTGGAACCTGTCGAAGACCTCGGTGGCGCGTTCCGGGGGGATGCCGGGGCCCCGATCGCGGACGCGGAGGAGCGCCGTCGTCCCGGCGGGGCGCAGGGTGAGGTCGACGCGGGCCCGGCCCGACGGGTCGGCGCCGTGGAGGGCCGCGTTGTCGAGCAGGTTGTCCAGGAGGAGGCGGAGCCCTTCGGGCCAGCCGCGGACCGTCACCTGGCCGGGGAGGTCCGCGACGATCACGGCGTGGGGGTGTCTCCGGCGGGCGTCCTCCACGGCGAGGTCGGCCAGGGCCGACAGGTCGACCTCGGTGAAGGAGGCGGGGTCCAGCAGCTCACCCCGGGCGAGCTGCCGCAGCATGGTGATGAGGCGCTGCATCCTGGCCTGCTCGCGGGCGAGGTCCTCGAGGATCTCCTCGCGGTCCTCCTCCGGCAGCTCCGGGTGGGACAGCAGGCCGACGTTGGCGCTCATGCTGGTCAGCGGGGTGCGCAGCTCGTGGGCCGCGGTGGCCGCGAAGGCGCGGGCGGCCTCCAGCGCCTCGCCGGTGCGGGCGACGGCTCCGTCCCGGCGCTCCAGCAGGTCGTTGACGAGGCCCGCGAGGTCGTCGATCTCGATGACGCCGGAGGAGGTGGACAGCCTTCCGCCGCCTGGCCCCAGATCGATCCGGGACGCCTCGCGGCTCAACCGGGACAGCGGCCGGACCGCGAAACGGCCGATCCCGTACCCCACGGCCGCGGACAGCAGCATCGCCAGCAGCGTCGCGAGCAGCAGCCGGGTCCGCAGCCGGGAGGCCTGCCCGGCCAGCTCGGCCTCCTCCTCGAAGACCCACAGCGTGCCGAGCCTGCCGTCGCGGCCCAGCCCGGTGCCCGCGTAGCGCCACCGGCCGTCCGCGGTGGTGGCCGGGGCCTCCGACAGGACGGGGAGTTCCCTCGGGACGACTCCGATGACCAGTGACTCGGCGCCCGCCGGTGCGATGACGACGCCTCCGGAGCCCGTCGCCGCCGCGCTGAGCTGCTGCCCCACCATGTTCCCCGCGTCCCGTCTGACGACGCGCCGCGCGTAGATGGTGGCCGTCGGATCCAGCGACCGGAGCCGGACGGTGAGGCGGTGGTCGCGCTCGTTCCCCAGGCCGTCGACGGCCATCCGCAGCACCAGGAGCCCTGACAGCGCCACCAGCACCGACACCAGCAGGACGACGCACAGGGTGAACCGGGTGGAGAGCCTCATGGCCGTTCCCGCAGGACGTAACCGACACCGCGGACGGTGTGCAGGATCCGGGGCTCCTCTCCGGCTTCCAGCTTGCGGCGCAGATAGCCGACGAACGTCTCGACCGCGTTGTCGGTGACCGCGAAGTCGTAGCCCCAGACCTGTTCCAGCAGCACTCCCCGCGAGAGCACCGTCCCGATGTTGCGGACGAAGACCTCCAGCAGGTCGAACTCGCGGCGGGTCAGATTCAGCTCCCGCTCTCCGCGCCAGGCCTGCCGGGTCGCCGGGTCGAGCGCCACGGGGCCCGCCCGCACCGATTCGCCGGGCGCGGCGCCCGCCCTGCGCAGCAGCGCGCGCAGTCTCAGGACGAGTTCGGTGAAGTCGAACGGCTTGGCCAGGTAGTCGTCGGCTCCCGCCTCCAGCCCCGCGACCCTGTCCGCGACCTCGTCCAGCGCCGACAGCATGAGGACCGGGACGTCCGAGCCCCGCTCGCGCAGCGTCCGGCACACCTCGATACCGGACAGGCCCGCCATGGAGACGTCCAGCACGATCGCGTCCGCGTCCGCGGCGCCCTCCAGTGCGGCCCGGCCCCCGTCGGCGGTCAGCACCGTGAAGCCCTCCAGGGTGAGACCGCGCCGCAGCGCGCGCAGGATCGCTGGATCGTCGTCCACCGCGAGTATCCGACGTCGGTTCATCCGCGACCTCCTCGCCTCCCGTCACACGGTACGGGTCCGGCGCGGCGCGTTCTCACCCCTTGTGGACGGTCAGCCCTGGCGGTGGACCGTGAACGGGACGGACGGCGGGTTGACGCGGTCCACGCCGAGGTAGACCCGCTTGGGCGGCAGGGTCCTGCCCCCGCCCTTCGCCGCGGTGATCGTCAGGCTGCTCGCGCACGCCGTCCGGAAGTTCACGCCGTCCAGCTTGCCGCGGTTGACGAACCGGAAGTGCAGCGTCTTGCGGTCCTTGGACAGCCAGACCTTGTCCCGCCACTCCTTGCGGACCCGCTGCACCCCGTGGATGCGCACCGGGGAGACGATCGAACCGGCGTACACGCGCCTGTCACCCCTGCGGTGCGTCACCCTCAGGTGGAAGCCGTCACGCGCGTGCCACAGGTACACGCCGCCCTTGGAGTGCACGGTGAGCCCCGCGGGCCGGCCCTGCACGTCGTCGGTCCAGACCCTGGTGTCGCAGGACGGGGTCGACGTCGCGGAAGCCGCCCCCGTGCCCGCCACCAGGACAGTGGCCCCGGCCGCGATTCCCATGACCGCGGAGATGACGATACGGCTCTGCATGAGACACCTCTCGTTGGAGTCGGTTGACGGGGGCGACTATAGGGAGGGAAGTTGGCAAAAAGCTGAGAATTCTCGCCGATAGGTGCAGCCCGGAGTGAAGCGGGCATGGCGAAGGCCGCGGCCTCCCCCGATGGATGACCGCGGCCTTCGTGTCTCGTGTCACCGCCGGGTTCGGCGGAGGCGTCCGGCCAGTCCCTTCAGCCGGGCGAGGGGGTGGGTCGGGGTGCGGCCTCGGCGGGTACGGGCCAGGGCCGTCAGGCGCGGGCCGCGGTGATGTCGGTCGAAGAGTCCGCGCGACCTGTCGCTGCCTCGGGTGAACCGGCGCAGTTCGGTGGTGAGGTTCATTCGGGGGTCCTTTCTTCGGGTGTGGACGCCTGGGTCTGTCGGTGCGTCAGAGCGCGGGGCCGGGGTCGAGGCGCGGGTCCTGGCCCTGGTCCGGGCGGGTGCCGTGAGGCCGCGCCGGGTACGGGCCCGGAGCGGGCTGCTGGGCGCCGGGGACGGGCCGGACGCCCTGAGCGGGCAGGTCGCCCGGCTCGGGGTCCGGGTCGAGGCCCGGGGCGTGGTCGGGGCGGGTGAGGTCGTGGTCGGTGACCGGGCGGGACGGGGTCGCGGCGGCGGAGCCGGGGAACGGGTCGGTGCCGACGCTGCCGCGCCAGGCGCCGGTCGGGCGGCCGTGGTCCTCGATGAACTCCTTGAAGCGCCGCAGGTCGCCCTTGACCCGGTTCTCGACGAGGTTCAACCTGTCGCCGACCTGCTCGACGACGCCCTCGGGGATGAACTGCATCTGCAGCACCACCCGGGTGTTCACCGGGTCGAGCGGCTGGAAGGAGACGACGCCGGCCTGCCGCGGCGTGCCGAGGGTGTGCCAGACGATGCACTCGTCGGGCCGCTGCTCGGTGATCTCGGCCTCGAACTCCCGGTGGACGCCGGCGATGCTGGTCTTCCAGTGGGTGCGGGTCGGGGTGACCTGCTCGATGCGGTCGACGCCTTCCATGAATTCGGGGAAGTCCTCGAACTGCGTCCACTGGTCATAAGCGACCCGGACGGGAACCGCCACATCGATGATCTGCTCGATGGTGCTCATTTCTCGTACCTTTCTCTCGGTCTTTCACGGGAATTTCCGATGCGCTTGGTACGGCGGGCGCTAGACGTTGAAGATGCTCACGCCGCCCGGGCCGATGAGGAACCCGACCACGATGAGGATCAGGCCCCACAGCAGGTCACGGCGGGCAAGGAGCGTGTAGAGTCCGGCGATGACGAAGACGACCGCGATGATCCAAAGTAGAGTTGCCATGCATTTCCGATGCCCTTGACCCCTCATGACCAAACACCGGGATGCCATTGACGGTCGCGGTGTGATTAATTCCCGATCCTTCGCCGGGGACAGCGTTCCCCCTGGTAAGGCATCGATTTTCGAGATCACTCGCACCGCTTTACCACCGATGAGACCGGCCATAATGCGACATGGATCACACGCATTCTGTGAGCCACATAACGTTCTCGGCACTAAACTTCGCCGCCGCGAGCGGGTCCCGGCGGCGGGACCTTCGTCCCCAGCTCACCGACCTTCGCCTTATCGCCACAGAGGGTGATAAAACGGATAGTCATGCCCATGGAGACCGTGAGTAAAGCCGCCCTCGCCGTACTGCTGCTGACCCTGATCGCCGGATGCGGCGACGATGACGACTCCAAGGGCGCCAAGCCGTCCCCCAGCCCCTCGACCTGCTCGCCCGCGCCTTCTCCTTCGGACTACCCCTTCCCCGACACCCCCTCGCCCTCCGCCTCCACGCCGTCGACCACCCCGTCCAGTCCCAGGCCGACGAGCCCCAGACCCACGACGCCCAAGCCCACGACGCCCAAGCCGACCACCACGCAGCCGCAGCCCGGCGTCCCGTCCAAGCTGGCGGGGAAGGACTGGGAGAGCATCCCCACGAGCCGCAAGGTCGTCGCCCTCACCTTCGACGGGGGCGCGGACGACAGCGGCGTCCCCTCGATCCTGAAGACCCTGCGGGACCAGGGCGTCAAGGCGACGTTCTTCCTGACGGGGCAGTTCACCTCGGGCTGCTCGGGCAGCGCCTCCACGATCGCCGCCGCCGGCCACCGCCTCGGCAATCACTCGACGACCCACCCGTACTTCACGAAGCTGTCCGACGCCCAGATCCGCCAGGAGCTGTCCACGGCCGCCTCCCGGATCACCTCGACGACGGGCAAGGACCCCCGCCCGCTGTTCCGCTTCCCCTACGGCGACCGCGACACCCGCACCATCCGGACGGTCAACGCCGCCGGTTACGTCCCGGTCCGCTGGACGGTCGACACCCTCGGCTGGAAGGGGACCTCCGGCGGCGTCACCGCCGACACCGTCGTCGACCGCGTCGTCTCCACGGCCCACTCCGGCCAGATCGTCCTCATGCACGTGGGCGCCAACCCCGACGACGGCACCACCCTGGACGCGCAGGCCCTCCCCCGGGTCATCAGCGAACTGCGCGGCCGGGGCTATGGTTTCGTCACCCTCGACGCCCTCACCGGCTGAGCACGGTGAGAAGAGACACCGTGGATCATGGAACGCGGCCTAACGACTCCAATACCCCGACATAGCAGGTAGCTGACGCTCGGATCATTACTGTGGGTAGCTGACGGTATTCCTGCACCACCTGCCGGAGGCACCTCCGGGAAGGGGGAGACGGCCACCATGGGCGGTATCGCGCAACGGATCGCCACCCTGTTCCGCACCAAGGCGAACAGTGCTCTCGACCGGGCGGAGGACCCGCGCGAGGTACTGGACTACTCCTATCAGCAGCAGTCGGAGATGCTGCAGAAGGTCCGGCGGGGCGTGGCGGACGTGGCGACCAGCCGCAAACGGGTCGAACTGCAGGCGGCGCGGCTGGAGCAGTCCAGCGGGAAGCTGGAGGAGCAGGCCCGCCAATCGCTCCAGGCGGGACGGGAGGACCTGGCGAAGGAGGCCCTCGCCCGGCGTTCGGGCGTCGTCTCCCAGCTCGCCGACCTGCGGAATCAGGAAGCCGCCCTGCAGACGGAGGAGGAGAAGCTCACCCTCGCCGCCCAGCGCCTGCAGACGAAGGTCGAGGCGTTCCGCACCCGCAAGGAGACGCTCAAGGCCACCTACAGCGCGGCCGAGGCCCAGACCCGCATCTCCGAGGCCGTCAGCGGCATCGGCGAGGAGATGGGCGAGGTCGGCATGGCCATGCAGCGCGTCCAGGACAGGACCGACCAGATGCAGGCCCGCGCCGGAGCCCTGGACGAGCTGCTCGCCTCCGGCGCCCTGGAGGACGCCACCCTCCCGCCCGGCCGCGACGACATCCAGGCCGAGCTCGACGCCATCACCAGCGGCCAGGACGTGGACGCCGAGCTGGACCGGCTGAAGGCCCAGCAGGCCGAGCTTCCAGAGGGAGGGAAATCATGATCATCAGGATTTTCGGCGAGGGCCAGTACCGCGTCGCCGACGACCACCTGAACGAGCTCAACGAGCTGGACTCCGCGCTCCAGAAGGCCGCCGACAGAGGCGACGAGCAGACCTTCACCCTGTCCCTGCGCGAGCTCCTGGAGACCGTCCGCCGGCTGGGGTCGCCCCTTCCCCCCGACGTGCTCGCCCCTTCGGAGCTCGTGCTCCCCGACGACGACACCACTCTGGACGAGGTCAAGGAGCTCCTGTCGTCCGAGGGCCTGATCCCGGGATGACGTGATGCGCAGCCGCTTCCCGCCGGACCGCAGGCTCAGCGCGCGCATGCTGCTGACGCTCTTCCTGCTGGGCCTGCTGTACGTGCTGTTCGTCTCGGCGCTGTTCGTCCTGCTCAAATCGTGGGTCGTGGGCGTGGCCATCGGTGCCCTCCTGCTCGGCTCCCAGTACTGGTTCTCCGACCGGATAGCCCTGTACGGCATGAGCGCCCGCATCGTCACGCCGGAAGAACAGCCGCACCTCCACGGTGTCGTGGACCGCCTGTGCGCGCTGGCGGACATGCCCAAGCCGCGGGTCGCCGTCTCGGACATGGACATGCCGAACGCCTTCGCCACCGGCCGGAACGCCGACCACGCCGTCGTCTGCGTCACGACCGGCCTGCTGCGGCGGCTGGAGCCCGACGAGCTGGAGGGCGTGCTGGCGCACGAACTCTCCCACGTGGCCCACCGTGACGTCGCGGTCATCACGATCGCCTCGTTCCTGGGCGTCCTGGCGGGCCTCATCGTGCGGTTCGCGTTCTACTCGCAGATGTTCGGCGGAAGACGCGACCAGAACACCACGCTCGTGCTGCTGGCCGTCATGGCCGTCTCCGCGGCGGTGTACTCCATCAGCTTCCTGCTCATCCGCGCCCTGTCCCGCTACCGGGAGCTGGCGGCCGACCGCGCCGCCGCGATCCTCACCGGACGCCCGTCCTCGCTGGCCTCGGCCCTGACGAAGCTCACCGGCGACATCGCCCGCATCCCCACCCGTGATCTGCGCACCGCCCAGGCCTTCAACGCCTTCTTCTTCACTCCCGCTCTCGGCCCCGGCACCGCCCTGGCCGTCCTGTTCTCCACCCATCCGAGCCTGGAACGCCGCCTGGAGCAGCTCGCCGGCATCTCCGCCCGGCTGGGCGGTCCCGCCTGAGAGGAGCAAGACCCGTGGGTTTCCTGGACACTCTGCTCGGCCGCAGCAAGCCCGCCAAGCCCGACCTGGACCGGCTGTTCGCCCTCCCTTCGGCGGCGATCACCCTCCAGGCCTCCACCGGCTACGCTCCCGCCGGCGTCGGCTCGGTCTGCTTCGCCACGGTCGAGGGGACCGCCTCCGCCGAGCTCCGGCAGGAGCTGCGGGATCTGCTCGACGCCGTTCCGGACGCGCCCTCGGTGGAGCTCACGCACGACGAGTACGGCTACACCTGGCTCGTCTCCCACCACACCCCGGAGGACCTGCCGTCCCTGGTCAACGATCTCCACGCCGTCAACACCACGCTCCAGGACAACGGTTTCGGCTCCCAGCTCCTGTGCTCCCTGGCCGCCTTCCGCAATCCCTCGGCCCGTCCCCTGGCCCTCATCTACCTCTACAAGCGCGGCACCTTCTATCCCTTCGCCCCGCTTCCCGGCCAGAGGCGCAACAACCACCTCGAATTCCAGGTGAAGGATCTTCTGCGAGAGGACCTGCCTCTGGAACCGGACCTCACCCGCTGGTTCCCCGTCTGGGGCGCGCCCGGTCTGTAACGCCCTCCTTCCGGCGCCGGAGCAGATAGGTTCATCGGACTACAGCCACCTTTGTCAGGAATGTCCATGAAGCGTCTGTTCACCGTCGCCGTCGTCGGATCGTTGTCGTCAGCCCTGCTCGCGGGGGCGGCGGAGGCGAAACCCGGGACGTTCGCGCTGGTGAAGACCTTCAAGCTCGCGGGGGACGAGACGGTGACCGCGGCGATCGCGCCCACCCGCCGGAGCGCCTTCGTCTTCGGGATGCGCGAGCGCCGTGCCGGGCTGGAGCCGCTGGCCTTCAGATGGAACGGCAGGACCTGGAGCCGCAGCCCGCTGCCCGGAGGCCTGACGGGCATCCCCGGCCAGGCGGACGCGTCGTCGGCGAAGAACGTCTGGATGTCGGTGACGGGCAGCGAACGGCTGGCCGAGAAGTACCTGGACAACCTGCCCGAGGACGGCTGCGCCGCCCCCCAGCGGTCCGCCGGGCCGCGCACCGCCCCGGCGGCGGCCCGGGCCGGCTCCAACGCGTCGAAGGTCCTGCGCTGGAACGGAAAACGCTGGACGGTCGCCCGCACGTTCAAGAACGCCTACGTCAACGCGGTCGCGGCCCTCGGCCCGAAGAACGTCTGGGTGTACGGCCTCGACCGGAAGGGCCCCGCCTCCTGGCACTTCGACGGCAGGACCTGGAAACGCCACGCCACGGGTTTCCTGATCCAGAAGGCCGAGGCCGTCTCCGGCCGGGAGATCTGGGCGCTCGCCCACGACCGCTCCCTGCACAACGGCTACAGCGGGATCATCGCCCGGTTCGACGGCACCCGCTGGACTCGCGTCCAGCCCGACGTCCTGCGCACCGACCCTGCCCCCACCAAGACCTCCCCCGGCTACTCGGCCACGATCCTCGACCTCAACGTGCTCGGCCGCGACCGGGTCTGGGTCTCGGCGATCACCACCGAGGGCGCCCTCTGCGGCGCCAACGTCCATGCCTCCGTTCAGCTCCGCTGGAACGGCCGGACCTGGGCGAGCGAGGCCCCCGCCGTCACCTCCGGTTTCATTCTGAGCGATCACGTCTCCGACGGCTCGGGCGGCCTCTACGCCCAGGGCTGGGGCTCGGACTCCGGCGACGAGTGGGACTTCGACCGCGCGTTCTTCCACCGCACGCCCAAGGGCGTCTGGACCCGCCGCATCCTCCCCGAAAGGCGGATGATCCAGCACCTTGTCCACATCCCCGGCACCAAGTCCCTGTGGGCGGCCGGCACCCGCGAGACCTCCGGCGGCGGCATCGACGTCGCCGTGTGGTCCTTGGGAAGGCCCTGATCCCTCGCCTCTGAGAGCTTCCAGGGCTCACCAGGGGCCGTGGAGGTGGATACGGCGGCCTTCGGGGTCGAAGATGCCGAGGATCTCGGCGGGGCCGTCGTGGGCGCCGAAGGCGTGCGGGATCATGGTGGAGAACTCCGCCGCCTGGCCCGCCTCGACGAGGACGGTCCGCTCTCCCAGGAGCAGCACCAGGGTTCCGGACAGCACCGTGAACCAGTCCCTGCCGGGGTGGACCTTCAGCTCGGCGGCGCCGTGGCGCACCGGTTCGGTGACCCGGATCTTGGCGACGGTGAGGCCGTGCGGCCCGGAGTCGCGGTTCAGCGTCCAGGCGGTGAGGCCCCGCTCCGGATCGTGCCGCGGTCTGATCACCACGTCCTCGTCGTCCGGGGACTCCACCAGCTGGTCGAGGGTGGTGCCCAGCGCGCGGGCGATCGAGGTCAGCTGGTCCAGGGCGATCCGGCGGGGGCCGGTCTCGATGCGGCTCAGCGTGGACGGGCTCATGTGGCAGCGGGCCGCCAGGTCGTCGAGCGACCATCCCAGGGCCGTGCGCATCCCTCTGATGCGGCTGCGGACCAGGGCTTCGACCGCTGAGTCTTGCGTCATACGCAAGATGGTATGCCATCGGAGCAAGGTCTCGTAAGCTCGAGACATGGCACATCACACGCACCACCATCACGCTTCCGATGACGAGACGGGGATGGCGGAGCTCCTGGATCTCGACGCCGAGGTCCTGCACCCGCTCCTGACCGAGATGACGGCCCTGCTGGAAGAACTGGCCGGGGACACGCCCCCGCGCCGGATCCTCGACCTGGGCAGCGGCACCGGAGCCGGCACCTTGGCGCTGCTCCAGCGCTTCGGCGAGGCCGAGGCCGTCGCCGTGGACGCCTCCGAATCCATGCTGCTCCGGCTCCACGAGAAGGCCCGCGAGCTCGGGCTGGCCGATCGGATCCACACCGTCCAGGCGGACCTGGACGACGAGTGGCCGCCCCTCGACACCGTCGATCTGGTGTGGGCGTCGGCGTCCCTGCACCATCTGGCGGATCCCGACCGGGGCCTGCGCGAGATCTTCGCCGCACTCCGTCCCGGCGGGCTCCTGGCCGTGCTGGAGCTGGACTCCTTCCCCCGCTTCCTGCCCGAGGACCTCGGCTTCGGCCGTCCAGGATTCGAGGAGCGCTGTCACGCCGCCCTCGCCGAGCAGCGCGGGCACGACCTCCCGGACCTGGGCTCCGACTGGGGCCCGCGCCTGTCCCGGGCCGGTTTCGCCGTCAAGGTCGAGCGGGTCTTCGACGTCGAGCTGACGCCTCCGCTCCCCGCCGCCGCCGGGCGTTACGCCGAGGCGACCCTGCGGCGCGGCGGCGCCCGCCTCCGCGGCCTGCTGAGCCCCGACGACCAGGCCGTGCTCGACGCGCTCCTCGACGAGGGCGGGCCCCACCACGTCCTACGCCGGACCGACCTCACCGTCCGCGCCACCAGGACGGCGTGGGTGGCCGGACGCCCGTGAACCGGGCGCCCGGCCGGGCCGCCGATCAGGGCTCGTAGGCGAGGTTCGGGCGCAGCCAGCGCTCGGTCTCCTCCAGGCTCAGCCCGGTCCGGCGGGCATAGTCCTCGATCTGGTCGCGCCCCAGGCGCCCGACGGTGAAGTAGCGGGCGTCGGGGTGGGCGAAGATCAGGCCGCTGACGCTCGCCGCGGGGGTCGTCGCGAACGACTCGGTGAGGGCCATGCCGTGCGCGCCCGCGTCGAGCAGCTCGAACAGCGTGCGCTTGCGGCTGTGGTCCGGGCAGGCCGGGTAGCCCAGGGCCGGGCGGATGCCGCGGAACCTCTCGGCGTGCAGGTCCTCCAGGACGGGCCGGGCGTCCGGCTCGAACCACTCGCGGCGGGCCTGGAGGTGGATCAGCTCGGCGAACGCCTCGGCGAGACGGTCGGCCAGGGCCTTGACCATGATCGCCTTGTAGTCGTCCTGCTTCGCCTCGTACCGCGCGGCCAGCTCCTCGGCGCCGTGGACGGTGACCGCGAACGCGCCGAGGTGGTCGCCGGACGGCGCCACGTAGTCGGCGAGGCTGCGGTTGGGGCGGCCTTCGGGCTTGGCCGTCTGCTGCCGCAGCATCGGGAAGCGGACGCCGTTCTCCAGCACGATGTCGTCGCCCTCGGAGTGCGCGGGCCAGAACCCGTAGACGCCCTCGGCGCGCAGCGAACCGTCGGCGATGATCTGGTCGAGCAGCGCCTGCCCCTCGTCGAACAGCTCGCGGGCGGCGGGCTGCTCCAGGATCGCCGGGTACTTGCCCTTCAGCTCCCAGGCCAGGAAGAAGAACTGCCAGTCGATCATCTCGCGCAGTTCGGCGAGGCTCGGCGTGACGGTCCTCAGGCCGGTGAACGCCGGGACGGGCAGCTCGTCGAACGGCACGCGCTCGGCGTTCCCGCGGGCCTGGTCGATGGTGAGCATCGGCTGCTGCCGCCGGTTCTCGTGCGCCTCGCGCAGCGCCTGCTGCTCCTTGCGGTTGGCGGCGTCGAGCACCTGCGCCCGGTCGGCGTCCAGCAGGTCCGAGACCACCCCGACGACCCGGGACGCGTCCAGGACGTGCACGACCGGCCCGCTGTAGACGGGCGCGATCCGCACGGCGGTGTGCTGCCGGGACGTGGTCGCGCCACCGATGAGCAGCGGGATCTTCAGCCCGCGCCGCTCCATCTCGGCCGCTACCGCGACCATCTCGTCCAGCGACGGGGTGATCAGCCCGGACAGCCCGATGACGTCGGCGCCCTCCGCCACGGCCGTGTCGAGGATCTTCGCGGCGGGCACCATGACGCCCAGGTCGACGACCTCGTAGTTGTTGCAGCCGAGGACGACCCCGACGATGTTCTTGCCGATGTCGTGGACGTCGCCCTTGACCGTGGCGAGCACGACCTTGCCCTGCCCGCGGCGCTCCTGGACGCGACCCTCGGCGAGGGCCTTCTCCTTCTCGGCCTCCATGAACGGCTCGAGATAGGCCACGGAGCGCTTCATGGCCCGCGCGCTCTTGACGACCTGCGGCAGGAACATCTTCCCGGAGCCGAACAGGTCGCCGACGACCTTCATGCCGTCCATGAGCGGGCCCTCGATCACCTCGAGGGGACGGGCGAAGCCCTGGCGGGCCTCCTCGGTGTCCTCCTCGATGAAGTCGGTGATGCCGTGGACCAGCGCGTGCGAGAGGCGCTCGTTGACGGGCTGCTCCCGCCACGACAGGTCGATCTCGCGCTTGGTGCCGCTGCCGGAGACCGTCCGCGCGAACTCGATGAGCCGGTCGGTGGCGTCCGGGCGGCGGTCGAACAGCACGTCCTCGACGTGCTCCAGCAGGTCGGCCGGGATGTCGGCGTAGACGGCGAGCTGGCCCGCGTTGACGATGCCCATGTCGAGCCCGGCGCGGACGGCGTGCAGCAGGAACGCCGAGTGCATGGCCTCGCGGACCACGTCGTTGCCGCGGAAGGAGAACGACAGGTTGGAGATGCCGCCGGACGTGAGCGCGCCCGGGCAGCGCTCCTTGATCCGCGGCAGCGCCTCGATGAACTCCTTGGCGTAGCCGTTGTGCTCGCTCATGCCGGTCGCGACGGCCAGCACGTTCGGGTCGAAGATGATGTCCTCGGGCGCGAACCCGACCTCCTTCGTGAGCAGGTCGTAGGCGCGCCCGCAGATCTCGACCTTGCGGTCGGCGGTGTCGGCCTGGCCCTGCTCGTCGAAGGCCATGACGACGACGCCCGCGCCGAAGGACTTGACCTTGCGGGCCTGCTCCAGGAACTGCTCCTCGCCCTCCTTGAGGCTGATGGAGTTGACGACCCCGTTGCCCTGGACGCACTTGAGCCCGGCCTCCAGCACGCTCCACCGCGAGCTGTCGATCATGACGGGGATCCTGGCGATCTCCGGCTCGGTCGCGATGAGGTTGAGGAAGGTGGTCATGGCCTGCACGCTGTCGAGCAGGTCGGCGTCCATGTTGACGTCGAGGAGGTTGGCCCCGCCGCGCACCTGCTCCAGCGCCACGTCGGCGGCGGCCTGGAAGTCGTCGGCCTCGATGAGGCGCCGGAACCGCGCCGACCCGGTGACGTTGGTCCGCTCACCGATCATGACGAAGCCGGTGTCGGGCCCGATCTCGAAGGTCTCCAGGCCGGAGAACCGGCTGCGCTTCGGCGGCTCGGCGACCTTGCGCGGGCTCTTGCCCTTGACGGCCTCGGCGATCTTCGCGATGTGCGCGGGGGACGTGCCGCAGCAGCCGCCCGCGATGTTGATGAGCCCTTCGGCCGCGAACTCCCCGACCAGCCGCCCGGTCTCCTCCGGCGTCTCGTCGTACCCGCCGAACGCGTTGGGCAGCCCCGCGTTGGGGTGGGAGGCGGTGTACGTCCCGGCCATCCGGGCGAGGTCCTCGATGTGCGGGCGCATCTCGGTGGCGCCCAGCGAGCAGTTGACGCCGATGACGAGGGGCTCGGCGTGCTTGACGGAGTTCCAGAACGCCTCGACCGTCTGCCCGGACAGCGTGCGCCCGGACAGGTCGACGATCGTCACGGAGATCCATATCGGCAGGTCGGGCGCGACGCGCTTCGCGGCGGAGATCGCTGCCTTGACGTTGAGCGTGTCGAAGATCGTCTCGATGAGCAGGAGGTCGACGCCGCCCTCGGCGAGCGCCTCGATCTGCTCGGCGTACGCCGCCTCGACCTCGTCGAAGGTCACGGCCCGGTAGGCGGGGTCGTCGACCTTCGGCGACAGGGAGAGCGTGACGTTCAGCGGCCCCACGGACCCGGCGACGAACTTCCCGCCGGCCTCGTCGGCGGCCTGGCGCGCCAGCCGCGCCCCCGCCACGTTCATCTCCCGCACGTACTCCTGCAGCCCGTAGTCGGCCTGCGCGATGCTCGTCGCGGTGAACGTGTTGGTGGTCGTGATGTCCGCCCCGGCCGCCAGGTACTGCCGGTGCACGTCGAGGATCACGTCGGGCCGGGTGATGTTCAGCAGGTCCGGGTCGCCGGTGACGTCCATCGGGTGGTCGGCGAACCGCTCTCCCCGGTAGTCCTCGGGCTTGAGGTTCGCCCCTTGGAGCATCGTGCCCCAGGCCCCGTCCAGCACCGCGATCCGCTGCTCGAGGATCTCCCGCAGCCGCCGCGTCCGCTCCTCGCGACCCTGGACGACCTGCGTTGATTCCGACATCCCGGCTCCTCCCATCGTCTTCGTCTCCGGGAGGCGCCCTTGTTTCATGTCGAAAAGGCCGAGCGTGGCGGGCGACCGGCCCGTTGCAGCGCCTCTCGGCCTGGTCTCAGATCCTACCCAACCGCTCCACGCGCCCCGAATTCCTCCTCCCTAAACGGAGGAACTGGAAAACAACCAGCGAACAGGACGTATCTATGTCCGTCTCCTGAGCGCGGCTCCCGGCGCCGGACGCCGTCACGCGACGGCGCAGGGGCGGTGGGGGTCGGTGGGGACGGTCCCGGTCTCCTCGAAGAGGCGCTCCAGCGCCTCGTGGCCGTGTTCGCGCCGGAAGGCCAGTTCGGCGGCGGTGACGGGGACGATCTCCAGGAGGCGGGCCCGCCCTCCGGGGAGGGAGCAGTATTCGAAGGCCGGGCCGTGGAGGCGGGGCCGGGAGACCAGCAGGTGGTCGCATGAGGAGCCGGGCGCCCAGGGCCGGCCGATGGGGACGCTGTGCCGCAGCTCCAACCAGCGGGTCGCGTGGTAGTAGGCGACCATCGCCAGCAGCTCCACGAAGCCCTCGTCCCGGCCGGGCGCCGACAGTACGAGCTCCAGGCCCTGCCCCTCCTCGTTCGCCGCGCCCCAGCACCCGGCGGTGACGTACGTCCAGCCGTCGGCGCGGGGCCCGGGCGCGACGGTCAGGATGCGGAGCCCGGGGACGGCCGCGCGGCGGCTCCTCCCCAGGTCGTAGAGGGTGGAGTCGACCTCATGCCCGGCGAAGAATCCGCCCACGTGGTCCGCCACCGCGGAGATCGCTTCTTCGTCGCACTCGATTCCGTCCATGGGCCGATGATCCCAAGCTTCGAGCCGGATCCCCCGCCGCCACGTCGTGCTCCGGGAAACCGGCACGCCGTCGACCCGGCGGAAACAGGCGCCCGTCGGCTCTCTCACTTGAGCCGACGGCGTAGCCATGCGGGGTCGGGGTTGACCTGCGACCGTCCCGACACCACGACGGTCGGCACCGTCTCGGCGCCTCCGGTGATGGCCCGGACCTCGGCCGCGCCCTCCGGGTCACGCCAGATGTCCACCCAGTGCGCCCGGCGGGCGGCTCGGCCCAGCCGAAGCCTGAGCCGGAGGCAGTACTGGCAGCCCGGCCGCCAGTAGATGATCGGCCGTCCGTCGTCCGCGCTGCGGCGCCGGGCCTCCGCCGCGCCCACCGACCGGGGAAAGGCCAGCGGCGACAGCCCTGCGGCGAGCACGAGGAACACCGCCGACCAGACGGCGGCCGCCACGGGCGACCCTTCGTCCGCCTGCCGGACGGCGACGGCCAGGCCTATGGCCGCGAGCAGCAGGGGCAGCGTCCATCTGCGCATCACGAAGCGCACGCTACCCCGGGAACCCCTCTTTCTGAGATTCCCCACAAAGGTGAACAAAGTTCAGCACGATGGAGAGATTCGAACCGCCGCCGAGCCGATGGGGCGCACCGTGCCGGAGCTCTTCACCACCTGGATCACCTCCCCGGTCTGGGGGGAGCTGGTCTCCCGCATGATCCCCCGGGCTCCCGCACCCGGCGCGGGTCTGGCCGAACCGGTCGGCTGGCGGGAACGCCTCGCCTGGCGTCGGGGCGATAGGAAGGAACTCGTCGAACAAGACCTCCGCTCCCTCGTCCACCAGCTCGCCCTCCTGGCGACGGACGAGAAGCCGCAGTGGCGCTTCATCGCCCCCGAAGAAGGCGAACGCGCCGAGGACGCGGTCGTCACCGCGCTGCTCTCCCTGGACGCCGTCGACATCGACCTGGCGCTACGGGCGGACCTCGACCCTGGGCGGCTGTCGGAGCTCATGCGCGAGGCCGCCCCGGACGCCGCCGACGGGCTGACGGACGACCGCGCCCTGGCCCTTTTCACGAAACTCCTGGACGGTGCCTGCCTCCACCTGGTCGAGCACTTCACCCGGCTCGGCGAGTTCGGCCCCCGGGTGGCCGTCGAGACGATCCGCAGGGTCGCCGACCTCGGCCGCCGCCTCCCCGACCTGGACGAGAAGACCCGCGCCTACGAGGCGCGCTACCGGACGGCGGTCGCCGCGCTCTACGGCAAGGTCCGCCTCTACGGCCTCGGCCTTCCCTTCCGCGAGCAGACCTACGAGCTGGCCACCGCCTACGTGAACCTCTCGGTCCGCTCCGGCGCCCCGGACCGCGCGGACGGCCCCGAGGGCCTCGTTCCCGCCCGGGAGTTCGACCACCGTTTCGAGGACCTCCTCGCCGCCCATCCCCGCCTGCTCATGGAGGGCCCGGCCGGGGCGGGGAAGACCACACTGCTCCAGCACCTCACCCTGCTGGTCTGCAAGCAGAGCCTCCCGGCGCAGCTCGACGGCTGGAAAGAACTGGGCGTGGTCCCCTTCCTGCTGCGCCTGCGCGACCACATGAGCTCCGACGGCCTGCGCCTGCCGTCCGTCGAGCAGTTCGTGGAGCAGGACGCCGCCGCGGACGACAAGCCGGCCGCCTGGGTGACCGGCCTTCTCGACGCGGGACGCGCCGTCGTCTTCGTCGACGGGCTGGACGAGGTCCCCCAGGAGTTCCGCCCGCAGGTGATGGAGTGGCTGGAACGCCGCCTCACCCGTCATCCGAACGCCCGGTTCGTCGTGACGTCCCGTCCCGGCGCGCTCTCCCCCTTCCAGCGGGAGCAGTTGTCCGCGTGGGGTTTCGTCTCCAGCCGTCTGGAACCGATGAACGTCGGCCAGGTCAACGACTTCATCCGCCGCTGGCATCGCACCCGGCGGGCGGAGGACGGCGGGGAGACGGCCGAGGAGCAGGCCGAAGCGCTCATCGAGGCCCTGACCGCCCGCAGGGACCTGTCCCGGCTGGCCACGAACCCGCTGCTGTGCGCGATGTTGTGCGCTCTCGGCCGGCTCCACAACAGCGTGCTCCCCGAAGGCCGCACCGCCCTCTACGACCAGGCGCTGACGATGCTCCTGGAGGCCCGCGACCGGGAACGCCGCATCCCCTCCGGGGAGTTGTCCCTCACCCGCGCCCAGTCGGAGCCCTTCCTGTCGGGCATCGCGATGTGGATGACCCTCAACGGCCGCCGCACCATCGACCACGCGACGGCCCTGGCCAAGATCGAGAGGCTGCTCCCCCGCCTCCGCAAGATCCAGACCACTCCGAAGGCCGTGCTGGGGTTCCTCCGGGAGCGCTCGGGCCTCCTGCAGGACCCGACGACCGACAGCGTCGAGTTCCGCCACCCGAGCCTCCAGGACTACCTGGCCGCCGTCGAGATCTTCCAGGAGCACAACCTCGACCATCTCGTCCGCCACGCCGACGACCCGCTCTACCACGACGTCCTCATCATGGCCGTGGGCCAGAGCCAGCGGGACCGCACCCGCCAGGACCGGATCCTCCGCGACCTCATCGCCCGGGCCGAGGCCGCCCCTTCCGAGGACACCGCCCAGACCCTCTGGCTGCTCGCCGCGGCCTGCGTCGCCGAGGCCGAGGTCGTCTCCGAGGAACTCGCGCGGACCATCACCGACCGCACCGAGCGGCTCATCCCGCCGAAGAACGCCGACGACGCGCGGAGGCTCGCGAAGGCCGGACCGTTCGTCATCGACCTGGTGGCCGAGCACGCCCGCACTCACGACCTCACCGAGGACGAGGCCGCCGCCATCGCCGAGACCGTGCTCCTGACCGACGTCGACGCGTCGATCCCCTTGCTCGCCCGGCTCTCTCGAGTCGCAGGAGGAAAGGTGCAGGAAGCCCTCTCCCGCGGCTGGTTCCGTTCGCGTTTCCCCGAGGAGTATGCGAGAGAGGTCCTGTCCGGGAGACAAACGGTCATAAAGTTCCCCGCACCCGACTCGGAGCGTTCACGACTGCTCCGCCTGCTCCCCGGGCTTCGACGTCTTCACCTGTCCGGCGCCGGGCCCGCCGACTTGTCCTTTGTCTCTGATCTCGTCGGCCTGAGAACGCTCCTCCTGCTCCGAGCCCGGGTGAGTGACGTGGCCCCCCTCACGAACCTCACCCGACTCGAACACCTCGACCTGACCGGGACCCAGGTGAACGACCTGATGCCCCTCGCAAACCTCACCCTGCTCAAACAGCTCAACCTGACAGAGACCCGAGTGAGCGACCTGACCCCCCTCACGAACCTCACCCGACTCGAACACCTCGACCTGACCGGGACCCAAGTGAACGACCTGACCCCCCTCACAAACCTCACCTGTCTCAAACACCTCGACCTGACCGGGACCCAAGTGAACGACCTGACCCCCCTCACAAACCTCACCTGTCTCCGACGCCTCTACCTCAACCGGACCGAGAGCCTTGATGTGAGTGCTCTCGCGCACCTTGACGCCCTCCTGATCCACCAGAGCTCTTTGCTCAGGTGAGCGAAAAGCACCATCGAACTCGTCTCCGACCGGCTCGACGACCTCGATATCTGCGAGGCCTTGGTCGAGGGGCGTTCGCATGCGTCACCGCGCGCCTCCTCGTTCCGGCCGGCCGCGATCACACCGCGGAAGGGGAACGCGATGAGCAGCGCGATCGCGACGAGGAGCCCGCTGGACCAGAGCGGCCCGAGGTCTCCGGCCTCGGTGGTGAGGGTGGTCGCGGCGACGAGTGGTCCGGCGGCGGCGCCGACGTTGAGTGCCGCGGTCGCGTATGAGCCCGCCATGGTGGGGGCTCCTTCCGCCTCGTAGAGGACTCGCGTGATCAGCGTGCCGCCCAGCGCGAACGACAGCGCGCCTTGCACGAACACTAGGACGAGGAGGGCAGCCGGTTCGTCGGCCAGCACGGCCGTGGCGATCCAGCCGATGAGCAGCAGCGGACCGCCGACCGCGATGACCGGGCCGGGGCGCCGGTCGGACAGCCGTCCGGCGACGGTGACGCCGATGAGGGAACCGACGCCGAAGAGCATCAGGACGACGGAGATCCACAGCTCGCCCAGCCCGGCGGTGCCGATCACGACGGGGGCGAGGAAGGTGAAACTCGCGAAGGTCGCCGCGTTCACCAGCGCGCCGAGCAGCATGACCAGGATCAGCCGCGGACGCCCGAGGCATGCGAGTTCCGATCGCAGGCCCGGTCCGCCGGTCTCGTCTTCCCGCTCGGAGCGTGCCGGGATTCCCTTGAGGACGCCGATCGCCGCGGGCAGGCAGAGAGCGGCGACGGTCCAGAAAGCGGCCCGCCACCCGAACAGCGTGCCGAGCACCGCTCCTCCCGGGACTCCGGCGATCGTGGCCGTCGTCGTGCCCGACAGCAGCACGGCGAGCGCACGTCCTTTCTTGTCGGGAGAGACCAGCGTGGCGGCCGTCGTCAGGGCCACGGCGAGGAACCCCGCGTTCGCGAACGCCGCGACCACCCTGGTGGCGAGGAGGACCGGGAAGCTCGAGGTGGCTGCGGCCACGGCGTGGGCCGCCGAGAACACGAGAACGAACCCGAGGAGGCTGGACCGTCCGGATCTGTCGCGGGCCAGCCCTGCCATGAGCGGGGCGCCGACGATCATCCCGACCGCGAAGGCCGAGGTGAGCGAGCCCGCCGCCCCGACCGTCACGTCGAGGTCCGAGGCGAGGTCCGGCAGGAGGCCGGCGAGCATGAATTCGGAGGTGCCCATGGCGAATACGGCCATGGCGAGCAGGTACAGCGGGAGAGGCATCGAGTGGCTCCGAGGCGATGAGATGCGTGAGAAGGGACGTCTCGTCACCGCGGTCAGCGCCCGAGGGCACACCCGCCCGGCCGCGGACGCGGCGGGACGGCGGAACTACGAACTCAGTGGTTCAGGGGGCTGACGGCGTGACCGAAAGCCCCCACCGTGGATGCCTCAGGGCTCGACATGGCCCACACGCTATCCGGCCGACGCCCGCCGAAGCACTCTGTATTTCACGCGCGGCGGCCTGCGCCACCGACGTCATGTGCCGGACGGATCTTTCGATGGCTCCCCGAAAAGTTCGCATTATGCGAATGAGGGTGCGCGGGTTCAGCGGTGGCGGCCGGAGTACCAGAAGTCACGGATGGCCATGGCCGTGAAGGTGACGGACAGGGTCAGGACGCAGGCGCCCAAGAGGAAGGCGCCTGCGGTTCCCGCAGTCACAGGGCGTCCTCGATTTTCGCCTGGGTCGCGAGGGCCTCTTCGAGTTCTTCGAGGGTGTCTTCCACGAGGGTCATGTAGAGGCCGGCCACGAGTTCCTCGTCGGTGAGGAAAGGGCAGCCAAGGCGGGTGGCGATATAGCACGTCTTGTCATTGAAGGTGCGGATGTTCCAGTTGGGGTGCTGCTTCTGGAGAAGGGCGCATTCCTGTTCGTTCATGAATGAAATTCCTTGGGGATTCGGGTGCGTTCTCGTGACCACCCTCACAGGAAGCCGTTACTCTCGGCTACGAACCGTGCGCTCCCCCGGCCGCACCCCGACCCCGCCGCCGGTGACCAAGATCCTGGTGGACCCAACCCGGGAGCACCCAATGGCGCCTCAACGCAAGGATGAGCCGGTCTGGCCGCAAAAGATGTTCGTAATCGAAATGCGGGCGCAACGTGAAGCAGCCGGACTATCTCGCGGCAAGCTGGCCGAAGCCCTCGGATGCACCCCACAGTGGCTTGCAAAAGTCGAAACATACGACAAGTCCCCCTCAGAAGGGCTTGCCGACGATCTCGATACCTACTTCAAGACCGGTGGGACCTTCCACCGACTGTGGGAGCAACTCGTCGACGCGCGGAAGCGAGGGCTGATTCCCAGTGGGTTCCGTCGACTGATCGACGCCGAGAAGAGCACAACTGGAATCAGTTTCTACGAACCGCTGCTCATCCCCGGCCTCTTTCAGACAGAGGAATACGCGCGCCTGATGTTCACCGCAGGTCGCCGCCCGGACAAGATCGAAGAGTTGGTCGCCATCCGGATGGAGCGGCAATCCATCTTCTCGAAAGAGGACCCCCCCTGGGTTTTCCTCCTGATTCGCGAAGCCGTCATCCGAGACCTGCATCCAGAGGTTCGACTTGGACAGTGCAAGCGCCTACTGGATCTGATGAGTCTTCCGAAGATCTCTATCCAAGTCATTCCGAAGAACGCGCTCGTCTTCAATCCCACCGGATTCCAGGTCCTCAACTTCGACAAGGACACGGACGTCGCCTATATGGAAGGCTCCGATGGGAACGGCCGGATGCTCACCGATCCCGAAGTCGTCCGGAGACTTGCCGTAATGTTCAACGTGACTAGGTCCGATGCGTTGTCCGCAGAGGAATCCGAGAACCTGATCCGTACGATCATGGAGGATGAGTGAGCACACCTGACCTGTCATCCGCATGCTGGCGCAAGAGCACCTACAGCGACCCCTCCGGAGACAACTGCGTCGAGGTCGCCGGACTCCCCGGGATGATCGCGGTACGGGACTCCAAGAACCCCGACGGCCCCAAGCTCGCCTTCTCCCGCACCGCCTTCACCGCCTTCACCCGTCGCCTCCGCACCGGCCGTCACGACCGGTGACGTCCCGCCGTCAAGCGACCTTCGGCTAGCCTGGCCGGATCCGGCCAGGCCCTTCCCTGTTCCTGGGAAAGTACTCTCCGGTTGTCTTGCAGAACAGAAGAAGCCATCGATCTGGGGGAAGCCCGTCGTGAGTCCGTCGCGAGAACAAGTGCTGGCCCTGACCCTGGTCGGCGGCACGGAGGTGACCGTGATCGTCCCCTCCGAAGAGACCGCGCTCACACAGGAGATCCTCGTCGACTGGATGCGTGACGGCACGGTGCAGTCCTTCAGCCAGGTGGGCTCCCCCCACCTCAACGGGAAGGGCTCCCCCCAGAGCAGTCCCTCACCCGGCGTCATCAACTTCGCGCATGTGGCTTCCGCCCGCCTCACCCACCGGCCATCGATCTGAGCCTTTCCAAAACCCTTTGTGCGGCGATCCGGTGCCTTCCTAAGATCGCCGCATGGGGCGCACCATCATCGTGGGCGACATCCACGGCTGCTTCGACGAACTGCTCGAACTGCTGAAGCGGGTCGACCTCGGCCCGGACGACCTGCTGGTCGGTGTCGGTGACCTGGTCGACCGCGGCCCGGCGCCCGGCGACGTGGTCGACTTCTTCCGCGAACGTCCGAACTCGGTCGCGCTCATGGGCAACCACGAACGCAAGCACGTGCGCGGCATCTTCTCCTACGCGCAGGAGATCACACGCCTGCAGCTCGGCGCCCGCTACGCCGAGGCGGTCGACTGGATGCGGACGCTGCCCTACCACTTCGAGAACGAGCACGTCCGTGTCGTGCACGCCGCGATGGTGCCCGGGGTCCCGCTGACCGAGCAGAAAGAGGAGATCCTCTGCGGCTCGACCCGAGGCGAACGGGAACTCGCGGCGCTCTTCCCCGGCGGCCACTGGCACGACCACTACACCGACTCCAAACCGGTCGTGTTCGGCCACCACGTCACCGGCCGGGAACCGATGATCCGCGACGGCAGGGTCTTCGGCCTCGACACCGGCGCCTGCCACGGCTGGAACCTGACCGCCCTGTGCGTCCCGGAGTTCACCGTCCACTCGGTCCCCGCGCACGCCGACCACTGGACGACCGCCAAACGCCGGTGGCAACTGCCCGTCCTGAAGACCAGGCCCTGGCAAGACCACACCTGGCAGGAGCTGGATCAAGCGATCGAACGGTTCTCCGCGAGAGCCGACGCCCCCACCCGCAGCTGGCTGAAAGAACTCGAAGCATGGGCCGCGGACCTGCGATCGTGCTTCCCTGCCCTGGCCGCCGAGGCGCAGCGCGTCTCCGGCGAACTCACCACGGACGAGCTGCGCCGCCACCCCGCCGCGCAGGTCCTGTTCCAAGCCCGCGACGGCCGCCTGGACCCCACCGGCCTGGCCGGCCGCTACCCCACTCCCCGCAGAACCATCGCCCTGGCCACCGCGCTGGGCCTGCCCCTACCCGAACCCCCCGGCTGAACCACCGGCCGTCGATCTGACCGACCCGGCCGGTAGATCCGGATTAGATGCCACGGTAGTTCTGCGGCCCGCAGGAGTTCGCGGCCTTATTCGCGGCCGAAGAAAACCAGGGTTCGAGGGAGCCGTCATTTGTGTGGTCCATGCGGGCGGCCAGCGAGGTGATCACGTAGCGGTGGAATACCTGGTTGTGCTGCCAGCGAAAACTCTGGTGCCACTCGGTGCCGCCGGCTTGGGGGACATCGACGCCCCCGGTCTGAGCACACCAGATGGTGAGGCGCCATCGAGCATCGCCATTCAGGTAGTCGTACATGTCCCGAGCCGTCGCCGCGTCAGGGAACGGAAGAACCTGGACCGAGACCAGGACGGGGTTCTCAGGGGTGGCAAGGGGGCCGGGTTGCTCCAGGTAAACCCCGGTCATCACGTGGGTGCAGCCGTGGCTGGTGAGCTCCGCGACCACATCCCCGGTGCCTGCCTGATCGCAAGGGCGGGCACCGCTGGCCACCCGGGCGAATGCGATGCCCATGTCGTTGGTGAACATCTCAGGCAGCAGGGCGTCTTCGGTGAACGGAGTCCGGTCGGTGCTGCTGCTGTCCCAGGACTCCGGACCGGACGGACCGGTCGGCCGGTCCGATTGCTGTGTGCCGTCCTTGGGCGGGCTGACCAGGGATGCGAGTACGAAGGCGTGGTCGGGGCGCTGGTCGGGGTCTTTCTGGAGCAACCCATGGATGAGCTCGCCAAGGTGGCGGGGAATGTCGGGTCGCGTGATGCGTGGTGGGGGGAGAGTGAGGTGCTGGCCCATGAAGGCGGTGACGGTGGGGCCGGGGAAGGGTGGGGTACCCGTGAGGAGGGCGTGCAGGATGATTCCCACCGCATAGAGGTCCGTGCGGTGGTCGACAGGCTGGCCCAGCCATTGTTCGGGTGCCATGTAAGCGGGTGTCCCGATCTGACGCCCGTCGAGGCTGTAGCTGGCGGATGCCTCGGCGATGTGGGCGATTCCGAAGTCACAGATTTTGACCTCGTCACCGGCCAAGAGCATGAGGTTGCCCGGTTTGAGGTCCCGGTGCACGATCCCGTGCTCATGGGCGACGCGGAGAGCCCTCACCACCTGCCCGACCAGCCCCGCCGCCCTGCCGGGCTCCAGCCCCTGCGAATACTCGACGAGTTCACAGCCGAGATCCTTGCCTGCGAGGAACTCCATCACGAGGTACCACTGCCCGTCGTACTCCCCGAAGTCCTTGACCGACGTGACCCCAGGGTGGTTCAGGCGGACCGCTATCCGCGCCTCCTGCCGGAACTTGCTCAGCCACAACGGTTCAGAGTCCGCCACATGCCGGTACAGGAACTTGATGGCCACCCGTCGATCCCGCAACAGATCCTCAGCCGTCCACACCTCACCGAACCCACCCCGCCCCAGCTTCTCCCCCACCCGGTAACGCCCGGCGATCTCCAGCCCCGCCCGCACTCACGCCTCCCCGCTCCCGGCCCGTCACCCTTCATCATCCCGGCTCGGCCCTCCTCCACACCAGGAGAAATCACATGGACCGCCCCGTCGAAGTCGGAGGCCCCGCCCAGAAGGAAGCCGGCCTTGCGTCGGCATCAGGACGACGATCGCCCGCCGCAGCCTCACCGGATCCTTCGCAGACCTGGTGATCCGCTGGAGCCGACGTCCCTTCTCCATCGACAACGCACAGAAGAACACCTCGGGTTTGCGTGCCACACCCGCCTCCCAGAGCGGCTCAAGCCCCAGAAGTCCATCTGACGCGGTGACCGGGCGCCGCCGAGCGGCCGAAAAGTGTCGGGGCTTTAGGCGCTGGTGCGGACGGAGGTGGGGCGCCAGGCGTCGGCCAGGTCGGACAGGGGGTGCCGAGGGCTTCGCTGAGCTGGACGATGGTGCCGAAGGCGGGGGTGGGGAGGCGGCCGGTCTCGATCTTGCGGAGGGTTTCGGGGGAGATGCCCGCCGCGAGGGCGATCGAACGGTTCTCCGCGAGAGCCGGCGCCCCCACCCGCAGCTGGCTGAAAGAACTCGAAGCATGGGCCGCGGACCTGCGATCGTGCTTCCCTGCCCTGGCCGCCGCGCTGGGCCTGCCCCTGCCCGAGCTCCCCGACTGACGGGCGCTCCCGTCGTGGCCGCCGCCCGATCCCTCACGGCGCTGAACAGAAGGAACACGATCCTGTGTGGGCTCTGGGCTCGGTCCGATGCTCGTCATGCCTCGATAACGCGCCTGAGCCGTCGGACGGCCCGTCCGTTCGTCAGTCGCCGACGTCTGCTGCCGGTTTGGGCCTGCGCCAGTCCGGGTTGAGCCTCACACCGAGGTTCTCGAGCTCGACCTTGTTCCCGGTGTCGCTGCGCAGCTCGACATGGACCGGGGAGCCGGTGTCGTGCTCGACGTACAGAAGCGGCGAATGTTCGCCCTGGAGGTATTTGTCGCCCCATTGCATCAGGGCGAGGATGACCGGCAGCAGGTCGCGGCCCATGTCGGTGAGCACGTATTCGTCGCGGGTGCGGCCGCCCTCGTCGCGGTAGGGGCGTTTGGCGAGCAGACCGGCCTCGGTGAGGTGGCGCAGCTGCCTGGCCGCGATGCGCTCGGTGATCCCGATGCGCTGTGCGAAGCCGGTGAAGCGGGTGGTGCCGTAGTAGGCCTCGCGCAGGATCAGCAGCGTCGACCTGGTCCCGACGATCTCCAGGGCCTTGACCAGTGAACAGTGGTCGGTCTTCCACGAGCCGAGGTCCGCGAGCAGACCTTCCATCACAGCAGGCATGGACCCCATACTACCCGCCCATGACTTCACTGATGTATAGTCAGCGACCTGGCTATACAAAAGTGTAGTTAGATCGGATGTGGGGAGCTCCCATGCCTTCAAAAGCGCTGACGGCCACCGGGCGGCCGCAAGGCGACCGCTCGACCGCCGTCGTGTTCGTGCTCTGCGCGGCCGCGTTCATGGCCATGCTCGACGTCTTCGTGGTCAACGTCGCCTTCACCGACATCGGCAGGAGCTTCCCCGGAGCTTCCCTGCCGGACCTCAGCTGGATCCTCAACGCCTACACGATCGTCTACGCGGCGCTGCTGATCCCGGCTGGACGCCTCGCCGACCGGCACGGCAGGAAGACCGGGTTCCTCGCCGGGCTCGTCGTCTTCACCCTCGCCAGCGCCGCCTGCGCGGCCGCGCCGACGCTGTGGTGGCTGGTGGCGTTCCGCGTGCTGCAGGCCGCCGGCGCCGCCGTGCTCACTCCCACCAGCCTCGGGCTGCTGCTCACCGCCCTGCCCCCCGAACGGCGCGCGGGCGCGGTGAAGGTGTGGGCGACCACCAGCTCCCTCGCCGGCGCGCTCGGCCCGGTGGCCGGCGGGGCGCTGGTGCAGCTGTCCTGGCAGTGGGTGTTCCTGATCAACCTGCCGGTCGGGATCCTGGCCTTCGCCGCGGCGCTGCGCCTCCTCCCCGAATCACGCGACGACTCGATCGCCGGGACGCCCGACCTTCTCGGCGGGGCGGTGATCGCCGTCGCGCTCGGCGCGGCGGCGCTCGGCCTGGTGAAAGGCGAATCATGGGGTTGGGCCGACGCGCTGACGGTGAGCTCCTTCGCCACCGCGATCCTCGGCCTGGCGTTCCTCGCCGTACGGATGGCGCGGCATCCGGCCCCGGTCATCGACCCCGCCCTGTTCCGGGTGCCGGCCTTCGCCTGGGCCAACGCCACGGCGCTGCTGTTCTGCACGGCGTTCGGCGCGCTCTTCCCCAGCGTCGTGTTGTGGCTGCAGAACGCCGCGGGGTTCAGCGCGATCGACACCGGCCTCGCGATCATGCCGGGACCGCTGATGGTGCCGATCTTCGCGGTCGTCGGCCAGCGGCTGGTCCGGCGCGTCCCGGCGGGCGTCCTGGTCGCGCTGGGGAATCTGCTGTTCTGCGTCGGCGCGGCGATGCTGGCCGTCAGCGCCTCCGTCGACGTGCACTACGCGACGCAGGTCCTGCCCGGGTGGATCGTCACCGGCGTCGGAATCGGCCTGGCTCTGCCCACCCTGCTCGCCGCCGCCACCACCGGCCTGCCTCCCGCCCAGGCCGCTACCGGCAGCGCCGTGGTCAACACCAGCCGCCAGCTCGGCTACGTCCTCGGCGTCGCCATCCTCGTCGCCGTCCTCGGCACGCTCGAGGGCTCCTCCAGCCGGGCGCTGACGGCCTTCCAGCACGGCTGGTGGTTCATCGCCCTCGCCGCGGTCCTCAGCGCCGTCACCGCCCTCGGTATCACACCCCGCACCCGCGCATGAGCGGCTCAGGCCTCGTCACGATCAGGACGTATCGACAGGACGACATCGGCCTCGTCCACGCGTTGTCGGACCTCCTTTCGGCCCAGAGCCTCTACCACCGGTTCTTCGTCGGCACACCACGCATCCCCACGGGCTATCTCCGCTCGTTGAAGACCGTCGACCACCGGGACCGGGAAGTCCTGATCGCACTACAAGAAGACACCCATGCCGTCGCGATCGCCGAGTACACACGCGATACGGCCGCCCCCCGGACGGCGGACCTGGCCATGCTGGTCGCCGACGCATGGCAGCGCCGCGGCCTCGCCCGCCTCCTGCTCGACTCCCTCAGTGAGATCGCGCTGTCATGCGGCATCACTCATTTCAAAGCCGACGTCCTCGCCGACAACAAGGCCGTACAGACCGCGATCCACCGCCACCGCCCGGGATCCCTCTCTGTCGAGGGCTCTGACGGCCTCAGGCACTTCCTCCTCCGAACCGACCCCGCTCCGCACATCGATGAAAAGGAGACAGAGCATGTCGAAGGCAGAAATGGTCAAGGACCGCATCCAGCAGATCGGCGGCGCATTCATGTTCTCGCGTGAGGCCAAGGAGTACGCCGCGTCGATCGGTACCGGTGAGTTCTACGGCCCGTACACACGCGGCCGCGGCGGAGTCCTCGGCGACGTCGACGCCGACGTGGTCACCGCCGCGTTCGGCTTCTTCCCTCCGCACACCATCCGGAAGGCCTGGGAATCGCTCTCCACACCACCTGCCGAAGCGGCCGCCGCCTACGCCCGGGTCTGTCAGGACTTCGGCCGGCGGAAACTCGCCGCCTTCGAAGAGGCCGGCCGCTTGGCCCGGCTGCTCGAGAAGGCAGCCGACCACGGCGACGTCCGCGGCCTGCCCCTGTTCGCCGGATGGCGCGCCATGCCTCTGCCCGAGGATGGACCCGGCCAGGTCCTGCACCTGTGCCATGTGCTCCGCGAGTACCGCGCCGGCCTGCACTTCATGGCCGTCAAGGCCAGCGGCCTGACACCGCTGCAAGCAGTCCTGGTCGCAGGCTCACCCGCCCAGGACGGCCCCGGTCAGGCGCGCTTCTACGGCTACCCCGAACCGTACGAGCAGATCACGGACGAGATCAAGGAGAGATGGCGGCAAGCCGAATCCATCACCGGCGAACTGGTCAAGCCCGCATTCGCCGCACTCTCTGAGCAAGAAGGCGACGAACTCGTTGAGCTCTTGGCCGCGGCCCACGCCACGGTCTTCTCCAGGCAGGCCTCGACGTGAGTGCATGACCACCGAACAGGCCGCGCCCGGCACCGACGAGCGGCTGGAAAGGGGGTCGGGGTTCTAAGCGCTGGTGCGGACGGGGATGGGGCGCCAGGCGTCGGCCAGGTCGGACAGGGGGGTGTCGAGGGCTTCGCTGAGCTGGACGATGGTGCCGAAGGCGGGGGTGGGGAGGCGGCCGGTCTCGATCTTGCGGAGGGTTTCGGGGGAGATGCCCGCCGCCAGGGCGACCGCGGCGAGGGGGCGGGTTCCCCGGGCGGCGCGGAGGGCGGCGCCGAGGCGGCGGCCTGCCTCGATCTGTTCGGGGGCGAGCGGGAGCCGGACCATGCGGTCAACGGTAGGCGGCGGACTCTTCGGAGGCAACTATGGTGGTATAAAAATACCGCTCCGTTGTCCAGGGAAGCGAGGATCACCAGTGATCGAGCTCAAGTCGCCCGACCAGATCGAACGTATGGGTGTGACCGGCCGGTTCGTCGGAGAGGTGCTCACGGAGCTCGGCGAACTCGCCGCGGTGGGGGTCGACCTGATGGACCTGGAGCACCACGCGCGGCGGCGGATCAAGGAGCGCGGCGCACAATCCTGCTACTGGGATTATTCGCCTTCGTTCGGGCGGGGGCCCTTCCGCAACGTGGTGTGCCTGTCGGTCAACGACGCCGTCCTGCACGGGCTGCCGCACCGCTACAAGCTGCGTGACGGCGACCTGCTGAGCATGGACATGGCGGTGAGCATCGACGGCTGGGTCGCCGACTCCGCGCGCTCCGTCGTCGTCGGCACTCCGTCCGAGGACGATCTGCGGCTGATCCGTGCCACCGAGGAGGCCCTCGATGCCGCCATCGACGCCGCCCGGCCGGGCAACCGGCTGGGAGACATCTCCTCCGCCATCGGTTCGGTCGCCGCCGGCTACGGCTACTCGGTCAACCTGGAGTTCGGCGGCCACGGCCTCGGCCGCACCATGCACGAGGACCCGCACGTCCCCAACGACGGCCGGCCCGGACGCGGCTACAGGCTCCGCCCCGGCCTGACCCTCGCGATCGAGCCCTGGCTCGCCGCCACCACCGACAAGATCGTCTACGACCCCGACGGCTGGACGATCCGCTCCGCCGACGGCTCCCGCACCGCCCACTCCGAGCACACGGTCGCCGTCACCGAGAACGGACCCCTGGTCCTCACCCGCCGGTAGCCGGTGCGGCGGCATGTGACCCGCTTCACAACGAAGTTCTGTCAGGGACCGGCCCGCTGTCTCGCTCAAGGGGCAAGCGAACAGACGGGAGCAAGACCATGAGGCACCGCATCGTCGTTCTCGGCGCCGGCTACGCCGGGGCCTACTCGGCCGGGATCCTGGCCCGCCGCCTCAACTCCGCCGACACCGAGATCACCATCGTCAACGCCGAACCCGACTTCGTCGAGCGGCTGCGTCTCCACCAGCTCGCGGCCGGTCAGGACCTCAAGAAGCGCCCGCTGGCCGACATCTTCGCCGGCACCGGGGTGCGGCTGCGCCTGGCGCGCGTCGAAGCGGTCGACGTCGAACGCAGGACCGTCGCTCTGGACGACGGCGAACTCTCCTACGACACCCTCCTTTACACGCTCGGCAGCACCGTCGCCGACCACGGCGTCCCCGGTGTCGCCGAGCACGCCCTCCACGTCACCGGCCGGGCCGCGGCGCTGCGGCTGCGCGATCGCCTGGACGGCCTGGGCGAGGACGGGCGCGTGCTGGTCGTGGGCGGGGGCCTGACCGGCATCGAGGCCGCCACCGAGATCGCCGAGTCGCGGCCCGGGCTGAAGGTGGCGCTGGCCGCCCGCGGCGAGCTGGGCGACTGGCTCTCCCCCGGCGCCCGACGCCACCTGCGCGGGGCCTTCGACCGCTTCGGCATCGACGTCCACGAGTACACGTCCATCGAACGTGTCGAACCGACGCGGGCGATCGGTGCCGACGGCGCCGTCTTCGCGTCCGAGGCGACCGTGTGGTGCGGCGGGTTCGCCGTCCACCCCATCGCGGCCGCCAGCGGCCTCGAGGTCGCCGACACCGGCCAGATCATCGTCGACGACACCATGCGCTCGGTCTCTCACCCCGACGTCTACGCCGCCGGCGACAGCGTCCACGTCATCGGCGAGAACGGCCGGCCGCTGCCGATGTCGTGCGCCTCGGCCGGTTTCACGAGCATGCAGGCGATCGCCGCGATCGTCGGACGCCTGACCGGCCGAGAGATCCCGTCCACCGCGATGAAGTACTACGGCAACCACATCAGCCTCGGACGGCACGACGCGATCACCCAGATGGTCGACGGCGACGCCCGCGCGAAGTCCTGGTACCTGCGGGGCGGCGCGGCCGCGCGCCTCAAGAACGGCATCCTCAAGGGCGCCGCCTGGAGCACGAGCCACCCGACCTTCGGCATGCCGGCCCGGAAGCACCGCTTGATCACCACGCCCGAGCGCTCCGCCGAGGCGGCCCTCGCTTAGGGTCGGCCGCATGGACGCCCGCACCATCGAGCAGTTCGAGGCCAGCCGGTCCCGGTTGGCCTCGCTCGCGTACCGTCTGCTCGGCTCGGCCGCCGACGCCGAGGACTCCGTGCAGGACGCGTTCCTGCGCTGGCAGGCGGCCGACCGCGACCGGATCGAGGTGCCGGAGGCCTGGCTGACCAAGATCGTCACCAACCTGTGCCTCGACCGGCTCCGCTCCGCGCGGGCGAGGCGTGAGCGCGCAGTCGGCGCATGGCTGCCCGAGCCGCTCCTCGATGGCGACCCGATGCTCGGCCCGGCCGACACCTTCGAACAGCGCGAATCGGTGTCCCTGGCCGTGCTGATCCTCATGGAACGCCTCTCCCCCCACGAGCGCGCCGTCTACGTGCTGCGCGAGGCGTTCTCCTACAGCCACGCCGAGATCGCCGGCATCCTCGACATCACCGAGTCCGCCAGCCAGCAGCACCTCCACCGGGCCCGGCGCCGCGTCACCGCCTCGCGCCGCGACGACGTCATCGACGGCGCCGACGCGCGCCGGATCGTCGAGGCCTTCCTCGACGCCGCCGCCTCGGGACGGACCGAGCGGCTGATCGCCCTGCTCACCGAGGACGCGACCGCGGTCTCGGACGGCGCCGGACTCTCCGAGAAGCTGCTGCTGTTCCCCACCCCGGAGCGGGTGGCCGCCACCGTGCGGGACGCGCTCAAGCCGAGCGAAGGCAAGCGGCGGCGGGCCGGCGGCTCCCCCGCGCTGCACGCCGGCGTGGTCAACGGCTCCCCCGCCATGATCGCCGTCATCGACGACCGGGTGGTGGGCCTCGTCGTGCTCGAGATGCGCGACGGCAAGATCGCGTCCGCGCACGGCATGGCCTCCCCGAAACGGCTCGGCCGCCTCACCGCGGCGTGGTCGCAGCAAGAGCACGACGCCCCGATCGTCGAATCGTGGTGATCGCCGCCCTGTGAGAGCCATGTCAGGTTCGCGCCGCTGTTCAGGCAGCGCCCTCAACTCGGTCGGCTCGGCTTCCACCCAGCGCTTCATTCGCCCTCTGTCTCCCGCAGGAACTCGTCATCCCAGAAGAAGGGTTGTCGTGCGGGAAGCGCGTGCCTTCTCTCTCGTGGCGGGCGGCAAGGCCACTTCAGCCCGTTCACATAGTCCGGCTCCGAGTTCACCCCCTCGCAGAAGACGACGATCGTCCTGAGCTCATGCCGCTTCGCGGCCGTCCTCTTGAGAGGTTTTCCCCGTCGTGCTCGCTGCCCCATCCCGTCAGCCGATCAATCCGAGGGCACGCAGAAACCCCGTCTGATCCACCTGGAGAAGAGCTCCGAACCGCCCTAGGTAAGCGTTCTCGAGATTCTGCGACTTCCTCACCCTCTCGCCGGCGAAATCGGCCAGGGCGCCGAGGCGGGTGGAGCCGTCCGGCCGCTTCTCGGTCAGCCAGACCTCATCTCTGTTCAGGTGGTTCAACAGGATCTAGCAAGGAATCCCGGCCGTTCACGGCCGGCTGGGCGAGGTGGTCGGCTTCCTGGGTGTGGATCTGGGCATCGTGAACATCGCCACCACCAGCGACGGCGACCGCCACGCCGGCAAGCATCTCAACCAGGTCCGGCACCAGAACCGGCGACTGCGCCAAAGGCTCCAGAAGAAGGGCACCAAATCCGCCAAACGGCTGCTGCGCAAACTCTCCGGCCGGGAGGCGCGGTTCGCGGCCGACACCAACCACCGCATCGCCAAGCAGCTCGTGACCGAGACTCAACGCACCTGCCGCGGCATCGCCCTGGAAGACCTGGGCGGCATCCGCGACAGGGTACGGCTCCGCAAGCCCCAACGGGTCACCCTGCACTCCTGGTCCTTCGCGCAACTCGGCGCGTTCATCTCCTACAAGGCCGCCCTGGCAGGGGTGGCGGTGGTGTTCGTCGACCCCCGCCACACCTCGCAGGAATGCAGCCGCTGCCACCACATCAGCCGGAGCAACCGGCCTGACCGGTCCACCTTCCGTTGCACGTCGTGTGGCTTCGCTGAGCACGCCGACGTGAACGCAGGCCGCACCATCGCCCAGCGCGGTGAAGCGATCTGGGCAGTGAGTCACGCTGCCGACGACGCGGCCTGAACCACACCCGCCAGGTGTGAGGAAGAGCTGCAAGCTCGGCCCTTCAGGGCCGAGAAGTTGACCGACACTCGGCCCTCGTACCACGCCGAGTCGGCCGCGCAGGCCTGGACGAGCACGCTCGACTTCCTGCACGGCGTCCTCGACTGAATCTTGTAATTTTCCGGCAAAGTGGACAGCCTTGCGGTGAGTCATTCACCTTCGAACACGCGCGCAAGGGAGCAGCCGTGGCCGAGGCCGGACCCGAAATCGACAAGAGCGTTCCGCATTCCGCGCGGATCTGGAACTACTGGCTGGGCGGCGAGGACAACTACGAGGTCGACCGCGCGGCGGGGGACGCCTACATCGAGGTGTTCCCGGAGATCGTCGACACGGCCAGGGCGGGGCGGGCGTTCCTCGCGCAGGCGGTGCGGCGCCTGGTCGTCGAGGAGGGCGTCCGCCAGTTCCTCGACGTCGGGTCGGGGCTTCCCGCCGCCGACAACACCCACCAGCTGGCGCAACGGCTCGACCCCTCCGCGAGAGTCGTCTACGTCGACCACGACCCGCTCGTCCTCGCCAGGCCCGGACGCTGCTGACCAACACGCCCGAAGGCGCCACCGACTTCCTCGACGCGGACATGCGCGGCCCCGCCTCCGTCCTGGAGCGGGCCGAGGCGACCCTCGACCTCGATGAGCCCGTCGCGCTGATGCTGATGGGCTGCCTCGGCCACATCCCCGACGACGACGAGGTCCGCTCGATCGTGCGGGGCCTGCTGGCCGGCCTGCCGTCGGGCGGCTTCCTGGCCCTGTACGACAGCCACGACGAGAACGCCGCTCTGAACGAGGCCCAGCAGGGCTACGACGACACCGGAGCGATCCCCTACAAGCTTCGCGGCACCGACCAGATCAGGGAGCTCTTCACCGGACTCGACCTCCTCGCCCCCGGCCTCGTCCTCTACGAGGACTGGCCCGGCGCGACCGTCGAGCGCAAGGGCCTCCCCGTCGTCTGCGCCATCGGCCGCAAGCCCTGACCCGGACGGCCAGGCGCCGGACTTACAGTCCGATGTTGGACTTCAGGCCCATGTAGGATCCGGCGCCCGGGAATCCGGCCCGAATCAGGTCGACGAACCTGCCGGTGAAACCCAGAGACGGCAGATCGCCGATCTTGACGAACTCCACGCCGCGGATCGGCCGGGTGTCCGCGCCGGGCAGGATGTCGCCGACGGTCCCGCCGACGCGCCGGACCTCGAAGGTGATGTGGACGACGTGCGTGCCACCGCCCGGCAGGTGGTCGCAGACGTAGAGCAGCCGGCCGGGCTCGACCTCGACGCCGGTCTCCTCGCGCATCTCCCGCACGAGCGCTTCGGCGAGGGTCTCGCCGTGCTCGACCTTGCCTCCCGGCAGGGACCACGACCGTCCGGTATCGGTGTCCTGGTCGAGCAGCAGCAGCGCGTCGTCCTCGACGAGGACACCGGTGACCCTCACGTTCAGCACGCCGGCACCCTACTCCGCGAAGACCGCGCGGTGGACGGCCGCCGACAGGGCCTTCAACGTCGTCGCTCCGGAACTCCTCGCCGTTCGGACGGGTTCGCCGACGTTCCGGAATCCGTGCCCGGGAACGGGGCGCATCGCGCGCGTCTCCCGGCGCATGGACGTGGATTCCGGATACCCTCGCCGGGTGGACGCCGTGGAGGAGGCCGCTGGAGCGGCCGAGGTGTTGACGGATCCCGATGCCGAGAGGCGCGCCGTCCGGGCGGAGACGCCGCCGGGCCCCCTTCCCGAAGGCCCTTCCCCGCTGGACCCCGTCATCGCCTCACTGACGCGGCGAGGCGAGTGGGAGACGGCCTGCGATCTGGTCGGCGCCGTGCTGTCGCGGGCCTGCGCCGGTGACGGAACCGGCCTGTACGAGGCGTTCTGGGCCGCGGAGCGGTTGTGCGAGGAGTTCCGGTCCGCGCCCGCGCGGCTGCTTCCCGCGCTGAGCGCCGTGCTCGCCTGGCGCGGCACGGGTCACCCCTGGGTCTCCCGCCTTCCGGGGAACGCCGCCGACCTGCTCGGGCGGGCCGGGCAGACGGACGCGGCGGACGTGCTCGCCGACGCGGCCGGTGATCCCGCACTGCGGGAGACCGCCGACCACGCCCTCACCGCCCTCATCAGGCTCGGCGACGGCAGGAGCGTGATCCTCCTCGCCAAGGACCTGCCCGGCCGGCCCCGGGCGTTGCGCGCCGCGGTGGAGCACGGCCTGCCGTTCGACCCCGGCCTGCTGTCCGCGCTCCGGGAACGGCTACGGGAGCTTCCGGCGGGCGGACCCGACCTCTTCGAGCTTCTGCGTTCCTGGGGCTCCGACGCGCACGAAGCGGTACCCGAACTGTGCGCCGCCTTGCCGGAGGCGGCCCGGCCGGCAGCCGACGCCCTCGCCGCCGTGGCCCGCTCGACCCCCGAACTGCCGCAGGCCGAGACGGCCCTGCGGCAGTTCGTCTCTGACGGCGACGTCCGGGAACGCATGGCCGCCGCCCGCGCGCTGTGGCGGCTCACCGGCGACGCCGAACCCGTGCTCGCCGAGGTCGCCGCGGCCTTCGCCACCGGCGAGAGGCCCCTGCGCCACGACGCCGCCGAGGCCTGCCGCGAACTCGGCGAGGCGGCACGCCCTCTCCTGCCCGTCCTGCACGCCCTCCTGACGCGGGTCAAACCCCGCAGACTCCCCTGGCAGATCGACGTGGCCGTGGCGGTCTGGCGGCTCACCGGCGAGGCCGAGCACGTACTCCCGGCCCTCGACGCCGCCCTCGCCACCCCCGCGAGCGTCACCAAGGCGATCCTCGCGGCCGGGGAACTGGGCCCGGCGGCCCGTCCCCTGGCCGAACGCATAGCCCACCACCTGTACGACCTCGACGAACTGCCGACGACGATCCGGACCCTGCTCCGCGTCTGCCCGGACGGCGGCCTCCCCCCGGGATGTTCCCCGCCCCGCCTCCTCGACCTCCTCCTCACCCACGCGCGAGAAGCACGGAACGCCGCACCGGCCTTCGAGGTCATCGCCGAGGTGGGCACCCGTCACCTGACCGGCGCCCACCTCGAACACCTCCGCGCCTGCGCCACCGGGGAACGCCGCGTCTCCCGCAAGCACTCTCCGCCCGACATCGCCGCCGACGGCGCCCTCGGCATCGCGGCCCGAACCCTCCTGGAGTCCGTCAGCCGTGCTTCAGGATGAGGGCGTCGGTGTCCGTCTTGCCGTTGTCATGACCGGCGACCGCCCACAGTGACGTTCCGCCGCCGGGGACGCGCACCATCCTGTTCACGGCCAGGGGGTGCTTGCTGCCCGGCATGTCCTTGACGGAGGCGCGGGCCCAACGCCCCTTCGTGAAGTGGTAGATCCCGGACTGCACCGCGGGGTAGGCGGGCCAGGACGACGCCCACAGGCCGCCGGAGCCGTCGGAGACCAGGTCCTTCACCGCGATGCGCGGAGCCTTCGCCTTCTTCCAGGCCTTCCCGTTCCACCGCAGCAGCGTGGACTTCCCCGCGACCATGCCCGCCGTCCAGACCTTTCCCGCCGACGACGTCACCCCGTACATCATGCCTTCGCCGGGGATGCGGGTGGCCTTCCACTTCCTGCCGTCCCACACCGAGGCGTGCGGGGTGCCGGTGTCGGTGTCGCCGCCCACGGCCCACACCTTGCGCCCCGTCCCGACGGCGGAGAACGCGGTGAAGCCCATGTCGTAGGTGCGCCACTTCCTGCCGTCGTAGTGCCCGGCCTTGCCCTTGAGGGTGAAGTACCAGACGTCCTTGGCCCCGCGCACCAGCAGCCGTTCGACCGAGTCCCCCGCCGGGATCAGCTTGGACTTCCAGCCCCTGCCGTCCCAGCGCGCCAGGTAGGACTGTGTCATCTCCTCGTTCTGCCCCGAAAGCCACAGGTTGGTGCCGGACGAGGCGCCGAGGTCGCTGACGGACGAGCGCGCGAGGCCGTCGGGCAGCCGTTGCCTGCTCCACTTCGCGCCGTCCCAGCGAAGCAGAGCCGCCCCGCCCGCGCCCATCCCGTGCCCCAGCACCGACCAGGCGAGTTTCGGGGACACCGCGGTGAGCCCGTCGAAGTTGGCGAGACCGCCGCCGATCCGCAGCTTGACGTTCTCGGCCACCCGCCAGCGGGGCGTGGCCCCGGCCTCGTCCGCCGGGAACACCGTGACCACGACGGACACCACGGACACCGCACCTGCGACGACCCCGAACCGGCGCACCAGGGCGGACGGTGCCGTACTCGCTGCCATGATCTCTCCCGGTTCACCTCGCCGAAACACAGAAGGATCCATCCTGCATCACCCGGGAGCCGCGCTTCTACGGTTCTTCGACTCCCGTCCGGTTCACGACCGTGAACGGCGCGCTCGCCCTCACCTCCCCGTTGACGATGATCTCCAGGACGCGGGGGCCGGGCGGCTCCCGCCGGGTCGTGACCGGCCGGTAGGAGTGCGCCTTGGCGACGGTGAACCGCTCGTCCCCGCCGACGGCCGTGCGGTTGCCCAGATGGAACGTGCGCCGCGAGCCGTCCCTGCGGATCAGGTACTTCAGGACGAGCGGGCCGGGCTCGCGCGCGCCGAGCGTCACCGTGAAGCGCAGGCGCCCGCCGATCGGCACCAGCGGATCGTCGATCTCCAGCCGCTCGACCCTGCCGTTGCCGGGCACCGCGCCCACCAGGGAGAGCGCCCCGGAGTGGCCGGCCCTCAGCAGACCGCGCAGCGCGTGCCGGAGCACGCTCTCCACATGGGAGCCGCCTTCGGCCCTCCAGCGGGAGAGCAGCCCCACCACGAACTCCGGGTGGTCCTTCGCCAGGTCGTTCACGTGGTTGGCCACCGACCGCCGCACATACTCGCTGGGGTCGTCGCGGAGCCGGTCCAGGATGGGGAGCGTCGGGCCCGGCTCCATCAGCCAGCCCACCCTGGCGCCCCAGGGCAGACGGGCGCGCGTGCCTTCCGAGGCCAGCCGACGCAGGTGCTCGTCCGGGGAGCCCGCCCAGCCGCACAGGATCTCCAGCGCCTCCTCCCGGTACCGCTCCAGGAGGGGGCGGACCGCGAACTCCCCGGTGCTGAACGGCGTGAGCGCCGCGAGGGTCTCCATCGCGGGCTCCAGATGCGCGAGCCCCCTCGCCCCCACGTACTCCGTGGCGGGCCAGCCGCTCCAGAGGTCCAAGCGCACCTTGCCGGCGCTCTCCCGCAGGACTGCCGCGGCCTCGGGGAACGGGAGCGGCAGCCGCCCGTCCAGCGCCTCGGCCACCCGCCGCACCCTGGCCTTGAGCTCCAGCCCGTCCAGCCCGGAGAGGGCCTCCCGGACGAAGGCGTCGCGCTCGAAGGGAGCCCACGCCGCCGCCACCCCGTCGGCCAGCGCGCCCACCGACTCCTCGTTGACCCGTTCCTTCAGAGGTTCCGCCATCCCGGCATCGTCACAGACGGCACTGACATTTCCGCTCCGTTCCCGAAGCGTTCGCGGGCTACTCGGGCACGCAGATCTCCCGGCGGGCGACGGCCCGCAGGGTCAGCGTGCCGACGACGGCCACCACGACCGTGACGAAGGCCAGCAGTGCCAGGGCCACGACGTCGTAGACGGGCGCGGGGGTGGCCTCCGCCATGGCGATCGCCGCGGTGGCGGCGGCCGCGAGGGGGAAGGAGTACGCCCAGTAGGGAACGGCGAAGGGGATGGTGCGCAACCGGGCGAACTGGGCCAGCAGCAGCACGGTGAACATCATCGCCGCGGCGTACAGGATCCGTCCGAGAGGGTCGGCGACCGCTCCGGTCAGCGCCTGCCACGACAACATCACGACCGCGGGCGGGGCGATGAAGATGGCCAGCGTCGGCAGCATCTTCTGTGGCAGCGGGACCTCGTGGAGCAGGACCCGGTGCAGCAGCAGCGGCAGCAGTCCCAGCCAGAAGACCACTCCGACCCCGAAGGAGAACCAGGCCAGATCGGCCGAGCCCAGGGACGCCGCCGCGAGCGGGGTGATCACGTTTCCGACGATGGGGATGAACCAGGCCGGCGTCACCTGGCTGAGCGTGATGTCGGGCCGCCCGAACCAGGCGGAGAGGACCAGGACCGTCAGGACCAGATGGCCCACCGCCCCGGCCCACCACGCCGCTGCGGCGGCGCCGGGCAGCAGGTCCTGCCCGGCGGTCGCCAGCAGCAGCAGGGAGATCGTGATCGTCGGCACGAACGCCATCCGGACGGGGTGGCGCAGTTCCGCCCGCGCCGCGGCCGTGTGACGGATCCACTTGGCCGCGTACAGCCCGGCGACGAGCACGAAGACCGCCAGCGCGACCGCGAACACGACCTCGCTGATCCACTCCGGCACGTCCCACACCCGGGCCGCCCGCCGCCACGCGAGGGACAGCCCGCCGAGTCCCATGACGACCGAGAAGAGGCTGACGGGAAGGTGTTCCAGCCGTGAAGTCGGCACGGGGGCTCCTTGCTCTCCGGCCGGGTCAGCCGACCCGGCCTCGGTCTCCGTTCCTCCTCGCCAACATACCCCCCAGGGTATTAATTCCCCGAGGTTCAGCGGCGTACATGACTCTTCTGGGGCGGGATGAGCTGGAGCCTGATGTCGGAGGAGTTCTGGATCACCAGGACGCGGCTGGTGGTCGGGGACCAGCGGACGGGCACAAGGAAGAGCCGCCCGTCGGACTCCGCCAGCAGGCGCAGGCCGTGGTACCGGTGCCGGTAACTCTGTTTCTTCCCCAGGTCGGTATAGGAGACTCCAAGTGGCGTGCTGTGGATGGCGTCCTGGGTGTAGAGGAGCACGCCCGGATAGGACCGAAGCTCCTCGACCATGCCGACCGCCCGACTCCTCCCGTAGAGGGACGAGGCGAGCGCACACGTCCAGAAAAGACCTGCGATCAGCAGGACGAGGAGAACGCCGCGGATGAGGTCCACGGCCTCGGGAGGCGGCATCCACAACGGCTTCTCGCGGTCGGCGTCCCTGGCCTGCCACAGCCAGAGGCTGTACCTCAGCATCAACGCGCTCAGCATCAGCGCCAGCGGGGTCTCGATGGGGCGGCGCGTCAGGGTGACTCCGGTGACCATGCCCACCAGCGCTCCCACCAGCAGCAGCAGGCCCAGGTAGAGCAGCGCCAGGCTGGTCCAGCCGACGGCCGCGTCCCTCCGCGGCTCGGAGACGAACCACTTCCCCACCAGGTACACCCCTGCCCCGAAGAGCACGGCGAGCGCGAGCACCACGACCGCCACGAACACCGCTTCCGACCCGTAGAACAGCAGATCGGTCGTCGTCAGGTTGATCAAGTCGAGGTCGGCCCCGAAGTACTTGAACCTGGCCTGGGTCGACAGATATCCGAAGTACAGAAGCAGGGCCGTGACCAGGGTCGTCGGCGCGACGATGCCGATGATCGGCGCCAGCCGCGCCGTGAGCGGCTTGGACGCGGGCTCCTTCTGCGTCTCCTGCTCCGTCATGACGGGGGCACCTGCCCTCCGGGATCCTGCTGCCCGGGAAGTTGCTCGCTTTCCGGGGTCATCTCGTCCGGACCTTGAGTCGTCTCACCCGGGCCCTGAGTCGTCTCGTCCGGACCTTGAGTCGTCTCACCCGGACCTTGAGTCGTCTCGTCCGGACCTTGAGTCGTCTCACCCGGACCTTGAGTCGTCTCACCCGGACCTTGAGTCGTCTCATCCGGAGTCGGAGTCGTCCGCTCCTGATCCGGTTCTCCGGTCTGTTCTTCCCCGGAAGGCCGGTTCCCGGGAGCCGGCGGCTCTTCGGACGGCGGGCCCCCGGTCTCCGTCCGGTCGCTCCCCGGTTCGACGGGCTGGGTCGGCTCGGGAGGCGTGGGCTCCACCGGAGGCGCCGTCCCGGTCTCCTGCCCCGGACCCGGGGTTCCTCCCGGCCCGGACTCCGTGCCGGGCCCGGGAGTTCCGGGGAGGGGCCCCGTCGGGGACGTCTCTCCTCCAGGCTCCGCCTCGACGGCGGTGAGCTCCGCCTTCTGCGTGGTGACCTTGAACCCCGAGTCGGACTTGGGGAAGCCGCTCTTCTGGTCGACGGTCAGCGCGAGCGGCTTCTGCGCGGTCGGTTTCAGGTCCTCGCGCAGCAACTGGCATGGTGGGATCTCCCGGGACGGGCACATCACCTCGGTGCTGATGTCGAGCTCCCCTCCGGGCCTGCCGCCCGCGACCAGCTTCACGCCCAGCGAGCAGTGCGCCCCCGGCCGCAGGATGAGGCCCGTCACGCACGGCTCGATCCGGGCGAGCCGCAGAAGGCCGTTGCGTCCGCTACCGCCGGGAGCCGCCTCCCCCTGGCAGGTCTCCTCCTCGTAGACGCCCGGCGGCCCCGCCGCCACCTTCTTCACCGTGACCGTCAGATGCTCCCCGCGGTTCTCCAGCCGCATGCAGGCCTGGTTTCCGTCGAACCCCTTCTCCGACCAGCCCTTGATCGTGTACTCGTTGTCGATCCTCGCCCCGTTGAGCTGCCAGGTCGTCTCCCCCTTGGGCCTTTTGGCGAGCATGGTGAGCACCACGAAGATCGCGCTGCCGACGAAGGCCACGGCGACCAGCGCCGCCAGCAGCGCCTTCTTGTTCTTCAGGACGTCCATGTTCATCCCCCGCCGAGACGGTTCGTCAGAGCAGCAGGTCCTCGGGTCGGAGGATCTCCCTCGGCAGCGGGGCGGCCTCGAGCCTCTCCAGAGGGTCGGCCTCGACGTACGGGTCGAGGCCCAGTCCGGTGAGCTCGGCGACCTTCCGCACCGGGACCTGGAACGTCCGGTACGCGTCGTAGGAGAACGCCTCGCGCGTCAGCAGATCCTCGATGAGCGCGGCCTGGCTGAGCAGGTAGCCGGTGACGGACGGCTGCCCGGACTCCTTGACCATCGCGACGACCTTCCAGAACTGGCGGGGCAGCCGGACGCCGCTGAACTCCTCGTCGTCCTCCGCCAGGACCGGCCCGGTGAACACGCTGACGGCCAGGTCGTGGTTGTCGGCGTTGTTCAGCACGTAGTCCTCCAGCCCGAGCCACAACGTCGCGCCCGCGTTGAAGTCGTGGTGCTGCGGGGTCGCGTTGGTGAAGTGGAACGTGTCGTCGTTGGCCGCCTTGGCCTGGGCCTCGGTCCCCCAGGCCGGGTCGAGGCGGCGGACCAGATGCCCCCGGTCGATGTCCCTGTGCCGGTAGGCCTCCTCGTTCGTCTGCTCGTCGGCGGGCAGCCGGGGGTCTGTGATCCAGCGGTCGTTCTCCCGGCGCGGCCTCCGGGAGCGCTTTCCGTCGATGTTGCAGGCGGTGAACAGCGCGAGCCGCCGCTTCCGGTGCATGACGATGCTGAAGTGGTGGTACTTCAATTCGGCGGACGCGGCCGCAGCGAGCGTGCCGGGCAGAACGGGCAGGGGAAGCCTGTGGGCGAGGAACCCCGGATCGTAGCCCTCACGGTCGGTGTAGTCCCGCTCCGTCCTCTCCCGCTCGACCGCGGCCGCCGCCACGTCCCCGAGCCGGACCGTCACCTCCAGCGGGACCGAAAGCTTCACCTCCCCGTCCCCCAGGGAGGCCGTCCGCCCGTCGGGTGAGGGTTCGAGGACGGTGCCGCCCACGGACACCTCGGGCGCGGCCACGCCGGTGACCGACGGCAGTGCCGCCGCCGGCCCCATCGCCGCGGGCGTCTGGGACGCCAGCCGCTCGGCGGCCCGCTCGACGGCGAAGATCTCGTCGACGAGCGCCCGCTTCTCGGGCGGCAGCGGGGCTTCACGGATGAACCTGCAGATCCGGCTGATCCTTATGCCTTCATTGACGAACCGCCCGTCCCCGTCTCCGTTCCCGGAGACCGGCACTCCGGCGTGGTGCAGCGCGACGATCTCCCACTGGTCGTTGAACACCGGCGATCCGGACGATCCCGGCTCGGTGTCCGCCGTGTAGTGCAGGAACCTGTCGGGGATGTCCACGATCCGGTTCTCGCGGAGCGCGACCTGCTTCTTGTCCCCGCGCGGGTGCTGCACGATGGTGACGAACTCCCCGATGATCACCTTGCCCTCGGACTCGATGAGCCGGTTGAACCCGAACGCCGTCAGTTCCCCGGGCCGCGCGTCGACGGCGACCAGCGCGAAGTCCCGGTCTTCGTCGGCGAGGAAGAACCTGTCCGGGGCGAACCCGTACACCTTGGGCTGCAGCGGCTTGCCGTCGATCCCGTCCTGGTAGTCGAACTCGATGACACTGGCGCGCGCCGTCTCGGCGTCGGGCAGCACGTGGTGGTTGGTCAGCAGCAGCGTCGGGGAGACCAGGGACCCCGTCCCGTAGCCGCGCAACTGCCCGTGGTCGTCGCGGACGTTCACCCGCCCCACGCCTCGGGCGGCGGCCACCCCTGCGTCGAGGTACCGGACGCCCACGAAGTCCGCGGTATCGATGATCTTCTCCAGCTGGGCCGCGGCCTGTGGCGTCTCCGGTTCCAGCAGGTCGCCCTCGCCGTAGAAGCGGTTCAGCCGGTCGATGCGCCTGCTGACGCGTTCCGGCGAGTCCGCGGCGGCCACCCCGCCCGGTCGCGCCAGCGTCGACTCGTTCTGGTGGCGCTCCGCGGCGCGGTCACGCACCCTCCGGGCGGCCGCCTCGTTCTGCCTCTCCAGTCGCCTGATCTCCACCATGGTCCAGCCTTCGTTCCTCGATCGTGAGCGTGTCCCGCGTACGGGACACGACGGTGATCCCGAAGGGCCTGCCCCGCTCTTCGGGGAAGCTGACGTCCACCCGGTCGGGCCCGCGCCGCTCCCAGCGGCCCTCCACCTCGCGCGGCCGGTCGTCCGGCCCCGGACGGCGTTCGACGAACGTCCCGTCCGGGCGGAACTCCAGTCCCCGGCGCGGACGGCGCGAAGGGCGGAAGGGATGGTCGGCGGGCCGGTAGACCTGCGCCGTCCCGGTGTCCTCCTCGAAGGAGTGCAGCCAGGAACCGGTGACGTCGGGCGGCACGCCGCTCATCTGCGGCCGGTGACGAGCCCGAGCGCGTCGTGGATCTCCGAGAGGATCTCCTTGGTCAGCCGCTCGGTGTCCTGGAGCAGCCGTTTCACGTCGCCGTCGCGTCCGGCTCCGCCTGCGCCGGCCGCCGCCATCTCGGGCTCGGGCTCTCCGACGGGTCCGGTCGGCCGGGCGGTGACCAGGAAGGAGGCGCGCGCGCCCTCCAGGCAGGCGTTCATCCGCTCGCTCTGGCCTCGGGTGAACATGAACATGGCGCTGTCGTCGACGTAGTCCATGTAGTTCATGAACATGTCGCCGTTCGGCCCGTTGTCGCAGCTGATGCGCGGGAACGTCGGCGTCCCCGTGTTGCCGTCCGCCTGGTTCGGGGTGTCGGCGACCCGGTCGCCGTTGCTGCACGCGCCGTCGTCGTCTCCCCAGATGTGGAAGAGGTCGAGCCAGTGGCCGATCTCGTGCGTCGCGGTGCGCCCGCCGTCGAAGGGGTGCGCCGCGGTTCCCGTGGTGCCGAAGGCCGAGTGCAGGATGACCACGCCGTCGGTCTGCGGGGGTCCGCCGGGGAACTGGGCGTATCCCAGCAGTCCGCCGCGGAGCTGGCAGACCCACATGTTGAGGTACTGGTCGCTCGGCCACGGGTCGGCGCCGCCGGTGGCCCTGGCCTTGACGGAGTCGTCCGTGTCGAAGCCCCGTTCGTCCGTCTCGACCCGGATGATCCCGTCAGTCGGCTTGCCGAACGGGTCCCGGTCCGCGAGACGGAACTCCACGCGGATGTCGGCCACCAGCGCCTTCCAGACGTCCGGGACCTTCGACGTATCAGGATTCGCGGCCCGGAAATCCCGATTCAGAACCGACAATTGACTGTGGATCTGCTCATCGCTGATGTTCTGGTCCGGGCTGGTGGAATGGTGAACAACATGCACGACAACCGGAATAGTGACCACTTCTCTCCGAGAGGAGATGAGCTGCTCCTTCTCGTACTGAAGCGCCCTGTTCTCGATCCGCGCCCGTTGCGCCCGGTAGGTCATGCTCTCGTTGAGCAGCCTGCGGTGAACGAGCATGGTTCCGCACAGGTCCCGCACAGGTGCCGGGAAATGGCCGGGTTCCGCCATGGAAGGTCCCTCCCGGGCCGCCCGGGGCGGCCCGTCCCTCTCCTTACAGATTCCCCGGTCATACCCCCGACATTTCGGACAAAGCCCCGCAAATCACCAATACCCCACCAATTCCATTCTTGACATTTCATCCACCATTCCGCGTCAGTCGCGGGTGCGGCTCGGGGCGGGCGAAGAGGGCGTGGCGGGCAGGTTGTAGACGTTCTCCGGGGTGGCGACGCGGGTGACCGCGTTGGCGAACAGCGTGCCCACGTCACGGCCCTTGTGGCTGGTGTCGGTGTTGGTCAGCACGACGAGGGTCGCCCGCCGGGCGGGCAGGTGGACCACGACGCTCTGGTAGCCGGGCAGCGAGCCGTTGTGCCCGAGCCAGCCGCGGACCTCGAACATGCCGAGGCCGTAACGCAGGCCGGGGAACGGCTCGTACGGGTCCTTCATCCGCTCGGCCTGGGTCGCGGGCGACAGGAGCGTGCCCGTGGCCAGTGTCTGCGCCCAGCTCCGCATGTCCTCCATCGTGGAGATCATGGCCCCGGCGGCCCAGGCCCACGAGGGGTTCCAGCCGGTGGCGTTCGTGAGCCTCCCTCCCGCCGCCTGCCTGGTGTAGCCCTGGGCGTGCGGACGGGGGAACTCGGTGCCCCGGGGGAAGAGCGTCCGCCTCAGCCTGGCCGGGACCAGCACCTCCCGCCGGACGAACTCGCGCAGGGGCCTGCCGCCGACCTTCTCGACCACCAGGCCGAGCAGGATCGTGTTGGTGTTGCTGTACTGGAACTTCTCTCCCGGCTTGAAGACCGCCCGGTGCCCGAAGGAGTAGGCCAGCAGCTGCCTGGGGGTGAAGGAGCGCTTCGGGTCGGCCAGGACGGCCTTCTGGAATCCGGGGTCGGAGGTATAGGGGTAGAGCCCGCTCTTCATCCCCGCCAGCTGCCGGAGCGTGATGCGGTCGCCGTTCGGCACACCCGAGACGTACTTGGAGACGGGGTCGTCCAGCCCGAGCCTGCCCTGGTCGGCCAGCCGCAGGAGCGCGGTGACGGTGAACGTCTTGGTCTCGCTGCCGATCTTCATGAAGAGCCCCGTGGACATCGGGGCCCTGGTGGCCTTGTCCGCCACCCCGAACGCGCGCACATAACCGCCGCCGTCCATCCACAGGCCGACGATGACTCCGGGTGCCTTCGTCTCCTTCATCACCCCCTTGACGGCCCGGTCCAGTTTCTCCGACACCCGGGAGGAGAGGACCCCGGCCTCGGGGCTCACCGTCAGCACTCCGAGCCCGGCGCGTTCGGCCTGCGAGGTGTTCTCGCCGCAGGCCGAGACGGCCAGCGACCCCGCCAGGCCGAGGGCCGCCACCGCCGGGAAGGCCCTGCACCTGAACCCGAGCGTCATCACAAGCCGCCTCTCCCCGATGATCGGAACGGGATCCCGCTCCGATCATGAAGCTACCCAGGGGAGCGGCCCGCGTACCCCGGGTGATCGGGGTTCTCGTCCGGCCCGTCCGCTCCGTCCGAATCGCAGCCGTCGTTCCGCGACGGCAGGTCGTCCTCGTCGAGCGCCCGGGTGTCGCGGAGCTCCACGTAGGGCTCCTCGTCCGCCGGATGCCCCGTGGTGATGGCCCGTCCGCGTTCGAGTTCGGCGTTGAACTCGGCGCCGAGCAGGATCGCGATGTTGGAGATCCACAGCCAGACCAGGAAGACGATGATCCCGGCGAGGCTCCCGTACGTCTTGTTGTACGAGGAGAAGTTCGCGACGTAGAAGGCGAAGCCGGCCGAGGCCGCCAGCCAGAGCAGGATCGCCAGGAGCCCGCCCGGGGTGACCCATCTGAAGCCCTGCTTGGCGTTGGGTGAGGCCCAGTAGAGCAGGGCGAACAGGAAGCTGACGCCAAGCAGCAGCACGGGCCACTTGACGATGTTGAACGTGGTGACCGCGGCCGAGCCGAGGCCGATGAGGTCTCCGGCCCGCTGGGCCAGCGGGCCGGAGACCACCACGGCGATCGCGGAGACCGAGAGCAGGACCAGGGTGATCAGTGTGACGGCGATCCGGATCGGCAGCGTCTTCCAGATCGGGCGCCCCTCCGGCACGTCGTAGACGACGTTGGAGGCGCGCATGAACGCCGCCACGTACCCCGACGCCGACCAGATCGCCAGCGCGAGACCGACGAGGGCCACGACGCCGGCGCCCGTCCGGCTCCGCTGGAGCTCGGTGAGGGCGTTGATCAGGATCTGCTTGGCCGGGCCGGGGGCCAGGTCGCCCAGATTCCCGATCAGCCCCTGGGTGGCCGAGGTGCCGCCCAGGCCGACGAGGGAGATGACCACCAGCATGGCGGGGAAGATCGACAGGACCCCGTAGTAGGTGAGGGCGGCCGCCCTGTCACCGAGGTCGTCCTTCTTGAACTCCCCGACGGTGCGCTTCACCGCCGCCCACCAGGACGGGGCCGGCAGGTCGGTCGGCGTGTCGGGGGCTTCTTCCCCGGCCGCGCCCTCCGTCTGGCTCTTCTGGTTCGTCCGCATCGTCGGCCCCGTGTCCGCTCAGCTCCCGGCGGGCATGCGCCGGGCGGCCCGGCGCAGGATGGTCAGGACGAGCAGGGTGCCGAGCGCCGCGCCGGCGCCCTCGGCGCGGGGCCTGGCCTCCGGCGCCGCGGCGGCCTGCCGCGCCCTCTCCATCGTCCGGACGGTGACGTCGCTGGTGACGATCGTGTTGACGGCCTGCCCGACGGGGCCCTTGGCCCGCGCCGCGGCCTCCCGCACCGCCCACACCGTCCTGGCCCACGGGGTCCTGGGACGGCGGCGGCGCCGCTGCCACGTCCAGACCGCGACGCCGGCGGCGGCGACGCCCGCGGCGGCCGCGGCCCCGCCCTTCATCTTGGGCGCGTTCTCGGGATCGGTGACGGTCCGGCGGGCCTGCGTGCCGAGCTCCTCCGCCCTGCCGCGCACGGTCTGCAGCCGTTCCCGCGCCGTGGCCTTGGCCTGGCGGGCCCGCTCCTGGGCGCGCCCCTTCACGTCCGTCTTGGCGACCAGCGCGTCCACGGTGTCGCCGAGTTCCCTGCGGGTCTGCTCGATTCCCTCGCGCAGCTGCGTCACGTTCTCGGCGCCGGTGTCCTCCTGGGTGCCGAGCGCCGTCGCGCCCGACCGCGTCGTGTCCCCCGCCGCGATGGGCGCGCTTGCGTTGTCCCCCGGGTGAGTCATCGGTGTGCTCTCTCCTTGATCTCGTTGATGTCCTCGCGGGTGCTGGCGACCGCCCGGTCCGGGACCGGCGGGGCGGCCTCGGCCACCTGCTTGCGCCCGCGCATGCCGACCACCGCGGCCACGGCCAGCAGGACCGCCGCGACGATGAGCGCCGCGGCCCACAGCGGCAGCACCAGGTCGAGCGCCGCGATCGCCGCGACGAGCAGCGCCGCGATCCCGTAGCCGGCGAGGACGCCGGCGCCGCCGACCATCCCGGCCCCGATCCCGGCGCGCTTGCCCTTGTCCTTCATCTCCAGCGCGGCCAGCCGGATCTCCGCGCGCACCAGGTCCGAGACCTGGTCGGTGGCCCGCTGGATCAGTTCGCCGACCCCGGGCTCCTCCTGCCGCTCCTCCGGCCAGGCCCACGCGCCTGCGGCCCTGTGCTGGGTCCTCTCGGTCATCTCTCCTCGCCTCCCCCTGACGATCGGCGGCCGCCTGAACGAGAACGGCCGCACATCAGCCGTTCCCGTTCAGCGCCCGGCAAACCAGCACACCCAAAATTCCCCGTATGTTTCGCATTACAGGACGCTGAGGTTTAAATCGCCCATCGCAGAGGCCCACCCGGGTCGCGCGGGTGCACGACCGGCTGCGCCCGGTGACGGGAAAAGGGCTCCCGATAAGGTGCCGAATCGGGGAAACCGCGTTTCCCTCCCGCCGGACGCACCAGGAGATCTTTTGACGAACGCAGTAGGGCCTCGCGCCGTCTTCGGGGTCATCGTGCCCAGCACCAACACCGTCGTCGAGCACGACTACTGGAAGGCCGGCGTCGACGGCGTCGCCTACCGGGCCGGATCGATGCACATCCCGAACCCCGTCATGGGCGACGACGCGGACTTCCAGGCACTACTCGGGCAGATCCGCGCGTCCATCGACACCGCCGTGCGGGACGTCCTGACGGCCGAGCCCGACCGCATGGTGATGGGCATGTCCGCGGAGACGTTCTGGGGCGGCGTCGAAGGCAACGCCTCCTTCGAACGGCGGCTCCGCGAACGCACCGGACTCCCCGTCACGACGGGCGCGAGCGCCTGCCGGGCCGCCCTCCGGGAACTGAGATGCCGCCGGATCTCGGTGTTCTCCCCCTACCAGCCCATCGCGGACAAGGAGGTCGGCCGGTTCTTCACCGAGGCCGGTTTCGACGTCGCCGCCATCACCGGGCTGCGCTGCCCCACCGCGATGGACATCGCCCGCGTCCCCGACGAACGCCTGCGCGAGGTCGTCGCCGAACTCGACGGGCCCGACGTCGAGGCGATCGTCCAGGTCGGAACGAACCTGTCCTTCGTCGCGCTCGCCGAGCGGCTGGAGGCCGAACTCGGCAAGCCCGTCGTCGCCATCAACGCCGCGACGTTGTGGCACGCACTGCGCGAACACGGAATCGACGACCGCGTCGAAGGCCACGGGAGCCTGCTCCGCGAGCACTGACTCAGCCGATGCCCCCCGCGTCCGGGCTGAGCGCGCCGGAGAACAGCAGGCCGAGGATGAGCAGGCCGAGCGCCACCCGGTAGACCACGAACGGCGTGAACGTGTGGGTGGAGATGTACTTGAGGAACCAGGCGATGGCCGCGTAGCCCACCACGAAGGCGATGGCCGTGGCCAGCAGCGTCGGCCCCCAGGAGGGCGCCGGGCCCTCACCGATCTTGAACAGCTCCAGCACGCCCGAGGCCAGCACCGCCGGAATCGCCAGCAGGAACGAGAACCGCGCCGCGGCCTCCCGCTCGTACCCGAGCAGGAGGCCGGCGCTGATCGTCCCGCCGGAGCGGGAGACGCCCGGGATGAGCGCCAGCGACTGCGCGAAGCCGTAGCCGAGCGCGTGCGGGAACGTCAGCTCGGTGATCTTCCTGGCCCGGCGCCCGGCCAGCGACCGGTCCGCCACCGCGAGGACGAGACCGAAGACGATCAGCGTGGTCGCGATGACCCGCAGGTCCCGCAGCGAGGTCTCGATGGTGTGCTGGAAGGTCACGCCCAGGACGCAGATCGGCAGCGACCCGACGATGACGAACCACCCCATCCGGGCGTTCGGGTCGCTCCGCCGTTCCTTCACGAACAGGGACGTCGTCCAGGCCCCGATGATCGACGCGATGTCCTTGCGGAAGTAGATGAGCACCGCCGACTCGGTCCCGAGCTGGGTGACGGCCGTGAACGCCGCGCCCGGATCCTTCCAGCCCGCCAGCGCGGAGAAGACCCGCAGGTGGGCGCTGGAGGAGATCGGCAGGAACTCGGTGAGTCCCTGCAGCAGTCCGAGGACGACAGCTTCAAACCAGGACATGAACGACGTGCTCCCCCACCAGGACCGATCCCCGCCCCCGGGCACCGGACCCGGCGAGATAACCCGGAACCGTATCTCCAGAAAGGTGCACAGACGGTGTACGGCGCCTTATCGGCACATGTACGGATGACGACAGTCCGCCCCCGGCCCGTTGACAGAGGCATATCGTTTTTCGATACCTCGGCCGCCGCCGCCCTGTGCCGCGAGCTCGGCTGCCAACCCGGCGACCTGCTGAGCTTCAAGGACGACCGAAGACGATCAGTGTGGTCCGTCCGAGTCCTCGCGACACGTGACATTAGTGTGCGACGCACACTATAGTGCTGCTCGTGTCCTCAGAAGAACTGATCAACGGCCAGGCCCAGGAGCTGCGCCGCGGCACCGTCGTGCTGGCCTGCCTGTCGCTGCTCGAGGAGCCGCAGTACGGCTACGCGCTCCTGGAGACGCTGAACGACGCAGGGGTCACCGTCGACGGCAACACCCTCTACCCGCTGCTGCGCAGGCTGGAGAAGCAGGGACTGCTCACCAGCGAGTGGAACACCGACGAGGCCCGGCCGCGGAAGTTCTACCGGGTCAGTCCCGAAGGCTCCCTGGTGCGCGCCGGACTGGTCCGCGAATGGCGTGACCTCGTCGCCTCGATCTCACGACTGACCAAGGAGAAGCATTGAGCGCGAACACGCTGACCGAGCGCTACGTACACGAGGTCGTCCGGCGGATCCCGGCCGACCAGCGCGACGACGTCGCCGACGAACTGCGCGCCGCGATCGCCGACACCGTCGAAGCGCGCGAAGCGCAGGAACCCGCCTCGGCCGAGCGCGAGGTCCTCACCGAGATGGGCGACCCGATCCGGCTCGCCGCCCGCTACACCGGCCGTCCGCTCTCGCTGGTCGGGCCCGAGTACTACCCGTCCTACGTCCGGCTGCTGAAGATCCTGCTGTCCGCCGTGCTGCCGGTGGTCGCCGCCGCTTCCGTGGTGGCCGACGTCCTCGACGGCGGCGACATCGTCTCGGTGCTCGCCGGAGGCATCGGCGCGGTGATCACCGTCGGCACCCAGATGTTCGCCTGGCTCACCATCGTGTTCGTCCTGGTGGAGCGGTCGCGCACTCTCGAACGCTCGGTCCACGGCCCCGACGCCTGGACCCCCGACGACCTGCCCGACCTTCCCCGGCCGGGCAGGCAGGACGCGGCGGCCTACGCCTCGGCGGCCTGGAACACGCTGCTGCTCGCACTGATCGTCTGGCAGCACGTCGCCGAGCCCTACCGGACCGACCGCGGCGGGATCCCCGTGCTCGACCCCGCCCTGTGGTCGGGCTGGATCTGGCCGATCCTCGCCGGCCTCGCGGGCGTCGTGACCTTCGAGCTGGTCCGCGCCGCCGTGCACCGGTGGACCGTCCCGCTGGCCGCCGGCTGCGCCGTCGCCGAAGCGCTGTTCGCACTCCCGCTGGCCTGGGTCCTCTACCAGCACATGTTCTTCAACCCCGAGTTCCTGGCCGCCGTCAACGACGGCTGGACCGTCCCGGACTCCTTCTACACGATCGCGATGCTGGGCGTGCTCGCCGTGAGCGCGATCGACGCGGTCAAGCGTTTCCGCGAAGCCCTCGACTGAGCGTCACCCGCGTGCTCCCCCCTCGCGGGACTCCATGTCGAGATAACGGGCGAGCCGGGCCGAGGCCCTCAACATCGAGGAACTCCGCCTGGCGATCCCGGAACGCCAGTCTTCGAGGGTCGACTCCAGCGCTTCGACGCTTCCGGCGTTGCGCACCTGCTCGATCGCCGAAGCGATCCGTTCCAGCGGATAGCCGCCCCGCCGAAGCTGGTGAGCGAGGTGCGCGTCCCTCACCGCGGCGGCCGGGTAGGCGCGGTAACCGGTGACGGCATCCCGTTCCGGGCGGACTATCCCGGCTTTCTCCCACTTCCGGAGCGTCGCGGGCCGAAGCCCCAGCCGCCGGGCGAGGGACCCGATGTGCACCTCGCCCCTCATCAGCTCGGGAACGTCCTGCGAGGTGAGGTCGCCCAGCGCCCGTGTGACGGCGTCGAGGGTCTGCCGGTCGCGGAGAAGCCCGGCGTGGCTCTGGTCGATCAGCCTGAAGACCATCTCCAGATCCCCCTGGTTCGCCGCCCTCATGATGTCGGTCGCGACCTGGTGCCCGTGCCCGGGAACGAGTGCGATGAACGTCCGGAGGGCCTGCGCGTGCTCCGGCCCGTACAGCCGGTAGCCGTGAGGGCTCCGCTCCGCCGCCGGCAGGATCCCGGCCTGTTCGTAGTTCCTGACGGCCTGCGTGGAAATCCCGTGTTCCCGGGCCAGGTCAACGGGTCGAAGTCCCAAGTCGTCCTCCATGAGTCTCAATGAAGGTCCAACCATACGGTCGAAGGCATGGAGAGTCAGAGCCTGCCGGGGAGGGTCAGGCCGGCGGGCCCGGGCGGAAAGGGAGGGACTGGAAACGACGGACGAAGTGGCCCGAGGCGAAGACGCCGCGGGCGGTGTCCACCTCGAAACGCGGGTAGCGGGACAGGAGCTCTTCCAGGACCACGCGGGCCTGGAGACGTGCCGACGACGCCGCCTACCGCTGGGAACCCCGGACCTGCAGGTCCTTGTAGTAGTAGCTGGTCGATCTGAGGTCTCCGGCCGGGCCCGCCGTGGCGTCCGGCAGCACGCCGTACTCCGTCCACCCTTGCCGCCGGTACAGCCGCTCCGCGGGGCTCGCGGTCTCGACGTCCAGGAGCAGCAGGGTGCGGCCGAGCACTGCCGCGGCGTCCTCCGCCGTGCTGAGCAGGGCACGGGCCAGCCCTCGCCCGCGGGCACGCCGGTGCACCACCAGTTTGGCCACCTCCGCCCGGTGCGCGCGGCTCGGCGTCCCGTCCAGCCGCAACTGCACGGTCCCGTCGATCCGCCCGCCGGAGCGGGCGGCCCACAGGAGCAGGCGTCCCCCGGCCAGGTCGGGTTCCAACGCCGTCCACCAGGCGGCGAGCTCAGCCGGACCCGTCTTCGCGCGGAACCCGATGGACGCGTCGTCCGCCACCGCGTCGGCGAGCAGAGCGGCGAGCTCGCCGACGCACCCGGCCAGCCCACCGGCGTCCACCCGGGAGATCTTCATCAGGACGCCCCTCCTGGATCCAGCCGCCCGCCCATCCACGCCCCTTCACCCTTTCCCGCCGGTTCCTGAACCAAGTACTCCTTGAACGCCATGAAGGCCCCGCCTTTCAGACGCCGAACGCGCCACCGACGAACTGATCGCCCACGACGCCGGAACGGTGTTCTGACCACCCGTTACGGCCCGCCCTTCGACGACGCTGCCGCACGGACACCGAAAAGGCCACTTCCGATGATCGGAAGTGGCCTTTTTACCGGCGTTCCAGGAGAACCACGGGGATCTCACGGGCGGTCCGCTCCTGGTAGGCCGCGTACTCCGGCCTGGCCGACACCATCAAGCGCCATAGAGGCGGACGTTCCGCAGCGATGACGGGACGCGCCCGCGCGGTGAAGACCTCCGTACCGACCTGCACGGTGACACATGGATCGGCGAGCAGGTTCAGATACCAGGCCGGATGACGGTCCGCGCCGCGGTTGGAGGCCACCAGGACGTAGCGGTCGCCGTCGAGTCCGTAGACCAGCGCGGTGCGGCGCGGTTCACCGGTTCTCCGGCCTCGGGTCGTCAGCAGCAGGTCGTTCATTCCCGGCCGTGGTCGGCCGCCGGTCTCCTGGAAACGACGGATGTGCTCGGCGACCCAGGGGTTCGGGCTGTCGTGGACCTCGGGCATCACGCTTCCCCGACGCTGACGGCGGCGCGGTGGTGGCGAGGCGCCTCGATCTCGTCGAGCAGCGCGATCGCGAAGTCCGCGTACGTGATCCGGCTGGCCGAGTCTCCGTGCTCGGCGACCCGGTACTGGCCGGTGCGCGCGCCATCATGGTCGAAATCCCCCGCAGGTGCGACGTACGCCCAGTCGAGCTCACTGTTCCGGAGCTCGTCGAGGCCCGCCGCGTGGCCGAGATAGAAGTCGCGGTACTCATCGGGGTAGCCGGGCTCGTCCATCAGCGGCGCACCGGACGCCCCCGGCATGATCGACGCGAGCCCGACCACCACCAGCCGGTGAACACCCGCCTTCGCCAGACCGCCGGTCAGGGCGCGGGCCGACGCGGTGAAGAACTCGCGGGGCGGCACGGACAGATCGGCGGCGGCGCTGATCGCGGCGTCATGCCCGACGGCCGCACGTTCAACGCTCGCCCCGTCCGTGACGTCACCCGCCACCACCCGCACATCGGCCAGATCCCCGTGACGCGCGGGGTCGCGCACCACGGCGGTGACCCGGTGCCCTCGTCGACGCGCCTCGGCGATCGCCTGCCGACCGGCCCGACCACCCGCACCGAAAACCACGATGTCCATGGCAACCACCTCTCACCGGAACCGGAGCCTTTTGCTCCCGGCCGTTTCGCGGACGCTACCGAGACCTGTGGTTACCACCGGGATACCGGCTATCGTGAGCCCATGAGGGAGCCCCTGCCCGCCGACATGTTCGACGAGCTGTGCCCGTCCTCGCTCAACCCGATCCGCTTCGGCGACAAATGGGCGGCGCTCGTCATCCGCTGCCTGGAACACGGCCCACGCCGCTTCTCCGAACTGCGGATCCCCCTGAGCCGCGTCACCCCCAAGGTCCTCACCCGGTCACTGCGTTCCCTGGAACGCGACGGCCTGGTCAAACGCACCGTCCACACCGTCACCGCCCCGCACGTCGAGTACGAACTGACCCCTCTGGGCCGCAGCTTGCTCGCCCCGATGGCGGCCGCCTGCGCCTGGGCAGAGGAGCACTGGGACGAGTTGCTCGACGCCCGCGAGTCCCACGACGCCGCGACCCGTCTCGACCCCACCGGCTGACGCGGTCGAGGCGCAGCTCGAACGTATCCGCCGTCTCGACCGCTGACCCGCCATGAAGCCGAGACGGTTCACCCCACCGAGAAGGTGGCGCCGGGGGCGGCGTAGGCGATGGGACCGTCGAACCGGGCCGCGGCACGGGACACCGCCTGCTGCGGGGTGAGGAAACGCCCGACGTGCGTGACGATCAACCGTCCCGCCCCTGCTGAGCGGGCGGTGTCACCGGCGTCCTCCGGCGTGTGGTGGACCTGTTCCCCCGTGCCGGGGGCCTTGTCGCTCTCTGCCTCGCACAGCAGCACGTCGCACCCCTCGGCCAGGCCCGTCAGAGCAGGACAGGGCGCCGTGTCCCCGGAGTACACCAGCGACCGGCCCGCGGACTCGACGCGCAAGGCGAAGGCGGGAATGCCGTGCGCCACCGCCCGGCTGGTCAACGTGAGCGCGCCGACCCGCACCTGATGCCCGTCGTGCAGTTCCTCGACGGCGAAGGCGGACTCGATCGGGCTGCGGGTGTCGGTGTTGGTGAGGAAGTGAGCGAGCCGGTCGGCGATGCCCGGCGGACCGTGCAAAGGGATCGGAGCCGCGAGCCGAATGTCGGCATAGAGCGCCCCGTAGTAGGCGGTGAGAAGGTCCGCGCTGTGGTCGGCGTGCGAATGCGAGATCCAGATCGCGTCCAGCTCGTCCAGCCGTACATGCCGTTGCAGCTGGGCCAGCGTCCCGCTGCCCGCGTCCACCCACACCCGGGCGCCTCCACCCGACACCAGGTAACCGGAACAGGGGTTGTCCACGCTCGCGTAGGGCGTCGCACTACCCAGAACCGTGAGGAGAAGATCACTGGTCATCCACGGACTCTAGAAGACCTGTGATGCCCTTGTCCGAGCCGGTGGGACGGCGACGGCGGACGACCGGTGAAGTACTGCCGCCGCCTGGTGGGGTGATGGTGATGCTCTCCTCGGTGGCGTGGTTCAGGAGGCGGCGAAGGCCGCGACCGGTTTGTCGGAGTGGCGGCCGGTGATCCAGAGGCGATCCGCGGCCGTGGTGACGGACCTGATGTAGACGGTGTAGTCGTAGTCGGGAAGGGGCGTCAGCTGGGTGGACCACGTTGAGCCGACAAGGTTGGTCACGAAATGGCCCTCCAGCAGCCAGAGAGTTCCGGAGGGGGACAAGACCGCGTCGGAGGCGACGAGCGCCCTGGGCGGGCCCACGGGAGTCCAGGCGGAGCCGTCCCAGCGCCGGTAGTGGCCGTCGACGTGGGCGAGGAGGTCGTCCTGGCCCAGGACGTAGATGCGGTCGACGGTGGAGCCCTCGGGGAGGGGGATGTTCTGCCAGGACCCGGAGTCCCAGCGGGCCACCACGCGGGTACCGCCGTCGTCGCCCAGCAGCCAGGCTCCGCCCTCGGGATGGGACGCGAGTTGCACGATCGAGAGAGAGTCAGGGCCGGTCGTCCACTGGCCGCCGGTGTAGGTGCGCAGCCTCCTGTCCCCGTCGGCGTCGGCGACGAACACCGCGTCGGGCGCCGCGGCCAGGTCCGTGGACGAGGAGAGCCCGGGAGGAAGGGAGACGGAGGTCCAGGCCGAGCCGTCCCAGCGGGCCAGGTAGGGGCTCGCCACGCCCCAGACGTAGCGGGCGCCGAGCACCCACAGGTCCTGGGGACCGGCGGCCTCCATGTCCCCGATCAGCCCGTAGTTGATCGAGGGCAGGTCGATGTTCTGCCAGGAGCCTCCGGAGTAGCGTCGCAGCAGAGGTTTGGGCGGCCGCAGCACGACCGTCTTCCAGTCGTCGGTGGGCCAGAGGAACTCCACCTGCCCCTGGTAGCCGCCGGCCCACAGCTCGCCGCCCACTTCGGCGGCGGCCAGCAGGTCGCTCTTGAACCAGGTGGAGGCCGGGCTCTGCTCGATCCACACGGTGTCGGCGGCAGGGAGGTCGGCACGCGCGGGCGAGGCGACCGTCAGCACACACAGGGCCGCACTCACCGCGGCGACGTTCCCTCTCCTCATACCGGGCATGATCCTCCCGCCCCGCCCCCGGATCTCCTCACTTCCCCACAAAAAACCCTCACCCTGGTTCACCAGCGGTTTACGGATTTCCAACTCTGCAAAGCCACGGACCCTCCGGGAAATGCTGACGGCACAGGGCCGACTCAGATCACGTGGCCGCCGATCGGGGGAAGCTCAATGAGCCTTTGTCGGTAACCGGCGGCAACGTTGCGTGATCGCCTGGCCGTGTCTCCCGTGATCGGGCGCGACATGCCCTGAAAAACATGAAGCCCCTGCTAGAAGTGGTCTTGTCGAGAGATCAACTTCATAGAGCAGAGGCTTCACGTGTCCTCAAGTGTCACATACTCCGCCGTCCTAGATGTGCAGGAGGAGACGGTCGTTCGTGTCGGAACTGCTGGAGACCGAGCGCGAGCGACGCGGCACCCGCACGGGTCGGCGGGTCTTGGACTGCCGGGCGCAGGCGGTGCTGATCCTGCGGTGGTTCCTGGACACCACCCGGATACGGCGGCTCGCGGTCGACAACGCCATCAGCGTCACGACCGCCTACCGCTACCTGCACGAGGGCATCGACGTGCTCGCCGCCCATGCCCCCGACCTGCACGGCGTCCTCCAAGCGGCTCAGGAGGCCGGGTGCTCACACGTGAACGTGGACGGAGTCGTGATCGCCACCGACCGGGTGAGCACGCCCGGCCCGAACACCGCGGACCTGTGGTGGTCGGGCAAGCACAAGCACCCACGGCGGCAACGTCCAGGTCCTCTCCGCCCCCGACGGATGGCCGCTGTGGACCTCCGGAGTGCGGCCCGGCCGCGAACACGACATGACCTGCGCCCGCGCCCACGGCCTCATCGACGCCCTCGCCCAGGTCAAGGACACCCTGACCTGCCTGGCCGACCTCGGCTACGAAGGCGCCGCCCACATACTGCGCGTCCCGGCCAAGAAGACCAAAGGACGCCGGCTCACCGACGACCACAAGACCCACAACAAGCTGCTACGAGGCCTGCGCGGCATCGGAGAACGCGCGAACGCCCTGCTCATCGTCACCTTCAAAGCCCTGCGCCGAGTCAGCCTCGACCCCTGGAGGATCGGCGCCATCACCGCAGCAGCCCTCGTCCTGCTCCACCACGAGAACGACCGCACCCTCTGACATCACAAACAGTCACGAGAGGTTACCGACAAAGGCTTAATCTGTGGGAGCCCGAGGCTGAAACGCTCCGGGCTACCCGACCACCTCCGGCTCCTTCTTCTTCACGCCTCCCTGAAGGCAGCGATGGCGGTTTTACTGGAAGGGTGATGACCGCCTTCATCGTGTTCTACGTTTCTCTCGTCGTTCTGGCGTGGGGAGTGCTGCCGCTGGCGAATCGTCTCCTCGCGAGAAGGCTGCGGCAGCTGGTCGGCGAAGCCCTCGAACGGTGGGAGAGGACAGGGGATGCCGAATGGGTGCTGGCTCCCCCGGTGGTATCGGCTGCGGAGGGAGTGAGAAAGCAACAGAACCGCGAGGCGCATCTCACCTTGGCGAGATACCACCTAGCACGGCAGAACGCCAGCGCACAAGAAGACTGGGAAGACCTGATCGAAGCGTCCAGTCAGGCGATACGCGCCTTCCTGATCTCCCGGCAGCCGTCCAGTGACCTAGCGTGGCTAGTGCGTCTACGGGAGTTCATCACCTGGTACAAGCACGACCCGGATGCGGCCAAAGCGGCGGCCTACGCCGAGATCGAAGGAATGGACGATGCCGCAACCCTCGATGTTCTTCACAGCGACCTCGTCTCATTGGTCGACGTCCGTATCCCGGAGGCCGCCCTGTCCGACGTGGTCGACTTGGTGGTGCTCACACGGCGGCGACTGCACCAGTCAGGTGGGGAGCCCTCGGCCTCACCTTCCTCGGACGGCCTGCCAGCGCAACGGGTGGCCATTCGGGCGAAGTGGCAGGCCGCCCTCGCCGGTGCCTTGGCGAACGCGTCCTCGGGGGAAGCCGACCTACCCCTGCTCGGCGAGGCGCGGCGAACGGCAGAGGCTGCAGCGGCGCTCCTCGCGAGGTTCAGTGGAGGTGAGCAGCCGAAGGCGGTCTTGGACTCACTCATTGGACAGATCGCCTCCAAGCAATACGAACTTAACGGCGAGGTCGAGGCGCTGCGCCAGGGACTCATCCACCTCGAGCGTGCGATCGACGGTCCCCTTTCCGAGAAGGAACTCTTTGACCTGCGGTATCTCCTCGTCCGGGGGTACGAAAGTCTCCAGAATGCGACGAATAATGTTGCGTGGGCGGATCGCTCGGTCTCGGTGATCCGCGCGTTGCTCGACGCGTATCCCACCCGCCCCGAGGTCGCGGACTGGAAGTTCTCACTGGCCGCCCTGCTGCTCGCGCTCTTCAACGATGCCCCGTCCTCCTCTGAGGACATGTTGTGGGAAGCGGCCTTGCTGCTACATGAGGTTCCGGTGGAGGCGGAGGAACTCGACCGAGAATTTGGCGTGCGCCTCTCCGTCCTGGTGTTCTGCTACGCGCTCGACCCGGAACCCGGGCGCAGGGAGGAGATCGAACGCTGGGTCCGACGGGCTCTCGACCAGTCCGACCAGGGACGGCCAGAGTCTCTCCGGTACCTGGTCGGCATCTTCCACAACGCCTACCTCCTCAGGGAGGAAGCGCTCCTGACCGTGCTGTACTCGCCGCTCCTCCGGCCAGTCCTCGCGACGCTCGACCCGCTCGATCCGCAGCACCGGCAGACCATCAAGCTCACCTCGGCCCTCGCGACCACGACCCTCGCACAAGAGGGCACCGACCTCCTGCGAGAGTGCATCGACTTGCTCCGGCCCCTCGCGGAGGGGGAACAGCCCGACACGGACATTGTTCTCGCTCTGGCCAGTGCCCTGGGCGAGCTCTACCTCGCAACGGACGATCTCGCCGCCATCGCCGAAGCGAAGCGGCGACTGCAACGGATGCTGCACACGCAGACGACTCCGGGCTCCCTTCCTCCCCACCGCTACGCCTACCTGCTCATGCACTCGGGAAGCGTCCTGTACGGCTGCGCCCAGGCGGAGAGTGACTTGCAGACGCTCGCTGAGGCCGCGGACCTGCTGCGAAAGGCGGCGGAGACCGCGCCCTCCGACTGGCGATTCACCGCGAACCTACTGAACTATCGAGGCCAGATCCTTTGCAGCCTGTTCGAGTCGACCGGAGACAGGGCGGTCCTCGACGAGAGCATCGCGTTCCTGCGCCAAGGCGTACGGACCGCGCAGGATCACTCCCCCCACATCACCCCGTCGGTCCTCGCCAGCCTCGGCTACGCCCTCGACACCGCCTACCGCCACGACCCCGACACCAACCTGCTGGCGGAGGCACTGACCGTCGGCCGAGCCGCCGCCGAGGCGGCACCGGACAGCGCCCGCGCCCACAACAACTTTGGCTCCATCCTGCGGCTCTCATACTCCCGCACCAGGAACCTCACCGATCTCGACGCATCCATCGCGCACATGAAGCGGGCCGTCGACCTGACCCCCGACAGCCATGCGGACCGCACCTTCTACGTGAGTAATCTGGTGAGCGGCCTGCTGGCCCGCTACGACCACTCCGGAGAGGGGTTTGTCCTCGACGAGGCCCGGACGCGCATGGACGGGGTCATCAGGACCGTCAGACAGACCGGCCAGCACGCGCCGAGTGCTCTGATGACCTTCTGCCACCTCCAGTATGCCCTGTTCATGCGGTATCGGGACGCCGGTCTGCTCGGTCTCGGGATCTCCGCCGCCCGGCGGGCCGTGGCGGACATCCCGGACGGCGACGTCAGGCGCGTTCAGGCCTGCAATTCGCTTGCCGTTCTCCTCACCTTCCAGTACAGCCTGGAAGGTGATCTCGACCTCCTCGAGGAGGTCGAGACGTTGCTCGGCGCGGCGCTCGACGACGGTCCGGTCGCAAGCCCGCACCTCTCGATCGCCTGGCTGAGCCGCAGCCAGACGCAGCTCCTGGTCTTCCAGCGGACCGGCCGGCTCGAGGCGCTGCTGAACGCCGAGCACGGCCTCCGTCGCGCGGCGACCCTCGGGACCGGTCTTCGGGAGGCGAGTGTCTCCGTCGACCTGCAGCTCGCCTCGATCCTTCTGCAGATCCACGAGAAGACCGGGCGGCAGGGCGCCCTCGCCGAAGCCCGGCGACTGTACGCCGGCATAGCAGACGACGATGGCGCAGGCGTCGACTCCCGCTTCGTATCCGCCTGGGGACTGGCCCAGATCACCGCGTTCGAGGCCGACCCGCACCAGGCGGTCCGGGTCTACGGCGCGGCCGCGAACCTGCTGACCGAACTCGCGCCGCTGACGATGAGCTGGAACGACCGGCGTATGCGGCTGCAGCATCTCAGCGGGTTCGGAGCGGACGCGGCACAGGCCGCACTCGCGGCGGGCGACCCGCGGCGCGCCGTCGAGCTCTTGGAGCAGACCCGCGGTGTGCTGCTGTCCGATGCCCGCGAGCTCCACGACGACCTGGCGAGGCTCGACGGTCTCCTCCCGGACGCGGCGGCGGAATACCGGCGGCTGCGCGAACGGATGCGGCTCCTCGACACAGAAGAGTCCCTCGCCACGCCCTTCTCCCCGCCGCCTCCCCTGGTGGAGACCGAGCGGATCCGCGCCGAACGGGAGGAGCTCGAAGGCGGATGGAAGCGGCTTCTCGACTCGGTCCGCGCCCATCCGGAGTTCAGGTCGTTCCTGCGCCCCCTGCCCTTCGACCGCATCCTCGGCCTAGTTGACGACGTCCCCGTGGTGATGGTCCTGGCTGGCGACACCGGCGGCCACGCCCTGATCGTCTCGAAAGAGGATGTCCACGCGCTTCCTCTGCCTGGTCTCACGGACAACGCGCTCGCCCGCGAGGTCAGAACGATCCGAGGCATGATCGCAGACGCCGGATCCCCCGAGCACAGGGAGGCGGCGGCCAATCGTCTACTCGTCTCCCTCGCCTGGACCTGGGACACCGTCACCGGACCCGTGCTCGACGCTCTCGGCCTCCGAGAGACGACTCCTGCGCAGGACCCGCCGCGGATCCGCTGGTGCGCCGTCGGCAACGTCGCCTACCTCCCCCTCCATGCCGCCAGACGTTCCGGCGCTCGACGGCACAGTGCCTTGGACCGCGTCGTCTCCACCTACACTCCGACCATCCGTGCTCTCGGCCAGGCTCTCAGCCAGGCGCCTTCCCACGACGCCGCCACACTGCTGGTAGCCCAGCCCGACACCCCCGGGGCGACTCCCCTGCTCGGCGTCGCCCGCGAAACCGACGGCATCGCCCGGCTCGTCCCCGGCGCCCTGCTCCTCAGCGGCCCGGACGCCACCCGTGCCGCCGTCCTCACCGCGATCGGGCGGCGCTCCATCGCCCATTTCGCCTGCCACGGCATTGGTGACGACCTCTCCGGTCCGCCCCGGCTCCTCCTTCACGATCACCAGACCGAGCCGCTGACCGTCGAGTCCCTCACCAAACTGCGTCTGCACGCCGACCTGGCGTTCCTCTCTGCATGCAGCAGCACCGGCCCGTTCCACAGTCAGCTCGACGAGGCCCTGCACATCACGAGCGGATTCCTGACGGCCGGATACCGCCAGGTCATCGGGACGCTGTGGCCTGTCGCCGACATCCCCGCCGCCCGCCTCGCGATCGGGTTCTACTCCGTCCTCACCGGGGATGGAACAGGGCCGCCCGATCCGTCCCAGGCACCGTTCGCCCTGCGGAAAGCGGCGTTGCGGGCACGAGAGGAGGATCCGGGCAACCCCTTCACGTGGGCGGCGTACCTGCACGTCGGAGCCTGAACTGGCGTCCTTCCTCGACCCGGCGGACCGTCGCCCATCCGGCCGGGAACAGGACCGCCATCACGGCCCAGACGGCGGCCGACGGCGCGGCCCGGTCGGTCACGGCCTGGGCGGCGAGGTCGAGGGCGACCCAGCCCGCGGTGGCCGCCGCCAAGCCGCCGAAGAAGCGGACCAGTCGCTCATACCCCGTGCCCGCAGCCGAGACCGCAAGGACGACGGTGGCCAGGCTCAAGGACAGTGTGCCCAGAAAGGCGATGACCGCGGGCATCGTGGACGCGGGAAGGAATTCCACCCGGTATTCGAACGCCTGGATCGCGGCCAGTGCCATCAGTGCGGCACCGACCAGCGCAGTCTGCAGCAGGGTGACGCGTTCTCCGCGGTGTTGCCGGGCCGTCTCCCGCTCGTGCAGTTGCTGCCGATCGCGGTGGAGTTCCGCATCGAACCGCGCGGTGAGCAGATCTAGAGTGTCCCGGACCCGTTCCCGGTCCAGGTCGAGATAGGCGATCTCGTCCTCCAGAACATCACAGAACCACCGGGCCAGGTCGAGGTCGTCGGCGAACGACCCGCCTCGTTCCCTCGCCGCCGACTCCTCGTTCGCCAGGGCGATCTGGACGGTCCTGCGCATCTCCCGGAGCCCGATGAGCCGCCGGTTGAGACCTTCCGGTCCGGTGACCTCCGACAGCAGCCGCTCCCGGGCATCGGTGAGATCATCGAGCCGGTCCGCGCCGACGCCGGGCGGGGAGGACAGTCTCGCCAACGTCCGGTCGGCGAGCTCACCGACCGCAGGCGGCGGCCCCGCCGCAGCGTGCACACGGATCTGGTGCCGAACCTTCGCAGCATAAGCGAGATACCGGGCGAATGGGGGCGGGACGCCGCTGCTCTCGCTCCATATCCATCCGTCCGCCGCGCGCCCGTCCGCCGCGATCATGGCGATGCGGCGCAGGGGTCGGTCGTCCTCGCCGGGCGGCTCCCAGAGTCGCAGTGCGGGCATGTCCCACACGGACGCAGTGAGCGGTCCAGTCTCGCCAGGCAGTGCGTCGATGACCGCGCCGGGCAGCCCCGCGTCATCCAGGTCATCGGCGTGCGCCAGCAGGACACGGGCCTCACCGACCGCCCACCCGGACGTCGGACCGACGGATTCCCGCCACTCCCGCTCGGCGGCCTCCCATCCGCCTGCCGCAGTCAGGGCCACCGACCAGTACAGCAGGTCGTGACGGCGACGCAGCACCGCCTGGACGGAGCCGTCGGCGTTCTCGGAGGCGGCGATCAGCCCAGACGAAGGCAGGTCCGCACAGCTCTCCGGAGGCGCGACCGGCAGACCTGGTACGTCGGACAGCACCTGGTCTCCGCGGAACCTCTCCCAGGCGGCCCGGAACTCCCGGTAGGACGGGTCAAGGACCGAGACGAACAGATGGACGACCAGCGAGGGGTCACTCAGCATCGTCTCCGGACCCCTCCCGGACGTCCTCGAGCGGAGGGCCAGCGAGCGTCTCCTGCAGCCGGTTCAACCGATCACGCACGGGCGCTGGCGGCTCCGCCCGCTGAGCGGAGACCCGCACATGGATCCTGGAGGGCGACGCCGCCTCCAGAGCGGAGGCCAGCCGACCGACCTCCGGCCCGTCGTCCCGCAGAAGTGCGTCCTCCAGCCAGGCCAGCAGACCGCCTACGTACTCCCACCCGGACATCGTGAGCGGCCAGTCCGCAACGAGCGGCAGGACATCGAGCACTCGCCTTCGCTGATACGCCGACACGCGTTCGCCCACGCGACCATCCTAAACGAGTAATTCCTAATGCTGTTGGTTAAGATCAGTGCTCTTAGGCGGCGAGGGATCGGATGCGTTGGGCGACGCGGACGGCGACGCCCTCCATATCCCGTCCATCGTGTTATTCCAGGTCAAGTCACCCTTTCAGGTGGGGACACCATGTCCGACACCGAACGTCTGGGGACGGGTTGCTCAAGGGTTCTTGTCTGGGGAACCCAGTCGAGCCATGCTCAGCGATCGCTACCCGCAAACGCCCCTTCGTGCCCGCTGCCGCAGACTTTTAATCCGTTGTGCTCCCCGCCGAGACGCTCCCGCACCTCGATCCCGAACCATGTCACGATGCCGCCCCACCCGAGAGACACAACATCAGAACCCCACCGCAGCGGACACCTCCCGGTGGCTTCTCCGAAACGCCAAGAGCAGGCCCTACCGGGTGGGAACACCAGCCCGATCCTGGACTCGCCGGAAGCCCGAACCGAGAACCACCACCAGGATCCCGACGGACACCGCGGGGCCGCTATCGCTAGTGGTCGCGCCCGTTAATTCGTCGGGGGTGGCGGGTCGAGCCAGGCTGTGGTGTCGCCGAGGTAGAGGCCGCAGGCGCAGTCGAGGGATTCTTGCGGGGTGCCTGCCGGGTATCCGCTGGGCAG
>NZ_JBDPLZ010000010.1:0-232808 GCF_039871655.1 Actinocorallia sp. B10E7
TGGGGCGGGTGCGTGGTGATGCGTTGGGGGCTTTCGATCATCAGGATCTGCCGTTCGAGCGTCTGGTGGAGGAGTTGGCTCCCCGGCGTGATCTGAGCCGGAATCCCCTCACCCAGATCCTGTTCCATGTCGCAGGCGCGAAAGAGGCGGGAGCGGGAGGCCTGCACCTCGACGGGATCGAGGTCGCTCCGGTGCCCGTCGAGGTGCTGACGGCCCGCCTCGACCTGGAGATGCAGGTCGCCCAGGAAGCGAGCGGCCGCTGGCGCGGCCAGGTCGTCTATTCGACCGACCTTTTCGAGGAATCGACCATGAGCCGGTTCGTCCAGTCGTACCTGAGCGTTCTGGAACAGGTCGTCACCGATCCGTCGATTCGCCTCTCCGGGCTGGATCTCCGTACGGATCCGCGGGGTCCCGCGGCACACGCGAAGGAGGTTTCCGCAGTGGACGAGAACGACACCCCCCTGATGCACGAGCTGGTCTCGGAGCGCTCCCGGCGATGGCCCGGCGCGATCGCGGTCGTGGCGGGGGACGAGTCGCTGACCTACCGCGAACTGGAGGAGCGCTCAGTCCTGCTCGCCGCTCGGCTGCAGGAATCGGGGGTGGGACCGGAGTCCGTCGTGGGCCTGTGCCTGCCCCGGGGCGTCGAGCTGGTGGTCGCCCAGCTGGCGGTACTCAAGGCGGGCGGGGCGTTCCTGCCGCTCGCGCCAGGCGATCCCGGTGACCGCCTGGCCCATATGGTCGCCGACTCCGGAGCCCGCGTCGTTCTCGCGGAGGACGAGGAGCAGTGCGGGTGGGCGGACGAGGCGGAGTGCGTCGTGCTGACCCCGGGCAGGCTCTCCGAGCTGCCGCCTCGGGAGCCGGACCCCGTCGTGGCGAGCGCGGAAGCCGCCGCCTACGTCATCTACACCTCCGGCTCTACCGGTATGCCCAAGGGCGTCGTCGTCCCGCACCGGGGCCTGACCAACGTCGTGGCGTCCTCCGCCGCGTCGTGGGGGATCGGCCCCGGCACCCGTGTCGCTCAGGCGGTCTCGCAGGTGTTCGACGTGTCGGTGCTCGACGTCTTCGCGGCGCTGGCGTCGGGGGCGGAATTGCACCTCGCCATGGCCGATGACGTCTCGGGCCGGGGTCTGGAGAGGTTCATCCGCGACCATGGCATCGACGTGATGCAGACGGTCCCCGCGCTGTGGTCCACGCTCGACCCGGCGTCGGGCACCAGGTTGCGCAGGCTGGTGATCGGCGGTGAACCCCTTCCCGCGGAGCTGATCCGGCGCTGGGACGGTCTGGTCAACGCCGTGCACCATGTGTACGGGCTGACGGAGTCGGCCGTCATCTCCACGGAGGCGCTCTTCGCGCCGAGCGGGCTGGACTCTTCCGACACCCCCGTCACACTGCCGATCGGAAGCCCGATCGAGAACACGACCGTCCACGTCCTGGACGAGCTGATGAGACCGGTGCCGGACGGCGTGAGAGGGGAGATCTTCGTCGGCGGCGCCGGGGTGGCGCGCGGCTACGTGAAGCGTCCTGGGCTGACCGCGGAGCGGTTCGTGCCGGACCCGTTCTCCGACGTGCCGGGCTCGCGTCTGTACCGGACCGGGGACCTCGGGCGCCGGACGGCGTCGGGGGAGATCGAGTTCCTCGGGCGCGCGGACGGCCAGGTGAAGATTCGCGGGTTCCGGGTGGAGTGCGGTGAGGTCGAAGCCCGGCTCCTGTCGATCCAGGAGGTGCGCGAGGCCGCCGTCGTCGTCCGCGAGGACCGTCCCGGGGACCAGCGGCTGACCGCGTACGTGGTCCAGGGCGAGACCGCGCTCCAGGAGACCGAGGTGCGGGCCCGGATGCGCAGGCTGGTTCCCGACTACATGGTGCCCTCGGCGGTCGTGACGCTCCCGGCCCTGCCGAAGACCTCCAGCGGCAAGGTCGATCGCCGTGCCCTGCCGGATCCCGCGGCGACAGGGCCGTCCGCTGCGCCGGCGGAGGTGGAGGGGACGCCTGTGGAACGGGTGGTCGCCCGGATCTGGAGCGAGGTCCTGGGTCTGGACGGGATCGGGCTGGACGACGACTTCTTCGAGCTGGGCGGCCATTCCCTGCTGGCGGGACAGGTCGTGGCCCGGCTGCGGGAGGAGTGCGGCGCCGAGCTCGAGCTGTCGGCTCTGCTGCAGAGCCCCACGATCCGGGAGCTCGCCGAGCGTGTCGGGGAGGCCGGGGAGGTAGCGGCAGGCCCTGTCCTGCACAGGTACGACGGCGACCTGGTGGGCCGCGCCGACCTGCCCATGTCCTTCGGTCAGCAGCGCATCTGGTTCTTGAGCGAACTGGTTCCCGGTGAACCGTTCTACAACATGGCCATGGCCTTCCGGTTGCGTGGGCCGCTCGACGTCGACCGGCTCGGCGCTGCCCTCGACGCGCTCGTGGAACGCCACGAGATGCTGCGCACCACCTTCCCGAGCACCGGCGGAACGCCCGTTCCCCAGATCGCTCCGGCCGCCTCCGCGGGACTGTCGTACGTCGACGTCGCGGACGCCGACGAAGCGCGGAGGCTCGCCGAGGAATTCGGCCGCTCCCGCTTCGACCTCGGCGGCGACCTCCTCTTCCGCGCGCGGCTCCACCGCCTTTCCGAAGAGGACCACGTCCTGGTCGTCGCCACCCACCACATCGTGGCGGATGGGTGGTCGATGTCGTTGTTGTGTCGTGAGTTGGGGGTTTTGTATGGGGGTGGTGGGCTTGCTGATTTTGGTGTGAGGTTTGTGGATTTTGCTGGTTGGCAGCGGGAGTTTCTGTCGGGTGAGGTTCTGGAGGGGTTGCTGGGTTATTGGCGTGGTCGGCTGGCGGGTCTGGTTCCGTTGGAGTTGCCGGCTGATCGGGCGCGTCCGGCTTTGTTGAGTTTTTCGGGGCATCGGTTGGATTTCGAGATGCCGTCGGGTCTGGTGGATGGTCTGCAGCGGTTGGCGCGGGATGAGTCGGCGACGTTGTTCATGGTGTTGCTGGCTGCTTTCGATGGTCTGCTGGTGCGGTGGTCGGGGCAGGAGGATGTGGCGGTCGGGGTGCCGGTGGCGGGCCGTTCGCATCGTGAGTGGGAGTCGTTGGTCGGGTTTTTTGTTAATACGTTGGTTTTGCGTACTGATTGTTCGGGTGATCCGAGTTTCAGGGATCTGTTGGGGCGGGTGCGTGGTGATGCGTTGGGGGCTTTCGATCATCAGGATCTGCCGTTCGAGCGTCTGGTGGAGGAGTTGGCTCCCCGGCGTGATCTGAGCCGGAATCCCCTCACCCAGATCCTGTTCCAGGTGGTGCAGCCACACGACACGGGCTCGGCGGCCCAGGCGAGCCTGCGCCTGCGGGACGTGGAGGCGGAGCACTTCCACCTCGATCTGGTGACCACCCGGGCCGACGTCGAGATGCACTTGGTCGAGCACGACGACGGGCGCTGGACGGGCCTGCTGGTCTACTCGACCGATCTGTTCGACGACGCCACCATGGCCCGGCTGTGGGACGGCTACGTACGCGTTCTCGAACAGGTCGCGGCGGATCCGTCGATCCGGCTGTCGCAACTGGACCTGCTCACGGAGCCCGAGCGAAGGCTCCTGACCAAGAGTGCTTCGGCCTCCCGCGCGCCCCTCACCGGACCGTCCCTGCCGGAGATCGTCGCGGAACGATCGCCGGACGGACTCGCGGTGGAGGCGCCGGGCGCGGGCCTGACCTACGGGGAACTGCAGGAACGGGCCGGGGTCCTGGCCTCGGCGCTCCGGGAGGCGGGCGCGGCACCCGGGGTGCTCGTGGGCGTCTCGCTCCAGGACGACCCCGAACAGATCGTCGCGGAGCTCGCGGTTCTGATGACCGGTGCGGCCGTGTCGCCACCAGGCCTCCAGGTGCCCACCGCCCTGACCGTCGTGGAGACCGCGACCGACGCGCCGAAGCCCGGCGGTGTGATCGTGGAGGTGTCGGCACCGCCGTCGGGACCCCCGGTGCCCGGCCTGCCGGTCGCCCCGCAGGACGCCGCTTATGTCCTTCCGGCCTCCGAGGGGCCGGTCATGCTCTCGCACGCGGCCTGCGTGAACGCGGCGACCTGGTTCGCACGCGAACAGGGTCTGGACCCCGGCGACAGGTGCGCCATCCTGCCGGAGACCGCTGCCACGACCGCCGTCGGGCTGCGGTGGGCGGCGCTCTCCGCGGGCTCCGTCCTGGTCCAGGCGCCGTCCTCGCCCGACGAGCACGACCTCGCGAAGTGGCTCACCGAGAACCGGATCACCGTGGCGGCGATGCCGCTCGCTCAGGCCGAGAAGCTGTACCACTCTTCGGTCTGCGAAGGGCTCAGGCTGGTGGTGACCGAGGCGGATCCGCTTCTCGAACCGCCGTCGACGCGGTTCGCGGCGACGGTGCTCGCGGGTTACGGCGTCCCCGAATACGGCGGAATGGCGGTCGCCGGAACGATCGAGGCCGAGCAGCCGACGATCCTGCAGGCGGGTCACGTCGACCGGCCGCGTCTCGCGGCCGGGGTGCCGATCGCCGGGGCCGGCGTCTACGTGCTGGACGACCTCGGCCGCCCGACTCCGGTCGGCGTCATGGGCTGGATCCACCTCACCGGTGAGGGGCTGGCCCACGGCTATCCCGACCTGCCCGCCCGCACGGCGGAGCGCTTCGTCCCCGACCCGTTCGCCGCGGCGCCGGGCTCTCGGATGTTCCGCACCGGACGGCGCGGACGATGGCGCTCGGACGGGACGCTCGAACTCGAGGGACGGCGGGCCGCCACGCCTCCCGCCGGTCCGGGGTACACCGCCCCCCGCAACCCGGCGGAACGGATGATCGCTCAGATCTGGGCGGACGTCCTGGGCAGGCCCTCGGTGGGTGTCTACGACGGCTTCTCGGATCTGGGCGGTGACACCTCCGCCGCCGTGGAGGTGGCGCGGCGGTTGACGGCCAGGCTCCAGACGGAAGTGGACCCCGACTCCGTCCTCGCCCACCCGACCATCGCCGAGTTCGTCGCGGCCTCCCGCAGGCGTTCGGCCGTGGCACGCGGCTGAAGCGGCGCCGTCGTCAACGAAAAGGAGGAGAGAAAGTGGCGAGGTTGCAGATCGACGAGATCACCGCCGACGACACCGCCGGATTCTGGGACCGGTACGTCCTGCCGCGCAGGCCGGTCGTGATCCGCGGGATCTACGCGGACCAACCGCTGGCCGAGGCCGCCACCCTCGACGGCGCCCGGCGCCTGCTGGGCTCCATGCCGGTGCTCATCCAGGACGAGTACACCCGGCAGATCGACTATCTGCGGGAGTCCGGCCCAGCGGTCGGCGAGCAGCCCCCGGAACCGGTGCTGGGCACGCTCGCCGAATATCTCGACGGTTTCGGCGACCTGCGCAAGAGCCGGAAGGTCGTCACCGAGTGGGACGTCCCCGCCGTGCTGCTCTCGCTGTTCACCCTTCCGGAGTTCTGCCGTCCGAAGACGCCGGCGCACAGTCTGTTCGTGCACATGTTCCTGGCCGGACCGGCCAATTGGGCGCATGTCCACTTCGATATGGACCAGAGGCACGTTCTCCTGGCGCAGGTCTTCGGAAGCAAGAAGGTCACGCTGTTCTCCCCGTCCTCCTCCCCGTGGCTGCACCCCTTCGGGAACTTCGGGTCGGTGTGCCTCCAGGCGATGGACGAGGACGAACGGAGCGCGTTCGTGGAGGCCGCCGGCGGCGCGACGACCGTGATCCACCCGACCGACGCGATATACATCCCGCCGCTGCTCTGGCACTACCTCGACTACCTCGACCTCGGCGCCTCGTTCAACATCCGTTTCGGGCGCAACCCCTACAGCCGGTTCCTGTCGGTGGAGAACTTCCTCGCCGACCAGTACCTGCAGGCGGTGGCGGAGCCCTTCGCGGGGATCGCGCCGGGCGCGGAGCCGGACGCGGCGCAGCGTGAGGTCATCGACGAGGTGCTCGAGGCCTTCAACCACGACTACGCCTCCAGGGAGGACAAGTACCGGAGGATGCAGGCGGTGTTCCGCGACCTGCACCGACGTCAGGGCCTGGAGCCGGAACTCCCCCTGTTCCTCTTCCCCCTGGACAGGGAGACCGAGCGGTACGACCTGATCAGGCTCAACGGGAACTTCCTGTACAGGCCCGGCGCCCGGGCGTCCTGGGAGACGATCACCGCGGTCGATCCCGCGGCCTCGCCGGCCCAGCTGCGCGGGCTCGAACAGCGCCTGGCCTCCCTCGGCTACTCCTCGGAGCTCACCGAGAAGGTGCTGTTCAACAAGTTCGGACGGTTCGCGCCGGACGAACTCACACGCGAGGAGGCTTCCCGCATGCTCGCGTTTCTCCGATCGCCGTCGGGCGCCGCGCCGACGGCCTTCGCCGCCTAACGAGGAGGATTCATGCCGGAAACAGAGGTCGGACCCCTGCGTGAGGCGGTCCTGGAGATCGTCGTGAGGTTCGCGCCGCCCGACATCGCCGGGTCCGTCGCGGTGGACGAGAAGACCCTGCTGAGGGAGGACCTGGGATACGACTCCCTCGCCCTGGCCGAACTGGCGTTCGCCTTGGAGGAACGCTTCGGCCTGCCGACACTCCCGAGCGAGGAGACCGCCGACGTGGCCACCGCGGGAGACGTCGCCGACCTGGTGGCGGGCCTGGCGGAGCAGGGGGCGCTCCTCCCCGGCACGGAGGCCACATGAGCGAACGGGCCCCGGCTCCCGCGAGGCCGAGCGGCAAGGGGGACCTGCTGCGGCTCGCCTGGCGCGCCGACAGGGTCTCCACCGTGATGGTGGCCGCGACGATGGCGATCGGCGGGATCGGCCCGGCGCTGTTCATGATCCTCACCGGTGCGGCGATCGGCAGGATCCCCGAGGCCGTGGAGATGGAGTTCGCCGACGGGGCGAGGAAGGTCCTGGGACCGGTGGCCGCGGCGGGCGCCGTCTTCCTGGTCACCCAGGTCGCCGGCAAGATCCGCTTCACGGTCGCGGAGGTTCTCGGACAGCGCGCCGAGATCGTGCTGCGTGAACGCGCCCTGCGCGCGTGCGCCATCGACCAGGGCACCGACCACCTGAGGGACGAGAAGACCCGGGACGACCTGGCCCTGGTGTCGGGTGTCGCCGGAGGACTGCCGCTGGAGCGGGCCTTCGCCGGATTCGCGGAGGTCGCCACCGCGCTGTTGGCCGCGGTCGGTCCCGTCGTGCTTCTCATGTTCTTCCAGGTGTGGGCGGGCGTGCTCGTCGCGGCGGCCTGGATCGGGGTGCGCGCCGTGGCCGGAAAGGAGAACGCCAGGCGCCTGGAACTGCTCTTCGGCCAGGCGGCCGCGCTCCGCCGCGCGGACTACTTCCGCAGACTCGCCGTCGACGGCCGGGCCGCGAAGGAGATCCGGGTCTTCGGGCTTGCCCCGTGGGTGCTCGGGAGACTGGACGACGAGTGGCGTGCCGCGATCTCTCCGACGTGGCGGTCGCGCAGGGGAGGGGACGTCAAGGTCGCCCTGCTCACCGGGCTGCTCGTCGTCATCTACGCAGTGGTCTTCGGCGCGCTGGTGAACGCGGCCTCGCGAGGCGACCTGGAGGTCGGTGCCTTCGCGGTGTTCCTCCAGGCGCTCATCGGCGCGTCCGCGATCTCCGGCGGGACCGCCCAGTACGGGCTGGACGTCGCGCTGGCCCCGGTGGCGGCGGTGCGCAGACTCGAAGAGCGCAAGGCCGAGCACGCCGTCCCGCCACCGCCCGCCACGGCCGGGGGCATGCCGCGCGGGGCGCTCGAGCTCCGCGAGCTGAGATTCGCCTACGACGGAGGACGCCCGGTGCTCGACGGGGTCTCGGTGCGCATGGAGATGGGCGACTCGGTGGCGCTGGTCGGTGCCAACGGAGCGGGAAAGAGCACGCTGCTCAAGCAGATCGCGGGCCTGCTCGACCCGGACTCCGGGCAGGTGCTCGTCGACGGGGTCCCGCTCACGGAACTGGACAGGCGGCAGTGGCGCGCGCAGTTGGCCATGGTGTTCCAGGACTTCGTCCGGTTGCCGCTGACGGTCGCCGAGAACGTCCACGTGTTCCGGGCGGATCCCGTCGACGAGGCGACGCGCAGGACCGTCATGGAATGCCTGGAACGGGTGGGGCTGGCGAAGAAGATCGCCTCCTTGCCGCAGGGGATGGACACGCTCCTCGGTCGCGATCTGCCCGGGGGAGCCGAACTGTCCGGCGGCCAGTGGCAGCGTCTCGCGCTGGCCAGAGCGTTCTTCACGATCAGCGCGGGCGCCCGGGTCCTGCTGGTCGACGAACCCACCGCCAACATCGACCCCGCCGGCGAGGCGGAGTTCTTCGACGGCCTTCTCGCCGAGACCGAGGGGCTGCTGCGGATCGTGGTGTCCCACCGCTTCTCGACCGTTCGCAGGGTCGGCCGGATTCTGGTGATCGAGGGGGGCAGGGTGATCGAGGACGGATCGCACGACGAACTCATGCGGGCCGGAGGAAGGTACCGCGAGATGTTTCTCGCCCAGGCGTCCGCGTTCGTCGCCGCTCCCGGGGAGGCCGGCGCATGAGGGGCGCGTGGCTCCGGCCGATGATCGGGATCGCCTGGCGCGCCGACCCCGTGCGGGCCGCAGGTGCGACGTTCATGACGCTGGTCATCGCCGCGCATCCCGTCGTCGTGGCCCTGCTGATCAGGGCGGTGACCGACGCGGTCGTGGCCGGCCGCACCTCAGACGCCTCGCTCTGGGGCCTGGTCCTGGCGGGCGCCGTCGGCTCGTGGCTGGTGCTGCTCTGGTTCACCTTCGGCCTGCGGACGGTGTTCGAGGAGAAGACACGGCACGCGGTCGAGATGGAGCTGGCCCGGGCGTGCATGACGCCCTGGAGCATCGCCCACCACGAGGACCCTGCCGTGGTCGAGAAGATCGCTCTGGTCGAGCGGGACGTCAACCGGCTCGCTCAGATCGTCATCTTCCTGCTGACGCTGGCCGGAGCCGTCGGCCAGCTGACGTTCGCGGTCGTGGTGCTCGGGGGGACCGAGCCGTGGCTGCTGCTCCTGCCCGTCCTCGGCCTGCTGCCGGTCTGGGCAGGGCGGCGCGGGGAGACCTGGCGCCAGGAGAGCGTGCAGCGGGCCATGCCCGAGGAGAGCCGGGCGCGCGCGTTGTACGAGGTGTCGGTCGACCCAGGACACGCGGCGGAGCTCGCCGTGCTGGGCGCGCAGGAGGACTTGGCGTCTTTCCACGACCGGCTGTCGAAGGTCGCGCAGGATCATCGTGAGACCGGCGCCTACCGTGCGTTCCGCATACAGGCGGACGCGGTCGGGGCGTTCGCGATGGCTTATGTCGCCGCGGTGGTCGTCGCGGTGCTCCTGGCGGTCGACGGCAGATCCGGGGTCGGTGACGTGTTGTTGACCGTCACGCTCGCCGTCCAGGTCACGGCCCAGGTCGCGATGGCCGCGGACTCCGTGACGCAGCTCGCCCGCTCCGGTAGGACCGCAGAACGCTTCCTGTCCTTGCTGGGCCTCGCAAGGGGCACGGGGTCGCCGGACGGGCCTGAACCCGACGCGGTGGCCGGCGGTCTCGTCCTGCGGAACGTGGGATTCACCTATTCGGGCTCCGAGAAGCCGGCGCTGCGGAATATCGATCTGGACCTCGAGGAAGGGCAGACGATCGCAGTGGTGGGCGAGAACGGCGCGGGGAAGTCCACGCTGGCCAAGCTGCTGTGCCGGCTGTACGACCCGACTGAAGGACGGGTGGAGTGGAACGGCGCGGATCTCCGCGGATTCGGCGCCGAACACTGGCGGAACCGGGTGTCGGCGGCCTACCAGGACTTCCTGCGCCCCGAGGTCCTGGCGGGTGAGGCGGTCGGGCTGGGCGACCTTCCCCGGCTCGGTGACCGCGAGGCGATCCGCGGCGCGCTGGCCCGCGCCGACGGCGCGTCCTTCGACGAAGGGCTCCCTCTGGGGTTGGACACGCCCTTGGGGCGTTCCTTCACCGGCGGAGCCGAGCTCTCGACCGGCCAGTGGCAGAAGCTCGCCGTGGCGCGCTCGATGATGCGGGAGGAACCCCGGGTCCTCGTCCTGGACGAGCCGACGGCATCCCTCGACCCGGAGACCGAGCACCGCCTCTTCCTCCACTACGCCCGGGCCGCGAAGGAGGCCAGGCGGACCGGGCGGGGGCTGGTCGTCCTGGTCACCCACCGGCTCGGCTCGGTGCGGTTCGCCGACCGGATCGTCGTCCTCGCCGAGGGCGCGGTCACCGAGACCGGCACGCACGAGGAACTCCTCGCGGCCGGCGGCCGCTATGCGCGTCTCTACCAGGCGCAGTCCGAGGCCTACTCGATCGACGACCCGGAAGGAGCGCCGTGAGCGCGGACCCCAATCCCTACGAGGCCTACGTGCGCGTTCGTGAACTGCTCGCTCTGCACGTCCCCCGTACCGACGTGCCGGCCGAGGGCCTGTTCATCACGGTGCACCAGGTGTCGGAGCTGTGGCTGGCCACGCTCCTGCGCGAGTTGCCCGCGGTCACGTTCCGGCTGTCGGACGCGGACGTCCCCGGCGCGATCCGGCATCTGCGGGTGGCGGTGCGGGTCATGTCACAGCTGTCGTCGGCCCTGGACGTGCTCGGCATGATGCTCCCGACGGAGTTCGCCGAGTTCCGAGAGGAACTGGGCCGGGCCTCGGCGATACAGTCGCGCCAGTACGCCGCGCTCGTCCAGGCCTGCCGCGGGCCCGGTCCATGCCTGCGGGAGGCCTTCGGTCGGCTCGCCGCCCAGAAGGGCGGTCTCGGCGAGGTGTACCGCAGACCCGGCGGCCTGCGGGACGCCGCGGAGCTCCTGGTGGACTTCGACGACGCGTTCGCTGACTGGATGGGTCGGCACTGGCGACTGGCCAGGCGCCAGATCGGCGACATGAAGGGCACCGGAGGGCACTCGGCCGACTACCTGAGGCTCCAGCTCGACGAACGGCTGTTCCCCGAACTCATCGAGGCGCGCAACCGGCTGTACGAGCCCAGAGAGGTGCCTTCGCGGTGAACCGCGGTCGGAGACTCCAGGATTTCGCCGTCGGCAGGACCGACGCGCCCGCCTCCTACGAGCAGGAGTGGATGCTCTACCTCGCGCGTATGCGGAGGACCGGTACGTTCAACATGCCGCGGTTGTACAGGGCGGAATCCGGTGTCGAGAGAGAACGGCTCATCTCGGCTCTGGAATCGGTGGCCGCCAACGACATCCTGCGCACCACCTTCGAACGGCGTAACGGCGCCTTCATGCAGCGGTCGGACAATCCGGCGGTGGCGCCCGAGATCCTCTCTCTCCGGCCTGGCGAGGACTCCTGGCCGGGCGCGGCCGCGACGGCCGGCGAGTTCGTCAGGCAGCCTCTCGACCCCTATCGGGGCCCGGTCTTCAGGTCGGCGGTCATCCCGGTCCAGGACGGCGGCCACGTACTGGCGACCGTGGTGCACCACGCGGTGGCGGACGCCGTGACTCTCGACGAGATCGAACGGCGGATCCTCACCGCGCTCGGCGGAGCACCGGCGCCCCCGGACCCCCTCGGGTACGCCGACTACGCGGCCTGGCAACGGGACACCTACGACGGCCGGCTCGCCGACCTCGTGCAGGAGGCCGCCGCCGAGCTGAGCCGGGCCACGCCTCCGGTGCTACCGGGGGTCGAGGCCAGGGGAGGTCCCCCGGGCGAGGGCAGGGCACGCTCCTTCGACCTGGACGAGATCGACGACGGCGCGCTGCGGTCGCTGCTGACCGCCGAACGGGTCAGCCCCTTCATGGCGGGCCTCGCCGCGCTCGGGGCCGCGCTCCAGGCCATGTCGGGGCAGTCGGAGACCCTGGTGGCGCTGGAGGTGAGCACACGCCGGTCCAGCCTGCTGCGCACCGCGCTCGGGCCCTTCATCAGCACGGTGCCGGTGAGCGTTCCCGGCGGGGACACCTTCCGGGCCCGGTTGCGCGGGGCCCGCGACACCGTCCTGTCGGCGATGGGACGCGGAACCGTCCCCTACCACCGGCTCATGGGCAGTCCCGCCATGCGGCGGCTGCGGCGGGACGGGACCTCCGCCGTCGACATCGTCTACCAGGCGTTCCACGAGGACGAGGCCTCCGAGGGGAGCGAACGTCTGCTCCACCCCCTGTCCTACGGGATGGAGGGAGCGGGTTTCACCTCGGACCTGCACGTATCACTGCACGAATCGCCGCACGGCCGCCGACTGGGCGTCGGCTACTCGCCCAGGGTGCCCGATCGGCTGGTCCGTGAGCTGGCGGACCGGTTCCACTCGGTCCTGGCATCCGGGCTTCTCGATCCGGACTCCCCGATCCCGCGATGAGGAAGGCCAAGACACAGATGACGATCACCAAGCCCGAAGGGCAGGGAACCACCGATTCACCGGCCGACGGCCCCGCCATGCGCGCCTACGCGGTCGGCGTCGTCGCGGGAGCGTTCGTCGGCCTGCTCGTCGGCGGGGTCCTCGGGCGCCTCGCGATGTTCGTGCTGAGGCTGACCTCGCCGCAGGCGTCGATGGGGCTGACCACCGACGCGGACTCCACGATCGGCGAGTGGAGCCTGAAGACCTTCGAGCTGCTCGAGGTCGGGATCGCGATGGGCGCCCAGGTCGGAGCCCTCTACATGCTCGTGCGCCCCTGGCTGGCCGAACGGCACCGCCCCGCGATGACCGGTGTCTTCGGTGCCCTGATCGGCGGGGCGATGTTCATCAGGACCGACGGGGTGGACTTCTACGCGGTCGAACCCCTGTACCTGACGGTGCCGGTCTTCATCGTCCTCCCCGGTCTCTTCGGCTGGCTGCTCGCCTGGACCGCGGAACGGCTGATGGACGGGGGCTTCCTCGCCGGCGAGCCGACCTGGAAGCTGTGGACGCCGATCCTGCTGGTGCTCCCCGCGGTCATCCACATCAGCCTCCTTCCGCCGGGGATCATCATGCTCGTGGCGGCCGTCCTGGCGACGGTCGGCCGGGACCGGTGGCGGACCCCGGTGCGGATCTGGAGGTCACGCGTGACGTCGTGGATCGGCACGCGGCTGCTCTCCGTCTTCGCGGTCATCGAGCTCGTGCGGATCGTGCACGCGGTCAACGTGATCGCCGACCACCCGGGAGGCCTCGGATGAGCCGCGTCGATCTGGACTTCCCCGGCATCCTGGACTGGCTCGAGGCGCCGCGTGCCGACCGCGGGGTCACGCTGCTCGACGACGAGGGCCGGTGGCGGCGCACCCCTTATACCGAGCTCGCGTTCCGGACCCGGACGATGGCCGCCTCCCTGGCCGAGGCGGGGGTGACGGCCGGTGAGGTCGTGTCCATCGTCCACCGCAACGGTCCGGGCTTCGTGGAGGTGTTCTTCGGAGCGCTGGCCCTCGGGGCGATCCCCTCCCCGGTCGTACCCCCGGGGCTCTTCCAGAACAAGACGAGCTACGAGGAGCACGTGAGCGCGATCCTGGACGTGGCGGCGCCGCGCGCCGTCGTCGTGGAGGAGAGCATGCTGCATGTGCTCGAACCCCTCGTCCTGGCGCGGACCGGCAGTCCGCCTCTCGTGCCCGGGCGCGTACCCCGGACCGGCCCCCTGGCCGAGATCGTGGCCGTGGACCCGGCGAGCACTTGCCTGCTCCAGTTCACCTCCGGGTCGTCCGCGGCACCGAAGGGCGTGGAGGTCTCCCGCTCGGCTCTCGAGGCCCAGCTGGAGCTGCTGGGGCGCTGGCTGGGGTACGGACCGGACCGGGGCGTGTCCACCTGGCTGCCGATCCACCACGACATGGGCCTGGTGGGGAACACCCTGCCCAGCGTCGTCACGGGCTCGGATCTGCAGGTGATGCAGCCGCCGCAGTTCATCCAGGGTGCTGCGCGGTGGCTGCGGGTCCTCGGCTCCGGAAGGTTCCAGATCACGGCCGTGCCGCCTTTCGCTCTGGCGCACATCCTGCGCCGGGTGCGCGCCCGTGATCTCGAAGGGTGCGACTTCTCCGCTCTGGAGGCGCTCGTGGTCGGCGCCGAGCCGATCGACCCCGGTCTGCTGGACGCGACGGCGGAGTTCCTTGCCCCCTTCGGGCTTCGGCGGGAGGCGCTCCTGCCCGCCTACGGGCTCGCCGAGGCCACGCTCGCGGTCACCGGAAAGCTCCCGGGCATCGCCGACGAGCGGGTGCGCGTCGACCGGTCCAGGTTGAGGCTGGGCGACAAGGCGGTCGCGGAGACCGAGATCCTCGCCGACGGATCATTCCTGGAACTGGTCTCGTGCGGCTCGGCGCTCCCCGGAGCGGAGGTCTCGGTGCACGACGAGCACGGCGACCCGGTGGAGCCCGGCGTGCTCGGTGAGATCGTGGTCGGCGGGCGGGCCCTGGCCGACGGGTACAGGGGCGTCACCGGCGCACGCTGGAAGCGCTTCCGCACCGGTGACGCGGGCTTCGTCTGGAACGGCGGGCTGTACGTGGTCGGGCGCCTCGGCGACGGGATGAAGGTCCGGGGCGTCCAGGTGTTCGCCGAAGACCTGGAGTCCTTGATCGCCCGGTCCGGAGCACTCGGAGTGAGCCGTTGCACGGTGCTCCTCGGCGCGCTCGACGGCCGTGACACCGCCGCCGTCCTCGTGGTGAGGGCACCTGGGCCATGGGCCGAGAAGGTGGTGAGAACGCTCAGGTCCGCCGTCGGTGCCGCTCGGATCCTGGTGCTCTCCGTCACACGGGACGCCATGCGACGCACTTCCAGTGGAAAGCCGATGCGCCGTGCCATGTTCCGGGACCTGGCGGACGGATCGATCGGCGGGGTCACCGTGTACGACTCGCTCACAGTCACGGAAGGAGCCGGAGATGACGGTTGAGCAGATGGAGGCCGAGGAGGAGAAGGTCATCTCTCCTGCGGATCTCTTCCGCAAGTGGGAGCAGCAGCAATGGCGCCTGTCCGACCTCCGCCCGGCCGACGACCGGGCGGACTGGCAGGCGATGGGCGGATACGGCCGCGGCGAACTCGAGACGATGATCAGCGGGTTCGTCTTCGGCGAGGCCGCCGTCAGCGCGACCCTGTCGCCGCTGGCCGACGCCGCTCCAAGCCTCGACGCCCAGCAGTACCTGTGCACGCAGATCGCCGACGAGGCGCGGCACACCCGTTTTTTCGCCGACTACCTGAGCCAGGTGCGCGGCGGCGAGGAGAGCAGGGAGGAGGTGATCGCCGAGGCGTGGAGCGGGTCGGCCGACGCGGTCAGCTCCATCTTCGACGAGGGGCTCCGGCTGCGCACCGGACGGCTCCGCGAGGCCCCGGACGATCGCCGGGCCTGGTACACGGCGGTCACCTTCTACCACCTGATGGCCGAGGGGGTGCTGGCCATGTCGGTGCTCGGCTCGATGCTCTCGATGGTGAGGCAGTTGCGCGGCAGGCTCGCCGTCCTGGACACCGGGCTGCGCAACGTCATACGGGACGAGTCCCGGCACATGGCGTTCGGTATGTACGCCGCCCGTGAAGGGGTGAACACGGGACACCGCCAGGCGGTGCTGCAGGCGATCCTCGACGCGGTGCCGCAGGTCGTGCCCGCGCTGGTGGCGCCCGAACGGCGGCTTCCCGGCACGTCGCTCCCTCCCATGAGGGCGGTGATCGCCGCGCAGCACGAGCGCCGGTACGCGGGCGCCCGGCGCACGCTCCTGCGCAGGATGGAACTCATCGGACTGGCGGAGGCGACGGAGGAGGCCGGATGGCTCTGGGATCGCGCGCGCAAAGAGGCGTTCTCGACCTACGAGTCCCTGCACGGCGCACCTCACCCCGTGGACGACGCGGCATCCTGAGGGCCTATCTGGCGCTGACCAAACCGCGGGTCATCGAACTGCTGCTGATCACGACGCTGCCCGCGATGTTCCTCGCCCGGCGCGAGGTGCCGCCGCTCACCACGGCGGCGGCCACGCTGGTGTTCGGGACCATGTCCGCCGGCGCCGCCAACGCGATCAACTGCTACCTCGACCGGGACATCGACGCCCTCATGAGGCGCACCAGGCGAAGACCGCTGGCCCGCGCGCAGGTCTCCCCGGGCGCCGCCCTGGGGTTCGGCCTGGTCCTGGCCGCGGTCTCGACCGCCGGTTTCGCGGTGACGGTGAACGCGGTGGCCGCGGCGCTGTCGGTCGCGGCGATCCTCTACTACGTCCTGGTGTACTCCCTGCTGCTGAAGCGGCGGTCCCGGCACAACGTGGTCTGGGGCGGCGCCGCCGGCTGCATGCCCGTGCTGATCGGGTGGTCGGCGGTGACCGGCGGCCTGGATCTCACACCCTTGGTCCTGTTCGGCGTGGTGTTCCTGTGGACGCCGCCGCACACCTGGAGCCTGGCCACCCGTTACCGGGACGACTATGCGGCGGCCGGAGTGCCGATGCTTCCCGTGGTCGCGTCCGCGCGCCGGGTGGGATGGGAGATCCTGGTCTACAGCGTGCTGACGGTGGCCTGCTCGTTGGCGCTGTGGCCGGTGGCGGGAATGGGAGTCTGGTACGGGGCGGCAGCCCTGCTCCTGGGAACGGCGCTGATCGGCGGGGCCATCCGTTTCCTGCGGACCCGGGCGGCCCGGCCGATGCGTTTCTTCCACCTGTCCAACGCCTACCTGGCTCTGCTGTTCTCCGCGGTCGCCGTCGACGGCCTCGCCGGCTGAGGTCAGCAGCCGGCGAGCGCCGCGACGACGGGAAGGGCGTCTTCCAGGTCGCGGCCCTGGAAGACGACGTAGCTGAAGCCGTAGCGGTCACGGCGTTCGATGAGCCGCTCGATGATCTGGCCGGTGTCGCCCACCAGCACGTTGGGCAGTTCGGCGACTGTGTCGGCGGGCAGGCCCAGGCGCCGGCCGAGCCCGTCCAGGACGTTGGCGGGACGAGCCGTGACCCAGAGGATCCCCACACCGACCTGCAGCTCCAGGTCGGCGAAGCGGTCACCCGCACCCTGGCGGACCCATTGGAGCTTCCTGGCCGTCATGTCCGGCGTGGTGTCGAGCGCCCCGGCGGCACCGCTTCGCAGGTCGTGGTGGACGCCGACGATGTCGGCGTGTCGTCCCGCCGTCCGCAGGATTCGCGGGGAGCCGCCGCCGACCAGGAGAGGGAGCCTGGACTGGACCGGAGAGGGCAGGCCGACATGGCCCTCGGTTCGGTAGTGCCGTCCCTCGAACGAGACGGGCCCGCCCTCCCAGAGCAGACGCAGCAGCTCGAGGGACTCCCCGAGCCGTTCGACCCTGGTTCCGGAGGAATCGAACGGCAGTCCGGCGGACTCGTATTCCGAACGCATCCATCCCGCGCCCAGCCCGAGTTCCAGACGCCCTCCGCTGAGCAGGTCCAGCGTCGCCGCCTCTTGGGCGAGGAGGACCGGGTGGCGGAAGTCGTTGGCCAGCACCAGCGTCCCCAGACGCAGCGTGCTGGTGACTCCCGCGGCGGCCGTGAGAGCGGGGAACGGCGCGAACTGGTCCCCGAGGTGGTCGGGGACCAGAAGCGTCGAGAAGCCGGAGTCCTCCGCTTTCCTGGCGGTGTCCAGCCAGTCGGCGAGCGAACCCGTACGGGTGAACTGGATCCCGAATCTGAACTTCATGCCGGGACCGACAGCACGCGCCTCATCGTGCCCCCGAAGAAGGCGTCGCTGTGCTCTCGGGGGAGGGGCTCGCGGTCGATGAGGGTCCGGAAGTCGGCCGTCGGGGTGGAGGAGCCCTCGGGGTGGGGGAAGTCGGAGGAGAACACCACGCATTCCCCATCGAGAGCGGCGAGCGCGTCCCGGATCCTGTCGCCCGGCTGAGCGACGACCAGGACCTGGCGGCGGAAGTATTCGCTGGGTTTCAGCGGCAGCTTCCACCGGCCGGTGATGTTGCGCAGGATCGGGAGCGTCAACAGGTAGTCGAGCTGGCGCACCCAGGCGGGCACCCAGCCCGTGGCCTGATACTCCTGCAGCATCAGGGTGAAACCCGGGTTCCGCTCGAACACGCCGGAGGCGATCAGCGAGGCGGTGAGCAGCTGCGGGTTGGTCGCGGCCACGCTGGCCAGCGCGTAACCGACGTCGCCGAGCTCCTGCCGGCCGGTCCGGTACCAGCCGGACGCGACCTCGGGACCGCCCAGGAATCCGAAGTGCAGGACCCCGGACATGCCGAGCTCGCTCGCGGCCCGCCAGATCGGCTCGAAGTCGCTGTGCGCGTGCGACTTGCCTGCGGGCGGCCGTCCCGGCAGAAGGAAGGCCCGGCTGCCGAGCTCGCGCGTCCGGTGGAGCTCCCGGACGCACCAGTCGACGTCCTCCCACCACAACAACGCGGTCGTCATCAGCCGGTCGGTGTGCCCGGCCACGACCGAGGCAGCCCAGTCGTTGTAGGCCCGGATGGCCCTGGGGACGTCCTGCGGCTCCAGGTAGGTCGCGATCCGGTCGACGGTGACCAGGGCGGAGGCCGGGTTGATGAGCTGGAGGTCGATCTCGTTCTTGTCCATCCATTCCAGGCGCTCCTCCGGCAGGTAACCGCCCCAGGGATAGGCCATGCCGCGGAACCGGCTGTTCCGCGCGGCCTCGGCCGCCTCCTTCAGGGTGGTGAAGCCGGCGAAGAACTCCTGGGAGGCCCTGATGGAGGCGGTCAGCCGTTCGGCGTCGGCCTCGAGGCGGTCCTCGGGCGCCTTGTCACTGAAGAACGAGAACAGGTCGCGCGTCGTGGTTCGGAAGTACCATCCCGGATCCACCCGGGAGGCCAGTGTCCCGTCGACGGTCACGAGCCAGTCCGGCGGTTCTTGGAAATGGCTGTCGACGTCGATGATGAGGCCCATCGAATCCTCCTGTCAGGCGGGGTCAACTGATGCTCAGCGTCAGCTCTGCGATCGTCGGGTAGTCGAACACCACGCGTGCGTCGAGGCCGCTGACGCCGAGTTCCGTCTCGATGCGCTCGACGATCTCGGTGGCCAGCAGCGAGTGGCCGCCCAGTTCGAAGAAGTTGTCGTAGACCCCGATGGAGCCGATGTTGAGCACCTCCGACCAGATCCTCGCCATCGCCTCCTCCCCGGAGTTGCGCGGCGCCATGTAGGGAGCGCCGAGGTCGGGCCTCTCGGTGTGCGGTGCGGGCAGCGCACCGTGGTCGACCTTGCCGTTGGCGTTCTTGGGAAGCTCGTCCAGCTTCTGGTAGGTCGCGGGGATCATGTGGTCGGGCAGCGTCCGCTTGAGGAAGGAACGCAGATCGTTCTCGGTGGGCTGAGCACCGGGGACGGGGACCAGGTAGGCGACCAGGCGCAGGGCTCCGTTGTCGTCGGGGACCGCGGTGACCGCCACCGCATCGAGGTCGGGGTGGGCCAGCAGGGCGGTCTCTATCTCCCCGCACTCGATGCGGTAGCCGCGGATCTTGACCTGCCGGTCGGTCCGTCCCGCGAACTCGATGGCGCCGTCGGGACGGCGGCGCCCCTGGTCGCCGGTGTCGTACATCCGGGTGCCCGGCACCCCCGAGAACGGGTCGGGGACGAAGCGCTCCGCGGTCAGCGCCGGACGGCCCAGATAGCCGCGTCCCAGCCCGTTGCCGGCCAGGTGGATCCGCCCGGTGACTCCGTCGGGAACGGGATCGCCTTGCTCGTCCAGGATGTACACCCGGGTGTTGGAGATAGGCGTACCGATCGTGGGTGAGCCCTCCAGCCCCGGCGGAATCGTCCCGGCCGTGCCGATGACGCTGTACTCGGTCGGTCCATAGTGGTTGACGACCTTCGCCGCGAGAGTGACCGGGGGATGCTGGGCGACCCGGTCGGAACCCGTGAGCAGCACCCTGAGGGCGGAGCGGGTGGCGATCGGGCTGTTGTAGAAGCGCTCGGCCAGCAGCGGCGGCAGGAACGCCACGGTGATCCGCTCCTCGGCCAACCAGTCCAGGACGACGTCGCCGCCCGTGGAGCCGACCCGCTCGGGCGCGGCCACCAGGGTCGCGCCCGCCGCGAGCGTGGTCCACGTCTCCCAGCAGGAGGCGTCGAACGCGACCCGCGCCAGCAGCGCGCACCGGTCCTGAGGAGTGATCTCATGGGTCTCGACGTGCCAGGACACCAGGTTCGCGATCCCGCGGTGCGGGATCACCACTCCCTTGGGCGCGCCGGTGCTGCCGGAGGTGTAGATGACATACGCGGCGTTGTCGGGCCCCGGCCGCGGCAGCGCGGGTCCGTCGAGGACGGCTTCCTGCGGGCGGGGCGTGAGCGTGCTCAGCCCGGACGCCGCCTCCCACGGTTCCGGATCGTCCGTCACGACGATCCGGGCCCCGGAGTCAGCGGCCATCGCGGACCTGCGCTCGGCGGGGTCGGCGGGATCCAACGGCAGGTAGGAGGCCCCGGCCTTGAGCACCGCGAGTTCCGTGACGACCAGGTCCACGCTCCGCGGAAGGCAGACGGCGACGACCGACTCCAAGCCCACGCCGTGCTGGACGAGCACGCGGGCGACGAGCTCCGAACGCTCCTCCAAGGTGGTGTAGCTGATCCGTTCGTTCTCGTCCACGACCGCGGTGGCGTCGGGCCATCGCGCCGCGGCCCGGGCGACGATCTGGGGAAGGGACGTGTCGGAGGCCAGCAGGTCGCCGGTCTGCTCCGTCTCGGACAATGTCATGATCGCTTGTCTCCTTCCAGAGGGGGGAACGGCACCGCCAGGTCGGTGTCCCGGGAGCGTCCGGTGTCCAGCGACTCCTCGCAGAGCTCCAGAACGGAGTTCATGAAGTTCGCCATCCAAGACGACTCGCTGTTCACCGGTTCGCGGAGTACTTGAGGGTTGGCCTCGAGGAAGCGCAACGCGTCCGGGTGGGGGAGGGCGTCCGCGGCGATCTCCTCATAGCCGCGAACCCTGCGCTCGTAGGCCTCCCGGCTCTCGCGCGCCCCGGTGACGCCGTGCGGGACCCGCTGGCCGAACAGGAGCACGTCGTGGCCGAACGCGCCGAAATTGATCGTGCCGCCCACGCTGAGATCTGCGGTCGAGTAGGACAGCGCGCCGTGGGTGGTGAACCGTTGGAGCGCGTGCTCGATGCCCGAGATGTCCACCTGATCGCGGCAAGCACGCCAGAACTCGCTGTCCGATCTGCCGTTGAATCGGTAGTGCAGCGACAGGAACCAGCGGATGAAGTCCCAGGTGTCGGCGATCGCGCCGTTCGCGGCGTCGATGAGCTTGTCCGGCAGCGCTGCTCCCCCGGTACGGCTGAGCGCCAGGGCCAGCAGGAGCGACTGGCGGCAGATGACGAACAGACCGGTGGATTCCAGCGGTTCGACGAAGCCGTAGGAATTGCCGATCGCGGCCACGTTCCCTTTGACGAACTCCCGGTGCCGACCGGATCGGAAGGTGACCTTCCGGAGGCTCTCCAGGCCCGGGTAGACGCGCCGGAACTCCGCTTCGGCCTCCTCGTCGGTGGTGAAGCGGGAGGAGAAGACGTAGCCGTGGTGGTCCTCGTCCCGTTGGGGGATCGTCCAGGCCCATCCGTTCTCCATGGTGCGGGCCGTCGTGTACGGCCGGACCCTGCCTCCGTGCGGTGCGTTGCCGAAGAACGCCGAGTCGGTGAAGAGGCTTGAGGCGTAGGAGAGGAAGGGGGAGCCGAGCGTCTTCTCCAGCAGCAGCGACCGGAAGCCGGTGCAGTCGACGAAGAAGTCGAAGCGGTGCGTCCGGCCATCGTCGGCCTTGACGGCCTCGACCGTCCCGCCTGCCCCCGGGAGGACCTCCGCGACGGTGCAGTCGACATGGGTGATCCCGCGTGCCTGCGCGAGTTCTCGCAGGTAGGCCAGGATTCGTTTGTTGTCGATGTGGTAGCCGTACGGATAGAGGGCGAGCAGGGAGAAGGGGTGCCCGGGAGCCGAGTGCACGACCGGCGTGAGGTCGCGGGACATCAGGACGGACTCCAGGGTCGCTCTCCTGATGTGCCCGTCGTATTCCTGGGACTCTGCCACGGATCCGGTGTCGAACGGATAGTTGAAGTAGTAGTCGCCGGGTTCGCCCCATTCGAAGCGTATGCCGAGCTTCCAGGTCGGCTGGACCTTCCGGTAGAAATCTTCGATGTCAAGGTCGAGCACTCGGTAGAGGAAGGGCGGAAACTCCGATGTCGTCGCCTCGCCGACGCCGATCACAGGGATCTTGGTCGACTCGAGCAGGCTGATCTCGGCGTCCGGCAGGTATTTGCGCAAGGTCAGTGCCGCCAGATAGCCGGCGGTACCGCCTCCTATCACTCCGATGCGTCGGACCATCTCATGCAAAGCGCTCGACCTCCTGAGGGCTGGTACGGCTGCTGCTGGACAGGGCGGTACGGACCGTCTCGAATATCCGTCCGCCATGGTCGAAGAGAGAGAAGTGACCGCCGGGGAGCAGGGAGAGCGAGTGGCCCGCGTCGGTGTGGTCCCCCCATTGCTCGAGTGCCTCGGGTGCGACGAAGGTGTCCGTGCTCCCGCCGAAGACGTGGATGGGCCAAGGGAACCGGGGCTCCGGGGTGAAGCGGTAGTCGCTGACGACCTCGAGGTCGGCGCGGAAGACCGGGAGGAAGTCGCGAACGAGGTCCTTCCGGGAAGTCCCCTGAGGGAAGTACTGCAGGCTGTCGAGGAATCCCAGGAGCGCCTGGTCGGGGAGTTCGTGCAGCGGTTGGGGGGAGAGGGTGTGCGGCGGGGGGAACGCCGACACCAGCAGGCAGACGGGCGGGGGCCCGCCGTTCAGCCGCTGCCGCCGAGCCACTTCGTAGGCGGTGAGCGCTCCGATGCTGTGCCCGAGAAGGACGTACGGCAGCCGGGTGAGCCCGGCTATGGCCTCCTCGATCCCGTCCAGCAGCGTCGGCATCTGCCGGAGGCAGGGTTCCGTCTTGCGGTTCTCCCGGCCGGGCGGCTGCACCGCGACGACATTCAGATCTTCGGGGAGGGCGGTCCACTTGCGGTACGCGCTCGCCCCGCCGCCCGCGTGCGGGAGGCAGATGAGAGTCGGCAGGTCCGGTCGGGCCGGGCTGATCTGCATGATCCAGCTGTCACCCATGGGCATCTCCTGGAGTAATGCGTGAGACCAGTGAGGGGAACACGAGGAAGGCCGCGAGGAGCACACCGGCCGCCACGACGATTCCGACTTGAACGGACGAGACGAGCGGTAGCACGCAGATCGCCGCGAAAGCTGCCGCGAGCGATGCTCCCGCCGCGCGCAGCACACGATCGGGTACTCCGCTCGACGACGAGATGACGAAGAGGAGCAGGAACACGACGAGATACACGGACGAGTGCAGCGGCAGGGAGTGGGGTTCGCCTTCGAAGCCGAAGACCGGTCCGAAGAGAGCCCTTCCCGCCCCGAGGGCCGCGGCGCAGGTCAGAAGCACGATGAACGTCAGTGCCGCCGCCGAGGTCATCCGCCGTGACACCATCAAGAACACCAGGGCCACGGCGATGAGCATCAGCGGGAGGACGATGCGCTGGTCGCGCCGCGCGCCGGCATAGGTGTCGGCCGCCACCGCATCGGTTCCTCCGACGAGGGGGTTGGAACCGCGTACGTCCTCCAACCGGTCGCGTAGTCGTTGGACGACGTCCATCGCCTCCCTACCGCCGGGAGCGGCCTGGGACGTCGCGGAGATGAGCGTTCGCCCGCCGGCCGATGTGACGACCGCGGCCTCGGCGATGCCGCGTGTACCGCGGACCGCCGACAGGACGGAATCGGTGTGCGCGGCGTCGCAGAGGACGGTCACGGGTGCCGTGACCCCGGCGGGGAAGGGGCCGGTCAGCAGGGTTTGGCCGGTCGCGGCTTCAGGGGTGTCGACGAACACGTCGGACGACTCCAGCCCGGGCCGACCCGCCAGAAGCCCGGCGGACAGGATGACGAGCAGGAGGAGCACGGCCACGGAGACCTTCGGCGAGCGCCGCCCGGTGCGGGCCGTGGGCTTCTTCGGTCCTCCCGGCCTGGGGATGAACGGGAAGTACGGCCAGCGCCCGCACAGGACGAGGGCGACGGGGAGCAGAGTCGACGCGGTCGCCGTCGCGCACACGACCGCCACCGCGCAGATCGGTCCGAGGCCCCGGCTCTCCCCCAGAGAGGCTGCGAGCAGGGTGAACATGACCGCTGCGGTCATGCCGCCCGCCTTGAGGATCACGGGCCCGGACTTGCGGAGCGCGGCGACCATCGCCTCGCCGCGGTCCGCATGCCGGCCGAGCTCCTCCCGAAACGCGGAGACGAGGATCAGCGCGAACACGGTGTGGACGCCCAGGCACAGAAGGGTCAGCAGGCCCTGGCTCAGATCGGTGAGCATCGCGACGCCCGACTCGCCCAGGACGTACACGGCGGCCTCTGCCAGGACCATTCCCATCCCGCCGGTGGCGAGCACGATGGCCCAGAGGAACGGGCTGCGGAACACCACGACGAGGACGACGAGCAGCAGCAGCGACACCGCGAGCAGGGGAACCGCGGGCACCCGGTGCCGGAAGTCGGCCAGCGTCGTGGTGTGCGCGGCCGGTCCGGTCACGGCGATTCGCAGACCCTTCTCGCCGTCCCCCACTAGGCGCTCGACCCTCCTCACCGTTCGGGCGACCTCCGCGATCTGCTCGAACGACAGCTCCGGAGAAGGCACGGCGATGGGCAGCGTCACCATGGCGGCCGTGCCGTCGGGGGAGACCACGGGAGCCGAGGGGCTCCCCGCACGGGGGGCTTCGCGTGCCAGGCGGGTCCGGTCGGATTCGATCATCACCAGGTCCTGGGACGTCAGTGGCCCCGTCCGCCGGTAGGCGACGACGGCGGGAAGCGTTCGCCTTCCGGACAAGGACGCCTGCGAGTTCTCGGCGCGCACCGACTGGGCCGACTCCGGAAGATTGGCCAGTGGGTCGTTCTCCTGAACTGTGGAGATCTTGCTGCCGAGGGGGCCTGTGATAATGACCGCCAATATCCAGCCGAGCAGCACGAGCCACTTTGAGCGGCTTGCCGGGAATTTATGCAACAGATCCCCTAGAGGCGTGTTTCGCTGAGGTCGTGGTGGCAGAGACGATAACCACGGCCTGTTCGGCTCTTCAAGGGAATGGCGGGCGGCAGCGGGTGTCCCGTTGACGGGACACCCGATCATTAGTCGGAAAAGGAGGGCGGCGCCACGACGGCCTCGATGACCTGCGCCGCATGCTCGTAGAGGTAGAAATGGTCGCCGGGCAACATCGTCAGCGAAAAAGAGCCCGCGGCGGCGTATCTGCGCCACTCGGCGAGGTCGCTCTCGCCGGCGAACGGGTCGTCCAGGCCGCCGAAGGCCCGGAGCGGGCAGGGAAGCGGGTCCTCCTCGCGCGACCGGTAGCCGGCCGCGAGTCTGAAATCGGCTTTGAGCACCGGAAGGAACATCTCCAAGAATCCCCGCTGGGTCGAGAGTTTGCCGGGCAGGTACTCACGTTCCTGCAGGAAGGCGAGGATCTCGTCGTCGGTGCGCTTGTGGAGGTCGGGAAGCGGCAGGTGGGGCGCGGGAAAGCCGGACACCCCCACGGCCGTGGGGCCCGGCTCGCCCAGCGCCCGCAGCCGCCGTGCGCACTCCAAGGCGGACAACGACCCCACACTGTGCCCGAGAAAGGCGAAGTCACGCCCCTCGGCCTGGTTCCTGAACGCGGTGAGAATCGGGTCGACCAGTGAATGGAGATCGGTTACCAAAGGCTCCGCCCTGCGCGTCTCCCGGCCGGGCAGCTGTACGACGAACAGCTCGACCCGGGAGACCGCGGCGCCGCGCCAACGCTGGTAGGCCGAGGCTCCGCTTCCGGCGTGCGGAAAGACGATGAGAACCGGCTTATCGGGACGTTTAGGGCCGATCCGTGACAGCCAGGCCGCGGAACTGTTGTCCATGTCATGACTCCGCTTCCGAACGGCTTCCGTCTCCGAAAGCCTTGATCACGCCGTTGTCATTGAGCGAAGCGTGATATTTTCTCCGCATGAAATTCGTGGTCGCTCTCAACCGTTCCTACGAGCTGAGCAGGCTGGCCTCCGGACTGGGTCATGTGACGGCGGGGCTCGTGGCCGGACTGCGCGACAGGACTGAGGATTTCGCCTTCGGCGAGTACATATCAAGGGACGGGCAGGTCTACCCGTGGATCAGCGACGCCCCGTTCATCGTCCTCAAGGGCAGGGGCGGCCAGTTGAAGAGCCTGCGCGGCACGCTCAACGAGCGAGGCCTGCCCTGCGTCGCCTACCTGGACACGATGCTCAGCGGAGGGGCGAGCGTACAGAAGGAACTCACCGCGCAGCGCGCCGAGGACGAGATCCAGGTGCTCGCGGTGGCCACTTTCGGGCCGGCCGAGGTGCTGAATGAATTGACCAAGAAGTTCTCTCTCTGGCAGTAGAGACAGGGGATCTCTGGACACCGACGAATCCATGGTGAACAGGGGGATTCGTTGTTGATCCGACACGCGCCAGGAGAAGTAGTGGGACTGTTAGGGTGCTTTGCATCCGTCCTGACGTGATGTCCTGCCGTAGGGGTGTTCGCAATGCTCGATCGTGGAAACGCGAGGAGGCGTAAGGACCTGAATTCGGTCCGTGCCAAGGCACTGACCAAGAGGGTGAGCCTGCACATCACCTCGCCGATCTCACTTGATTCCTGGCTGGCTCTCGGTGAAGAGCTGTTCGTGATTTCCGATGCCTCCGCCTGGTGGCTCGGCGATTGGCTCGTGTACGGCCAGGACAGATATCCCGACAGGTACCGTCGCGCGCTGGAGGAGACCTCTCTGCAGTACAAGACCCTGCGTAATTACGCTTGGGTGGCGCGCAAATTCCCTGCTTCCCGCCGACGGGACACCCTGAGCCTCCAGCACCATGCAGAGGTCGCGGCACTGTCGGAGGGCGAACAGGACACCTGGCTCAACCTGGCCGAACGTCACCGGTGGTCGGTCTCGGAACTCCGCAGGTGGCTGAAGGCCGAGCGTGAAACCATGTCCGGGGCGGCTCAGACCTTCGGGCTGGAGCTGGACCCCGAGCGCTTCGAGCGCTGGCGGGCCGCGGCCGATCTCGCAGACCTCACCCTCGAAGAATGGATTTCGACGGTTCTCGACCATGAGACGGAAACGGTACTGGCCAAAATCGGCGGATCCCTCAAGACGTTGTCGTAGCTCTTCCCAAGCGCCCGGTCAGACCATGATGATGGCGAATCGGTGACCGAAGTGCGAGGAGCAGAGCGATGCGGTACGCGGTCTTCAGTTCCCTGCAAATGATCGACGGCGACCTTCTCAGGAGTTTCGAGGGCCTTGCCGAAGACCGGTATCTCAAGAGTGAGCACTGCTTCCGGTTCCGGGCCTTCGGGAGCGCCAGGGTCAAGGGGAACGCGGTTCTGTGGGAGGAGGACCTCGTCTTCCGACAGGGAAGGGACATAAATTCCTATGCGGGTGGAGTGGACCGGCGATTTCCGCCGATCGGTGAAAGCGCCCGGTCCTTCGCGGAGGAATTCGTGCGCAGCCGCCGAATCCATGACCTGCTCGCCGTCGAGGAGTTCGAGCTGGGCTGCCACCAGATCAGGATCGTCGCCGAGGGAGAGAATCCGGGGTTTCCCGCGCCGGAGGGATTCCACCGCGACGGGTTCGAGCTGATCACGGTGACGTGCGTGGCCACGGATAACGTCAGCGGTGGCGAGTCCCTGGTCGACGTCGGCGGTGAACTGATCTTCACCCGGGCCATCGCGCCCGGCGAGACCCTGCTGCTCGACGACCGCGCGGTCACCCACTACGTCAGCCCGATCATGCCCCGAACCCCCGGCCGTGCGACCCGGGACGTCATCGTCATGACCTTCACCAGGAACGAGAGGTGACGACAGTGATCCCTTCCTACGCCATCCAGGACTGGCTGTTCGCCCGGGCCGCCGGCCGGTACGACATCGATCTCGGTGAGAGCGGGGTTCAGGCCCAGTCGGTGCGGGATCTGGAAATAGATCCCGACTGGGATCTGGACTACAGCACGGATCGGGGGAACACCGCGCTCCGAGAGGAGATCGCAGCGCTCTACTCCCGTGACGAGGCGGACAGGGTCATGGTCGCGCACGGAGCGCAGGAGGCGCTGTACCTCTTCTACCGGACCTTTCTGAGGCCGGGCGACCACGTCATCACGACCTCTCCGGGTTGGCAGCAGTCCTGGGAGGTTCCGGCCCACATGGGGTGCCGGGTTTCGCGGCTGAAGCTGGACGCGGACGGCGGTTTCGACGTGCGCGCGCTCGCCGGGCTCGTCAGGGAGGAGACCCGCCTGCTCGTCCTCAACAGCCCGTGCAACCCGCTCGGATCGGTGATCGCCGAGCCGGTCTGGGAAGAGTTGTTCGCGCTCGCCGACGACTGCGGTTTCTGGGTGCTGAATGACGAGGAGTACCTTCTGGACTTCTCCCGGTCGGTGGTGAACCGCTATGAGCGTTCCGTCTCGGTCTCCAGCCTCTCCAAGGTCTACGGGTTGCCGTCGCTGCGAACGGGCTGGGCTTTCGGTCCTTCCGAGGTCGTCGAGGCGATGACCAACTACAAGCGTTACACCTCTGTGGCGAACTCCTCTCTCACCGAGCGCATGGCGACGGAGGCACTGCGGAACCGGTCGCGTCATCTCAAGCGCTACGAGCAGTTCGTCGCGGCAGGGCTTCACCGGTTGGAGGCGTTCGTCGGGGAGCGGCCCGGAACAGTGCGGTTGCTTCGCCCCCAGGGCACTCCGTTCGGCTGGCTCAGGGTGAACGTCGCTTCCTCCTCGCAGGCGTTGGCCGAACGTCTGCTGGAAGAGCAGCGCGTTCTGGTCATGCCGGCGGAGGTCTTCGGCTCGGACAACGGGCTGCGGCTGACCTACGCGCGCCCCCTCGACGTCCTCGACGAAGGACTCGCCAGGCTGGGAGCCGTCGTGGACGCTGCGGCGTGAGCGAACGACTCGTGGATGAGAGCCGGTACGAGACCATCGGTTACGGCCTGGGAGAGGATCGATTCGGGCATCTGTGGCAGGCCGACGGCACCGGGCCGCGTCCTGTCGCGGTCCTTCTGCACGGAGGCTACTGGCGTGCCCCCTACAGGCTCGATCTCATGAACCCTCTGGCGGCCTCGCTCGCTGCGGGCGGGGTTTCGGTCTGGAACCTGGAGTACCGCAGGATCGGAACTCCAGGCGGTGGGTGGCCGGGGCTTTTCGACGACGTCGAAGCCGGCTTCGGGATCCTGGACTTGCTGGCGGCCGAGCACGGGCTGGACCTCTCCCGTGTGGCGGTCGTCGGGCACTCGGCCGGTGGACATCTGGCACTGTGGCTCGCCACACGGACGAACGCGGTGCGGCCTGCGCTCACCGTGGCGCTCGCGCCGGTGAGCGACCTGGTCGGCGCGCACCGCATGGGCCTTTCGAACGACGCGGCTGCCGAACTGATGCGCGGAACCTACGCCCGGGTCCCGGAACGGTATCGGGCGCATTCGCCGAGGGCCCTCCTGCCGCTGGGGGCCAGGCTCATCGTCGTCCACGGGAGGCGCGACGAGACCGTGCCTTGCGGCATGAGCGCGGAGTTCTGCGCGGCGGCGAGCACGGCCGGAGACGACTGTGAGTTCCTCCTGTTCGACGCGGCTGATCACTTCGCGCTCATCGACCCCGGTACAGAGGCCGGAGCTCAGGTCTCCTCACGGATCATCGCGGAGCTCTCCGGTTGATCGCCGTCTTCGGCCTTCGACAAGGCCGCGAGGTCCACTGAGAATTCGGCTAGGACGTCACAGGCCGCGCCGCGGCCGATGGCGATCAGCCCGGTGAGCAGGTGATCGCAACCGATCTGCGACTCTCCTGCCTTGGCAGCGAGTTCCTGGGCCGTCGCGAGGGCCTTGCGGGAGTAGGGCGTCCAAGCGATTCGCTCGGCCGCCTGGGACGCGCCCAGGCCCAACCTGCCGTAGATCTTCTGCCGGAGCTCGTCCATCGGGGCGTCGAGTGCGGCAAGGAGGCGCGTGGCGCTGTTGTCCTCCGCGAGGAGTCCCCACAGCACGTGCTCCGTGCCGATGAAGTTATTGCGGTGGCGTATGGCGACCTCTTTCATGTGCGCCATCGCGGTGCGCAGTTCCTCCTTCAATTCCTCCGGCTCGTACCTCCGGTGGGGAACGAGGTATCGCTGTTGGACGGCCTGTCGACTCACTCCTAGGACCGCCCCGATCTCCGCCCATGAGTACCCGTGCAGACGGCAGTGCTCGACGTAGTCCTCGACCAGGTCGTCCGCCAGGTTGCGCAGCCGCTCGGCCGTCTCCACCCCGGTTTTCAACAGCACCAGCCAGTCGGGTTGTTCCTGGTCCGCGTCCCGGTAGGCGTCGCCGCAGGTCCGGTCGACCTCGGCGATGAGAGCATCAAGATCTGGTATCACCATGACGCAACCATCCCTTGCCAATGTAGCTTTGTCAAGAACTCATTGCTTTTTTGGTTTGGAAGTGTCCGGCTTGGGCCTGTGGAGCGGGTGCGGGAAGAGGGCCCTGTATCGGGTGCGTCCGACGGAGATCCCTGGGTCGGCCCCGATGGGACGGCGAAACGGATCTGGAGTGGGATGCGATCTGCACGGCTGCGCGATCATGAGGTTCCCCCCCTCGGTGGACAGGGGGAACATCATCCACCGTTAACGAGGTTTCAGGCGTGGTGTTGTCGTTAGGGTGAGGCCGGACCCGAGTCGGTCGGGACGGATAGCCCGGAGATTCTGGACAGCGAGAGGCGTACTCTCATGCCGCTTGGAGGTGGCCGTGTCGCCGAGCGTGGAGACTGTCGGATCCCGCGGCTAGGTTCTGTGGCATGTCTGAGGTGTGGGCGATGTACGCCAAGCCAAGGGCCGGGGTGGTTCCGCTGAGGGTACGGCCGCGGCTGGCGAGAGCGAATCGAGCGCCTTCAAAGAGCAGATCAACGATCAGCTCGCCCATGCCATCCCGCTGCCTGACGGCCCGGTCAGGCTCCGCATCAGCTACCGCGTCGGCCCCCGCCGCTCCTGGCCCAACGTGTGGAAACCCACCATTGATGCCCTCGGCCACCTCCTCGGTCGGACCTCACCCGACCGGCCCTGGCACCCACACGACGGCCGCATCACCGAACTCGGCCTCCACGCCCGGACCGAACCAGAACTCGGCAACGACACCGCCATCAAGATCACCGCGCAGTCCGCGACGCTTCCCACGTGAGCATCTCGACGCCCGCTCATGCCGCGAGCTGAGCGGGGAGGCGCGGCTTCGACGTATGACCTCGTTCGATGAGTTCCTCTCTGCCCGCGGCGACATGGCGGATGCCAGTCCGTCACGCAGGACGACCGCCGCCCGTCCGGCCCGATGCGGGGACTCCTCGCGGATGCACACCGAAAAGCCGTCAGTCTGATGCCGACCGGCCGGATTCGGCGAGAGCACGTCGGTCTTTCTTTCCGGTGGGCGTGGTGGGGAGATTCTCGCGAGCGTGAAAGCGGTGCGGGACCAGCGCTGGGGGAAGGGTGGCCCGAGCGTGCGCTCGGACGGCGGCGACGTCGACCGGGTTGTCGGGGTTCGGCACGAACCAACAGGTCAGACGGGCGTCAGATGTCTTCGCCACCGCGACGTCCATGAGGCCGAGGCAGCTCGACAGTGCGGCCTCGACCTCCGCCGGTTCGACCCGATGGCCGTGGATGTCAAGCTGGTCGTCCTCGCGTCCCACGAACGTCAGCACGCCGCTCTCACCCCGATGGACGAGGTCGCCGGTGCGGTAGAGGTCGCCGTCCGCGTGCAGGGGCGTCTCCGGATCGTGCCAGTAGCCGCGAGCGATGCCCGCTCCGCCCAGGTGGAGGACACCGATGTCTCCTGCCGCACACCGATGGCCGTTCCGGTCGAGGACGAACGCCTCGACGTTCGTGATCGGGAGGCCGATCGGCACCGGTTCGTCGGGGCGGGCGGATCGGATCTCGTGGCAGGTCGCGGTGACTGTGGCCTCGGTCGGACCATAGAGGTTGAAGAGCCGATGGTCGCCGTTCACGGCATTCCGCCAGGCCAGGACGTCCCGTCCGTGGAGGGGCTCTCCGCCCAGGATCAGCGTCTTCAGATCTGGCAGGTCGACCGGGCCGCAGCGGGACAGCAGGCGGCAGTAGGTGGGGGTTAGATCGGCATGCGTGATGCGGTGCTCCCGCATCCACTCCAGGAATCGTCTCGGGCTGTGCTTCACGTCGTCGCCCACGGGCCAGAGGGTCGCTCCGTGCGCGAGCGCGCCGAAGATCTCCTGCACGGAGGCGTCGAACGTCGCGGAATGACTCTGCATGACCCGGTCCCCGGGCACGATCCGGAACCGTCGCCCGGCCCACCGCACGAGATTGGCCACCGCCCGATGCTCGACCATCACCCCCTTCGGCCTGCCACCCGACCCCGACGTCGGCATCACATACGCCAGATCCGAGGGCGCCGGCCGCACGACGTCCCGACACAACCGTCTGCCGCCCGAGGCCGACAGGCGGTCGTCGAACGATGGCCTGCTCAGCAGGGCGGACAGGGGATCGAGGCGGAGGATGGGGGTTGCGGGGTCGGGGAGCCAGGGGGCGGGACGGGCGTCGGTGAGGAGGCAACGGGCGGAGATCCGGTTGAGAAGGTGGTGGAGGCGCTGGGGTGGGTCGGCGGGGTGAAGGGGGAAGTAGGCGGCGCCGGCCTTCAAGGCGGAGAGAAGGGCGACGTAGAGAGCGGGGGTTCGGTCGAAGAGGACGGGGATCAGGGAGGCCGAGGTGACGCCGCGGTCGATCAAAGCGCAGGCCAGGAGGTCGGACGCGTGGTCGAGGTCGGCGTAGGTCAGGGTGCCCAGCGGGTGGACGATCGCCGGGTGGTCGGGGCGGCGGCGAGCCTGGTGGCGGAAGAGGCCGACGACGGTCGGCGCGGTCATGAGCGGAACTCGCCGATGAGCGGGGGCCAGGTCTGTTCGTCCAAGCCGTACTGGCAGAGGAAGGCGTAGGCGAGACGTTCCAGGCCGAAACCCACGCAGGCTGACTTAAGGTGCGTCCCCTCAGGTGCGGTGATGTCGAACCGGCGGGTGAAGTGGTCGTCCGCGTAGTTGAAGGAGGCGACCGCGACGCTACGGTCATCGCCGATCGGCATGCGGACTTCGCGCTTGGACTCGGCGACGATCTGGAGGGCGATCACGCGTGGATCCGCGTCGGCGAAGAAGGGGTCATTGGCCACCTCGCAGGACGCTCGAAGCCCGAGGGCGCCCAGCAACTCCCGGACGTCCTCCATGAGGGCCGCCTGCCGGTCCCGAATCGCCGTCCGGTCACCCAGAAAGACCGTCTCGCGGATCGTGAAGTCCCAGAGCCGGTCGAGGCCGTGCTCGTAGCGCGACTCGAAGCGGAACGCCTTCCCGCGACTGGTGACGACGGCCGTCTCGGCCAGCCGCCGACCGGCGAACTGATGGTAGGTGTGGAAGCACATCGTCGGTGGCAGGCAGTGCGCGGCACCGTCGGTGAGAGCGAGAAGGTCCCGGCCGCGCGGCGTCAGCTCGGCGAACCGCGCATAGACATCGATGTCGGCGCGCAGTCTTGAGACGAACATCGCGAACCGGGGAAAGGCGTCGAGATAACCGCACTGGTCGATCACCGACATCGGCAGCAGCGTCGGATAGCGGTACTCCACCGCGCCGTATCCCGCGACCAGGCCGAGCAGAACGGCGTCGAAGGCCCGCATGGCCTTGAGCAGCGGGCCGCCGACCGCGACCTGGCCCGGTCCCGACCGGAAGGCCGCGCCCGAGTCGACGAGCTCGTCGAGGACGTCCCGCGCGGGACGGCCGGGGATCTCCCAGAGCGTCCGCCGCGGCACATCCAGCTGACGGACGATCTCCGTCGACACGACCCTCAGCAGCTTGCGCCGAATCTCCTCGTGGGCGTTGGCGGGAGCCGACAGTTCGATGCCGAGGACCTCGCCGGCCCGCCCCTTGACGAGGGTGAACGTCTCGATTCGCTCGTCGAGGAAATAGACATATTTGCCCAATTCATCCCCCTGGGCTGGATCCAGCGGGGTGTCGAAGAGCAACCGCGTGCCCGTCATCTACCGGGGACCCCGGCACTGTCCTGGTTGTACGGGTTCAGTCGTTCACGAAGGGAGAGGAGATGAGTGCGGGTCATCTTCGCCTTCTGGTCGGCGCTGAAGAAGATCCGGGAGACGTTGCCCGCCCAGGTCATCCCCGTGTCGGTCGTCTTGAGGAGGCCGTCCTCCTCGATGAGGAGACCGGCGGTCTTCATGCGGGCGATGTCCGCGGCGAAGAGTTCGGGATGCGGGATGCTGCCGACCTCGATCTCCTGGAGGAGCGAGGGGAACATGACCATCAGCCGGTGCGCCTGCTCCAGCGGGGAACACTCCGTCCCGGCGGAGATCGGCAGCGTCCCTCCTTGAAGCGCGGACACGTAGCCGCCGATCGACGAGGTGTTGACATACTGGCGCCCGGCCACGTACCCGCGTGACGAGGGCCCCAGCCCGAGTATGTGGCCGCCGCCGAGCAGATGCCCCTTGACCTGGTCGACGTAGCGGTGCGGGACGCCGCGCCGGGCGAACATGTAGGAATGCTCCGCATCGTAACCGCGCTCGCGTAGTGAGTCCCGCATGACCTCGAACATCCTGATGTTGCGTTCGTTGGACGGCTTGAGGCTGAATCTGTCGGACTCCTCCACTGTCCGTTTGAACCAGGTGTTCTCCCACAGGGTGAGCGCATAGGTGTCGATGTAGTCAGGCTCCAGCGAACATCCCTGTGCGATGTCGTCGCGCAGGGTGTCCATGGTCTGGTCGGGCAGGTTGTAGAGCAGGTCGATCGCGAACTCGGGAATCCCCGCCCGCCTTATCTCGGACACCGCGGCCCGGATGTCGGCCGGGGTCGGCTTGAGGCCCAGCTTGCGGCGTAGGTCCCCCTTGAACGTCTGAACGCCGAAGCTGACGCGGTTCACCCCGAGGTCACGGAACGTCCTGAGCTTGGCCTCGTCCTTGAGAGTGAGGGCGTCGCCCTCCATCGTGATCAGTGGGTTTCCGGACAGGTCGAATGACTCTCGGAGAGCCGTGAACACGGCCTCGATGAACTCGGGTTCCACCGAGGTGGGGGTTCCGCCGCCGAACTCCACCCACTCGACGGCACGTCCGTCGAAGAACTCCGACCGGCCGTATCGGCGGATCTCGGTGACGAGAGCATCGAAGAAGAGTTCCTTTTCCATGCGGCTCGTCGACTGGTTCAGGGTCTTCAGGAACGGACAGAAGTGGCAGAGGTAGTCACAGAAAGGAATATGGAGGTATACGAGCACCGGCCGATCATCGGCGGGTAGATCCAAATAGCTGGTGAATCGTGGGACATCAGTGATGGAATCTTCCTCACGACTCAGCTTGGGATAGTAGAAGAACTCCTGAAGCCGATCTCTGAACTTCAGGCTGCTCACCGTCGGCCGCCCCCTGCTTTTCGCTTGAGCATCACGCTGATGCGCTCGCATGTCTCGAAGTTTTCGGGGCGCAGGTCAACGGCGCCCACAACGATCCCGTAGCGCTCCTCGATACATACGATGAGACGCACGAGATCGAATGAAGCGAGCAGTCCGCTGGAAACAAGTGGTAGGTCTACCGGCACCTCGGGTACCCCGACCAGATCCTCTACGATCAGGAGCTCACTCAATTCTCGCGGGCTCGGCACAGATCCCCCTGTTTTCGCCCCACTGTGAATCATTTCCCTCGAGTAATACAAAGTTCGGGCGCGGACTCCTCCTCCATCATGCCATCATTTATCCCATTTCTAGCTATCTGTCCTCTTCTGGACATTCGCCTGTTTCACCACTCGTTTTCCCGCCTTTCGCTACGACCTCTCTTGCCCCAGAACCTCGGCAGCGCATACACGTAATGCCGCACGGCAGGCATCCGGTGGAACATCCGCTCATGCCGCGAGCTGAGTGGGCGCTGGCCCCTGGCGTTCCCTGCCGGCGGGGTTCACGTTCGGTTCATGACCTTCTTCGATGAGCTCCTTGTGGCGGGTGGCAACACCGCGAACACCGATCCTCTGGGCAGGGTCACCGACGCCTACCTGTCCCGCTACAAGGGCACTTCCCGTGCCCACACCGCATCCGACCTCCGGGTCTTCCTCACCTGGTGCACCGAGAGGAACCTGGAGCCACTCACCGTTCAGCTCCCAGCCGGATCGTCCTGGTGCCGCTACCGCCAGCGGTCGGACGAGCCATCGAACGCGCAGTCGACGACCGGACCGCCGGGCCGATCCCGCGGAACACCAGAGGAACCCGGATGGATCGTCACGCCGCCACCAGGCGCCTGCGCCGCCTGGCCGCAGTGTCGATCATCCGACTCCCCGCGCATGCACCCCCACATGCTCCGGCACACCTTCGTCACCACCATGCTGGACGCTGGCGTCGACCTGCGCGACGTCCAGATCGCCGCACGCCACGCCGACCCCCGCACCGCCATGCGCTACGACCGCGCCCGCTACAACCTCGACCGACACCCCGACTACATCCTCGCCGCCTACATGGCCTCCGGCACCTGACCGCACCTCGTCCCTCTGCCGACGACCGGATATTCCTCAGATCGAGGCAGAAGATCGGGGACTCCACGGAAAGCGGGGAACATCAGGCGCGGGCCTTTGCTCGCGGTACTCAGTGGGAGTGTCCGTGGATGCGGTTGCGGGCGGACAGGTAGTCGTGGAATTCGGCGTGACGGAACTGGTAGATCGGACCGACGGCTCGCAGCAGGCCCAGTCGGTGGGCGTCGTCGAGGAAGCGCATCAGGTCGCGGGGCAGGCGCTCGCGCGCGGACAGCCAGTAGCTCACCGGGAGGTAGATCAGCCAGGCGTGGTGGCGGGTGTGGATGAGCGCCATCGTCAGTACCGTAGTGATGCCTTCAACCAGCCCGACGGCGACCACCGCCATGCCGTCCCGGGTGAACTCGGGCACGAGGCCGTGGATGATCGCGGTGACGGCCCAGGTGGTCCCGATGAGAATCGTGGCGGTGTACAGCACGCGTGTGATGTTGAGGGTCCGGTCGGCTCGCCAAGTGCTCAGCGGGGTACCGGCCCGCCCTGTGGAGACCGGCATCAAGGCACACGTGATCACCATTGGTCGGCGTTGATCTCCTTGACGCTGCCGTCGGGCTGGAGTCGGAACATGCGGGGCGGCCCCATCGCTTCCAGGGCGGCTTTCATCTCCGCCTTGCGGGCCGCGACGGCCTCGACGTCGGGATCGCTGACCTGGAAACCGATGAGCTCGACGGCCTCGGCATCGAGCTCATCGGGGTCGGGCATCCCTTCGATGACGAAGCCGAAGAACGCCTCCAATGCGTCCTCGCCCAGCTCCAGCGGGTGGAAGGGCAGAGGATAGGGCCCTTGGGCGGGCCAGCCCTCAAGGGGCTCGACCGGGTGTTCACCTGCCCAGTACGGCAGTTCGAAGGGGAAGGGCTCTCCGATGTTCTCCATGATGCCGCTGTCGGGAGACAGGCTCAGTGACCGGATCAGCAGGCCGTCCTCCCAGACGGCGAAGGCCAGCCAGTCGACGACGCTGTGCATCGCGTGCAGGACGAGCCGTCTGCCTTTGCTCGCCTCGACGATCGGCGCGGGCAGCTCTGAGGGGCGGTCGAGCATCAGGTGCCGGGAGCAGACCACGTCGACTCCGGAGAAGCTCCCGGCGTAGACGATGTCTTCTGGAGGGTAGGTGCCCTCGAAGAGGGTGCTTCCCTCGGCTGGACTCCGGGGCCAGCCCGGATGCACCAGCTCCACGAGATCCTCGGTCTTGACCGGGTCGGCCGACGGCGCCGCCCTCAGCCTCTCGACGAGGTCGACATCCGAATAGGCGATCAGCCCTGTCTTCGCACCCATGGCCTTCCCCAAAAGCGATGATCGACGGTAAGAAGAGCAACATACAAGGCCGAATGAGGCGCCCCCTGGGCTACCTCGAAGGTTCCAGACAGTCACCGCGACTCGGGCCTGGCGCGAGACGTACTCATCTGCCGCAGGCAGAGCGTGGCCGGCGGGGGACCGGTCGGACGTCATCGGGGTCTGGTGCGCAACTGGGTCGGGTCGGTATCTGATGGTGGGCTGGGTCAGGTTCAAATCCTGTCGTCCCGACGGTAAAGCAGCAGGTCAGAGGCCTGATCGCTCACAGAGTGATCAGGCCTCTCGGCTTTGTGACCGTCGTTTGACCGCAGCCCCGAACGTGCCGACCGGTCCCGACCGCTGCCCCTGGATCCCAGCTCTGACCGGGTGGCCGCGGTCGAAGAGCCTTGGCCGGCCTTCGTGTTCAAACGAACTCCACGCGGACTGGCCGCTTCGCGGTGGCTGCCCGATTTTGCTGGCCGCCGCGACAGAAAATCTACGCCGTAAAGGCGGCTGGTGGGTGGCCCTGCTCGAACTGGCAGGGAGACACACGGAGGCGATGAATCCAAAGGGTTTCATCCTTCCAGGGTCCCGGCAGCCGCCTGCCGGTTGTAGGCAAGACGTCCTGTTTCAGGGCCCTTGACCTTTTTCCAAGATCGCTTGTCGCCCGTTTGTCACCGGGACAGGATGTGCTTCTCTGACATCTAGAGCGACCAGCCAGACCAGATCGATATGGCTGGTCGCTGTGGGACTTCTTGTTGCTGCCCATGATGGTCTCGTCGAGGGGCTTGGCCGACGGTCTCCGGTTCGTGCCCGCACCCCCGAGGAGGCCGCCGTCTGACGATCCTCGTCCGCTCAAAAGTGCGCCTTGCCATGAAGTGCAGTAAGTCTGCATTGGGCCTAATGGGGGTGTTCGGCGGGCTCAGAGGGGGATGTTGCCGTGTTTGCGAGGAAGGGTGTGCAGGCGCTTGTTCTGCAGGGCGGCGAAGGCTTCGGCGACCGCCGTGCGGGTCTCGTGGGGGAGGATCACCTCGTCGACGTAGCCGCGTTCGGCGGAGACGTAGGGGTTGCAGAAGTCCCGGGTGTACTCGGCCAGGAGGCGGCCGCGCTCGGCCGCCGGGTCTGCGGCGGCCTTCACGGTCCGGTGGTGCAGGACGGTGACGGCGCTCTCGGCGCCCATGACGGCGATCTCGGCCGTCGGCCAGGCGAAGTTGATGTCGGTGCCCAGGTGCTTGGAGCCCATCACCCCGTAGCCGCCCCCGTAGGCCTTACGGGTGACGACGGTGACCATCGGGACGGTGGCCTCGGCGTAGGCGTAGATCAGCTTGGCTCCGCGGCGGATGATGCCGCCGCGCTCCTGGTCGAGGCTCGGGAGGAAACCCGGCACGTCCACGATGCTGAGGATGGGGATGTTGAAGGCGTCGCAGGTGCGGATGAAGCGGGCGGCCTTCTCGCTGGCGTCGATGTCGAGAGCGCCGGCCATGTGCATGGGCTGGTTGGCCACCACGCCTACGCTGCGGCCGTCAATCCGCCCGAAGCCGCAGATCATGTTGGGAGCGAAGAGGGGCTGGACCTCGAGCAGCTCGCCCTCGTCCAGGACGGTGTGGACGACCTTGTGCATGTCGTAGGGCCGGTTGCGGCTGTCGGGGATCAGCGAGTCGAGGGCCAGGTCCTCCTCGGTGAACTCGCGCGGCTCGGTGGCGGCGTAGACGGGCGGCTCGTCCAGGTTGTTCGACGGCAGGTAGCTCAGGAGCAGACGCACGTACTCGAAGGCCGCCTTCTCATCGTGCGCCAGATGGTGGGCGACGCCGGAGATCGTGCTGTGGCTGTGCGCGCCGCCGAGTTCCTCGCGGTCCACTTCGTGCCCGGTGACCGTCTTGAGGACCTCGGGTCCGGTGACGAACATGTGCGAGGTGCCCTCGACCATCACGATGAAGTCGGTGATCGCCGGGGCGTACACGGCGCCGCCGGCGCAGGGCCCGGCCATGAGGGAGATCTGCGGGATCACCCCGGACGCCCGAACGTGCCGCTTGACCAGTTCCGCGTAATAGGCGAGGGAGACCACTCCTTCCTGGATGCGGGCGCCACCGGAGTCGTTGATGCTGATGATCGGGCATCCGGTGCGCAAGGCCAGGTCCATCACCTTGACGACCTTCTCGCCGTACACCTCGCCCAGCGAACCTCCGAAGACGGTGAAGTCCTGGGAGAACACGCAGACCCGCCGGCCATCGATGGTGCCGTAGCCGGTGATCACTCCGTCGCCGAAGGGGCGGTCCTCATCCAGGCCGAGGGCGGGGCTGCGGTGACGGGCCAGTGCGTCGAGCTCACGGAAGGATCCGGGGTCGAGCAGGCCCTCGATCCGTTCGCGGGCCGTCAGCTTCCCCTTCCCGCGCTGGCGCTCGACCGCGCGAGGGTCTTGCGGCTCGGCGAGACGGGCCCTGCGCCGCCGCAGCTCCTCCAGTTTCTCCGCCGTCGCTCCTGCGAGGTCATCAGGCATTGCGTCTCCCGCCGTCAGCCGATTCGGTGGAGCGTATCGCCGATCGGTATGGGAATATCCAGAGTCTGGCGATATATAGCGTTACCGCAGATTTTCCTGAGCAGATGATGCCGGTGGCGAGGGCCACGGGATCCCCGTGTACGGCACGAACAAGATCTCGCACAGCACCTTGCGGTCGTCCGGTCGAGGACGGCCACGACCGCTCGACACCGGCCGGGGCGGCAACGGCTCGGCCCGCTCCCACAACCCGCCCCGCGAACGCCTCGAACCCCGCCGACCACCCGGCCGCCACGTCCGCCTGCCACCGGGATCGCCGAGAGTGCCTCGTGGGCAGCGCTCGTCATCGCTTCGACCCCGGTGTCGCGGCGTGTATCCGAGACGGTTCCTCGGTGGATCGGCTTTTTCTAGCCAGTAAGACAATCCTGTATATATAGAGTGAACGACTGAGATCAGCCTATGACCGATATCTCCTCGCCTTGGGCCCGCGGCGAAAGCGGCGGCCGCACGTGGATGTCCATGACGTGATCCCGCCTGGGACGCATCGCCGGGACGGGGGAGGACGGCCCCTGGGGCCTGTCGGCGGGATGAGCCGGAGACGAGGGGCCGCATGGCGGAGAAAGCACTGGAAGACGTGGATCCGACGGTGCCGAGCATGGCGCGGATCTACGACTACGGGCTGGGCGGGACCGACAACCACCCCGTGGACCGGGAGATCAGCGACAGGGTCGGCACGGTGATGCCGGAGTCGCGAAAGGTCGCGGTGCTGAACCGGGCGCTGCTGCGGCGGGCCGTCCGGTACCTGGCGGGTGAGGCCGGCATCCGGCAGTTCCTCGACCTCGGCTCGGGGCTGCCCACGCGGGACAACACCCACCAGGTGGCGGGGCGGGAGGCACCGGACGTCCGGGTCGTCTACGTCGACGACGACCCGACGGTCCGGGGGCACGCCGCCGCGCTGCTGTCGGGGGACGGCCGGACGGCGGTGGTCACCGCCGACCTGCGCGACACCGAGGCGGTCCTGGCGCATCCGGACGTCGTGCGACTCCTCGACTTCGATGAGCCGCTGGGCGTTCTGATGAGCGGCATCCTCCACCATTTTCCCGCGTCCGACGACCCTGCCGGAATCGCCGCCGCCTACCTGGCCCCGGCCGCGTCCGGAAGCCATCTGCTGATCAGCCACTTCCACCGGGGCGTGCCCGAGGCCGCGGAACTGGAGCGCAAGTTCGTCGCGAGCCTCGGCAGCGGCTGGTTCCGCACCACAGAGGAGATCACCGCGTACTTCGGCGACCTCCGGCTTCTGGCGCCCGGCGTCGTCCCTGCCTCCCTGTGGCGGCCTGACCCCGCCTACGACCTCGCGCTCTTCCCCGGCATCGCCACCCGCTCCGGCCATGAGACGGAGGTCGGCCCCATCGAGTCGCTCATCGTCGGAGGCGTCGCCCGCAAGGAGTGACGCCCGCCGACGGCCTGACCCCGGGGTGTCGTCCTTTGAGAATGAGTTCGCACCAGGTGCCGCCGACGTTGACGACCAGACCGCCCGCCCCGTGGGGCGGGCTCTGTCATCGCGTCCAGGCCTGTCTGAGGGCTCGGATCTCAGCTGGGCTGCTTTCCCGGGCGATGAAGGGAATCTCCAGCGCGTAGCGCATGCGGTCGCGGGGGATCCGGCGGTGCACTTCAGCGACGTCCTCGAGGATCTTGCCGTACAGGGACGCGCCGTCCATGCAGAAGATGTCGATCAGGACGAGGCGCCCGTCGACGGCTCGGCGTACGTGAGCGTCGTTCAGGTCGAGCCCGTCCCACCAGGGCGTCGAGGCCCGGTACCGTGCGTCGATCTCGCGGGCCGCCCGGCGTACCCTCTCGAACTCGGCATCGCCGCCGCCGCGGCGCCACTGCTCGGCGATCCGCTCGGCGGCCGTGCCGTCCACGGGAGCGACGAACTCCAGGAAGACCACCGAACCGCCGCCGTCGAGATCTGCGGCCAGCTCGATCTTCGGCAGCCATCGGCTGCCGACGCACTCGCGGCACAGGTCCACGAACGCCGCATACGCGGGGTCGAAAGGGCAGACCCGGGCGACGAGCCCGCCCTCAGGGGAACGCAGCGCCGTCGCCCAGTCACCCGCCCCGAACGGCACCCAGCCCGCTCCCACCAACTCGGCGAGGACCTGTCGATGCGACAGCACCGCCCAGGCCAGCCGGGGAATTCGGGGACGGTCGGCATTCGGTTCGGCCACCTCCCCAAAGTAGCGCGCCCGCGATTGACCGACAGGCAGCGCAAGGTCCTCGCCTAACTCCTCGGATGCCCGGTGCTCAGCCGCACAGACCTCCAGTCGGAGGCAGCGGCGGCTTCCGCCTGCGCCGAGCCGAAAAGCAGGCTGTTGCAACCCGGTCCTTGGTCGACCTGAGATCGCGAACCAGACCGGAGCGCTGGAGCGCGGAGGGCGGACGTTCTGCATCCAGGCTGTGAAGACAGCTTCAGAAATCCGTGCAGACGACTTCAGGAATCGACAGGCGGGGTGCCCGCAGCGATCGCGGAGGATCTGCCGCCGACCTTTGGCGATGCCGGATCTGCCGGCGGACGAGGGAGCGCCGGCCATTCGTGAGTCGAGGGGGTCGGCCCGTCTCGGTACGCGGTGCATTCTGGTGGTGCGGTCGCGCGGTCCTAGCGCTGGGAGTTCGCCGCCGCGGTGATCTGCTGGGCCTGCGTGACGATCAGTTCCAGGCGGGCATGGTGGGCTCCCTGCCAGTAGACCTGGCCGCAGCCGGCGCACTTGGCGAAGGCGTCGTAGGCGTGTCCCGTGCCGTCCTTGAGCTCGGCGCGGACCGATTCCTTGGTCGTTTTGACGAGGTCGCCGTTGCAGGAGACACAGCGTTCCCAGGGGGCGAGTTCCGGCGCGAAGCGTTCGAGTATCTCGCGCAGCTGCTGCTCGGGGCGGGTGCTGTAGACGTAGGCGCCGGCCCACAGCTCGCGTCGGCGCAGGAGCCCGCGGTCTCGGGAGAGCAGTACGCGACGCTCGGCGGCCGAACGGGCGGCCAGCGCGGGGTCGCCGATGTCCGTGCTCTCGTATGCGGTGTCGATGCCCAGCAGCCGCATTCGTCGGGCCAGGGTGCCCAGATGGACGTCGAGCAGGAAGCGCAGGGGGGCGCCTTCGATCCGCTGCGGGCGGGAGACCGGGCGGACTTCCACGCTCTCACCGGCCGCCGGAACGTGAGCGGTCGACACCGTCTGACCGTCCACCAGAAGCCTGCCCACTTCAGTGAGGGGAACACCGAGGGATTCGACGACATGACCGAGCGTGGAGACACCGTCGGTGACCACGACGGTGCGCCCGATCCGGCGACGGGCGTCCACGAAAATATGCAGGTCGGGAGCGAAACTGAGCTGTATTTCCGGTCGGATCACCGCCATAGGATGCCATCCGTTCATTTCCATGACCAACGCTTATCTCGGCCCGCACGCACGGTGAGCCTCTTCCTTGTACGACGATATGCGGACTGCTCGTCCGCCCGGCCGACCACGCCGGCCGGGGCAAGAAATACCGGCAATGGGCACACCGCTCAGTCCTTGATCAGCGGGTCACGGGGTTCGCCCTCCGACGTGAAGATCAGGAGTGGTTCTCGCCTGTCCGGGTGGCGACCTCGCGCAGGCGGGCCAGGGCATCGGCCTCGGTGGGAAGGCCGAGACCGAGTACGGCGGGGTTCGTAGTGGTCGACCAGGCCACGCTCCAAGAAGCTGTGGCGTTCATCGATGTGGCGAGCCAGCACGGCCATCCCGTTGAGTCGGCATTGCTCTTCGCCGTCGGGCGAGTCGGCGTACTGCACCGGCAGGATCCCGGTGGACCGATGGACCCCCCGACGATGGGCTTCTTCGTCCAGCTCGCATGGACGGTGACCTTGATGTCCTTCGGGTTCATCTCGCGGGGTGACGAAGCGGCAGAGTGCCAAGGGAGCCGTCCCGCCGGACCAGGGAGAGCGGGTCATCGGTCTGCGCCGCCTCGGTGAGCACTCGACTCGGCGGAGTCCGTCCGGATCAGGCGGCTGGTCAGGAAGGCGAGGATCTCGTCCCTGGCTTTCACCGTGGGATGCCCGTCCTCATCGACGAAATGGGCGGTGACCACGCTGTGGGGAGACCCGACGACGTTGCGGAAGAAAGGGGGCGGGTCGGTGTTGGCCGAGCCGCCGGGAAGGACGCGGCCGTCGAAGGCGTCGCCGAGGAGTGCCCGGTAGGCGGCGAAGCGCCGGCCGGTGCACCAGCGGTCGTCGTCGAAGCGGTAAGCGAGGACCTTCAGCCCGTCGCGGGCGATGCGCTCCCGGACCTCGTGCGCGTCCTCGTCGCTGATCTCGAGCCCGGCGGGGTCGTCCAGCGGCAGGGACGGGTGGTTGACCACCGACGCGATGACGGCCGGCTCGAGCATCATGGTGAGGGCGAAGTTCCCGGTGAAGCACAGGCCGATCGCACCGACGCCCGGACCGCCGCATTCGGTGTGGGCCCTGCGCGCGAGCCCGCGCAGCCACGCCGTGACGGGGCTGGTGCCACCTCCGGCGAAGGCGCGGAACTCGGCGCTGACGCACGCGCGACGGATGACCTCCTCGCCTCTCTCGGCCGTGGGGTAGGCGCCGTCGGTCCCGAAGAGCGAGGGGAGGTGGACGGTGAAGCCCGCATCCCGTACCCACCGCGCCAGCCGAAGGACGTCAGGGCTGATGCCAGGCATCTCCGGCATCAGTACGACGGCGGGGCCGGAACCCGCGACGTACACCGCCTTCACCACCCCCTCCACGTCCACGAGGCGGCGGGAGAAGTCCGTGATCGCGTCGTCAAAGCGTCCGCTGGCAGCGTTCATGACGACAGTGTGGGCCTGTGCGCCGACGCCGGGCGACAGGCCGTATCGCCATATGCAAGGGTGATCTCGCCAAAGGTGTGGTGGTGGGGAGGCGAGAGTGAGCGCACTGCGGGTCGGTGTCCTGGCCTATCCGGGCTGCTTCGCGTCCGAGGTGTTCGGCGTACCCGACCTCCTGACGATGGCCGCGCACGTCGCCGGCCCGGATCTCGCCGGATACGAGGTGTCGGTCGTCTCGCCCCGCCGTCGCGTCGTCGCATCGGGTGGCGCGGCGCTGTCCGTCTCGCCGCTGCGCGAGGTCGACGTCCTCGTCGTGCCGGGGTTCGCGCTCCTGCCGGGCCTCGACGTGGACGCGAAGCTCGCGCCCCTCGCCCCCGACATCGCGGCGATTCGCGCACACGCCGCCGCGGGCAACGCCGTCGTCTCGATCTGCGTCGGTGCGTTCCTGCTCGCGGAGGCGGGACTTCTCCACGGGCGCCGGGCCACGACGGCATGGCTCCTCGCCGAAGAACTGGCTCGACGCTGCCCGGACGCCGATGTCCGGCCGGAACGTCTGGTCGTCACCGACAGGGGCGTGACGACGACGGCGGCCTTCAGCGCCATGTACGACTTCGCGCTGGAACTGATCCGCCGCCACAGCGGTGCGGGCGTGGCACGGGCGACCGCGCGGGTGGCGCTCCTCGACGACGCGCGGTCATCCCAGACACCGTACGTCGACGCCCGGCTCCTCCCGCAGCCCGGAAACGAGTTCTCCCGCAAGGTCATGCGGTGGCTCGACCAGAACCTCACCGCCCGCTACGACCTCGCCGCGCTGTCGGCCGAGTTCAATGTCAGCACTCGGACGCTGTTGAGGCGCTTCGCCGACGAGACCGGCCAGAGCCCGCTCCGATACCTGCAGTCGTCGCGTGTCCGTCGCGCCCGACACCTCCTCGAGACCACGGACCGAACCGTCGCCGCCATCGCCGCCGCAGTCGGATACCGGGACCCCGGAACCTTCGCCGCTCTCTTCGCCGAACACACCGGACGCCGCCCAAGGGACTACCGCGCGACCTTCCGCCGCGATGCCGACCCGTTGACCGGCACAAGAGTCCAGCAATCCGACTCCACTCAACACGGGGCACATCAGACAAGCTCAGTCGATGAGCGACCGCCTCTCCTGGACGCGCTTCGGTCCTCCTGATCGACGCCGTTCATGGCCTTGATCGTAGAGTCGGGCTCCGACAATTGACCCGACCCCGCTCGGCCTCCGGATGATCACCAGGATGCGGCGCGCTCCGTGCCGTGGGGAATGGGCGCGCTCGGTCAGGAACGGCAGTGGAGGGGCGGACGAGGGGAACCCTGCCCGCCGGCACCGGCCGCGTCGTGCTGACCTCGGAGCCTGCGTGATGTGCCTGGTGAGCCGTGGCCGGAGTTGGTCGCGAAGAAAACTCACGTATTACGGGCAGTCAAGGTGAGACTTACTCGTGAGGGCTAACAGCCTCCGAAACCCCCCAGGAGGAACTCGCGTTGACCAGACGCAGACTTGTCGCAGCACTCACGTTCGTTCTCCTCGTCCTCACCATGTCGATGACCGGGAACACCACTGCGGGAGCCGCCGACCCCGACGGCGACAAGCAGTACAAGGTTCAGGGGCCCAGCACGCCGGATCAGCGGACCCGGATCGCGAGGACGGGCGCGGCGATCGACGGAGTGCTCCCCGACCACGTGGTCGTGACGGCCACGAAGAGCGAGATCAAGGCCATCAAGAAGCTCGGATACACCGTGACCGAGCTGCCCGGGCCCGGACCGGACGCCGAGGGTCCGCGCCCTGAGGAAAGCGTGACGACGTCCGACTTCCCGACGTCGGACTCGGGCTACCACAACTACGCCGAGATGACGGCGGAGATCAATTCGCTGGTGACGACGTACCCGTCGATCGTCCAGAAGCTGAGCGTCGGGACGTCCTACCAGGGGCGCGACATCATCCTGCTCAAGATCAGTGACAATGTCGCGACCGACGAGAACGAGCCCGAAGTGATGTTCACCCATCACCAGCACGCGCGCGAGCACCTGACCGTCGAGATGGCGCTGTACACGCTCCACCAGCTGCTCGAGAACTACGGGACGGATTCGCGCATCACCAACCTGGTCAACAGCCGTGAGATCTGGCTGCTGCCCGACCTCAACCCCGACGGTGGCGAGTACGACATCGCGACCGGCTCCTACCGCAGCTGGCGCAAGAACCGCCAGCCCAACTCGGGCAGCAGCTATGTCGGCACCGATCTGAACCGCAACTGGGCCTACCTCTGGGGCTGCTGCGGCGGTTCGTCCGGTAGCACCAGCAGCGCGACCTACCGCGGACCGTCCGCGGAGTCCGCGCCCGAGGTGAAGAAGGTCGCCGACTTCGTCCGCGGCCGCCGGGTCGGCGGGGTCCAGCAGATCAAGGCCGCCATCGACTTCCACACCTACAGCAAGCTCATTCTGTGGCCGTACGGATACACGACGGCCAACACAGGGCCGGGTCTCACCCAGGACGACCGGGACGCGCACGCCGCACTCGGCCAGAACATGGCGACCACCAACGGCTACACGCCCCAGCAGGCCTCCGACCTCTACGTCACCGACGGCTCGATCAACGACTGGCTGTGGGGCTCGGAGAAGATCTTCAACTACACGTTCGAGATGTACCCGGGCCCGTCGGGCTCCGGCGGCGGCTTCTACCCGCCCGACGAGCAGATCGTCCCGCAGACGTCCGTCAACAGGGAGGCCGTCCTCCGGCTGATGGAGTACGCCGACTGCCCGTACCGCATCATCGGCAAGCAGGCCCAGTACTGCGCCTGACCCTCCACCGGCCAGGCCCCCGGAGGTCCGCCCTCGTCGGCGGCCTCCGGTCGGCCTGGCCACCGAGCCCGATCCCCTCGCGGGTGATTCCGTGAAACCGGGGCGACATCAGGTGGCGCGGGAGACCGCTGTCGGCGGCCACGGTCCCACCTCGGTGCCTGCTTCCAGGCGCGTTCTGTCTTTAGACGGGTCCCACTGATCGGGAGACAAGGGTGCCGCCCTCTGGGTCTCGACGCGTACCGTCTGCGTCGGGGGACTGGAAGGGTGCTGGATGCGTGTAGGAATCGTCGGCCCGGTGGCGGCCCTCATGCCGAGGGCCTCTTCGGAATGGACGGGTCGCGACGCGGACCGCTCGAGTCCTGGACGACCGCCCCGACACGGAAACTGCTCATCGAGGATGCCGCGGCGAAGCCGTGACGTCCGGTGCCTGCCCGTGATGTAAGAGATCTGCGTTGTAAAGGAAGGTGCTGGGTGCGCAGAGAGTTCTGGCTGGCGCGCTCCGCGGCGGATTCCACTACGGAAGTACTACGAGGAGAACATGATGGAGCGTTACGCCGACCGGCGGGTGCTGGTGACGGGTGCGGCCTCGGGCATCGGACGGGCCGTCGTGCTGCGGCTGCTGGCCGAGGGTGGACGGGTGGTGGCGGTGGACGTCGCCAAGGAGGGGCTGGAGGAGACCGTCCGGCTGGCCGTGGAGGCCGGGGTGGGGGAGCGGTTGGTCACCGCGGTGGTCGACATCTCCGACGAGGCGGCGGTGAACGAGGGGGTGGCCGCGGCCGTCACCGGTCTGGGCGGTCTGGACGTCCTGGTGAACGCCGCCGGGATGCTGCGCGGGGCGCACACCCACGAGTGCGAGCTGGAGCTGTGGAACCGGGTGATCGGGATCAATCTGACCGGCACGTTCCTGATGACGCGCGCGGCGCTGCCCGCCCTGCTGGAGTCGGGCCGGGGGGTGGTGGTGAACTTCAGTTCCACTGCCGCGCAGTTCGGCCACCCGTACATGGCGGCCTACTCTGCCAGTAAGGGCGGCATCCTGTCGTTCACCCACTCGATCGCGCAGGAGTACGCCAAGCAGGGGTTGCGGGCGGTGAACATCCTGCCCGGCGGTATCAGCAGCGGGATCACGAACAACATCGCCTCGCTGGTGCCCGAGGACGTCGACTGGAACCTCTTCCTCAAGCTCAACGCGGCGATCGGCCGGGGCTTCGGGGAGCCCGAGCACATCGCGGGGGTGGTGGCGATGGTGGCCTCGGATGACGGCGCCTTCATCACCGGCACCGAGATCCGCGTCGACGGCGGTGCCCACCACTGACCCGCGGCCGGACACGGCGGCGGCTCGGTCAGCGGGCGGGGGCGGTCAGCCCGGCGGTGAGGAAGGCGATGACGGTCTCGGGACGGATCGCAGGGCGGTTGGAGGCGTTGCCGTAGACCTTCAGGAGGAGGACGAAGGCCAGCCGCCACCGCTCGGAGATCTCGCTCACCGGCAGTTCGGGCATCGCCCGGCCGAGCATGACCTCGAACGGCGCCGAGCTGAACCAGGGCGAGGAGGCCGGCATCCTCCATTGGGGCAGGGCCGTGCGGGCCAGCAGGTGGCAGAGCATCCGGCCCTTCTCGGTGCGGACCAGTTCCTCGAACGGCTCGACGATTGCCGTGATGAGGTCTTCCACCGAGAACGGCCCGTCCTCGTCGGGGCGTTCGGAGCGTCGGACCACCGGCGCCAGGTGGTCGGCCCAGACCGGGATGAGCTCGCGTTCCAGCAGCGCGGCGATCAGTCCTTCCCGCGACCCGAAGTGGTAGTGGACCGCCCCGGGGTTGAGTCCGGCCTCGGCGTTGATGGCGCGGATCGAGACCTGGTCGGGGTCCTTGCTCAGGAAGAGCCGCTCGGCGGCGGCCAGCAGGCGGTCACGGGTCGAGGAAATCTCATCGGACATCTGGTCATTGCACCACATCGTGCGCAATCATCGTCCAATCATTGATTGAATGATGATTGGCCTCTGGGGAGTCCGGGGCCGATCGGGAGGAGGTGCGTGATGGCCGTCTTCGCCGTCACCGGTTCGGCTTCGGGCATGGGTGCCGCGACCGCGGCCCGGCTCACGGGAGAGGGACACACCGTGATCGGTGTGGACCTGCGCGACGCGCAAGTGATCGCCGACCTGGGCACGCCGGAGGGCCGTGCCGCGGCGGTCGAGAAGATCCTCGCGCTCAGCGGGGGAGTGCTCGACGGTGTCGCGGCGGTGGCGGGCGTGGGTCCGAACCTGCCGAGCGCGGCCGCGGTCATGTCGATCAACTACTTCGGCACCGTGGCCCTGCTGGAGGCGCTGCGCCCGGCTCTGGCCGCCTCGGGTGCCGGACGCGCGGTGGTGATCGGCTCCAACTCGGCCTCCACCGTCCCGCTGGTGGACGACAAGCTGGTGGAACTCGCCCTCGCCGGAGACGAGGGGGGCGCCCGCGAGCACGCCGACGCCGCCCAGGCGGCGATGCCGGCCGAGATCACCGCGATCGTGCCCTCGATCGGCGCCTACGCCTCCTCCAAGCTCGCGATCGCCCGCTGGGCCCGCCGCGCCGCCGTCACCCCCGAGTGGGCGCGCCAGGGGGTGACGCTCAACGTGATCGCGCCCGGAGCGATCCTCACCCCCCTCATGCTCGGCTCCACCGGCAGGGAGGAGGACCTGAACGTCGAGGAGTTCCCCACCCCGATGCCGCTGGGGATCTTCGGCCGTCCCGAGGACATCGCCTTCTGGGTGCACCAGTTCCTCAAACCCGAGGCCCGCTTCACCACCGGAGCGGTCCTGTACGTCGACGGCGGCACGGACGCGGCGATGCGGCCCGACTCCCAGCCCACACCCATGACCTGATCGGGTTCCACCGCGCCCACGCCGCCGACGGCGTGGGCATGGCGACCGTGGCCTGCTCAGGCCTCGGAGCGCTGCTGCTTGAGCCGGAGGGCCTCCTTGCGGACCTCGGTGTGGGTCGTCTGCTCCCGCTCCAGCCACTCGGGCTTCTCGGCCTTCAGGGTCTCGATCTCGGCGGTGGTGAGGGGGCCCGTGATGCCGCCGCGAGCCAGGCCCGAGGTGGAGACGCGGAGCTTGGCGGCGACGACCTGCTTGGGGTGGGGGCCCTCGCGGCGGAGATCGGCGAGCCAGGAGGGCGGGTCGGCCTGGAGCGCGTTCAGCTCGTCCCGGGACACGGTGCCCTCCTGGAACTCGGCGGGCGCTGCCGACAGCAGGATCCCCAGCTTCTTGGCCGCGGTCGCGGGCTTCATGGTCTGCGGGGTCTTCGTCTTGGACGTGCTCATGAGGTCAAGGGTAGCCAGTGCGAGAGGGCCGTCCGGACGCCGTTAGGCTGGGGAGGTGACGGAGTTCCGGCTGGCCTACGCGCCAGGGGTGACACCCGCGAAATGGGCCGGAGTCTGGGCCGAGCGGGTGCGGGAGGTGCCGCTCCGGCTGGTCCAGGTGCCCGCCGCCGAAGCCGTCCCCCTCCTGCGGGACGGCGGCGCGGAAGCGGCGTTCGTGCGTCTGCCCACCGACCGCGAGGGCCTGCACGTGATCCCGCTCTATGTGGAGACGACCGTCGTCGTGGTGCCGAAAGAGCACGCGGTGGCCGCGGTCGACGAGCTGGAGCTCGCCGACCTCGCCGACGAAGACGTCTTCGAACCGCTCGACGACGTCCTGGACTGGACCGACCGCCCCGGACAGCCCGCCTTCACCCGTCCAGAGAGCACAGCGGACGCGCTCGAACTGGTGGCATCAGAGGCCGGCGTGCTGCTGCTCCCTCAATCACTGGCCCGCCTCCACCACCGCAAAGACCTCACCTACCGGCCCGTGACGGACGCCCCCCGATCCCAGATCGGCCTGGCCTGGCCCGAGAACGCGACGAGCGACCTCATGGAGGAACTGATCGGCATCGTCCGCGGCCGCACCCCCAACAGCTCCCGCGGCCGCACCCCCCAGCAGCGCACCCCTCAACAGCGCACCCCCAAGCGAACCCCGCAAAAGCGCTCCGCCCCCAGACACCGACGGCGCTGAGACGCCCCAGGCCCGGACCTCGGATCGAAGCAGTCGGCCAAGGCCCCCCGAAGGTCTCGCGGAAATGACCGATTCCGTTTCTGCGAAGCACCGCGGTGTTCCGTGACGCGCCATCCATCTGGCCGAGGAGCGCACGGCTTCGTGCGGGGGCACTCGCCGGAGGTAACCGAATGGCGTTCTGTTAACTTCACCCAGAGGCGCGAGCGGTTCCTCACCCCCGGGAGTGGAAGCGCCAGTGCTCGGCGACCAGGCTGTTCCGATGAGTTGATCATCAGGAGACTTGCTATGACGAACCTCGTGAGCCGGACGGATCGTCAGGGGTGGACCCTGCTGACCTTGAACCGGCCCGACAAGCTCAACGCGCTGACCGTGGAGATGTTCGGGGAGCTGCGCCGCCATGTGGTCGAGCTGCGTGACGACGACAGCGTCGGATGCGTGGTGCTCCGGGGAGCCGGCAGGTGCTTCTCGGCCGGTCACGACCTGTCCTCCATCGCCGAGGGCGAGGAGGTGCCCTCACCCGGCTGGCACAGCGAGACCCTCCGGATGCTGGAGAGGCTGCCCAAGCCCGTGATCGCCGCCGTGCACGGGCACTGCTACACCGGAGCCCTGGAGGTCGCGCTCGCCGCCGATCTCATCATCGCGGCCGACAACGCGCGCTTCGGCGACACGCACGCCAAGTGGGCGCTGACCCCCGTGTGGGGGATGAGCCAGCGCCTGCCCCGCCGGGTGGGCGTCGCGACCGCCAAGCGACTCATGTTCACCGCCGAGACGATCGACGCCGACGAGGCGGTGCGCATCGGCCTCGCCGAGTACACCGTGCCGTACGAGCGCTTCGACGCCGAGATCGAGGCGCTCGCCGGACGGATCACGGCGAACTCGCCGTTCTCCCACACGGCCGTCAAGCGCCTGCTCGAGGCGACCGACGGCCGCCCGCTCGACGCCGGCCTGCAGTGGGAGGTCGCCGAGAGCGAGGGGTTCGGCCCTGACATGCACGAGCGGATCGCCGCCTTCACCGGCCGGTCCCAGAGAGGAGCGACGCGCTGATGAACATCGAACCGAATCCGGAGCTCGAGGCCTTTCGCAGGGAGGTCGCGGAGTTCCTCGACACGGCGCCGACGGACGCCATTCGAGAGGCGGGGCGCAAGACGACGAGCGTCTTCGCCCCCTTCGAGGAGACCATCGCCTGGCAGAAGATCCTCAACGACCGGGGCTGGGCCGCGCCGGAGTGGCCGGTGGAGTACGGCGGCACCGGCTGGTCGGAGCAGGAGCGCTTCGTCTTCGCCGAGGAGTACAGCAAGCGGAACCTGCCGCCGCTGCTGCCCAACTGCCTCAAGATGATCGGGCCGCTGATCATCGACCTGGGCACCGAGGAGCAGAAGGCGAAGTACCTGCCGAGGATGCTGTCCGGTGAGGACTACTGGACGCAGGGCTACTCCGAGCCGGAAGCCGGCTCGGACCTGGCGTCGCTCAACTGCACCGCGGCGGCCGACGGCGACGACTACATCATCAACGGCAGCAAGACCTGGACGACGCTCGCCCACCACTCGAACCGGATGTTCATGCTGGTCCGCACCAGCAGCGAAGGCAAGAAGCAGCAGGGCATCACCTTCCTGCTCCTGGACCGCGTCGACTACCCCGGCATGGAGATCCGGCCCATCGTCGGCCTCGACGGCTTCCCCGAGCAGTGCGAGGTGTTCTTCGACGACGTCCGCGTCCCGCAGTCGGGCCGCGTCGGAGCCGAGAACGAAGGCTGGACCGTCGCCAAGCACCTGCTCAAGTACGAGCGCGGCGGCTCGTCGCAGGCCCCGTGGCTCTACCGCTTCCTCCGGATGCTCCGCGAGGCGGCCGCGACGCGCCCCTCGCCGTTCGGCGGCGCCCTCGCCGAGGACCCGGTGTTCCAGCGGGAGCTCGGCGAACTGGAGGCGGACGTCGCGTCCATGGAGGCTGTGGAGAAGCTCGCGATGAGCGGGCATCCCATCGCCGACGACCCGGCCTTTCCGTCGTTCAACAAGACCGTCAACACCGAGCTGATCCAGCGGCTGACCTCCCTGATGACGCGGGTGAGCGGCCTCGAGGGACTCTCGCTCCAGCTCCAGGCCCTGACGGTCGGGAGCGGGACGGAGCCGCTGGGCGACGGCTTCGACCTGATCGCCATGCCGTACTACCTCAACAGCCGGGCGGCCTCGATCTACGCGGGCACCAACGAGGTGCAGCGCGATCTGATCGCACGTTCCCTCATGATGAGCCGCTGAGCGCAGGAGAGCGACGATGGACTTCACCTTCACCGACGAGCAGACGATGCTGCGCGAGAGCGTCGGCCGTTATCTCGCGAAGAACTACACCTTCGAGGACCGCCAGGCGATCGTAGGATCCGACCGCCCCTTCTCGACCGAGGCGTGGCGGGCCTTCGCCGACTTCGGGCTGCTCGCCCTGCCGTTCCCCGAGGACCTCGACGGCCTCGGCGGTTCGGTCGTCGACCTCGTCGCGGTCGGCGAGCTGTTCGGCGAGCACCTGGTGGTCGAGCCCTACCTGTCCTCGATCCTGCTGGCAGGGCGGGCGCTGGCGGAGTTCGGCGAGCGCCCGCGGGCCGAGCACTGGCTCGGACGGCTCATGGCCGGCGAGGCGCTCGCCGCGTTCGCCCACGAGGAGGGCGCCGGCACGGCCGACCCCGCGCTGGTGTCGGCGCGGTGCACCCCGACGGGCGGCGGGTACCGCCTGGACGGCGAGAAGCGGCTGGTGCTCGGTGGCGCGAACACCGACGTCCTGGTCGTCACCGCGCGCGTCGAGGGAGAACCCGGCGGACGGGAGGGACTGGCGCTGCTGGTCGTCGAACCCGGAGCACCCGGCGTGCGGATCACCCCCTTCACGACGCTGGACGGCAGGAGCGCCGCCCACATCGTCTTCGACGCCGTCGAGCTCTCCTCGGACGACTGCCTGACGACCGACGCCCACCAGGCGATCACCAGGACCCTGGACGACGCGATCATCGCCCTGTCCGCCGAGGCGGTCGGGGCGATGGGGGTTCTGCTGCGCCAGACCGCCGAGTACGCCGTCACCCGCCGGCAGTTCGGCGTCCCGATCGGGACCTTCCAGACCGTCGCCCACCGGCTGGCCGACATGAAGATCGCTTTCACGAAGGCCCGCGCGACCCTCCTGTACACGGCCGCGCTCGCCGAGGCGGGCCGGGCCGGCCGGCGTGAGGTGTCCGTCCTCAAGGCGCAGGTCGGCCGACTCGGCCGTACCCTCGCCGAAGCCGCCGTGCAGACCCACGGCGGCATCGGCATGACCGACGAACTCCCCATCGGCCACTACATGAAGCGCCTCCTCGCCATCGACGCCATGTTCGGCGACAGCGGCTACCACTACCGCGTGGTGGGAGCCGGCGCCTAAAGGACCGATGACATCTTGGGCTCTGGCCCGCCGCGTGAGCGGCGGGCCAGACCGCTTGGCGTGGTGATGGGTGAGTGGGCCGGGGAGGCTGACCGGTTTCCCCTTGCCTCCTGGACCGGGCGGCGGGTCTCATGCCCCGCCGTTCTCGTGCTCCTTCACGCGTTCCAGTCGGCCAGCACTGTGTTGGTGTCGGCGCCGGGCGGTCTAGGCGGGGTGGGGGTGCCGGGGGCGGTACGGGAGAAGCGCGGGGCCGGAGCGGCCTGCCACAGGCCGTCCAGGTGGATGAGGGTGTTGCGGGCGGTCAGGTGGGGGTGCTCGGGCACCTCCTCCGGGGCCAGGACGGGGGTGACGCAGGCAGCGGTGTCGGCGAAGACCTTCGTCCAGTGGTCGCGCGGGCGAGTGAAGAAGGCGGCGGCGATGCGCTCGCGCAGGACGGGCCAGCCCGAGCGGTCGTTCTGGTCGGGCAGGTCGGTCGCGTCCAAGCCGAGACCGACGAGCAGGGCGCGGTAGAACTGGGGCTCGATCGCGCCGACGGCGACGTGGCGTCCGTCCTGGCAGGTGTAGGTGTCGTAGAAGGGGGCGCCGCCGTCCAGCAGGTTGGTGCCGCGCTCGCTCGACCAGGTGCCCTGGCCGAGCATCGTCCACATCATCTGCAGCAGCACGCTGGTGCCGTCGACCATGGCGGCGTCGACGACCTGGCCCTGGCCGGAGCGCTCCCGCTCCCACAGGGCGGCGAGGATCCCGGTCAGCAGGAACATCGAGCCGCCGCCGAAGTCACCGACCAGGTTGAGCGGCGGAACCGGGCGCTCTCCCGAACGGCCGATGGCGTGCAGGGCTCCCGTCAAAGAGATGTAGTTGATGTCGTGCCCGGCGCGCCGGGCCATCGGTCCGTCCTGGCCCCACCCGGTCATCCGTCCGTAGACCAGCCGTGGGTTGTGCCGGCGGCAGTCCTCGGGGCCGACGCCGAGGCGTTCGGCGACACCGGGACGCAGCCCTTCCATGAGCACGTCGGCTTTGGCTGCCAGTCGCAGTACCAGGTCCCGGCCCTCGGGGGTCTTGAGGTCGGCCGCGACGGAGCGGCGCCCGCGCAGCAGATGGTCGGGGCCGCCTTCGGTGAGGTCGAGTGTTCCCTGCGGTCTTTCGACGCGTACGACGTCGGCGCCCAGGTCTGCCAGGATCATGGCCGCGTGCGGGCCGGGCCCGATACCGGCCAGTTCCACCACGCGCAGGCCCGTCAACGGTCCGGTCACGATCATCCTCCTCGGGTGAGCCCGGCTGGCCGGGCCGTTTGTCAGCGGGTGAGGCCGGTCTGGGCGACGATCATGTCGGCCAGGGCGGCGTAGGCGGCCGCGTCGTCCAGGCCGGTGCTCGCCTTGATCTCGCCGCGGTGGACGGCCTCCATGATCAGGCCCGCCACGGCCCCCGCGAACGCGGCGTCCTGTCCGGGGGCGGCCTCCAGGACCAGCTGCCGGACGCGTGCCGCGGCGATGCTGGTGTTCTGGCGGTAGATCTCCCGGGCGGGCGCGAAGGCGGTCAGGTCGGCGAAGAACGCCGGGGAGGCGACCGCCAGCTCGGTGGAGATCGCGCGCAGATAGGCCTCGATGCGCCCGCGGGGGTCGCTCTCCTGCTCGAGTCTGGCCTCGACGCGGGCGGTGGCGCGACGGAAGAACGCCCGCACCACCGTGACGATGATCTGCTCCTTGCTGCCGGCCACCGCGTACAGCGTCGTCTTCGAGCAGCGCAGGAGCGCCGCCAGGTCGGCCACGCCCAGCTCGGCGAATCCGCGGGCCAGAAAGAGCTCGATGAGCCGTTCGACCAGCTCCTCCCGCCGCCGTGACCTGGCTCTGGTGACCGTCTCCATGCCCGGGACGGTACCAGCCCCCGCCCTTTCGGTACCAGATCAGGTTCCCTGGTACTCATAATGGTATCGTCCGAGTGACGAAAGGAGCACCGATGCCCGCCACCCGCCTGCTGCCCGGCTCTGAGGCCGAGGATCTGTTGAAGCTGACCCGCGAGCTGTGCGAGAAGGAGCTGCTCCCCCGGGCCGCCCGGGCGGAGCGGGAGGAGTCCTTCCCCCGCGAGGTCTTCACCCTGCTGGGCCGGGCCGGGCTGCTGTCCCTGCCCTACCCCGAGGAGTTCGGAGGCGGCGGCCAGCCGTATGAGATCTACCTGCAGGTGCTGGAGGAGATCGGCTCCGCCTGGGCCAGCGTCGGAGTGGGCGTCAGCGTGCACGCGCTGTCCTGCTTCCCGCTGTTCGCCTTCGGCACCGACGCCCAGCGCCGGCGATGGCTGCCCGGCATGCTCTCGGGCGAGCAGCTCGGCGCCTACTGCCTGTCAGAAGCCCACGCCGGATCCGACCCCGCCGCCATGCGCGCTCGGGCCGTCCGCGACGGCGACTCCTACGTGCTCAATGGCGCAAAGGCCTGGACCACCCACGGCGGCCGAGCCGACTTCTACACCGTCATGGCCCGCACCAGCGACGACGGCAGTCGCGGCATCTCCTGCTTCTACGTGCCCGCCGACACCCCCGGCCTGGAGTTCGACAAGCCCGAGGAGAAGATGGGCCTCACCGGGTCCACCACCGCCACCGTCCGCCTCGAGAACGTCCGGATCCCCGCCGACCACCTCATCGGCGCCGAGGGCCAGGGCCTGGCCATCGCCCTGGCCGGCCTGGACGCCGGACGCCTGGGCATCGCCGCCGTGGCCACCGGCCTGGCCCAGTCCGCCCTGGACCACGCCGTGGCCTACGCCAAGGAGCGCGAGGCCTTCGGCAAGGCGATCATCGACCACCAGGGCCTGGGTTTCCTGCTCGCCGACATGGCCGTCGCCGTGGACACCGCCCGCGCCGCCTACCTGTCCGCCGCCCGGTTCAAGGACGCCGGACGCCCCTACGGGCGCGAGGCGTCCGTGGCCAAACTGGTGGCCACCGACAACGCCATGAAGGTCACCACCGACGCCGTCCAGGTCCTCGGCGGCGCCGGCTACACCCGCGACTTCCCCGTCGAGCGCTTCATGCGCGAGGCCAAGGTCATGCAGATCTTCGAGGGCACCAACCAGATCCAGCGCCTGGTCATCTCCCGCCACCTGGCGCGGTGACCTGGTACGAGACTTCAGGAGAGACATGGAAATTCGTGATACCGCGGCGATCGTGACCGGGGCCGCCTCGGGGCTCGGCGCCGCGACGGCCGCGCGGCTGGCACGGGCGGGGGCGCGTGTCTTCGGGCTCGACCTGCCCTCGGCGTTGAAGGACGCGCCCGAGGTGGACGGCGTCACCTATGCGCCCGCCGATGTGACCGATGCCGATCAGGTCGGTGCGGCGGTGGCGGCGGCCTCGGAGTCGGGTCCTCTCCGGGCGGTGGTGAACTGCGCGGGGATCGCGCCGTCCGCGCGCATCCTGGGGCGTGGGGGGACCCATGACCTGGGGCTGTTCTCGACGGTCGTCAAGGTGAACCTCATCGGTACCTTCACGGTGATGTCCCTGGCGGCGGAGCGCATCGCCCGCACCGAGCCCGACGAGCAGGGGCAGCGCGGCGTGGTCGTCAACACCGCTTCGGTGGCCGCCTACGAAGGGCAGATCGGCCAGGCGGCCTATGCGTCCTCCAAGGGAGGCGTGGTCTCCCTGACGCTTCCGGCGGCGCGCGATCTCGCCCAGTACGGGATCCGGGTGAACACCATCGCTCCGGGCATCGTCGAGACGCCCATGCTGGCGACGATCAGCGAGGAGTACCGTGCCCGCCTGGCCGAAGGAGTGCCGTTCCCCCAGCGGTTGTGCCGCCCTGAGGAGTACGCTCGGCTGGTCGAGATGATCATCAGTCACGACTACCTGAACGGCGAGACCATCCGCATGGACGGTGCGCTGCGGATGGCGCCGCGCTGAGCGGTACCAGGCGGGTCTTCTGTCTTGTGTCGTCCCCGAATCCAAGGCGCTTTGAGCGCCACGTGCGTCGCCTGACGCAAACGATCACTCGGAACGGGTGTTCCCTGGATCCGTGGGGGAGACCAGCGGGACCTTGGCGCTGTGCCAGAAGGCGCTGGAGCGGTGCCGTCGCGGTGGCTCCGACCTCGCGTCCGCGCTGGAGGCGCTGGAGCGCACACTTCCAAGTCCTCTCCCGTCGCACGGCCGCCGGAGCGACAATCTGCACTTGGCGACCAAGATCAGGCTGAACCGCGAGGCGATCACCGTCCTTGAGGAGATCTGCTTCGGTGAGCCTCCGGCCTCCGTGCTGGCGGTAGCGCTCCCCCTGCTCGGCAGGATCTCCGAGCAGGGGGAGCACCACCGGTTGTTCCTGGACCGGTTCGGACATCTCGACCCCGCTGTCCGTGCCGCTGCGGCCTTGGGCCTGGCCAGGCTGAATACCAGGGTTTGCCTGCCACCCGTCCAGGGCCCCATGCTGAACCTCCTGCGCGACCCGGCGGCCCACGTCCGAGCCTCGGTCGTCCGAGCCCTGTGGCTCCTGGACCGCACCGCCGCCCGCTCCGCCTCCTCCACACCGCTCACGCTCATCCTCATCGCCTCCCAGGACCCTGATCCCGAAGTCCGCAAGGCCGCGGCCGACGAGATCGAGCGCTACCGCAACCTGGGCAACCCTTGGGCCCGAACCCACGCCCCTTGACCTCCCGTCCCTCCCGCAAGAGACCATGCCGTCCCTCAAGTCCCACTGAGAAAAAAACATCCAGAAGCTCCTGGTGGGACGAGCCGATTGTGATGATCAACCCGCCTACCAGGGGTTTGATCTGCTGCTCTCGTGCGGAACGTGGGATGGCGCGTCCCGACGTCGCGCGCCGGTGTCAGGCGACGAAGTCGTCCCAGTTCGTGGCGAGGTAGTCGAGGAAGGCCGGGCCGACGGACTCGCGGACGAAGTGTTCGCGCGGTTTGGGCTGCATGAGGTGGAAGGCCGGGTCGGCCAGGGCGAGGGTCGGGAAGTCGTGGTGGAGGATGGCTCCGGCGCCGATGAGGACGAAGTCGGCGCCTTTGTCGAGGCACCAGGCGGCGTCGGGGGCGGAGCCGATCTTGCCGGCCACGCCGAGGAGGGTGGCGCCGCGCGGCAGGTCGGTGAAGTGCTCGATGAGGAGGCGGTCGCGGTGGGCTTCCTCGTAGGTCTCCTTGAAGGCGTCCCACAGCGACATGTCGAGGTAGTCGAGCAGTTCGGAGACCAGGACGTCGGCGGCGAGGGCGCGGGCCTCGGCGAGGGGGATGCCGTTGCGTTCGGGGGTGAGCCGGAGCCCGACCTGGAAGTCCGATCCGGTCGCCGCTCGGATGCCGTGGAGGATCTCCCACAGCATCCGCGTCCGGTTCTCGAAGGAACCGCCGTAGTGGTCGGCGCGGTCGTTGCGGGGGCTGAGGAACTGGCAGATGAGGTAGCCGTGCGCGCCGTGCACTTCGACGCCGTGGAATCCGGCGCGTTCGGCGCGCACGGCGGCGGCCGTGAAATCCTCGACGACCTGCTCGACCTCCGCGGTGGTGAGGGCTCGGGCGTTCTTGGCGGGGTCGTCCCATGGCGCGACTACGGGCACTCCGGACAGGCGGGCGTCGGCGCGGCGTCCGCCGTGGTGGAGTTGCAGTGTCGAGATGCTTCCGGCGTCGGTGATTCCGGCGGCGAGGCGGGTCAGGCCGGGAAGGAAGCGGTCGTCCCAGGCGGCGAGCTGGCCGGGGAAGGCCTGGCCGGCCCGTGCGACGTGCGCCGCGCAGGTCATGACCATCCCGAAGCCGCCTTGGGCGCGTCGGACGAGCCAGTGGTACTCGTCGTCGGAAAGAGAGCCGTCGGGGTGGCTCTGCAGGTTGGTCAGCGGCGCGACCGCGAAGCGGTTGGCCCAGGCGGGACCGTGGGCGAGGGGGAGCGGCGTGGTGAGCGCGGTCGTGGAGCGGGTTGTCATGGTCAGTGCTTCTCCTGGGAGATCTGTGCGCGGTTGCGGCTCTGCACCTGGGCGCGGCGGCCCTCGATTCCGTCGTAATCCGCGCGGTATGCGTGGGCGATGGCCACTTCTGCGGCCAGGTCGTCCGCCAGCCCACCGCTCTGGGTGTACATCCGCTTGAGGTCCCGCATGGCCGCGGCCGGGACGTCGGCGGCCGACGACGCCAGCGCCATCGCCCGTTCCAGCAGTTCGCCATGCGGAACGACCTCGCTCACGAGCCCGATCCGCTCGGCACGCGCCGCGTCCACGACCTCGCCGGTCATCGACATGCGCCGGGCGTTCGCGGCGCCGACGACCCGCGGCAGCCGGGCGGTGAGCCCGCCTCCGGGCAGTACGCCGACCCGGACATGCGTGTCGGCGAACACCGCGCGCTCGGAAGCGATGAGGAAGTCGCAGCCGAGCGCGATCTCCAGCCCGCCGGTGAAGGCGGCGCCGTTCACCGCCCCGACGACCGGCTTGCGCATCTCACCGATCCGCACGATGCAATTGATGTCCTGGAACCGCCGGAAGAAGGCGGCGCCCTCGGCACCGGCCTCCTTGAGATCGAGCCCCGCGCAGAACGCGGGATCGGCACCGGTGACCACGACGGCCTTCACCGCGTCGTCAACGTCCGCCTCCTCCAGAGCCTGGTACAGCGCGGTGTTCAGTTCCCCGCTCAGCGCGTTGCGCGCGTCGGGACGGTTGAGGGTCAGCAGCCGCACGGACCCGATGTCGGCGGTGAGGAGGACGGGCCGGTCGCTCATGTTCACTCCAGGGGACGAATGCGGATCAGCATAAGGAAATGCTCCCGGTCGTCCGTCCACCGGCCCTCATCGAGGAGCGGCGCCTCGGGCTCTGGCGAGCGATCGGCGCAGCGCCGGGCATCGGGGAGAGCGCGGTCATAGGTCCAGCACCAGTCTCGGGGACCGGGCACGGGAGACGCAGGGGAACATGATGCCCCCCGCGGTCTGTTCGTCCTCGGTGAGCAGGCAGTCCCGATGGTCGGGGGCTCCATCGAGGACAACGGTCTCGCAGGTGCCGCAGGTGCCTTCCCCGCAGGAGGAAGCGGGTGCGACGCCCGCCCGCTCCAGCGCGTCCAGAAGCGTCTCCTTCGCGCTGACCTCGACGGTCCTGCCCGATCGGGCCAGTTCCACCTCGAACGCTTCGTCCGGACCCTCGGCCTGTGTCTCGCGGGGAGAGAACCGTTCGGTGCGCAGGCTCAGCGACGGGAAATCCTTGCGGGCCCGCTCGAGCGCGGTGAGCAGGGGCTCGGGCCCGCAGGCGTAGACGGCCGTCCCTGCGGGTACCGAGGAGAGCGCGGCCGGCAGGTCGAGGAGACCGTGGACGTCCTGCGGTCGGAGCGTGACGCGGTCGCCGCCCAGCTCGGTCAGCTCGGCTGTGAACGCCATGGACGCCAGGACCCGGCCGCCGTACAGCAGCCGCCAGGGCAGTCTCCGTGCCTCGATCTCCCGGATCATGGGCAGCAGCGGGGTGATCCCGATGCCTCCGGCGACGAACAGGTACGCGGGCGCGTCCACGAGCGCGAAGTGGTTGCGGGGTCCTCGCAGCTCCAGGGTTCCGCCGATCTCCAGTCCGCGGTGGACGTGCAGGGAGCCGCCCCGGCCGTCCGGCTGCTCCAGGACGGCGACCCGCAGGTGCTCGCGGTCGGCGGGGTCGCCGCACAGCGAGTACTGCCGGACCAGGCCGGGAGCGAGCAGTAGGTCGACATGGGCGCCGGGAGTCCAGGCGGGGACGTCGTCGTAAGGCCGCAGCGTCAGCAGGCACACTCCGTCGGCGACGGTCTCCTTGCCGACGATCTCCGCCTTGAACACAGGCTCGGTGGTGGCGGGCTCAGGCATGGAAGGTCCCCCATCGCTGAGTCGCGAGCTCGGTGAGGCGCCGGTGGTCGAGCTTGCCGTTGGCTCCGCGCTCCAGCGACGGGACGAAGCCCAGGTGCCGGGGCACCTTGTACCCGGCGAGCCGTTCCCGCACATGGGCCTGGAGCTCGGCCGGGTCGGGCGCCGGACCGGCCGCGACGAGCAGTGCGACGACCTTCGTGCCGAAGCGTTCGTCCGGGACGCCCAGGACGGCGGCGTCGGCGACGCCCGGGTGGGTCTTCAGCGTTTCTTCGACCTCCTCGGCGAAGACCTTCTCGCCGCCGGTGTTGATGCAGCTCGATCCGCGGCCGAGGAGCCGGATCCGCCCGTCGGCCTCCAGCAGGGCCAGGTCGCCGGGAACCGACCAGCGCCGCCCAGCGGCTTCGAGGAACACCTCGGCGGACTTGTCCGGGTCGTTGAGGTAGCCGACGGGGATCCAGCCGGTCACCGCCAGGCGTCCGATCCTGCCGTCACCCGGGGCGGCGAGGGTTCCGTCGTCGTGCAGGACGGCGGCCCGGTCGGACGGCAGGAACGACGCGGTGTCGGCGACGTTCCCGGGCGTCGAGACCGTTGAGGCGATCGACGAGGCCTCCGAGGAGCCCAGGCCGTCCAGGAGCCGGGCTCTGGGGATGTGCTTGAGCAGGCCTTCCTTGACGGGGCTGCTCCAGATGACGCCGGAGGAGAAGACGACGCGCAGCCGTCCCAGGTCCCAGCGGCCGGGTTCGGCGTCGAGCGCGGCCAGCAGTGGGCGGGCGAAGGCGTCGCCGACGATCGCCAGGGCCTGGACGCGCTCGGCCTCCAGGGCGTCCAGGAGTGCCTCGGGGGAGAAGCTCGCGCCGGGCACGGTGACGACGGTCCCGGCGGCGGCCAGAGAGGAGATCGCGTAGAACAGCCCGGCGCCGTGCATGAGCGGGCTGGCGATCAGTGATCTGATCTCCCGGTCCTGGGCCGCGAGGTGCGCCCGGATCGCCTCGGCGTCGCCGCGGTCGGGCAGGGGCCGCGCGCTCTGGGAGTTGAGCAGGGACAGCAGGTCGTCCTGCCGCCACATGACGCCCTTCGGCCGTCCCGTGGTCCCGCCCGTGTAGATGAGGATGAGCGAGTCGGGGCGGCCGCCGCCGTGTTCGCGCGGCGGATGCGCCGCGATGGCCTGCTCGTAGGACGATTCGGGTCCTCCTGCTTCCAGCCAGGCGAGGACGTCCGGGAGCCTGTCCCGGACGTTCGCCACGAGCCCGGCGAACTCGGCGTCGTAGACGACGGCCTTGACGCCGGCGTCCGACCAGATCTGTTCGAGCTCGTCCTCGACATACCGGTAGTTGGTGTTCATCGGGGCGAGCGCGGCCTTCGACGCCGCGTAGAACGTCTCCAGGTAGGCCGTCCCGTTGCGCAGGTACTCGGCGACGACGTCCCCCGGCCGCAGCCCCGCGGCCTCCAGCGCGGAGGCGAGCCGCGCAGCGCGTTCGTCGAAGTCCGCCCAGGTGAGACGTCGGTCGCCGTGGATGAGCGCGGGTCGCCCGGGATGGATGCGGGCCACCGTCTCGAAGAGGTTGGCGAAGTTCCAGCCTGTCATGCTCGGCCTTTCTGAGAGTGCTCCACCGCTGGTCGGACGGGCTCAGTAATCCTAATGTCTTTAGGTTTAAATCTCAAAGCGTTAGATAGTCAACCGGGGATGGCGCCTCTTGCGGGGGCGTCGGATCGGATAGGATCCGGGCATGCCACGTCCGCGCCAGCCGTTGATCAGCCGAGCCGGCGCGGTGACCGCGGCGATAGAGATCATCGACGCCGAGGGCCTGGACGCCCTGAGCCTGCCGCGCCTGGCCCGGCATCTGAACGTCCGGGCGCCCTCGCTGTACCACCACTTCGCCGACAAGTCCGAGATCCTGGGCGCGGTGGCCACGGCGGTCGTCGCCAAGACCGTCATTCCCCGCAAACCCGGGCCCGACCGGTGGATGGACTGGTTCGTCCAGCTCAGCCTGAACCTGCGCCGGGCCGTCCTGCGGCACCGCAATGCCGCCCCGCTGCTGCTGCAGTACTCGCCCCGCGACATGCTCACCGACCTTTACGAGGAGGCGGCCCGCTTCCTGCGGGACAGCGGGGTGCCGGTCGAGGTGCACGTCCAGATCCTCGACAGCATGGAGACCTTGACGCTCGGCGCGGTCATCGCGGAGGCGGCCAGGCCGGCCGCGGCCCGGCGCGCGATCTTCCCGAACGTGGACGCCTCCCGGCAGCCCACCCTCGCCAAGGCGCTGGAGGCCAACCGGTTCACCGCGACCCAGTTGTACGAGGAGATGATCCGCAGCTTCCTGTACGGGGTGGTCCATCACGCCGAGCAGCGCCGGGCCGCGGAGTCCTCGGCCCTCTGAGGCCTTGATGCGACTTCCGGCCCTCCCTCCTTGTCGCCATTAACCTAATGCCTTTAGGCTGAGTCCTCCGAGTATCGAGGAGGATGACCATGTCCGAAGAGGCCCGCGACTTCCGCGCCCGCTACGAACGGCACGTCCAGTTCGTCCTGGACGGGGATATCAAGTCCGCACTGGCGGACATGGTGCAGGAGAACCTGCCGAAGGTGTTCGAGGGCGTCACCGTCCCCGCCGGGAACGTCGTCTCGCTGCGCGTCATGGACGTCCGCAAGGAGGGCGGGACCTGGGTCGGCGAGACCGTCTACGCCACGGCGGACGGGCCGATCGGACTGCGTTCGATCTGGGAGGCCCACGACGGGGTCTGGCTGGCCGCCGCCCTGGAGAACTTCCCGGTCCTGGAGGAGGCGTGAGCGCCCCGGCCGGGACGGCGATCCCCTGCGGCCCGGCCCCCGACGGCCACGACGCCCCGTACTGGGAGGGCTTGCGCGAGGGCGAGCTGCGGGTCCAGCGGTGCTCGGACTGCCGGACGTGGCTGTGGGGCCCCAGACGGATGTGCCCGAACTGTCATGGCTTCCGGCTGGGCTTCGAGGGCGTCCCGATGACGGGGACCGTCTACTCCTGGTGCCGAACCCACCATCCCTACATGGCGGAATACGCCGACCGCGTCCCCTACGTCTCGGTCGTCGTGGAACTGCCGCAAGCGGGCGGCGTCCGGCTGCTCGGCCTGCTCGACGGAGACGAGGCCGCCATCGGAGACCGCCTGGCCGGCTTCATCGAGCGGCCCTCCGACGCGGCCTGGCCGCTGCCGCGCTGGCGCCGCACGGAAGGAGGACCCGCGTGAGCACCGCTTCGATGAGGGGCGCGGCAGCCGTCGTCGGCGTCGCGGACCTGCACTACAAGCGCGGTCAGGCCCCGGCGGGCGAACATCGCATGACCCTTGAGGCGATCCTGGAGGCGTGCCGGGACGCGGGGATCTCCCCGAGGGAGATCGACGGGTTCGTCTCCTACGCGGGAGGCGAACTGTCCGGGCCCGTCCTGGGCGCCGACCTGGGCATCCACGAGCTGCGCTGGTCGACCATGATCTGGGGCGGCGGCGGGGGAGGCGCGGCGGCCGCGGTCACCACGGCCGCCGCCGCGATCGCCACCGGCCAAGCCGAGTGCGTCGTGGCCTACCGGCCGATGGCCCAGCGCGACACCGGGCGGCTCGGGTACGCCAAGTACTTCTACGACAACCACTACCTGGCGCACGGCGTCGGCGCGCCCGCCCAGGTCTGCGCGCTGCGCACCCAGCGGCTGCTGGAGCACGAAGGGGTGCCGGCCACCGCCCAGCGCGCGCTGGTGCTCGCCGCCTACCACCATGCCCAGAACAACCCGACGGCCGCGGGCTACGGCCGTCCCCTGGACGAGGAGTCCTACGCCGCCGCTCGGATGATCGTCGAGCCGTTCCGGCTGTTCGACTGCTCACGCGAGAGCGACGGGGCCGTCGCGCTGATCCTCGTCTCCGCCGAGCGGGCCCGCGACCTGCGTCCCGACCCGGCGTACGTGATCGCGGGCGCGCAGGGGGCCCCGGGAGGCTACTCCTCGCTGACGGAGAACGACACCGCCTACGCCACGGCCGGGTTCGGTGAACGGCCGCACTGCCGGGGCGTCGCCGGACGGCTCTGGGACGCCGCGGGCCTGGGGCCGGGCGACGTGGACGTCGTCCAGGTCTACGAGAACTTCAGCGGCTCGGCCGTCGCCTCGCTCATCGACCACGGGCTGAGCCTGTCAGGTCCGGCGGCGGGGGAGGTCCTCACGTTCGAGAACCTCATCGCCCAGGGCGGGAGGCTGCCCGTCAACACCTCTGGCGGCAACATCGCCGACTCGTTCGTCAACGGCATGGGCCTGGCCGTGGAGGCGGTACGGCAGATCCGCGGCACTTCGGTCAACCAGGTGGAAGGGGCGCGCACCTCGCTGTTCGTCGGCGGTCCGATGGCCCCGCTGGTCAGTTCGGTGCTGTTCGGGCACGAGGACGTGCTGTGAGGGAGAAGAACATCATGGACCGCGACGTCCTGTTCATCGACGGGCAGTGGACGGCACCGTTGGAGGGCGGCTCCGCCGAGGTGATCGAGGCCGCGACGGAGAAGCCGATCGGCCGCGCGGCGCTCGGCGGGAACGCAGACATGGACGCCGCCGTCGCAGCCGCTCGCCGCGCGCCGGCGGGGGAGTGGGGAGCCCTCGACGCCGCCGGCAGAGCCGATCTGATGGACCGGTTCGCCGCCGCGCTGCGCGAGCGCGGCCGGGAGACCGCGAAGCTGGTCAGCCGTGAGAACGGCATGCCGATCACGCTGTCGGAAGGGGCCAACGGGCTCGCCGCGGCCTCGATCATCCGCTACTACGCCAAGCTGATCCGCGGCCTGGACGTCGACGACGTGCGGCCCAGCGTGTTCGGCGGCCGGACCGTGGTGACCCGCGACCCGGTCGGCGTCGTCGCCGCGATCACTCCCTGGAACTACCCGCAGCCGCTCGCCGCGATGAAGCTCGGCCCGGCGCTGGCCGCCGGGTGCGCGGTCGTGCTGAAGCCGCCGCCGGAGACCGCGCTCGACGCCTACGCGTTCGCCGAGGCCGCCGAGGCGGCCGGGCTGCCCCCGGGCGTCCTGAACGTGGTGCCCGCCGACCGTGAGGCCGGAGCGTACCTGGTCGAGCATCCGGGTGTGGACAAGGTGGCCTTCACCGGCTCGACCCCGGCGGGCCGGGCGATCGGCACGGTCGGCGGACGGCTGCTGCGCCCGGTGACCCTGGAACTCGGCGGCAAGTCGGTGTCCCTGGTGGCCGAGGACGCCGACCTCGGCCTGTTCGCCGCCAAGCTGCTGGAGGTCTCCCTGCCCAACAACGGGCAGACGTGCCATGCCTGCACCCGGATCCTCGCACCGCGTTCCCGGTACGCGGAGGTCGTCGAGGCCGTCACCGAGACCGTCCGGAGCCTGGTGGTCGGCGACCCGCTGGAGCGGGAGACGCAGATAGGCCCGCTGGTCAGCGCCGTCCAGCGGGAACGGGTCCTGGGGTACGTGGAGGAGGGGCGCCGCAGCGGCGCCCGGCTCACCACGGGCGGCGGGGCGCCCGACCGCCCTGGCTGGTACGTCGAGCCGACGGTCTTCGCCGACGTGTCCAACTCCGACAGGATCGCCCGCGAGGAGATCTTCGGTCCGGTCCTGGCGATCCTGCCCTACGACGGGGAGGACGAGGCCGTCGCGATCGCCAACGACTCCGACTACGGGCTCGGCGGCACGGTCTGGACGGCCGACGAGGGCCGCGGGATCGACCTGGCCCGGCGCATCCGCACCGGCTCGGTCGGGGTGAACCACTACGCCCTGGACTTCGCCTCTCCGTTCGGCGGAGTCAAGGCCAGCGGCCTGGGCCGCGAGCTCGGCCCGGAGGGCCTGGAGCCCTACCGCACGGTGAAGTCGATCTACCTCGCCGGACGGTAGGGCCCGCCCGGGACCTCAGGAGCCGTCGCGGCCGATGAGGTCCCGCCGGCCGATCTCCTTCCTCCTTCGGCTCGGAGGGGAGGTCGCGGAAGGTCTGTGGTCGGCGATGGATTCCGGGTTCGTCTTTCCCGATGAATTGCCGGAGAAACTCTTCGGCCAGTCGAAATGTCACTCCGATGGCCGCTCGTATTCCACGCCAGGGAAGATCTTCTTTCAAAACGGTCGGCCGGGCTTTGACGCGGGATCGGGAACTTGACAAAGGCGCTCGTACTGCTATCTAGTTGTTATCGTCGATGCGAACCGCCCCTTGATGGCGGATCGAATGACAGTTCGGGTGCGCAGAGGCGAATGTCGAAAATTTTGGCTGATGTGCTCGTTCAATATGCGCGGCGAGCAACGGCGTTCGCGGCGACTTCAAAAGATCAAAGTTCTCTGAAATTGCGAGATCGCGGGTGGGCCATGCTCGCCGAATGAGGAGGCGCCATGGCGGTGTTCCATTTTGACCTGAGACATCTCGACACGGCCGATGGCCTGGAGGCGGAGGTACTCGGTGTCTCCGCCACGCTCCAACGCCATGACGAGGCCGGCCTGGCGGCTGCGGCGGCGGGCAACGCCGCTCTCGCGGCGCTGCCGGACCCGGCCCTCCAGGCGTTCACGCACTTCGCCGAGCTGCCCGACGAGCACTTCGCGACGCCCGCCGTGAGGTTCGTCCGGGTGATCCGGCCGGCGGAGCCGGGAGTGCACCTGCCCGAGGTCAAGCTGATGGCCCTCAACCTCCCCGAGGGACACCTGCGAGCGTTCTACGCCAAGCGCCTCGAACTGGCCCGGCAGCCGGTCGACAGGCTGCGTTCCCTCTACAGGGCCTCGCTCGTCGACCGTCCTCGACTGCATTCGCCCAAGCTCGCCTCGCTCGGGCTCTCGGAGCTTCCCGACGACCCTGAGCAGGCCGTCGACGTGCTCGTCGCGGCCCAGAACCTCGTCACGCTGCTCGACACCGCGGGCGCTCTCGTCATGTATCACCCCGATCTGGCGAACACGCAGACCTACACCGCGACGATCGTCCTGAACGACCACGTCCTGCCGGACCCCGAAGTCGACCCGGCGCAGTACAACGCGATGCAGACGCTCGCGCAGGCGATCGCCGCGAAGCCGACCTGGGCGCCGGTCGTGCGCTGCACCGACAAGACCGGGGCACCGCTGTCGGCCGGGTACGACCTGCAGGATGGCAGCGGCGGCTTCAGCACCGGCCAGCCGCTCTACACCTACAGCCTCGACCCGTCCGTCGAGGCCGCCGCGACGCCCTGTACGGGCGGGGCGCGCAGGACGGCCTTCGACGACACCCGCCTCGTCGGCAAGACCTGGTCGGCGGCCCCGGGGACGAGCGTCATCGAGCAGCCCCCGGGGGGCTCCGGCGCACAAGCCGGCGACATCGCGGCCAAATGGACGGTCACCGAGCGGACCGATCACCACGGTGTCTCGGTCGACCCCGGCTCGATCGTCGTCGACGACAAGGGCACCTTCTCGATCGACGCCTCGAACAGCTACCTGCGGACGCTGTACGCCGGCTACCGGCTGCTCGACAGCGCCGGCAAGCCGATCGGCGACAAGCAACTCCTGTACTCGATCTCCGCGACCAACACGATCATGGGTATACCGACGCCGACGGATCCCACCCCACTGCGGCTGCCGCTGGGCGAGGCGAGCGGTGTGGAGCTGTACTTCGGCAGCCTCGGCATGACCGAATGGGACCCCGACGTCAGCTCGCGCGGAGCCCTGCTCACAGGGCTGTGGCAGTACGGCGTTCCGACCGTGTTCCTGATCGCCGGCGCCATGGTCACCAACAGCAAGCTGTTCAACGAGATCGTCAATGACGCCGACCTGCTCGCCGCGACCCTCGGCGTCGGCTTCGGCATCGTGGGCGGCGGCGTGGCGACCGCGGCGGCGCTGACGAACACCAAGAAGATCCTGACGGCCTGCGCCGACGCGATACTCACGCTGATCGTGCAGAAGGGACTCGAGAAGCTCGGCACCTGGTTGCTCAAACAGGTCGGCAGCGGTGCGCTGACGTCGGCGTTCGGCCCGGTCGGCTGGGTGCTGAAGCTGGCGGCCGCGGGCCTGAACGTCGAGCAGATGGCGGTCACGACCGGTGAGGTGGCCTCGTCTCCCGCGTGCATCAACGTCACCGCCAAACGCGCGATCGACGTGACGCTGACGCTCCACCCCGATCCCGCGCACGGCGAGAGCGGACGTCCCGAGACCGCCGTGTGGCCGTCGATCGCGACCGAGTACGTCGCGACCCTCCAGTACAAGGACGGGACGAGTTTCCGGCTCCGGGGCGAGTTGCCCGCCGAGACGAGTAGCACGCCGCTTCCGCTCACCTTCTCCGACGTCCCGGCCGGCGGGCTCCTCCGGATCCTCGTCGGCGTCTACAGCGCGAGCGGCTGGCTGGCGGGCTCGTGGCAGAGCGACTGGCGCACCGCGACGCCGACGTCGGGAACGACGCTCGCCTTCGGCGACGAGAACATCAAGGAGAACCTGGTACCGCTCGCACCGGACACCCAGTACGTGTTCAAGGAGCGGATCGCCTTCGACGGCCGCGCCTTCACCTGGACGGCGGGGGGCTCGCCGCCGAAGACGCCCCTGACCTCGATGGCCTGTGGTGGCGGCGGGACACTGTGCGAACTGGTCGGGATCACCGTCAACAACAGCGCGTTCCAGGTCGGGTACGCCTGGCGCGCGTCGGGCCAGAGCCTGCCGCCCGACGACCCGACCGCGCCGCCGTCGAACGCGCAGCTCTACGCCCTCCAGAACCTGTCGGTGCTCGCCGCCCCGGGATCGGCGCTGAAGTGCTCGGGCATCGGGCTGACCGACCGTCCGGGGATCGCGTACACACCCACGCCGTCGCACGACGGCACCGGGATCGACCAGGCGAACTTCGTGATCGATCCGCGGGGCGGAGGGATGAACCTGCGGCAGGTCACGCTCGGCGACAAGCACACGACGTTCGGGCTCGAGGACCCCGGGCAGATGAGCTGGGGCTCCCTGCCGTTGGAGAACATCGACGCCGCGGCGATCCACTCCGACGACGCGGTGGTGGCGTGTTCGTGGCAGGACCACAAACTGATGCTGCTGGACCTGCCGGCTTCGCCCTCGCCCGACGGACAGGCGCCGATCGCGCTGATGGTCTCCGGTGAGGGGCTGCGCCAGGGGCTCATGCAGGGCCCGCGTGCGCTGTCGGTCGCCCCGGACGGACGGATCCTCGTGCTGGAGACGATCGGCCGGCGGGTGCAGGCGTTCGACACGAAGGGCAACGGCGTGCCGAGCTTCACGCCCTGGCCGGCCCTGCTCACGCTCGACACGGCGGCGATCGCCGACGAGCTCACCGCGGGCAGGATCCCGGAGGTGATCCAGTCCGCCTTCGCCTCGGCCGGGCTGACGGCCGTCGGCTCCCTCGACTCCTCGTTCGCCGCCCGGCTCGACACCGGCGTCTTCCAACCGGAGGACGATCCGCTGATCCAGGCTCTCTCCGAGCAGGGCGTGCTGCTCTCCTACGATCCCGACGACATGACCGACCCGTCGGCCAGCGCCCAGATCGAGGTCGTGCGGGCGGGCTCGGCGTGGACGGTCACCGATCCGCGCGGGTTCGCGTGGGGGATCTCCGCCGGTGACGGTCGGCTCGAGATCGACCGGCGCCTGACGAAGGTGCAGATCACGACCGAGAAGGCCGGGCAGCAGTGGCTCGTGGTCGATCAGGCGGTCTTCGCGGCCTGGCGCCTGAGTGCGTCCAGCGGTGCGCCCGGGACGACGGAGGTCCGCTCGTGCGTGACGTTCTTCCCGCTGCGGCCGGCGCGTACCGGCACGATCACCTACCTCGACATGGCGGTCGAGGCGCAGGGGCACGTGTACGTCCTGGGCCACCGGGACGAAGGTTCGCAGGCCGCGGACTACTTCCTTGACATCTACGGGCCGGACGGCACGTTCGTCGTCCGGACCCCGGACCCGAGCGTCACCTCGTCGCCCCAGAACGTGGTCGCCGGCCGGATCGCGGTCGACATCTGGCGCAACCTCTACGCGCTCACGTACGAGACGATGCAGGCGCCCTGCCCGCAGCCGGGGCTCGCGCACTGGACCCCGACGCCTCCGCTCTTCACGCTCCCGCTGTCCGCCCAGCCGGACTTCGTCCAGAAGAACATCGGTGCCGTCGTCCAGGACTTCGCCTCGCAGGGCGTGAAGTTGTCGAACCGGGCGCTGATCGGGGTCGACGACCCCAACGGGGCCTGGCAGGTCAAGGACGGCACGAGCATCTACCACGTCTACCGCAGCGGTGGCGGCCTGCAGGTCTACACCGTCCCGGCCTGATCCTCGGGAGAGTCATGCAAGCGCTTTCACTGGCCATCGGACCGGCGGGCATCAATTACTTCGCGCAGCGGCTCGTCGTCCAGCAGATGGCGAAGACGCTCGCCGGTGTGCAGCCGCCGAACCGTACGATCCCGATCCCGAATTTCTCAAGTCTCGGGTTCGGATACTCCGACAGTTACTCGAAAATCTCGATCGTGCTTTCGAACGGGACTCTTTCGGGCTTCAATCCGGGCTACCGGCAGGTCACCCAGAAGGGCGGCGGTCAGTTCGATCTGACCCTGCTGGCGCAGACGTTCACCGCCAAATACGGGTGGCACGAGACCTATGATGACTACTCCTGCATAACCTCCGGTGAATTCCCGAGCTGTCAAAGGTACAGTAACCAGCAAAAGAATTTCCCGTACGCCCCGGGATTCGGGAGTCTCACCACCGTCGTGACTCTCGGCTTTCAATACGACAAGACGAACAACACCTACGACATCGTCGTGGTGGGCACTCCGGCCGTGACCACCGGCGGCACCAGCGCGAACATCCCGGGCGGGAGCATCATCCAGAACGAGGACGCCGGCTGCTTCACCTCGCATGTCAGCGATGCGACCGCGGCGTCAGTGGCCTCCATCGACTTCGCGACGCCCATCTCGACGATCTTCACACCGCTGATCAAGTCGATCGCCGCCAGCGGCCACCTGACGGACGACATCACCTACGACTTCGCGATCGGCGACTCCGGGCTCTATTTCCCCGGCGATCGCGGCCTGGCCATCGGCATCACCGGCAGCGTCACCTACAAGGGCGCTCCCTATCCCGGTACGCCGCCGGTCGGGCTCCCCGTACCGCCGCCGCCGACCGACGCGCACCATCTGCAGCTGTACGTCTCGAACTACGAGCTGGACGCGCTCTACTGGGCCTTCTGCCAGGACGGTCGGCTCGCGGTGACCGTCCATGCCTCGGACCTTCCCGACCCCGAGGTCCTCCACTGCAAGACCTATGTCTCCTTGATCAAGGCGTTCAAGCCCTACGCCGCGTTCGCGATGCGGGCCGACGTCGTGCCCAGGCAGGCACCGAAGGTCGCCTTCCAGAAGGTGTGGGTGCTCACCGAGACGGTCATGGAAACGCTGAAGAACCAACTGCCGTCGACCGTCTACACGCTGCTCGACGGCTTGGAGGGAAACGCCTATGCGGCCCAGGCCGCGTTCGAGCAGGACCTCCAGGACGCCACGATCGACCGGCAGTACTGGCAGGCGATAGAGCGCGCGGCATACGCCTCGGGCATGGTGATGACAGAGGACCTGCAGTTCACGCTGACGATCCTCAACGGCGCCACGTCCCAGCCGGACATCGTGTTCGACCTCGTCCGGACCGACATCCTGCAGAACCTCGGGCTCGGCGTACACCAGGGGTCCGGGTCGCCGTCCCAGACGCTGACCTTCGACTTCGTGCACGCGGACTACAAGGCGACATTCGTCTCCTCGACGGTCCCGAACTTCGACGGCGCCGGCTTCGGCGAGCAGATCTGGCCCATCGCCGGGGAGCCGTCCTATGACAAAGAGCTGGCCGCGATCGGTCGCATCGGGTCACCACTGCCGATCATGTCCGGTTTCCAGTTCCTGTTCGAGGACGCCGAGCTCAGCATCCAGGAGGGTTTCGTCTCGATCCTCGCGAAAATGACCTACACATGAGCAGTCCGATCGGGCGGTTCGCCGGCAAGGTCGCCTTCGGGTCGCAGGTGGAGGGCGCGCCGATGCGATATCTGACGACGCTCACGTACAAGCGGCCGGGGGAAGACCTGACGCCGCTGTACGTCCCCGGGATGGCAGCCAAAACGATGACGGCCACCGAACGGTGCATTCTTTACGCCCGTGAGGACGGAACGATCGCGCTGCAACTCGGAGGTCTGCTGTGGGTCGCGTTCGACGAGGATCTCGGCTGGCTCACGACGACCTGTGACCCGATGGCCGCGGCGTCGCTGACGCTCAGCGGCTCGCCTTCGGGCCGGTGCTGGAAGGTCGCCACCAAAAGCGGACCGTCCACCGTGTTCTACACGGTAGGCGGTGTGGCCCCACTGCTGACGATCAATGGAGGCGAGGGCTCCTCCGAGACGTTCGCGCCCACCGTCCTCACCCCATCGCTCGCCGCGATCGCACTGGCGAAGTCCTGCCCGAACGCTGATCTGGCCGACGTCGACCTGCGGGGCGCCGCTCTCGACGGCATCGATCTGAGCTCCGCCTCGCTGGCCCGCACGCGGCTCGACGGCGCGTCGCTGACGGCATGTGCCCTCAACGGTGCGGTGTTCGACGGGGCCGCTCTCGGGTCGGCCAGGCTCGACGGATCGGCGCTCGATTCGGCGACGTTCGTCGGCGCGACGCTGACCGGATCCGCATGGGGCGCGCCGAAGTCGGCCAGGGGCATCGTGCTGACGAACTGCCACGCCGGCGGGGCCGTGCTCGGCGGGCAGCCGACGCCGCTCGACTGCACCGGGGCGACCTTGTCGGGCGGCGACTTCCGCGCTGCGGACCTCCGCGGTCTGTTGCTGTCCGGCGCGGCGGCGGGGGGCGCGTTGTTGAGCGGCTGCCATCTCGACGGCGCGGTGCTCGACGGGGCGGACCTCACCGGCGCGATCGCCGCTGGCGCGACGCTGACCTTCGCATCACTGCAGGGAGCGGACGCGCAAGGATCATCGTTCGCGCACGCGGACCTGTCCAACGCCGACCTCACTCGGGCGAGGATGGGCGCGAAGGCATGGTTGTTCGCGCTGGACAGGTCGTTCGCGGCGGAGCTGGACACCAGGCCTTACGCCCAGCCCGATCTCGTCGCGGCGTTCGCGGCCAAGGGGGTGAAGATCTCGTCCGAGGACCCGGTGAGGGTCGTGAGCGCGGGTCGGCGCTGGCAGCTCGCCGACCCCCACGGGCCGTATGACCTGCTGCTCGACCAGCCGCAGGCGATCGACGTGTTCTCCGTGAGCGCCAACCGGCGACCTGCCGTCCTGCGACGGGCCACGTGCCTTCAGACCAGGGCCTCCGGTGCGGACCTCTCGGGCGCGGACCTGCGCGGAGTGCTCTGGTACGCCAAGCCGGCGACGTTCGACCACACCGACCTGACGGACGCGGCGCTCACCGGCGCGTATCTGGCCGGGACGGACTTCACCCAGGCCTACCTGACCGGAACGGACCTGAGCGGTACGGTGCTCGTCCAGTCGACGCTGCGCGGGTGCGTCGTCAGCCCCGGCTCTTCGGGGCGTGTGCTCTCGTTGGAAGGCGCGCTGCTGCACGGCGCGGACTTCACCGGCACGAAGCTGCCCGGAGCCCTGCTCGTCGACGCCGCCGTCGCCTCACAGCGCGGCGTGCCGCTGTTCGGCCTGCCGTTGTCCGCCCGCCCGCAGCTCACCCCTGCCGGGCTGCCGGAGCTCGCGCCGCTGTTCGCGCAGGCGGAGCGACCGCTGGGGAGCACCCCTACGATCACCCAGGTGCAGCAGTGGCTGCTCGACGACTCCGAGAATACCGACCCCGGCATGCCGGCCGCCTACCGTGTGCGGCCGGTGGGCGGCCGCCTCGAGGTCTACGACACCGCGGGCGGAGGGATGTTGTTCCCTCTGCCGATGAGCATGGCCGCGCTCTTCTCCGGTCCGACCGCCCCGCAGGCACTCGTCAACGCGTTCGCGCAGAGCGGCCCGTACACCCTCGCTCCGAACGCCCCGATCACGGCGCAGCCCTACTGGGAGATCGGAGTCGGCTCCGACGCGCCCGCGACCGGTATCGCGACCTACGAACGACTGCGCGTGTTCGCCGACGCGGACGCGCTGCCGGTCTACGGCGTGGTCCTCGTGACGCCGCACGGCTGGCCGACGCTGACCGACGGACTCGCGTTCGGACCGACCGTCGCCCTGCAGGCGGCGCTGACCCCGCAATCGATCGGCCCCAACGGCACCCCCCGCGAGTGGAGCGACCGGGGCCTGATCACTTTCGAGCAGCTTCTCACGGCCCCGGCCGGCCAGCCCTGAGCGCGATGCCGTCGTTGGTGCCGATCCCGGTCGGCATTCGGTCCAGCCCGGCGGGCCACCCGCCCGAACGCCGACCGACGACCCCTTCGACTCTGGAGATGCCGCGTCTCCCGCAGAACGCGCCCGACCGGCCCGGCCAAGACCACGCTTCATGATCACGTCCTTCTCCGCGGGTCAGGTCCTTCCCCAATTAACCTAATGGTAGTAGTTTTAAAAAACTCAAGTCTTTAGGTTATTGGAGGTGGGTACATGGCACGGGACGAGCGCAACACCCGCATCGAGCGGCTGCTCGGCCTGCTCCGCGAGGACGACACCGACAAGTGCGACGACGTGGTGCCGTTCGGGCCGCGGGAGTTCACCGACCCGGAGATCGCGGCGCGGGAGCGGGAGCTGATCTTCGGACGGGTGCCGTCGATCGTCGCGCACTCCTCGGAGCTGGCCCGGCCCGGCGCCTTCCTGGCGCTCCAGATGCCGCGGAACAAGGTCATCGTCGCGCGCCAGCGCGACGGGGGAGTCAAGGCGTTCGTGAACGCCTGCCGGCACCGGGGCGCGCAACTGGAGGACCGGCCGTCCGGGCAGTGCCGGATCTTCTCGTGCCCGTACCACCGCTGGTCCTACGACCTGGACGGATCCCTGCGGACGGTCACCTACGACCACACCTTCGGCGACATCGACAAGACGGCGTCCGGGCTGGTCGAGCTGCCCGTGGAGGAGCGGCACGGGTTCGTCTGGATCGTCGACAACGCCGCCGCCTCGATCGACGTCGCCGAGTGGCTCGGCCCCGAGATGGACGCGATCCTCGCCTCCTACCGCATGGACGAGCTGGTCGGCTACCGGGCCGAGGGATTCGACGAGCCGGTCAACTGGAAGATCATGCAGGACGCGTTCCTGGACGGCTACCACGTCAAGTTCGCCCACCCGAACACCGCAGGGAAGATCATCCACACGAACGTGATGGCCGTGGAGGACTACGGGCGGCACGCCCGGTTCCTGTCGCCGCGCAAGAGCATCGACCGGTTCCTGGAGGAGGACCCCGCAGACCGGGACCTCGGCAGGCATGTCACCGAGTCGCACTTCCTCGGCCCGAACAGCACGCTGCTGCGCCAGCCCGACCACTACCAGCTCCTCACCTTCCGGCCGCACCCGAGCGACCCGGCCAGGTGCCGGATGGAGATGCGCGTCATGGTCCCGCGCCTGGAGGACTCCGGGCTGGACGAGGCCGCGTGGGAGAAGCGCTGGGAGAAGAACTGGCAGATCCTCCTGGACGTCCTGCACGCCGAGGACTTCCCGTTGCTGCGGGCCAACCAGGAGGTGCTGGCCAGCGCCGACGCGGGCGGGATGCTGCTCGGCCGCAACGAGGTGATCAACCAGGTGTTCCACCGCGAGGTGCGCCGGCTCACCGCCCCGGACGAGCCGTGATCCGCGCCGACTGGCGCGGCCGGCCGGCGGGGGAGGAGCTGAAGGACGTCCTGGAGTTCGTCCGGATCTGCTCGGAGTTCGATGAGGACGCCGGCTTCACCCGGGTCGGACCGGGAGCAGTGGAGGGAGCGGGCCCGCACCTGCTCGTCCGCAGGGAGTCCGGTGGGCCGCCCGTCGCCTACGTCCGTTTCGCACGTGAGGGCGGCGAGGCGACCGCGAGCCTCGTCGTGCATCCCGACGTCCGGTCCACCGGCGTGGCCACGGCGCTGCTGGAGCTGCTCGGACCGGACGCCGGAGCATGGGACGGCCTCGGCACGCAGGCCGTGAGCGGCTGGGCGGACGGGCACCATCCGGCGGCCGAACGCCTGGCCCGCAGGTTCGGCGCGCGGGTCACCGGGCGGATCTGGCGGACGCTGCGTCCGCTGACCGGGCCTCACGCGCGGCCGTCGCCGGATCCGTCCGGCGGGTTCGTGCTCACCGAGAGCCCTCCGCCGGAGGAGGCCGTCCGGCTGTGGCGCGAGTCCGGGCTGTCCTCGCGGTACCGGCCGCCCGAGGACGGCTCTGGTCGGCTGCTGTACGCGGCTGAGCCGGGCGGGAGCCTTCTCGGCTATGCCTGGCTGGACCGGCGCGTCAGCCGTGTCGAAGGGCTGCGGACCGGCACGATCCGGGCGGTGGTGCCGGTCGTCCCGGGCCGAGGGACGGGCCTCGCGCTGGCGTCGGGCGCGCTCGCGCTGCTGCGCGACGCGGGCGCGCAGGCGGCCGAGACCCGGATCGACCCGGAGCTGCCGCGCGCGGTCCGGATGAGCCGTCTCCTCGGCTTCGAACGTACTCAGGACGACGTCCGGTACACCCTGAAATCAGGCTTCTAGCTGCGGAAACATGTCCGGTCCCGACCGGGGTATTGCGCTAGAAGACTAATGGCTTTAGATTTACCGCACTGTGAGGCAGCGCACAGTCGGGCCGCCGCGCGAGGAGCCGCGGCGGCGATGAAACCTGCCATGAAAGCGGAGAGAGGTGCTATATGAGCGGCACTGTGAACGACGCGCTCATCTTCTGGGCGCGCGTCGACCCGGACCAGGTCGCGATCGACTTCGACGGTGACGCCGTCACCTACCGGGAGCTGTCGAACTGGGCGGACGGCGCCGCCTCCGAGCTTCGCGAGAAGGGCGTCGGAGCGGGCGACCGGGTCGCGCTGCTGGGCAACAACAGCCTCGAATGGTGCGCCGTCGCGCTCGGCGCCTGGCGGATCGGGGCGGTCGTCGCCCCCTTCAACCACCGGCTGCTGGCACGCGAGCTGACCGCTCTGGTGGAGGACTGCGAACCCGCTGTCGTCTACGGCGACGCGGCCTTCAAGCCCCGTCTGGAGGAGGTGCACGAGGCGCGCCCGACCTTCCGGATCGGCGTCCTGGAGGAGGTCGCGCCGCTGCGCGGACGGGCCGACGCCCCGGTCGAGGCACCGCTCGCGGACCGCGACGATGCGACCGCGATCATCTTCACCAGCGGCACCACCGGCCGGCCGAAGGGCGTGGTCTTCACGCACGGCACGATCGCCGGCATCGCGCACGAGTGGTCGCTGGTCGAGCCGGTCCCGCCGAACGACCTCAAGCAGTTGCTCGTCCTGCCGCTGTTCACTGCGGCCGGGGTCATCTGGGCGCTGGCCCGTGTCCTGCTGAACGGCGGCACGCTGTTCCTCCAGCCCTCCCTCGACCCCGCCCGTGCGGTCGAGGTGATCGCCGAGAACAGGGTCACGACGATCATGGGCCCGCCTATCATCTTCCAGGCCATCGCCTCCGCCCCGGGATTCGCCGCCGCGGACCTGAGCAGCGTCGTCACCGCGCACGTGGGCGGCGCCCGGGTGCCGGTGGACCTGCTGCGCGTCTGGCAGTCCAAGGACGTGCTGCTCCGCCAGATCTACGGGCAGACCGAGATCGGCGGCTCGGCCACCGTCATGCCGCGCGCCGATGCCGCGGAAAACCCGGAGAAGTGCGGTCGGGGCGGCATCTTCACCAAGCTCCGCGTGGTGGACCCCGACGGAGCCGACTGCCCTCCCGGCGTTCCCGGCGAGATCCTGCTGCGCGGACCCGGCATGATGCCCGGCTACTGGCGCAACGAGGAGGCGACGAAGACCGCCATCGTGGACGGCTGGCTGCACACCGGCGACATGGGCGTCCTGGACGAGAAGGGCCACCTGACCTTCGTCGACCGGATCAAGGACCTCATCATCTCCGGCGGCCTGAACATCGCCCCGCTGGAGATCGAGAACGTCATCGCCGAACTGCCCGGCGTCCAGGAGGTCTCGGTCATCGGCGTGCACGACGACAAGTTCGGCGAGACCCCCGCCGCGCTCATCAAGGCGAACGGCGAGCTCACCGAGGCCCAGGTCGTCGCGCACTGCAACGCCAGGCTCGCCGACTACAAGGTGCCCCGCTACGTCGTCTTCGCCGAGTCGGACTTCCCCCGCATGGCCAGCGGGAAGATCGCCAAGCGGGAGCTGCGCGACCTGTACGCCGCGGTGCCCGAAACCCACCCGAAGGTTCGCTGACGACACGCCGCCACGACGAGGCGGCACAGGACCGATGAGCACACGCCCGGAGCGGACGGGCTTCTGAACCCGGAGGACGGCGCGGCCTGCTCCGTCCTCGGCGGGAGGCCCCTCGCCGACCTCGGCGCGGAGGGCCGCGAGGCCGGGCCGGCGGCGCGCCGGCCGTCGGCCCGGACGGCCCCGCCTTCACATGACGCGAAACCACCTGCCCTGGCCTTCGCCTGCCCTTTTTCCGGACCCCGGACGGCCCCCGACACCCTCCTCAGATGGGAACCCCATGACACTGACCCTCACGAACTTCATCGACGGCCGGTGGCGCGAGCACAACGGCCCGGCGCTCACGTTCGAGAACCCCTCGACCGGCGAACTCCTCGGCACGCTCCCCGACAGCGGGGCGGCCGAGGTCGACCTGGCGGTCGCCGCGGCCCGCCGCGCCTTCACCGACGGGCCCTGGCCCCGGATGTCCCCGCAGGAGCGGGCCGAGGCGCTGCGCGCCGTCGCCGCCGTGCTCGAAGCCCGGTTCGAGCCGCTGGCCGCAGGCCTCATCGCCGACACCGGCTGCACCGCGCGGCTGGCCCCGATGCTCCAGGCGGGCAGCCCGATCGCCCACCTGCGGGACTTCGCCGGCATGGCCCCGCTGCTGGAGAAGCCGGTGTCCTACCCGGTCGACACCTTCCCCGGTTTCGGCCAGTGGGAGCTGCACCGCGAGCCGGTCGGCGTCGTCGGTGCCTTCACCCCCTACAACTTCCCGCTGTTCATGGCGGTCTGGAAGGCCGCTCCCGCGCTGCTCGCGGGCAACACGCTGGTCATCAAGCCGTCGCCGCTGACCCCCTTCGGGCTGAACGAGCTGGCCGCCGCCGTGATCGAGGCGGGACTGCCGGAGGGCGTCCTCAACATCGTGCACGGTGACCGCGAGGCAGGGCAGGCGCTCGCCGCCCACCCGGGGGTCGACCTGATCAGTTTCACCGGCAGCACCGCGGTCGGCCGCCAGGTGATGGCGTCCGCCGCGCGGACCGTCAAAGAGATCATCATGGAGCTGGGCGGCAAGTCGCCCGCGATCGTGCTGCCGGATGCCGACGCCGAGCTCGCCGTGCGCGGCACCCTGTTCAGCAGCATGATGCACTCCGGGCAGGCGTGCGTCGCCACGACGCGGATGCTCGTCCCCGATTCCCGCTACGAGGAGTTCACCGAGCTGCTCGCGGCCCGTGCCGGAGCGATGGTCCTCGGCCCCGCCACCGACCTGGCGACCGACGTCGGCCCGGTGGTCAGCGCCGCCGCCCGGGACCGGATCGACAAGCACGTCGCCACCGCGGTCGAGCAGGGCGCCCGCGTCCTCGTCGGCGGGGAGAAGCCCGCCGGGCTGCCCGAAGGCGGCCACTACGTCGCCCCGACCGTCCTGGCCGACCCGGACGGCGACACCATCGCGACCCGCGAGGAGACCTTCGGCCCGGTGCTGTCGGTGGTGCGCTACAGCGACATCGACGATGCGGTCCGCAAGGCCAACGACACTCCCTACGGCCTGGCCGCCTCGGTCTGGGGCACCGATCTGAACCAGGCGCGGCAGGTCGCCTCCCGCATCGAGTCCGGCCTGACCTGGATCAACGACGCGGGTGCCGCCGACGTCGCCCGCACCCCGCTGGCCGGACGCAAGCAGAGCGGCGTCGGCACCGAACTCGGCCCCGACGGCCTGTTCGCCTACACCCGCGTGAAGAGCCTCTACACCGCCCTGGACCGAGACCTCGCCACCCGCGCCTACGGAGCCGTCGGGGCGGCGTGGGCGTGAGCGATTCCTTCCGGGTCGAGGTCGACCACTCCGTCTGCGCGGGCCACGGACGCTGCTACGACCTCGCGCCCTCCGTCTTCGAACCCGACGACGACGGGTTCGCCACCGTCACCGGGACGTCCTTCGGCACGGACGTCCTGCCCGAACTCACCGCCGCCCGGCGCAACTGCCCCGAACAGGCCATCACCGTCACCCCCTTGGAAGGCTGACCATGAGCACGATCTCCCCGCGTGACGCGTCCGACCCAGATCTTCAGGTCGACTTCGACATCCACGACCCCGGCATCGCCGACACCGTCTACGAGGAGTACGACAGGCTCCGCGCCAAGTGCCCGGTCGCCCACTCCACCGCCTACGGCGGCCACTGGGTGATGACCCGGTACGAGGACGTCCACGAGGTCTGCCGCAACCACGAGGTGTTCTCCAGCGAGAGCGTGAACATCCCTCCGTCCATCGGCCAGGACGGGGGAATGATCCCGCTGGAGATCGATCCACCGGACCACACGACCTACCGCCAGATCCTCACCCCCGTCTTCTCGCCCCGCCGGATGGCGGCGCTGGAGACGCGGATCCGCGAGATCGTCGGCGAGCTCCTCGACGCGATGGAGGGCCAGGCGAAGGCCGACTTCGTCACCGCCTTCGCCAAAGAGCTGCCCACCAGGGTGTTCCTGGCGCTCATGGGCTGGCCGCTGAGCGATGCCGGGCAGTTCCACACCTGGGTCGACACGATCGTCGTCGGCATCCCCGGTGCCACCGAGGAGGAGTCGATGGCGGCCCGCGGTGAGGCCGCGATGGGGGTGTACGGCTACTTCACCCAGATGCTCGACGAGCGGGAGGCCGATCCCGACACCGAGCGGGACGACGTCACCGGCCTCCTGATCAAGGGCCGTTTCGGCGACCGTGAGCTGACCCGGCACGAGATGCTGAACATGCTCTTCCTCCTGCTCATCGGTGGCCTGCACACCGTCCAGGGGCAGCTCGCGCACAGCGTGCTCTTCTTCGCCGAGAACCCGGAGAAGCGCCGGCAGCTGGTGGAGAACCCCGGCCTGGTCGCCACGGCCGTGGAGGAGATGCTGCGCTGGGAGTCCGCGGTCGCCCCGGCCCGGGTCGTCAAACAGGACATCGTCGTGGGCGGCGTGCGGCTGACGGCCGGGGACAGGGTGCTCATCCCGCTCGGCGCGGCCGGACGCGACCCGGAGAAGTTCCCCGGCGCCGACGAGGTCGACCTCACCCGCGACCCCAACCCGCACCTGGCCTTCGGCGCCGGACGGCACCGCTGCCTGGGCTCCCACCTGGCCCGCGTCGAACTGCGGGTCGCCTTCGAGGAACTGCACCGGCGCTTCCCCGACTACCGGCTCGACCCGGCCGACCCGCCGGTCCGCCACCTCAGCCAGGTCAAGGGCGTCGAGCGGCTGCCGCTGCTCCTCGGCGTCTCGGCCTGACCCCCTCCCCGCATCGAAAGGAAAAGAGCAGATGAAATCCAGAGCAGCCATCCTGTGGGAGGCCCCGGGCGAGTGGGAGATCGTCGAGGTCGACGTCGACGAGCCCAAGGAGCACGAGGTCCTGGTCAAGTTCGTCGCGGCGGGGCTGTGCCACTCCGACGACCATGTGGCCAAGGGCGACGTGCCGGTCGGCCACTACCCCTACTGCGGCGGGCACGAGGGCGCGGGCGTCGTCGTGGCCGTCGGCCCCGGCGTGCGGGACCTGGAGGTCGGCGACCACGTCGTCGCGGCGTTCATCCCCGGCTGCGGGCGCTGCCGCTGGTGCGCGGGCGGCCAGCAGAACCTGTGCGACAACGGTGCCTTCATGATGCTGGGCACCCAGCTCGACGGCACCTTCCGGCTGCACGCCAAGGGACAGGACATCGGCCAGTCCTCGCTGGTGTCGACCTTCTCGGAGTACAGCGTGCTGCCCGAGTGGGGCGCCATCAAGATCGACAAGGACATCCCGCTGGAGATCGCCGCGCTGGTCGGCTGCGGCGTGCCCACCGGCTGGGGCTCGGCGGTGAACGCGGCCGAGGTCCGCCCCGGCCACACCGTCATCGTCATGGGCGTCGGCGGCATCGGCATCAACGCCGTCCAGGGGGCCAGGCACGCCGGGGCCACCCGGATCATCGCGGTCGACCCCGTGGAGTTCAAGCGGGAGAACGCGTTGAAGTTCGGCGCGACGGACACCGCCCCGGACATGGCGACGGCCGCCGACCTGGCCCGATCGCTCACCGACGGCCAGGGCGCCGACTCGGCGATCGTGACCGTCGGCGTGGTCACCGGCCAGGACGTCGCCGAGGCGTTCGCCGCCATCCGCAAGGCCGGCACGGTCGTCGTCACCGCCGTCGGCAACATCCAGGAGCCGGGGATCCCGGTCAGCCTGTTCGAGACCGCGATGTTCCAGAAGCGCATCCAGGGCGCCCTGTTCGGCATGATGTCCCCCTCCCGGGACGTGCCGTACTTCCTGGAGCTCTACAAGAGCGGCCACCTCAAGCTGGAGGAACTGATCACCAGGCGCTACCGCCTGGAGGAGATCAACCAGGGCTACGCCGACCTCCACGCCGGCGTCAACCTGCGCGGCGTCATCCACTACGGCGAGTGATCTGAGGTGGGGCGCCGACCGGCGGCGTCCGGTCGACACCCCACCTCACCGGGCAGATCTGATGATTCTCACCAGGATGACCAGTGTCTTGCTCCTGAAGTTGGAGACGAGCGGGTCCTCGGCACCGGTGTGGACGTCGGGGGGCGGTTTCCAGAACGAGCGGAACGGGCGCCGTTGTCGGTAATGATCGCGACAGCGATTGCACAGTGCCGTCCGCGTCACGCGGAGCGAGCCATCCCGACCATCTCGACGAACGCACCCTGGTGCCGCGCGACCAACTCGCCGCGGCCTTGCCATACGTGGTCGGTCACCGTGTCGGAAGCCCACCGCACGTCACTTCGCGGGGGGTCAGGGGCCGACGCGGGTGTCGGGGACGTAGTGGGGGCGGGGGTCGTCGATGAGGATGCCCGGCTCCGCGGCGCACACGGCCGGGAGCGCGTCGAGGATCGCCTGGACCGAGGCTCCGGTGACGGGGTTGGTGCGGTCGGCGCCGGAGGCGTCCGGGTTGGGGTCGAAGGTCAGCCGGGTCCGCAGGATCGAGGGATCCCCGGTGATCTCGATGGTGTAGTCGATCGGGCTGCGGCCTTCCCGGTCGGGATAGGGGAGTCCGTCGCCGCGGTAGGCGTTGGGCTCGCCGAGGTACCAGCACTCCTCGTTGGTGAAGAAGTGGTGATCGCCGAGGTGGCCGCGGTGGGTGAGGTGGATCGCGGCGGTCCGGCCCGGCTCGACGACGAACCCCGACCGGGTCTCGAACCGTTCGCGCGCCGGGATCCCCCGCAGGTCGTGCTCGACTCGGACCTCGTCCATCGAGGCCCCGAACAGATGGTGCGCGACGTTGCCGGTCAGGTCGCCGTAGTACAGGTCGCCGAACAGGGCCAGCGGCTTGCCCGCGCCCAGCTCGGCGGGGTCGGATCCGAACCCGATCCGGCGCAGCCCGCCCCACATCGTGCCCGCCGCCGCCGCGAAGTCGACGGCCTCGACGCACCGGACGTGCGAGACGCCCGCCACGCTGCGGGCCATCGTCATCGCGACCCGCTCGACCATGAACGTCGGATGCACCCCGGTGCCGTGCAGGGTGACGCCGCCGGTCCGGCAGGCCTCCAGCAGTCGGGAGGCCGGCGGGCGGGAGGCCGTCAGCCAGTTGGGCATCGCCGCGTTGTGGTAGGCGGCCGTGGAGATGACGTTCTTGCCGGACTCCAGCAGCGCGATCACGTCTGTGTCCAGCCTCGCCCCGAGCACGTCAGGGCGGGGGGTCACGATGACGCAGTCGGCGTCCATGGCGAGGATCTCCTCCGCCGACGTGGTCGCCGTGACCCCGATCGGCCCGAGCCCGACCAGTTCGCCCAGGTCCGCACCGTGTTTGCGTTCGCTGAACACCTTCGCACCGACCAGTTCGACATCGTCACGGCGGTGGGCGGCTCGGGCGACGGCTCCGCCGACCTCTCCCGGACCCCAGATGATCATTCGGTATGTCGTGCCTACCATTCACCCTCACTTCCGTCCGGTCTGGACGACCGTCGAACGGGCCGCTAACTTACAGATTGCAAGTTAGCGGGGCAAGAGGCGAGGAGTACCCGGGGATGACCACACGCCGACGGATGAGCGGCCCGCAGCGGCGCGCCCAGATCCTGGACGCCACCTGCCGGATCGTGGTCGAGCAGGGCTACCACGCGGTGACCTTCGAACGGGTCGCCGAGGAGTGCGGTGTCACCCGCACTGTCCTCTACCAGCAGTTCGACACACTGCCCGGGCTTCTGGTCGCGCTGATCGACCGCGAGGTCGAGCACGCCTTCACCGGATTCCGCCACGCCGCCGCCCGGCCGGTCCCGTCAGGCGAAGACCCCTTCACCGCCGCCCTGGCCGGTGTCCTGGAAGCCGTCGACGCCGCCCCCGCCACCTGGCGGATGTTCATGCTCCCCGCCGAGGGCGGCCCGCCGGAACTGCATCAGCGCCTGGCCCGGGCCCGCGCCGTCACCCGCTCCCACCTCCAGAAGATCACAGGTCACCAGGACGATCCCGACCTGAGCATCCGCGTCCTGCACGCCGTCGCCGACGAACTCGTCCGCCTCCGCCTCACCGACCCTGACACCTACTCGGTCGACCGACTCCTGGCCCAGGCCCGCCGCATCGCCCGCGCCGCCCTCGACATGAGCGCCGCACGTGACTGACTCCGGGAAGAGTGAGCTCATTTCACCCCCGGGAGGCGGGTCGCCGGCCACAGCATGATCCCGGATCGGGACGCGACCGGTGTCCGCGGCGGCGCGCTGACCTCCGCGTTCACGCAGGGCAAACGGGAGGGCGCGTCCGGCTCACCGTGTGTCGCCTCCTAAAATCAGGAGCTACAACGACCTGGGAGAGTACGTTTTGCACGAGAAACTGGCGTCGATTTACGAAAACGTCCTGCACCGCAACCCTGGTGAGATCGAGTTCCACCAGGCGGTGCGAGAGGTGCTCGACAGCATCGGCCCGGCTCTCGGCAAGCATCCGGAGTACGCCGAGTCAAAGATCATCGAGCGTATCTGCGAGCCCGAGCGCCAGATCATCTTCCGTGTGCCGTGGGTCGACGACCAGGGCGAGGTGCAGATCAACCGCGGCTTCCGCGTGGAGTTCAACAGCGCGCTGGGGCCGTACAAGGGCGGGCTCCGCTTCCACCCGTCGGTCTACCTGGGCATCGTGAAGTTCCTGGGCTTCGAGCAGATCTTCAAGAACAGCCTGACGGGCCTGCCCATCGGCGGCGGCAAGGGCGGATCGGACTTCGATCCGAAGGGCCGCTCCGACCGTGAGGTGATGAACTTCTGCCAGAGCTTCATGACCGAGCTCTACCGGCACATCGGCGAGTACACCGACGTGCCCGCCGGTGACATCGGCGTCGGCGGCCGGGAGATCGGTTACCTGTTCGGCCAGTACAAGCGCATTACGAACCGCTACGAATCCGGCGTGATCACCGGCAAGGGGCTCGTGTACGGCGGTGCCCAGGTGCGCACGGAAGCCACCGGCTACGGCTGCACGTTCTTCGTCGAGGAGATGCTGAAGGCCCGCGGCACGTCGTTCGACGGCAAGCGGGTCGTGGTCTCCGGCGCCGGCAACGTGGCGATCTACACCATCGAGAAGGTCCAGCAGCTCGGCGGCGTCGTCGTGGCCTGCTCCGACTCCTCCGGCTACGTGCTCGACGAGAAGGGCATCGACCTGGATCTGCTCAAGCAGATCAAGCAGGTCGAGCGGGCCCGGCTGGACGTGTACGCGGCACGCCGCGGCGGCCAGGCCGTCTTCATCCCCGGCCGCAGCGTCTGGGAGGTGCCCTGCGAGGTGGCGATGCCGTCCGCCACCCAGAACGAGATCACGGGCAGCGACGCCGCCTTCCTGGTGGGCAACGGCTGCATCGCGGTGGGCGAGGGGGCCAACATGCCGACCATGCCCGAGGGCATCAAGATCTTCCTGGAGGCGGGCGTCGCGTTCGCCCCGGGCAAGGCGGCCAATGCGGGCGGCGTGGCGACCAGCGCGCTGGAGATGCAGCAGAACGCCAGCCGTGACTCATGGACGTTCGAGCACTCCGAGCACCGGCTCCAGGAGATCATGCGGGACATCCACGCCCGCTGCCTCAAGACCGCCGACGAGTACGGCATGCCGGGCAACTACGTGGCCAGCGCCAACATCGACGGCTTCCGCAGGGTGGCCGACGCGATGCTGGCCCTGGGCGTGATCTGAGCCGGGAGCCGTACGGCGTGTGCCCGGCGACCCACGGCCCGGGAGTCACCAGACCGCACGGGTAGGTGAGGGCCACGCACCGGGCGCCTTTGTCCTCGGCGCCGGCCGTGCCGACGACCCGCCTGCGTCAGGTGGCGGTGAAGGCTGAGAAGGCCTGGTCGAGGAGGGCGGCCAGGTCTTCTTCGCCGTTGGACGCGGACCAGTGGGTGACGGCGATGCTCAGGCAGTCGAGGGCGGCGGCGGCGCGGACAGGGGCGACCAGAGGGCGGGGACGGGGGGAGCGGTCGGTGAGGGCGCGGGTCAGGGCGGGGAGCCAACTGGCCTGTTTCTCGAGCTGACGGTTGCGCAGGGCGGGGCTTTCCTGGATGAGGCGGGTGATGGCCAGGGAGCCCGACGGGTCGGCACGGTAAGCGTCGATGAAGGGATCGAGGCAGCGGCGGAGGACGGTCCAGTCGCCTTCGTCGGCGGGGCGGGCGCGGAGGGCGGCGGCGGCTTGCGCGCCCAGGTCGTCCATGGCGCCGAGGACGGCTTCCTCCTTGCTGCCGAAGTAGCGCAGGAAGGTGCTGCGTGAGACGCCGGCGGCCGCGGCGACGTCGTTGAGCGTGACCTGGTCGAAGCCTTCGCGACGGAACAGCTCGAGGGCGGCCTGCGCGAGTTCGGCCCGGATCGCCGTACGGGCGATGTCTCTGGTCTTGGCGCGGATCGAGTCTTCCACCGGCAGAGGCTACCAGCGGCGACATCTGTTCCCGATGGTGGAACGGCATTGCTACCCTGACACCGAGTTTCAACCTAGGTATGTCGATCCAGACGGGGAATGACGTTTGCCGGTCTGGACCAGAAGGAGACGATGATGTCCACCGCTGAGGTATCGAACAGATCGCTGGCTGAGCTCGTCTCCCTGCAGGGCCGGCGCGCGGTGGTGACGGGTGGAGCCCGCGGGCTCGGCAAGGCCATCGCGGAGCGGCTGGCGGAGGCGGGCGCCGACCTGCTGATCGGCGACATCGAGGAGGAACTCGCCGCGTCCACGGCCGAGGAGATCGCGGAGCGCCACGGGGTGCGCGCGGTCAGCGCCGCCATGGACGTCACCGACGCGGCGTCCGTGGCCTCGGCCGTGAGCCGCGCGGTCACCGAGCTGGGCGGCCTGGAGGTCTGGGTGAACAACGCGGGCGTCTTCCCGGCCGTCCCGCTGCTGGAGATGAGCGAGGAGACCTGGGACGAGGTGTTCGCGGTGAACGCGCGCGGCACCTTCGTCGGGGCGCGCGAGGCGGCGCGGCAGATGGCCGCCGTGGGCAACGGCGGTGTGATCGTGAACGTCGTGTCCACCGCGGGTTTCCGCGGGAGCGCGCCCGGCCTGGCCGCCTACGTCGGCTCCAAGCACGCGGTGCGCGGCCTTACGCGTGAGATGGCGCTCGAACTCGCGCCGCTCGGCATCCGGGTGCTCGGGGTGGCGCCGAGCTTCGTCCCCACCGAGGGCAACATGCTGGCCGCGGCCGCCGCCGGGGTGAGTCCTGAGGACCTCTCGTCGATGGACCTCATGTTCACGGCTCCGATCGGCCGGGCCGGCGTTCCGGACGACATCGCCAGGGTCGTGTTGTTCTGCGCCTCGGACCTGTCGGCCTTCATGACGGGCAGCACGCTGCTGGCCGATGGCGGCACCATGGCCTGACCCGGCCTCGAGTCCGCTTGCACCCGCCCGGTGACAGCCTGGGCGGGCCTCTGGACGGCCTGGCGCGGCGACTGTCCGGGCGCGCGGGGTGCGGGTCCGGTCAGTCGGAGGCGGGCTTTCGGCGGCCGAAGAGGAAGTAGGCGATGGGGACCGCGCCCAAGGAGTTCACGAGCGCGACCGTGGTCGCCCATGCGCGTTTGGAGCCTCGGATCTCGGCTGCGGGGCGCCGTTTGAGATCGATCAGCGCCGCCGCCTTCAGAAGGACCTCGCCCACCGTCGCGGCCACGATCAGCCGGCGGCTCCGCTCGCTCAACTCGTTCCACCGCTTCTTGACCACGACGACTCCTTGTTCTCCGTGACACGTCCCGTCCCATTCTGGAGCACGCGCAGCGGTACTCAGAGTCTGGGTGACGTTGGTGAGCGGTTTCCGGGCTCGGCAGAACGCTGGACGTGACGCGTGGGAGGCTTACCGACGAGCAGCGGAAGCTCCGGCGGCATGGCCCGCGCTAACGCTTTTGTCTTTCGAGTCTCTGCACGTAGCGAAGAGAGACGTTCCGCAGGCCGATCTTTTGAATTCCCTCTGAACCGCTCGCCTGCCAGGACACGACGCCGGGATTCGTCAGGTCCGACCCCGGGAACGCGGCGGCCGCGGTGTGCTCGCGGATCACGGATGGGCGTCGTCGCTACCGGACGGCGTAGTCGGCGAGGGACGGCTCGAGGTTGCCGAACGCGATGCAGGCGTAGGCGGTGATGGTTCGGGCGATGCCGTCGTTGTCCTGGCCTTGGACGGTGCGGTGCAGGGTCTCCTCGAACAGGAGGCGTTGGACGGCGGAGAACTGGGCCGCGGCGACGCGCGGCATGATGTCGTCCGCCAAACGCTACGCCGCCGGGAAAGGGCTGCCCCTGCTGGACCTCGTCCAGGAAGGCACCCTCGGGATGATGCGCGCGGTCGAGAAGTTCGACCACCACCGTGGGCTGAAGTTCTCCACCTACGCCACCTGGTGGATCAAGCAGGCGCTCGGCCGGGCCCTGGCCGACCAGAGCCGCACGATCCGCCTCCCCGTACACCTCGTCGAGGTGCTCAACCGGGTGACCCGCACCCGCCGCGCCATGCTGGCCGAACTCGGACGGAACCCGACGGCCGCCGAACTCGCCGCGGAACTCGATCTGGCCGTCGAGAAAGTCGAGCAGGTGCTGCGCCACGGAGAGTCTCCGACCTCGCTGCACACCCGGCTCTCCGACGACGGCGACACCGAACTGGGTGACCTCGTCCCCGACGACGTGCCGGGCCCCGCCGAGACCGTCGCCGATTCCCTGCTGCGCGGCTACCTCGACGAGGCGCTGGCCACCCTGTCCGAGCGGGAGGCCGCTGTGATCCCCCAGCGGTTCGGCCTGGACGACGACCGTCCGAAGACCCTCGACGAGATCGGAAGAAGCTACGGCCTGACCCGCGAGCGCATTCGCCAGATCGAACGCCAAGGCATGCGCAAGCTCCGGCACCCCTCCCGCGCCCGCACCCTGGCCGACCTCCTCGCCTGAACGACGAAAGGAACCCATGACGAACGTCTCCATCGACGAGTACGCCGTGACCGGCCGCGACGGCGGCCCGTACGCCGTCACCTCCGGCCCGGACGGCGCCCTATGGTTCACCGAGTACCGATCCCACCGGATCGGCCGCGTCACCACGGACGGGACCGCCACGGAGTTCCCGCTCCCCACTCCGGAATGCGGCCCCTACGGCCTTGCCGCAGGCCCCGACGGCGCACTGTGGTTCACCGAGATCGCCGCCGGGCAAATCGGCAGAATCACCACTGACGGCGCCATCACGGAGTTCCCCCTGCCCGACCGCTCCGCCCGCCCGCACGCCATCACCCCCACCTCTGAACCGCACGGCATCGTCCTCGGCCCGGACGGCGCCCTGTGGGCAGCCCTCGAAACCGGCTCCCTCGCCCGCGTCCGTCCCCGCTGACCCGCGGATGTTCGACCAGGTGGGCGCGGAACTCCGGCGCTGGCCTCGGGCAACCTGGTGCCCGAGGCAGCCTCGCGCAGCCCCAGGATCGGCTCAGGAGAGGCCGTGGAAGAAGGCGCGGATGTCGTCGATGAGGAGTTCGGGGGTTTCGAGGGCGGGGAAGTGGCCGCCGTGGTCGTGTTCCGTCCAGTGGGTGATGGTGTGGGTGGCCTCGGCGAAGGGGCGGATGGAGAAATCGGTGGTGAAGACGGCGACGCCGGTGGGGACGGTGCCGCGCTCCAGGGGGCGCCACATGGACGGGTCGTTGAAGCGCTCGTAGTAGGTGTGGGCGGCCGACCCGGCGGTGGCGGTGAGCCAGTAGACCGTGACGGTGGCCAGGACGCGGTCGAGGTCGACGGCGTCTTCGGGGAGGTCGAAGGCGGGGTCGGTCCAGTCCTTGAACTTCTCGATGATCCAGGCGAGCTGGCCGGCGGGGCTGTCGTGCAGGGCGGCGGCGATGGTCTGGGGGCGGGTGCCCTGGAGCTGCATGTAGGCGCCGAGCCGGTCCTGCCAGTGCTTCATACCTTCCAGACGTGCGCGTTCGGTGTCGGTGAGAGCGGCCATGGTGGCGGGGTCGCCGGTGGGGAAGGTGAGCAGGCCGTTGACGTGGACGCCGATGACGTGGTCGGGACGGGAGCGGGCGATGAGCGGGGCGATGAACGCGCCGACGTCCCCGCCGTGCACCCCGTAACGGTCGTACCCGAGCCGGGACATCAGGTCGGCCAGCGCCGCGGCGGTGCGTCCGTCGGTCCAGCCGGGGCCGGGCAGGGGGCCGGAGAATCCGTAGCCGGGCAGGGAGGGGATCACCAGGTGGAACGCCGGAGTTCGGGCGGAGGCGCCGGGGTCGGTGAGGGGCCCGATGAGGTCGAGGAAGTCCAGGACGGTGGTGGGCCAGCCGTGCAGGAGCAGCAGCGGGACCGCGTCAGCGCGGGGAGAGCGGATGTGCAGGAAGTGGATGTGGGCCCCGTCGATGGTGGTGGCGTACTGCGGGTGCTGGTTGAGGGCGTTCTCATGGGTGCGCCAGTCGAAGCCGTCGGCCCAGTGGTCGGCGACTTTCCGGAGGTAGCCGGTGGGGACACCGCGTTCCCAGCCGGTGCCGGGGATGTCGGGCGCCCAGCGGGTGCGGTGCAGGCGGTCGCGCAGGTCGTCCAGGTCGGCCTGGGGAAGCTGGATTCGTGTCGGCCTGATGCTGACTGACTCGGTGGTGCGCTCGGCAGTGCTCATGACTGTGAAGCTAATGCCCATTGGTGTCAGGTTCTGGCACCAATGGGCGGGCATAATGAGCGCCGTGTTGGAGACGTCGGCGCGGTTGTTGAGGTTGCTGTCGCTGTTGCAGTCCCGTGCCGACTGGACCGGCGCGGAGCTCGCCGAGCGCTTGGAAGTGGGACTGCGCACTCTGCGTCGTGACATCGGCCGGCTGCGTGAGCTCGGCTATCCGGTGGAGGCCGCGCCGGGCGTGGCCGGCGGCTACAGGTTGGGAGTCGGCGCCGCACTGCCGCCGCTGCTGCTCGACGACGAGGAGGCGGTGGCCGTCACGATCAGCCTGCGCGCCGCCGCGACCGGCAGCGTGGCAGGTCTGGAGGAGGCCGCCCTGCGGGCGCTCGCCAAGGTGCGGCAGGTCCTGCCGTCTCGGCTGCGCCACCGGGTGACGGCGTTCCAGGCCGCCGCCGTCCCGCTGACGGGCACCGGCACCGAAGCCGCGGATCCCGACCTGCTCACCGCGCTCGCCGCCGCCTGCCGCGACCACCACCGGATCAGGCTTCGTTACCGGCGAGGGGACGGCGTCACCGACCGCCACGTCGAGCCCTACCAGATCGTGCACACGCCCCGCCGCTGGTACCTGCTCTGCTGGGACGTGGACAAGCAGGACTGGCGGACGTTCCGGGTGGACCGCATCGAGCCGCCGCTCGGATCTCCCGGCGCACGCTTCACGCCCCGCCCGCTGCCCGACGAGGGTGCCGCGGCGTTCGTCTCCCATTCCATCAACACCGCCCCGTACGCTTTCCAGGCTCGCGTCCTGTTCCACGCTCCGCTGGAGGCGGTGGCCCGGCGCGCCTCTCCGGCGGCCGGACGCCTGGAAGCGGTCGATGAGCACAGCTGCGTGTTCACGGCCGGCTCGAATTCCCTGCAGGAGTTCGCTCTCCACGTCGCCGCGAAGGGCTTCGACTTCACGGTTCTGGACCCGCCGGACCTTCTTCCCGTCGTCCGGGATCTCTCCGAACGACTCCAAAAAGCCGCGGGGAGCGACCATATGCCTTCTTCTCCGTGACGCTTCTGGTCGGTTGCCGCTCGAGCGTTGGCTTCTGGACCGGGTTCAGTGATCATCGCGTTTCTTCTCGTGCCGGAACGCACGCCGTTGCTTTCCGGCCAGAGCGGCCAGACCTGCCAGAGCAGCTCGACCACTGTCTCCTGAGCGGCGTCCGCGACCCTCCAGAAGATCCAGGGCGTGTCCTCATTCCATCTGGATGGGGTTTTCAGGCGGCGGTGCCGGAGCCGCGGAAGACCTGGGTGCGGTGCCAGGAGAGGTGGGCGGCGGCCAGGCCCTGGCGGGGAGCGTCGATCCGGCGGCCGGCCAGGGAATGGACCTGGACGCGGGTGTTGGGGGTGCGGCCCACGAAGGCCTCGGTGACGTCGATGCGGTGGTCCTCGGTGAGAGTGAGGACTCCCTTGTCGAAGAGGACATGGTGCAGGGAGCACAGGCACAGGCCGTTGTCGACGACGTCAGGGCCGTCGAAGGCGAACCAGCGGATGTGCGCCGCGTCCAGCCCGACCGTGGAACTGTCGTCGAGGCGTCCCTCGTAGCCGCAGAAGGCGCACGTGTATTCGTAGGCGCGGAGCACCGCGCGCCGGAATCCCGGATCGCGTCGGCGCAGAGGCGCCTGACGCAGCCGGGGGGAGTCGGCCTGGTGCAGGTCGAGCCCGATGGCTTCGCAGAGGTCTTCGTGCAGCGATTCGGGGAAGTTCGCGTCGAGCAGCGCGTGGGCCGCCTGGACGAGGACCTCCGGGTGCCTCCGGAGTTCGTCGGCCACGTCGGGCGCGAAACACCCCCGCGCGCCCGAGTCGCGAAGCTTCGCGGGAGACGGCCCCGGGCTGGGCCCGCCATCGCGGGTCGTGACCGTCCACAGCCCGTCGCTGGTGAGGTGATGGAACGGGTAGTGCAGCCCGGTGGGGTTGGGCGGCCCGAACTCCTTGACCAGAGCCGCCAGCCTGCTCTCCACCGCTGAGTAGACGATGGGCGTGTCACCTTCACGCTGGAACTGAGCCAACGCGAAGAGCAGCAACAAGGGCTTGTGCGGAGCCCTCTTCCCGTTGCTCTGCCACCTTCGGACGGCCAAAGCCCGCTCCACGAAACTCACGATGTCAGAGTAACGAGTCGTCAGCGTAAGGTACGGATCATGTGGGACCGCACCTTTCTGATCCTCCACGGCGTCGAGAACCGCCGTCCTGCCGAGCACTGGCAACACGACCTCGCGCAGCGGCTCAGGGAGCGCGGGGAGCAGGTCTTCTACCCGCAACTGCCCGACCCTGACCGGCCGACGCTCGCGGAGTGGACGGAGGCGATCGAAGCCGAACTGGGGATGATGCGGGGCGAGCGCGTCGTCGTCTGCCACAGCCTCGCGTGCGCGGCGTGGTTCCACCTCGCGGCGGGAAAAGAGAAGCCTCCCGCCGACCGTCTGCTGCTGGTGGGTCCGCCCGGCCCGTCGGCCTTCTCCTGGGACGTCATCGCCGAGTTCACCCCCGAGCCCATCGAACTGGCCGGGCTGAGACCGGCCGCGACGACGCCGCGGCTGGTCTGCTCGGACGACGACCCGTACTGCCCCGAAGGCGCCGCCGAGGTCTTCGGACGCCCACTCGGCTGCGACGTCGACCTGCTGCCGGGCGCCGGGCACCTGGCCGTCCCGGACGGCTACGGCCCCTGGCCGTCGGCGCTGGACTGGTGCCTGGACCCCGCCGTCCGACTGACGGCCAGGTGAGCTCGGGCGGCACCGTACCGGGCATGATCGAGTACAGCGCTTCGCCGACGGCCGACAGGAAGAGAGACCAAGGGTGGAATTCCCGCGCGGGGTGGAAATCATCGTGTCCGCTCTCATCGCCAGCCCGGACGACGAGATCCTGCTGATCCGGCAGCCGAAGTGGGGCGAGATCTGGACGCTGCCAGGCGGGCATCTCGAACCCGGCGAGACGCTCGCGGCGGGAGCACAGCGGGAAGGGGAGGAGGAGACCGGACTCGGGCTCACGCTGGAGCGGATGGTCAACTGGGGCGAGCTGATCGAGCGCGAGGGCCGGACCCGGCCGGTGCACTTCCTCTTCTTCGACTTCGCCTTCCGCTCGCACGGCAAGGACCTGCGGCTGGACGCCTCGGAGATCTCGGAGGCCCGGTGGGTCCCCTTCGACGAGGTGCTGCTGCATGAGCTTCCCAAGGACTACCGGGTGAGTATCGAGAGGTTCCTCGGTGAGGGAACCTGATTCAGCCTCAAATCCCTCTACCCACCTCCGTGAGGATGGCCGATCCATGCTCTGTCCGACATGGTCGGCATCCCCGAAGACTCCAGAGACGAGGTGGCCACCGCCGAAGCCCTGGTCTCCTGGGCCGACCCGGACTACCTGGCCGGACGCCACCCGCTCGTCATGCTGAAGGACAACCAGATCCTCCTGCACAAGGTCGCCATGTTCTATTCCTCGGGCAACTGGGACGCCGACGTCTTCACCGACCCGTACTCCTTCGACCTGAGCCGCACCCCCAACCCGCACGTCGGCTTCGGTGGCGGAGGCGCCCACTTCCGCCTCGGCAGCCAGGTCGCCAAGGCCCAGCTGCGGGCGATCTTCCGGGAGCTGCCGCACCAGATCCCCGAGATCGAGGCCGGGACCCCTGAATACCTCGCCGGCAACTTCGTGCACGCCGTACGGGCGATGCCCTGCCGTTTCTGACCGTCGCACCCCGCTCCCGCCGCCCGGCCGCGCACCGGGCGGCGGCCCTCCGCTCTCAGCCGGTCTCCGCTGGAAGCTTGAACCGCAGTTCACCGCCGACGGAGCGACCGAGCGCGGGGTTTCGCCGGGAGCTCTGTCGGCGCTCTAAAAATACAATAATGTCTTTCTTGGTTCATGGGCCCCCACCAGAGACGAGACTGACTGTGGTCGCACCCCTCCTGTCCGCGGATCCCCGCCATCTCGGCTCCTACTGGCTCGCGGGCAGGCTCGGCGCCGGCGGCCAGGGCGTCGTCTACGAGGGCTACGACCCCGAGGGGACGCGTGTGGCCGTCAAGGCCCTGCACGCCGACACGATCACCGACTTCTACCGGGACCAGCTGCGTAAAGAGGTCGCCGCGCTCGGGAAGGTCGCGTCCTTCTGCACCGCCGGCCTGATCGAGGCCGACCTCGACTACGTTCCGCCGTACCTGGTCAGCGAGTACGTCCCCGGCCCGGACCTGCAGTCCTGGGTGGAACGCAACGGCCCTTACGGCCCTGACGAGCTGTTCCATCTCGGAATCGGCATCGCGACCGCGCTGGCCTCCATCCATCAGGCGGGCGTCGTGCACCGCGACCTGAAACCGGCGAACGTCCTGCTCGGCCCCGACGGCCCCCGGGTCATCGACTTCGGCATAGCCCGCACCGAGGAGATGTCCCGCAGCGCGACCCTCCTCAAGGGAACCCCCGCTGGATGGCCCCCGAGCTGTTCCAGGGGCAGCGCGCCACGACCGCCGTCGACATCTGGGCCTGGGGCACGAACATGCTGTTCGCCGCGACCGGCAGGCCCCCGATCGAAGGCGACAGCCTGCCCTCGATCATCCACCGGGTCCTCACTGTCAGTCGGCGGGTCAGACCCACCCGCAGCGCCACCACGAACATCATCACTGTCAGTCGGGGTGTTTCTGCTGTTCGATGTACTCCTTGACGATTGTCAGTGGTGCGCCGCCGCAGGATGCGGCGAAGTACGACGGCGACCAGAGGTGATCGCCCCACAGGTAGCGGCGGACGTGCTGGTCGAACTCTTTGCGCAGGTAGTGCGCCGACACCGCTTTCAGCCGGTTGACGAGGGCGGAGACGGGGAGCTTGGGCGGATAGTGCACCAGGAGGTGCACGTGGTCGTCCTCGCCGTTGAACTCGCGGAGTTCTCCGCCGAGTTGGGCGCACACGTCCCGCATGACCGCCTCGCAGCGGGTGAGCAGGGCGTCGGTGAGGACACCACGCCGGTATTTGGTGACGAAGACAAGATGGATATGCAGGTTGTAGACGACACTTCGCCCCCTGCGTACATCAGAGTCCGGAATCCATCTCGGTGACAGGAGCAACACGCTACGTTGTGGGTGTGAAGCTCGTGATGCAGGTGAAGCTCCTCCCGGACGAGGCCACTGCTGTGGCTCTGCGGGAGACGCTGCACACCTGCAACCGGGCCGCCAACCACGCCTCCCGTCGCGCGTTCGACAGCGGCGTCAAGAGTGGTCGGGCGCTTCAGCGGCTGGTGTACGCGGAGGTGAAGGCGTTGGGCCTGTCGGCCCAGCCCGCCCTGCACGTCGTGCGCAAGACCGCCGGGGCTTATGCGACCTTGAAGGCGAACCTGAAGGCCGGGAACTACGGCCGGGAGGGCTCCCAGCGGCGAAAGGCGGTGGAGTCCAAGCCGGTCCGGTTCCGCAAGGACGCAGCCCAGCCGTTCGACGACCGGTCACTGTCCTGGCAGACCGAGGCCCGTACCGTCTCGATCTGGACCGTCCACGGCCGCGTGAGGGATATCGGGTTCCAGTGCTCGCCGTCCCAGCTGAAGATGCTCGCCGCCCACCGGCGCGGGGAGTCCGACCTGGTGCTGCGGGGCGGGAACTGGTACCTGTACGCGGTCTGTGAGGTCCCCGAACCCGGTCTGCGCGGCCCGGTCGGCTTCCTGGGTGTGGATCTGGGGATCGTGAACATCGCCACCACCAGCGACGGCACCCGGTATGCCGGCAGGCACCTCAACCAGGTCCGGCACAAGAACCGGCGGCTGCGCCGCAAGCTGCAGAAGAAGGGCACCAGGCCCGCCAAGCGGCTGCTGCGCAAGCTGTCGGGCCGGGAGGCGCGTTTCGCGGCCGACACCAATCACTGCATCGCCAAGCAGTTGGTGACCGAGGCTCAACGCACCTGCCGCGGTATCGCCCTGGAGGATTTGGGCGGTATCCGCGACAGGGTACGGCTGCGCAAGCCCCAGCGGGTCATCCTGCATTCCTGGTCCTTCGCCCAACTCGGTGCGTTCATCTCCTACAAGGCAGCCTTGGCCGGGGTGCCGGTGATGTTCGTCGATCCCCGCCACACCTCGCAGGAATGCAGCCGCTGCCACCACATCAGCCGGAAGAACCGGCCTGATCAGTCCACCTTCCTTTGCACGTCGTGTGGCTTCGCTGAGCACGCCGATGTGAACGCAGGCCGCAACATCGCCCAGCGCGGTGGGTCTGGGCAGTGAGTCACGCTGCCGATGACGCGGCCTGAACCACACCCGCCAGGTGTGAGGAAGAGCTGTGAGCTCGGCCCTTCAGGGCCGAGAAGCTGACGCCGCTGAGGGAGGTGCGATGAGAAGCGGTGGCGCCGATGAACAGCAGGGCCGCCACCACGCCGATCACGGTCCAGCCGGCCGACAGCAGGAGGCCGGAGATCGCCAGGCTGCTGCCGGACTTTCCGCTCCTGCGCAGTCTGAGCAGTGCGGCGATCGCGAGAGGCACGGCGATCGGCACCATGCCGAACGTCCCGAAGAGCAGGGCCGCGATGGCTGTCACGCTCTTCTTCCGGCCCCGGGGCCGAGGGGCGTCCGGGTGCGTGGCCAAGCCGTGCGGGACCGAGGGAACGGGGTCGTGCGGCTGCGGCGGCCGGTTTCCGCCGGGAGGTTCCCAGGACATCACCGCAGGGTAGATCATCAGGAATCTTCCAGCATCGCCCGAACGTCCACTTGGCTGCAGGACCTTCGCTGTCGCACTTGGTCTTGGCAAGAACCGCACGGCCATGGTCGTCTGCGGCGAGAATCCCGATGGTCACGGAAGAGCTCCGTCACCGGGTGGGGGAGTTGTACCGCAGGAGTGCCGCGTGTCCTTCGCGCAGCCGGATCTCGGTGAGGGCGCAGTTGTCCAGGCGCGGCAGCCGCCGCCGGTACTCGCGGAGCGGGATGCCCAGCAGCCGGCACAGCGTCAGCCGGATCGCGGTGGTGTGCGCGACGACCAGGACCCGGCCGCCCTCGATCTCGGCGAGGCACGACAGGAACCGCTCGGCCGCCGCGTACGGGTCCTCGCCGCCGGGCAGCGGGTTGGCCGCGGGGTCGGCCTCGAACGCGGCGCGCTCGGCGGGGAAACGCTCCCGCATCTCGGCCTTGGTCAGGCCCTCGCCGCTGCCGAAGTCCAGTTCGCGCAGCCGCGCGTCCACCCGCAGGTCGACGCCCGCGGCCTGCGCGGCGGCCTCGGCGGTGACGCGGGCGCGGCTCAACGTGGAGCACCACACCGCGTCGAGTTCGGCGCTCTTGGCCCAGACGGCCAGACGTTCGGCCTGCCGCATCCCCTCGCCGGTCAGCGCGATGTCGCTGACACCGGCATAGCGGTTCTCGGCGTGCCAGACGGTCTGGCCGTGCCGGACCAGGACGAGATCGGTCATCGTGTGCTTCTTTCGTGCGGGTGCGAGCCCTCCGCGCGGTGAGCCCCTGGGCGAGCAGCGCCATGCCGAGGGCGGGCTCGGCGTTCTCCCGCAGCGTCACGGGTCGGCCGAGGACGTCGGCGCGCATCCGGTTCCAGTAGCCGCTGCGGGTCGCCCCGCCCGTCAGGATGATCTCACCTTCGTTCCGTCGTACTCCGCTCATCACCGCCGGTGACCCCTGACGGACCGATTCTGTCCGCCGGGGGTGACAGGGTGGCTCCATGGACGCGGACGTCCTCTCGCCGCGCACGAGACCCGACACGAACGGAGCGACCCGATGAGCCGCCACATCCAGATCACCTTCGACGCCCATGACCCGCGGGCGCTGTCGTCCTTCTGGCGCGACGTCCTGGGCTACGTCCATCCCGGCCCGCCCGGCGTCGACCTGCCCGAGGGCGCCGACCCGCTGGCCGCGTGGGACGACTTCCTCGCCCGGATCGGCGTACCGGAGGAGCAGCGCAACACGAGATCGGCCATCGAGGACCCGGACGGGCACGGCCCCCGCCTGTTCTTCCAGCGGGTGCCGGAGGACAAGGTCGCCAAGAACCGCGTCCACCTCGACGTCCGCGCGGCCCCCGGACTGCAGGGGGAGGAGCGGATGGCGGCGCTGGAGGCCGAATGCGCCCGGCTCGTCGCGATGGGAGCCACGCGGGTACGCCGCGACGAGCCCGAGCCCCCGATGAGCGCCGGCTTCATCGTGATGACCGACCCCGAGGGCAACGAGTTCTGCCTGGACTGACAAGGCCCGGCCGGGACGCACCGGCCTCTCTTGCGTTCCGCGGCCCGTCCGCACGGCGTGTCCGGCCCTGAGCGTGAGGACGGCGACCGGGGTTCGGCTGCCGGGGTCGGGGAACCGCGCCATGCTCGTGACGAGCACGATCCGCCCTCGGACCAGGAGTTTGGGTGGATTTGGGAGGGTAGGTGTGTCGGTATGAGGGATGAAGAGATCGCACGGATGAGGGAGATCGCCGAGCAGTGGCACCAGGCCACCGATGACGTCGTGCGGGTGGTGAACGCGAGGATGCGGCAGCTCGTGCTGCAGGAGGAGGAACGGGCCGGATACGAGGGACTCCTCGCCCATCCCGACCTGGCGGCTCTCGATCTCATGCTCGACGACTGGTACGGGGACGGGAGGCCGGAGGCGTTGCCGGAGTGAACCGGCTCGCGGCCGGCGAGGCGCGGACGCGCATGACAGGCCTCCGCACAGATGACTGGGCACTGGTAAGAACCGCACAACCATGGTGGACTGATCGGAATCCCATAAAGAGATTCTCGGAGGAAGTCCATGGATCCGATCACGCTCGCCATCGCCGGTGCCGTCGCGACCGGAATCGCAACGGGTGCGGGCGAGTCCACCGGGACGGCACTGGGCGTTCTCGTCGGCAGAGTCCGAGAGCGTCTGGCCGGGCGGCCTCGAGCGCTGGAGACGCCGGAGTCGGCCGCCGCCGCCCTGCACGAGGAGTTCGCCGGGGATCCGGCTTTCGAGCTCCAGTGCCGCGATCTGTGGAACCAGGTGACCGGCGACGGCATCAGCAACACCTTTCACGGCCAGGCCAGAACCGTCGTCCAGGCACGCGACGTCCACGGCGGCCTCACGGTCACGTGAACCGCGGTGGAGCGGAGCCCCGCGAGCGGGACACGGTGAGCGGCGGCATGGGGAGCGACAACGAGTTCCACGGCGATGCGGCAGGAGCGGTGGTGCAGGCCGGGTCCGTTCACGGCGGCATCCACATCTCGGCTCGTTCATGGGTGCCGCCGCCGGCGCAGCTCCGAGCCCGTCCCGCGCATTTCACCAACCGGATCGCCGAACTGGCGGAACTGTCAGGCATCCGGGAGACCGCTCACGACGGCAGCCCCCAGGTCATCGTGCTGACGGGCCCCGGCGGGGTCGGTAAGACCTCTCTCGGCCTGGCCTGGCTGCACCAGATCCGGGAGCTGTACCCCGACGGGCAGCTCTTCGCGGAGCTGCGGACGCCGGGTTCCGCCGAACCGGTGCAGCCATCTGTTCCGTTGGAGGCGTTCCTGCGCGCCCTCGGAACGCCGCCCGGCCGGATCCCGCTGGAAATGAGCGAACAGGCGGCGTTGTTCCGGTCGCTGACGTCCGGACGCCGGTTGATCGTCCTGCTCGACGACGCGGTCACGGCCGCCCAGGTCCGTCCCCTGCTGCCCGGCCAGGGCTCGTCGATCGTGGTCGTCACCACCCGGCGACGGCTGTCGGGGCTGGCCCTGGACGGCGCTTCCTTCGTGACGGTCGGCTCGCTGAACGAGATCGACGCCGTTGAGCTGCTGACCCGGATGCTCGGCGAGCGGCGGACCGGTGCCGAACCGGAGGCCGCACGTGAACTGGTCCGGCTGTGCGAGCGGCTTCCTCTCGCCGTCTGCACCTCGGCGGCCCGGCTCAAGGTCCGCGGCCGCTGGCCGATCGCGCGGATCGTCGAGGAACTGGTCGACGAACGCGGTCGGCTCGCCGCTCTCAGCCATGATGACGACGCCTCCCTGCGCGCCGCTTTCGACATCTCCTACGCCGGCCTGGCACCCGGTCCCGCACGGTTGTTCCGCCTGCTGGCGATCAACCCGGAGCCGCGCTTCGACGCCGGAACCGCCGCGGCGCTCGACGGCGGCGGCACCGCCGAGGCCGACGCCCGGCTCGAAGAACTCGCCGAGGCACACCTGATCACCGAGGAGACCCCGGCCGTCTACCGGTTCCACGACCTCCTGAGGCTCTACGCGGACGACCTGATGGAGCTCTTCGAGGCACAGGAGGCCAGGGACGAGGCCTTTGACAGGCTCCTCCGGCACCGCATCCTCGCCGCGGCGACCGCCGACATCGTCGTCAACCCTGGCCGCTGGCACTTGGGGGAGGCGTACGCGCACGTGCCGAAGGACGCGTTCCCCGGCACGACCGAGGCTCTGGATTGGCTCGAATCCGAGCTTCCCGGGCTCCTCGCCCTCCAGCGCGCCGCGGCCGACCGGGGTCGGCACGAGGCCGCCTGGCAGCTCGCCGAGACACTGCGGAGCCTGTTCGGCCGTCGCAAGCACTACCGGGCCTGGCTGGACAGCCACACCCTCGGTCTCGCGTCCGCCCGGATCCGCGGCGACGCTCCCGCCCAGGCCAGGATGCTCGTCGGCCTCGGGGACGCACGGCTTGAGCTCCGTGATCCCGCCGCCGCGGCCGAGCTCTGCGAGGAAGCCGTCGAAGTGGCACAGGAGGCCGGGCACGCACTCGGTGAGGCGGCGGCGCTCGAGGGCCTCGGCCGCGCCAGGCTGGCCGACGGCCACGCGGACGAGGCAGTGCGGACCTTCACCGCGGCGCTCGCCGTCCACCGCGCCCTCGGCCGGCCGCGCGGCGTCGCACTGATGACCGGCCGACTCGGTGAGGCGCTCCGCCGTCTCGGCCGGCACGCTGAGGCCGCAGAGCACCTCACCGCCGCACGCGCCTACTTCGCCGCGCGCGGCGACGACCACCACGAGGCCAGGATCCTGCTGGCCTTGGCCGACGTCCAGCTGGCCCTCGCAGAGGAGGGCCCGGCCCGCACGTCACTGGACCAGGCCCTCGACCGGGCGAGGCGTTGCGGCGCCGTCCTCATCCAGGCCGACGCCGAGCTGGCGCTCGCCGACCTGGCGGACCGCACCGCCGACGTCTCCACCAGACGCGGCCACCTGGAACGGGCGGTCGAGCTCCTCACCCGGATCGGCGCGGCCGGTCGGCACGACGCCGCCGCTCAGCTCGCCGCCCTCGACGACGCCGGACCCGGTGGAGCCGCCCCGACCTGACCCGGGCCCGACCGCCGTGAGAACGGCCGAGCGCAGGGCCTCCAACGGCACTCCTGCGGTGAGCAGGGCATGGGCGAACGAACCGCAAAGACCTTCGGCACCGCCCGGGCCGGACAGCACGACCGGTCCGCCGACCCGGCTCACGACGACCGCCCCTCCCCGTCCCGGCCTCACCGTCAGGGCCCGGCCGGGGAACCTCCGCCCGGTCAGGTCCTCAGGATCGCGGCAGGCGACCAGCACGTCGGCGACGCGAGCCCAGCGGGCATCGTCCGCGGCGGCCACGAGGTGCTCGTCAACGTGCCCGCCGGGCCGGTGACGTGGAAGGACCGCACGGCGGACGAACTCCGCTCGAAGGAGGACGCGGCGCCCGCCTGTGACGACCAGCGCACCGGCCACAGTCCCGCACCCTCCGGTCAGCAGCCGGACGGTCGTGAAGGCCGGCTTCATCGGATGGCCTCCACTCTGATGGGCCGCGGCACGGCCAGTGCCGGGAACCGCGCTTCGCACGCCGGCTCGGGAAGGCCGATGATCTCGTACATCGCCCGGCGGAGGATCCGTGCGGATTCACCCGGCCGGGACGTCACACGCTCCCGCATTCCCGTCACGGCCCGCCCGGCGAGGCGCGCGTCCGGCAGGAGCACAGGCGATCCCGGGTCGAGCCGGGCCGCCTCCCGCCCCAGCAACTCGCCCGGTGCGTCCGGCACCGCGTCCGCGTCCGGAAACGCCGCCAACGTGACGGGCAGACCCAGTGCCGCCGAGTAACAGGTCACAGAGCCGAAATCCCCTACGGCCTCGTCGGCCGCGACCAGCGCGGCCGACCACCCCTCCTCCGGCGGCAGCACGCTCAGGCCCGCCTGGAACGCGCTGTTCAGCCAGGCCAGGACCTGCCGGCGGCCATGCCAGGCCCACACGGCCGGATGCACGGCCATCACCACCCGGTGGGTCCGTTCGGGGAGCGCGGCGGCCAGACGGCGGGGCAGATCCGGATGACGGCCGAGGAGGCTCCGAGGCCCCCACGTCGACGAGATCACCACGAGACGCCGGCCGGGACGGACTCCGAGCGCCTCTCGGTAGGTCTCCCGAAGGTGCTCGCTGGCCGTCATCCGGTCCAGGGCCGGATCTCCCGCGATCTTGACGACGGAGGCGGCCTCGGGACAGAACCGCAGCAGGCGGTCACGGTGGTCGTCTCGTGCCACGGCCAGCAGTGACGGGATCACCCGGCCGCCCCCGACGAGGGTCTCCGGCCGCAGTCCCGCCACCGGCAGCGCCGCGAGGGGCCCATCGCCCTCCCAACGCCGGCTCAGCATCGAGGGCCCCACGCCGTGCGGCACGATCATGACCGGAGCGTTGAGGGCCTCCAGTTCGCCGTACCCGGCCGCCACGGCCAGGTCGAACCGCGTGTTCACCGCCTGCGACCAGGAGATCCCCACCGCCCCGGACCTTCGCAGGTAGCGCGCCGCGCCTTCGGCCAGCACCGCCGTCGGCATCACCGTGTACACCACCTGCACCCGGTGGTCTTGTTCGATCAGCGTCATCACGTCCGCCAGTCGGTTCACGGCCGTCAAATGGTGAAAGACCACCAGGACCCGTTTCGCCACCGGCAACGTGGCGCCTCTCCCCGCCCCGGGCCCGAAAGGCCCCCGGCCCCATCCCTCGTCCACCGTTTCTCCTCCGCCCGTCCGGCCCCGCTCGGGCCACTGGGCAGAGCTTCACCCCCGGAGGTGGACGTTCGGGCTGCAGCGCACTGGACGTCTTAGCTGCAATCGAGGTGAACGGGTAGAAATCCACCCGTTCACCGATTCCTTCACATCAGATGGTCATGGCGACGGGGCAGTCGTTCTCCATGCCCGGAGGGGTCGCCGGCCCGCCGAAGCGGACCATGTAGATGACCATGTATATGACCGACTCGGTGCCGATTCCCTCGCAGGAGGGCGCCTGGCCCGAAACCTGCGGAACCACCGAGGGTCCAGCGATCCCCGCGTTCACTGCTGCGGCCGCGGGCCCGGCAGTGAACAGCGAACACGCCACTGCCGAGAGAAGCAGCAGAAGGGAACGCTTTGCCGTTGGAGCTTTGATCTCTTCCTCCCGATTTTTGGGGGATGGAACATTTACATCCTCACTATAGAGCAGGAAGGTAAATGGCTGGCCGATTCGCTATAGGTCGTATTTGTTCGGAATCTTGGCGGTATGGGGACATGCACCATCCTTGTGGTCTCATGTCCGAAACGTCGGTGCCTCGGTGGTCGGTTTCTCGCACTTTGTGGCAAGTGCAACTCACTGTCCCAATCTGGACATTCGTCGTATAAGAAATGTTTAACCCTGAAAGAAATTCACGCCGACGGCGGGGACAATGGAGCCGGACGACTGAGCCCAGCGTTTCGCCGGAGGCAGGATGGACGCCGCGCGACTTTTCGGACCTCTGTCGGTGATGTGGGACGGCCGGCCCTGCGATCTCGGTGGCGCCCGCCACCAGAGCGTGCTCGCGATCCTCCTGCTGGAGTGCGGCCGGCCGGTGACAGCCGAAACGCTCATCGAGCGGGTATGGGACCACGAACCGCCCGATGGGGCCCGGGACACCCTGACCACCTACATCTCCCACTTCCGCCGCCGCTTCCGGCGGCCGGGCGGCGCGGTCGTGGAGATCACGGCGCAGACGGGCGGATACACCCTTCACGCCGATCCCGAACGAGTCGATCTGCACCGATTCCGCAGGCTGCGGAAGCAGGCCGTGGCGATCAGCGCGAGCGGTGACGACGACCGGGCCATCACCCTGCTGCGTGAGGCCGACGACCAGGTGCAGGGCGAGCCGCTCGCGGGCCTGCCGGGGCGATCGATGCAGCACATCCGGAGAAGCCTGTCGGAGGAGGTCCGGGCGGCCCGCAAGAAACGCATCGAACTGGAGCTGCGCCGCGGACGGCACGCGGACGTGGTGAGCGAGCTGTATCTGCTGGCGGCCCGGCATCCGACCGACGAGAGCCTGGCCCGGCAGCTGATGGTCGCCCTGTACCGCTGTGACCGGCAGGTCGACGCGCTCAAGGTCTATCAGGACACACGGGCTCTACTGCGCCGAACCTACGGCTCCGAGCCGGGTGAAAGGCTGCGTGCGCTCCATGAGCGGATCCTCCGGCAGGATCTGGACCTCGCCGTCACACCGAGGTACCGCACGACCCGTGATGAACAGCCGCACACGCTTCCGCCGCTTCCCGAGACCTTCCTGGGCCGCGACACCGAGCTGGCCGAGCTGGTTCGCGTCGCGGCCGATCGGACCGGCCCGGTGGTCCAGGTCATCCAGGGAATGCCGGGCGTCGGCAAGACCGCCCTCGCCGTCACCGCAGCGCACGTCCTCACCCGGTTGCATCCCGACGCCCAACTGTTCCTCAACCTGCGGTCCCACGATCTCGAACAACCGCCCCTGAGCGCCGCGGCGGCGCTTTCCGAACTCCTTCGCATGCTTCTCATACCACCCGAGTGCGTCCCGCACTCGCCGGCGGAACGCGCGGCCCTCTGGCAGCGCGAACTGGCGGACCGCCGGGCCGTCATAGTCCTCGACGACGTCGCCGAGGCAACGCAGATCGTGCCGCTCATCCCGCACTCCTCCGGCTGCCATGTCCTGGTCACCAGCAGACGCGGGATGCGCGCCGTGCGCGACGCCCGGCACGTCCCGCTCGGTGTGCTCGGCTCCGAGGACGCGACGGCGCTCCTGACCCGGGCGGCCGGTCGGACGGGCCTGGGCCGGGACTCCGCGGACGCGGAGATCGTCCGGCGCCTGGGGAATCTCCCGCTGGCCATTCGACTGGCCGCCACGACGCTGCGTGACCGGTATGCGGGCGACGCTTCGGCCTTCGTCGCGGACCTGGCGTCGAGTGAGACCGGGACGGCACCGCCGTCCGAGAACTCCGCGGTGATGGCCGCGTTCGAGCTGTCGTACCGGCGGCTCGGCTCGGCCGAGCAATCCATGCTGCGTCACCTGGCTTTCAGCCCGTGTCCGCGCATCACGGTGAAAGCGGCGGCCGTCCAGGCGGGAGTCGCCCTCCCGGACGCGCGGTCGAGCATCGACTCGCTGATCGACCACCACCTCCTCAGCCCTGACGATCAGGGCGGGTACACCCTGCACGATCTGACCCGATCCTTCGCACGGGATCGCGGTTACGCGGAAGACACGCCTGCCTCCCGGCGTCGCGCCGTGCAACGGCTCCTGGCGTTCCACCTGACGCACGCACGCGCCGCCGACCACGCCCTTTATCCGTTCCGCCGCCGGCTCAGCGGACCCCCCGCCGGTGAGTCGCCCGATATTCCGACCGCCCGTGAGTTCCTGGCATCCGAATGGATGAACACCCTGGCCGTCGCCCGATACGCGATACGCCATGAAGGGAAGCGAGCCGGCGCGGACCTCATCATGGCGATGTCCCGGTACCTGGAGGCGTCCGGCCTGTGGGAGGAGGCGACCAACGCCAACGCTCTCGCGCTTCAGGCGTTCCGTGACCTCGGCGACCGGCACGGCATCGGTCAAGCCCTGTTCGAACTGGGCTTGGTCATGTTCCGGAGCGGCCGTCCCCAGGAGGCGCTGCGGCATGGACGCGACGCGGCCGCACAGTTCCGCGCTCTGCGAGATCCCGCGGCGGAGGCCGAGGCCGTCGACTGGATCGGCGTCTTTCACTGGTCCACCGGGCAGGCCAGAGACGCACTGGCCCATCACCAGGAAGCGCGAACCATCTACCGCAGAATCGGGGACCTGTCCGGCGAGGCGCACGCACTCAGTCATGCCGGAATAGTGTTCTCCCAGCTCGGCCGTTACACGGAAGCCACCCGACATCTCAACGACGCGCTCGTCGCATTCCGGACTGTCGGCGACAGGCGAGGTGAAGGCATGACACTCAACAATCTCGGTGAGGTGCTCCGCCATCGCGGCCTGCACCGAGACGCGATGGCGTTTTATCTCGAGTCCCTGCAGATGCTGACGGGCATCGTCGGACGCCAGTACGAGGCGATCATCCGCAGCAATCTCGGAAGCATCCGGCATTACAAGGGCGAATACGGCCGCGCCCTGGACCACTTCCGGGAGGCCATCGTCGTCTTCCGCGCTTTCGGCGACTGGCGGAACGTCGCGAGCACCCTCAACAGCATCGGCGCCAGCTATCAGCAGATGGAGCAGCACAGCGAGGCCATCATTCATCACCGCAGAGCCTATGAAATGGCCGAAGCCGTCAACGAATCACAGGAACTGATGCGAGCGCTGGTCGGGATCGCCGACGCCGAATGCGGCCTCGGCGATCACGCGAAGGCCTTGGACACCTACCAGGAGGCCCTCCACCTCGCCCGGGCGCTCGACGACCCGCTCCAAGAGGGCCGGATCCACGATGGCATCGGTTCGGCGGTTCTGCACGTGAACGGCCCGGAGGCGGCGCGGATCCATTGGCGGCAGGCGTTCGATCTGCTCCAGGAGATCGGGGCGCCGGAGGCCCAGGCCATCAGAATCCGGCTGGACATCATGGACGACGAACAACCCGCGACCAGCTGATCGGCAGGGGACCGCGGCGATGAAGGCGTCGACACCCTCGCGGCCGCCCTGACCTGCTACAAGAAACTCGCCGAAATTACCACGTAGGCCACGGTCTTACTTGCGGTCGGCACCCCCTGAGAGGCGCTGGGCGAGATAGACGGGCACCACCGACGCCACGACCAGGACGGCGGCGACGACGTTGATCACCGGGGCCTGGTTGGGGCGGAAGAGGTTGTTGAAGATCCAGATCGGCAGGGTCGTGACGCCGGGACCTGCCGTGAAGGTCGTCACGATGATCTCGTCGAAGGACAGCGCGAACGCCAGGAGGCCGCCTGCCAGCAGCGCCGGGCGCAGCAGCGGGAACGTCACGTACCGGAAGGTCTGGAAGGCGTCGGCGCCCAGGTCCGCGGACGCCTCCTCCACGCGGGTGCCCTGACGTCGCAACCTGGCCAGGACGTTGTTGTAGACCGTCACGACGCAGAAGGTGGCGTGGCCGACGATGACCGTGAACAGGCCCAGGCCGATGCCCAGCGGTTTGAGGACGATCTGGAAGGCGTTGCTGAGCGCGATGCCCGTCACGATGCCGGGCAGCGCGATCGGCAGGACGACCAGCAGGGAGACGGTGTCGCGTCCGAAGAACCGGTAGCGCTGCACCGCGAACGCGATCATCGTGCCCAGGACGAGCGCGATGGCCGTCGCTCCCAGGCCAGCCTTGACGCTCGTCCACACCGCCTGCTTCGCGCCCTCGTTGTCGGCGGCCAGAGACCACCACTTCATGGTGAGGCCGCCGGGAGGCCAGGAGAACGCGCGATCGGCGTTGAAGGAGTTCAGCAGGACCAGTGCGAGCGGGACGTAGATGAAGGCGAAGCCCAGGAGGAGGACGGTCCGCAACGCCAGGCGGGTGCTTCTTGAGAGGATCACATCTCCTCCAGGGCGCCGGTACGACGGACGGCGAGGATGTAGACGAGCATGATGACGACCGGGATCGTCGCGACGGCCGCCGCGAATGGCAGGTTGTTGGCCGCGCCGATGTTGTCGTAGACGACGTTGCCGATGAGCTGGCTCTTCCCGCCGACGATCTTCACGGTGATGTAGTCGCCCAGCGACAGCGAGAACGTGAACAGTGTGCCCGCCACGACGGACGGGAACGTCAGCGGCAGTACGACCTTGCGGAACGTCCGTCCGGCACGTGCCCCGAGGTCGGCGGAGGCGTCCAGCAGGGACGCAGGCAGCCGCTCCAGGCCCGTGTAGATCGGCAGGATCATGTACGGGAGCCACAGGTACGTCAACACCAGGACGGTCGCCGTCAGCCCGTATCCCGGGCCTTCCAGCCCGAGAGGACGCAGCACCCATTCGACGAGGCCTCCTTCGGCGAGCATGACGCGCCACGCGTACGCCTTCACCAGGTAGGCCGCCCACAGCGGCGTCAGCACCGCGATGACGAGCGCCGAACGCCACCTGGGCGCGATGACCTTGGCCATCGTGAAGGCCATCGGGAAGGCGATGAACAGGCACAGAACGGTGACGAGAGCGGCCACCCCGACGCTGCGCAGCGCGATCCTCAGGTAGACGGGGCTGGTGAGGACGTCCTGGAAGTTCTGGAGGGTGAACTCCTTGACGACCTCGCCCGTGAACACGTCCGTCGACCAGAAGGCCGACAGGAACATCGCGAACAGCGCGCCGAGGTAGGCCACCGCCAGCCACGTCATCGGGGCCGACAGCAGCAGCCCGAGGCGGAGCCCCGGACGCCTGTGCAGCAGGGCTGCCGCCCGGCGCCGCAGCGCCGGACGACCCACCGGGACGGATGTCACCCCTTGATCTCCGTCCAGGCCCTGGTCCACTGGGAGTAGTCGACGCACTTGACGTCGGTGCGGCCGTCGAGGCACTGGGCGATCGGCGTCGTCCAGTAGTGGACCTTGGAGAAGTAGTCCTCGTCGGCGGCGTGGAACGTGTCGCAGTGGTTCTTGTCGGCGGTCTCGGCGCAGGCCTTGGTGTTGGACGGGGCCTCGCCGAACCACTCGGCGACCGCGGCGTTCGCCTTCGGGGAGATGATCCAGTCCATCCACTTGTAGGCGCAGTTGGGGTTCTTGGCCTTGGCGGAGATCATCCAGGTGTCGGACCAGCCGGTCGCGCCCTCCTTGGGCAGCGTCACGTCGATCTTGGTGCCCTCGGCCTTGGCGAGGTTGGCGATGACCTGCCAGGTGGTGCCGAGGACGGAGTCGCCGCTCTTGAACGCCTGCAGTTCCTTGGTGTAGTCCGACCAGTACTCGCCGATGAGGCCGTTCTGCTGCTTCAGCAGGCCGACGGCGGCGTCGAACTGCCGCTGGTCGAGCGCGTACGGGTTCTTGATGCCGAGCTCGGGCTTGGCCGCCATCAGGTAGAGGGCGGCGTCGGCGATGTAGATGGGGGAGTCGTAGGCGGTGATGTTCCCCTTGTAGGGGGAGTTCGCGTCGAAGACCGCGCCCCAGGAGTCCGGCGCGGGCGTCACCTTGTCGGTTCGCCACATCAGCAGGTTCGCGCCGCGGCCGTGCGGCACGCCGTAGGAGACGCCCTTGATAGAGTTCCAGGGCTTGTTCTTCAGGCCCTCGAACACGTCGGCGTAGTTGGGGATGAGGTCGGTGTTGACGGGTGCGACGTCGCCGGAGGCGATGAGCCGCAGCGAGGCGTCGCCGGAGGCCGAGACCAGGTCGTACTCGCCGGTCTTCATCAGCGTCACCATCTCGTCGGAGGTGCCCGCCACCTTCGAGTTGACCTGGCAGCCGGTGCTCTTCTCGAACTCGGTGACCCAGTCGACGTTCTTGTCGGTGGAGCCGTCCTCGACGTAGCCCGCCCAGTTGACGACGTTGACCTGGCCCTCGCCGGCGCCGACGGCCGTGGCGGCCTTCAGGTCGGGGACCTTGAAGCCCTGCTCGGAGGTGACGGCCTTGTCCTCACCGCCGCACGCGCTGAGGAGGGAGAGTGCGAGGGCCGCCGAGGCGACGGCTCCGAGACGCTTGGACCACATGGGGGATCTCCTTGAAAGGGAGGGGACGGGGCCGGTCAGGAGGCTGAGAACTCGTGGTCGGGACGCCACGAGAGGCGGACGGGCGCGCCGCGCAACCGTGTGACGCTTGTGGAGGAGGTCTGCAGGTTCTGCTGGACGGCGATGACGCGGGCGCCGTCCTCCAGGTCGACGACGAAGCGGGTGACGGCACCGGCGTAGACGACCTCGGCGACGGTGCCGAGGACGGAGCGGTCGCCGTCGCGCGGGGTGACGTCCAGGTCGGTCTCGAGGTGGAGCTTCTCCGGCCGGACGTGCGCGTCGCCGATCCGGTTGGAGGTTCCGACGAAGTTCGCGACGAACTCCGTCGCGGGCCGCTCGTACACGTCCGCGGGGGCGCCGACCTGCTCGATCCGCCCGGCGTTGAAGACGGCGACGCGGTCGGACATCGTCAGCGCCTCCTCCTGGTCGTGGGTGACGAACAGGAACGTGATCCCGGCGCGGCGCTGGATGGCCTTCAACTCGACCTGCATCTGCTCGCGCAGCTTGAGGTCGAGCGCGCCGAGCGGCTCGTCCAGCAGCAGCACCTTCGGCTCGTTGACGAGGGCGCGGGCGAGGGCGACGCGCTGGCGCTGCCCGCCGGACAGCTCGGAGGGCCTGCGCTTGCCGAAGCCCTCCAGCCGGACGGACGCCAGGGCCTTCTCGGCCCGCTCGCGGCGCTCCTTCTTGCCGACCTTCGCGACCATCAGCCCGTACTCGACGTTCTGCTGGACGGTCATGTGCGGGAAGAGCGCGTAGTCCTGGAAGACGGTGTTGACGTCGCGTTCGAACGGGGGGAGCACGGTGACGTCCCGTCCGGCGAGTTCGATGGTGCCCTCGGTGACCTGCTCGAAGCCGGCGATCATCCGCAGGACGGTGGTCTTGCCGGAGCCGGACGGGCCGAGCATCGAGAAGAACTCGCCGTCGTGGATCTCCAGGTCGACGCCGGTGACGGCGTCCACGGCGCCGAAGCTCTTGCGGACGCCGCTCAACCGGACGGCCACCTTCTGTTCACCCATAACATTAAAACTATGGGTTCATATGTTTCAGTTCAAGGCACGCTTCGATAACGTGGAGTTACATGCGGATCGGGCGGGAGGGCGTGATGGGCGGAGTCGACCATCGCCATGCCGTCTTCGCGCCCCTCGACAACACCGCCCGCGTCGACGCCGTGGTACGACGCCTCGCCGACGCCATAGCCCTGGAGGTCCTCGCCGACGGCGAGCAGCTCCCCAGTGAGAGCGAACTGGCCTCCCAGCTCGGAGTCTCGACCGTCACCCTGCGGGAGGCTCTCGTCACCTTGCGGAACAAGGGGCTCGTCGAGACCAGGCGGGGCCGGGGCGGCGGCAGCTTCGTCCGCACTCCCAAGCCCGGCGAGGTCGGGGCCAGGCTGTACGGCTTCTCCATCCAGGAACTGCGCGACTTCGGCGACCACTACGCGGCGATCTCCGGCGCCGCCGCCAGGTTGGCCGCCGAACGCTCACTGGAGGCCGAACTCGCCCTGCTGCGCCGCACCCTCGCCCAGATGGAGAGCGCCGCATCCCCGGCCGAACTGCGCCGCCTGGACGGCCGTTTCCACATCGAGGTGGCGGCGGCGTCCCAGTCGGCCCGCCTCACCCGTGAGGAGATCGCTCTCCAGGCCGACGTCGGATTGCTGCTCTGGCTCCCCTACGAGGAGGCGGACGGGCGCTCCGTGGCCTGCCTCCACCGCGAAATCGTCGCCGCGATCGGTTCCGGAGACGGGGAGACTGCCCGTAATCTGGCCGAACGGCACATCGTGGAGGCCGTGGAGCGGCTCGTAGAGCTGCGCCTGCGCGCGACCTGAAGCGAGACCTCATGACCATCGTCGACCGGATCCAGGCCCTCGCCGACCACGTGTTCGGCACCCTGGACGAGGTACGCGACGCCACCGCCCGGCTGGCCGCCACCACCGACGGAGGCCTGCGCTCCACGGACCTGGCGCGACTTCGCCCCCTGCTGTTCGAGCGCCTCGGCCCCCTCATCGCCGGCCTCGGTTTCATCGCCCTGCCCGGCCTGCTGCCCGACTCCGCCTGGTACCTGGAATGGTGGCAGTACGACCCGGACGGTCCCCCGAAGCAACTGGCCGCCGAACTCGACCCCGCCCAGCCGACCTTCTACGACTACACCCAGTGGGCCTGGTTCACCCACCCCCAGAACGGCCTCGAACGCTCGATCTGCGGCCCTTACGTCGACTACCTGTGCACGGACGAGTACAGCCTCACATTCTCCGTCCCCGTCCTGGTCGGCGGCGCCTTCGTCGGCGTCGCCGCCGCCGACGTCTTCGTCCGCACCTTCGAGACCACCCTCCTGCCCGCTCTGAAGGAGCTCCCCGGCCAGACGTTCGTGACGAACAACGAGGGCCGCGTCATCGCCTCGAACACCGCCCGCTGGATCAGCGGCAGCGTCTTCCGCGGCTCTCCGGCTCACACCACTCAGCCCATAGGGCGTACCGGTCTGTCCCTCGTCACCGCCCGTTGACCCGTTACCGGTGAAGGCCGGTAAAGGCGAGGCGTAAGGTGCGGACCATGTGGAACCGCACCTTTCTGATCCTCCACGGCGTGGTTCCACCTCGGACCGAGATCCTGCTGATCCGGCAGCCGAAGTGGGGTGAGATCTGGACTTTGCTCGGCGGGCATCTCGAACCCGGCGAGACGCTCGCGGCCGGGGCTCAGAGAGGGGGCGGGGTGAAGTAGAAGCGGCGGTAGCCGAGAAGGAGCCCGTCGTCGGACAGGGTGAAGAAGTCGGCGAAGTCGACCGGGGGCGCGGGGGAGCGGCGGGTCAGCCGGCCCATCACCGCCACCGCGTCGCCCTGCGCCACGACCTTGTAGACGTGGTGGCGGGAAGAGGGGCCCGCGAGCGGCGCGTGCAGGTCGAGGAGCCGGCGGCGGCCCTGGCCGTGGGGAACGCCCGGGTGGTTCACCTGGGCGTCGTCGGCGAAGAGCGAGCCGTAGGCGTCGAGGTCTCCGTCGTCCAGATAGCGGTAGGAGAGCAGGACGTGGTCGACTCCCGCGGCGGTGGCGGCCGTGCTGGGCAGGGGGTGTCCGGTCGGGCGGCTCATCGGTTCTCCTCACGGAGCTGGCGGGGCTGGGACGGCACGGGACTGTCAGGGCCACTGTCCGCCGAAGGCTTGACCTTTCCCTATCCTCCGGCTATCCCGAGGTCGTCCGTCCGCGGTGACGCAGCCCTGCGGGGGATTGGAAACCGCGAGGACACGCGCTTTTAATCTTTCACCATGGACAGGTTTTGGTTATTTGCCTACATTGATCTTGGAGTAGCGCCTCCGTCTTATTCCTGAATAGCTGGGAGGGCACCCCATGCGCGAAACGTCGGCGAGTGGGACAGGGCCGGAGCGGCTGGCGTTCGGCATTCTCGGCCCCCTTCAGGTGCAGGGGCCGGGCGGCCCGGTCCGGATTCCACCGGGCCGCCAGGAGACCATCTTCGCCGCGTTCCTGCTGGAGGCGAACCGGGTGGTCAGCACCGACCACCTCGTCGACCTGATCTGGGACGAGGACCCTCCGGACACCGCGCGCACCCAGGTGCAGATCTGTGTGTCCCGCCTCCGCAAGACCCTCGCGGAGGCCGGCATCACCGCGGTCATCGCGACCCGCCCGCCCGGCTACCGGCTGGAGACCGGCGACGAGGAGCTCGACCTCACCGTCTTCAACCGGACGGTCGGCGAGGCGAGGGTGCTGGTGAAGGAGGGCCGCGCCGCCGAGGCCGCCGAACGGCTCCGCTCGGTCGTCGGCCTGTGGCGGGGCCCCTGCCTGAGCGGTGTCGCCAGTGAGGCGCTGCGGACCAAGGCGCTGCGGCTCGACGAGGACCGGCTCGCGGCCATCGAGACCTACCTGGAGCTCGAGCTCGGCCTCGGCCGCCACCACCAGCTCGTCGGCGAGATCGGCCGGCTGGTGCACGAGCATCCGCTGCGGGAGCGGCTGCGCGCCCAGTACATGCTCGCCCTGTACCGCTCGGGCCGGCAGGCCGAGGCGCTGGAGGCCTACCGCGCGGGCCGGGACCTGCTCATCGAGGAGCTCGGGCTGGAGCCGGGCGAGGAAGTGCGGCTGCTGGAGACGGCGATCCTCGCCGGCGACCCCGCCCTGCAGGCCGACGCGCAGCCCCGCGAGCCGGCCGCCGAGCCGACGCGGCGGGTGCCGGCCTACCGCGAGGAGAAACCGCACCAGCTCCCCGCGGACACCGCCGACTTCGTCGGCGACCCGGGCCTGACCGGCGAGGTCGCCGACGCGCTCGGCGCGGGCGGGCGGGCGGTCCCCGTGGTGATCCTCGTCGGCAGGCCCGGCGTCGGCAAGAGCACGCTGGCCACCCACATCGCGCACCGGCTGGGAGACGAGAAGTTCCCCGACGGCCAGCTCTACTGCGACCTGCGCGGGACGAGCACGGAGCCGGTGGCCGCGCAGGAGGTGCTCGGCCGCTTCCTGCGGGCGCTCGGCATCCCCGGGACGGTGATCCCCGACTCGCTCGACGAGCGTGCCGAGATGTACCGGACCCTGCTGGCCACGCAGCGGACGCTGGTGGTGCTGGACGACGCGGCGGGCGAGTCGCAGATCGCGCCGCTGCTGCCGGGGTCCGGGAACTGCGCCATGCTCGTGACGAGCCGGGCGCGGCTCACCGGGCTGCCGGGGGCACGGCGTTTCGAGCTCGACGTCCTGGACGTCGAGCAGTCGATCGACCTGTTGCGCCGCGTGGTCGGCCCGGAGCGCACCGACCGCGAGCCGCAGGCCGCCGTCGCGCTCGTCCGGGCGGTGGGCGGGCTGCCGCTGGCGCTGCGGATCGTGGCGTCGCGGCTCGCGGCCCGGCCGCACTGGTCCCTGGCGTCGATGGTGCAGCGCCTCGCCGACGAACGGCACCGGCTGGACGAGCTCGCGCACGGCGAGATGACCGTCCGCGCCAGCCTCTCCCTCACCCACGACGGGCTGTCGGCCCAGCACCGCCGGCTGTTGCGGCTCCTCAGCCTCGCCGACGGTCCGGTGCTGCCCGGCTGGCTGGCGGGCGCGCTGCTGGACGACGACCGGCCGCGCCCCGCTGACCTGCTGGAGTCCCTGGTCGACGTGCAAATGCTCGACGTGGTCGCGGTCGAGCCGACGGGAGAGTTCCGGTACCGCTTCCACGAGATCATCCGGATGTTCGCCCGCGAGCAGCTCTCCGAGCACGACAGCCCGGCGGCGCGGCGGGCCGCCGCCGAGCGGGTGACCGGCGGCTGGCTCGCGCTCGCCGAGCAGGCCCACCGGAAGATCTACGGCGGGGACTTCACCGTCCTGCACGGGCGGGCGCCGCGCTGGCGGTTCCCCGACGGGTACGCCGCCGAGCTGCTCGCCGATCCGCTGGACTGGATGGACCGGGAGCACGTCAACCTCGTCGCCGCCGTGGACCAGGCCGCGCAGACCGGGCTCGACGAGGCCTGCTGGGACCTGGCGACCACCCTGGTCAGCCTGTTCGAGCCGCGCGGTTACACCGACCTGTGGGAACGCACTCACCACAGGGCGTTGGAGGCGGTGCGCCGCGTCGGCAACGAGCGGGGCACGGCCGCGCTGCTGGCCTCGCTCGGCACGCTTCACCTCAACCGCAGGCAGCCCGACCTGTCGCGAACGTACCTCCAGGAGGCGCTGGCGCTGTTCGACCGGCTGGACGACCGGCACGGCGCGGCGCTCTGCCTGCGGGACCTCGCCCTGCTGGAGCGGCTGTCGGGGCGGGACGATCGCGCGCTCGAGCTGTACGAGTCGTCGATGCGGGACTTCGAGCGGGTCGGCGACATCGTCGGCAGGGCGATCGTCCTGACGCAGAGCGTGCCGATCGTCGACCGGCGGGGGGAGGGCGAGCGGGCCCTCCACCAACTGGAGGAGGCGCTGGTGATCTACCGCTCGGTGGGCTACTCGGGCGGTGAGGCCCGCGCGCTGCGCAGGCTCGGGCAGACGCTGCTGCGGCGGGGAGAGGCGGTGGAGGCCGAGGGCAAGCTCGCCGAGGCGCTGGCGCTGGTGCGCGCGGGCGGCGACCTGATCGGCGAGAGCCATCTGCTGGGCAATCTGGCCGAGCTGCACCTCGCCCTGGGGCGGCCGGAACGCGCCCGGCCGTTCCTGCTCCAGGCACTGGCCATAAGAGAGCAGATCATGGACGCCGACGGGGCGGCGGCGATCCGCCGTGAACTCGACGGCCTCCCGGAGGTCCCCGGAGGATCGGACCCCCTGAGGGTCGCGCTGCCGGAGCGCTGAACGCGGTCCGGCAGAAGGGGAGCGCCCCGGCCGGGAGCGGGGCCGGGGCGCTCGGGGGAGTCGTGTGCGTCGGGAGAGAAGGTCAGTCCCACGGGTCGCTGGAGGCGGGGGCGATCAGCGGGGTGCGGGCGGTGGCGGTGGCGGGGGCGACCATCGGGTCCTCTTTTCTCATCTCCTGACCTGATGAAACGAAGATAAGAAAAGGGGGAATCCCCGGATTATCCCTCTCCTTATCCCTGGATTATCACGGGCGGCTCCGTGCGCTATCGGCGGCGATAGGCGGTGTGATGCCCGGTGAATAAGCGACCCCGGAGTATGGGCGGCAGCAAGACCGGAACCCGAGGAGAAGGGTGATCGTCGAATGGCCGTTGACACCGCAGCCGGCGCTGGAGCACTGCATTTCGGCATGATGGTGCGCCGGCACCGGATCCGCATCGGACTGACCCAGCGCGAGCTGGCCGACTTCTCGACCATCAGCGTGCGCGCCATCCGCGACATCGAGCAGGGCAGGGCCAGGCGCCCGCGCACCGACACCGTCCGGCTGCTCGCCGACGGGCTGAGGCTCGGCCCGCGGGCCCGCGCGGCGTTCGAGACCGCCGCCAACCGGGGGATGGCCGGCCGGGCGCTGAAGGAGGGCTTCCGGGCGGAGCCCCCCGGACCGCCCGCGGTGCTCGACCCCATCGTCGGTCGGGAGAGGGAGGCCGCGGTGATCGAGGACGAGCTCGGCTCCGGCGCGGAGCGCCTCGTCACGATCGTCGGCCTCGGCGGGGTGGGCAAGACCCGCCTCGCCGTGGAGGTCGCCGGACGGTTGCGCGCTACCGCCCGGTTCCCGGTGCTCTGGTACACGATGCCTGGATCATCGGCGCGGACCGGCGGCGACCTCGTCGGCGGCGACTTCACCGACGTCACCCGCGGCTGCGTCGAGGACGTCTTCGGGTCCGGCGACGGGCAGGGGGTCGGGGCCTTCGCCGAACTGGCGGGGGACGGGCCCGCGCTGCTGGTCGTCGACGGCCTCGGCAGGCCGGAGCCGCGGCCCGACCGGCTCGCCCGTCTCCTGAGGGAGTGTCCCGACCTGCGGCTGCTGGTCACCGCCGACGAGCCGTGCGGCGTGCGGGGGGAACGGCAGTTCCTGCTGGCCCCGCTGGAGGCACCGGGCCCGGACGGCGACCCCGCGGACGCGCCCGCCGTCCGGCTGTTCCACGCCCTCGCCGACCGCACGGCCCGGCGCGCCCACCGGGCGCCCGCCGAGACCGCGCTCGCCGCCGAGATCTGCCGACGGCTCGACGGGGTGCCGCTCGCCCTGCGCGCCGCGGCGTCCTGGCTGCTGATCTACGACCTGGAGACCCTGCTGCGCTGCCTGGCCGCGGGCCCCGCCGAATTGCTCGACCACCTGGCCGGGACGGACGGCGACTCGGGGCTGCGCGAGGCGCTGGAACGCTGCGTCGGCAGGCTCCCCGCCGCGGACGCGGAACTGCTGGCCGTGCTGTCGGCGGGCGACGGCGGCTTCAGCCTCGACGACGTGGTCGCGCTCACCGGGCGGAGCCTGCCCGCCAGCGGGCGAGTCGTGCGCGACCTTCTGCTGCGCGGACTCGTCCGGACCTCGCAGGAGCCGGGGAGGCCGCCGTTCCGGGTCCTGGAGATGGTGCGCGCGACTGCTGCGCGAATGCCGGAACAACTGCCGTTCGGCGCGCCGCGCCGGGTGTCCCATGGGCTCTGAAAACGCCGCGAAACCCCCTAACACCACCGAACACCGCCAGCACACTGGAGGAAGAACCGTGTCATCAGGTCAGGCCGCGACGGCGGTCATCGCGGGGATAGGCGCCTGCCTTCCCGAGCGGATGGTGAAGAACGAGGAGGTCTCCGCCCGGCTCGGCCTGACGGACGACTGGATCCGCGACCGCACCGGCATCGAACAGCGCTACGTCATCGAGCCGACCGGGGCGACGTCCGACCTCGCGGTCGGCGCGGGCCGCCAGGCGCTGGACTCGTGCGGGAACCCCGGCGTCGACTTCGTGCTCCTCGCCACGTGCACCCCCGACCAGACGTTCCCCGCCACCGCCCCGGCGGTGGCCGCCCGGCTGGGTCTCAAAGGGGTCCCGGCCTTCGACGTGAACGCCGCGTGCTCCGGCTTCATCTACGCGCTCACCATCGCCTCGTCGATGATCCAGACCGGGGCGTTCCGCTCCGGCCTGGTGATCGGCGCCGAGGCCGTCACCGCCTCCGTCGACCCGCACGACCAGATCACCGCCCCGGTGTTCGGCGACGGCGCGGGCGCGGTGGTGCTGCGCCGCGGCGGGCCGGGCGAACCCGGCGCGGTGTTGTCCCAGGTCATGGGCAGCGACGGCGACCTCCTCGACATCCTGGTCACCCCCGCGGGCGGCTCGCGGCAGCGCGCCGCCGGAGTGCCGACCGACATCCCCGAGAGCTACCTGAGGATGCAGGGCCGGCTGGTCTACAAGTACGCGGTCAAGCACATGACCGCGGCGTCCGAGACCGTGCTGGCGCAGACCGGCTGGAAGCCCGAGGACGTCGACTGGCTCGTCGCCCACCAGGCCAACCGCCGGATCCTCACCGCCACCGCCAGGGCGATCGGCGTCCCCGCCGAGCGCGCCGTCGTCAACGTCGACCGGGTGGCCAACACCTCGGCCGCGTCGATCCCGCTCGCCCTCGTGGACGCGATGGGAGAGGGCCGGCTCTCGCCCGGCGACCGGATCCTCTTCTGCGCCTTCGGCGGCGGCATCACCTGGGCCGCGGCGACCCTCGTCTGGCCCGACCTCCCGCCCGCGGCGGCCCCGGTTCCTCCGGTGCCCGTGGCGTCCGCCGTCTGAGACCCCCGCAAGACCGAGAAAGCGAAAGAAAAGGAGAACACCCATGAACGCGACCCTCGACCGAGTCAACGCGCTGGTCCTCAAGGCCGTGCCGGAGCTGAAGCCCGGCTTCGCCCCGTCCGACTCCTTCGCCGACGTGCTGGACATCGACTCGCTCTCTGTCGTCGAGATCATGACCAACGTCGAGAAGGAGTTCGGCTGCGACTTCGAGGACGAGGACATCATCCACGTTCAGAACGTCCAGGACATCCTCGACATCCTCCAGCGCGAGCAGTGACCCGGACGGCGCGGTGTCGCGGGATCCCCGGACCCCGTGACACCGCCGCCGCGCCCTTCCCCTTCCAACACCGCAGTGCCGTCCTGACTCTTCCGTGAAGGAGCCCCCATGTCCGCGCCTGCCGCCGCGGGAAGACCGCTGAACTCCGCGCAGTCGGGCGTCTGGTACGCCCAGCGTCTCCACCCGGACACTCCCGTCTTCAACCTGGGCGGGTTCGTGGACATCCGGGGACCGCTGGACGCGGAGCTGCTCCGGACCGCGATCGCCCGGGCCTCCGCCGAGGACGATTCCCTCGGCCTGCGGTTCGCGGAGGTCGACGGCGCGCCCGTGCAGACCTTCGGGCCGGTGCCGGCGACCGTCCCGGACCTGGTGGACGTCGGCGCGGAGCCCGACCCGGCCGCGGCCGCGCTCGCCGCCATGCGGGCGGACATGGAGACCGTCACCGACCTCGAGAACGGCCCGCTGCACCACGACCTCGTCTTCCGGCTCGGCCCCGGGCACCACCGCTGGTACACCCGGACCCACCACCTCGTCCGGGACGGCCACACCATCACGCTGCTGTGCCGCCGGGTCTCCGAGCACTACCGGGCGCTGCTGGAGGACCGCGCGCCCGCCCACCCGCTCGGATCGTTCACGCGGCTCCTGGACGCCGGGGACGACTATGCGAACACCGACACGCCGGCCCGGCGCAGGGACGCCGCCTACTGGCGTGCCCACCTCGACGGCGCGGCCATGCCCCCGCTCACCGGAGGGGTCCCCGAACGGCGGATCGTCCGGGAGATCCTCCAGCTCGACGCCGCGGAGTTCGCGGCGCTGCGCGGGTTCGCCGAACGCGCGGGCGTGGCCTGGCAGCAGGCGCTGCTGTGCGCCGCGGTCCTGCACCGCCACCTGTGGACCGGCGAGACCGACGTGCTGCTCAGCCTCGCGGTGCCCGGCCGGCTCATCCGCAACGCGGCGGGCATGACCGCGAACATCCTGCCGCTGCGCTGCGAGGTCGACCCCGCGGAGCCGGCCGTGCGCCTGGCCGCCAGGGTCGCGGAGCTCGGCGCGAAGGCGCAGTGGCACCAGCGCTACCGCACGGACGACCTGCTGCGCGACCTCGGCTGGTGGGAACGGGGGGTCCGGCAGTTCGGGCCGATGGTCAACATCCTCACCGACGCCGAGGAGTACCCGTTCGGCGAGGCGACCGGCACCAGCCATCTGATGTCGACGGGAGGAACCGCCGACGACCTCTCCCTCACCGTGAGCCGGGGCGAGGCTGGCGGGCTGCGGGTGGACGTCACCCTTGACGCCGCCCACCGGGCGGACCTCGCCGCCTACGGGCGCGCCTTCACCCGGGTGGTCGCCGCGCTCGCCGCGCGGCCGGACGCCCCGGTGGGCGAACTGGACCTGCTGACTCCACAGGAGCGGACGCGGGTGGTGCGGGAGTGGAACGCCACGGGCGACTCCTCCGCCGCCGAGGCGGCCCTGCCGGAGCTGTTCGAGGCCCGGGTCAGGGAGCGCGGCGACGCCGTGGCGCTCGTGTGCGGCTCGGAACGCGTGTCGTACGCGCGGCTGAACGCGCGGGCGAACCGGCTGGCACGGCATCTGGTCGCCCAGGGGGTGGGGCGTGGCGGGCTGGTGGGGGTGCTGCTGGAGCGGGGGGTCGACTTCGCGGTGGCGCTGCTGGCGGTGGTGAAGACCGGTGCCGGTTACGTGGTGCTCGACCCCGACTTCCCCGACGCGCGGTTGGCCGCGGTGGCGGAGGGCGCGGCGGTCTCGGCCGTCGTCTCGCGCTCCGCGCTCTCCGGCCGGATCCCGCACGTCCGGCCACTGGTGTGCGTGGACGAGGCGGTGCTCGCGGAGCAGCCGTCGGACGATCTGGATGCGCCGGTCGATCCGGGTGACGTGGCGTGTGTGATGTTCACGTCCGGTTCGACGGGGCGGCCGAAAGGGGTGGTGGCTCCGCATCGGGCGTTGGTGGGGTCGTTGGTGGGTCAGGTGTATGCGCCGTTCGGTCCGGGTGCGGTGTTCCTGCAGTGTTCGCCGGTGTCGTGGGATGGGTTTTCCCTGGAGTTCTGGGGTGCTCTGCTGTTCGGCGGCCAGTGCGTGCTGCAGCCCGGACAGCGCCCGGAGCCCGGTCTGATCGCGTCGTTGACGGCAGAGCACGGTGTGACGATGCTCCAGCTGTCGTCGGGGCTGTTCAACGTGATGGCCGATGAGTATCCGGCTGTCTTCGACCACGTGAAGACGGTCTTCACCGGGGGCGAGGTGTCGTCCGGGGCCCATGTGGCGCGGGTGCTGGGCCGGGGGAGCGGGGTGGTGGTCGCCAACGCCTACGGCCCGGCGGAGTCGATGGGGTTCTCGACGGTGTTCGAGGTTCCGGAAGGGTTCGGCGGGGGCGGGATCCCGATCGGGCGGCCGATCGGTAGCAAACGGGCTTATCTGCTGGACCACCGGTTGTGTCCGGTGCCGGTGGGCGCGGTCGGCGAGGTGTACCTCGGCGGTGTCGGCCTCGCCCACGGCTACTTGGAGGCGGCCGGACTCTCCGCCGGTCGGTTCGTGGCCGACCCGTTCGCGGGAGACGGTTCCCGGCTCTACCGCACCGGCGACCTGGCCCGCTGGCGGGCCGACGGGACCCTGGAGTTCGCCGGGCGCGGCGACGACCAGGTCAAGGTCCGCGGTTTCCGGGTCGAGCCCGCCGAGGTCGAACGCGCCCTGCTGGACCTCGACGACGTCGCCCAGGCCGCCGTGATCGCCGTCCCCGACGGCGGCTCGCTGCGCCTCGTCGGCTACGCGGTGCCGGCCGGGGACGCAGCCCTCGATGGACGCGAACTGCGGCACCGGCTGCGCGGCCGGCTGCCCGAACACCTGGTGCCCTCGGCGGTGGTGGTGCTACCCCGGCTCCCGCTCACCCCCAACGGCAAACTCGACCGCCGCGCCCTGCCCCTGCCGGAGACGGCGGCCGCCCCCGGCGGACGGCCGCCGCGCGACGCCCGCGACGAGATCCTCTGCGGCCTGTTCGCCGAGGTGCTCGGTGTGCCCGAGGTGAGCGTCGACGACGACTTCTTCGACCTCGGCGGCCACTCCCTGCTCGCCGCGAGGCTGGCCGCCCGGGCACGCACCGCGCTCGGCGCCGAACTGACGATCCGGGACGTCTTCCAGCGCCCCACCGTGGCCGCGCTGGCCGACGGGCTCCGCGAGGCCGGGGGGTCCGCGCCGCCTCCGCTGACGGCCGCCGCGCGTCCGGAGCGGTTGCCGCTGTCGTACGCGCAGCGCCGGCTGTGGTTCGTCGCCCGGATGGAGGGCGCCTCCGCCACCTACAACGTCCCGCTCACCGTCCGGCTGGACGGCGAACTGGACGTCGCGGCGCTGCGCGCGGCCTTCGGTGACCTGGCCGCCCGGCACGAGCCGCTCCGCACGGTCGTCGAGGCCGACGAAGGCGAGCCGTACCAGCGGATCCTCGACGACCCGGAAGTGGCGTTCGAGCACATCCCGATCGCCGCCTCGGACCTGGAGGCCGCCCTCGCCGCGGCAGCGCGCAGGCCGTTCGACCTGGCGGCCGAGCCGCCGCTCCGGGTCACCCTGTTCGACCTCGGCGACGGCGCGTACCTGCTCCTCGTCCTGCTGCACCACATCGCCACCGACGGCGAGTCGCTCCAGCCGCTGTTCGGCGACCTCGCCGCCGCCTACACCGCGCGGCGCGAAGGACGAATCCCCGACCTGCCGCCGCTGCCCGTCCAGTACGCCGACTACGCGATCTGGCAGCGGGCGGCGCTCGGCGACCCCACGGACCACGCGAGCACGGCGGGCCGGGAACTCGCCTACTGGCGCGAGACCCTCGCCGGGCTTCCCGAGGAGCTGGACCTGGCCCTGGACCGGCCGCGCCCGCTCGTCGCCGGGACGGAGGGCGGCGCGGTCCCCGTCGCACTCGGCGCGGACCTCGGCCGCCGCGTCATGGAACTGGCTCGGGCCGAGCGCGCCACGCCGTTCATGGTGCTGCAGGCCGCGCTCGCCCTCACCCTCACCCGGATGGGGGCGGGCGAGGACGTCCCGATCGGGTCGCCGGTGGCGGGCCGGTCCGCAGACGGCCTCGCCGGGCTGGTCGGATTCTTCGTCAACACGCTGGTGCTGCGCACCGACACGTCCGGGGACCCCGCCTTCCGCGAGCTGCTCGCCCGGGTCCGCGCCGCCGACCTCGACGCCTTCGCCCACCAGGAGCTCCCGTTCGACCTGGTGATCGAGGCGCTGAACCCGGTGCGGTCGCTGTCGCGGCACCCGCTGTTCCAGGTCTGCCTCGGCCTGGAGCGGGCGGCGGGCGTCGCGCCCGACCTGCCGGGCGCGCAGGCTGGCCCGGGGACGGTGGCGCACAGTGGAACCGCCAAGTTCGACCTGGAGTTCCTGCTCTCCGAGGACGCCGGGGGCGTGGGCGGCGCGGTCCTCTACCGCACCGACATCTTCGACCGCACGACGGTCGAACGCCTGGTCGCGACGTTCCTGCGGGTCGTCGGGCAGGTGACGGCCGATCCGGAGCTGACCGTCGGCGAGGTCGACGTCCTCGGCGCCGAGGACCGGTCGCGGATGGTGGAGGAGTGGAACGCCACGGGCGACTCCTCCGCCGCCGAAGCGACCCTGCCGGAGCTGTTCGAGGCTCGGGCCAGGGAGCACCGCGACGCCGTCGCCCTCGCCTTCGGAGCGGAGCGGCTGACGTACGGCGAGCTGAACGCGCGGGCGAACCGGCTGGCGCGGCATCTGGTCGCCCAGGGGGTGGGGCGTGGCGGGCTGGTGGGGGTGCTGCTGGAGCGGGGGGTCGACTTCGCGGTGGCGCTGCTGGCGGTGGTGAAGACCGGTGCCGGCTATGTGGTGCTCGACCCCGACTTCCCCGACGCGCGCCTGGAGCTGGTCGCCGCCGAGGCCCGGGCCGCCGCCGTGGTGACCCGCGCGTCGCTGGCAGCGCGCCTGGCGGGCCCGGCGGTCCTTGTCGACGACCCCGGCGTCGCACTGTTCGCCGCGGACGATCTGGGCGTCGCGGTCGATCCGGGTGACGTGGCGTGTGTGATGTTCACGTCCGGTTCGACGGGGCGGCCGAAGGGGGTGGTGGCTCCGCATCGGGCGTTGGTGGGTTCTCTGGCAGGTCAGGTGTATGCGCCTTTCGGTCCGGGTGCGGTGTTCCTGCAGTGTTCGCCGGTGTCGTGGGACGGGTTCTCCCTGGAGTTCTGGGGCGCTCTGCTGTTCGGCGGCCGGTGCGTGCTGCAGCCGGGGCAGCGTCCGGAGCCGGGTCTGATCGCGTCGCTGACGGCCGAGCACGGTGTGACGATGCTCCAGTTGTCATCGGGGTTGTTCAACGTGATGGCGGACGAATACCCGGAGGCCTTCGACCACGTCGAGATCGTCTTCACCGGGGGCGAGGTGGCCTCCGGAGCCCACATCGCGCGGGTGCTGGGCCGGGGGAGCGGCGTGGCGGTCGCCAACGCCTACGGCCCGGCCGAATCGATGGGCTTCTCGACGGTGTTCGAAGTACCGGAGGACCTCGGCGTGGGCGCTGTCCCGATCGGACGGCCGATCGGCAACAAACGGGTCTACCTGCTGGACCACCGGTTGTGTCCGGTGCCGGTGGGCGCGGTCGGCGAGGTGTATCTGGGCGGTGTCGGCCTCGCCCACGGCTACCTCGGCTCCGCGGGTCTCTCGGCGGGCCGGTTCGTGGCCGACCCGTTCGCGGATGACGGTTCCCGGCTCTACCGGACCGGTGATCTGGCCCGTTGGCGGGCGGACGGGACGTTGGAGTTCGCCGGGCGCGGCGACGACCAGGTCAAGGTCCGCGGTTTCCGGGTGGAACCCGCCGAGGTCGAACGCGCCCTGCTCGCCCACCCCCACGTCGCCCAAGCGGCCGTGACCGCCGTGAACGACGGAACGTCGCTGCGCCTCATCGGCTACGTGGTGCCCGACGGAGACACCGACCTCGACGGCCGGGACGTCCGCGACCTCACCCGCCGGTCCGTCCCCGAACACCTGGTGCCCTCGGCGGTGGTGGTGCTGCCCCGCCTCCCGCTCACCCCCAACGGCAAACTCGACCGCCGCGCCCTGCCCGTCCCGGAACGGGCCGCCGCCCCCGGCGGGCGCGCCCCTCGCGACGACCGCGAACGGACCCTGTGCGCGCTGTTCGCCGAAGCCCTCGGCGTCACGAGCATGAGCATCGACGACGACTTCTTCGACCTCGGCGGCCACTCCCTGCTCGCCGCACGGCTGACCGCCCGGATCCGCACCGCCACCGGCGCGGAGCTCACCATCCGCGACGTCTTCCAGGCGCCCACCGTGGCCGCCCTCGCCCAGCTCATCCCGGCCGGGGACGCCCCCGCGCCGGCGCGCAGGACACGCCCCGCGCTGCGCCGCAGGACCACCTCCGGAACCCTTCTGTAGATCACGAATGGAGCGACCCCCATGAGTTCCGTCCAGCACCTTCCCGGCCCGGCCCCGCTCGCCGCTGCCGCCGACGATGTCGTGTGGCGGCTGCCCGGCGAGGCCCGCCCCCGCACGTCCCTGCTCGTGCTCCCGCACGCGGGCGGCAACGCGCACGGCTACGCCGAATGGCGCGGCCTGCTCCCCGCCGACGTCCGGCTGCTCGTCGGCCAGTACCCGGGCCGCGGCGCGCGGTTCAGCGAGCCGCTGCCGCTCGGCATCGACGACCTGGCCGCCCCGATCGTCGAGTGCCTGCCGGAGGACACCGGCGACCTCGTCGTCCTCGGCCACAGCATGGGCTCCCTGGTGGCGTTCGAGGTGGCGCGGGCGCTCACCGCGCGGGGCCGCCCGCCGCGCGCCCTCATCGCCTCGGCCTGCCGCGCCCCGTTCCTGGCCAACCCCAGCAGGGTCGAGCCCGAGCGGCTCACCGACGACGCGCTGGTGGCGGCGCTCAAGGCCCGCGGCGGCACCGACGACGCCATCCTCGACGAACCCGAACTGCGGGAGATCGTGCTGCCGTCGATCCGCGCCGACTTCGCGATCGACGACGCCTACCGGTTCACCGGCCCGCTGCCGGCGCTCGGCTGCCCGGTCACCGCCGTCGGCGGGGCCGAGGACCCGATCGTGCCGGTCGAGGCCCTCGCCGCCTGGTCCGACCTGACCGACCGGGAAACCGCGATGACCGTGCTGCCCGGCGGCCACTTCTACTTCCAGAGCCGGCTCGAGGAGTTCCTGTCGGTGGTCACCGGCGTCGTCGACGCCCGGCCCGCCTGACCGTCCCGCCCGAACCCGCACCGAACCGGAGGTCACGCATGCCCCCCGCAGTCACCCCGCTCACCCCGCCCGTCCCGGACCTGGCGGTCCACCGCCCCGCGGGCGGCCCCCCGATCGTCCACGCCCCGTACTTCCCCGCGCTCGACCCGGCCGTCGAATGGCTGGACGACCACCGCGCCGCGCTCCGCGCCGAACTGCTGCGCTCCGGCTCGGTGCTGGTGCGCGGCCTGCCCGTCGCCGACGCCGTCGGCTTCGCCAGGGCCCGCGACGCGCTGATCGACCAGCCCGCCGGATACAAGGAGAAGGCCACCCCGCGCACCGACTACGGCTCCGGGGTCTTCTCCTCCACCGACCTGCCCGCCGCCCAGCGGATCCGGCTGCACAACGAGAACAGCTACACCCTGGAGTTCCCCGGCACGCTGCTGTTCGGCTGCGTCGTCGCCCCCGAGGAGGGCGGCGCGACCACCGTCGGCGACATGCGGGAGGCGCTGCGCCGTATCCCGCCCGCGCTGCTCGACCGGTTCGCCGCGCACGGCTGGCTGCTCGTCCGCAACTACTCCGACCTCGCCGGGCTGCCGTGGCGGACCAGCTTCTCCACCGACGACCCCGGCGCCGTCGAGGCGTACTGCCGCGAGAACGTCATCGGCCACGAGTGGCCCGCGACCGGCGAGTTGCGGACCCGCCAGCGCCGCTCCGCCGTCGTGACCCACCCGGTCACCGGGGAGCGCGTCTGGTTCAACCACTTCACGTTCTGGAACCGCTGGACCCTCGACCCGGACGTCCGCGACGTGCTGCTCGACACCTACGGCGAGGACGGGCTGCCGTTCGACACCTTCGTCGGCGACGGCTCGCCCCTCACCGCGCAGGAGGTCGCGACGCTCGACCGGATCTACGATGAGGTCACCGTCCGGGAGCGGTGGCAGGAGGGCGACCTGCTGCTCATCGACAACGTCCTGTGCGCCCACGGCCGCGACGCCTACCGCGGCGACCGCCGGATCCTCGTCGCCATGGGCGACCCCACGCCGCTCGCCGGCTGCCGGCCGCTGACCCCGCCGTCCCCCACCGTCCACGAGGAGTGACCCGCGACCATGGAAACGACAGCCATCGATGATCAGAAGTCCTCCCGGGACCTGCTGGACCGCCTGGGCGACGTCCCCGCCGACCGCACCGCCGTGCTCGACGGCGACCGCGCCATGACGTTCGGCGCGCTGCGCGACCAGGCAGCCCGGACGGCGCGGCTGCTCGCCGAGCACGGCGCCGGGCCGGAGCGGGTCGTCGCACTGCACCTGCCTCGCGGCGCCGACCTGCTGCTGAGCCTGGTCGCGACGCTCACCGCGGGGGCCGCCTACCTGCCGGTCGCCCCGAAGCTCCCCGCCGACCGCAAGCACTACCTCGTCACGGACGCCGGGGCCGACCTGGTGATCGGCGAGCCGATCCCCGGCACGGACCTGCCGTGCCTGCCCGCCGCCGAGCTCCTCGGAACAGCCGGGCCGTGTGGGCCCGCCTTCCGGCCCGAGGAGGTCCGGCCGGACGACCTCGCCTATGTCATCTACACGTCCGGCTCGACCGGGCGGCCGAAGGGCGTCGAGATCACCCGGCGGGCGGCGTCCGCGCTCCTGGCCGAGCTGGAGTCGGCCGGGATCGCGGCGACCGACGGCGGACGGGTCGGCTGGAACGCCTCGCCGTCCTTCGACGCCTCCGTCCAGCAGTGGGTGCGGCTGTGCCGCGGCGACACCATCGTCATGATCGACGAGGAGACCCGGACGGATCCCGAGCTGTTCGCCGCGCTGGTCGCCGAGACCGGCCTCACCGACCTCGACATCACGCCCTCCCACGCCGAGCACCTGCTGGAGCCGCTGGCCGCGCGGCACCGCCCCGGCGCTCCGCCGCTCACCCTGCTCGTCGGCGGCGAGGCGATCGGCCCCGCGCTGTGGGAGAGGCTCGCGGCCCTGGCCGAGGCGGGCGTCCTGCGGGCCGTGAACCTCTACGGGCCGACCGAGTGCACGGTCGACGCCACCGCGGCGTGGATCGCCGCCGCCGATCGGCCGCAGCTGGGAACCGTGCTGCCGGGCCTTTCGGCCCGGCTGCTCGACGCGGGGCTCCGGCCGGTGGCCGAAGGAGAGATCGGCGAGCTGTACCTGGCCGGGGTCCGGGTGGGCCGCGGATACCGCCGCCGCCCCGTCCTGACCGCCGAACGGTTCGTCGCCGACGTCTCCGCCGCCGACGGCTCCCGCATGTACCGCACCGGCGACCGGTGCCGGCTGCTGCCCGGCGGACGGCTGGAGTACCTCGGCCGCGCCGACGGGCAGATCAAGCTGCGCGGGCACCGCGTCGAGACCGGTGAGATCGAGGCGGCGCTCGCCGCCCATCCGGCGGTCGCAGAGGCGGCGGTCGCGCTCCGGGAGGACCTCGGCGGCGCGCCCGGACTCGTCGGCTACTACCGGGCGGCCGGCCAGGTCACCGCGGCCGAGCTGCGGGACCACGCGGCCGGGCGGCTCGCGTCCTACATGGTGCCGACCGCGTTCGTCGCGGTCGACCGCTTCCCCACCACCTCCAACGGCAAGCTCGACCGGGCGGCGCTGCCGCTGCCCGTGCTCGAACCGGCGGAGCCGGAGGCCGGCCCGGCGAAGGACGCGCCGCTCGGCCGGATCGAGGGCCTCATCGCCGGGGTCTGGTCGGAGGTGCTGGAACGGCCGGGCATCACGGCCGACGCCAACTTCTTCAAGCTGGGCGGCCACTCGCTGCTCGCCATCAAGCTGGCCGCCAGGGTCCGCGCCGAACTGGGGGTGCGGCTGCCCGTGCGGGAGGTCTACCAGCATCCGCTGCTGCGGGATCTGGCCGCGCGGATCGAGGCCCTGCTCGCCGAAGCGGCGGCAGACCCGCAGCCCGCCGCCGTCTGACGCCCGCCGGGGCGGCACCCGCCGTCCCGGCCGGGCGAGCCATTCCGGGAACCGTTCAGGAGGACCCCTTGATCCCGTTGTCGTACGCACAGCGCCGGCTGTGGTTCCTTAACCGGCTGGAGGGCGCGTCCTCCACCTACAACGCGCCCGTCGTGGTGCGGCTGGACGGCGTGCCGGACGCAGCCTCCCTCGCCGCGGCGCTCGGCGATCTGGTGGCACGGCACGAGGTGCTGCGCACCGTGCTGCCAGTAACCGACGGAGAGCCGTACCAGAAGGTCCTGGACGTCCCCGGCGGTCTGCTGACCGTCGTGCCTTGCGCCGCCTCCGAGGCCGACACCCTGGTGTCGGCGTTCTGCGGGGAGACGTTCGACCTGCTCGTGGACCTCCCGCTGCGGGTGAAGCTGTTCGTGACGGACGCGGGCACGTCCGTGCTGGCGCTCCTGCTGCACCATGCGGCGACCGACGGCTGGTCGCTCGGCCCGCTGCTGCGCGACCTCGCCGAGGCGTACACGGCCCGCCTCGCGGGAGCGGCCCCGACCCGCGAGCCGCTGGAGGTCCAGTACGCCGACTACGCGCTGTGGCAGCGGGACCTGCTCGGCGAGGCGTCCGACCCCGACAGCGAGGCCGCCGAGCAGCTCGAGTACTGGCGGGCGGCGCTGGACGGCGCGCCCGGACGGCTGGTGCTGCCCGCCGACCGGCCGCACCCCGCCGAGCCGTCGGGACGCGGCGGACTGGCCGTCGGCCGGATCGGCCCCGGCACGCACGCCCGGCTCCGCGCGCTCGCCCGCGAGCGACGGGCCAGCCTGTTCATGGTGCTCCAGGCGGCACTGGCCGCGGCGCTCGCCACCGCCACCGGGCAGCGGGACGTGTCGATCGGCACCGCCGTGGCGGGCAGGTCCACCGAGGAGGCGCTCGAGGACGTCGTGGGCTTCTTCGTCAACACCCTCGTGCTGCGCACCGAAGTGCCCGGGGACCTGGCCTTCGGCGAGCTCGTCGGCCGGGTGCGGGAGAGCGACCTCGGCGCGTTCGCCCACCAGGACCTGCCGTTCGACCTGCTCGTCGAGCACCTCAACCCCGAGCGCTCCTTGGGATGGCACCCGTTCTTCCAGGTGATGCTCACCCTCGACAGCACCCCGGCGACCGGCTTCGACCTGGGCGGCGTCCCGGGCCGGATCGAACCCGTCGATCTGCGGGCCGCCAAGTTCGACCTCACCGTCTTCTGCGCCGAGGCGCCCGGCGCAGGCGGGCTGGAGATCTGGTGGCAGTACGCGGTGGACCTGTTCGACTCCGGCACCGCCCGGCTGCTGCTCGACCTGTTCATCCGGGTGCTGGAGGCCGTCGCGGCGGACCCCGCCGTCCGGATCGACGCCCTGGACGTGCTGTCGGCGGAGGAGCGGGCCGGTCTGGAGGAGCGGCGGCGACGGCTCGCTCCGCCCGCCGGTGCCGAGCCGTCCGTCGCGCCCGCCCCCGCCATAGCGCTCACCCCGCGGCAGGAGATCCTCGCCGGGCTGTTCGCCGAAGCGCTCGGCCTGCCGTTCGTCGGCGGGCACGACAACTTCTTCCGCAGCGGCGGGCATTCGCTGCTGGGCGTGCGGCTGGTGAACCGGGTCCGGGCGGTGCTCGGGGTGGAGGTGGGGATCCGCGACCTGTTCCTGACGCCGACGGTGGTGGGGCTGGACGCGCGGATAGGGGAGGCGGCGGGGGCGGACCGCCCGGCTCTGACGCGGACGGACCGGTCGGGCCCGCTGCCGCTGTCGTTCGCGCAGCGGCGGTTGTGGTTCGCACACCAGCTGGAGGGCCCGGGACGGTCGTACAACATTCCGGTGGTCCTGCGGCTGGACCGGCCGGTCGACCCGGTGGTGCTGGAGTCGGCACTGGGTGACGTGGTGGAGCGGCACGAGGTGCTGCGGTCGGTGTTCACCGTGGTGGACGGCGAGCCGTATCAGGACGTCCAGGACGGGGCCCGGCCCCGGCTGGAGCTCGTCCGGACCACCGAGGCGGAGGCCGGAGCCGCGGTGGACGCCCTCGCCGGGTACACGTTCGACGTCGGGGCCGAGCAACCCATCCGGGCCGCGCTGGTCGAGACCGCCGAGGGCGGTCAGATCCTGGTGGTGGTGCTGCATCACATCGCGGGTGACGGCTGGTCGCTGGGCCGGTTGCTGGCCGATCTGAGTGAGGCCTATGGCGCGAGGGCAGCGGGGGAGGCTCCAGGGTGGGAGCCGTTGCCGGTGCAGTACGGGGATTACGCGGTCTGGCAGCGGGAGCTGCTGGGGGAGGTGCCGGATCCCGAGAGCCTGCTCTCACGCCGGCTCACCTACTGGAGGGAGACGCTGGAGGGCGCGCCACCGGTGCTGGAACTCCCGGGGCACCGGGCCAGGCCCGCCGTGGCAGGCCACCGCGGCGACCTCACGGTCTTCGAACTCGACGCCGCCGCGCACCGGACGCTCACGCGGCTCGCCGCCGCGTCGGGCGCGACTCTGTTCATGGTGGTGCAGGCGGCGTTCGCGGTGGTGCTGAACCGGCTCGGCGCTGGTGAGGACCTGCCGATCGGCACCGTCGTCGCGGGACGTGACGACGAGGCGCTGCACGATCTGGTGGGGTTCTTCGTCAACACGCTGGTGCTGCGGACGGACGTGTCGGGTGATCCGACGTTCACGGAACTGGTGGAGCGGGTCCGCTCAGTCGACCTGGCCGCCTACGCGCATCAGGAGGTGCCGTTCGACCTGCTGGTGGAGCAGCTGAACCCGGTGCGTTCGGCCGCGCATCACCCGCTCGTTCAGGTCATGCTCAGCGTCCAAACCGACTTCCAGCAGGAGATGAGGGACTCCCCCCTGGCCGGCTCGGAGGTCTCGATCGACAGCGGCGCGGCGAAGCTCGATCTCACCGTTGCGATCCGCGAACGCAGGGATCCGCTCGGCGCGCCGGACGGACTGCTCGGCGTGGTCGAATGCGCCGCCGACCTGTTCGAGCCGGGCACCGCCGACCTGGTGGCCCGTCTGCTCACCCGGGCCCTGACCGCGGCAGCTGCGGCGCCGGACGGCCGGATCGCCGACCTCGACCTCGCAGATCCCGGGACGTCCGCCGCTCCCGCGCTCCCGACGCGACCCGACGTGACGCTGTCCGCGCTGTTCGCCGCCCGCGCGGCCGAGCGGCCCGACGCGGTCGCCGTGGTCGCGGGGGAATGCCGCCTCACCTACGCCGAACTGGACGCGGCGTCCGCCGCCCTGGCCGCCCGGCTGGCCGCTCGGGACGTTGGCCGCGGCTCCGTCGTCGCAGTCCTGCTGGCGCGCGGCCTGCCGCTGGCGGTGGCCGTCCTGGCGATCGCCCGCAGCGGCGCGGCCCACGTCCTGCTCGACCCGGACACCGACCCCGCGCCGCTGCTCGCGGAGAGCCGCGCGGGCCTGCTGGTCTCCGTGCGGGGCCACCACCTGCCCGACGGGCTGCCCGTGCTTCTGATGGACGCCGAGCACACCGAGAAGCCGGTCGGCCAGTGTGATGCGGCCGGTGATCCCGGCGACGCGGTGTGCGTGATGCTCGCCGAGACCGGGCCGGGAGAGGTGCGCGCGGTGCTTGCCTCGCACCGGGCCGTGGCCGCGGCGACCGCAGGCGCGGGAGAACACGTCCGGCTGCAGTGGGGGCCGGTTTCGTGGGGGTCGTTCGCCACCGAGTTCTGGGGTGCTCTGACCTCCGGGGGGACGTGTGTGCTGGCCTCCGAAGCGCGGCCGTCCGCCACGCGGATCGCCGACCTGATCGTCGCGCACGGGGTGACGGCGCTGGCACTGCCCGCCAGGCTCCTCGGGCACCTGGCGGACACCCGTCCGGAGGCGCTCTCGGGACTGCGGGAGGTCGCCGTCACCGGGACGCCGGAGCACGAGGGGCAGCGGGCCCGGGCCCGGCGGCTGCTCGGCGGCGCGCGGGTCGTGCCCGCGCCGGACCTCTCCGGCCATCCCCTGGAGAGCGCGCGCCGGTACGTCCTGGACGCCCGGCTCCGGCCGGTGCCCGCCGGTGCCCCCGGCGAGCTGTACCTCGCGGGCGACGGCCTCGCCGAGGGCTTCCCTGCGGCTCCGGGGAGGTCGGCCGCGAGGTTCGTCGCCGACCCGTTCCGCCCGGACGGAGGACGCATGCTCCGGACCGGTGCTTTGGTGCGCCGGGCAGAGGACGGCGTGCTCCGGCATCTGGGACCGGTGGCCGATCCGCTGACGCCCCGCCCGAACACCGGGGCCGTCGAGGCGGTGCTGCTGCGGAGCCCGGGGGTCCGGGACGCCGCCGTGGTCCTCCGCGACGGACGCCTTGTCGCCTACGCCGTCCCCGCCCCGGACGCCGACCTCGCCGGGCTCCGGGACCACGTGGCCGGGGCGCTGGCCGGGCACCTGGTGCCGGAGGCGGTCGTCACGGTTCCCGCCCTGCCGCTCACCGCCCACGGCGAACTCGACCACGCGGCGCTGCCGGCACCCCAGGAGGCCGCGCCGCGGGGCCGCGCGCCGCGCGGCCCGGCCGAGGAGTTCCTGGCTGCTCTGTTCACCGAGCTGCTCGACGGCCGTCCCGTCGGCGTCGACGACAACTTCTTCAAGTCGGGCGGCTACTCGCTCCTGGCCATACGCCTCCTCAACCGGATCCGGGCGACCTTCCCCTGCGGGATCACCCTGCGGGACGTCTTCCAGGCGCCGACCGTCGCGGCTCTCGCGGCCCGCCTTCAGGCCGCCGCCCCCTCGACGCCGTCCGCTTCGCCTGACCCGTCCGCCGAGGCGCGTCCCGCGCTGCGCCGCCGCACCCGCGGCGGCACCCGCCTCCGTGACGAGAAGGTCCCGGGATAGGTCCGCTATCACGGGCCTATCTCCCTGCTATCTGCCGCACGACCTGCCCTTTCTCGGGGAAATCCGGAAATAACCTGCCGGTGAACGGCCGCCCGCCATCCGAAAAGCACACAGCTCCGAGCCGGAGGACCTCACATGGCGTCAACCATCACCACCGCGACCGCGAGGGCCTCGGTCATCCTGGACGGCGAGCCCCTGGACGCGCCCCCCGAGGCGGTGCTCGACCTCCTCACCGCCCGGGCGCTCGAGCACCCGGACCGCACGGCCCTGGAGCACGGCCCGGACCGGCTCGACTACGCCGCGCTGCTCGCCGCGGTCGCCGGGCGGGCCGAGGAGCTGACGGCGGGGGGCGCGGGCCCGGGCCGGCTGGTGGCGGTACGGGGGGAACGCGGCATCCCGACGATCGTGACGATCCTGGCGGTCCTGCGGACCGGAGCCGCCTACCTGCCGCTCGACCCGGACGCCCCGCCCGCCCGGACCACGGCGATCCTCACCGACGCCGCCGGCGGGACGGACGCGCCGGAGCCCGGGGAGGACGGCGCTTCCGTCCTCCCCGGCCCGGGTGTGCCGGACGGGACCGCCTACGTGATCTACACGTCCGGCTCGACCGGCACCCCCAACGGGGTGATCGTCGGGCGGGAGGCCTTGGCGCACTTCGTCGCCGGCGCGGCCCGCGCCTACGGGATCGACGGCGGCGACCGGGTGCTCCAGTTCGCCCCGCTGCACTTCGACGCCAGCGTCGAGGAGGTCTTCGTGACGCTCTGCGCCGGGGGGACGCTGGTGCTGCGCACCCCCGACATGCTCGACGTGCCCGGCCTGGTCGCGGGCTGCGCCGCGCACGGCGTCACCGTCCTCGACCTGCCCACCGCCTACTGGCACGAGCTGGCCTACGCGGTCTCCACCGGGGTGGCCGCGCCGCCGCCGGACCTCCGCCTGGTGATCATCGGTGGGGAGGCGGCGATGCCCGAGCGGGTCGCCCGCTGGGGGAAGGCGGTCGGCGACAGGATCCGGCTGCTCAACACCTACGGGCCGACCGAGGCGACCGTCGTGGCGACCGCCGCCGACCTGACCGGCTTCACCGGCGGCGAGATCCCGATCGGCCTGCCGCTGCCGGGCGTGCGCGCCGCGCTGGTCGACGGAGAGCTGTGGCTGCTGGGCGGCGGGCTCGCCCGCGGCTACCTCGGCCGCGAGGCGCTGACCGGGCGGCGCTTCACCGAACTCGACGGGGAGCCCGCCTACCGCACCGGCGACCGGGTCGTGCTGCGCCCCGACGGGAGCCTGGGCTACCTCGGCCGGATCGACGACGAAGTCAAGATCAGCGGCTACCGGATCGACCCGCTCGCGGTGGAGGCGGTGCTGCTGGAGCACCCGGCGGTCCGGGAGGCCGCGGTCGTCGTCCGCACGCTGGACGACCAGACCCGGCGGCTCGCCGCCTATATCGTCCCCGCCGGCCCCGCAGACCCCGCCGAGGTGCGCGCCCACCTCGCCGCGCACCTCCCGCCGCCCGCGGTGCCGGGCACGGTGACCGAACTGCCCGTGATGCCGCGGAACAGCACCGGCAAGATCGACCGGGCGTTCCTGCGCTCGCTCGCCCCCGGGCGGATCCAGGCGGCACCCGCGCCGCACGTCCCCGAAGAAGCGGCCATCCATGAAGAACCGGACACGCTCGAGGACGAACGCGTCCCGCTGTCGTACGCGCAGCGGCGCCTGTGGTTCCTCAGCCGGTTCGAAGGCGGCTCGTCCGCCTACAACATGCCCCTGGTGCTGCGCTTCACGGAGGTCCTCGACCCGACCGCCCTGGAAGAGGCGGTCGCCGACCTGCTGGAACGCCACGAGGCGCTGCGGACGGTGCTGCCGGAGGCCGGCGGGGAGCCGTTCCAGCTCGTGCTCGACCGGGCCGACGGGGTGGTCTCGACGGTCGGGTGCGCTCCCGCCGAACTCGACGGCCTGGTCGCCGCGTTCTGCGACGAGGGCTTCGACCTGCTGACCGACGTCCCGATCCGGGTGCGGCTGTTCACCGACGGGACCGGCGGCTCCGTCCTGGTCGTCCTGCTGCACCACGTGGCAGGCGACGGCTGGTCGATCGGCCCGCTGCGGCGCGACCTGGCCGCCGCCTACACCGCCAGGCTCGCCGGGAGGGCCCCCGGCTTCGAGCCGCTGCCCGTCCAGTACGCCGACTACACGCTCTGGGAGCAGGAGGCGCTCGGCTCGCCCGACGACCCGGGAAGCGTGCTCGCCCGGCAGGTCGAGTTCTGGCGGACGGCCCTGGCGGGGCTCCCGCGGAGCCTGGACCTGCCCGCCGACCGGCCGCGGCTCGCCGAGCCCGGCTACCGCGGAGCCACCCTCACCGCCCGGCTCCCCGCAGACGCGCAACACCGGCTGCTGGAGTTGGCCGAGGCCCGGGGAGCGAGCCCGTTCATGGTGGTGCAGGCCGCGCTCGCGGCGGCGCTGGCGCGGGTCGGCGCCGGTGTCGACCTCGCGATCGGGACCCCGGTGGCGGGCCGTTCCGACGAGGCGCTGAGCGATCTCGTCGGCTTCTTCGTGAACACGCTCGTGCTGCGCGCCGACGTCTCCGGCGGGCCGTCCTTCACCGAACTCGTCGACCGGGTCCGGGACGCCGACCTGGAGGCCTACGCCCACCAGGATCTGCCGTTCGACCTGCTGGTGGAACACCTCAACCCGGTCCGGTCGCTGTCCTGCCACCCGTTCTTCCAGGTGATGCTCACCCTCGACGGCCCCGACACACCCCAGGGCGAGGTGCCGTTCGGGCCGCTCACCGGCCGGCTCGAGCCGGCCGGGCTGGAGACCGCCAAGTTCGACCTGAGCGTCTCGTGCGCGGTGGGCGGCGACGGGCTAGAGATCTGGTGGCAGTACGCGGTGGACCTGTTCGACTCCGGCACCGCCCGGCTGCTGCTGGACGTCTTCGTCCGGGTGCTGGAGGCGGTCGCCGCCGACCCCGCACGCCGGGTCGACGCCCTCGACGTGCTGTCGGCCGAAGAGGAGGCGGGACTGGCCGCGCGCCGGGAGTGGACGGCGGCGGCCCGCGCCGAGGGCCCGCCAGTCGCGGTCGTGCCGGGCCGGGCGCTCACCCCGCGCCAGGAGGTCCTCGCCGCGCTGTTCGCCGAGGTGCTCGGACTCGCCTCCGTCGGAGGAGGCGACGACTTCTTCGCCCTCGGCGGGCATTCGCTGCTGGGCGTGCGGCTGGTGAACCGGGTCCGGGCGGTGCTCGGGGCCGAGGTGGGGATCCGCGACCTGTTCCTGGCGCCGACGGTGGCGGGGCTGGACGCACGGATCGGCGAGGCGGAGGAGGAGGGCCGTCCCCCTCTGATCCCGGTGGACCGCTCGGGCCCGCTGCCGTTGTCGTTCGCGCAGCGCCGCCTGTGGTTCGTCAACGAGCTGGAAGGCCCCGGCCGGTCGTACAACATCCCGGTGCTGCTGAAGCTGGACCGTCCCGTCGATCCGGTGGTGCTGGAGGCGGCGCTGGGTGACGTGGTGGAGCGGCACGAGGTGCTGCGGTCGGTGTTCGCCGTCGTGGACGGTGAGCCCTACCAGCGGGTACTGCCCCACGCCCGTCCGGAGGTGGCGGTGCTTCGGCCCGCCGAGGACGCGTTGTGGCCGACGCTCGACGCGCTGGCCGGGCACGCGTTCGCCGTGGGGGAGGAGCTCCCCGTGCGGGTCTCGCTGGTCGAGACGGCCGAGGGCGGTCAGATCCTGGTGGTGGTGCTGCATCACATCGCGGGTGACGGCTGGTCGTTGGGCCGGTTGCTGGCCGATCTGAGTGAGGCTTATGGCGCGAGGGCAGCGGGGGAGGCTCCGGGGTGGGAGCCGTTGCCGGTGCAGTACGGGGATTACGCGGTCTGGCAGCGGGAGCTGCTGGGGGAGGCGTCGGATCCCGAGAGCCTGCTCTCACGCCGGCTCACCTACTGGAAGGACGCCCTGGCCGGGGCCCCGCCCGTGCTGGAACTGCCCGCCGACCGGCCGCGCCCGGCCGAGCCCGGCCACCGCGGCGGCTCGGTCCTGTTCGCCCTCGACCCCGACGTCCACGAGGGCCTGGGCCGGATCGCCGCGGAGTCGGGCGCGACCCTGTTCATGGTGGTGCAGGCGGCGTTCGCGGCGGTGCTGTCCCGGCTCGGCGCGGGTGAGGACCTGCCGATCGGGACGGTGGTGGCAGGTCGGGATGACGAGTCGCTGCACGATCTGGTGGGGTTCTTCGTCAACACGCTGGTGCTGCGGACGGACGTGTCAGGCGACCCCACCTTCACGGAACTGGTGGAGCGGGTCCGGACGGCCGACCTCGCGGCCTACTCCCATCAGGACCTGCCGTTCGACCTGCTGGTGGAGCACCTGAACCCGGCCCGCTCCGCCGCGCACCACCCGCTCGTGCAGGTCATGCTCGGCGTCCAGGACGAGACCGCGCCGGAGCCCGCCGCCCTGGCGGGCGAGGAGTGGCCCGTCGACACCGGGACCGTCAAGTTCGACCTCTCCCTCACCCTCGCCGTCCGCCGCGACCCCTCCGGCGCCGTCCTCGCCTGCGACGGCGGCCTGGAGTACGCCGCCGACCTGTTCGACCGGGAGACCGCCGACCTGCTGGCCGAGCGGCTCGTCCGCCTCCTCACAGCGGTGGTGGCCGACCCCGGCCGACCGATAGGCGCGATCGACCTGCTGGCCCCGGGGGAGCGGGAACTCCTGCTGCCCGCCTCGTCGCCCGGCGTCGTCCCGGACGGAGGCCTGCATCGGATCTTCGAGGAGAGGGCGCGCCTCGATCCCGACACGATCGTGCTGGCCTGCGACGGCATCCGGATGACCGGCGCCGGGCTCAACCGGAGCGCGAACGTCCTGGCCCACCGGCTGCTCGCCGCCGGAGTGGTCCCGGGCGCCACGGTCGGGGTGCTGGCGGAACGGGGGGCGGCCCTGGTCGCCGCCACCCTCGCCGTCCTCAAATGCGGTGCCGCCTACGTCCCGGTCGACCCGCGGCTGCCCGAGGCCCGAGCCAGGATGGTGCTGGAGGATTCGGGCAGCACCGTCCTGCTGGCGGACGCCCACCACCTCGCCGGCGAGATCGTCGCCGCCGAACGGGCGGCCGGCACCCGGATCATCGAGGCCGACCGGCCCGCCGAACCCGGCGATCCGGACACCGATCCCGGCCTGCCCGTCCCGGACTCCGCCCTCGCCTACGTGATGTTCACGTCCGGCTCGACCGGGCGGCCCAAAGGCGTCGGCGTCTCGCACCACAACGTCAAACGGCTGGTGTTCGACCCGGTCTGGGACCCGGCCCGCCACGAGCGGATGCTGGTGCATTCGGCGTACGGGTTCGACGCCTCGACGTATGAGTTGTGGGTGCCGCTGCTGCGCGGCGGGCGGCTGGTGGTGGCCCCGGGCGACGGCGCGGACGTACGCGAGATGGCGCGGGTGATCGCGGACGAGGGCGTGACGGCCGCGTATTTCACGGCTGGTCTGTTCCATCTGATGGTGGAGACCGAGCTGGAGTCCCTGGCACTGCTGAAGGAGGTGTGGACGGGCGGTGATGTGATCTCCCCTGCGGCGATCCAGCGGGTGCTGGACCGCTGTCGTGACACGGTGATGGTCCACAGCTACGGCCCCACCGAGATCACCTTCGCGTCCCACCACCAGACGTTCGAGACCGGCGACCGCGAGCTGCGGGGGGTCTTCCTCGGCGAGGCGTTCGGCGACGTGCGAGCGTACGTGCTGGACGAGCGGCTGCGGCCCGTTCCCTTCGGCGGGATCGGCGAACTGCACCTGGGCGGCCCGCAGGTGGCGCACGGCTACCTCGGACGATCCGGGCTCACGGCAGGGAGGTTCGTCGCCGACCCGTTCGCGGCGGACGGCTCCCGCATGTACCGGACCGGCGACCTGGTCCGCTGGACGACCGGCGGCGAACTGCGCTTCCTCGGCCGCGCCGACGGCCAGCTCAAGATCCGCGGATTCCGGATCGAGACGGGAGAGGTCGAGCACGCGATCCGGTCGGCCGCGCCCGGCGTCGGCCAGGTCGCGGTGACCGTCCGGGAGGACCGTCCGGGCGACAAGCGGCTCGTGGCCTACGTGGTCGCCCCGGACGGGTTCGACGCACAGGAGGCGCGGACCGCCGCCGCCCGGCTGCTGCCCGAGTACATGATGCCGTCCGCGGTCGTCGTCCTCGACGCCTTTCCGCTCACCCCGAACGGCAAGCTCGACCACCGGGCGCTGCCCGCGCCGGTCCGCGCAGCAGGAGGACGCGGCCCGCGCACTCCCCGCGAGCGGATACTCCTCGACCTGTTCGCCGATGTCCTCGGCGTCCCCGGAGCCGGGATCGACGACGGCTTCTTCGATCTCGGCGGCCACTCGCTGCTCGCCGTCCGGCTGGTCGCGCGGATCCGCGCGGCGCTCGGCGTCGAGATCGGCGTTCGCGACGTGTTCCAGGCCCCGACCGTCGCCGGACTCGACGCCAGGATCAAAGAGCGGGCCGGCGTCGCGCCGCGACCGGATCCGATCCCGGTGGACCGCTCGGGCCCGCTGCCGCTGTCGTTCGCGCAGCGCCGCCTGTGGTTCGTCAACGAGCTGGAAGGCCCTGGCCGGTCGTACAACATCCCGGTGCTGCTGAAGCTGGACCGTCCCGTCGACCCGGCGGTGCTGGAGTCGGCGCTGGGCGATGTGGTGGAGCGCCACGAGGTGCTGCGGTCGGTGTTCACCGTCGTGGACGGCGAGCCCTACCAGCGGGTGCTGCCCGACGTCCGTCCGGAGGTGACGGTGCTGCGGCCCGAGCCGGACGAGCTGTGGCCGCTGCTCGACGCTCTCGCCGGTCACGTCTTCGCGGTCGGCGCGGAGCTCCCGCTGAAGGCCGCGCTGGTCGAGGCCGAGGAGGGCCAGGTCCTCGTGCTCGTGCTGCACCACATCGCGGGTGACGGCTGGTCGACCGGACGGCTGCTCGCCGACTTGGGAGAGGCGTACGCGGCACGGGCCGCGGGCGAGGCTCCGGGCTGGGCCCCGCTGCCGGTGCAGTACGGCGACTACGCCGTCTGGCAGCGGGACCTGCTCGGCGACCCCGACGACCCCGGCAGCCTCGCCGCCCGCCGACTGGAGTTCTGGCGGGACGCGCTCGCCGGCGCCCCGCCGGTGCTGGAACTGCCCGCCGACCGGCCGCGCCCGGCCGAGCCCGCACACCGCGGCGGCCACGTGCCGTTCGCCCTGGACGCAGCGGCCCGCGACGGGCTGGCCCGCCTCGCCGCGGAGTCGGGCGCGTCCCTCTTCATGGTCTTCCAGGCCGCGTTCGCGGCGGTGCTGTCCCGGCTCGGCGCGGGTGAGGACCTGCCGATCGGCACCGTCGTCGCGGGCCGCGACCACGAGGACCTCGACGGGATCGTCGGCTTCTTCGTCAACACCCTGGTGCTGCGCACCGACACCTCCGGCGACCCGTCCTTCACGGACCTGCTCGCCCGGGTGCGGGACGCCGACCTGGCCGCCTACGAACACCAGGACCTGCCGTTCGAGCTCTTGGTGGAGCGGCTGAACCCGGTGCGGTCGGCCGCCCACCACCCGCTGTTCCAGGTCATGCTTCTGCTCACCGAGGGCGGGCTCGACCTCGCGGGCTCCCCGCTGTCGGGAGCGGAATGGCCGGTCGACACCGGCGCCGTCAAGTTCGACCTGACGCTCGCGGTGGACGTGCGCCGCGACGGGACCGGCGCGGTCACCGGCATCGGCGGCTCGCTGGAGTACACCGCCGACCTGTTCGACCGGGAGACCGCCGACCTGCTGGCCGCCCGGCTGGCGCGCTTCCTCACGGCGGTGGCCGCCGATCCGCGGAGGCCGATCGGCGACGTCGGACTGCTCGGCCCCGGCGAGGACGCGCTGGTCCTGGCCGCGCCGACTCCAGGGGAGATCCCTCCCAAGTGTGTGCACGAGCTGTTCGCGGAGCGGGCCCGCAGCACACCCGACGAGGTGGCGATCGCCTGCGACGGCGAGGAGCTGACCTACGGGGAGCTGGACCGGCGGGCGAACTCGCTGGCACACCGGCTGATCGCGGCCGGTACGGCCCCGGGCACGGCGGTCGGTGTTCTGGTACGGCCCGAGACCGCCTTGGTCGTCGCGACGCTCGCCGTGCTGAAGTGCGGCGCCGCCTACGTCCCGGTCGACCCGAGGCTTCCCTCCGCCCGGGCCCGGCTCGTCCTGGAGGACTCCGGCTCCGTGGTCCTGCTGACCGACGACGCGGAGCGGGGAGCGATCCTCGCAAGCGGCATCCCGGCCATCCCCGTGGACGGTCCTTCGAACGGGTCGGACACCGACCCGGAAGTGCCGACCGGTCCGGACGCCCTCGCCTACGTGATGTTCACGTCCGGCTCGACCGGGCGGCCCAAGGGAGTCGGTGTCACCCACCGGAACGTCGTCAGCCTGGTGTTCGACCGGTGCTGGGACCCGGCCCATCACGAGCGGATGCTGGTGCATTCGGCGTACGGGTTCGACGCCTCGACGTATGAGTTGTGGGTGCCGCTGCTGCGCGGCGGGCGGCTGGTGGTGGCTCCCGGTGACGGCGCGGACGTGCGTGAGATGGCGCGGGTGATCGCTGATGAAGGGGTCACGGCTGCTTACTTCACGGCCGGTCTGTTCCATCTGATGGTGGAGACGGAGCTGGAGTCCCTGGCTCTGCTGAAGGAGGTGTGGACGGGCGGTGATGTGATCTCCCCGGCGGCGATCCAGCGGGTGCTGGACCAGTGCCCTGACACGGTGATGGTCCACAGCTACGGCCCCACCGAGACCACCTTCGCCACCCACCACCAGCGCTTCGAGACCGGAGACCGCACGTTCGACGGTGTTCACCTGGGCGCGCCGCTCGACGACGTGCGGGCGTACGTGCTGGACGATCGGCTGCGGCCCGTCCCCCTCGGTGGCGTCGGCGAACTGTACATCGGAGGACCCCAGGTGGCGCGCGGCTACCTCGGACGCTCCGGGCTCACGGCAGGGAGGTTCGTCGCCGACCCGTTCGCCGGGGACGGCTCCCGCATGTACCGGACCGGCGACCTGGTCCGCTGGACGACCGGCGGCGAACTGCGCTTCCTCGGCCGCGCCGACGGCCAGCTCAAGCTGCGCGGATTCCGGATCGAGACGGGAGAGGTCGAGCAGGCCCTGGAGACACTGCCCGGCGTGGGCCGCGCCACCGTGATCGTCCGTGAGGACCGCCCGGCGGACAGGCGGCTCGTCGCCTATGTGACGCCCGCCGAAAGCCCGGCCGGCCTCGCGCCGGACGGCGCGGCGCTGCGGGCCGAGACGGCCCGGCTGCTGCCGGAGTACATGGTGCCCGCCGCGGTCGTCGTCCTCGATGCCTTCCCGCTCACCCCGAACGGCAAGCTCGACCACCGCGCGCTGCCCGCCCCGGTCCACGCCGCCGGCGGACGCGGACCGCGCGACGCGCGCGAACGGCTGCTGTGCGCGCTGTTCGCCGAGGTGCTCGGGGTCGAACGGGTCGGGCTCGACGACAACTTCTTCGACCTCGGCGGCCACTCGCTGCTGGCGACCCGGCTCGTCGCCCGGATCCGCGCGGCCCTCGGCCTGGAGCTGGGAGTGCGCGACGTGTTCCGGACGCCGACCGTCGCCGGGCTGCTGGGAGACCCGGACGACGCGCCCGGCGGCGCCCTGGACGTCCTCCTGCCGCTGCGCGCCACCGGCTCCCGCACCCCGCTGTTCTGCGTGCACCCCGGCGCCGGGATGAGCTGGTCGTACGCCGGGCTGCTCCCGCACCTCGGCCCCGACCAGCCGGTGTACGGGCTGCAGACCCGGGCGCTGGCCGAGCCCGGATACCGCGCCGAGAGCGTCGACGCGCTGGCCGAGGAGTACCTCGCCGCCGTCCGCAGGGTGCAGCCGACCGGCCTGTACCGGCTGCTCGGGTGGTCGTTCGGCGGGCTGGTCGCGCACGCCATGGCCGTCGCGCTCCAGCGGGCCGGCGAGGAGGTGGAGCTGCTCGCGCTGCTCGACTCCTACCCCGTGCCGCCGGGCGGGACGGTGAGCGAGCCGGAACTCGTCGAGATGCTGGTCGGCCCGCCCGGCCAGGACGGGGAGGAGTTCCCGCCCGGCTTCTTCGAACGGCTGGACGTCCCGGCCGTCGTGGAGGTGCTGCGCCGCCGCGACCCGGTGCTCACGGCCTTCACCGACACCGAGGCCGCGGCCCTGGTCGAAGCGGCCGTCCACCACGCGCACCTGATGTGCGCCCACAGACCGCGGGTCTTCACCGGAGACCTGCTGTTCTTCACCGCGGTGGAGAACCAGGGCCAGAACCCCCCGGCCCACGACCGCTGGAGCCCCCACCTGAGAGGAGAGGTGATCGACCATCCCATCGGCTCCCCCCACCTGAGGATGACCGATCCTCAGCCCATCGCGCAGATCTGCGCAGTGCTTTCACGGAGGCTGACATGACCAATCCGTTCGACGACGAGGCAGGCGTCTTCCTGGTCCTCGTCAACCATGAGGGCCAGCACTCCCTGTGGCCCGCGTTCGCCCCCGTCCCCGGAGGCTGGACCGTCGCCCGGGAGGAGGGCACCCGGCAGGAGAGCCTCGACTACATCGAGGCGAACTGGACCGACATCCGCCCCAGGAGCCTGGTCGCCCAGTACTCCTGACCACTCCGACTCCTTCCGGCCGATGGCGGCCCCGGGCGCGCACCACGCGCGGCGGGCCGCCATCGCCCTTTTCCCCGGCCGTCCTCCCGGACCGCTCCTGCCGCCTTCCTGCCGCGCCGACCTCCGTTTCCTCCGGCCTCCCGCTCCTACCGTGAAATCCAGAAAAGGCGGTCGTCCGCGGAAATTCGGGAGGCGTGATGCACCACGGAGACATCGCCGGCACGACGGTCCAGGGGCCGTCGCCGCTCGGCGAACATCTGCGCACACCGGCGCTCAGGTCGGCGATGCTCGTACAGCAGGAGGCGCTGCACGCGGCCCGGGAGTTCCTCCGCGACCACGGGTTCGTCGAGCTGCTGCCCCCGCTGATGGGACCGGTGACCGACCCGGGCGCACGCGGGGCCAAACCGATCGACGTCGACTACTACGGCCACCCGTACAAGCTGATGACCAGCGCGTACCTGTACAAGCAGGTGTCGCTGCGGGGCTTCGAGCGGCTCTTCTTCATCGCGCCGAACGTCCGGATCGAGCCGCCGGAGACCGCGACGACCGGCAGGCACCTCGTGGAGTTCCACCAGATCGACGTGGAGATCGCCGGGGCGTCCCGCGAGGAGGCCATGGAGACCGCCTCCGGGCTGCTCAAGCACGTCGTCACCCGGGTCTGCGAACGGGTCCCCGGCGTCCTGCGCGACCTCGGCCGCGAACCGGGGTTCTTCGCCGGACTGCTCGCCGCCCCTTTCGACGTCCTCACGCACGCCGAGGCGGTCGCCCGGCTCCGCGGCCAGGGCCACCCGCAGAGCCCCGACGCCGAGATCGACTGGGTGGGGGAGCGGACCCTCTCGGAGCAGACGGACCGCCCGTTCTTCATCACCGACTACCCCAAGGGGTCGCGCGGCTTCTACGACCGGGAGAACGCGCACGCGCCGGGCACGCTGCGCAACTTCGACCTGATCGCGCACGGTGGCTACGGCGAGCTGGTCAGCGGCAGCGAACGCGAGAGCGACTACGCGACCATGATCGCCCGCATGCGGGAGAGCGCCGAGAACCCCGCCAAGTACGACTGGTACCTGCGCAACGTCAAGGACGGCATCCCGTTCGGCTCGGGCTTCGGCATGGGGGTCGAGCGGCTGGTGCGCTTCCTCACCGGCCTGGACGCCGTCTGGAAGGTCAGCGCCTACCCGAAGCTGCCCGGGGTGGTGGCCCCGTGACCGCGCTGCGCGCCGCGGGCTTCCCCGAACTGCAGGTGCGCGCCCGAGCCCGGCGCGGAGCGGCCGAGGCGTTCCCCGCGGCCGACGCCTACGGGACGGAACTGTTCGGCGGGGCGCCCGCGGGAGCCGGCGACGAACTCGACCGGACGCGGATCGTCCCGCCGGTCTTCATGCCGCTGCGCCTGGAGAAGCTCATCGAGCTCGGCCGCGAGCCGATGCCCGACGACGTGGACCTCTCCACCGAGATCGGCGGTTTCCGCTCGGCGCTGCCGGTCTACCTGTCGGCGTTCGGGTCCACCCGGGCGGGCAGCGGCGACCTCAGCGTCGCCGCGAGCCGCCAGGCGGGCCGGCTCGGCATCCCCATGGTCGTCGGCGAGAACATGGTGCCGGTCCACGGCTACCGGCGGACCGGGGAGCCGTCGCCGCTGCTCGCCCGGATCCGCGCCTACGCCGAGGCGGGCGACGGCGGACCCGGCGGCGTCGTGGTGCAGCAGAGCACCGAGGACGCCGACTCGGAGGTCTGGAACCTCGTCTACAGCGACCCTGCCTCCCAGGAACTCCTCCACTCGGGGCGGATCGGTTTCGAGCTGAAGATCGGCCAGGGCGCCAAGCCCGGACTCGGCGGCATGACGGTGCTCGACGCCGAGGAGGCCGCACGGGCCGCCCGGACGTTCGCCGTCCAGGACGTCTTCGGCGCCGAAGCCGGCCGGTACCTGCGCAGCGCGACACCCGGCACGTTCACCGAGGAGATCGTCCGCCAGCAGGTGCGGTTCATGCGCAACAACTACCCGCGCGCCCGCGTGTGGGTGAAACTCCCGCCGGGCCGCGACATCGCCGCCGCCGCCCGCACCGCCTGGCGGGCGGGCGCGGACGCGGTCACCGTCGACGGCGCCGAAGGCGGCACCGGCTGGGCGCCCGGCGCCTTCCTCGACCACGTCGGGCTGCCGCTCGCCGAATGCCTGCGCCGGATCGGCGAGCCCGAGGGCTGCCTGCTGGCCTCCGGCCGGATGTGGGAGGGCACCCGGGTCGTCCGCGCCCTCGCTCTCGGCGCGCGGGCCGCCGGCCTGGGCAGGGCCGCGCTGCTCGCCGTCGACGAGGACCCCGGGCACGGCCTCGTCCGGCTCGCCGAATGCCTCGCCGCCGAGATCCGGCTGATCGTCAGCGCGCTCGGCAAATACGACGTCGCCGCGCTGTCCGCCGAGGACCTCTGGCGGCCGGACACTCCTGAGCCGGTCTCGGGGCGCGTCCCGGAAACGATCGGAGAAAGGCCGTGAAAGCGCAGCCTTCCCGCTGGTGCACGGTCGACCCGCCGGAGCGCCAGGCCGCGGCCCGCGCCGTCCATGCCCGCTTCACCCCGTCCGAGCTGCCGCTGCTGACCTCGTCCCCGCACCGGGCCATGGCGATCCGGGCGATGGCGCGGACGCTCTCCGGCCTCGGCCGCGGCTACCTGGGCGGACACGCGGAGATCACCTCCGACGGCGCGCCGCCTCGCGGCTGCCGCTCCGTGGCGCTCACCGAATGCCTCGCCGTCGCCCGCGCGGTCGACAGCGCCCTGCGCGGCGGCCGCGGCACCGCCTGGCTGCGCCTGCCCGACCGCAACGAACGCAACCTCCGTCAGCTTCCCGACTGGAACAGGTGACCCCATGACGACCACCGCCGTATCCGATCCCGACACGCGGCCGCCGACCCCATGGGGCAGGCTCGTCGCGCTCGTCCTCGGCCAGGGCCTGGCGCTCACCGGCGACTACGCCCTCATCGTCGCGCTGGCCTGGACCGCCGTCCAGCACGGGGGAGCGGGCTCGGTCACGCTGCTCACCCTCGCGGCGGCCGTCCCCCGCGCCCTCATGCTGATCTTCGGAGGAGCCTTCGCCGACCTCCACGGGCCGCGTTTCGTCCTGCTGCGCACCACCTCCGCCAGGGCCGTCCTGCTGGCGGCGGGCACCGCCACCATGCTCACGGTCGACGCGTTCTGGCCGCTGGTCGTGCTGGCCGCCGTCGAAGGCGCGCTGCTGGGGCTCGGCAGCCCGTCCTTCGGGTCGCTCATCCCCGAACTGGCCGACGGTGACCGGCTCGACCGGGCCAACTCCCTGTACTCGACGGTCCTGCGGCTCTCACCGATCATCGGGACGCCGCTCGGCGCGGTGCTCATCGGGGCCGGCGAGATCTGGCAGGCGCTCGCCGTCGTGACCCTCACGTGCGCGGTGTCGTTCGGGTCGCTCGTGTACGTCACGAAGGGGTTCCCCAAGCCCGTGCCCGAGCCGAGGCGGGGCGAGAGCCTGCTGCGGCGGTCCGGCGACGGGCTGCGGCTCCTGGCAGGGAACGCCAGGCTGCGCTGGATGTTCGTCTGCGCCTTCTGCCTCGACATGTCGTTCGGCTGGCCGGTGGAGGTCGCGCTGCCCGTCCTCGCCCAGGAGCGGGGCTGGGGAGTGAGCGCGATCGGGATCGCGGTCGCCGCGTTCAGCGCGGGCGCCCTGCTCACCGGGCTCGCGGGCACGATGATCGCGCACCGTATCCCGCTGTGGATCAGGCTCGTCGCCACAGGGGCCGGGATCGCGGTCGGCATCGCCGCGATGGCGCTCATGCCGAGCGTCCTCGCGCTGTCGGCCGTCGGGTTCGTGGTCGGCGTGCTGTCGGGCTTCAACGGGCCGACGATCGTCACCCTCTACCAGCAGGCCGCGCCCCGCGCCCGGATGGGGGCGGCCATGTCCACGCTGTCGCTCGCGGGCATCGCCACCGTGCCCGCCTCGATCGCCCTGTTCGGCGGCCTCTCGCTCGTCCTCGGGCTGACGACCACCTGGCTGCTGTGCGGCGTGGTCGCGCTGATCGGCCCGGTGGCCGCGGTGATGGCGCTCAGATCGCCCGTCCAGACCGACGAGCCCGAGGCGGAGCCCGGGCCGCTCGTTCCGCCCGCCGACGAAGACGCCACCACGCAGGAATCGCAGTTCGCACTGGAAATGGAGAAGGTTCGATGAGCAACGCCGTACAGGACCGGCTGATCACCGGATGGTCCGGTTCCCCCGACTACTTCACGATGCGAGAGTACGACGGGTTCGTCCCCGAGGCGGTGCTGGACGTCCTGCACGGCCGGGCGGCCATCGTGATGTTCCGCGGCATGGTGCCCCGGGACGTCTGCGACGCCGTCACCGACCGGTTCTGGGCCAGCACGCACCGCAAGGTCCGCGGCGTCGAGGCCCCCGGCTTCTACCTCGGGGCCTACTCGTGGAACAAGCCGACCGCCCGGTACCTCGACGAGTCCGGGCAGGTCAACCCGGTCCTGCGCGACCTGCTCGACGTGCCCGGCGACCCGATGAAGCAGTTCTACACCGGGCTCGGAGACGTCCTGGCGCGCGAGGGCGCGCAGGTGCGGCCCGCCTCCCACGACGGCAGGTCCGCCGCGATCGCGCTGCTGCGCTCTTGGCACGGCGCCGGCGAGTTCGCGCTCGACCCGCACGACGACGACTCCCAGTGCGCCGACCCGCAGATGGCCGACTTCGAACGTCGCCACGTCGTCGACCACCAGGTCGCGGCCCTCAACATCTGCCTCGAGAACGACAGCGAGGGCGGCCGGCTCGTCTACTGGAACGTCAAGCCCGACGTGGAGAGCAAGCGCGCCCTCGACGTCGAGTTCACCGGATCGCCCTACCCGCTGGAGTCCCTCTCCGGGTACGAGGCCCAGTGGATCGAGGTCCGCACCGGCGACGTGTACGTCTTCAACGGAGCCCACGTCCACGCGGTCGAGCCGAACACCGCCGCCGCCCAGACCCGCACGACCCTGGCCGCGATGATGGGCTTCATCGACGAGCAGACCGTCGTGACCTGGAGCTGAGAGGAACCGTCATGACCACGCTCGCGCCAGTACACGACCCCCGCACCGGCGAGGTGATCGAAGAGCTCCCGCTCCTGACGGAACGGGACGCACCCGGCTTGGCCCGCCGCGCCGCGGACGCCTTCGAGGCCTGGTCCCGCGTCCCCCCGCGCCGCCGAGCCGAGATCCTCGCCGGGACGGCCCGCGTACTGGCCGAGCGCGCACCCTCCATCGCCCCGTCCTTCTCCCTGGAAACGGGCAAGACCCTCACGGAGGCCCGAGCCGAGCTCGCCCGTGCCTGCGAGACCCTCCTGTGGATCGCCGGGCACACCGAGGACGTCCTGCGCTCCGTCGTCCTCGACGACCTCGCGGACGGCCTCGTCCGGGAGACGACCGCCGAGCCCGCCGGGCCCGCGCTGGCGATCGTCCCGTCGAACTTCCCCGCGGTCGTCACGGCGCGCAAGGCGGGAGCCGCCCTGGCGATGGGCTGCCCCGTCGTCCTGAAGGCGCCCGAGACGACTCCCTCGGTGGTCCGAGCCTTCACCGCCGCCGCGGCGGCCGCCGGTCTCCCCGAGGGCGTGCTGCAGCTCGCCTTCACCACCCCGGGCGGAGCCGCCGCCCTGGTCCGCCGGCCCGAGTTCCGCACGGTCAGCTTCACCGGCTCCACCCGCACCGGCCGCCTGGTGGCCGCCGCCGCCACCGAGACCCTGGCCCAGTGCGTTCTGGAGCTGGGCGGCCACGCCCCCGCCATCGTCACCGCCGACGCCGACCTCGACGCGGCGGTCTCCGCCCTCATCCCCATGAAGTTCGGCTCCGCGGGCCAGAGCTGCGCCGCCCCCAGCCGCCTCCTGGTGGCCGAGAGCGCCGCCCCCGCCTTCCTCGCCCGCCTCCTGTCCGCCCTCCCCGCCCTGGAGTGCGACCCCTCCGCAGGCCCCGGAACCCTGGGGCCCCTGCACACCGAGTCCCGCCGCGCCGAAGTCCACGCCCTGGTCCAGGACGCCGTCACCCGCGGCGCCGTCCTCCGCTCAGGCGGCCGCGTCCCCGACCACCCCGGCTACTACTACCCGCCGACCGTCCTCACCGACGTCCCCGCCACGGCACGCCTCCTGGCCGAGGAGCCCTTCGGCCCCCTGATCCCCCTCCAGACCTTCACCACCGAATCCGAAGCGGTGGCCCTGGCCGACTCCACCTCCTACGCCCTGGGCGCCTTCCTCTTCGGCCCCGAACCCCGCATGCGCGCCCTGGCCCCCCGCCTGAACGCCGGCCGCGTCTCCATCAACTCGGCCTCCGGCGCCGACCCCGCCTCCCCCCTCTCCGGCCGCTCCGAAAGCGGCTACGGCTACGAGGGCGGAAAGGAGGGCCTCCAGGCCTTCACCCGCCTGAAAGTGACCCTCACCCCCGCGGCGGCCGAGATGTGCCCGACCTGAAGACCGTTGGCGGACAGGGGCGTGCCGGATGGCCCGGTCACAGATCGGGGTGCTTGGCGGCGAGGTGATAGAGACCGGAGTGGAAGACCAACGGCTCCCCGCCCGGTGCCTCGTACTGTTCGACCTCGCCGATCACCACTACGTGGTCGCCGACGTCCAGGCACTGCACCGTCCGGCACTGGAACCGGGCGACGGCACCTTCCAGCAGCGGCGTGCCCCCGATGCCCTCGGTCACGGCGGTGTCGGCGAACTTGTCCTCGGCCGCGGTGGAGAACCGGCGGGAGAGGTGGTGCTGGTCGGCGGCGAGCACACTGACCGCGAAGTGCGTGGCCGCCATGAAGTCGGGGGTGCTGGGCGCGTTCTTGGAGGGACACCACAGCACCAGGGGCGGGTCCAGCGACACCGAGGTGAAGCTGTTCGCCGTCATCGCCACCTTGCGGCCGTCGGCGGCGAGGGCGGTGACCACGGTGACGCCGGTCGCGTACTGGCCGAGGGCCCGCCGCAGGTCACGGGCGTCGAAGGAGGAGTCCGCGAGGGCGCGCTTCTCGGCCAGCACACGCTCGGCCTCCGACGGCTCGGACCACCAGGGGTAGAGCGTGCGGGGATCGTCGAAGCCGTTCGCCACGGCACTCGCCACGGCGGGGATCTGCGCCGCCTCCGTGAGGATCTGCCGCTGGTGCGGCCGGACGCCGTCCAGCAGGGAGTTGGTCCAGGCGACCGCCCACTGGGCCCAACCGCGCCAGTAGCCGTCGAAGGTGCGCTGCATCCATGCGGGCGTGAAGTCCTCGGTGCCGTGGCGGAGGATGCTGTCCAGGTAGTGCTCGGCGGCCTGAGCCGCGTTGTTGGAGCCCTGCCCGGTGATCGGGTCGCACAGGACGACGGCGTCGGCCATGCCCAGCACGTGCCGTCCGGACGGGAGTTGGGCGACGGGCCGGCGCACCGTGGGTGTGAGCCGGCCGCGGAGCACCCCGCCCTCGTCGGTGAGTACCGCCGCACGGCAGCGCTCGTACTCGTCCGGGAAGAAGCGCTGCAGGATCTCCAGGGAGCGGGCCAGATGCTGCTCGGGGGTGCGGATGTCGTCCCAGCAGTCCATGGGACCGCCCGGCACCCCTTCGAAGACCATGATCTGGCAGGGGCCGGAGACGGTGAGCGCGGGGAAGGTGAAGTACTCCCCGACCCCGGGGACCATCCGCAGGTCGACCACCGCACCGCCGGGGTGCGGCCGCGCACCGGTGACGTAGGTCAGTGCCAGTGCGCGGCGCGGGCGGTCGTACGGGGACCGTTCGGGGTCGCGGGGGAAGATCCGGCCGAGCTCTCCCTTTCCGGTCGCGACGACGACCAGGTCGTGGGTGCGGGCGTACTCCTCCAGGTCGGTCACGGTCGCCGCCCGCACGACGAGCTTGCCGCCGCGCTGCTCGTACAGCTCCAGCCAGGCCGCGCACTTGAGACGCTGGTCGACGGACTGGGCAGGCGCGTCCAGCGGCGCGCTCCAGCGCGCCGCGGCGCTCATGTCGTCGTCGGCCAGGGACAGGGAGACACCGGAGATCTGCGGGCACTCCTGCGCCCAGTCGTCCAGGTCCAGGGCGCGTTCCGTGCGCAGGGCCGAGTCGAACATGCACTGGCTGGACATGACCTGCCCGTGCCTGACCTGGTCCGGATCCCGGTCGGTGACGAGGGTGACCTCGTAGCCCCGGTCCTGGAGACCGAGGGCGAGCTGGGCGCCGGACTGTCCGGCGCCGATGACGGCGATGCTTCTCATGACCGTGCTCCCGGGCCTCAGGCCGTGATGGTGGCAAGGTAGGACTCGGCGGCCGCCGGGTCCATGAACCAGTGGAAGTAGTCGCGGGGGTCGTCGAAGCCGTTGGTGAAGCGGCGGGCTATCCGCGGACTCGTGTTCGCCGCGCCCAGCAGCTTCAGGACGTGCTCGGGCGGAGCCCCCAGCATCGCGTTGGTCCACGTGGCGACGTACTGCGCGTAGTCCCAGTACCGTTCGAAGGTCTCCTGCAGGAACGCGCGGTCGTAGGGCCGGTCGCCGTGTTCGAGGATGCTCGCCAGGTACGAGGCGGCGCACTTGCTCGCGTTGTTCGAACCCTGCCCGGTGATCGGGTCGTTGAGGACCACGACGTCGGCCAGACCGAGCACGAGGGCGCCGGAGGGGAGCTGCCCCACGGGCTTGCGCACGGTGGGCGGGAAGCGCCCGGCCAGGATGCCGTTCGCGTCGGTCAGCGCGAGGTCACGGCAGCGCTCGGCCTCCCAGGGGAGGTGGGTGCGGACGATCTCCAGGGAGCGCTCCAGGTGCTCCTCGGGCGATCCGACCCCCGCCCAGCAGTCCAGAGGACCGCCGGGAACACCCTCGAAGACCATGATGTCGCAGGGCCCGGTCGTGGTCAGCGCCGGGAAGGTGAAGTACTCGCCGATGCCGGGCATCAGGTTGAAGCTGACCGCGGAGTACTCGTCCCTGGGCGTCATCCCGGTGACGTAGGTCAGGGCGAGGGCCCGCTGCGGAGCTGCGTACGTCGACCGTTCGGCGTCGCGCTCGAAGAGGCCGGCGATCTCGCCCTTGCCCGCGGCGATGATCACCAGGTCGGATTCGAGGGCGTAGGACTCCAGGTCGTCGACGTCGGCTTCGCGCAGTTCGGTCTTGCCGCCCCGCTTCTCGAACTCGGCGAGCCACGCGGGCATCTTGACGCGCTGATCGACCGAGCGGGCGGCGGCGTCGAGGCGGGAGGCCCAGGAGACGGCCTTTCCGCCGGCGCCGTCCGGCACAGTGAAGGAGATGCCCTCGACAGGGGGGCAGTCCTCGTCCCACAGGTTCAGGCCGAGGTTGCGTTCGTGCGCGAGGGAGGTGCCGAACATGCACTGGCTGGACATGACACGGCCGTCACGGATCTGCTCTCCCGTGCGGTTGGTCACGACGGTCACGTCATAGCCCTGGTCCAGCAGGCCGACGGCGAGTTGGAGGCCGGCCTGCCCGGCTCCGACGATGGTGATCTTGCGCATGGGGATGGACCTCCGGTAGGGATGAGTGGTCGGGTTGTGGGTCGCGCCCGGGGCGCTGGTGGTCGCTGTCACCGGGCGGGCCGGTGCGGCCCGGTCACTCGGCCAGCTTCGGAATCGCGGGGATGAGGCCCTCCGGTCCGATGGCCGAGTAGCCGCCGTCGACGGCCCAGTCGGCGCCGGTGACGAAGGACGCCTCGTCGGAGCAGAGGAAGGTGACGACGGCGGCGACCTCTTCGGGATCACCGACGCGGCCGAGGGGGTGGAAGGGGGCGGCGACACGGTCGGTCTTCTCCCGGTCGCCTCCGGTGAGGGAGTCCATCACCTTCGACCAGGTCCAACCGGGACTCACGGAGTTGACCCGGATGTTGTCGGCCGCCAGGTCCGCCGCCATGTTGCGGGTCAGCTGGACCATGGCCGCCTTGCTCACCGGGTAGAGCCAGCGGCCGGGCTGCGCGACCTTGCTGGAGATGGAGGCGAAGTTCACGATGGCGCCGCCGCCCTGCGCGAGCAGATGAGGGTGGACGGCCCGTGCCATCAGCGCGGCGCTGGCCACGTTCACGTCGAGGGCCTGGAGCCACTGGTCGCGGGTCGAGGCGAAACCCTCGTCGACGTAGGAGCAGGCCAGGTTGACCAGGACGTCCAGTCGGCCGTAGGCGTCCACGGCGCGGGCGACGCAGTCGGCGACCTGGGCGTCGTCCGTGATGTCGGTCGGAACGAAGAGGACGCCTTCTCCCATCTCGTCCGCCAATTCGACGCCGCCGCTCTTGTCGATGTCCGCGACGACGACATTCGCGCCGGCCGCGTGGAATGCGCGGACGACCGATTTACCGATTATGGTCGATCCGCCGGTAACCAAAGCGGTCTTGGCCGACAATCCACTCATGTTGTCTCCTGGTCTTCGTCGGGAGTTGTCGAAGAAAATAGGCGCGGGGTCGAAGAGTCGCTATCCGATTCGCGCCGCTCCCTGTCCAGATCGCGCTTCCAGAGGTGGAAGTCGGATGTCCTGTGCGAGCACGGCACCCGGAACGTGGGCATTCAGAACATTCAGAGCATTCGGGACATAGGGGGCCGGAGGTGGCCGCGCTCTCAGCCTGCCCGGCGGCTCCCGCGAGCGACCGGCTGCCCGACGCGCCATGCCGTCCGACACCGGACGTTCACGGGAAAGGGATCGTGCTCGCCGCCGGTCACCGGCGCAGCGTCACCGAGGGGGGCTCGCCGAAGCGCTCGCGATACAGCACGGAAAACCGGCCGGCGTGCAGGAAACCCCAGCGCAGGGCGATATCCGTGACGGAGTCCCTGGTCGGGTCGGCCGCGACCAGGTCGTCGTGCGCGCGCTGGAGTCGGACCTCACGCACGTAGTTCATCGGTGTCGTGTCCAGGTGGCGGCGGAAACCTTCCTGCAGCGCGCGCACGCTGAGCCCGACGGCCTCCGCGACGTCCTCGACGCACAGTGGTTCCGAGGCGTGCGCCTGGATCAGTTCGGCGGCGTGGCGGATAGGTCTGGACGCGACCCGCGGCGGTCGGCGATGCAGCAGGCCCGAGTAGTTGTTCGGCTGCGCGAGCACCAGGCGGCTCAGCAGCAATCGTTCGACTTCCGACATCGCGATCGGCTCGTTCTGGATCTCGCCGTCACCGTCGACCTCGTCGACGAGCAGGTCCACCACCCTCCGCCAGGACCGGATCCCCGGATCGGTGAGGTCCATGCCGAGGTCGAACCGGATGGGCTCGGACAGCGGCCGGCCCAGCATCCTGCTCAGATGATCTTCCAGCCGCAAGCGTTCGATCCGGACGATGAGCTGCGGGTTGTGCTCGCTCCAGCGCATCTCGAGGAGATGGTCGGGCGCCGGCACCGAGGCCATGCCGGGATCGGAGACGATCCGGTCGCCGCCGCACCGGACCTCCGCCTTCCCGGCGAGAGGGATCTGGATCAGGTAAAAGGTCGAGAGTTCACCGGGAGCGATCCGGACGCTCGAGCCGTAGTCGAGGTAGTGCAGTCCTATGTGCCCGGCCCGTGCGGAGTGGAGCCGAGCATCCACCTGCCCTGTGCCGTGGAGCGGGATGAGGTGGTGCGGGCAGAAGGCCTCGCCCACCGCCGTGCGGGCCTCGTCCACCTCGGTGGTGTGAACGCGTTCGAAGCGTGCCAGCGGCGGGGGTGGCGGCGTCGAGGCCGATTTCATGAGCACCTCCGGGTGGACCACGCGTGCCCGGCACTCTAATGAGGATGTGCCCTCGGTCACAAGCAGGGTCGCCGACCAGAGTGAAAGGGAATTTCTTTACGGGCCGTAAGGAAATTCCCTATTGTCCTGCGTGTAAATACTCCGCTGAGCGCCCGGGGCGTCTTCCACGGGATAGTCGGCGCGTTATCCGGATAGCGTGCGGCTCCTGTTCTGTCTACGTTCTCCTCTGGAAGAGGAACGGTGGGCCCCGCAGGCCAGGCCGGTCACTCGGCCGGGGTCCGCAGGACGGATTCGACGAACTCGTGGGCGGGCTTGGCCAGCCGTTCGTGGAGCTCGAAGAAGGCGTCTGCGGCGCGCGCACCGTTCCAGTCGGCGGGAAGCACCTCGACCGCGAGGCCGGGGTCGGAGTAGGGCAGGCGCCGCCAGTCGGTCAGCGCCCCGATGTAGTCGGTGAACGCCTCGGCCGGATCGATCTCCTCGGCCTGCCGGTAGCGGTCCAGGACGGGGCGGTACCGGTCGAGGAAGTCCTGGTACAGCGTCTGCAGCCGGGCCAGGTCCCACCAGGCGGGGGCTTGGCCGGCGATGTCGGCGAACCCCACGTGATGGGACTCGAAGAGGTTGACGTAGGAGGCGAGCCCATGGCGTGTCAGTACTTCCCTGGTCTCCTCCAGCAGGTGGGAAGGAGCGATCCAGACCCCCGCGGAGACCGTGCCGAACCCGAGCCACGACAGGCGGGAGCGCAACTGGTGGCGCTTGTCGCGCTCGGATTCCGGGACGCTGAAGACGGCCAGGAGCCAGCCGTCGTTCAGGGTCGCCCTGCGCCGCTCGAAGATCCTGCGGTCGCCTTCGCGCAAGATCGCTGTCCCGTCGTCCGACAGCGCGTACCCGGCGACGCCGTCCTTCTTCTCCGAGACCAGCAGCCCGCTCCGCTTGAGCCGGAAGACCGCCGAGCGGACCGAAGGCGCGTCGACCCCGCACCGCGCCAGCAGCCGGATGACCGAGGCGACGCTCATCCAGCCGCCTGCCTCGCGCGCGTACAAGCCGTACACGGTGACGATCAACGCGCGGGGCGTCTGGCCGCGGCCGGTGAACTCCTCGTCGTCTGCCATCCGGTGGTCCTTCCGTCGTGTTGCGCAGATTTAACCACCGTCAGAATAGCGATTCCCTGTCGGCTTGGTGATGCGGTCGCCCGGTCGCTCGCGGCGACCGCGAGGGTCGTGGATGGTGCGGAATATTGACGGTCGACATATAAGAAGAAGATGGGCTAGCGTCTGAGGCCTGACCTCACTTGAACCAACGAAGAGGAGCCGGTATGGCCGAGCGATCCTTTGCCGACGAGGTCCAGCAGCTGCGCCACGGCGCGGGGACCACCCTGCACGTGGAGGGCATCCTCGCCGTCACCAAGGCCCTGCTCCAGTCGGGCGTCGCCTACGTGGGCGGATACCAGGGCGCCCCGATCTCCCATCTGATGGACGTCCTCGGCGACGCCAGGGAGATCCTGCAGGAGCTGGACGTCTACTTCGAGAACAGCGCGTCGGAGGCGACCGCGGCGGCGATGCTGGCCGCGTCCGTGCACTACCCGCTGCGCGGGGCCATCACGTTCAAGTCGACCGTCGGGTTGAACGTGGCCTCCGACGGCCTGGCCAACCTGGCCAGCGGCGGCGTCACCGGCGGAGCGCTGGTCATCCTTGGGGAGGACTACGGCGAAGGCTCCAGCATCATGCAGGAGCGGTCCCACGCCTTCGCGATGAAGTCGCAGATGTGGCTGCTGGACCCGCGCCCCGGCATCACCGCGATCGTCGACGCCGTCGAGGCGGGCTTCGAGCTGTCAGAGGCGAGCAACACCCCGGTGATGCTCCAGCTGCGGCTGCGCTCGTGCCACCTGACCGGCGCCTTCACCGCCAAGGACAACGTGCGCCCGGCCATGACGATCAAGGACGCGATCGAGAACCCCAAGCGCGACCTCAGCAGGATCGTGCTGCCGCCGGCGAGCTTCCTGCACGAGCAGGAGAAGATCAACGCCCGCCGGCCGGCCGCCGTCGAGTTCATCCGCGAGCACGGCATGAACGAGGTCTTCGCCGACGGCGCCGCGGACGTCGGGATCATCGTCCAGGGGGGCCTGTACAACACGCTCAATCGTGCGCTGGAGCTGCTCGGCTGCTCCGACGCCTTCGGCAACACCAAGATCCCGCTTTACGTCATGAACGTGACCTACCCCGTGGTCGACAGCGAGGTCCTGGACTTCTGCGAGGACAAACGCGCCGTCCTCATGGTGGAGGAGGGCCAGCCCGACTACATCGAGCAGAACCTCCACACGATCCTGCGGCGTGCCGGAGCGCAGACCCCGCTGCACGGCAAGGACATGCTGCCCGCGGGCGGCGAGTACACCGCGGCCGCCGTCACCCGCGGCCTGTCGGCCTTCCTCGGCCGCTACCTGCCCGACATCGTCGAGGGCGCGCCCGCGCTGCTGCTGCCCGAGGACGACCCCGGCAGCCCCTTCGCGCCCAGGGTCGAGCCGAAGGCCGTGCACGCGCGCCCGCCGGGCCTGTGCACCGGCTGCCCGGAGCGCCCCATCTTCAGCGCACTGAAACTCGCCGAGCGCGAGATCGGCAAGCAGCACCACATCAGCGCCGACATCGGCTGCCACCTGTTCTCCATCAACGAGCCGTTCAACCTGGGCGCCACCACGATGGGCTACGGGCTGGGCTCGGCCGGCGCGGCGGCTCTGAACTCCGCCGACGCCGACCGCCGCACCATCGCGGTCATGGGCGACGGAGGCTTCTGGCACAACGGGCTGACCAGCGGTGTGGGCAACGCCGTCTTCAACGAGACCGACCAGCTCCTGCTCATCGTCGACAACGAGTACAGCGCGGCGACCGGCGGCCAGGACGTCCTGTCCTCGACGGCGGACAACCCGATCCGCTCCACCAAGCACCCGATCGAGAAGGCGGTGCGCGGCGTCGGCGCCAAGTGGGTCAAGACGGTCACGAACACCTACAAGGTCGGTGAGCTGCGGGACCTGTTCGTCAACGCGCTGACGTCCGAGGAGCGCGGCCCGAAGGTCATCGTGGCCCAGAGCGAGTGCCAGCTGAACCGGCAGCGCCGCGTCAGGCCCGAGACCAGCAAGAAGATCAAGGAGGGCAGGCGGGTCGTCCGTCAGCGGTACGGCGTCGACGCCGACACCTGCACCGGCGACCACGCCTGCATCCGGGTGTCCGGCTGCCCGTCGCTGACGATCAAGCCGAACCCGGACCCCATGCGCACCGATCCGGTGGCGACCGTGATCGACAGCTGTGTCGGCTGCGGGGTGTGCGGGGCCAACGCCCACGCGGCGTCCCTGTGCCCGTCCTTCTACCGCACCGACGTCGTCATCAACGAGACGTGGCGGGACCGTGCGCTCGCCAAGGTCCGCAACGCGTGGATCCAGATGCTCACAGCCCCGGTCGAGCGCCGGGCCGCGAAGTTCGAGGTGGCCTGATGGGCACATGGCAGTCCGGTCAGCGTCCGATCACGATCGCTGTTCTCGCGATGGGAGGCGAGGGCGGCGGCGTCCTGTCCGACTGGATCGTGTCGGTCGGGGAGCACGCGGGCTACACCGCGCAGAGCACCTCGGTCGCGGGCGTCGCCCAGCGCACCGGCGCGACGGTCTACTACGTCGAGTTGTTCCCGCCGGCCGAGGCACCCGTCGGCGGCGCGCGTCTCGAGCCGGTCCTCAGCCTGTTCCCCACCCCCGGCGAGGTCGACATCGTCATCGCCTCAGAGCTGATGGAGGCGGGCCGGGCGATCCAGCGAGGCTTCAGCACCCCGGACCGGACCACCCTCATCGCCTCCACCAACCGTGTCTACGCCATCACCGAGCGGATCGCGCTCGGCGACGGCAGAGCCGACAAAGACGAGCTTTTGAAGGCCGCCCACGCGGGCTCGAAGCGGTTCGTCGGCGCGGACTTCATGGAACTCGCCGGCAAGGCGGGCAGCGTCATCAGCGCGTCGCTTTTCGGAGCGCTCGCCGGGTCCGGGGCCCTGCCGTTCACACGGGAGGAATTCGAGGACGCCGTCCGCCGGTCCGGCAAGGCCGTCGACGCGTCCCTCGCGGCCTTCGACCTCGGCCACGACGCGGCGCAGCGGCCCGCGCCCCTCCCTGCTCCCGCCAAGCCCGCGGGCAGCGGGCCCGTGCCGGTGACCATCGGCCGGCGCCCTCCCCGCGACCCGGCCGCCGAGACCGCCGCTGAGGAAGAGGCGCGGCACCAGGCGCTGGCGGCCACCGATCCCGGCAGCCTGGTCGGCCCGGCTCTCCAGGCCCACGCCGCGAAGGTCCCCGGCTTCCCCCGGTCCGCCCGGTCCATGCTGGTGCGCGGCATCGTGCGAACCGCCGTCTACCAGGGACCCGCCTACACCGATCGCTACCTCGAGCGCCTCGCCAGGGTCGCAGAGGCCGACGCGGACGCGGACGCGCGGCTCACCACCGAGGCGGCCCGGCACGTGGCCCTGTGGATGTGCTACCAGGACACGATCCACGTCGCTCTCCAGAAGATCAGGCGCAGCCGGATCGCCGGCATTCGCGAAGAAGCCCGCGCCGCGCCCGGTCAGCTCATGCAGGTCCGCGAGTACCTCCACCCGCAGATCGAGGAGATCACCGACACGCTGCCCACCCGCCTCGGCGAGCGCCTGGCCGCGTCGAAGCTCTTCCGCCGCGCGGTGGAGAAGACGACCCGCGACGGCATGGTCGTCAACACCACCTCGGCCTTCGGATTCAGCGCTCTGTGGGTGATGGCGCGGATGCGGCCGCTGCGGCCCCGCTCCCTGCGGTTCGGCCGCGAGCAGCAGGCCATCGACGCCTGGCTCGACCTCGTCGTCGCCACCGCCCCCGACGACTACGACCTCGCCTGCGAGATCGTCGAACTCCAAGGCGTGCTGAAGGGCTACGGCCGAACCCACGCCCACGGCGGCGAAAGCTTCGCCCTCCTCGTCGATGCCGCCCGTGCCCTCGCCGGAAGCCCCAGGGCGGCCGAGCGGCTCGCCCGGCTGAAGGCCGCGGCCCTCGCCGACGAGGACGGCACCGCTCTGCGCCTTGCCCTCACGGCGGTCCCCGGAACACGACCCTCCCTCGCGCCCTGACCGGGCGTTCCCCTACAGATGAAGGAATCTCCTGTGACCGATCTCAGCGCCTTCGCGGCCGGACTGGCCGACGGCTCCATCGAGGTCATCGACCTCACCTCCCCGCTCCACGCCGGCACCCCGATCCTCATGCTCCCCCCGGAGATGGGCCAGACGGCCAGGTTCGAACTGGAGGAGATCAGCCGCTACGACGACCGCGGACCCGCCTGGTACTGGAACAACTTCCGGACCGGCGAGCACACGGGCACCCACTTCGACGCGCCCAACCACTGGGTCAGCGGCAAGGACCTCGACGACGTCTCCCAGGTCCCGGTCAAGCGGCTCATCGGTCCCGCCGTCGTCATCGACAAGACCGCCGAGGCCGCCAAGGACCCCGACTACCTGCTCACGGTCGAGGACATCACCGCGTGGGAGGCCGAGCACGGTGCGCTGCCCGAGGGCGCCTGGCTGATCTACCGCACGGGCTGGTCCGCCCGTGGCGAGGACCCAGAGGCGTTCGCCAACGCCGATGAGAACGGCGCGCACACCCCCGGGATGAGCCCCGAGGCCGCCCGCTACCTCGCCGGGACCGGCATCCTCGGGGTCGGCGTGGAGACCGTGGGCACCGACGCGGGCGGCGCGTTCGCCTTCGACCCGCCGTTCCCGTGCCACGCGATGTTCCTCGGCGCGAACAAGTACGGCCTCACTCAGCTGCGGAACGTCGACGCGCTTCCGGCGACCGGGGCCGTCGTCGTCGCCGCGCCGCTGCCGATCGTCAACGGCTCGGGCAGCCCCTGCCGCGTCCTGGCGCTCGTCGCCCGCTGACGCACCATGATCCGTGGGGAGTGCCGGCGCGGCTCTCCCCACGGTCGCACGACCCGCCGCGAAGGGGGTGACCCGTGGACAAGGTACAGCTCCCACAGCCCTACCGGCTGCGCAGCACCGACCCCGAGGAGGCGAGGCAGACGATCGGCGAGGCGTTCTGCCCGCACCGCCTGGAGATCCTGGACGTGCGCACACCGTTCGACGTCGCCTTCCGCGCATCGGACGCGGGAGGCATCGGACTCCACCATCTCGACTACGGCACCGGTGTGCTCATCGACGCGGAAGGGCTGGACGACTGCTATCTCATCGAGATCCCCGAGACGCGGTCCTCCCAGATCATCTGGGCCGGCCACGAGATCGTCTCCGACCGGGGCACCGCGGCCGTCCTGTCGCCCGCGGGCCGCCTCGAAGTCCGCCGGTCCCCGCACAGCCCGCAGCTCATCATCCGGCTGGACAAGACGGCGCTCGACGAGTGTCTGGGACGCATGCTCGGACGCTTCCCCGACGGCCCTCTGCTGTTCGCTCCCGCCATGCGGCTGGACACCCCGCCGGGACGCAGCCTCGTCCGTCTGGCCCGGCTTCTGTCCGAGGAGGTCGAGGACAGGGGAGGACTCGTCGGTGAGCCTTCGGCGTCGGCGCACCTGCGCGCGGCGCTGATGACGCACCTGCTGCTCAGCCAGCCGCACACCTACAGTACGGAGCTGACCCGGGCCCGGCCCGCGGCGGCGCCGCGGACCGTCCGCCGCGCGCTGGAGTTCATCGAAAGCCGGGCCGCGGAGCCGATCACCGTGGCGGACATCGCGGCGGAGGTCTCGGTGAGCGTTCGGGTCCTGCAGGAGGGCTTCCGCCGCCATGTGGGACGGAGCCCCACCGAGCAGCTGAGGACGACGAGGCTGGAGCGGGTCCGCCGGGCCCTCCTGGACGGGGACCCGGAGACCGTGACCGTGACCTCGGTCGCCGCCCGGTGGGGGTTTCACCATCTGGGGCGCTTCGCGGCCGACTACCGCAGGCACTTCGGCGAGGCCCCCTCGGTGACGCTGCGCTGTGCCGGAACTATCCCCACATCTGGGCGTACGGGTGGGAGCACACTTCGATGACGGTGCCCCACGGGTCCTCGCAATAGACGATCGCGTATCCCTTCTCGGGGTCGATCGTCACCACCGCTGAGCGGATCCTTCCACCTCCTTCGGCAATTCTGCTCGCCATCTCATCGACGTCCGCCGCGGTGATCGCGAAATGGTTGATCCCGGTCTTCCAGAATTCGAAGTTGTTCTCCCGGGCGGAGGTGGGAGGATTCTTGAAGTGGAACAACTCGACGCCGATGCCGTCGGCTCCGCACAGGTGCGCGAACTGGAATCCGCAAAATCCCTCGCCGTAGATCCCCGCGGCCGCCCGCCCGAGCGGGCTGTCGTCCTCGATGACCTCGATCGGCCCCGCCAGCAGGTAGAAGCCGAGGATCCGGCGGTACCAGGCGATGGCCGCGGGCAGGTCGGGCACGGTCGCCCCGACATGCGAGAGGGCAACGGGTGGATGCGCCATCGAAAAATCCCTTTCATCGTCGTTCAGGTAACGGGATCGAACATCCGCGAAGCTCGCTTTGTCAACGCCTCCACCCCTGTGCGGCAGCTATTCGACGCAGATCGGATACAGCTTTTCGCAATGTGGATAGCAGCATATTTTCGCCGATGCATAGGGTTCGCTGGAAACACCATCGGTGCACAAGGAAGGTGTCAACGTGCACAGTTCCACGAATGAGCCCGCGGCGTCGGCGGTCCGCGCCCGGATGGAGGACCACGCGCTCACCGCGGTGCCGGAATCCGAGCGGCGGTCGGGCTGGGGCCTGATGACCAACACCGCGGGCATCGCCTCGACGCTCATCCAGCTCGCCATCGGCGGCGGCGTGACCCTCATCGCCGGCGTCGGCTGGGGCGTCCTCGCCGGTGTCCTGGTCGCGGTGTTCGGCGGCGGTCTGGGCTGGCTGGTCGGGCACGTCGCCTACAAGTCGGGCACCTCCAGCACCGTCGCCGCGCGCCTGTACGGCCTGGGACGGCGGGGTTCGGCCATCGCCTCCCTCATCTTCGCGTTCATGATCCTGGGCTTCCTGGCTCTGGAGAACGCGCTGCTGTACTACGGCACCCTGTTCATGTTCGGGTGGTCGCCCACCACGACCAACGCGCTGGTCATCTACGGCGGCCTGACGGTCATGTGGATCGTGCTGACCTCGTTCGGCCTCAAGGTGGTCCAGCGGACGTCGATGATCCTGCTGATCGGCTTCACCGTCCTGACCGTCGTCATGGCCGGGATCGCGCTGTCGGAGTCCGGCGTCTCGCTGGGGTCGCTGCTGTCGGCCGGCCCGGTCGTGCCCGGCTACGACAGCGACTGGGACCGCTTCGCGGTCGTCCTGTCCATGCTGGCGGGATCCGCAGGCGCGCTCGCCCTGGTCGACGCCGACTTCGCCCGGTACGCGCGCTCGGGCCGGGACGTCGGCATCCTCGCCGTCGGCGGCGCCATCATGATCGATGTGATCGTGGTGGTCCTCGGCACGGTCATCATCCACGCGGGCTCCGTCGTCGTCGGCGACTACCTGGAGGCCCACCCCGGCATCGCGGCGACACAGGAGGGCGCGGGCATCGCGGAGAAGGTGACCTGGATGGTCAACAACAACTCCGGTGCGTTCTTCGTCGTCCTGGCCGGGTTCCTCGGCTTCCTGCTCATGTGGGTCGCCCAGGCCAAGGCGCAGGTCCTCAACACCTACAGCGGGTCGCTGGCGCTGTCGAACCTGGTGGACAGCCTGTCCGGCCGCAACCCCGGCCGCGTCGTCATGGTCGTCGTCGCGAACATCATCGGCCTGGTGATGGTCGCCGGGGACATCCTCGGCCTGATCACCAGCTACCTGGGCATCCTCGGGGTGACGACGACCGCCCTGGCCGGCGTCATCATCGCGGACTTCTTCATCGTCCGTCGCGGCCGGACCGCCGACCCCGACTCCCTGGAGTCGGTGAACTGGGCGGGCGTCATCTCCGTCGTCGCCGCGGCGGTGACGGGCGGCGTCCTCCAGGAGACGGGGGTGACGGCCTTGGGATTCCTGGTGTCCCTGGTCATCGTCGTCGTGCTCTACCCGTTGCTGCGGCGCAGCGTCCTGCGCCCCGCCTGATCACACCGGGAACACCGCAGCGGGGCGGACCATACGGTCCGCCCCGCTCGCGCGTCTTTGCGTTCAGGCCTTGCGGCGGCCGCGGAGCAGCCGCTCGGCGACGAGGAAACCCGATCCTCCGCCGAGGCCGGGGCCGGGGTGGGTGGAGGCGCCGATGTGCCACAGGCCCGCCACACCGGTGGCGTGGCCGGTGCCCGAGGACAGGGGCCGCCACAGGGCGTACTGGTCGATCCGGCAGTCTCCGCCGTAGGGGTCTCCGCCCACCAGGTTGACGTTCAGTTCCTCGAGTTCCTTCGGGCCGAGCACGCGCCGGTCGGTGACGGCGGACAGGTTGGCGATGTGCGGCTCCAGCAGGCCGATGACCCGGTCGGCGTAGGCCTCGCGCAGCCTGGGCGTCCAGGTGCCGTCGCCCGGGTCGATCCGTCCGGCCGCGTCGCCGCGGACCTCGCGCGGCAACTCCTGGAGTTGGATCCACAGCAGGCCCTTGCCGTCGGGGGCGCGTGAGGGGTCGACGGTGGCGGGCTGGCCGACGCCGATGGTGGGCCGCTCTGGCAGCAGACCGCGCCAGGCGGCGTTCACCGAGGCCGACAGGGAGTCCAGATCGTCGAGCACGTGGACCAAGGCGACATCGGCGAGCTCGGGATCATTCCAGCGAGGCGGTTCGCTGAGCGCGAGGTGGATCTGCATCGCGGCGCGGCCGTGCCGGAACGCCTGCGCGGCCTTGCGCCGCTCGGCGGGTGCGTTGCCCGCCAGGAGCCGCTCGTACAGGACGTGCGGGGTGACCCCGGCCAGGACCGCCTTGCGGGCCTGGATCCGCCGCCCGTCGCCCAGACGCACGCCGACGGCGCGGCCGCGCGCGACGAGCACCTCCTCGACTTCGGCGCCGGTGAGCAGTTCGCCTCCGGCGTCGGTGATGATGCCGACGAGGGCGTCGACGAGGCGGCGGCCGCCGCCTTCGGGCACGGGCATGCCGCCGGTGGCGACCGCGGCGGCGATGACCTTGGTGATGAACGCCGAAGAGGCGTCGTCGGGACCGAGACCGTTGTGCAGGGCCCACGGCGCGAGGAGCGCGCGGGTGACGGGCGAGGTGAAGGTGCGCTCCAGCCAGGGCCTGCCGGGTTCGAGGACCTCGGCGCCGGTGGCGACCAGGCCCGACTTCCCGAGTCTGCGCAGGGCCCGCCAGGCGAGCTTCAGCGAGCTGCGGTGCCAGAAGTCGGTGCCGAGCAGCCCGAACGCCAGGTCGATCTTGCCGCCGAACTCGGCCATCATCGCGGCCCAGGTCTCGGCGTCACCGTGTTCGGCGAGGGTCCGGGCCAACGCGTCCGGGTCCGTCGACAGGACCGCCGAGCCGTCCCGGCACACCACGCCGGTGGGCTTGTCGGTGTTGCGGTAGACGACGCCGCGCCGCGCCAGCTCATCGGCGAGGGCGGCGTAGGCGGGTCCGCCCACGAAGAGGGGATGCCAGCTGGACAGCAGTTCCACGGTGTAGCCGGAGAAGACGTCCTGGCTCGTGTAGATGGCTCCGCCGGGCCTGTCGGATCTCTCGCACACCGCGACGCGCCAGCCGCCACCGGCCAGGCGGGCGCCTGCGACGAGCGCGTTGATGCCGCTGCCGACGATGACGGCGTCGAAGATACCGGAGGGTCGTGCGCCTCCGTCGTTTCCTGCCATGGTCTCTCCTCCGAATCGGACGGGCGCCCGATCTTCGGGCGCCCGTAGGGGCCGACGGCTTCGTGTCCGCCAGGAGGGCTGTGGCGCAGCCGTCGGTTCGACGCCCTCATACCCCGGTTCAGCCGGCCCGGAGGACGGCGCGCCGGGAAGACCGCCGCTTATTCGAGGAGGGTCCCGGCGAGTTCGCCTTCGAGGAAGCGGTTGGGCTTGAGGAAGAAAGCGATCAGCAGGCAGCCTTCGGTGGACCACGCCTCGTGCCGGTTGCCGGCCGGCCGCCACACGAAGTCGCCTGCCGTCACTTTTCCTTCGGCATCTTCGAGGGAGCCTTCGAGCACGAAGGACTGCTCGATCTCGACGTGCTCGTGCAGCGCGAGGTGGGAGCCGGGCTGCCAGCGGAACAGCGCGGTCAGCAGTCCGGTCTCCTTGTCCTCGACGAGGACCTTCATGTCGATCCCCTCGCTGGGGGTCGGCTTCCACGGAAGCGAGTCGACATCGACGTACCGCGACGCCAGCGCGTCGAGCCGGTCGACGCCGAGGAGGTGAGGTGTGGTGGGCGCCATCTGTTTTCCCTTTCCTGCAAGGCCGTCGTCATGTGATGGCCGGTGTCCGTCGGATGCCCTCATGGCCGGTCAGCGGGGCCGGATGATCCCCTCCTGCGCGACGGTCGCGAGGTGCCGGCCGTCGCGGGTGAAGAACCGGCCGAGGCCGAGGCCGCGGCCCGATCCCGCGGCCGCGGCCTCCTGGGCGTACAGGAGCCATCCGTCCATCTCGGCGGGCTTGTGGAACCACATCGCGTGGTCGAGGCTCGCGGTGACGAGACCCGGAGTGGCCCAGGGGAGGTCGAGCAGCCGCAGGACCGGCTCCAGGATCGTGTAGTCGCACACGTAAGCGAGCGCCGCCAGGTCGCGGGCCGCGGGCGACAGACCGGGAACGGGCCGCAGCGCGTCGAACGGCTTGACCCAGATCGCCTGGTGGGGAACCGCGCCGCCTTCGACGGTCAGGTAGACCGGTCCGGGCACGTGCCGCATGTCGAAGCCGCGCCCGAACGACCAGTAGGCCTTGGACTCCTTCGTCATGTCGCCGGCCTCGTCGGTTCCCGGCTGCCTGGGCTCGAGGTAGTCGGCGCTGGAGGGCAGCGACTCGGGGTCGGGCAGACCTTCGGGCATGGACGCCTCATGCTCGCCGCTGTGCTCTCCGGTGTGGAAGGAGGCCAGGGCGGTGTAGGCGAGTCTGCCACCGGAGTAGGCGCGGACCTGCCGGGTGGAGAAACCCCGTCCGTCGCGCAGCTTCTCGACCTCGTAGCGGACCTCGCCGCCGATTTCGGCGGGGCGCATGAAGTAGCTGTGCATCGAGTGGAGCGTCCGGTCCCCGCCGACGGACCGGATCGCCGCGACCGCGGCCTGGGCGACGAGGTCGCCGCCGTAGGCCTTGGGCCATGGGCAGTCCTGGGTGGTGGCGAGGTATGCCTCGTCGTGGTGCTCGGGCTCGGCCGGGGTGAGGGTGAGCGCCGCGGTGAGGATCCGCGAGGTGGGGTTCGGGTGCACGGGTCTCTCAGTTCAGATCGAAGGGGTGAGCCGGACGCGGTTGCGCAGGGTGCCGATCCCGTCGATCTCGGTCTCGACGAGGTCGCCGTCGGCGAGGAAGCGGGGCGGGGTCATCGCCGCGCCGATCCCGCCGGGCGTGCCGGTCAGGACGACATCGCCGGGGCGCAGGACGGTGAACGTGGAGATGTAGGCCAGGAGCACGGCGGGGCCGAAGACGAGGGTCCGGGTGTTGGCGTGCTGGACGGTCTCGCCGTTGACGCGGCAGGAGACGTCGAGTCCCGCCGCGGGGTCGACCTCGTCGGGAGTGACCACGATCGGGCCGAGCGGCGTGGTGGCGTCCCACGCCTTGCCCTGGAACCACTGGAGGGTGCGCTTCTGCCAGTCGCGGACGGAGATGTCGTTGGCGACGGTGTAGCCCGCGATGGCCGCCGCGGCCCGGGCTTCGTCGGCGCCGCGCAGGGTCGCGCCGACGACGACGGCGAGTTCGGCCTCCCAGTCCAGCGCGACGTCGTCGGGGATGACGATCTCCTCGCCCGGGCCGAGCAGGGTGTCGGCGTGCTTGGCGAAGAGCGTCGGGTGGGTGGGCAGGTCGCGTCCGGTCTCGGTGATGTGGTCTGCGTAGTTGAGCCCGCAGCAGATCACCTTGCCGGGCGAGGGCAGAGGGTTCACCGGCGCCCAGCCGGTCAGCGGTTCTCCCGGATCGGTCTCGCGCTCGCCCTGCAGCCATGTCCCGAGGTCGGGCGCGGGAAGCGCCCGCCAGAGGCCGTCGACCAGAACGGCCGCGCTGGTCGTCCCGTCGTCGGCGGACACGGTGGCCAGCTTCATGATCGCGCCTCCTCGGCATCGTGGATGTATCGTATCTTTCACGATCGTCAGATATTGTCAATACATCCTACGCACCCCGAGGAGCAGCGATGAAGCCCCGATCCATCAACCCCGCCTCCCTGCCCGAGCCCAGTGGCTACTCCCACGGCACGCTGCACGGCAACACGCTCTACCTGGGCGGCCAGACCGCGCTGGACGAGAACATGCGCATCGTCGAGGGCGGCATCGTCGAGCAGTTCCGCCAGGCCTTCGGCAACGTCCTCGCCACCCTGCGCGAGGCCGGAGGCGAGCCCGAGGACCTGGTGAGCATCACGATCTACCTCACCGACATCCCGGACTACCAGGCGCACGGCCGCGAGATCGGCGAGGTCTGGCGGGAGCTCGCCGGGCCGGTCTACCCCGCGATGGCGGGCATCGGCTGCACCGCGCTCTGGCAGCCCGAGGCGATGATCGAGATCCTCGGCGTCGCCGTGATCCCCGACGGGCGCGCCGGGGGCGCCGAGCCCGGGCACTGATATTTCGTTTTATTGACGGTCGTCTAATGGGCGCGATACGTTGAGGCGAATCGACGTCCTACAAGGAGGCATCGTGCGTATAGCGGTCATCGGAGGCGGCCCGGGAGGCCTGTACTTCGCGGCGCTCGCCAAGCAGCTGGAGCCCGGGCATGAGATCACCGTGTGGGAGCGCAACGCCCCCGATGACACCTTCGGGTTCGGCGTGGTCTTCTCCGACGAGACCCTCGGCGGCATCGAGCACGCCGACCCCGAGGTCTACCGGCTGATGTGCGAGGAGTTCGCCCGCTGGGACGACATCGACATCCACTTCCGCGGGCGGGTCCTCACCAGCGGAGGGCACGGGTTCGCCGCGATGAGCCGCAAGCGGCTGCTGGAGATCCTGCAGGCGCGCTGCCTGGAGCTGGGGGTGACCGTGCACTTCCGGACCGAGGCGCCCGACGTCGCCGAACTCGCGGCGTCGCATGACCTGGTGGTCGCCTCCGACGGGCTGAACTCCGCGGTGCGCACCAGGTACGCCGGGTCGTTCCAGCCCGATTTGGAGCAGCGCGCCTGCAAGTACATGTGGCTGGGCACCGACAAGGTCTTCGAGGCCTTCGAGTTCTTCATCCTCGAGACCCCCTACGGCGTCATGCAGGGCCACGCCTACCCCTTCGACGCCCACGGCAGCACCTTCATCGCCGAGATGCACGAGGACGTCTGGCGTGCGGCGGGCTTCGACGCCTTCGCCGCCCGCGAGTACGCCCCCGGCGAGTCGGACGAGAAGTCCATCGCGAAGATCCGCGAGCTGTTCGCCGAGGCGCTCGACGGCGGCGAGATCCTCGCCAACAACAGCAAGTGGATCAGTTTCACGACCGTCCGCAACGCCTCGTGGCGGCACGAGAACATCGTCATCCTCGGCGACGCCGCGCACACCGCCCACTTCTCGATCGGCTCGGGCACCAAGCTCGCGATGGAGGACGCGCTCGCACTGGTCGCGTGCCTGCACGAGCACCCGGGCGTCGATGCGGCCCTGTCCGCCTACGAGGCCGAGCGCAAGCCGGTCGTGCAGTCCACCCAGCGCGCCGCGCAGGCCAGTCTGGAATGGTTCGAGAACCTCGGCCAGTACGTCGACCAGGACGCAGAGCAGTTCGCGTTCAACATCCTGACGCGCAGCCGCCGCATCACCTACGACAACCTGCGCCTGCGCGACCCCGAGTTCACGGCCTCCGTCGACGGCTGGTTCGCCGGACACCAGGAGCGCCCCGACGACGTCGCCTCCACTCCGCCGATGTTCCACCCGTTCCGCCTCGGCGAACTGAGGCTCGCCAACCGCATCGTGGTGTCCCCGATGGACATGTACAAGGCGGTCGACGGTATGCCGAACGACTTCCACCTCGTCCACCTCGGCGGCAAGGCCCTCGGTGGCGCCGGCCTGGTGATGACCGAGATGGTGTGCGTCTCGGAGACCGGGCGCATCACGCCGGGCTGCGCCGGCATCTGGAACGATGCACAAGCGGCGAAGTGGCGGCAGGTCACCGACTTCGTCCACGCCGAGAGCGAAGCGAAGATCGGCCTGCAACTCGGGCACTCCGGCCGCAAGGGCTCCACCCGGCTCATGTGGGAGGGCATCGACCAGCCCCTCCGCGAAGGCAACTGGGACCTCGTCTCATGCTCGGCGATCCCTTACAGGGAAGGCGTCAACCAGGTTCCGCGCGAGATCGACGCCGCCGAGATGGCCGAGGTCACGCGCCAGTTCGTCGACGCGGCCCGCCGCGCCGACGAGGCGGGATTCGACCTGCTGGAACTGCACTGCGCGCACGGCTACCTGCTGTCGTCGTTCATCTCCCCGATCACCAATCACCGCACCGACTCCTACGGCGGCTCCCTGGAGAACCGGCTGCGCTACCCCCTGGAGGTCTTCGCCGCGGTCCGCGAGGCCTGGCCGGCCCACAAGCCCCTGACCGTCCGCATCTCGGCCACCGACTGGATCGAGGACGGAGTCACCGGCGATGACGCCGTCGAGATCGCGCGTGCCTTCGCCGAGGCGGGCGCCGCGGCCATCGACGTCTCCACCGGCCAGGTCGCACCCGAGGAACGCCCCGCCTTCGGCCGCTCCTACCAGACCCCCTTCGCCGACCGGATCCGCAACAAGATCGGCATCCCCACCATCGCCGTCGGCGTCATCTCCTCCTACGACGACGTCAACTCCCTCCTCCTGGCGGGCCGGGCCGACCTGTGCGCGCTGGGCCGCGTCCACCTCTACGACCCCAACTGGACCCTGCACGCCGCCGCCGAACAGGACTACGCCGGGTCCGGCGCCACCTGGCCGCTGCCCTGGCGCGCCGGACAGCGCAAGCCGCAGACCGGTCGCACCGACGGGCCCAAGCCCCGCCTCCAGCTCATCCGCGCAGGCGAGGCCGGCACCCGCAGGGCCCGCTGGCGTCCCTGACGAACCCGCCCCTGTCCCGAGCACCCGGCCCTCGACCCCGGGTGCTCGGCACCTCCCGCAAGGACCTCTGATGAACGAAGAACCATCCGCCGCACAGAACCAGGGACCCCTCACAGGCCGGATCGCCCTTGTCACAGGAGGGTCCCGCGGCATCGGCGCGGCCTGCGCGGTGCGGCTCGCCGAAGCCGGCGCCGACGTCGCGGTCCTCGGCCGCTCCCTTCCCGACCTGGAGGAAGTCGCCGATCAGGTCCGCGAAACCGGCCGCCGAGGGCTGGCCGTCACCTGCGACGTCACTCGAGCCGAGCAGATCGAGGCCGCGTGCACGCGCATCGAGGACGAGCTGGGATCCGTCGACATCCTGGTCAACAACGCGGGCGGCCCCAGGTTCCAGGCCGCTCTCCTCGATGTCCGGACCGACGGCTGGCAGAAGGTCTTCGACCTCAACCTGACCAGCACTCTGCTGTTCTGCCAGCGGCTGGGCCGGGGTATGGCCGAACGGGGCTCCGGCTCCATCATCAACGTCTCCTCCATCGCCGTCCACGCCCCCTGGCCCGCCATCGCCCCCTACGGCGCGGCCAAGGCCGGTATGCGGCACCTCACCCAGGCCCTCGCCTGCGAACTCGGCCCGGCGGGCGTGCGCGTCAACGCCGTCAGCCCCGCCTGGATCGACACCGACATCAACACCGCCTACACCCGCGACCCCGCACTCAGCGAGGCGGCTCTCGACCTCGTTCCCCTCGACCGCTGGGGCCACCCTGACGACGTCGCCCACGCCGTCGTCTTCCTCGCCGGCCCGTACTCCGGTTTCATCACCGGCACCGACCTGCCCATCGACGGAGGCTTCAGCGTCTCCATGCCCCGCAGTACCCGCGAGACCCTCGACCGAGCCGCCCCCTCCGCCTGAGCCGACCACCAGGACGCCCGAATGCCTCCGGCGGTGCCGTTCACGGTGTGAGGCCCTCGGGCTCGGCGGTGCCGGCGGTCCGGTCGCGGTGGTGGCGCCGCATGAACAGCCAGGTGATCCAGCCGATGCCGATGATGAAGCCGAAGCTGATGAGGCGGTAGAGCACGACCGTCGCGATCGCGGTCGGGGCGTCGACGCCGCCGGTGAGGAGGCCGAGGATCAGGGCGCTGTCGATGATGCCGAGCCCGCCGGGAACGATCGTGAGGGTGCCGGCGGCCATGCCCGCGCAGAAGGCCAGCAGCAGTTGGGTGGCGTTGATGCCGGTGTCGCTGACGGCCTGGAGGCACATCCACAGGCAGACGGCGTCCAGCAGCCAGTTGAGCAAAGCGTAGACCCCGGCCGCGGCGGCGTGAGCGGGGCCGAGCCGGGCGGCGCGCAGCTGGTCGGCGAAGGCGCGGATACGGTCGAGGTCGCGGGTGGCCGGCTGATGCCGGAGCCGGTTGATCCGTGCCAGCGCGGCGCGGGTGGCCGGCTCCAGAGCCTCGGGTCGGTGGGTGGTCTGCCGGACACCCAGCGTGATCAGGAGACCGGCGAGGGTGAAGCCGGCGAGGGTGTGCCAGGACGGGGCGCCGCGGGCCGCGAGGGCTCCGCCGGTGGTGACGGCTGCGAGGGCGGCGGCCGAGAAGATGCCCGACAGCGCGATGCACCAGGAGGCGATGGCGGGGGTGGCGCCGAAGCGGCGCATCTGCTGGTAGTTGAAGCGGGTGGAGAACGCCGGTCCGCCCGGGAGGGTGACGCTGAGGGAGTGGGCGGCGTAGGCGAGGGCGACGTGGCGGTGGATCGGCACGCGCACACCGGCGGAGCGCAGCAGGCGGCGTTGCATCCGCGCGTACATGACCATGGCGGCCAGCTCCACGATGACGGCGGAGGTGAGCCAGCCGGGCTGCGGCGCGCGCAGCTGCGACAGCGCCGAGGTCAGGGACGGCCAGCCCAGCGCCAGCTCGACGGCGAAAAGCGCGAGCACGGCGGCCATGGCTCCACGTCGTAGCCACTTGCGCTCGAGTCGCCGCGGTGGGTGTCCGGCGCCGATGTCGCCGCTGTTCAGAGAAATGATCTTATTTTCAGGCTGTACGGGGGTTTTGTAGTCGATCGGCGTATCGTACGACCCTGGTCGGCTCCTCCCTCATGGAGGCCTACAGGAGAGGGGCGACGAAGACGCCGCGGTTCCCCATGAGCGTCGAGGTCAACGGCGAGGAGATCGGCCGCGACCTGCCGTCGAACATGGGCCGTTCGAGGACGGACACCCGTTGATCGCCTTCGCCGAGGCGGATGATCGTCGGCGGGTACGCGTCAGGCCCGGCAGCGCGAGTCGTACGAGCGCTGCCGGGCCTGACGGCGGTGCGGGAGAGGTCAGTGCGAGCGGGACTCGATGGCCTCGATGATGCGGGGACGCAGTTCCGCGGCGCGGATGACGGCGTCGACGGAGCCGACCTCGACCGCGCGGCGGATGTCGTGCACGCGGTCGAACTCCGCGGCGACCTCGCCGAGCTTCTCCGCGCGGACCGACGAGCGGAGCTCGTCGAGCTCGGCGATCAACGCGGCGCGGTCGGCTCCGGAGGCGGCCGCGAGACGGGCCTCCAGCTCCCGGACGCGCGGGTCGGACGCGGTGCGGGCGTTGACGTCGCCGGAGAAGACCACCGCGGCGGCGGGGGCGCCGCCGAGCACCGAGGCGAACGAGCCCTCCAGCGCGAGCACGGTCATGTTCGGGTTCAGCGCCTTGGAGAACACCACGAACGCGCCGCCGTGGTACCGCGAGATCACGCAGAACACGATGGGGCCGCGGAAGTTCACGATCGCGCGGCCGATCTCGGCGCCGTACTCCAGCTGCAGGCTGCGCATCGACTCCGGCGAGCCGTCGAAGCCCGACAGGTTCGCCAGTACCACCAGCGGCCGGTTGCCGCTGGCCGCGTTGATCGCCCGCGCCGCCTTCTTCGACGAGCGGGGGAACAGCGTGCCCGCGGTGTAGGCGTCCGGGCCGTCGGTGGGCGGGAAGCCGCGCCGCGGCACCGAGCGCGACTCGATGCCGAGCAGGCACACCGGGATGCCGCCCAGGTGCACGTCCTGCACGACCGCGGTCTCCGCGTCGGCCATGCCCGCCCAGCGCTCCAGCACCGGGTGGTCGGAGTCGGACAGCGCCCGCATCACGGTCCGGATGTCGAACGGCTTCTTGCGGTCCGGGTTGGCCTCGGCGGAGAAGATCTCGCCGACGGTGGTGAAGTCGCTGCCCTCCAGCACGTGCGGGAAGGAGGAGACGTCGCGGTCGGCGGGGTCGTTGGTCGGCGCCCGCCGCGGAGCCTCCTCGCCCGGCGCGATGTAGGAGTGGGCGTAGTGCGCCATCAGCACGTCCCGCGCGGCGAGCAGGTCGGGCGCCCAGTACTGCGCCTGCCCGTTCGGCCCCATCACCCGGTCGTAGCCGCCGATGCCGAAGTTGTCCTCGGCGGAGACGCCCCCGGAGAAGTCGAGCGACTGCTTGCCGGTGAGCACCATCGCCGAGTCCGGCGTCATCACCAGGATGCCCTTGGTGTGCATGAGCATGGTCGCCTCGGCGTTCCAGTACGGCTGCGCGCCGACGTTGATGCCCGCGACCACGACGTTGATCTCGCCGCCGTCCTGGGTGAACTCGACGATCCGCTTGAGCGCCGCGGCCACCCAGTCCATGTTCTCGGTGCCCGACTCCATGGAGATCCGGGCGCCGGAGGACAGCGCGTACCACTCCAGCGGCACCCGCATCCGCTCGGCCAGGTCCAGCGCCGCGATCACGCGGCGGCACTCCGGCTCCGACAGCGCGCCGAGCGACTTCGTCGGGTCGCCGAGCAGCACGACCCGGGTGACGCCCTGCGGGTGCAGCGTGGTCGGCGTGGAGACCACGCCCGCGACGATCGCCGCGGTGTTCTTCCCCTTCGGCCGGTCGACCGGCACCAGCGCGTTGTCCTCATCGAGGTCGTGCTCGACGAAGTCGCCGAGCAGGCCGGTCAGCTCGTACGGGTACGTCGTGTTGCGGGCCGCGGCGCGCAGCACCTTCAGCCGGTAGGAGTCGAGCGGCTCGACCGGCTCCGTCGGCGGCTCGCCGAAGGTCACCTCGGTGCCGCCGGTGGGGTCGAAGGAGATCCGCATGGAGGTCTTGTTCAGCTCGCCGGTCTGCGGGTCGCGCTCACGCGCGATGAACAGGATCTCCTCCACGCCGGCGCCCGCGGCCCTCGGCAGGATCCGCTCGGCGAGCATCCCCAGCTCGGAGCGGGTCAGGTCGCTCGGCGGCCAGACGTAGACCACGACCCGGTTGGTGTTGAAGCGCGTCTTGGACGGCCGCTGCGCCTGCGCGCGGCGGATCGAGTCGAGGCAGGCGGCGACGGAGTACTCGGCGGTCGGCAGCGAGAGCAGCCTGCCGTCCTGCTCGCGCAGCGCGGTCAGGTCCCGCACCTGCGCGAACGCGATGAGGCGGTCGTCGGAGGGGTTCTCCCGCGCCACGCCCCGGAAGAGGTAGACCTCCTCGTCCAGCGACGGCAGCCGGGTGAGGTCGAACCCGCGCAGCCGCTCCAGCTGCATCCGCTGCGCGATGTGCGGGTGCAGGCCGCGGATCAGCCGCTCCTCGGCCATCCCGGCGGTCGACGGGCGGAACGTGAAGTGGTGGTGCATCACCGCGCCGTGGCTGCCCGCGACGGTGGTGGTGAGCCTGCGGACCTGCTCGGGCAGGGGGTGGGCGCTGACGACCTCCTGCAGCGCGGCCGCCATCGCGTCGAAGTCCTCCGGCTGCCCCTCCCAGGAGAGGTAGACGTCGGCGTCCACGGCGTCCCCGCCGGTCGCCAGCTCCGCGAGACCGCGCAGCGCGCCACCCAGCGCCTCGAAGCGCACCGCGGCGGAGACCAGGTGCGAGCCCTCGCGCTCGGCGACGGTGAACGCGCAGCCCGCCGCCTCGCGGGTGCGGACGCCGGTGAGGCCCTTGTTGCCGTAGTACCGGCGGGTCAGCACCTCCAGCATGGCTGAATTGTCGAGGTGCCCCTGGCCACCCTGTCCGTCCGGGCCGCTGCGAGCGAGCCGCTGCCCGAGCAGCCGCACCAGCGGCTCGGTGCTGCGCACCATCTCGGCGATGCGCTCGGCGCGGTCCGGCGCGTGCGGGTTCGCGTCCAGGTGGCGCAGGTGCCTGCGGACGTCGGCGTAGACGCGGGCGCGGTTGCGGCGCAGCAGCGGCTGGCCGAACCAGGTGAACAGCACGCCGCGCGCGAGGTCGGCGATCGCGGGGAAGCGGACCTGCGTGGCGGACACCAGCCGCTCCAGCGTCAGGCCGGCGGGCTCGCGCAGCAGCGCGTCCGGCGTCGGCTCCTGCAGCCACGCGCGCAGCAGCGCGGTGACGACCGCGGCGTCGGCGGACGCGCGCTGCTGGGCGAGGAAGATCCGGAACACCGCGGATTCGAGCTCGGAGGAGCGCTCGAGATCGGTGACGCCGTAGTGCCCGAGCGCCTTGGCGAGCCTGGCCTGGAACGCCTCCGGCAGCCCGGCCCGCTCGACGTCGAGGCTCTGCAGGTAGGTGTGGAAGTACTCGCGGGCGCTGTGCAGGTGGCCGCTGCCGCCGTCCTCGTCCGACGGCCGGTTGCGGCTCAGCTCGGCGAGATCGGCGAACACCTCGGCGAGTTCGAGCTCTCCGGCCAGCGTCTGGTGGCCGTCCTCGGCGGACGCCCGCCGCGCGGCGAGGTAGCCGTCGAGGACCCGGCGCTCGTCGTGCGGGTCGACGTCGAAGCCCAGCAGCAGGCTGTGCAGGTCCTCCCGTCCGCGCGCGGCGCGCTCCCGCGCCGGGGTCGTCGCGGGCCCGGCGGGCAGGTCCAGCTCGACCGCCTCGACGGCCGAGCCGGCCTCGGCCCCGTCGTCGTCGGCCAGCGGCTCCAGCCGCAGCAGCGGCGCGCCGGTCTCCACCTGGCTGCCCACGGACACGGCGCATTCCTTCAGCCGCGCCTTGAACGGCGCCCGCAGCACCGTCTCCATCTTCATGCTCTCCAGCACCAGGACCGGCGCGCCGGCCTCGACCTCGGCGCCGACCTCCAGCGGCGTGGCGACGACCAGCGCGGGCGCGGGGGAACGGACGACGCCGCCCTCGTCGCGGCTGACCCGGTGGGTCACGCCGTCCACCTCGACCAGGTGGATCGGCCCGTGCGTGCCGGTGAGCAGGCGGTACCGGGTGCCGTTGACGGTGATCCGCCCGGTGTGCCGGTCGAAGCGGTCGAGTTCGACGTCGGCGGTGCGGACGCCGTCACCCGCCTCGATGCCGACGCGGAACCGGTGCGGGCCGACCCGCGCGACGCGCACGCGGTAGCCCGCGCCGCGCAGCTTGAGGTCCAGCGGCCGACCGCTCTCGTGCTGCACCTGCGGGCGCCCGCCGGACGCCGTCGACAATAGCCGCCGCCGCTCGACGTGCTCCTCCTCCTCGTACGCCTCGATGGCGGCGGCCGCCAGCGCGACGGCCGAGTGGCGGTGCGAGACGAGTCGGCCCTCACCGCGGACGCGGTCGATCCAGCCGGTGTCGGCACTGGCGTCGATCACTTCGGGCTGGTCGAGCAGGTCGAGCACGAAGCTCTTGTTCGTCGCGCCGCCCTCGATGACGACGGTGGTCTCCGTCATCGCCCGGCGCAGCCTGCCGAGCGCCTCGTCGCGGTCGCGGCCGTAGGCGATGATCTTCGCGATCATCGAGTCGAAGTCGGCGGGGATCGTGTCGCCCTCGCCGACGCCGGTGTCCACGCGGATGCCGGGCCCGGCGGGCAGGTCCAGCCGCGCGATGCGGCCGGGGGAGGGGGCGAAGTCGCGGTCGGGGTCCTCGGCGTTCAGCCGGGCCTCGACGGCGTGTCCGCGCTCCACCGGCGGCTCGCCCTCGAGCCTGCCTCCGGACGCCACGTGCAGCTGCGCCTTGACCAGGTCGAACCCGGTGGTCGCCTCGGTGATCGGGTGCTCGACCTGCAGGCGGGTGTTGACCTCCAGGAACGCGAACAGCCTCTCGCCCGGGTGGTAGAGGAACTCGACGGTCGCCGCGCCGCGGTAACCGACCGCGACGGCCAGCCGTTCGGCCGACGCCTTGAGCTCGGCGGTCTGCTCGGGGGAGAGCACCGGCGACGCCGACTCCTCGATGACCTTCTGGTTGCGCCGCTGCACCGAGCAGTCGCGGACGCCCAGCGCCCACGCGGTGGCGCCGTCGGCGATCACTTGGACCTCGACGTGCCGGGCGCCGGTGACCAGGCGCTCCAGGAACACCACGCCGCTGCCGAACGCCCGCGCCGCCTCCTGGCTGGTGCGCTCGTAGGCGTCGGCGAGCTCGGTCCCGTCGGTGACCACGCGGATGCCGCGCCCGCCGCCGCCCGCGGTCGCCTTCAGCATCAGCGGGTAGCCGATCTCGGCCGCGGCCGCCAGAGCCGCGTCCAGGGTCTCGACCGCGCCGCGGCTCCACGGCGCGACCGGCACACCGACCTCCTCGGCGATCAGCTTCGCGCCGATCTTGTCGCCGAGCTTGCGCATGGCGTCCGGGCTCGGCCCGACGAAGGCGACCCCGATCTCCTCGCACAACTCCGCGAACGCCGGGTCCTCCGCGACGAAGCCCCAGCCGACCCACGCGGCGTCGGCCCCGGTCTCCTTCAGCGCGCGCTCCAGCACCTTCAGGTCGAGGTACGGGCGCGCGGACGCGGGGCCGAGGTCGTAGGCCAGGTCCGCCTCGCGGACGAAGGCGGCCGCGCGGTCGACGTCGGTGTGCAGGGCTACGGTCTCTATCCGCGTCCCGGTCTCCGCGGCGAGGTCCCGCACGGCGTGGATGAGCCGCATGGCGGCTTCACCGCGGTTGACAATGGCGATGCGACTGAACACCCGACCAGGCCCTTCTGCAGACAACGATGTGTGCGCCGCGGCACGGCGATCCTCGGCAGTGTTCACCTTCCCGTCTACCGGTTGCAGACGCCATGCCAGAAACAGCGCATGCTGGGAGGCTCCGTTTGTAGGAAACGTCCAAAGCCGTCAGTCATCCGCTCCCGGGCAGGCGCATGTGGAAACGGACTAACGGTAGGTTTTATCGCACTTCGACTTTGGCGGGGAGACGAATTTCGGCGGTCCCGGGACGCGGCGGGCCCCGGGAGCTACCCAGCCCCGGGGCCCTTGTGTTCCGCTCTCCTGACACGCCGGCGGCGTTTAAGGGCGGGGATCATCCGTGATGACGGCGTGCTCCACCGTTGAGCTACCGCGCCACGTGGAGGCGCGGGCCGGATTCGAACCGGCAACCCGCCGAACCGCGTCCCCGCCCGGTCGATCCGGCGATGAGCGGTGCGTGCTGAGATTGGAGCGAGAGCCTGAGATTGACCGGGCTGCCTCTACCGATTGGGCCACCCCGACCCGTGTGTCGGGGGCGGGATTCGAACCCGCACTGTCACCACTGTTCAGACTGAGCCTCATCCTCAGCTTTCCGGGCCTTCGGCCCGGACCCCCGCGCTCCAGCGGGGGAGTCTTCGATCAGGCGAACAGGTAACCGAACACGGCGTCACCGACCCGCTGGTCGACGACGTCGATCCCGTTCGCCTCCTCGCGAGCGTACTTCACCGCGGCCATGAGCTTCTCGACGCGCTCCCGCAGCTCGTTGACCCGCCTGGCCGGCATGGCGCCCGAGAACCCGACCTTGGTCCAGGTGCCGACGATGACGTCCTCGGTGTAGGTCTCGACCTGGGCGGGGTGCTTGTCCGTCGCCTCGTACAGGACGTGCGCCCGCGGGACCTTCTTCGTCCGGGTCGTGCGGACCGGCTCCGTGCGCCAAGCGTCCGCGGACTCGTCGAAGGTCCAGGTCTCGGCGGCGTCCAGGACCGGGAGCTTCCCGATGAGGGTCTGCAGGTCGGTGAGCTGCTTCTCGAGGAACAGCAGGTAGGTGACCGGCACGTCGGACAGGATGGTCCGGCCGTCCACGACGACGTCCGCACGCGCCTCGCAGTTCGCCCGGTCCTTGGTCGCGACCACGTCGAACAGCCGCGACAGGGCGGTTCCGGCCTCCCGCAGGACGTCCTCGGCCCGTACCTGGACCCGGGTCGACTCCGGAGGCAGGACCTCGCCCTCGTCGTCGTTCGGCTGGTACGTCCGCGAGATGCCGGACAGCAGGGCCGGCTTCTGCAGCCGGTGGTAGGCGTCGGTCAGGTCCCGCTGGGTCCGGGACTTGGTCCCCTTTTCCACCGCGATGATCTGGTTCAGCTTGGACACCCGGCGAGCATACTGCGGCGCCTCCGAGACCGCCTTCGAATAAAACCGCGGGAAGAACGCAGGCCGCCCGGCGCTACGGGCGCAGGCCATCGCAGACCACAGCGAGGAGCCTGCGTCGGGCGTCGGTCTCGCCGCCGAGCCAGTCGCTGCCCGCGTACACGCCGATGAGCAGCGCCTTCACATGCTGGGCGGTCACATCGCCGCGGACCGCGCCGGCCTGCTGCGCCCGGACCAGCAGGGCGGCCAGAGCCGCCAGCAGATCCTGGCCGGGCCGTTCGACGAGGCTCTGGACGTCGGTGCCCGCCCGGGTCAGCGCCCCGGTCAGCGCGCGGTTGCCCGCGCCGCACTCGACCATCAGCGCGAAGAAGCCGAAGAACGCGGCCCCGGGGTCGGGATGCTCCAGCCGGGAGCGGGCCTCTTCGGTCAGCTCCGTCATGTTGCCGACGACGATCGCCTCCAGCAGCGCCTCCTTGGTGGGGAAGTGTCGGTGGACGGTGCCGGCGCCGACCCCGGCCCGGCGCGCGATCTCGTCCAGCGGGACCGAGATCCCCTCGGACCCGAAGGCCTCTCGGGCGGCGGCGAGCACCCGTTCGCGGTTGCGCCGGGCGTCGGCGCGCAGCGGTCTGGCCGGTGAAGGCGCGGGCTCGGAGTTCATCGCCGTCTCTCGTCGATCGGGGCGGATATTCCGTACGATACCAACCGGGGCGCACGCCCCGTTTATTGGTGCGGAGGGATGCGATGGCCACGGAAGAGCAGTTCGAAGCCGCAGTGCGGTGGGGACGCGTGGGGGTCGGTCTGGCGGCTCCGGGCACCTCGGCCGAGGTGTGGCGCCAGGAGCTGGCCCGGCTGGAGGAGCTGGGGTACGGCTCGGTCTGGATCAACGAGGGCATCGGCCGCGGTGAGGCGTTCTCCCAGCTCGGGTTGATGCTGGCGGCCACGCAGCGGCTGGTCATCGGCACGGGGATCGCCAACATCTGGGCCCGGCAGGCTCCCGTCATGCAGGCCGGCGCCGAGACGCTGGCCGCCGCCCACCCGGGCCGGCTGGCGCTCGGCCTGGGGGTCAGCGCACGCGTGCTGGTCGAGGCCTCCGGCCTCGCCTACGGCAAGCCGCTGGAGGCGATGAGCGCCTACCTGGACCGCATGGACGCCTCGAAGGGGCACGCGATCACCCCTGCCGTCCCGTTCCCGCGTCTGCTGGGCGCGCTCGGTCCCAAGATGCTGGAGCTGGCCGGGGAGCGGGCGGACGGCGCCTACCCGCACTCGATGCCGGTGGACAACACCGTGCTGGCCCGCAAGGCCCTCGGTCCCGGCAAGCTGCTGGTCGTCGGCGTCGCCGTCTTCCTCGACGACGACGTCGAGCATGCCCGGGGCCTGGCCCGCCAGTCGTCGCTGTTCAGGATCCCGGGCTCGCCGTACCTGGCCAACCTGCGCCGCCTGGGCTACACCGACGACGATCTGGGGCCTGAGCCGTCCGACCGCGTCATCGACGCCATGTTCGCCTGCGGCCGCGCGGACGTCATCGCCGCCCGCGTCCGCGAGCACCTGGACGCCGGCGCCGACCACGTCGTCCTCCAGCCCATGGGCATGGACCTGACGACCCTGGTGGACCAGATCGAGGCGGTCTCCGGGCACCTCCCGTCCTGAACGCGTGAAGCACGGCATGCCGAAGGCCCGGCCCGAGGTGACTCCCTCCCCAGGCCGGGCCTTCGCTCTGGGCCCGGCTCAGCGGCCGACGTAAAGGAAAGACCCGGTAAAAGACAGGACAGCCGCCACTGTCCGCCGGGACTAGCGGGCGGAGAACATTCCGGTATGAGCCCGATCCGCCATCCGGGAAGGTCGACACGCAAGCGTCTGGCCCTCGCCCTGTCCTGTACCGCCCTTCTTTCGGGAGCCATCACCGGATGTTCCGTCTTCGGGAAGGTCACAGAACGGGAACTGGAGCGTCAGATCGCGGAGGACCTGACCGGCTGGTTCGACGGCAGACCCGAGGTGGACTGCGAAGGAGCTCCTGGAGACGGACGTGAAATGCGCTGCTCCGTCATCACCGTCCAGAAGGACACGTGGACCGTGGAGGCCACGGACGTCTCCAACGGCGTCGGCCGGATCGACTACGAGATCCGCCAGATCGGGATGACGAGCGAGATCCCCAGGATCGAGCCGTACGACCTCGAGAACCAGATCACCGAGATCCTGGGCGCCGAGCTGGGCGCCGAACCCATCGACATGGACTGCGACGAGCCGCTCAAGGGTGTGGTCGGCTCCGTCACGTACTGCAAAGCGCACCACTACACCGGCGAGAAATGGATCGTCCACGTGGAAGTCACCGCAGTACAGGGCCAGGACATCAAGTACAAGCTCCATCGAACCCCCGCTGAAGCCCCGTGAGGACCCGATGCGCAAGCTTCTGATCCCCCTCCTGCTCACCGCCCTTTTCGCCGGCTGCTCCGTCTACGGGGTCTCCAGCCTCCTCGGCTACGACCACGGTTTCTCCTCCACGACGGGCCGCGAGCTGGAACGCCAGCTGGAGGAGGACCTGACCGGCTGGTTCGCCGCCCCTGTCTGGGCGGACTGCAGGGAGGACTGGGGCCCGGTCTACGAGGACATCGTCTGCTCCCTGAACGTCTCCGGGGGCGACCGCTGGACCGTGTACGTCACACAGATCTCCGAGAAAGACGGCCGCGTTCGCTACCGCCTCGAGAAAGCCGATGTGGACAGGCAATCGGATTCATGAGAGAGGGCGCACGCTCGCTTCCCCGCGGGTGCGGCCTCCCTCGTCAGAAGATCGAGTAGGCGCCGTCCACGACGATCGTGTCGCCGGTGTGGAAGCCGCCGACCCCGCAGGCGAGGTAGACGGCGAGCCTGGCGAAGTCCTGCGGCCGCCCCCAGCGGCGCTGCGGCATCCGCTTCATGACGCCGTTCTCGAAGCCCGGGTCGTGCAGGATCGGCGCGGCCAGGGGAGTCTCGGTCCAGCCCGCGACGATCGAGTGCGCGTTGATGCCATGGCGGGCGAGTTCCACGGCGCATCCCCTGATGATCGCGTCCATACCGGCCTTGCTGGCGGCGTAGGCCTGGTTGCGGGGGGCTCCGTGGAGGGTCGAGACGCTCGACGTGCCCACCAGCACGCCTCCGCCGCCGCGCTCGACCATGTGGGCCGCGGCGGCGCGCAGAGTGAGGAAGGCGCCTTCGAGGTTCACCCGGGTGACGCCGCGAAACTCTTCGAGGGACGTCTCGAGGAACGGCGTGCCCTTGCCGTTCACTCCGGCGTTGGCGAAACAGGAGTCGACCCGTCCGAAACGCTCCAGCGTCTCGGCGAAGGCCGCGGTGACCGCCTCCTCGTCGCCGACGTCGCAGCGGATCGCCGCGGCCCGGGTGCCGTGCTCGGCCAACTGCTTCACCGCGGCCTCGTTGCGTTCGGTGTTGGTGCCCCAAATGCAGACGTCCGCCCCGCTCTGCGCCAAGCCGTGGGCCATGCCCAGCCCGATCCCGGAGTTGCCTCCGGTGATCAGGGCGGTGTGCCCGGACAGGTCGAAAAGGGAAGCGCTCATTTCATCTCCAGGTGGTTCAACGGCCGACATAGCGTGCCTCCCGCTTCTCCAGGAACGCCCGCACGCCTTCCCTGTGGTCCTCGGTGGCGAACAGTTCGCCGAGCGTCGTGCTCACCCAGGCTCCCAGGTCGTTTCAGTCCGGGTCCAGGGCACGGCGCAGCCCCCGTTTGAGGGCGGCGACGGCCAGCGGCGGATTGGCCGGCGATCCGCCTGACCCGCGCCGGTCACGACCAGCACCCGGGCGGTGGTGGCGGTAGATGTGCTCGAACGGGGTCACCGGAGGAACTCGCCGCCGTCCACCAGCGCCTGGCCCTCGACACGGTCGGCCACCGCGAGGACCCCTGACCTTCGCGCCCGGTCACGGCACCGGCCGCCCGGCCGACCTCGTCGAGGTGCGACCCGAGGCCCCGACGGCGAAGCGGTGGCCGAGGTCTGAGAATATGATTTCGTAAATATGGAATGATTATTCTCGGTGGAGGTCTCATGGAGGCGAAGGCCAACGGTCGGCCGGACGAGGAGCGGGCGGTCACGGCGGCCGTCGTCGACCCCGCCGATCACGTGCTCGGCCTGCTCGGCATGCGCGACGTCGACATCCCGGAAGGGGCCGACCTCGCGATGACCCTCCCGGTCACCCCCAGGGTGACGAACAACCGCGGAGGACTGCAGGGCGGTCTGCTGGCGACGCTCGTCGACGTCGTCGCCGGACGCGCGGTGGGGCTCCGGCTCGCCGACGGCGACAGCGCCGCCACCTCGGACATGAACATGCACTTCCTCTCCGCGGTCACCGTCGGCCCCGCGCACGCCACGGCACGGGTGCTGCGGCACGGGAAGTCGCTCATCGTGGTGCAGGTGGACGTCCGCGACGAGGGACGGGACGTTCTGGCCGCGGTCGCCACCCTGTCGTTCGCGGTCCTGCCCCTGAGGCCCGGGCAGCCCCGTGCCCGAGGCTGAGAACGGCGGTCCTGGCCGACGCAGGACCGCCGTCAGGCCGGACCGGGTGGTCCTGCGGCGGCGAGGGACGCCTGTTCCAGCAGGGCCTGCACCGGCTGGTCCCGGCGGAGGTCCACGCCGAGGGAATGGGCGTGCCCCTTCAGGAGGTACCACACCGAATCGCTCAGGGAGGTCACGAGCACCGGAGCCGGGGGCTGGTCCTCGCCGAGGACCAGCCAGCGCCGGACGGCGCTGAAGACCGCGCCCACGAGCCCGAAGGCCAGCGGGTCGATCATCGCGCGCTCCTCGTCCCGCAGGGGCACGCCGAGCGTGTCGAGGGCCGTGACGACCACGCTCGCGACCTGCTCGGAGATGCGCTCCAGGCCGCGTTGCAGGGGGCTGGCCGTGCGGGTGACGGGGTCGGACTCGGCGAGCCGGTGCAGGGAGGGGTGGGCGACCGCCCAGCCCACGTAGCGGGAGACGACCCGCTCGACGATGTCGGGGATGGTCCCGTCGAGGGTGACCGCGGGCAGCAGCTCGTCGGCCAGGGAGTCCACGACCGCCGTCAGCACGGCGCGGTCGAGCTCGGCGCGGTCGGTGAAGTGCCGGTAGATCACGCTGCGGGTCAGGCCGGCCCGGTCGGCGATCTGCTGGAGGTGGATGTGGGTGCCGGGCTCGTTCTCCTCGATCACGGCGATGGCGGCGGCGACGATGTGCCGGTGCCGTTCGTGGTTGTGCCGGTCCCAGCGGGCCTGGCGCCCGTCGGGGCGCTCCGTCGCGTGATCCGGCACCGACATCGTCCGACTCCGTCCTCGACCTTCTCAGCGTGTGCTGCCGCCAGCGTATCGGCCCGCACGCCGGCCGAGGGCGGCCAGCTGTTCGAGTTCGGCGATGTCGACGATCTTCCGGCGTGGACGCCCGTCGGCGGCTCCTCGCCTCCGCTCCTCCTCGTCGACGGCCCGCCACCCCGCCAGGTCGACCACGGGCACACCGCGCCGGCGCAGCTCCGCCTCGAGCCGGTGCGGATCACGCGGACCCCGGTCGATCAGGCCCGCGTCGAGGTCGTCGAGGAGACGTCCGACCGTCTCCTGCGCGCAGGTCTTGTTGCTGCCGATGAAACCGGTGGGGCCGCGCTTGGCCCAGCCCGCGACGTACACGCCCGGACGGACCCTGCCGCCGGTGTTGCGCACCGTCCCGGTGCCGGGGTCGTGGGGCAGGTCGCGGACCGGGACGCCGCGGTAGCCGACCGAGCGCAGGACCATTCCCGCCTCGAGCAGCTCCACCTGGTCGGTGAGCCGGGCGCGGAGGACCCCGTGCTCGTCGGGGACCAGCTCGGTGCGGGCCACCTGGAGCACGGTCACCCGGCCGGTGCCGAGGATCTCGACGGGCGCCGCGTTGAAGCGCAGGACGATCGTGCGCAGCGCGGGGTCCACCGGGCGGCGGGCCATCTCCGCCAGCACGGGCAGCCGCGGGTCGTCGCCCTCGAGGTCCTCGGCCGCCGCTTCGACCACGACGTTGACGTCCCGGAGAGCCGCGAGGCCGACGAGCTCGGGGAGGGTGAACGCCGCCTGCGCCGGACCCCGGCGGCCGAGGACCACCACCTCGCGGACTCGGCTCGCCGCCAAGGCGTCCAAGGCGTGGTCGGCGATGTCGGTCGCGGCCAGCCGGGCGGGATCGGAGGTGAGGACGCGTGCGACGTCGAGGGCGACGTTGCCGTTGCCGACCACGACCACCCGTTCACGGTCGAGGCGCACGTCCAGGTGCCGGTGGTCGGGGTGGCCGTTGTACCAGCCGACCAGTTCGGTGGCCGAGAGGGATCCGGGGAGGTCCTCCCCGGGGATGCCGAGCGAGCGGTCGGCGGAGGCGCCGACCGCGTACACCACCGCGTGGTAGTGGCCCAGCAGTTCCTCGAGGGTCACGTCCTCGCCGACGTCCACTCCCAGCCGGTAGCGGAAGCCGGGCTGCTCCTCTATGGCGTGGAACAGCCGCTCGGCGCGCTTGGTGTCCTGGTGGTCGGGCGCGACCCCGGCGCGGACCAGGCCGTAGGGCGTGGGGAGCCGGTCGTAGACGTCGACGCTCGCTTCGGGGTGCCGCAGGAGCTCGTCGGCGGTGTACATCCCGGCCGGGCCCGCTCCGACCACGGCGACCCGCACCGGGGCGGGGTCGAGGAGGCGGCGCTGCCGCGGCACCAGCGCCAGAGGCGTGCGGTCGGCGTGCGGGTTCTTCCGGTAGTAGGAGGCGTTGATCTCGAGGAAGGGCAGCTCGTGGGGCCGCAGCTTCGTGTGCGGGACGATCGCGCCCACGGGGCAGGCGGTGACGCAGGCGCCGCAGTCGACGCACGTGGCGGGGTCGACGTGCAGCATCTCCGCCTCGGCGAACCCGGGCTCGCCCGGCGCCGGGTGAATGCAGTTGACGGGGCAGGCGACGACGCAGGAGGCGTCGTTGCAGCACGACTGCGTCACGACGTAAGGCATCTGGTGGCTCTCCCGTTCAGGACGCGGCCGAGGCCGGCTCGCTGCGGAACCGGGCAGGGCGGCCGTCGATACGGCACATCCGCCACAGCACCCGGGAGGCCGGGTTCATCAGGCCCAGGGACTCGGCGAGCATCCGGACGTCGGCGAAGAAGTCGCGCAGGGTCTTGCGGGACTCGGGGCCGCGCCACCACACCTCGCGCGCCACCGACCGGGGGATGCCCATCCCGCGGCGGGCCTCGCGGCTCGGAACCATGATCACGTCGCACAGCCACCGCATGATCAGCGGGAAGAGCAGGGAGAGCAGGGCCCGCCGCACCCGGTTGAGCCGCGGCACGTGGTGCTGGAGGAACCGGTGCGCGAAGCCGATGTGGCGCGCCTCCTCCGCGATGTGGATCTGCATGATCCGCTGCAGTAGCGGGTGCGTCTGGGCCCCGGCCCGCAGGATCGACTTCTGCAGGTGGTCGATGGGCTCCTCACCGGCGAGGACACCGATGAAGAACGCGGCGGGCACCCACGCGGCGGCCAGCGGGATGAACGGGAAGGCCAGGCGGAAGAGCCGCGGCGCGCCGGGCACATCGACGCCCGAGCGGTTCACGAACTCCTGGAACATCTGCGTGTGGTGGCACTCCTCGGTCGCCTCGTGCGTGGAGTACCGGAACTCGGGGTCGCCGTTGCGCAGCCGGAACGCGTGCTGCATCAGCCCGGCGATCAGGACCTGCTCGAACTGCAGGCCCACCTTGTTGATGTTGGCCTGCCGGTAGAGCCCGATCTCCACCTGCCGCTCCTTGGGGAGCGAGCGGTACCACGGGTGCCGGCCGAGCACGTCCTCCTGCGGGAGGATCCACCGCTCGTCGTCGGCGCGCACCGCGTACGCGGGGTCGTCCCAGGCGATGTCGAGGAAGGCGTCGAAGTGCCGGTGCACGGACGCCTCCGACAGCGTCCTCAGCGTCTCCCGGTAGTCCGCCCCGCGCCCCGTCTCGATCGTGGTGGCCGTGGCCCGACCTGTCGCGCTCATCTCGTCGCCCTCCTCGCCTCGGCTCCGTCCCTTCGAGATTAGTGCGACACCGCGTCGCGCGTAAAGGGTTAGTGCGACAACGTGTCGCAAGAAACTTCGGCCGACGTCGTCCCGAGCCCGAGGGAAGACCTGCCGGTCCGTGGGAGTCAAGGGGACGGGTAGGGCGGCGGGGGGCCGGGATGCCGCCTCGTCACGGTCCGCGATGGTTCCGCGGCAAGAGCGGCCTGCCGGGACGTCTCGTAGCGCGGGGTGAGGAAGAGCACCGCGGAGAGGAGCACGAGCCCCGGTACGAGGAGCCAGGGCGCGGAGAAGGGGGTGACGTCCGAGCCGAGGCACAGCAGCCCGCCGGTCACCACCAGGTAGACCTTGGCGACGACGGTCGCGACGAACACCATGATGATCATGCGGCAGCGCTGCAGGCCGATCTGGATCTGGGCGATGCCGCAGGCGACCGCGAGCGCGAAGAGGTACGGCAGGGGGGTGGCCAGGGCGGAGGGGGTGAGCCCTTCACGTGCCAGGAGGCCGAGGGCCAGCTCCGCCAGGCCGATGAGGATGCCCGCGCTCAACCCGTAGGCGATGCCGGTCAGCGGCCTGGCGTGCTGCCCCTCCGGCCGCGCGTCTCCCAGAGAGAAGATCAGCACCGGAATGACGAGCGAGGGGACGGCGAGCAGGACCGGCACCTGGGCGGGCACCGGCGGCGGAGTGCCCGGCCCGGACCAGGCGATCACCATGCCGGCCGATGCCATCACCGCCAGGCAGGACAGCTCGACCCGGCTCAGGCGCTCGCCCGGGAGGACGGCGGGCAGCAGCACCAGGACGACCAGCCCGCACAGCAGCGCCGGAACCAGGGCGGCGAGGGAGAGCCGGGTGAGGGCCGCGAACTGCAGCGCCATCCCTCCGGCCATGACGATCCCGCCGGCCAGCCAGACGCTGCTGGTCAGGACGGATACGGCGAAGTGGACCGGGCGGGTTCCCCGAAGCGGCGGCAGCGCGGCCGCCGCGTTCCTGAAGAGGACGATTCCCAGGAAGTACAGGCAGCTGGACGCCGCGGCCATGGCCAGGGCGATCGGGGTGCTCATCAGCCGCGCTCGCGGGGCGTCATGGGATCCGGCTCCTTTCGGGCACCTGGGGGCGGATGCCGTGTGGGAGAGGGCGGTTTCGGGGCCGAGATCCACCTTCTTCCGTGAAGCCGCCTTCTCGTCGGGTTCGAAGGACTTTTTACCCGACGGCACTGTTAAAAGTAAGCCCTTGCTTACGCTGGGTTTTGTGCTCTCTCGCGATGACCTGCTGATATTCCGGTCAGGATCGGGCATCCTGGTTCGATCCTTTACCGGACGGGAGTGTCGGCCACCCGGCGGCGTGTGACGACGTGGGTCAGAGGTCCAAGGGGTGCTCGCGGTTCACCGACGTGAAGTCCGGGCGGCGCTTCTCTCGGTGAGAGGCCAGGCCCTCGGCGACCTCATGACCGCCGAACCCGAGGAATTCCAGGCCGAGGGAGGTCTCGAAGATCGGGGAGGCGACGCGGTACCAGTGGTTGAGGGAGCGTTTGGTCCAGCTGATGGCGGCGACGGGTCCTGCCGCGAGCGACGCGGCCACCCGCAGCGCCTCCTCCTGCACCTCGTCGTCTTCGACGCACTTGGACACCAGGCCGATGCGTTCGGCCTCCTCCCCGGTGAGGGTCTCGCAGGTCAGCAGGTAGTACTTGGCCTTGGCCATGCCGCACAGGAGCGGCCAGCAGATGGCCGCGTGGTCTCCGGCGGCGACACCGAGCCGGGTGTGCCCGTCGACGATCTTCGCCGAGCGGGCGGCGATCGAGATGTCGGCGAGCATGCCGATCACAAGTCCCGCTCCGACCGCCGGGCCGTGGAGGGCGGAGACGACGGGTTTGGCGCAGTTGATGACGCCGTAGACCATGTCCCGGGCCTCGCGCATCACCCTGGCGCGTGCCGCGTAGTCCTCGGCCAGCCGTTCGATGAGGTCGAAGGTGCCTCCGGCGGAGAACGCCTTGCCCGCCCCGCGCACCAGTACGGCGCGGGTCTCCTCGTCACGGTCGATCACCGGCCAGATGTCGGCCAGCTCCCGGTGCATCCGCGGGTCGACGGCGTTGAGGTTGGGGGCGTCGAAGGTGATCCGCAGTACGCCGTCGGAGGGGCGGTCGAACTTCAGGGAGGTGAAAGCCGCATAGGGGTCGGTCATGAAAGCTCCTGGCTCGGGACGAACAGGGGCGGAAACGACCTTGGGTAAGGCCCCGCCGTGCACCGCCTGCGCTCCACCCGCGCGGCCGCTCCACCCGGCATAAGTAGACACTTGCACGATAGCGGGACGCCGCGAGCACGCGGCCTCGCGGCCCCGACGGGGGCACGTTGATCGCGATAGCCTCTCCGAGCCCGAGACGAAAAAGACGTAAGGGGACATCTGGTGTTGAAGAAAGTGACCGCGACCGCTCTCGCCGCATCGATGATCACCGTGGTCCCGGTGGGCGCGGCGGAGGCCGGAGCCAAGCCGAAGGCGCCCGCGGGCGTGTCCGCCACCTCCGCGATCCTCTTCGACTCCACCGCGAAGAAGGTCCTCTGGAAGCGGAACACGGGCAAGCGCATGCCGGTCGGCAGCATGAACAAGGTGGCGCTGGCCCTGGTGGTCCTGCAGAAGGGCAAGCTCGACTCGAAGATCACGATCAAGCAGAAGTACAAGGACTGGGTCGACGACTGGGGCGCCAGCAACAGCCACCTCGTCCCCGGCGACGTGCTCACCGCCCGCCAGCTTCTGCAGGCGATGCTCATCGAGTCGGGCAGCGACGCCGCCTACGCGCTCGCCGAGGCCTACGGAGGCACCGGCGGCTACCTCGGCGCCCAGATGAAGATGAACGCGCTGGCCAAGAAGCTCGGCATGAAGAACACCCGCTACGCCTCGTTCGACGGCCAGCCCGCCAAGGGCGACTACACCACCGCCGCCGACCAGCTCAAGCTGGCCCGCCACGCGATGAAGAACAAGACCTTCTCCGCGATCGTCAGGACGGTGAAGAAGGACATCGTCTCGGCGACCGGCCGAAGGTATCCGCTGCGCACCCACAACCTCCTCCTGCGCGGCAGCGGAATCAACGAGGACAACACCGGCTACCCCGGTCTCTACGGCATCAAGACCGGCACCACCGGCACCGCCGGCTCCTGCTTCATGTTCGTCGCCCGCCGCAAGAAGCACACCGTCTACGGCGTCGTCCTCAGAAGCTCCTCCGGCACCGCCCGTTTCCAGGACACCGTCAAGATGCTCGACTGGGCCTACGGCACCAAGACCACCGTCACCCTCAACCCTGCGGCGCCGCGCCACCGAGGCGAGTGATTGCGAAATGGACTCGCGTCATTAGCGGGACTTGTGGGCGTAACACGGGCTCGTCAGGCTCGGGAGCCACAGGTGATCAACCGGAGGGAGCAGTGATGAGACGGGGCGGATCGGTCGCGGTGGCGGCGTTGACGGCGGCTCTGGCGTTCGCGCCCGCGGCGCAGGCGGCGGAAGAGTTCACGCCGGGGGCGGCGGGGGCCGGGGACCCGTACTTTCCGGAGAACGGAAACGGGGGGTATGACGTTGAGGACTACGATCTGACGTTCGGTTTCGAGCCCGCGAGCGGGGCGATCGTCGCCACCGCGCGGATCCGGGCCAAGGCGACGCAGAACCTGTCATCGTTCAACCTCGACTTCCTCGGGCCGCTGGAGGTCGACGGCGTCAAGGTGAACGGGCCGGCGGGCTGGAAGCGCGAGGGCGCGCAGGAACTCGTCGTCACCCCGCGCAAGGGGATCAAGGCCGGCAGGACGTTCGTGACGACGGTGAAGTACCACGGCGTCCCGCAGCGCATCGACGACGACGCTCTCGGCACCTCCGGCTGGATCGCCACGAGCGACGGCGCGGTGGCCCTCAACCAGCCGTTCGGCGCCGCGACCTACTACCCCGTCAACGACACCCCGCAGGACAAGGCCACCTACAGCGTCACCGTCACGGCGCCGTCCGACCTCACGGCGCTGACGAACGGCGAGAAGGTGGAGGAGACCTCCGCCGGCGGCCTCACCACCGTCAAATGGAGGATGAGGCACCCGATGGCCAGCGAGCTCGCCATGCTCGCGATCGGCAGGTTCAACGTGACGGAGGGGACCACCCCCTCGGGCATCCCGTCGGTCACCGCGATCGACTCGGCGCTCGACACGGCTCCGAACCAGTCGGCCACGTTCTTCGACACGACGAACACGGTGACCGACTGGATGCAGAAGACCTGGGGTCGCTACCCGTTCACCTCCACCGGCGGCGTCGTCGACCGCATCGGCGTCGGCTACGCCTTGGAGACCCAGGGCCGCTCGGTCTACGACTCCAGCCTGCCGGGCCGCCTGCCGGGCACCGGGACGATCGCGCACGAGCTGGCCCACCAGTGGTTCGGCGACAGCGTCACGCCCGTCCACTGGAGGGACATCTGGCTCAACGAGGGCTGGGCCTCCTACAACGAGTGGCTGTACACCGAGGCGACCGGAGGCCGCACCGCCCAGGCCGCGTTCGACAGCGCCTACGCCCGCGCCGCGACCCACCCGTACTGGCAGACCGTCATGGGGGACCCGGGCCGTGACGGCATCTACGACTGGGCGTCCTACACGCGCGGCGCGATGACCCTCCACGTCCTCCGCACGAAGATCGGCGACGAGAAGTTCTTCGAGCTCGGCCGCACCTGGGTCACGAAGTACAAGGACGCCAACGTCACCACGGCCGACTTCAAGGCGCTCGCCGAGAAGGTCTCCGGCCAGGACCTCGACGCCCTGTTCACCGCGTGGGTCTACACCCCGGGCAAGCCCGCACTGTGACCGGGAAGAGCGGGACGCTTGGGGCGTCCCGCTCTTCTTCCCGTGCGCTCTGCCCCGGGAGCACGAGCGGACCGACCGGCCGTTGGGGAGAAAGCAAACGGATGTGGCCGGTGTGGGTGTACAACGGTTCCGTCCCGGTGCGGGAGGGCACGAATGCTGCGAAGGACCGGAGGAGGAGGAGACGTGGACGAAGCCGAGCCTCGCAGGCTGGTCGAACTGAGCCCCGAGGAGTGTTTCGAACTCCTGGCCACGGAGGAAGTGGGCAGGTTGGCTTTCAACGATCTCATCGGCCCCGCCGTCGTTCCGGTCAACTACATCGTGGACGGCCGGACGGTAGTGTTCAAGACGGCGCTGGGCAGGTGGCTCGACCAGTCCCTGAGCACCTCGATCGTCGGCGCGGACGTCCGCGTCGCCTTCCAGGTCGATGATTTCGATGTCGCCACCCGGACGGGTTGGAGCGTGCTGGTCCGCGGCGGCGCCCATCATCTGAGCCCCGAGGAGGTGGCCGACCTGAAGGTGGAGTCGTGGGCGGGCGGCCGCGAGTCCTACATCCGGCTGACCCCCCAGGAGGTCGGCGGACGGCGCGTCCAGGCCTGAGCGTTTCTCCTGGTCAACCGTTATGCCGCCCCGTTTCTCCATCATCGGTGACGGGTTCTGGCACAGCCGGCGAAGATTTAAGTCTTCGTGACCAGACGGTGAACGATACTTGCAGGGGCTTTTATCGAGATGGCCCGCTGGTTCAAGATCGTGTCGAGTGGAATTCATGATCCGCTCTGAACCAGGGGGGAATAGTGAAGAAATTCATCAAGACGGCCGTGGTGGGTATCGGTGTCGCGGCGGCGACTTTCGCCCTCGCTCAGCCGGCGTCGGCCAACTCGTTCGGACCGATCTCGGTCAGCGACGGCACCATCAGCTACAACGACGGGGGCGACTCGTTCTGCGCCCAGGCGTACAACACCGAGGGCGCCCGCTGGGTGCAGGTGACGCTGGTGGCGATCAGCAGGTCCGGCCCGGAGCCGTCCTGGAAGGACTACAACAACTACTACGGCGACTCGGGCAGCACTTGCCGGAGCCTGGCCACGGCTTACGAGGACACCTACTACCGCGCCGACATCAAGACCTACTGGGGCGAGAGGGGCACCGTGGTCACTCGCTCCTCCCAGTACTTCTACAGCTGATCGGTACCTTTCATCGCATCGTGCTCCCCGCACACCGCCATTCGGTGCGCGGGGAGCACATTGGTTTGGGTTCCAGGAACAGGCTCTGCCGGTGCCGGTTCAGCAGGAATTTCAAGGAAGACTCTCCGGGTTCCACCTTTTATGGATTTGTTTCCGGGTCGGCTTCAAAGCCGGATCGGAAGTCAATGTTGCACTGTTACCTGATTCACATCCTGCCGTGGTGCTCGTTGCATTCGCGATGTCTCATGGCGCCGAACACCGGTGCCCCCGCATGCCGACGGACGGCCGGAAAGGAGGGAGAGGATGCAGACTGACGCGTTGCCGGCCGAACACGGCGTGTCGTACTGCGAAAGAGGGTTTCGGTGAAGAGTCCGAGTCGGGGGACGGAGGCCGCGGGCAGGCGGAGAGCCATGATCGCGCTGGCCTGTGCGGGGGCCTTCGTCGCCTACCTGCCGGTGGTCACCGTCGTGGTGAGCCTGCCCGCGATCCAGCGGGCGCTGGGCGCGTCCACCGCGCAGCTGGCGTGGGTCTCGGACGCCTTCGTCCTGCCGGTGGCGGCGCTGATCCTCACCGCGGGCGTGTTCGGCGACGTCCACGGCTGCAAGAAGGTCTACCAGGTGGGCCTGGCCCTCACTACGAACACCGCTGACCTGGACGGGTCCTGTGTTCGGCGGGCCGCTTCGGTGGCCGGGTTCGGTCCCGGCCCGTCCCCGCTCCCTATCGTGGGCATTTCTCACCAGGATCGAAGGAGCATCGAAATGCCTGTGCAGCAGACGGATGCGCTGCGCCTCCGCACCCGGATCAAGACCTTTGTGATCAGCCATGGTTGAGCGGACGGTCGGCATCGTCGGCGCCGGGATCATCGGGCTCGCCATCGGCAGGGAGATCACCCTGCGGCGGCCCGGCACCCGCGTCGTCGTCTTCGAGAAGGAGAACCGGGTCGCGGTCCACCAGACCGGCCACAACTCCGGAGTCGTCCACGCGGGCATCTACTACACGCCCGGCAGCCTCAAGGCGCGGCTGTGCACGCGGGGCGCGGCGATGATCCGCGAGTACTGCCAGGAGAAGGAGCTGCCGTACGACGAGTGCGGCAAGCTCGTCGTGGCGGTCACCCCGCAGGACGTCGCCCGGATGGACGCCCTGGCCTCCCGGGCAGGGGAGAACTACGTCCCCGGTCTGCGGCGCGTCGGCCCCGAGGAGATCCGCGAGATCGAGCCGCACTGCACCGGCCTCGCGGCCCTGCACTCGCCGCACACCGCGATCACCGACTACGTCGGGATCACCGAGTCGTTCGCCGACGACATCGTCGGGGCGGGCGGCGAGATCAGGCTGTCGTTCCCGGTCACCCGGATCACCGAGACGGCGGGCGGAATCGAGGTGGCCTCCGGCCACGACGCGGTCGAGGTCGACGAGCTGATCATCTGCGCGGGCATCCAGGCGGACCTCGTCGCCGGCCTGGCGGGCGACGACCCGGGCCCCCGGATCATGCCGTTCCGGGGTGAGTACATGCTCATCCGCCCGGAGAAGGCCGAGATGATCCGCGGCCTCATCTACCCGGTCCCCGACCCCCGCTACCCGTTTCTCGGTGTGCACTTCACCCGCCGGGTGAACGGCACCGTCGACGTGGGCCCCAACGCGGTGCTCGCCTTCGCCCGCGAGGGCTACCGGTTCTCCGACGTCTCCGTGCGCGACCTGATCGGCATGGCGCGCTGGGCCGGCTCTTGGAAGATGGCGGCCCGGCATTGGCGCACCGGTATCAAGGAAATGCGCGGCTCGATCTCCAAGAAGGCCTTCATGGAGGCCGCGCGCCATTATGTTCCGGAGATCGGCCCCGCGGACGTCCACCCGGGAGGCTCGGGCGTCCGCGCCCAGGCCCTCGACCGCGACGGCACCCTCGTCGAGGACTTCCGCATCCACCGGCTCGGCCGGATCACGGCCGTGCGCAACGCACCCTCACCTGCGGCGACGTCCTCGATGGCGATCGCCGAGTACGTCATGGACGTCATCGAGGGCAAGCGGAGCGGCTGACGCGAAGTGCCGCCGCGTCCTGGTCGGGGCGCCGATCTTCTCCTCGTTCCACGGTGGGGCCTAAGGCCGTGTCCTACGTGGATTTTCGGACGGAATGCGGCGACGATCCTGGATCGTGTTGATGTCGAGTCCGGGTCTGCGGTTGGTGCCCGATGAGCCCGGGCCGACTGGCTGCCAACGGCGGGCGGCGCCCACCGCAGGGGTGGGCGCCGCCGGGCCGAGGGCAGGAGGTCAGGCGAGGTGGAAGCCTGCGCCCACACCGCCTCGGGCGTTCATGTCGCTGATGATGAACTCGATCGAGGTGTGGCCGGGGAAGCCCCAGAGGTTGCCGACGAGGGTGGTTCCGTCGACGACGGGGCCGCCGGAGTCGCCGCCGTTGGTGGCGATGAGGCTGATGAAGCGGCCGATGCTCGCCGGGCCGTGGGCGGTGACGATGCCACAGGTCTTTCCGGTCCGGTGGCCCATCTTGCATAGGCGGGTGCCGACAGCGGGGCGGGCGCCGAGTGAGGTGATGGTCACCGAGCCCGACGGGCTGTTGACAGTGTTCGTCGGGGTCACCTTGGCCGGGTCGAACTTGATCACGGCGTAGTCGGGGCCTGCCACGCCGCCGGTGTAGTAACCGTTGCCCTCGCTGATGTAGGTCACCTCGCCGATCACGCCGACCTCGAGGAACTCAAGGCTGCTGGGCAACGGGGCGGGGGCGGAGAAGGTGCCGTGCGGAGACCTGTCGAGGTAGACCTTGTCGCCGTGCACCTTGTTGCCCGCGTCGTCGACGAAGCAGTGCGCGTTGGTCAGGCCCACGAGGTTGTCGGCGCTGTCATAGCCGACCGCCGTCAACGTACAGTTCTTGATCGTCGCTTTCGTCGGCGTCTGCACGAACTGCTGGAAGATCCCGGTGCCGCCGCCGATCGGGTAGAGGGTGTCGGCCTGGGCCGCGGGGGCCACGGGGGCGAGCAGCGCGGCCGCCATCGCAGCGATCAGGACACCGGCCTTGCGCGTGAATCTGGGCATGTTCACTCACTCCTCGGGAGGGGTCAAGACGCCGCTCATTCAAGCAGACGATGATGTCTTTTAAGAAAGTGGGGGGTTCCTTGAGACCATCTCCTATGCGGTGATTTTGGCGAGCTTCTTGTAGCGGGTCAGGGCGGCCGCAAGGGTGAGGAAGGCGGTGAACAAGTGGCCGTGGTGCTCGTGGCGGACGGTCGGGCGACGGTAGCCCAGCAGCCAGGACGGCGTCCGAGACCACGTGGAGATCGCCGCCCTTCTCTGCCCGATCGGCCGGATTCGGCCCGGTCAGCGAGCCACCCCTTTTCGCCCGCACCGAGGCGGCCCCCACAACTCCCACAGCTCATCGGGCACCAACCGCAGACCCGGACTCGACATCAACACGATTCAGGACCATCGCCGCAAATCATTCGAAAATCCACGTAGGGCACGGTCTAAGGTCTGGAAGGGCCTGGTCGACGCCGCGGAGAAGCCGGGTGTGAAGGTTCCTGGCGAAGCCTGATCCGGAGTCGTTCATGCCCAGGAGGGAATCCACATGACAGAAGTTCCAGACAGTCCAGGGCGGCAGGGGCGTCCCGGGGGACGTCCGGGCGGCGGTGGGCCGGAGGGCCGTAGGAACCCCAGGGCCACCCGGGCACAGGTCCAGCGGGTCGAAAGGCTCACCCCGCACCTGCTCCGCATCGTGCTGGGCGGCCCGGGGCTGGAGGGGTTCAGCGCCGGGCAGTACACCGACCACTACATCAAGCTGCTGTTCCCCGTCCCGGGCGTGACGTACCCGGAGCCCTTCGACCTGCAGCAGATCCGGGCGGACTTCCCCCGGGAGCAATGGCCCGCCATGCGCACCTACACCGTGCGCCGCTGGGACGCGGGGAAACGCGAGCTGACCGTCGACCTCGTCTACCACGGTGACGAGGGTCTGGCCGGTCCCTGGGCCGCCAAGGTGCAGCCGGGCGACGAGGTCCGCTTCTCGGGCCCCGGGGGCGGCTACGTCCCCGGCCCGGACGCCGACTGGCACCTGTTCGCGGGCGACGAGAGCGCCCTTCCCGCCATCGCGGCCTCGCTGGAGAGGGTGCCAGAAGGCAAGCGGGCACTGGCCTTCATCGAGGTCGCCGGCCCGGAGGAGGAGCTGGAGCTCGAGTCCTCCGGCGACGCGGAGATCACCTGGGTGCACCGGGGCGACGCACCCGTCGGCGACGCCCTGGTCAGGGCGGTCAGTGAGCTGGACTTCCCCGAAGGCGCCGTCCAGGCGTTCGTGCACGGGGAGGCCGGCTTCGTCAAGGAGCTGCGGCGGCTGCTGCTCGTCGAGCGCGGTGTCCCGCGGGAGCAGGTCTCCATTTCCGGCTACTGGCGGCTCGGCCAGAACGAGGACGGCTGGCAGGCCGCCAAACGGGAATGGAATCGTCAGGTCGAGAAGGAACAAGGCGTGGCCTGAATCGACCTGGCTTCGGCGGGGTGCGGCCCCGCCGGAAAGGACGGATCTGGCCGCGGGCGAGCGGCCAGATCCGTGACCGAAGGGACGGGAGAACCGGTGAGCACGATCGAAGGTCAGGACGGGGAACGTCTTCGCGTGACCGGGCCCAAGGCCTGGGCCGCGGGGCTTCCCGGGGTCTTCCACGCCCTGGAGTACTCCCTGGGGCAGACGTCGGTGCGGCGCACTGCCCTGACACTGCTGAACGTCAACCAGGCCGGGGGCCTGGACTGCCCGGGATGCGCCTGGCCCGAGCCCGCGCCGGGCCGGCGCCACATGAACGAGTACTGCGAGAACGGCGCCAAGCACGTCAACGACGAGGCGACCTCGCGCAGGGTGACACCGGAGTTCTTCCGGAGGCACGCGATCTCAGAGTTGGCCGCCGCCTCCGACGAGTGGCTGAACCAGCAGGGGCGGCTGACCGAGCCGATGGTCAAGCGGCCAGGCTCGGACCACTACGAGCCGATCGGGTGGGACGAGGCGCTCGGCCTGATCGCCGCGGAGCTGCGCGCCCTGGAGAGCCCGGATGAGGCGCTGTTCTACACCTCGGGTCGGCTGGGCAACGAGGGCGCCTTCCTGCTGCAGCTGTTCGCGCGGGCTTTCGGGACGAACAACCTGCCGGACTGCTCGAACATGTGCCACGAGTCCAGCGGCTCGGCACTGATCCAGACGCTGGGCATCGGCAAGGGAAGCGTGAGCCTGGACGACCTGTACGAGGCCGACCTGGTCTTCGTGGTCGGGCAGAACCCGGGCACGAACCACCCGCGCATGCTCTCGGCGCTGGAGGAGACCAAGCGCAGGGGCGGCCAGGTGATCGCGGTGAACCCGCTGCCCGAGGCGGGCCTGATGCGTTTCAAGCATCCGCAGAAGGCGCGCGGGATCGTGGGGCGCGGTACGCTGATCGCCGACGTGTTCCTGCAGATCAGGCTCGGCGGCGACCTCGCGCTCTTCCAGGCTCTCAACCTGCTGCTGCTCCAGGCGGAGGAGGAGAACCCCGGCACCGTGCTGGACCGGGAGTTCATCCGGGACCACACCACCGGGTTCGAGGAGTTCGCCGAGAACGCCCGCGGCGTCTCGTGGCCGGAGGTGCTGGAGGCCACCGGGCTGAGCCGCGAGCAGATCGAGGACGTGCACGAACGCGTCCTGAGGAGCGAGAAGGTCATCGTGTGCTGGGCGATGGGGTTGACCCAGCACAAGCACGGCGTCCCGACGATCCGGGAGATCGTCAATTTCCTGCTGCTGCGCGGCAACCTCGGCCGCCCCGGCGCGGGGGTGTGCCCGGTGCGCGGCCACAGCAATGTGCAGGGCGACCGCACGATGGGCATCTGGGAGAGGCCGCCCGCGCGGTTCCTGGACGCTCTGGAGAAGGAGTTCGGTTTCACCCCGCCCGCGGCGCACGGCATGGACACCGTGGAGGCGATCCGGGCGATGCGCGACGGGAAGGCGAAGGTCTTCCTGGGCGTGGGCGGCAACTTCGTGCGGGCCACCCCAGACAGCGAGGTCACCGAGGCGGCGCTGCGCTCGTGCCGCCTGACCGCGCACATCTCGACCAAGCCGAACCGCTCCCACACCGTGTGCGGCGAGACCGCGCTGATCCTGCCCACGCTGGGCCGCAGCGACCGGGACGTCCAGGCGGGCGGCGAGCAGTTCGTGACGGTCGAGGACTCCATGAGCCAGGTCCACGCCTCACGGGGCAAACTGCCGCCCGCCTCGGAGCACCTGCTGAGCGAGGTGGCGATCATCAGCCGCCTGGCGCGGCTGACCCTGGGGGAGGAGCCCGCGCTGCCGTGGGAGGAGTTCGAGGCCGACTACGACACCGTTCGCGACCGCATCTCCCGGGTCATCCCGGGGTTCGAGGACTTCAACGCCCGGGTGCGCGAACCGGGCGGCTTCCGGCTGCCGAACCCGGTCAACAGCCGTGTCTTCAACACCCCGCAGGGCAAAGCCGTCTTCACCGGCAACGCCTTCGCCTCGCTGAAGGCGCCGCGGGGCCATCTGATCCTGCAGACCCTGCGCTCGCACGACCAGTGGAACACCGTCCCCTACACGTCCGATGACCGCTACCGGGGCATCAAGGGCTCGCGCCGCGTGGTCATGGTCAACCCCGACGATCTGAGGGACCTCGGCATCGCCGACGGGGAAAAGGTCGATCTGGTGGGTGTCTGGGAGGACGGGCGGGAGCGCCGCGCCGAGGGCTTCACCGCGGTCTCCTACCCGACGAAACAGGGTTCGGCCGCCGCCTACTACCCGGAGACCAACGTCCTGGTGCCCCTGGACAGCGTCGCCGACGTCAGCAACACCCCCACCTCCAAGGCGGTCGTGGTCCGCCTGGAGGCGGTGCGGGAAAGCTCCGCCTGATGGGCCGCGTGACCGTTCGCCGGCCCGTTCTGCGCGTCCGCGACGGGAAGCCCTCCACCCGGCCCGACACCCTGGCGGTGGAGGAGCCGATGGAGCTTCGGGTCGGCGGGCGGGCGCTGACGGTGACCATGCGCACCCCCGGCGACGATTTCGATCTCGCGGCAGGTTTCCTGGTGGGGGAGGGCGTCGTCCGGGAGGCGCAGGAGATCGCCGGCATCCGCTACTGCGCGGGCGCCACCGAGGACGGCTCCAACACTTACAACATCGTGGACGTGGTCCTGGCCGACGGCGTGCCGCTGCCCGACGCCTCGCTGGAGCGCAACTTCTACACGACGTCCTCGTGCGGGTTGTGCGGCAAGGCCAGCCTGGAGGCGATCGCCACCACCGCGCCCTGGAACATCGCCGAGGACCCGCTGCGCATCGCCCCCGAAGCCCTGGCCGTCCTCCCGGATCGGCTGCGCGAGGCACAACGCGTGTTCGACAAGACCGGCGGCCTGCACGCCGCCGGACTGTTCACACCCGACGGCGAACTGATCTGCCTGCGCGAAGACGTCGGACGCCACAACGCCGTCGACAAGGTCATCGGCCACGCCCTGCGCTCAGGTCTGCTGCCGCTGCGCGGGACGATCCTCATGGTCAGCGGCAGGGCCTCCTTCGAGCTGGTGCAGAAGGCGGTCATGGCGGGCATCCCGCTCCTCGCCGCCGTCTCCGCCCCCTCCTCCCTGGCCGTCGACCTGGCGGCCGAGAGCGGCCTGACCCTGATCGGCTTCCTGCGCGGCGCCTCGATGAACGTCTACACCGGGGAACACCGCCTGTTCGGCCCGCCTGAGCCGGGTTGAACGGGGAAGAGGGCACGGACGGGAACCGACCGGTATCGACGTCGCCGAGGAGCCGGCGTCACTGCCGCAGGCGCTCCGGATCCATGTGCGGGAAGAAGCCCTTGATGGTGCCCTCGCTGAGCAGGGTCAGCGCGCGGCGGCGGTCGTATCCCTTGCCGTGGCGGCTCTCCAGAGCCATGATGAGCGCGGCGCCCATCACCGCGCGGGCCGAGATGTCCGAGGACTCGAACGGGTAGCCGTACCTGTCCTCGACCTCGCGCCACGCCTCGGCCAGGCGGTCCATGGCCACCATGAAGCTCTCCTGGTAGAACCGGCGGGCCACCTGCGGGTCGCCGAAGAGCACCAGGCCCAGCAGCGGGAGGATCTCCTCCAGCGTCGAGATGAGCTGCCGGTAGAGGACCGCGGTGGCCCGCATCCGGCGCTCCGGAGTGAGCGGCTGGTCCAGGTCGACGGCCGAGGTGGCGGCGACGAGGTCGTCCACGGCCTGCTTGAGCGGTTCCACGACCGCCTCGAAGAACAGCTGGTCCTTGCTCTCGAAATGGCGGTAGATCACGCCCTCGCTGATGCCGCTGTGCTCGGCGATCACTTTGATCGTCGTGCCGTTCATGTCACCGGTCTCGGTGAAGGCGCGTCTGGCGGCGGCCAGGATGGAGCTCTTGCGCGCCTCGGCGGTGAGCCGCCTGCGGGGACGCGGCTTGTTCTCCGAGGGCCGCGGTTCGTCCTCGGGGGACCGCGTCGCGGAGGCGGTCTGCTCGGTCATGGGCGTCCCCAGACGACCGGGCTTCCGCAGGAGCTAAGTGAGCACACACTCTCATATTAGTCGGTACGGCCGATGCTCGGACACGACCGGATCACCGTTCGGCGCGTCACGCGCCGAACGGTGATCCGCGGGTCCTCGGCGCCGGGCTCTCAGCCCGCGGGCCGGACACGACCCGTCAGTCGGTGATCTTCGCTCTCGCCTTGCGGACGGTGACCGGCTCGGCGAGCCGCTGCTCGTCGCAGACCCTCTGGAGCTTCTCGAGGGTCTCGTCGAGCCCGGGGCCGAGCCTGGGACCGGGAGTGAAGGTCGCGGGGAGACAGCGCATGCCGTTGATGACGGAGACCGTGTCGTAGTGCACGGTCCCCTCGGGGTCGCACACGTAGTCCGGCATGCGGTCGAGGACCTGGACGATCATGCGCTTGAACACCGTGCGCGCGACGTTCGAGCCGATGCACCGGTGGATGCCCAGGCCGAAGCTGGCGTGCCTGTTGCCCTCGCGCTCCATGTCGATCCTGTCGGGCTCCTCGAAGACCGCGGGGTCGCGGTTGGCCATCGCCCAGGACAGCCAGAGGCGCTCGCCCTCCTTGAACCTCACCCCGGCGATCTCGCAGTCGGCCGAGATCGTGCGCCCGTCCCCGACGGCCGGGGTGTAGAAGCGCAGGAACTCCTCGGTCGCCGAGTCCAGCAGGGCGCCGCGCTCGCGGCTGAGCCGTTCGCGCTCCGCCGGGTTCTCCGAGAGCCACTCGATGGCGTGGGCGGTGAGGGCCGTCGTGGTGTCGAAGCCGCCGCCGATGAGCAGGCCGAGCACGCCGAGCAGTTCGTCGTCGGGCGCCTTCCGGCCGTTGATCTCGGCGTTGATCAGCCCGTCCACCAGGCCCGGCCGGGGATTCTCCTTGATCTCGGCGAGCCGCCTGGCGAGCTCCTGCTGCATCGCCATGTGCAGCTGCCCGACCCGCATGATGTCGGGGGACGTGAGCGGGGTGTAGATGACCGCGTGGGCCGGTTCGCAGTAGACCGTCCAGTCCTTGACGGGGATCCCCATCATGGCCAGGGTGAAGACGGCGGGCACGATGTTGACGAGGTCCTCGACGAAGTCGATGCGGCCCGTCTCGATCCTCTCGTCGAGGCAGGCGCGGACGAGTTCGTCGATCCAGGGGACCCAGCGGCCGATGGCCGCGGGGGACAGGTAGGGGTTGAGCGCCTGGCGGAAGTGGCGCTGCTCGGGCGGGTCCATCTCCAGGAATCCGCCCCGGGTGCTCCGGGCACGCAGGGGAGGGGGGATGGAGATCCCCTTGTAGCCGCGCCGCTCGCCCTTGACGTCGTTGTCGTTGGAGAGGTACTCGGCGGACCGGGCGGCGAGCTCGAAGACCTCGCGGTTTCCGGCGGCGACCCAGTGCCCCCCGTGGGTGTCGGTCCAGGCGATGGGGCACCGGGCGTGCATCTCGTGGGTGATCTCCTCGAACCGCTCCCGGTAGTCGGGGGCGTGCCGGTCGAAGTGGTACCTGACCTTCTCGCGGTCCTCGTCGCCGACGATGTCCTCCTCGCTCACGGTGCTCCCTCCACGGAGATCGCCCGCTCGGGGCATGATCTGACGGCGTTCATCACCTGGGCCTCCTGGCCGGCGGGGACGTCAGGGCCGATCGGCGAGGAGTGCCCGTCGACGTCGTCGAGTTCGAAGACCTCGGGGGCCTTCATCGCGCAGAGCGTGTGCCCCTGGCAGAGCGTTCGGTCGACCTTGACCTTCATGATCGTTCTCCTTCCCTTGCCGTTCAGACGTGGAAGTCGTGCCACTTGAGGTAGCCGCCGGCGTCGACCCGCAGCTGCATGCCGGTCACATAGCGGGCCTCGTCGGAGGCGAGGAAGAGGATGGCGTTGCTGATGTCCACGGGTTCGACGTACGGGACCGGCATCGCCTGCTGCACGTAGAACGCGGGTTCCGCGTCCTCGCGCTTCGGGTCCTCCAGGTCCGGGCGGAAGGAGCGGTACATGGGCTTGCTCTGCAGCATCCGGGTGTTGACGTTGGTCGGGTGCACGACGTTGGCCCGGATGGAACGGGGGGCGAGCTGCCGTCCGAGCTCGTGCATGTAGTCGGACAGGATCCGCTTGGCCCAGGCGTAGCCGCTGCCTCCGGGGTTGGTGCCGGGGTTCTGGACCATGCCCTGGCTCATCAGCGCGGCGGCGGAGGCGACCGCGATGACCGAGGCGCCCTCGGACAGGTACGGAAGGGACGCTTGGATCGCGTTGATCGATCCGAGCAGGTTGACGTTGACGACGTCCGTCCACGCCTGGAGCGGGGGGTCGCCGTGCAGCGGGGCGATGCCGGCCTGAGCGACGACCACGTCGACCTTGCCGAGCTCGGCGATGCCCTGCTCCAGCGCGTCGCGCATCTGCGCCGCCTCGCGGACGTCGGCCTGGACGGCCACGATGCGCCGGCCCCGCTCCTCGACCAGGCGCACTGTCTCCTTGAGGTCGTCCGGGTCGGCCATGGGGTAGCCGACGGTCTCGTAGTCCCGGCAGAGGTCGACCGCTATGACGTCGGCTCCCTCCTCGGCCAGTCGGACGGCGTGGCTGCGGCCTTGACCGCGAGCCGCGCCGGTGATGAAGGCGACTTTTCCCTCAACGCGTCCCATCGGATGGCTCCTTCTGCTTCGGGGGGGTGACTGAGAGCAGTGGGTGGTGCAGAGCTGGTCGGTCGGTCGCCGACTCGATTACAGCGATCGCCGTTATCGAGAAGTTCAGTTACGAATGAGAGAACCGTACTCTCATAAAAGGAGAAAAACCAGTCTTGATGAGTGATCGCTTACTTATTTATGGTGGGCTTCACCCTTACCGGCGAAGGAGATCCCATGCCCTCCCGCGACCTGCCGTATCCGCTGTTCGACGCGGACAACCACCTTTACGAGCCCCAGGAGGCGCTGACCAAGTACCTACCGAAGGAGTACAAGAACGCGATCAAGTACGTGCAGGTCGACGGTCGCACGAAGATCGCCGTCCGCGGCCGGATCAGCGAGTACATCCCCAACCCCACCTTCGAGGTGGTCGCGCGCCCCGGCGCGATGGAGGAGTACTTCCGCGTGGGCAACCCCGACGGAAAGGACCGCCGGGCGATCTTCGGCGAGCCGATGCGCTCCATCCCCGCCTTCCGCGAGCCCGCCCCGCGACTGGAACTGATGGACGAACTGGGCATCCAGCGGACGCTGATGTTCCCGACGCTGGCCAGCCTCATCGAGGAGCGCATGAAGGACGACCCCGAGATGACCCACGCGGTCATCCACGCGCTCAACCAGTGGCTGCTGGAGACCTGGTCCTTCAACTACGAGGACCGCATCTTCACCACCCCCGTCATCACCATGCCCATCGTCGAGAAGGCGATCGAGGAGCTCGACTGGGTCGTGGAGAACGGCGCCCGGGCGATCCTGGTGCGTCCCGCCCCCGTCCCCGGGTACAAGGGCAGCCGCTCGTTCGGCCTGCCGGAGTTCGACCCGTTCTGGCAGCGGGTCGTCGACCACGACATCCTGGTCGCGCTGCACTCCTCCGACAGCGGCTACAGCCGCTACATCAGCGACTGGGAGGGCGTCAGCAACGAGATGCTGCCGTTCAAGCCGAACGCCTTCCGCATGATCTTCGAGTGGCGTCCGATCCAGGACACCGTGGCCGCGCTGGCCATCCATGGCGCCCTGTCCCGGTTCCCCGCCCTGAAGATCGCCGTGATCGAGAACGGCGCCACCTGGGTGGGCCCGCTGCTGGAGCAGCTGGCCGGCATCTACAAGAAGATGCCGCAGGAGTTCACCGAGGACCCGGTGGTCGCGGTCAAGCGCAACATCCACGTCAGCCCCTTCTGGGAGGAGGACATGGCCAGGCTGTCCGACCTCATCGGGGTGGAGCGGGTGCTGTTCGGCTCCGACTACCCCCATCCCGAGGGCCTCGCCGACCCGATCACCTACGTCGACGAGCTCAAGGACCTCAGCCGGGAGCAGCAGGCCCTCATCATGGGCGGCAATCTGGCCCGGCTCATCTCCGCGTGAGGCGAGACCCGATGAAAGCAGGACGCATAGCGCGCGAGGGGAACCAGGATGATCTTCGAGTTCGATGACGACCAGCGGCTGTGGCAGGCGACGGTTCGCGAGGCCGTCGCCAAGGAGTGCCCAACCTCGCTGATCCGAGGGATCGCCGACGAGGGGGCCGATCCCGGACCGCTCTGGGCCGCCTACGTCCGCCATGGCTGGACCGAGCTGACCGGGCGGGCGGAGGCCGTGGAGCTGGCGATCGTGCTGGAGGAGCTGGGCCGGGCCACCGATCCCACCCCCTACCTGGCGACGATGACGCAGTTCGCCCCTTTCTTCCCCGAGGCCGCCGGGCGTGGCGAGTCCGGCACCGCGGTGTTCGAGGGTGTCACCGCCAGGCGTCACGGTAACGGCTGGCTGCTGAACGGCACCGCCCGCCACATCCTGGACGGCGACCGCGCGGACCGGCTGGCCGTCGTCACCGGCGAGGGAGTCTTCTCCGTCCCGGCCGAGCGGACCACGGCCACCCTCACGCCGGTCTTCGACCCGATCCTGCACGTCGCGGAGGTCTCCTTCGCGGACGTCGGTGTCTCCGCGGACGACCTGAGCGCGACGGATCCGGCCGAGGCCCGCCATCTCGCTCTCACCGGTCTGGCCCTGACGACGGTCGGAGCCTGCCAGCGGATCCTCGACCTGACCCTGGAACACGTGCGCACCCGCCACCAGTTCGGGGCGCCGATCGGCTCGTTCCAGGCCGTCAAGCACAAGGCCGCCGACATGCACGTGGCGATCGAACGCGCCCGCGCCCTGGCCTACTACGCGGCGTTGACGATCGCCGCCGACGACCCTCGCCGTGCCCTGGCGGCCTCGATGGCCAAAGCGTCGGCGGGGGAGTGCCAGTCCCTGGTGTTCTGCCACGGCTACCAGTTGTTCGGTGCCATGGGCTACACGTGGGAGAACGACCTTCAGTTCGCGCTCAAGCGCGCCAAGGCCGGTGAGCTGCTGCTCGGCGGCGCCGCCGAGCACCGGTCACTGATCGTGGAGGAATACGATGCAGCTCACCTTTGATCCCGAGGTCGAGGCCTTCCGCGCGGAGTTCGCGGCGTTCCTCGCCGAGCACGCGCCCTCGGAGGCCGAGGCAGTGGAGCGGCCGCGCTCCAGCGCCCACATCCCCGAGTGGGCGCGCCGCTGGCAGCGGCTGCTGTTCGACGAGGGATGGCTGCTGCCGGGCAATCCGCCGGAGTTCGGCGGGCGTAACGCGAGTCTCCTGCAGCAGTACGTGCATCTGGAGGAGTTGGCGCGGCGGCGGATCTATCACAGCTTCAACCCCCAGGGCCTGGGCATCATCGCGGCCTCGTTGTTGTCGTTCGGGACCGAGGAGCAGAAGCACCGCTGGGCGGTCCCCGTTCTGCGTGCGGAGAAGACGGCCGCGCTGGGCATGAGCGAGCCGGGAGCGGGCTCGGACCTGGCCTCGCTGCGCACCCGCGCGGTGCTGGAGGGCGGCAACTTCACGGTGAACGGGCAGAAGGTGTGGACGTCGGGCGCGCATGACGCCGACTTCATCCTCGCCTTCGTGCGCACCGACCCCGACGCGCCCAAGCACAAGGGCATCAGCACGTTGATCATCCCTACGGACACGCCGGGCGTGACCCGCCGCCCGTTCGGCTCGATCGCCGGACGCGAGGACCTGGATTTCAACGAGGTCTTCTTCGAGGACGTCAAGGTCCCCGCCGAGAACCTCGTCGGCGCCCTTAACGACGGCTGGCGGATCGCGACCGGCTCCCTCGGCCATGAGCGCAACATGTTGTGGCTGCACTTCGCCACACGCCTGGAGGAACAGGTCCGGGACTTCCGCCCGACGACCCCGCTCGACCGCGACTGGTACGCCACGCTCGTCATGGACGCCCAGGCCCTGCGGCTGATGGGCTCGGCGGCCCTGGCCCGCGCCGCCCGCGGCGAGGAGGACGTCGCGGCGCTGTCCGTGCTCAAGCTGTTCGGCTCCGAAGCGACGCAGAAGGCGGCGGAGCGGATGCTGGACGCCCACGGGGCCGAAGGCCTGTACCCCGCGGCCACGGGGCCCTACGCCCATCTGAATCTGGACGTGTTCATCACCGGCTGGTTCGAACGCTATGCGCGGAGCTTCGGCGGCACCATCGCCGGCGGCACCTCCGAGATCCAGCGCACGGTCATCGCCGAGCGGGTGCTCGGCCTGCCCCGAGGCTGAGGAGCCCATCATGTACATCTGTTACGAGGTCGCCGACAGGATCGCGACGATCACCCTCAACCGCCCCGAGGCGGCCAACGCCCAGAACATGCAGCTCCTCGACGAGCTCGACGCCGCGTGGACGAGGGCGGCGCAGGACGAGGACGTGGCGGTGATCGTGCTGCGGGCGGAGGGCAGGCACTTCTCGGCCGGCCACGATCTGAAGGGCAGCGGCCCGGCTCCGGAGAAGATCACCCTGGAGTGGATCTACAACGCGGAGACCCGCCGCTACCTGGACTACTCCCTGCGCTGGCGCAACGTTCCCAAGCCGTCGATCGCCGCCGTCCAGGGGCGTTGCATCGCGGGAGGTCTGCTGTTGTGCTGGCCGTGTGACCTGATCGTGGCTTCTGAGGACGCCTTGTTCTCCGACCCGGTGGTCACGATGGGCATCGGCGGGGTGGAGTACCACGGCCACACCTGGGAGCTGGGTCCTCGCAAGGCCAAGGAGATCCTGTTCACCGGTCGTCCTTTGACGGCGGAGGAGGCCGAGAGGGTCGGCATGGTCAACCGGGTGGTGGCGCGGGAGGAGCTGGACGCCGCGACGCGTGAGCTGGCGGCGCAGATCGCCGAGATGCCGGCGTTCGGGTTGCGTCAGGCCAAGCGGGCGGTGAATCAGACCCAGGACGTGCAGGGTTTCTACGCCGCGATCCAGTCGGTGTTCGACATCCACCAGACCGGTCACGGCAACGCCCTGAGCGTCGGCGGCTATCCGATCCTGGTCAAACTCGACGAGATGAAGGCCAAACTCAAATAGGCGACCGGTCCGATGAGTGCTCGCGAATCTCAGAGGAGAGCCTCATGCCCGACCTGCGTCCCTACGCGGCCCTCCTCGCCAAGGGGGAGCACCGCAAACAGCTCATCCTCGCCGTCGCTCAGCGGCTGCTGACGAGGAACGGATGGCGTACCACGACGCTGGGGCAGATCGCGGGGGAGGCGGGGATCAGCCCCGCGGGCCTGCTGCATCACTTCAGGTCCAAGGAACATCTGCTCCAAGCGGTGCTCGAGGCCCGCAACGTCTACGACGCGGCGCACAAGGACGACTCGCGGGACCTCCTGGAGCAGCTCGAGCACGTCGCCGAGCGGATCGCCCGGGCTCCGGAGATGGTCGGGACGTTCGCCGTCCTCAGAATGGAGAACCTCGACCCCGACGCCCCGCTGCACGACTGGATGCTCGCCAGGCACCGGGCCGCGGTCGAGGCGGTCGCGGAGGGGATCCGCCGGGGCCAGCGCGCGGGCAGGTACCGGCCCGACCTGGACGCGGCGGTCAAGGCCGAGGAGATCGTCGCCTTCCTCAACGGGATGGAGGCCTCGTGGCTGATCGCGCCCTCGACCCCGGTGAAGGCGGTGTTCGGGGAGTACATCGCATCGCTAGCCCGGCAGTTCGACCGTCCGCCGGACCCGTGATGAGACACCGGCCGGCGGCGGGGCCGACGCGGCACGGCGTCGGCGCGTTCGATGTGGCCGGAAGAGGCCGGTAGCCGAATCACGACCGGCTCCGCCCTCGCCTGGCACGGCGTGGCCGTCATCGTGCGCGGACGGTCGTTCGTGCGCGGGGCGGGGAGCAGCATCACGCCGTTTCCCGTGCTGTGCGCGCCGTACGTACCCGTGTGGGTGACCTTGACCACAATGTTCGGGCCATGCTAGGCATGTGCACAGCAATGCTAGGTAGGTGCTCAGCAGTGCGAGGCGCAGGAGGTCCCGCGTGCTCGCGGCGGCACACGGCGGCAGACCGCGCACACGGTCAGAGGAGGCCTGAGTGAGCGACTCCGGTTCGGTCCACTGCTTCGGCGGCGAAGCATCGGCACCCCATCCCCGCCCCCGCTCCGACGGCCGGGCCGACGCCTTCGGGCGCGGCATGAGGACGGCCGGCGGATGAGCGCCGCGGAGACGGCTCCGGCGCGCTACGCCGGCACCAGGGTGCCCCGGGTGGAGGACCCGCGGCTGCTGACCGGCCACGGAACCTATGTGGACGACGTGGTGCGGCCCGGGATGCTCCACGCGCACTTCGTGCGCAGCCCGCTGGCCCGCGCCCGGATCGAGGGCATCGACGTCACCGAGGCGCTCGCCGTCGAGGGGGTCCACGCGGTCTTCACCGCCGAGGACCTCAACCCGGGCGTGCGCGAGCAGTGGTACACCCTGGTCGGCCGCGACGTCCCGGACACGCCGCGGCCGCCGCTGGCCGAGGGCGAGGTGCGCTTCGTCGGGGACCCGGTGGCGCTGGTGGTCGCCGCCGACCGCTACATCGCCGAGGACGCCGCGGAGCTGGTCGTCGTCGACTACGAGCCGCTGCCTCCGGTCGTCGACTACGCCACGGCGCGGGAGGCCGCCGAGCTGGTGCACGCCGAATACCCCCGCAACGTCGCCGGCGAGATGGCGGGGCTTCCCGTCGAGGAGCTCGCGCCGGTCTTCGACGAGGCCGCGTTCACGGTGCGCGAGACGATCCACCAGCAGGCCTACGCGGCCGTGCCCATCGAGACGCGGGGCCTGGTGGCGGAGTGGTCGGCGTCCACCGGCGAGATGACGATCTGGGCCGCGACCCAGTCGCCGCACGAGGTGCGCCTGTTCTGCGCCCGGCTGCTCGGGCTCGACGAACACCGGGTGCGCGTCGTGATGCGCGACACCGGCGGAGGCTTCGGCCAGAAGGTGATGCCGCAGCGCGAGGACATGTGCGTCATGCTGGCCTCGCGAAAGGTCCGCGGCCCGCTGAAGTGGATCGAGGACCGGCGGGAGAACCTGCTGTCGGCCGGGCAGGCTCGCCACGAGCACGCCGACGCCCGGATGGCCTTCGACGCCGACGGCTCGATCCTGGCCGCCGCGATCGACTACGTGCAGGACGTGGGCGCCTACCCGATCCCGTGGCCGGTGCAGACCCTCCCCGTCGTCGGGCTGCTGTTCCCCGGCCCCTACCGGGTCCCGCAGGGGACGTTCGCCACGACGGCGGTGTTCTCCAACACCGTGGGGCGCACCGCCTACCGCGGGCCGTGGCAGTTCGAGTCGGTGGCACGCGAGGTGCTCCTGGACATCGCTGCCCGCGATATGGGGATGGACCCGGTCGAGCTGCGCCGCCGGAACCTGCTGCGGCGCGACGAGCTCCCGCTGGTGAACCCCTGCGGCATGCCCTACAGCGACATCACCCCCCTGGAGACGTTCGAGCAGGCCCTCGAGATGCTCGACTACGGGGCGTTCCGCCGGGAGCAGGAGCGGGCCCGCGCCGAGGGCCGCTTCCTGGGCGTCGGCACGTGCACCTACGTCGAGCCGACCACGGGCGTGATGCCGCTGTACGCCACCGAGGGGGCGACGATCCGGATCGAGCCCTCGGGCAAGGTCAACGTGTACGTCGCGGGCGGCTCGAGCGGCAACAGCATCGAGACCACCGTCGTCCAGCTCACCGCCGACGCCCTCGGCGTGAACATCGAGGACGTCAACACCATCCAGGGCGACACGGCGATCACGCCGTTCGGCGGCGGCACCGGCGGCAGCCGGTCGGGGTCGATGACCGCGGGGGCCATCGCGGAGACCGCGTCGGTCCTGCGGGAGCGCATCACGGCGATCGCCGCGCACCGCCTGGGCGTGTCCGCCGAGGACGTCGAGCTGGCGGACGGGCAGGCCCGCGTCCCGGACAAGCCCGAGGCCGTCCTCTCCCTGGCGGAAGTCGCCGCGACCGCCTACTTCCAGCCCGAGAACCTGCCGCCCGGCGTGCAGCCGGGCCTGGAGGCCAGCGGCCGGTACCGGGCGCGGGCTCCGATGATCTGGGCCAACGCGACGCACCTGTGCACCTGCGAGGTGGACGTGACCACGGGCGAGGTGAAGCTGCTGCGCCACATCGTCAGCGAGGACTGCGGCCCCATGATCAATCCCAGTGTGGTGGAGGGCCAGATCGCGGGCGGCACCGTGCAGGGGATCGGCGGCGTGCTGTACGAGCACCTCGCCTACGACGAGGAGGGCAACCCCATCGCCACGACCTTCATGGACTACCTCCTGCCCACCTCCACCGAGGTGCCGGTCATCGAGTACGGCCACGTCGAGACCCCGGGGCCGGGCCCCGGCGGCTACAAGGGCGTCGGCGAGGGCGGCGCGATCGGGGCGCCTCCCGCGGTCGTGAACGCGGTCGCCGACGCGCTCGCGCCATTCGGCGCGAAGATCACCCGCTTGCCGGTGACGCCGGAGTCGATCGTCACACTGGTACGCCGGGCCCGGACGCGGGGGACGGTGACCGGATGAAGCCCGCGCCTTTCACCTACCACGCGCCGGAGGACGCCGTCGAGGCGGTCGGCCTGCTCGCGGCACTGGGCGAGGAGGCCAAGGTCATCGCCGGAGGGCAGAGCCTGGTCCCCATGCTCGCCCTGCGGCTGGCGGTCTTCGACCATCTCGTCGACCTGCGCCGCCTGACCGAGCTGCGCGGCGTCGAGCGGCGCGGCACGGGACTGTGGATCGGCGCCGCCACCACCCAGGCCGAGGTGCAGCGGTCCGCGGAGGTCGTTCGGAACGTCCCGCTGCTGGCCCGCGCCACCCCGCTGATCGGGCATTTCCAGATCCGCAACCGCGGCACCGTCGGCGGATCGATCGCCCACGCCGACGCCGCAGCGGAGTACCCGGCGGTGGCCCTGGCGCTCGACGCGGAACTGGAGACGGTGTCGCCGCGAGGCTGGCGGACCCTCCCCGCGGCGGGTTTCTTCACCGGCATGTGGAGCACCGCTCTGGCACCCGACGAGTTGCTGACCGGGATCACCTTCCCCGTCCGGAGACCCCGCAGCGGTTTCGCCGTGGAGGAGTTCGCCCGCAGGTCCGGCGACTTCGCCATCGCGGGCGCCGCCGTCTCCGTCGAACTCGACGCCGGGGGGCGGATCCACCGGTGCGCCATCGGCCTGTTCGGCCTCGGCCCGACGCCGCTGCGCGCCTCGTCCGCCGAAAAGGCGCTGGCCGGCCGGGGCGCCGACGAGCTCCCGCCCGGCGAGGTCGGGCGCATCGCCCTGTCGGAACCGGAGTCGGTGCCCTCGGACCTGCACGCCTCTGCCGACTACCGCAGACACGTCGGCGCCGTCATGGTGGCGCGCGCCTGGCAGCGAGCCGTCAAGGAGGCGAACGATGCCTGACGTCGAAGTCCGGATGCGGGTCAACGGCATGGCGCGGCGCGCGACCGTGCCGCCCCGGCTGACCCTCGCCGACTACCTGCGCGAGCACTGCGGGCTCACCGGCACCCACCTGGGATGCGAGCACGGCGTCTGCGGCTCGTGCACGGTCCTCCTGGACGGAGAGGCCGTCCGCTCCTGCCTGATGTTCGCCGTGCAGGCGGATGGGGCGGAGATCACCACCGTCGAGGGGATCGCCTCGCCGGACGGCGGTCTCTCCCCGGTCCAGTCCGCCTTCCGCGACCACCACGGGCTGCAGTGCGGTTTCTGCACCCCGGGGCTGATCGTCTCGGTCACCGCGTTCCTGCGCGACCACCCCGACCCCACCGACGAACAGATCCGCGACGGCCTGTCCGGGAACCTGTGCCGCTGCACCGGTTATCAGGGGATTCTCAAGGCCGTCCGGGCGGCGGCCGACGGCGCCGCCGCGGAGGAGACCGGATGAAGCTCCAGAACACCCTCAGCATCCCCGTGCCCGTCCAGGAGGCGTGGAAGGTCCTGCTCGACATCGAGCGGATCGCCCCCTGCGTGCCCGGAGCGACCCTGACCTCGCACGACGGCGACCGGTTCGGCGGCAAGGTCAAGGTCAAGCTCGGGCCGATCGGGCTGACCTACAGCGGCACCGTCACCTTCCTCTCCCTCGACGAGGCGGCCAGGACCGTGGTCATGGAGGCGGGCGGCCGGGAGACGCGCGGCGGCGGAACCGCCAAGGCGACCATCACCTGCACGCTCACCGACCACGGGGACACCACCGGCGTCCTCGTGGACACCGACCTGGCCATCACCGGCAGACCCGCGCAGTTCGGCCGCAGCACGCTGGCCGACGTCGCAGCCGGCCTCATCGACCAGTTCGCCACCAACCTCGCCGCCGGCCTCGCCGGGCCCCCGGCGGACGGCGGCGGGGCCGCGATCGGCCACACGGCCGTCCCCGCCGTCCAACCGCCGGAACAGGAGACCCCGGACGAAAACCCCCCGCCCCCCGCCGAGCCGATCGACCTCCTTCGGTCGGCCGGAGGGGGCCTCCTCGAACGGGTCGGCCCCATCGCCGCCGCGGCGGCCCTGCTCACCCTCCTCCTCATCATCCTGAACCGCCGAAGGAACACGCAGGGCCGCAAGAACGCCTGAGACCGGCAGCCCCCGGCTCCGCAGAACCACGAATTCACCCGCGCCGCACACCCGCCGGCGCCGGCCATCGAGTCAAGAGAAGAGTCAGTGATGCCCGGAAGAGTAGAAGGCAAGGTGGCTTTCATCACCGGTGCGGCACGCGGCCAAGGACGCAGCCACGCCGTACGACTGGCGGAGGAGGGCGCGGACATCATCGCGGTCGACATCTGCAAGCAGATCGACACCGTGCCCATCCCCATGTCCACCCCGGAGGACCTGGACGAGACGGTCGAGCAGGTGAAGGCGCTGGGCCGGCGCATCATCGCGACCCAGGCGGACGTGCGCGACTACGACGCGCTGAAGGCGGCCGTCGACGACGGGGTGAGCCGGCTCGGCCGACTGGACATCGTCGTGGCCAACGCCGGCCTCGCGGCCTCCGGCGACCCGGTCCAGGACCTGGACGCCAAGCCGTGGCAGGACTCGGTCGACGTCAACCTGACCGGCGTCTGGCACACCGCCAAAGCTTCGGTCCCGCACATCATCGAGGGCGGCCGCGGCGGCTCGATCGTGCTGACCAGCTCCGTCGGGGGACTGAAGGCCCACCCGTTCATCGCCAACTACGTCGCCACCAAGCACGGCGTGGTCGGGCTGATGCGCACCATGGCGGTGGAGCTCGCGCAGCACAACATCAGGGTCAACTCCGTCCACCCCACCCAGGTGAACACGCCGATGCTGATGAACGAGATGACGTACCGCATGTTCCGGCCCGACCTGGAGAACCCCACCCAGGAGGACATGGCGCCGATCTCACAGATGATGAACATGCTGCCGGTCCCGTGGGTGGAGTCGGTGGACGTCAGCAACGCGGTGCTCTTCCTGACGTCGGACGAGGGCCGCTACATCACCGGCGTGACGCTTCCGATCGACGCGGGGTCCCTGCTCAAGTGACCGGGCGGGCGCCTCACCGGCCCCCGCCCGAGTGAACGTTCTGATCATCTCTGGAGGAACACAGATGGCAGCCGACGACGAGGTCTACTGGGACCCCTACGACGCCGAGTTCACGACCGATCCGTACCCGATCTACCGTCGGCTCCGGGAAGAGGCGCCGCTCTACTACAACGAGAAGTACGACTTCTACGCGGTCAGCCGTTTCGCCGACGTCGAGCGCGGCCTGCCGGACTGGAAGACGTTCCGCTCGTCCAAGGGCAACATCCTCGAGCTGATCAAGTCGGACTTCGAGATCCCGCCGGGAACCCTCATCTTCGAGGACCCGCCCACCCACGACATCCACCGCCGCCTGCTCGCCCGCGTGTTCACCCCCCGGCGGATCGGCATGCTGGAGCCGCAGGTGCGGCGCTTCTGCACCAACGCCCTCGACGCCGTCCTCGGCGAGAAGCGCTTCGACCTCATGGCCGCCGTCGGCGCCGAGATGCCGATGCGCGTGATCGGCATGCTCCTCGGCATCCCCGAGTCCGACCAGCCGGCGATCCGCGACACGACGGACGAGGTCCTGCGCACCGAGGACGGCGGGCAGATGGACTTCCGGGGAGGCGCGGTCCTCAGCAACGAGGCCTTCGGCGAGTACATCGACTGGCGCAGGAGGCACCCGTCGAACGACCTCATGACCGAGCTGCTGAACGCCGAGTTCGAGGACGAGAACGGCCGGACGCGCACCCTCACCCGCGACGAGGTCCTGACCTACGTCACGGTCGTCGCGGGCGCCGGGAACGAGACGACGGGACGGCTCATCGGCTGGATCGGATCCCTGCTCGCCCAGCATCCCGACCAGCGCCGCGAGCTCGTGGACGACCCGTCCCTGATCCCCAACGCCATCGAGGAGATCCTGCGCATGGAGCCGGCCGGCCACTCCATCGGCAGGTACGTCACCCAGGACGTGGAGTTCCACGGCGAGACCGTCCCGGCGGGCAGCGCCCTGCTCTTCAACGTGGCTTCCGCCAACCGGGACGAGCGGCGCTACCCCGACGGCGACGGCTTCGACATCCGCCGCCACATCAGCCAGCAACTGGCCTTCGGCCTGGGCGGCCACTACTGCCTGGGCGCGGCGCTGGCCCGGCTGGAGGGCAGGATCGCGATGGAGGAGATCCTGAGGCGCTTCCCGCGCTGGGAGGTGGACTGGGACGGAGCGAAGTTGGCGCAGACGTCGACGGTCCGCGGCTGGGAGACCCTCCCGCTCATCATCGGCTGAGCCCGGAGACCGACCAGGAGCAGGCGCATGCGTGAGATCGCCTCGAGGCTCGAGGCCTGGAGCCGTGCGGGTGTGCGGTACGCGCTGGCCACCGTCATCGGGGCGGTCGGCAGCGCTCCCCGACGCCCCGGCGCGGCCATGGCCGTCTCCGAGGACGGGGAGGCCGTGGGCAGCGTGTCCGGCGGATGCGTCGAAGGCGCCGTCTACGAGCTGTGCCGTGAGGTCCTGCGGACCGGCTCGGCGGTGCGGGAGAGCTTCGGCTACTCCGACGACACCGCTTTCGCGGTCGGCCTGACCTGCGGGGGCACCATCGAGGTGTTCGTCCAGCCCGCGCCGCCGGCGCAGGTGGTCGAAGCGGTCTCCGCCTCTTCCCCGGTGGCCGTGGCGCATGTCCTGGACGGCTCAGGCGCGACCTTCGTCATCCTGCCGGACGGGCACCACGGGAGCAGCGGGACGGCGGCCGTGGACACCGCCGTGGTGGCGGAGGCGAGAGCCATGCTGGACGGCGGCGCGACCGGGATCCGTTCGGTCCGCCGCCGTCCGGGCCTGGAGGTCTTCATCGCCTCCTACGCCACCAGGCCCCGGCTGCTGGTCTTCGGCGCGATCGACTACGCGGGGCCGGTGGTCCGCCTCGGCCGTTTCCTCGGCTACCGCGTGACGGTCTGCGACGCCCGTCCGGTGTTCGCCACCCCCGCGCGGTTCCCCGACGCCGACGAGGTCGTCGTCGACTGGCCGCACCGCTACCTGGCCTCCACCGAGATCGACTCCCGCACGGCCGTCGTGATCCTCACCCATGACGCCAAGTTCGACCTGCCGCTGCTGGAGGTCGCGCTGCGGCTGCCCGTCGGCTACGTCGGCGCGATGGGCTCACGCCGCACGCACGCCGAGAGACTGGAGCGGCTGCGCGAGGCCGGCCTCACCGACGCGGAGCTGGCACGGCTCCATTCGCCGATCGGGCTCGATCTGGGAGCCCGCACCCCCGAGGAGACCGCGGTGGCGATCATCGCGGAGATCGTGGCAGGGCGCCGCGGGGGCGGAGCCCTGCCGCTCGGCCGGACCAGCGGCCCCATCCACCACGACTACGCGGCGGACGGCCGCGGAGCGTGAGGTCCGGCCCTCGCGTCCTTCTCCTCCGCGCTCAGGGGGTCGGCTGCCCGGTGGGCTCCGCGGCGTCGGCGTCCCCGGTCTTCTCGACGGTGCCGTCGGGCTTGGTGAGGGTCTCGTCGTCGGCGGGGAGCGTCACCATGGAGTCGACGCGCCAGGAGCCCTTCTCCCGGACCAGCTCCAGCATCAGCTTGGTGCCCAGGACGCGGCGGGTGCCGAGGGTGCTCTTCACCTCGCTGTCCAGGACGACGAGGGTCTTGGCGCGCTCGCCGTCGAAGTCGTCGACGTAGCTCTCGCGCACGGTGGCGGTGGCGTCCGCCCGGTACTTGGCGATGACCTCGGCCAGCCCGTCGAAGGCCGTCTCATAGGTACGGCCGAAGTCGGCGGACGTCAGGTCGTGGATGCGCGCCCGCGCGGCGGGCAGCTCGGTGTGCCGGTAGGCCAGCAGAGCCCGCGCGAACTCCGCGGACCGGGTGCGCACCTGCTGTTCGGTGCGGTCCCGGTCGGCCAGCCGGCCGGCCTCCCGCCACTGGATGCCGGCCGTCGCCACGGCGGTGAGGAAGACCAGCGCCAGCGCGGCCATGACCAGCCTCCGCGACACTCCGGCGGACGGCCACCGCCTCCGCTCCGTCTCCTTCGCGGTGTCCTCGGCCACGGTGTCCTCGGGGATCTTCTCGGTTGAGAGCTCTTCGCTGGTCCTGGTGGTCACGGTCTCCTCCTCGGGTCGGACAGGGAACGCATCCGGCGTACGGTGTGGACGGCGGTGCCGAGCAGGACCAGAGCGGCGGCCGCGATCGGCAGCCGCGGCAGCCACCGGTCCGTCGGCCCCTTCGCCCGGGGTCCGGCGGCGGGCCGGGGGGCGACGGTCCGGAAGACCTGTTCGGGGTCGGTTCCCGCGGGGCGCGCCGCCTCGTCGGGCTCCCGGGCCGGGCGGTCGGCGTCATTGACGGAGCGGTCCCGGACGGGGGCGTCGCGGCAGTGGTAGAGCGGCGGCTTTTCGGGAGCGGCCAGGGGCTCGGGGTACTCCTGCGAGTTCGGTATCGGACCCGCGAGGGTGATGACGGCGGTGGCCCGGACGTAGGAGCCGCCTTCGGGACCAGGCACCAGGACGTCGTCGACCATCGCGGGGAACCCGTAACGGAGCTGCTTCAGGGCGTGCTGAAGGGCCTTGGAGTTCTCCGGGGTGAACACGGGCGTTCCGGGAGTGCCCGCCGCGGTGAGCACGCACCGCATGCCGGGCCGTGACTCCTCGAGCAGCGCGTTCACCTGTTCCGTGAGGTTCGGCGCGTTGTCGAGCACGCTGTCGATCTCGTTGTCGGAATCGCTCAGCGCGGCGGTGAAGGCCGCGAGGTCGTTCATCCCGGAGGCGAGCCGCGGTCCCTTGTCGGCGAGGGTGCCCGCCAGGGTGGTCAGCTGGACCGCGAGGGCGTCGAGCACACCCGCCTCGTCGGCGACGGTCCGGGTGAGGTGGTCGAGGTCGGCGAGGGTGTCGTGCACCTGCCGGCCTCGGCCGTCGAGCCCGGTCGCCAGTTCGTGCGTCAGGGTCTTCAGATCCTCGGGGTCGACCGCGCGCAACATCCGCCCGGCGTTCTCGAACAGCCGCTGGTACTCCACCGTGTCGTCAGTGCGTGAGAGCGGGATGACGTCACCGTCCTCGAGCGGCGGCGCGGTGGCGCCCGAGTCTGGAGGCTCCAGCTCCACATAGGGCTCTCCGACCGCGGACTTGCGCAGGACCCGGGCGGTCACGGTGCCCGGCGGGCTCAGGTCCGGGTCCACGAGCAGGGTGACCTCGACCCGGCCGGGACGCAGCCGGACCTTCTCGACGCTCCCGATCGGCACGCCCAGGTAGTCGACCTCCAGGCCGGAGCGCAGGCCGGGGGAAGAGGCGAACCGGGCCTCGATCCGGATGAACTCCTCGCCGAACCGGATCGGCAGCAGGGTCAGCGCCGCCCAGACGAACATGACGGTGGCGACGGCGGCGAAGACGGACAGGTTCAGCAGGATGCGTGGTCTCATCGCGTTCCCCTCACCTCGGTGCCAGCAGCCGTTCGAGCTGCGAGCCGAGGTCGCGCCGACGGGAGGATTTCTGCTCGGGCAGGAATCCGCCCAGCCAGGCCACGGCGAGGATCTGCCCCTCGTGGGAGATGCGCGGAGCCAGCATGAGCTTGTCGAGCAGGTCCCGCATGACGGTCTTCAGCTGGTCCTTGCCGCGGATCATCGCGCGGAGGACGGCGTCGAGCCTCAGCAGCATGGTCCGCAGCCGGGCGCCGTGCCGCTCCTTGATCACGGTGTTCGCCGTCCGGGCGAGCTCGGTCAGGCCGGTCAGCGTCTTCTTCAGCTCGGCCCGGTCCTTGCGGACCCGTTCGGTCATCTCCGACAGGGATCCGGGCAGCCGGTCCAGGGCGGGGGCCCCGTCGGCCAGGGACCGGCTCAGCCGGCCCATCCCGTCGATCACCTCGCGCAGGTCGCGCCCGGCCGCGGCGTAACCGTCGGAGATCTCCGCGGCCCGCTGGATGATCTGCCGCAGGCGCGGCCCGGCGCCGCCGAGGCCGGTGGAGAGCTCGGAGACGATCTCCTCCAGGTTCTCCCCGCCGAGCGCGGCCAGCACCGGCCCGACCCGCTCGGTGATCCGCTCCAGATCGGGCTGGACGGCCGTCTGCGTGATCCGGTCGCCGTCGGCCAGGGCGGGCGCGGTGCGCGGCACGGAGCCGGCGGGCGGGGTCAGCTGGATGTAGTTCTCGCCGAGCAGGCTGGTCTTGGCGATGGTCGCGCTCGTCCCGACCGGGATCCGCGTGCCGTCCACCAGCGAGAAGGCCACCCGGCTGCGGTAGCCCCGGAGCCGGACGTCGGTGACCGAGCCGACCCGCACGTCGTACATCTGGACGCTGTGTCCGGGCACCAGGTTCTGCACGTCGTCGAAGACCGCGTACAGGGTGAGGTCGCCCGTGGGGGCGCCGAGGGTCTGCAGGGAACACCCCGTCGTGAACGAGGCCACCGAGGCGAGGGCGAGCAGCACCGCCTGGACGCGCCTCATGGCCGCCCCTTCCGTTCGATCGTGGTGGGGCAGTTGCCGACCGGCTCGTCGAGGCAGGGCACCCGGCCCCAGCCCATGGCGTCGAAGATCGGCTGGAGCCAGATCCGCAGGGTCGCATTGAGCTGGGCCCGGATGACCAGGAGGTGGTTCTTCCTGTCCCAGGCGTTCAGGATCGCGTCGGTGGTGTCGGCCAAGCCGGTCATGGCCTGAGCCATGGACGCGCTGTCGGCCTTCAGCGTCATGAGTACGGACGAGGCCTGCGCGAGGGTGGGGGGCAGCGTCTCGCGGTAGGCGACGACGATCACCTGTCCCTTGCGGACCAGGGCCTCGAGGCCGACGAGCAGGTTCTTCAACCTGGTCCGCTCGTCCGCCAACTGCCTGCTGGTGGCGCTGAACGCGTCGATGAGCGCCCTCAGCTTGGTGTCGCGCCGGTTCAGCGAGGTGACCAGATCGCGCAGCCCGGTCGCCGCGGACACGATCTGCTCGTCCTGCGCGGCCAGGCTCTCGGCCAGGTCCGCGGTGTCGCCCAACGCGTCGTTCATGCCCTCGCCCCGGCCGTCCAGGAGTTCGGCCCCGGTGCGCACGAGCCCGCGCAGCCTGTCGGGGTCGAGGGACTCGGCCAGGGTGGTGAAGGAGTCGAGCGCCTCGTCGATCTCGACCGGCGGGTCGGTGCGCTCGACCGGGACCACCGCGCCGGGCGCGGCCCGTCCCGTCCCAGGCTTCCAGGCCGGGTACAGGATGACGCTCCGCTCGCCGATCGTGCTGTCCGCGGCGATCGTGGCGCGCGCGTCGGCGGGGACGGGCACGTGCTCGTCGATGAGCAGGTCCACCCGGACCTTGTTCCCCTCGATCCGGACGTCCTCGATCACACCGGCCTCGGCTCCCATGATCTTCACCAGGGATTTCTCGTAAAGCGACGGGGCCTTGGCGAAGTACACGGTCATCCGGTAGCCGTCGGGCGCGCCGAGGACGGAGCAGCCTCCGGCGGTCAGGGCGAGTCCGGTGGCGAGCAGCGCGGCGGTGACGATCCGCGGAGGTCTCATCGCTTCCTCCCGGTGAGCTTGGCCAGGTCCTCGGGCGCCATCGGTCCGAGCTGGGTGATGGCCGTGTCGAGGAAAGGACCGTAGGAGTTGCCGGAGGCGAAGCCGGCCATGGACGGGCCGAGCCAGGTCAGCAGGGTGTTCATGTCGTCGAGCCGCGGCTGGAGGGCCGCGACGGTGCCGCCCATGTCCTCCATCAGGTCGATCAGGCCCTGCTGCTGCACGTCGATCAGCCGGGAGAGCCGGGTGACCGCGCCGCTGCCGCTGCCCAGCAGTACCGAGAGCTCGGCCTGCCGGTCGCGGAGCTGGTCCAGCAGCGCCTGGATGCCGCGGGCGAGCCGGGCGAGCTGGGCGTCCTTGGCCCGGACCGTGGACAGGAGGCGGTCACTGCTGGAGATGAGCTCGCGCAGTTGCGGGTCCGCCTTCTGGAGGGCGTCGGCCAGCCGGGCCAGGTCGTGCAGCGCGCTGGTGAGGCGTTCGCGGGTCTTCGGCGAGATCCCGCCGAGCCGGTCGATGACGTCGCCGATCAGTTCGGTGTCCAACTGCTCGAACGTGCGGGTCCCGGTGGCGACCAGGTCGCCCGCCGTGACGGGCAGGCGGGTGCGCTCCTGGGGGATCCGGCGCCGCCCGTCCGGCAGGTCCGCCAGGTAGGGGCGGGAGACGGGGCCGCTGAGCCGCAGGTAGCGGCCGCCCAGGATGTTGGAGGTGCTGATCTCCGCCCGGGTCTGGCGGCCGAGGTTCACCTCCCGGTCGACCTTCCAGGTGACGAGGACGGTGCCGTGGGCGAAGTCGGGTTCGACCGCGGTCACCTCGCCGACCTTGATCCCGGCGACCCTGACCTCGTTGCCCGAGTGCAGGCCGCCCGTCCCGGCGAACACGCCGGTCATGGTGTAGCGGTTCTCGAGCAGGCCCGTGCTGCCGGTGAGGAACACCGTGACGAGCGCCAGCGTGAGGGCCAGCAGAGAGGCGATGCCGACCGTCGCCTGGTCGCGGTCGCGGAAGGATTTGAGTGCCATCAGTCGCCTCCCACGACGGTCTTCCGAAGGGATGAGGCCGGGTCGGACCGTCGGGGAACCTCGGTGAGCCGTATGTCGTAGGGGCACGGGCCGGGCGCCAGGGTCAGGCAGGGGGCGGCCCCGACGAGGAACTGTCCTTCGTTGACGACGTCGAACAGGTGCTGGAACTTCGGCCAGGAGGCGGACATCACCTTCTGCAGAGGCCCGAGGTTGCGGCGGGTGCCGTCCATCACGTAGGTCAGGTTCTCGAGCATCGTGTTCAGCTCGTCGGCGTTGTCGCCGGCGACCTTGTCGGTGGTGCGCAGGGTCTCGGCCAGCTCGTTGATCGCGGTGTCGACGAGGACGCGGTTCTCGCCGAAGGCCTCGGTCAGGGCGGCCAGGTCGTCGGCGGCCTTGGCGATCTGCTGGTCGCGCCGGGCCAGGACGCGGGTAACGGTGGAGAAGTCGGCCAGCATGTCGTGCAGCGTCTGCTTGCGTCCGGCGATGGTGGACGAGAGCCGGTCGACGTTGGCCAGCAGCCGTGACGCGTCGTCCTCGGTGCCGTCCATGGCGGTGTAGATCGCGAGGAGGATGGCGTTGAGCCGATCCGGGTCCAGCCCGCGGGCCAGCGGTTCGAGCCGGTTGATCAGGTCGCTGACGTCGACGACCGATCGGGTGCGGGCCACCCGGTCGCCGTCGCGCAGCATGGCCGGGTCGGTGCCGGGCACCAGGTACACGACCCGCTGGCCGATGGCGTCGCGCCATCGGACCGCGGCCTCGCTGTCCCGGGGCACCCGGTGCACGGACTCGACCTTCAATTCGACCTCGGCCTTGCCGTCCCGGACCCGGATCCGGCCGACCTGGCCGACCGGAGTTCCGGCGATCTTCACCTTGTCGCCCTCGATGAGCCCGCTGGCGTCGGAGAACACCGCGGTGAGCCGGTAGGTGTCGCCGAACCCGAGCCGCGCGATCTGGACGGTGATGAAGAACGTGAGCGTTCCGGTGAGGAGGAGGAACGCGATCGTCTGGATCACCGAGGAGCCTCGCTGCCGGGTCCGGGTGTTCGGGAAACGCCCTGCGGTCATGTCAGCCGCCTCCTGGGGTCTGGGGGCAGACGCCGAGTATCAGCTCGCACGGGTCGGTCGGCAGGAGGACCTGGGCCCCGATCATGTGCCTGCCTTGCGGGCCCGGGGTCCAGCCCAGGGCCTTGTAGACGGGCAGCAGCTCGATGACCTCGCGGACTCCGGGGCCGGCGATGTAGAGCTGCTGGTCCATGAAGGTCGCCGCCCTTTCCACGGACCGGAACATCTGCCGCAGGTCGTTCTCGTGCGTGCCGAGGCCGTGGGCGAGCAGGGAGGTCATTTCCCAGACGCCCTGGGCGGTGCGCAGCCCGCGGTCCTGCCCTGAAAGGAGGGTGGTGAGCAGGGCGTCGGACGAGGCGGTGAGGGTCTTCAGGTCGTCGCCCACGCCGCGCAGCTCGGCGAGCCGGGCGAGGTCGTCCAGGAAGGTCCGGGCCCGTTGGCGATGGCGGTGCGCCAGCTTCACCAGGGTGCCGGTGCCTTCGAGTATCCCGGCGAGGTCGGGGCCCGCGCCGCTCAGCCCCTGGCCGAGGGCGTCCATGATCACCACCATGTCCTCGGGGTCGACGGCGGACACGACGGCGTCGGCGCCGTCGAGCAGCGAGACGAGGTCGAGGCTGTCGGAGGTGCGGGTGACGCGGGCGCCGTCGCGCAGGAACGGCCCGGCGGCCTCGTGCCCGCCGGGGACCAGGTCGATGAACTTGGGGCCGAACACCGACTCCGGCTCCAGCGCCGCCGTCGCGGTGTCCGGGACCCGGACGCCTTCGTCGAGGCGCAGCGTCAGGCGGGCGCCGCCGTCCGGGGCCATCTCGATCCGCTCGACCCGGCCGACCGTGACGCCGCGCAGTTTGACCGGGGAGGACTTGGTGAGCCCCTGCCCCGCGGCGCCGAAGTCGGCGGTCAGCCGGATCCCCTCGGCGGCGAACGGTTTGGCGATCATGAGGTGACCGGCCACGGCGAGCGCCAGCGCGGTGCCCAGCACGAGCGCGATGCGCCGGGCGGGGGAGAGGCTCTGGTTCATCCGGCGAGCCTCACTGTTCCGCCCTGGCCCCAGAACACGTAGGACAGCAGCAGGTTGAGCGTCACGATCGTGATGATCGACAGGCGGATCGCCTGTCCGGCGGCGCGTCCCACTCCGACGGGTCCTCCGCTGGCGTAGTAGCCGTAGTAGCAGTGGATGGTGATGACCGCGAAGGCGAAGATCCCGACCTTGACCGCGCTGTAGAACAGGTCCTGGGGCGGCAGGTACAGGTAGAGGTAGTAGTCGTAGACGCCCGGCGCCAGGGTGAAGAAGGACGTGGAGATGAATCGGGTGGCGAAGAAGCTGGCGAACAGCGCGATGAGGTAGAGCGGCACCAGGGCGATGAGCGCGGCGACGACCCGGGTGCAGACGAGGTAGACGAACGAGTTGATGCCCATCACTTCGAGGGCGTCGATCTCCTCGCTGATGCGCATGGCGCCGAGCTCGGCGGTGAAGGAGGAACCGCACTGGGCCGCCAGCGCGATCGCGGCGATGATCGGGGTGGTCTCGCGGACGTTCATGAACGCCCCGATCAGCCCCATGAACGACTCGGCGCCGATGACCTGCAGGCCGGTGTAGGCCTGAAGGCCGACCTCGGTTCCCAGGAACAGCGACATGATGAAGATCACGAAGATCATGCCGCCGCCGACGACGGTGGCGCCGACGCCGATGACGATGTCGCTGACCTGGAGGGCGACGGTCTTGGCGTACTTAAGCCGGAAGACGATGTCGCGGATCGAGTGGAAGAGGACTCTGAAGACGAACAGCGGCCATTCGGCCAGGTCGGCTGTACGGTTCGCGGCCGTCGCCGAGACCCGGATGAGCCGGACCGCCGCGGTGCGTGGCATGTCGACGAGCAGCATCAGACCTCCGGCGGGAACGCGAGGAAGTAGATGGTGGTGAGGATGTAGTTGAAGGCGAAGACGAGCATGAACGCGACGACCGTCGCCTGGTTCACCGCGCGGCCCACCCCGGCCGGGCTCAGTTCGCAGTTCATGCCCTTGTGGCAGGCGACCAGCGCGGAGATCATGCCGAACAGCCAGGCCTTGAACAGGGTGACCACCAGGTCCGACACGCGCAGCAGGCCGAGCGCTCCGTCGAAGTAGGCGCCGGGGGTCACCCCCTGCAGCAGGACGTTGAAGACGAATCCGCCGACGGCCCCGGACATGATGACCAGGGACGCCAGCATGGTGGACACCATGCTGGCGGCCCACATGCGCGGGGTGACGAGCCGGTGGACGGGGTTGATGCCCATGACCTCCATGGCGGCCAGTTCGTCGCGGATGTTGCGGGCGCCCATGTCGGAGGTCATCGCCGATCCGCCGGCTCCGGCGATGACGAGCGCCGCGGCCATCGGTGCGATCTCGCGGACCAGGCCGACGATGACCGCGCCGCCGGTGGCGGACTGGGCGCCCAACTGCCCGGCCAGGTCGCCGACCTGGAGGGCGACCGTGGCGCCCAGCGGCAGCGCCACCAGGATCACCGGCAGGGTGGTGACGCGGGCGAGGAAGGCGAACTGGTCGATGAACTCCCAGAACCACGCCCGCACCTCCCAGGTGCGGCGCAGTCCCTCCAGGCCGGTGGAGAACAGCTCGCCGAGGGACACCAGACCGCGGTGCGCGCGGCGCAGGGGCAGACGGTCGGCGAGGGGACGGGAAAGGGTCTGTGCAGAGGGGGCCATATTCGGCTCCTTCTCCAAAGGGGGGGGTGGGAAGGGACCCGCATTCCTCCAGGACCCGGTATGCGCGTACCATTACTGGGCATGTGCTCAGCATTACTGTGCACATGCTTAGCATGGCTGGAATCCTGTGGTCAAGGTCACAGGGGGAGTCGCACTACGATGTCGGACGGCGCCGGACGGCGCGGCCGGGGAGTCCTTGGAGGTCATGGCATGGCATCGCCGCGACGGATCGGCGCGCTGGACGCGAAGAACCGTATGGTCCTGCTCGACGCGGCGGAGCGGCTTCTGCTGGAGG